>JACPPC010000008.1 GCA_016191225.1 Gemmatimonadota bacterium | reverse complement strand
CGGCCGACGGCGCCGCGGCGGTCCCGGCGGCCGGCTGGCCGGCGGCCGGCGGGGCGCCGGTGGCAGCGGCGCTGGCCGCCGCGACCGCGGCCGAGGCGGCCGCGCTCGCCCCGGTGACGACGCGGCTGGCCGTACCCTTCAGGTCGCTCGCCACGCTCTTGCCGGCTGCCGCGGCGCCATTGAGCACGCCCACGGCCTTGTTGAGGAGCGACATGGTCTCGCCGATCGCCTTGGCGCTGACCTTGCCGGCGCGCAGCGTGTCCTCGACCCCGTCGGTGAACTTGCCGAGGATGGTCATCGGCGCCTCGGGCCTGGTGGCATAGCGCGCCTCGAGGAACTCGATGTAGTCGAGGGCCTGGTAGCCGCGTTCGTCGCTGAGGGTGTCGAGCTTGCGGAGGAGCCGGTCGCGGAGGTGTTCGTTCACGTGGCGCTCACGAATGGGAAGGGCCTGCCCCTTCCGTACGTTGCGCCGCTGCCGCGGGTTCCGCCATCGGGGTGGCCGGCGGTGCGTGCCGGCTCAGGCGCGCCAGCGCACCCGGTCGCCGCGAACGTCCATGTGGACGTACGGCGCGCCGTGGCGGCGGCTCGTGTACAGGCCGAGGCCGCCCTGCAGGTCGGGATGCTCCCGCTCGACCGTCTCGATCGCCTTGACGACGCGGCGGAGGTCCTTGAGGGTGAAGCGCCCGTCGCGGTCGACGTCGACCTGCACGTCGGCCGCCTCGCCGAACTGGTGGCGGCTGTCGCGCGCCGAGCCGGGAACCCGCGCGTTGTGGTACGGGGTGCGGAACCCGGAGCGCACCTCGATCGCGAAGCGGGGGGCGCCCGCACCGACGCGCATCGCGCCCTGGGCCTGCTCGAGCACCTCGAGCACGAGCTCGAGCTTGTCGAGGAGCCGGCCGTCGACCGCGATGTAGCGGGGCCACTGCGCCTGCCCGTCGTGGGTGAGGAAGTCGGAGACGCGCAGGTGCCGCGTCAGGGGCCGGTCGACGTCGCTCTCGCGCACCTCGAGGAATCCGCTGGGCACCTCGTGCACGCGGTCGCGCTCGCCACGCCAGGTGCCCATGCGGTAGCCGTTGAGGGTCCGCCCCTGCTTCTCCTCGAACGGCACGAGCACGCCCACCGTCACGCCATTGACCATCCGGCGCTGGCCGTCGGCCACCAGGGCGAGGCGGTAGAAGCCCGGCCGGTCGGGGGTGACCACGTCGGCTCCCTCGAGGACACGGGGCGGCGCGAAGGCGAGGGAGTCGCCGAGGGGGAGCCACTCGTACTCGAGCTGCGAGGGGTCGCCGCTCACGACGAGCGGGAACTCGAGCGCGCTCTCGGGCCGCGCGAAGCGGACGCGGACCTCGCCGCTGGCACCGAACAGGTTGGGGGTGGGCGCGGCGCTGGCCAGCACGCGGGCGCGCAGGCGCTGCGTCGCGGCGCGGAGCGGAGTGACCTGCACGTTGGCGCCGGCGAGGGCAAGGGCCAGCAGCACGCCGAGGGCGGCGGCGGTGCGCGACCAAGGTCGCGCGCGCCGAAGGAGCCGGCGCGCGTCGAGCCGACGGATCACTTCCCGGACTTGCCGGGAGCGGCTTTCGGCGTGCTGGCGGCGCCCGGCCTGGCACCGCCCCGTGCGCTCGTGGAGGTCGCAACCGGCTTCTTGACGACCGGCTTCTTGGCGCGCCCCTTGGCCAGGCGCGGAATCGCCCCGGACCAGCGCGCCTTGTCGCCCCGCACGTCGATGTGCACGAAGGGGCCGTGCTGGCGGGTGCCCCGGTACACCCCGAAGCCGCCGACGAGCTCGGGGTGGGACTGCTCGACGCGATTGACGGCGTCGAGGATGACCTGGTTGTCCTTCGCGTTGATCTTGCGATCGCGGTTCAGGTCGTCCATCCGGCCGTCGCCGTCGCTGTCGATGATGACGTCGGCGGCGTCCCCGAACTGGTGCCGGCTGTCGCGGGCCCGCCCGCCCCGCCGCGGCCCCACGCCCTGCGCGTTGTATTCCGGCGTGCGGAAGCCCGACATGACGCGCACGCCCGCCGTGTTGATGCCGCGGGCGCGCAGCTCGGCCAGCACGAGCTCGAGCTTGTCGACCAGTTCCTCGCGGAGGACGATGTACTTGGGCCAGACGTCGGCCTGGTTGTGCGTGACGAAATCGCCGAGCCGGAAGTGCTCCGAGATCGGCTGGTCGACGTTGTCCGGCGTGACCTCGATGAACCCTTCGGGGTTGGTGTAGGCCGGGCCGCGCACCCTCTTCTTCTCGGCCGGCCAGAACCCCATGCGGTAGGCCCCGATCTTGGCGCCGGTCTTCTCGCTGAAGGGCAGCACGGTGATGAGCTTCACCGGCTGCTGGACGCTGGAGTCCCGCATCGGGTGGATGCCCGGCGTGGAAACGGCGCGCTCGCCGAAAAGGCGGGAGAGGATCGGGATCGTCAGGCCGCGGCTGCTGCTGAAGAGGCGCATGCGGAGCTTGCCGCTCCTGCCCGCCAGCGAGTCGGTGATGGCCCGAAGCTCGCCCGAGTCGACCGGGACCGCGATGGCCCCGGCTCCCTCGATCACCTGTCCCCGGGCCGTTGCCGGCAGCGCCGACGCCGCGGCGAACACCGCGAGCCCGAGGGCGCGGCGCAGGCGAAGAGGGCGGAGTGAGCGAGTGGAAGTCGGCATGCGGAGAATCAGACAATCGGGGACGACGGATCGTTGCGACGAGCGGCGATGCGGTCGAGCGGCCCTTCAAGCCGAGGTTCGGCCGGTGGGCGACGGCGAGGATGGCGACGACCCATCCCGCGCGGCGTGCGGTGCGTCACACCGGGAGGCCGCCCGAATCGAATGAACTCGCAAATATAGGCCGGACTTGGGGCTAGCGCATCCCCCGTGCGAAAACCCGCCCACGGCGTGACCCCACACTGACCGAGCGCGAGGCACTCCGGCGAGCGAGGGTGAGCGCTCCCGGCGCCGCTCGGCGCCGGCGGGCGCTAGTAGATGAACACCGGGGTGCCGACCTTCACGATCTGGTACAGGGTCTCGATGTCCTCGTTGCGCACCCGTACGCAGCCGTGGCTGGCCTGCGTGCCGATCGACGTCGGCACGTCGGTGCCGTGAATGCCGTAGCCGTCGCCCATGTACAACCTGAACGCGCCGAGCACCCCGAGGTACTTCCGCTGGTTGGTGCCGAGGGGCGGGATGAGGATGCGTCCATCCGCCATGATCTCGTGCCCCTCCTTGACGGCGTAGGTGACGACTTCGCCGCCGGGGAGCCGCTTCACGACGTCGTGGCCGAGCACCGCGATCGAGCTCCCGTCGCTGAGCCGGAGTTCCTTCTTCGGGTCGAGCTTCACCGTGCGCGTCTTCTTCTTCTTGGCGAACTCGAGGTAGTGCCAGTCGGGCGGCACCCAGGCCGGCTCGACTTCCTTCCGTTCCACCTTGAGGCGACCGCGCGGCGTCTCGAACCGGTACTCCTTCCCTCCCGGACGCTTGAGGGTCTTGCCGGTGCCCGTGGCGACGCGCGTGGTGAACAGCACCGAATCGCCGAGCTTGTACCAGAGGCGATTCTCGGCGATCGACACCACGATGTAGGGCTGGGTATCGGGAACGCTCTTCTCGCTGGCGGCGATCGCGGCCCTGGTCGTGTCGCCGTACACGCCCGCGCTCTCCTCGGCGCGCCTGAGCGACGCCCGCGCCTCGTCCAGCCTGCGCCGCGCCCCGCGCAGGTCGCCCTCGTTCACGCGCAGGAGGTAGAGCAGCACCGGCATGGCAAGCGCCGCGACCGCGAGCGCCCCGGCGAGCAGGCGCTCCAGGCCGGACAGGGGCGTGGACCCGGGCGCCGGCGCTGCCGGGTCGGGCGGGGTCAGCGAATCGTCGGGCATCAGTAGAGGTACACCTTGACGCCAGGCTTGAGGTTGGGCAGCACCGCCTTGAGGTCGGCGGGGGAGATCCGGATCGCGCCGGGCCAGACATAGAGCGAGTCGGCGAGCGGCCCCTCGGCGGGCATGGCGTACAGCACCGCACCGCCGTCGAGAAATGCCGCGCCAGCGCCGAGGGCGCCCTTCACCCGCCGGTCCGCGGGCGCCTCGATTCCGCGCTCGCGGTAGAGCCACGCCGGCAGCTCGAACGTCGCGCCCTTCGCCACGATCCTCTGCACGGTGCGCACGCCGCGGGGCGCGGCGAGGCGCTGCGTGTCGGGGGGAGTGCCGACGAGCGACTCGGGCCCGATGTCGGCATCCATGGTGCGCAGCACAAGCCCGTCGCGCTCCAGCGTGACCGTCCCCGAGTCGACCTCGATGCTCAGGTGCAGGCCGCGATCGGCGGCGGCCTCGGCGCGCACGCGGTCGAGAATGGCCTGCAGCCGGGCCTTCTGCGCCGCCATCGCGGCGTCGGTCGCCGCGCCGTCGACCCCGTAGGCATCGACGCGCGCCTGGTGCGCCTCGGCCCGCACCGCGATCAGGCGCTGCACGAGCCATGCGTCGCCACCAAGAACCACCAGCGCGACCGCGGCAAGGAGCGCCGGGCGGAGCGCCGGACGCGTGGACACGGGCGCGCCGGCCGCCGGCACCTGCGCCGGCGCGGGAGTTCCAGCCCCGGCGCCACCCGGCGTCGTCATGGGGTCACCGCCTGGACAGGGACATGACGTCGAGCACGGGGACCCCGATCGGGTCGCTGCGGCCGGTGCGAACGCGGGCGGTGACGATGATGGCGCCGAGCGGCGGGAGGGCCCTGGCCTGGGCGACGAGCGACGGCGGCAGGGCGAGGTACAGGAGGGCATTCTCGCGCGCTGGCCCGCGGGCGAGGAGGTAGGGCTCGTCGGCGGTCAGGTCACGGCGCAGCGGGTCGGCGGTGTGAAAGGAGATCACCTCCACGTCCCAGCGGACCACCCGGCCGCGCGTGCCGAGCGGGTCGGCGCGCAGATCGGCGGCGGAGAGCCCGGTGCGCAGCGCGGTGTCGGCGGGCACGACGCCGGACTCGGGCACCCAGCCCTCGACTCGCACCCGCACCCAGCCCCGCTCCCGCGCCAGCGGCGTGAGCGCGGCGCCGGGCTTGATGGTGGCGAGGCTTCCGCCGTCGGGAGACTGGCGCAATTCGACCGGCTTGCCGGACACCAGCGTCCCCTCGGGCACCGGACCGGCGACAGTGCTCGCGGCCGTGGCGACCGCGGCGGTGGGCGCCGGGGCAGGAGCGGACTGCGGCGGCGTGGCGGTGGGTGGGGCGACCGCGACGGGCCGTCCGGCGGGCGCCGCCGCGTTGTCCCTGCTGAACGCAGCCGACGCGACCCAGGCGCCGCGGCGAACCTTGACCCAGGCGGCGCCGCGACTGACAAGGGCGAGACCGACGCCGCCCGGCAACTCGGCCGTCACGGCGGCATCGGCCGAGGGGGCGGCGCGCAGGGTGGCGGCGGCGGCCTTCACGGACAGCGGGTACTTGCCCTTCCGGCCGCCGAGGAGGCGCCCTTCGACGAACCCCTCGACGATGACGCGGGTATACCCGGCTCGCGCCTCCTGTCGGCGCACGGTGGCGCCGCCGCGGAGGGTGCCGAGGGCACCGCCGCGGGGCTCGCCGCGCAACTCGACGTCGCGCTGCGCGACGAGCGATTGCGCACGCAGGGGAGCGGCGACGGCGAGCAGGGTCGCGGCGGCCAGCACCTTCGCTTGGAGGCCCCGGCGGGGTCGGCTACATTCACGGGCGCACATTGCTGCGCGAAACCTACGTCCCTTCCCAGCGCGGATCAAAGATGGGAGCACGCGACAAGCGGCCGGTGGTACTGATCGTGCTCGACGGCTGGGGCCACCGCGAGGCGCGCGAGGGCAACGCGATCGCCCTCGCCCGGCTGCCCCACTGGGAGCGGCTGTGGGCGCGCGGCCCGCGCACGCTGCTGCAGGCGTCGGGCCGGGCCGTTGGGCTCCCCGAGGGGCAGATGGGGAACAGCGAAGTGGGACACCTGAACCTGGGGGCGGGCCGGGTCGTGATGCAGGACCTGGTGCGGATCGGCGAGTCGATCCGCGACGGCTCGTTCTTCCAGAACCCGGCCCTTGCCACGGCGTGCGAGGCGGTGAAGAAGGCGGGGGGCACCCTGCACTGCGTGGGCCTCGTGGGCGATGGCGGCGTGCACGCGCACGACGCGCACCTGCTGGCGCTCGTGGAGCTGGCGACGCGGCGGGGCGTTCCCCGGATCGCCGTGCACGCCTTCCTCGACGGTCGCGACACCCTGCCGCGGTCGGCACACGCCTTCATGGCGTCGCTGCAGCAGCGACTCGGGCCGCGCGCCCAGGTGGCGAGCGTGAGCGGTCGCTACTATGCGATGGACCGCGACCAGCGGTGGGGGCGCACCGAGCTCGCCTACCGCGCGATGGTCGACGGCACGGCGCCTCCCGCGACCGACGCGCTGGCCGCCATCCAGGCCGGCTACGACGCGGGGGTGACCGACGAGTTCCAGACGCCGGTGACGATCGTGCGCGGCGGGGCCCCCGTGGCGCCGATGCGCGACGGCGACCAGGTGGTGGGATTCAACTACCGGTCGGACCGGATGCGGCAGATCGTGCGCGCCCTGACCGAGCACGACTTCGGCGGGTTCAGCACCGCGGGCCGCCCGCGCATCGGGGTGACGACGATGACAGTGTACGACCCCCGGTTCGGGCTCCCGGTCGCCTTCGCACCGCAATCGATGGCGCGCATCGTGGGCGAGGTGGTGAGCGACGCCGACCTGACGATGTTCCGGACCGCCGAGACGGAGAAGTACCCGCACGTGACCTACTTCTTCAACGGCGGCGAGGAAACGCCGTTCAAGGGGGAGGAGCGCGAGCTGGTGCCGAGCCAGAAGGTGGCGACCTACGACCTGATGCCCGAGATGAGCGCCCCGGGGGTGACGGACGTGCTCTGCCGTGCGATCGAGCGGCGCGGCCACGACTTCATCCTCTGCAACTACGCGAACGGCGACATGGTCGGGCACAGCGGCGTGCTCGCGGCCACCATCAAGGCCGTCGAGACGGTCGACGCCTGCCTGGGCCGGGTGCTCGCCAGCGCCGGGCGAGCCGGCGCCCGCCTGCTCATCACCGCCGACCACGGCAACTGTGAACTCATGATCGATCCCGAGACCGGCGGGCCGCACACGGCCCACACCACGAACCCCGTTCCGCTGGTGGTCGTGGACCCCGACGGCGACCAGCCCTTGCGCGCGGGGGGCGCCCTCTGCGACATCGGCCCGACCGTGCTGTCGATGCTCGGCCTCGACCAGCCGGACGAGATGACGGGGACGAACCTGCGACTGGTGGAGGCGCTCCGATGAGGACGCCTGGCCTGGCGCCCGGCGCATCGCCCGGTCGCGCGGCTGCCCCCGCCAGGGCCGGCGCCGGTTCGCCGCGCTCGCTCGCGCAGCCCCTGGCGCTGGCGCTCGCCGCGCTCCTGTGCACGGCCGCGGCGGGAGCGCAGGGGGTGACGCAGGTGGGGGTCGTCCCCGAGCTGAGCCCATTCCGCGACATGGAATACAACCACGAGTTCACCTTGCTCTCGGGCTGGATGAGCGCGGGGTCGGACCCGGCGGGGGTCGCACCGCGGGGCGGCCCGTCGCTCGGGATCCGGTACGACATCCACTTCGCGGGCCCGCTGTTCGGCTACGTTCGCGCGCTGACGGTGCTCGGCGAGCGCACCGCGCTCGACCCGGGGCAGACGCTTGCCAGGCGGCGGATCGGCAGCTTTCTCTGGCCGGTCACCTTCATCGACGCCGGACTCGAGACGAGCCTGACGGGCCAGAAGAGCTGGCACGGCTTCATGCCCGTGGTGTCGATCGGCATGGGAGCGTACACCGACTTCGTGAGCGGCCCCGACCGGGGGGGCTACGAGTTCGGGACGGGCTTCCTGTTCACAATCGGCGCCGGCGTGAGGTGGACGCCGGAGCGCCGGTGGCAGGTGCGCCTCGAGTTGTACGACTACCTGCACGACGTGACGTACCCGGCCAGCTACCTGGGGACGCCGAACGGCAGCGTCCCCGGCATCATCCCGGCGGGTTCGTCACGCAGCTTCTACCGGAACAACTGGTCGCTGCAGGTCGGGGCTGCCTACACGCTGTTCCGGTGAGCGACGCGGCATCCCCGCTGCGGGTGGCCCTCACGCGCCGCGTGAGCTTCGCCGCGGCGCACCGCTACCGGCGCGGCGACTGGAGCGAGGCGCGCAACCGCGAGGTGTTCGGGGCCTGCGCGAACCCGAACTTCCACGGGCACACCTACACATGCGACGTGACGGTCACGGGGCCGGTGGACGCGGAGACGGGCATGCTGGTGAACCTCGAGCGCCTCGATCGGGCGCTCGCCGCCGAGGTGCGCGACCGCTTCGACCACCGGAACATCAACCTGGACGTGCCCGAGTTCGGCGAGGGGCGCCTGGTGCCGACCGGGGAGAACCTCGCGCGGTTCATTCTCGAGCGCGTGCAGGCGGCCCTCGGCGCCGAGCCGCGGGTGGCGCAGGTGTCGCTGGCCGAGGACGACACGCTCTCGGCGTCCTGCTCCGCCAGTTGACGCGACCGTGGCCGGGACCCGGTGCACAGGGGCGGTGCTCGCCGGCGGCGCGGGGTCCAGGCTTGGCGGGATCGCCAAGGGGCTGCTCGACGTCGGGGGACGGCGGATGATCGATCATGTGGCGCTCGCGCTCGAGGCCGCCGCCGACCGTGTGCTGATCGTGGCGAACGACGACGGCGCCGGGGACTGGCGGCCGGGCACGCCGGTGATCGGCGACGTGCAGACCGGCCTCGGCGCCGCCGGTGGGCTGCACGCGGCGCTGCGGGCGGCGGGGGGCGACGACCTGCTGGTGGTGGCGTGGGACATGCCGTTCGTGCCGGCGACGCTGCTGCGGGCGCTGCGCGAGCGGGCGGCGACGGCCGACGCCGCGGTGTGTGCGCGCGCCGGGTCGCGGTGGGAGGTGGAGCCGCTGTGCGCGTGCTACCGTCCCTCGTGCCTCGCGGCGCTCGAGCGACGACTGGATGCCGGCGACGCGCGGGCGGGGGCCTGGCTCGACGACGTGCGGGTGGCCATCCTCGACCGCGCGGCGCTGTCGCGATTCGGGGATCCCGAGGTGCTCCTGATGGACGTGGACACGGAAGCGGAGCTGGCGGACGCGCGGCGGCTGGCCGCGGCGGCAACGTGAGCGCGGCCGGGCCGCCGTGGCGCTTCCGGGCGCGGCCGGCGCTGGTCGCGACGCTGGCGTGCGGCGTCGCGGCGGCGCTCGGAGCCCAGCCGTCGTCGGCGCCACCGCTGCCGGTGCAGGCGGTGACGGCAGGCGCCGCGGCAGCGCCCGCGGCTGCGACACCGGGGGCGGCGGTCGCTGCGCTGCGACTCGCGATCGACTCGATGGTCTCGGATCGGGCGTTCGCCAATGCGCACTGGGGGGTGCTGATCGTCGACCCCTCCCGCGGCGACACGCTGTACTCGCGCAACGCGGGCAAGCTGTTCATGCCGGCCTCGAACCAGAAGCTGCTCACCGGTGCGGTGGCGCTGTCGCGGCTGGGCGCGGGCTTTCGCTGGCGCACGGTGCTGGCGGCGCGCGGCGCGGTGCGCGGCGGCGTGCTGCGCGGCGACCTCGCGGTGATCGGCGAGGGCGATCCCTCGGTCAGCGACGCGATGCGTGGCGACGTGGTGGCGGCGCTGGGGGCGCTCGCGGACTCGCTGCGGGCGCACGGGGTGCGGCGGATCGCCGGGCGGCTCGTGCAGGCGGGGGATGCCTTTCCGGGGGACGGGTACGGCTTCGGCTGGGCGCACGACGACTTCGACGCGCCGTACAGCGCGCCGGTGGACGAGCTGTTCGTGAACGACGGGATCGCGCGCCTCACCTTCACCGGTGCGCGCCGTGCGGGCCGGCCGGCGCGGCTGCGCGTGCGACCGGCGCCGGGCGTCGTGGGGGTGGTGAGCCGCGTGCGCACGGCGGCGGCGAGCGAGGCGCTGCGGGCGCGCTGGACGGGGGACCGCTACGAGGTGACCGGCACGGTGGCCGCCGGCGACTCGGTGGCCATCGAGCTGGCGATCCGGTCGCCGGGACGTGCCTGGCTGCAGGTGCTCGCGACCGCGCTTCGCGGGCGCGGGGTGCGCGTGGACGGTGGCGTGGCCGTGGACACGGCGCCGCGACGCGGGCGCGCCGACACGCTGGTGCGGTGGGAGTCCGCCACGCTGGCCGAAGTGCTGCCGCACTTCGAGAAGGCGTCGCAGAACCAGCTCGGCGAGCTGCTCCTGCGCACTCTGGGGCGCGTGGCCGACAGTGCGGGGACCCCCGAGGCGGGCCGGCGAGTGGTGGTCGCGCAGCTGGCCGCGTGGGGGATCGACTCGACGCTGGCCGCGGTGCGCGACGGCAGCGGGTTGTCGCGCCACGACTACGTGGCCCCCGAGGCGATCGTGCGCGTGCTCGACGGCGCGCTGCGACTCGCCGACGGGGCGGTGTTTCGCGAGTCGCTGCCGGTCGCGGGGGTCGACGGCACGCTCGCGCGGCGGATGCGCGGAACGAGCGCGCAGGGGAGGGTGCGCGCCAAGACCGGCCTGGTGGACAAGGCCCGCTCGCTGTCGGGGTACGTCACGACCGCGGACGGCTCCACCCTGGTGTTCAGCATCCTGTGCAACAACTGGACGGCGCCGGTTGGCGCCGTCGAGCGCGTGCAGGACGCGATCGCGGTGCGGCTGGCCTCGCTCACCCTGGCCGGTCGCGATGCGCAGCGCCGCTGAGGCGAGCGAGCGCACGCTGCACGGGCTCGCGCCCCTCCCCGCCGAGCGGGTGGGACTCGGGGGGGCGCACGGACGCGTGCTCGCGGAGTCGCCGCGGGCGGTGCTGACCCTGCCGCCGTGGGCGAACTCGGCGATGGACGGCTATGCCGTTCGCGCGGCCGACGTGGCCGGAGCGACCCCCGGGCACCCCGTCGCGCTGCCGGTGGTCGAGACGGTCGCCGCCGGCGCCTTCCCCTCGCGCCCTGTCGCTCCCGGCACGGCGACGCGGATCATGACCGGCGCGCCGCTGCCCGAGGGCGCCGACACCGTGGTGCGGGTGGAGGACACCGACGGCGGGCTGCACGAGGTGCTGGTGCACGACGGACGCGACGCCGGCCGCAACGTGCGGCAGGCGGGCGAGGACGTGCGCGCCGGTGAAGTGGTGCTCGAGGCCGGCGCGACGGTGCTCGGGACGCAAGTCGGGCTGCTGGCGGCCGCCGGGGTCGCCGGCGTGAGCGCGCACCGGCGGCCGCGCGTGGCGATCCTGAGCACCGGCGACGAGCTGGTGGCGCTCGACCGGCTGGACGAGGCGCGCGCCGGCAAGCGGATCATCTCGTCGAACGGATACGCGCTCGCCGCGCTGGTGCGCGAGGCCGGGGGCGTGCCGGTGGAGCTCGGAATCGTGCCCGACGCGATCGATTGGCTGCGGGCGAAGCTCCACGAGGCGGCGTCCTGCGACCTCGTGGTGACCACGGCGGGCGTCTCGGTGGGGGCGTTCGACCTCACGCGCGCCGCGGTGGAGGCGGTGGGAGGGACGATCGACTTCTGGAAGGTCCGCATGCGTCCGGGGGCCCAGCTCGGCTTCGGGTCGGTGCGCGGCACGCCCTGGCTCGGGCTCCCCGGCAACCCGGTGTCGGCGATCGTGACATTCGAGCTGTTCGTGCGGCCGATGATCCGCCGGATGCTGGGCCAGCGCGACCTCTTTCCGCGCGCGATCGACTGCGTGGCGGGCGAGCCGCTGCGCAGTGCCGGCGGCGCCATGCACCTGTTCCGGGCCAGGCTCGACAGCGCCGCCTCGCCGCCGCGCGCGACCCTCGCCGGCGCGCAGGGCTCGCACCTGCTGCAGGCCCTCGCCCGCGCCGACGCGCTGTTGCTCGTGACCGCGGAGATGACCGAAGTGCCGGCCGGGACGGCGCTGCGCGCGATCCCCCTCGGCGAGCGGATGACGTTCGCCGGCGAGTTCCCGTTTTGAGCGCCGCACCGACGGCCGCGAGCGCCCTCCGCGCGTCGCTCGCCCGCCGGTTCGACCTGCGGACAACGCGCGTGGCGCTGGGGGTCGGGATGGTGGACCTGGTGCACCCGGCGAACGCCGACGACCTGATCAGCGAGGCCGACTACGTGCGCGACGAGCGGCTCCCTTACTGGGCCGACCTGTGGCCGTCGGCGCGCGTGCTGGCCGAGCACATTCGCAGCCGCACCGGCGGCGGCCGGCGGTTGCTGGAGCTGGGCTGCGGCATGGGGCTCGTCTCGACGGCGGCGGTGCTGGCGGGGTTCGAGGTCACGGCCTCGGACTACTACGAGGACGCGTGCGCGTTCGCGCAGTCGAACGCGTGGCAGAACACGCACACGGAGATCGATGCCCGCCACCTCGACTGGAGCGCGCTCCCCGACGACCTGGGCACGTGGGACGTGGTGGTCGCGAGCGACGTGCTGTACGAGCCGCGCTACGCGTCGCTCGTGGCGGGGGCCCTGCGGCGCACGCTGGCGCCGAGCGGCCGGGCGATCATCGCCGACCCGGGGCGGCTCGCCCTCCCCGCCTTCCTCGAGGCCTGTGCGGCCCGCGAGCTGGAGGTCGAGGAGCCGGAGTGCATTCCCTGGTCGGAGGGGGCACAGGCGCAGGTGATCCGGCTGTTCGGCATCCGACATCGCGCCGCGCTGCGGATGGTGCCGGGGCGGCGCCGGGCATGAGCGGCAGCGCCACGCCGGCGACGAACGCTGCGGTGATGCGGGCGGGCACGCACCGCGACGGCGTGCGCCTGGCGCAGGCGGGGCTGCTCCTGAACGCGCTGCTGGCCGTTGCCAAGCTGCTCGCGGGCGTGATCGGCAACAGCTACGCGCTGATCGCCGATGCGGTGGAGTCGGTGTTCGACGTGCTCGGGTCGGTGGTGGTGTGGGGCGGGCTGCGGATCGCGAGCCGCACCCCCAACGAGGACTATCCGTTCGGCTACGGGCGCGCGGAGCCGATCGCCGCGGCCACGGTGGCGCTGCTGCTGGTGGGAGCCGCGATCGGCATCACCGTCGAGGCGATCCGGGAGGTCCGCACACCACACCACGCCCCCGCGCCGTTCACCCTCGCGGTGCTGGTCGGGGTGGTGGTGATCAAGTGGGCGATGGCGCGGCGGGTGGCCCGGGCGGGGGCGGAGTCGGGGAGCGTGGCGGTGCGCGCCGACGCCGCACACCACCTCGGCGACGCCCTCACGTCGGTGGCCGCGTTCATCGGCATCTCGATCGCGCTGGTCGGGGGGCAGGGCTGGGAGTCGGCCGACGACTGGGCGGCGCTGGTCGCGGCGGGGGTGATCCTGTTCAACGGGTCGCGGCTGCTCGGCACCGCCGTGACCGACCTGATGGACCGCACCCCCGGCGCCGACGTGACCGGACCGGTGGCGCGGGCGGCCCGGGCGGTGCCCGACGTGCTCGCGGTCGAGAAGCTGGCCGTGCGACGGGTAGGCACGGCGGTGTTCGTGGACATTCATGTCCAGGCCGACCCGGCGATGTCGCTGCACGACGCCCACGAGCTCAGCGGACGCGTGAAGGGGGCGATCCGGGGCGCCGTTCCCCCCGTGCAGGGGGTGCTGGTGCACATGGAGCCGTTCGATCCGGTGGCGGCGCCGACGGAACCCGGCGCCCGCTGACGGTTACTTTTTCGGGGCCGGCGCGGGGCGCCGGCCCCGCCCCCTCCCCACCATTCCCGTGGTCATGCTCCCCGACTCTCCCCCGTCCCGCCTGCGCTCGATCGCCCGGCTCCCGGCCGCCAGGCTGGGAGCCGTCGCGTCGGCCCTGCTCGTCGCCGTCGCGATCGGCTGCAGCAGCAAGATCCAGATCGTGACCATCGGCCTGCCCGTCATGACGCCGTTCATGGCCACCGCCGGCCAGAAGGTGCAGGTGATGGTGCAGCTCCTCGACAAGGCCGGCTGCGGCACGGCCACGATCTCGGCGAACTACAACGGCGCGGTGATCAGCAGCAAGCAGGTGGGCGCCGGCGCCTTCTACTCGGATACGCTGGTCGCCGTGCTCGGCCAGCGGTTCGTGCAGGCCACGGGCACCTGCGGCGACGCGATCCAGACGCGCACCGACTCGTTCGTCGTGAACCCGTAGTCACGGGCGNNCACGGGCGACGTGCGCGCGAGCCGGCTGGCCACCACCTCGGCGATGTCGAGCACCGGCACGTCGCTCCCCTTCGCCGTGACGCCGTCGCTGATCATCGTCATGCAGAACGGGCAGGCCACGGCGATCTGCCGGGCGCCGGTGGCCAGCAGCTCCTCGGTGCGCTCGACGTTGATCCGCTTGCCGGCCTTCTCCTCCATCCACATGCGGCCGCCGCCCGCGCCGCAGCAGAGGCCGCGGTCCTTCGCCCGCGGCGCCTCCACGAGCTGCACCACGGGGAGGGCGCGCCGCAGCGACTCGCGCGGCGCCTCGTACACCTCGTTGTAGCGCCCCAGGTAGCAGGAGTCGTGGTAGGCCATCACGAGGCGCTCGCCGTCGCCGTCCTGCAGCGGCACGCGACCCGCGGCCAGCAGGCGCTCGAGGTACTCGCTGTGGTGCACGACCTCGTAGCGCGCGCCGAACTGCGGGAATTCCCGCGCGAGCTGGTGGAAGCAGTGCGGGCAGTGGGTGACGATCGTGCGCACCTCGTACCTGCCGAGGGTCTCGACCGCGGCCCTCGCGAGCACCTGGTACAGGTACTCGTTGCCCATGCGGCGGGCGGGATCGCCGTGGCAGCTCTCCTCCTGCCCGAGGATCGCGAAGCTGACGTCGGCGGCCTTGAGGATGCGGGCGAACGCCACGGTGGTCTTCTTCGCGCGGTCGTCGAACGAGCCCATGCAGCCCACCCAGAACAGGATGTCGGGGACGTCGTGCGACGCCTGCATCTCGGCCATCGTGCGGATGTCGAGCCCGTCGGCCCACGCCGCACGGTCGCCGGGATTGAACGACCACGGGTTGCCCTTTTGCTCCATCCCCTCGAAGGCCGGCAGCAGCTCCTCGGGGAAGCGCGACTCGGTGAGCACGAGGTTGCGCCGCAGCTCGTTGATGATCTCGAGCTGGTCGATCGACACCGGGCACTCCTGCACGCAGGCCCGGCACGAGGTGCAGGCCCAGAGCTCGTCCTCGGTGATGTAGTGGTCGAGGAGCGACTTGCCGAGCAGTTGCCCGATCGCCGCGGCGTCGGCAGCCGCGGCCGGCGTGGCCGCGTGAGCGTCGCCCTGCCCCTCGTGTCCGTCGCCCGTGGCGTGGGCGTGGGCTGGCGGGGCGTCGGCCGCGGCGACCAGCACCGGCGCCTTCTCCATGAGCCGGGCGCGGGTGTCGACCACGATCTTGCGCGGCGAGAGGGGCTTGCCGGTGAGGTTCGCCGGGCAGGCGGCGGTGCAGCGCCCGCACTCGGTGCAGCTGTAGCCGTCGAGCAGGTTCTTCCAGGTCAGCTGCTCGACATCCTTTGCCCCGAACACCTCGAGCCCCTCGGCCTCGAGGTCCATCGGCTTCATCGCGCCCCTGGCGCCGGGGCCGCTGGTGTTCGAGAAGAAGGTGTTGATGAGCGACGTCAGCACGTGCAGGTGCTTGCTGTAGGGCAGGTAGTTGAGGAACACGAGGAGCAGCAGCGCGTGCAGCCACCAGTTGGCCTGGTACGCCTTGTATGCGGCGCCGACCGGCATTCGCGCCCAGGCCATCGCCAGCACTGCCGACACCGGGTGGATGCCCGGCACCTCGCCGTGCGATGCCACCCGCTCGAACGAGAAGACGTTGAGCAGGGTGATCATCAGCGCGGCGATCATCGACAGGATGAACACCGCCTCGCCGGAGTGCGTCCCCGGCCCCTGAAGGCGCCTCGGCTTCGTGACGAGGCGCCGCCAGAGCAGCGCCGACACCGCCGCCAGCACGAAGACCGCGAACGCCTCCTGCGAGAGCGTGTACGCGCCGTACACCGCGCGCGGGAGGTACTCGTCGTACGAGAAGCCGGGCACCACGCCCTGCACGAGGATCTCGACCGACCCCACGGTGAGCACGAGGAAGCCCCAGAAGACCGCGGCATGCAGCGGCCCGGCCAGCGGGTCGCGCAGGATCTTGCCCTGCGCGAAGCCGATCCAGAGCAGGTTCCACAGGCGACGCGGTACCGCGTCGAGGCGCGCGTCGGCGCCGCCGAGGCGGAGGTAGCGGACCAGCCGCTGGACGTTGTACGAGAAGAAGCCCGCCGCCCCGACCAGGAGCGTGGCAAACACGACGTTGGCGGCGGTCATCGGCGGGCCGGGGCGGGGGGAGGGTGGCTCAGCGCGCGGCGCGCGCGGCCTTCACGGCTTCCGTCAGGCGCGGCACGACCTCGAAGGCGTCGCCCACGATCCCGTAGTCCGCGACCTTGAAGATGGGCGCCTCCTTGTCCTTGTTGATCGCGACGATCGTCTTGCTCGTGCGCATGCCGGCAAGGTGCTGGATCGCGCCGCTCACGCCCACGGCGACGTACAGGTCGGGGCTGACAAGGCGGCCGGTCTGCCCGATCTGGTCGCTGTGCGGGCGCCAGCCGTCGTCGGTCACGGCGCGGGTCGCTCCCACCGCCGCGTTGCCGAAGGCGGCCGCGAGGTCCTCGACAAGCCTGAAGTGCTCGGCCGCCTTGAGGCCGCGGCCGCCGGTGACGATGATCGGCGCCTCGCCGAGGTCGAGCCTGGCGGTGTTGCCCGTGGTGACGCCGGTGCACCGGACCCGCGCTGCGGACGGGTCGCCCGCCGCGGCGCCGGCCTCGATGCGAGGCGCCCTGGGCGCCGCGACCGGCGTGATGGCCCCCGGGCGCACGCTGACGACGGCCGGGTTGGCGGTCGAGCGGATGTTGGCGATCACCTTGCCGGTGTTGACGGGGTGCGCCGCCACGAGCACGTCGCCATCCATCCGCATCGACGTCACGTCGGCGGCGATCCCGACGCCGAGCTTCGCGGCGACGCGGGGGGCGAGGTCCTTTCCGTGCGCGCTCGCCGGGAGCACGACGGCCCGATAGCCGCCCGACTTCACCCGCTCGGCGATCGTCGCGCTCGCGGCCTCGGGGTTGTGCAGGGCGAACGCCGCATGCTCGGTGACGATCACCGCGTCGGCACCGAACTCGCCCAGTTGCGCCGCCTTGCCGGCGATCCCCGGGGCGCCGAGGAGCAGGGCGTGCACTTCCCCGCCCCCCGCGATCGCGCGGGCGGCCGTCACCGCCTCGCAGGCGACCTTGCGGAGCTCCCCACCCCGCGACTCCGCCACTGCCAGGATGTTCGCCATCTCAGAGCACCTTTGCCTCGGTTTGCAGGAGCCGCACCAGCTCGGGGACCATGTCCGGTCCCTCGCCGATGATGCGCCCGGCATTGCGCTCGGGCGGCAACTCCATGGTGGTGACGGTCACGGTGACGGCGCCGAGTTGCGCCGGCTTCACCTCGAGCGGCTTCTTCTTGGCGGCCATGATCCCCTTGAGCGACGGGTAGCGCGGCCGCGCCACGCCCTCGTCGATCGAGACGACGGCGGGGAGCGGGAACTCGACCGTCTCGCTCGCCCCCTCGAGCTCGCGCTGCGCCTTGCCCGTGCCGCCGGAGACGTCGAGTCGCGAGGCCGCGGTGACGCACGGGAGGCCGAGCAGCTCGGCGACCATCGGGCCCACGCTCTGGTTGGACGAGTCGATGCTCATCCGGCCGAAGAGGATCAGGTCGTAGCCGCCGCCCCCGAGTTGCGCCGCGAGGGCCTGCGCAATCGCCCAGCCGTCGAACGGCACGGCGTCGCACTTGAGGTGGACGGCCTTGTCGATTCCCATCGAGAGCGCCTTGCGCAGGGTCTCCTGCACGGCGTCGGGACCGAGGCAGAGCGCGGTGACCTCGCCCCCACCCCCCTTCTCGTTCACCTGCAGCGCGGCCTCCGCGGCGTAGCCGTCGAAGTCGCTCATGTCGTACTTGAGGCCGGCCTCGTCGACGGCGGTGCCGCTCGCCGCGATCTTGAACCGCACGTCCATGTCCGGGACGCGCTTGATGCACACGGCTATCTTCACCGCGATCTCTCCGAATAGAGTCGTCCGTCGCGAACGGCGGAATCTAGCCCGCCGCCGCAGGTGCCAACAGCACCGCACGCCACACCGAGGCACGCCGCCGATGGCTCCATCCGCTCGCCCGCTCGCCGTCGTGACCGGCGCCTCCGCCGGCCTCGGCAGGGTCTTTGCCCAGCGCCTTGCCGCGGGGGGGCACGACGTCCTCCTCGTCGCCCGCGACGCCGGCCGCCTCGACGCGCTGGCGGCGGCGCTCAATACCGCGCACGGCGCCGCCTGCGAGCCATGGCCCGCCGACCTCTCCCGTGACGCCGACGTGGACCGCCTCGTGGGCCGCCTGCGCGGCGACGAGCGGCTGGCGATCCTGGTGAACAACGCCGGCTTCGGGACCACCAAGGCGCTGGCCAAGGCCGATCCGGCCGGCCAGGAGGCGATGGTGCGCGTGCACTGCCTCGCCCCCATGCGCCTCACGCAGGCGGCCCTGCCGGGGATGCTGGCGCGCCGGCGCGGCACGGTGATCAACGTCAGCTCGGTGGCGTCGTTCGCGGGGAGTCCGGGCAACGTCAACTATTGCGCCACCAAGGCGTACCTGCGCGTGTTCTCGGAGACCCTCGCGCTCGAGTGCGCCGGCCGGGGCGTGGCCGTGCAGGCCCTGTGCCCGGGGTTCACCTACACCGAATTTCACGACCGGATCGCGTTCGACCGCGGCCGGATCCCGGCCTGGCTCTGGATGAGCGCCGAGTCGGTGATCGACACCTCGCTGGCGCAGGCGGCCCGCGGCGGGAAGACGGTGTGCATTCCCGGGGCGAAGTACAAGGTGATCGTCTGGCTGCTGCGGAACTTCAGCTGGGTGCTCGCCCCGCTGCGCGGCCGCCACCGCCGGGACTGAGGGCCGCTGCGGCGCGGGGGGCGGACCGCGCGCCCGCCCCCGCCGTTCCCGCCCGCGTGGCGGGCCCTAGAAGGCGTTCATCCCGGTGATCGCCTGGCCGATGATCAGCGAGTGCACGTCGTGCGTTCCCTCGTAGGTGTACACGCTCTCGAGGTTCGCCATGTGCCGCATGCTCGCGTACTCGGCGAGGATACCGTTGCCGCCGAGGAGGCGGCGCGCCTCGCGGGCGATGTTGGTCGCCACGTTCACGTTGTTGCGCTTGAGGATCGAGACCTGCACCGGCGAATAGGTGCCGAGGTCCTTCATCCGGCCCACATGGAGGGCCATCAGCTGTCCCTTCACGATCTCGGTCAGCATGTCGGCCAGGCGCACCTGCTGGATCTGCGTTCCGCCGATCGGGCCGTTGAACATCACGCGCGTCTTGCTGTAGCGCCGGGCCTCCTCGTAGCAGGCGAGGGCCGCGCCCATCACCCCCCACGAGATGCCGTAGCGGGCATTGGTGAGGCACATCAGCGGGCTCTTGAGGCCGTTGCTCTTCGGCAGGATGGCGTCGGCGGGGACGCGGACGTCGGCGAGCACCAGCTCGCTCGTGTCGCTCGCCCGCAGCGAGAGCTTCCCCTTCTGGTCCCTCGCGCTGAATCCCGTCGTGCCGGTCGGCACGAGAAAGCCGCGGATCGACGTGTCGCTCGTGTCGTCCCCCGTCTTGGCCCAGATCACCGCCAGGTGCGCTGTCGAGCCATTGGTGATCCACATCTTGGCGCCATTGATGATCCACGAGCCGTCGGCCTGCTGCCTGGCCCGCGTGATCATGCCGCTCGGGTTCGAGCCGTAGTCGGGCTCGGTGAGGCCGAAGCAGCCGATGACCTCGCCCCTCGCCATCCTCGGCAGCCAGTGCCGCTTCTGCTCCTCGCTGCCGAAGGCGAAGATCGGGAACATCACCAGCGAGCCCTGCACGCTGGCCAGCGATCGCAGCCCCGAGTCGCCGCGCTCCAGCTCCTGCATGATCAGCCCGTAGGCCACGTTGCTGAGCCCGGCGCAGCCGTACTCCTCGGGCAGGTTCGCGCCGAACATGCCCAGCTCCGCCATCCCGGGAACCAGCTCCTTCGGCGAGCGCCCGTCGAGGTACGCCTTGCCGATGATCGGCAGGACCTGCTCGTCGACCCAGCGGCGCACGTTGTCGCGGATCGCGCGCTCCTCCTCGGTGAGGGCGGCGTCGATGCCGAACAGGTCGTCAGGACGCGGGGTGAGCTGCGGCGAGGCGAGGTGCGGATCGGCGGTCGTGTCGGAGGCGGCCATGCGGGACTCGGCGTGTGTATGGGGCGTCGGGGCCGTGCGGCGTGAAAGATAGCCGGGCCCCGGTGCCCGGACCATGCGCGCACGCCGGCTTGCCGCGTCCGCCCCGCGTCAGACGCGCCGCGTGGCCCGGGGCGTGATCCCCACGGCGCGGGCCAGCGTCCGGAAACCCGGGCCGTGATCCACCGCGAGGCCGCGTTCGTCCTGCCACTGGTGCACCATCTCGTGCAGCAGGGTCTCCTGCGCGCCGCGCCATCCGTGGCGCCGGATGTGCCGCCGGCTGATCGCGATCACGCCGGGCCTGCCCCCGCGGGCCAGCTGGTAGTGGCCGAGGCGGCGGCGCATCCGCCGCGAGACCACGATCTCGACGCTCGTCAGCGCGCCGGAAAAGCAGCGGGTGTTGAAGTCGGCGTGCATCACGCGGAGGCGCAGCACCAGCGGCGCGTCGGCCTCGGCGGTGGTGAGCGGCGCCGGGGCCCCGTCCACGCCCGCGCCAGCCGTCGCCGGCCCTGCCGGCCGGCGACGCCGCCGCGGCGGCGCCGGCGCGTCGAAGGTGAGCGCGAGCTGCGCCGGGTCGGTTACCGGAACCCGCCCGCGCCCCCACCATCGCGCTAGCGTGCGAAACACCGGCTCGGCCCGTCGTGAAAGGCACCCGTCCCCGGCGTCCACACCATCGCGTGGACGCTGATCTCCGCCGGCCCGATGTCGATCACGTTCACCGATGACGGGCGGCCGCCGCGCGAGCGGCTCGACACGGTGCCCGCGGTGGAGACGATCGTGCCGCGGCGGGTGTGGAGCACCTCGTGGATCGCCTCCTGGTGGTCGTGGCCGCAGAGCACCACGTCGACGTCGATGTCGGCGAAGGCGCCAAGGATCTGCGGCGTGTGCTTGAGGCCGTGCCGCCGCGACAGCTCGCCCTTCACGGGGTTGTGGTGCATCACGATCACGCGGGCATCGCCGGCGGGGGACCCGCCGAACTGGGCCGCCGCCCACTTCACCTGCGCCGGGCGCAGGTCGCCGATCACCGACAGGTCGCGCATGTTCCAGGTGAGGGTGCGCGGCGTGATCCCCTGGGACGTGTTGAGGCCGACGAGGGTCACGCCCGGGACGCGCAGCACCGGCTCGATCGGCCGCCGGAGGGCCCGCTGCCAGGCGCCGAACATCGCCGCGCGGCGGCCGAGGTGCAGCGGGGCGAACCACCAGCGCACGTCGTGGTTCCCGGGGACGGCGATTGCGGGGCTGGTGCGTTCCACCGCCTGCAGGAAGGCCGCCGCGCGCTTGTACTCGCTGGTGCGGGCGCGCTGCGTGAGGTCCCCCGAGATCGCCACGGCGTCGAACCGCTGCTCGGCGACGAGTCGTTCGATCGCCTCCACCTGCGCCGGCACCATCGGGCGGCCGAAATGCAGGTCGGAGAGGTGGAGGATCCTCGTCAGGGGGCGGTCACCAGGTCGGCGACGCGCGCGCCGAGCATCGCCGGGATTGCCGGCGTCACCCTGGCCACGGGGTCGGTCGCGACGACGCCAACCCAGACGAGCCGGGCCGAGCGGGCGTCCACGAGGACCAGCTTGAGGACGGCCCGGCCCGCGCCCTTCGCCCCGGCAAAGGTGACCTCGACCGGGATCAGCACGTAGCGGGCCTCGCCCCCGAGCGCAACGAGGCTGCGCAGGTTCGACGCGAGCGGGTCGGGGAGCGGGAGGTCGCCCTTGAGCTTCGGGTCGCGCAGCGGGCCGGCGCCCATGTCATGCACGTCCACGCCGTAGGGGCCATTGCTCCTCATGCGCCGGGCGAGCACCGGCGGCATCTGCCATTGGCGCGCGGTGCGGCGCTGCGACAGGGCGAAGGCGATCTCGTCGTCGATGCTGGCGAGGAAGGCCCCGGCGTTGTTGACCTGCGCCGCGAAGCCGAGCGAGTCGCCCGAGCCGAGCAGCTGCACCGGGACGAGGGCCAGCGGGCGCGAGGCGAACTCGGCGAGCGGGCGGGCCGTGTCGGCGGGGGCCGCGGCGGGCGCCTGGGCGTGGGCCGGGGCCGGCGCGGGGGCGCAGGCGGCGAGCGCCGTGGTGGAGAGGCACCAGGCGGCTGCGCGCAACGGCATCGGGGTTCGCACGCCCGTAAGGTAATCCGTTGACCCCGCCCCGCACGGGGCCGACATTCTCCGCGTCCTCAGCGCGCGAGAATCGCCCCGCATGCACCGCCTCCGCTCGACCCTGGCATGGACCGCCGTCGCCCTCGCTGGCGCCGGCTCCCTGGCCGCGATCGCCCTCGCGCGCGGCGAGAAGGTGAGCGCCGCCTGGCTCCTCGTCGCCGCCCTGTGCGTCTATGCGATCGCATACCGCTTCTACAGCAGGATCATCGCCGCGAACATCTTCGCCCTCGACGCCACGCGGGCGACTCCCGCCGAGCGGCTGAACGACGGCCGCGACTTCGTCCCGACCAACCGCTGGATCGTGTTCGGCCATCACTTCGCGGCGATCGCCGGCCCCGGTCCCCTCGTCGGCCCGACCCTCGCGGCGCAGTTCGGGTACCTCCCCGGCGCCCTCTGGATCATCGTCGGCGTCGCCATTGGCGGCGCGGTGCAGGACTGCGTGATTCTCTGCTCGTCGCTGCGCCGCGACGGCAAGACGCTGGGCGAGATGGCCAAGGAGGAGATCGGCCCGGTGGCCGGCTACACGGCCCTGGTGGCGGTGATCGGGATCATGGTGATCCTGATCGCGGTGCTCGCCCTGGTGGTGGTGAACGCCCTCAAGTCAAGTCCGTGGGGGATCGTCACCCTCGGCCTCACGATCCCGATCGCCCTCTTCATGGGCGTCTACCTGCGCTGGCTCCGCCCGCACCGCGTGCTGGAGGCGAGCGCGATCGGGCTCGCGCTGCTCGTGGTTGCGCTGTACGCGGGACGCTGGGTGGCGGGGAGCCCGTCGCTCGCGCCGATCTTCACCTTCGACGGGCCGACGATCGCCCTGATGGTGATCGCCTATGGCTGGGCCGCGGCGGTGCTCCCGGTGTGGCTCCTCCTCGCGCCGCGCGACTACCTCAGCGCCTTCGTGAAGATCGGCGTTGTCGCGGCGCTGGCGCTCGGCATCGTCGTCGTCCTGCCGCCGCTGGAAATGCCGGCCGTGACGCGGTTCGTGGACGGCACCGGGCCGGTGTTCGCGGGGAAGCTCTTCCCCTTCGTCTTCATCACGATCGCCTGCGGCGCGATCAGCGGCTTCCACGCGCTCATCTCGAGCGGCACCACGCCCAAGCTGCTCGAGTCCGAGCCCGACGCCCGCCTGATCGGCTACGGGGCGATGCTGATGGAGAGCGCCGTCGCGATCATGGCCCTGATCGCCGCCTGCGCCCTCACCCCCGGCGTCTACTTCGCCATCAACGCCCCGGTCGCCCTGCTGGGCACGACCGCGGCCACCGCCGCCGAGGCGGTGCAGCAGTGGGGGTTCGTGGTGACCCCGGACCAGCTCGCGCAACTGGCGAGGGACGTCGGCGAGTCGTCGATCCTCTCGCGCACCGGCGGCGCGCCGTCGCTCGCGGTCGGCATGGCACACCTCTTCTCGGCCGCCCTCGGCGGCTCGGGCGCCCTCGCCCTCTGGTACCACTTCGCGATCATGTTCGAGGCGCTGTTCATCCTCACCACCCTCGACGCCGGCACGCGCGTCGGCCGGTTCATGCTGCAGGGACTGCTCAAGCACGCGTGGGAGCCGCTGGGCCGCGTGTCGTGGTACCCGGCGGTGCTGCTCACCAGCGCGATGGTGGTGGGCATGTGGGGGTACTTCCTCTACCAGGGCGTGATCGACCCGCTGGGCGGGATCAACTCGCTCTGGCCGCTGTTCGGGATCGCCAACCAGCTGCTGGCCACGGTCGCGCTCTGCGTCGGCACGACGGTGATCATCAAGATGGGCAAGGCCCGGTACGCCTTCATGACGGTCGTGCCGCTCTGCTGGCTGACGGT
Source organism: Gemmatimonadota bacterium (assembly GCA_016191225.1). Classification (GTDB taxonomy): domain Bacteria; phylum Gemmatimonadota; class Gemmatimonadetes; order Gemmatimonadales; family Gemmatimonadaceae; genus JACPPC01. Next base: position 76,060 of record JACPPC010000008.1, on the reverse strand, counting down.
GGTGACGATGACGGCCGGCTTTCTCAAGGTCTTCTCGCGCGACCCCAAGCTCGGCTTCCTCGCCCACGCGGAACTGGTGCAGGAGACGCTCGACGCCGGGCTCCTGCCCCTTGGCGCGAAGACCGTGGCCGATGCCTCGCGGATCGTCACCAACGACCGCGTCGACGCCTTCGTGGCCGCCTTCTTCCTCGCCAGCGTGATCGTGATCCTCGCCGCGTCGCTGCGCGAGTGGTGGGCGGTGCTCGGCGGGCGCAAGCCGGCCGTGAGCTCGGAAGTGCCGTATCGACCGCGCACCGCCTTCGCGTCGGGAGACTGACCGTGCGCATTGCCATCCCTCGCCGTGCCGCCGCCTCGCGCGCCGCCGCTCTCGCCCTGGCCGTCGCCGTCGCCCGCCAGGCGCCGGCGCAACAGCCGGCCACGTTCGATTTCTCGATCCGGAACATCATGCGCGGCCCCGAGGTGTACGGCCGCGAACCGGCGCAGGTGCGCTGGAGCCCCGATGGCCAGTGGATCCACTTCCAGTGGCTCCCGCCGGGGAGCGACTTCCGCGAGACCCCAAAGCCATACCGTGTCCGGGCGCAGGCCGGCGCCAGGCCGGAGCGGCTCACCGAGGCGCAGGCCGACTCGGCCGGCCCCCTGATCGCCAGCGGCTCGACGTCGCTCGACCGGACGCGCCGGGCCGTCGAGTATCGTGGCGACCTGTACGTCGTGGACCTCGGGAAGTCGGTGGCGCGCCGCCTCACCGAGACGAACGCACCGGAGACCAACCCGCGCTTCTCGAGCGACGGCCAGCGGGTGTTCTTCGTGCGCGAGGGCAACGCCTACTCGATCGACCTCGGCACGGGACTCACGAGGCAGCTCACGGACATCCGCGCCGCGGACGCACCCGCCGCCGCCGCGCCCGCCGCGACCGGCGGCGGCCGCGGAGGCCAGGGCGGCGCCCAGGGCGCCGGCCGCACCGCCCCCCAGGCGCGGGCCGGCGGCGCGCTCACGCAGCGAGGCGCGATCGAGGCCGACCAGAAGAAGCTCCTCGAGGCGGTGCGTGACATGGTCGCCGCCGACTCGATTCGCCGGTACGAGACGGGACTGCGCGACTCGGCGGCCATTCGCCCCGTCGTGCTGCGTGCCGGCGAGCGGCTGCAGGCCTTGAGCGTCAGTCCGGGCGGCACGGCGATCATCTTCACCGCGACCACCGCCCCCGCCGACGCGCGCACCGGCATCGTCCCCAGCTACGTCACGACCTCCGGGTACACGGAGGACATCCCCAACCGCACCAAGGTCGGCGACGCGCAGGGGGTGTCGCGGCTCGGCTTCCAGCGGCTGCCGCGCGGCGAGGTGCAGTGGCTCAGGCCGCTCGACGGCGACTCGACGCCGCCGAACTTCGTGGGCGTCGCCGGCTGGAACGACGCCGGCACCACCGCCCTCGTCGTCGCCACCTCGCGGGACTTCAAGACGCGCCAGCTGTCGGCGGTCGACGCCACCACCGGCGCGCTCACCACGCTCGACGTGCTGCGCGACACCGCATGGGTCGGCGGCCCGTGCAGCTTCGGGTGCACCGGCTTCGCCGACGGGAACCGCCGCGTCTACTACGTGAGCGAGGCCAGCGGCTACGCGCAGCTGTACGGCGTGAACGCCGACGGCTCCGACCGCAAGGCGCTGACCGACGGGATGTGGGAGGTCACCGACGTCGCCCTCTCGGCGGACCGGAAGTCGTTCCTCCTTCACTCCAGCGAGGTCTCGGCGTTCGACCGCGACTACTGGCAGATGCCGGTCGCCGGCGGGCCGCGCACGCGGCTCACGCGGGGCGCGGGGGGCCACCAGGTCGTGCCCTCGCCCGACGAGCAGTGGATGGCCGACGTCTACTCGACCGCGAACCGTCCCCCCGAGATCTTCCTCGGGAGGCGCGGTGCCGCGGGCATCGCGCTCACCGCGTCCCCCACGGCCGACTGGCTCGCCTTCAACTGGATCACGCCGGAGATCGTGATGATCCCGGCGAGCGACGGCGCCCGGGTGCCGGCTCGCCTCTACCGGCCGCGGGACATGAAGGCCCAGCCGAACGGCGCGGCGGTGATCTTCGTGCACGGCGCGGGCTACCTGCACAATGTGCACCACTACTGGTCGAGCTACGCGCGCGAGTTCATGTTCAACCACTACCTCGCGTCGAAGGGCTACGTCGTCCTCGACATCGACTACCGGGCAAGCGCCGGCTATGGCCGCGACTGGCGCACGGCGATCTACCGCTGGATGGGCGGGCGCGACCTGCAGGACCAGGTGGACGGATCGAGGTACCTGACGCGGGAGTTCGGCATCGACCCCGAGCGCATCGGCATGTACGGCGGCAGCTACGGCGGCTTCATGACGCTGATGGCGCTGTTCACCGCCCCGAAGTACTTCGGCGCCGGGGCGGCGCTCCGCAGCGTCACCGACTGGGCGCACTACAACCACGGTTACACGGGCGCGATCCTCAACCTGCCGCAGAACGACACCCTGTCGTACCACCGGTCGTCGCCGATCTTCTTCGCCGAGGGTCTCGAGGACCCGCTCCTGATGGCCCACGGGATGGTGGACACCAACGTCAACTTCCAGGACATCGTGCGGCTGACCGAGAAGCTCATCGAGCTCGGCAAGACCGACTGGGAGCTCGCGCCGTATCCCGTCGAGGACCACGGCTTCACGCGCCCGGCCAGCTGGGCCGACGAGTACACGCGCATCTTCAACCTGTTCGAGCGCACGATCGGCCCCAACGGCAGCAAGGCCAGGCGATGACACCGGCCCGGGCCACCACGCACGCGCCCCTCTCGGCGGGCATCGCGCGGGCCCTCGCCGCGCTGCGCCGCATCATCGGCGTTCCCGACTACGACCGGTACGTGCAGCACATGCACGCGCACCACCCGGGGTGCGCCGTGCTGCCGCGCGACGAGTTCATGCGCGAGCGGATGGCCGACCGGTACGGCCGCCCCGGTAATCGCTGCTGCTAGGTCGCGGGGGGCGTCGCGGCCGGTGCGCCCTACTCCGCGAGCGGCTCCACGCACGGCGCGTCGTCGCGGCTGGTCGCGTTCACGTACGTCGACACTCGATGCGCCCGCAGCTCGCCCGCCGGGCACGGCGCGACCAGGTCCGCCGGTGGAGGCGTGCCCCGGGCCGCCCCATCGCCCAGCCATCGCGTCCAGCCCTCGCGCGGCACGATCACGGGCATCCGGTCGTGGATGGGGCGCATCAGCTCGTTCGGCTCCGTGGTGATCACCGTGCACGAGACCAGCGCGTCGCCGTCGGGCGTGCGCCACGTCTCCCAGAGCGCGCCGAGCGCGAACGGAGCGTCGTCCGCCCGCCGGATGAACCACGGCTGCTTTCCCGTCACACCCGGCGACTTCTGCCATTCGTAGAAGCCATCCGCCGGCAGCAGGCCGCGATGCGACTTCCATGGGCCGCGGAAGCTCGGCTTTTCCGCCAGGGTCTCGCCGCGCGCGTTCGCCAGCTTCTCGCCAATGCCCGCGTCCTTGGCCCAGCCCGGCACGAGCCCCCATCGCGCCATGACCACCTCGCGCCCCAGCGGTCCGACCCGCACCAGCGGCACGTCCTGCCCGGGGGCGATGTTGAATCGCGGCCCGAGGTCCGGCCACTCGCCCACGCCGAACAGCCTGGCGTCGAAGCGGTCCGGGAATCGAATCGTGTAGCGACCGCACATGGCAGCGTCCTCCCCTGGGTTACGCGGTGTGACCGGGCCGGCCGAGCGGCACCGCCGCCAGCACGAGGGCGGCAGCGACGGCGAGCGCACCCCCGACCATGAACGCCGTGGCCGACCCGAAGCGGTTCCACAGCAGGCCGAACACGATCGACGCCGGGAGCGCGCCGAGCCCGACCGCGAAGTTGAACCAGCCGTAGGCGGCCCCCCGCCGCGCGTGCGGCGCGATGTCGGCCACGAGCGCCCGCTCCGTTCCCTCGGACAGCCCGAACACCACCCCGTACGTCACGAACAACGCCCACGCGTGCCACGGGTGGCTCGCGGCCGCGAAGCCGGCGTAGATGCCGGCGTACAGCACCCAGCCCGACAGCAGCACCGGCCGCCGCCCCACCTGGTCGGACAGGCTGCCACCTGGATAGCTCGCGAGCGCCTTCACCGCGTTGTGCGCTGCCCACACGAGCGGTACCAGCGCCAGCGGCACGCCGAGTTCCGCCGCGCGCAACAGCAGGAAGGCATCGGTCGAGTTCCCGAGCGCGAACAGGAAGATCGCCGCGAGCACCCCCCAGAACCGCCCGCCGAAGGGCCGCGACGACGGTTCCGACTCCCGAGCGCCTGCCGCCCGCGCGCTCCCCGCCTCCGCACGGGCGCTCGCGTCGCGTTCCGCCACGATCCGGCGCCGGTCAGGAACAAGCGCCAGCAGGAGCGCCACCGACAGCGCACCGGGGATCGCCGCCAGCCAGAAGACGCCGCGCACCGGCAGCTCCACTCCACGCATCAGCGCGAACGCCACCATCGGCCCGATCACGGCTCCCATGTTGTCCGCCATGCGATGGAAACCGAACGCCCGCCCCCGCTGCCCCGGCGCCGCGGCATCGGCGAGCAGCGCGTCGCGCGGTGCCGAGCGCAGCCCCTTCCCCACGCGGTCGAGCATCCGGATGGCGAGCACCTGCGCCCCGGCCGACGCCAGCGCCACGAGGGGGCGGGCCAGCGCGGCGAGGCCGTAGCCCGCCACGAGGAACGGCTTGCGGCGCGCGACCCGGTCGGACCACCACCCGCTGAGCAGCTTCAGCATGGCCGCCGTCGTCTCCGCCAGCCCCTCGACCACCCCCACAAATCCGGCGCTGACGCCGAGGGTCGCCGTGAGGAAGACCGGCAGGAGCGGGTAGATCATCTCGCTGCTGACGTCGGTCAGCAGGCTCACCGCGGCGAGGACCCGCACCGTGCGGGAAAGCGGTTCCCGGGCCGGCGCGGCCCCGCGCGCGCTTCCCCCCTGCGCTTCGCTCGGCATGCCGGCAATGTCGCCCCACGCTTGCGCCGGCGCAGCCCCGCGCGCGATATGTAGGCCATGATGCCGGCCCGCCCGCGATGAACGCCGCCACGGCCCGCGCCGCGCTCGCCGCCGTGCCGATCGCCGGCCGCGCCTGGTGCGATGGAGTGCTGCGCGACCAGCTGGCCCTCCACGCCATCGCCGCACCGACCGGCGCCGAGGATGCCCGCGCCGAATGGGTCGGCGCCCGGTTTCACGAACTCGGCCTCACCGGGATCCGCGGCGACTCGGCGGGAAACGTGATCGGCATGCGCCAGGGCTCCGAGCCGGTCGCCCCCGTCGTTGTCTGCGCTCACCTCGACACGGTGTTCTCCGCGTCCACGCCACTCGACCTGCGGCGCGACGGCCCGCGCTACGTGGGCCCGGGCATCGGCGACAATGCCCGCGGCCTCGCGGCCATGCTCGCCGTCGCGCGCGCGATCGACGGACGGCGGCTGCGGGCGCGGCGCCCGATCGTCTTCGTCGCAACGACGGGCGAGGAGGGGGCCGGCGACCTCCGCGGCGCGCGGACGCTGTTCAATGATATGGCCCGACAGGTCCACGCCGCCGTCATTCTCGACGGCCCCGGCGATGACCGCGTGATCCACCAGGCGGTTGGTGCGCGGCGGCTGCGTCTCGACTGGAAGGGCGGTGGCGGCCACTCGTGGGCGAACTTCGGCGTGCCCAACGCGGTCCACGCCGCCGCCGCCGCCGCGGCGCGCCTCGCGTCGCTCCTCCTCCCGAGGGCGCCGCGCACGACCCTCACCGTGGCGCGCATGGGCGGCGGGCTGAGCATCAACGCGATCCCCGATGCCGCCTGGCTCGAGGTGGACCTGCGCTCGACCGATGACGCGGCCCTCGGCGCCCTCGAGGGCGCACTGCGGCACGCCGCCTTGGCCGCGACCAGTGAGGAGCAGGCGCGAGGCCTGCCCGGCGCACCGCCCCTGGCCCTCACCGTCACGCCGATTGGCGGGCGCCCGTGCGGTGAGGTGCCCCTGCAGGAACCCCTCGTGGCCGCGGCCGCCGCGGCCACGCGGCTCGCCGGCCTGGCGCCAGTGTTCGAGGCGGCCAGCACGGATGCCAACGTACCACTCTCGCTCGGCATCCCCGCCGTCGCGCTCGGTGCGGGAGGTGCCGGCGGCGCCGCGCATACCATGCAGGAGTGGTACGACGACACCGGCAGCGACGTGGGCCTGATGCGTGCGATGACCGTCGTGCTGGCCGCCGCCGGGCTCGGCGACGGGAACTGACCTGGGTCAATCGCCGGTGCGGGACGCGGCATGCGTCGTGCGCTCGTTCCCGGCGGGGAAGCGCCCGGCCCCGCGAAGGGGCCGGGCGCCCGGTGCCGCCGCAACCTCGCGCGCGATCAGGCGCGACGCCGGCGGGCGACCGCCGCGACGCCGAGCAGGCCCGTGGCCACGAGCGCGATGCTGGCCGGCTCCGGCACGCCCGACACCTGCTCGATCGAGCCGATCGTCATGTCGTCGAATGCGAAGGCGTCGTCCGTCGTCGTGCCGACGAAGTCCACCTGCGTGAAGCCGAGCGTGTTGATGTACCCGGCATAGAGGATGCTCCCCTCACGCGGCGGGGCGCCGCCGAGCGACGCGATGTACGGCACCGCCCACGAGTCCGTCGCGCCACCGGTGAGGTGGAAGACCAGGGTGAGCTGCGAGCCGAAGTCGCCGAGGTCGATGCCGTAGAACCCGAACGCGGCGACGGTGCTGCCGAAGTTCACCTGGAACTGCGCGCTGCCACCCGTCGAGACGCGGGCCTCCCACCACTTCGTGCCGGAGATCGCGTAGCGGCCCGCGCCATTCGCGCCGGAGCCGCCCCACGACGTGATCGCGCCCGTGCCGTTCAGCGTCGCCGCGCCGGCGCCAGGGAAGGTGAGACCGAGGGGAGACGACGTGCCGTCGGCATACCCATCGAACGACTCGGTGCCGACGCCGGTGAGGGCGCCGAGGAATGAGGCCTGGGCCGCGGCCGAGTTGACGTTGGTGGCACGCGTGGAGGAGCTGCCGTTCTCGTCCGTGCCGAAGAACTTGACCTGTGCACCGGCAGGCCGGATCGGCAGCACCGCCGCGGCGGCCGCGATCGCCGCCAATGCGAAGTAGCGGGATTTCATGTGGGAGTTCTCCTGACTCGAGTTGGATGCGCGATCGGCGTGCGGCGAGATCGCCACGCCTCCGCACTGCCACCTCACGCATCTTTGGTGCCGCGCGTTGACGAGGCCGGGCACGCAGCCGGCCGCGGCAACCGGCTGCGCTGCCTCACGGTATGCGCGGCGTCCCTCGACTCGGCGCCGGCCGGCGCATGCGCTGGTGACACGACGCCACAACTCCTGCGGCGTGCCCGCCACGGCAGTTCCCCTGCACTACGACACCCGCGCCCGCACTTCGCCGTGGTCGCCGACCGTCACTTCGCCCCGTACCCCCTCCACCAGCGTCTCGTCGCCCACCAGCGAGTTGGCGAGCGTCGAGTGCCGGATGCGGCTCTTGTGGCCCACGATCGTGTCGCGGAGCTCGGACTTCTCCACCGACGAGCCGCTCCCGATCGACACGTTCGGGCCGATCGAGCAGTGCGACAGCGTGACCCCGGCCTCGATGTACACCGGCTCGAAGATCGTCACGTCGCTCGCCGTGGCCGGCTTCGTCGCCCGCCCCTTCTCGATCATCACACGGTTCGTCTCCAGCAGCGTGTCGAGCTTGCCGGCGTCGTACCAGCCGGCCACGTCCATCACCCGGATCTTCGCCCCGTGATCGATCATGTACTGGAAGGCGTCGGTCAGGTACCACTCCCCCTTGTTCTTCGGCCCCGCGAGCACGTGGTCGATCCCCTCGTACAGCAGCTTCCAGTTGCGGATGTAGTACAGGCCGATGTTCGCCCGCTTCGAGATCGGCGAGCTCGGCTTCTCCACGATCTTCGTCATGTTCCCCTGGGCGTCGGTCACCACCACGCCGAAGCGCTGGTAGTCCTCGACCTCCTTCACCCAGATGATCCCATCGGCGTCGGTCGTGCTGATCGCGCCGAGGTCGGCCTCGAAGATCGTGTCCACGAAGATGATCAGCACGGGGCCGTCCACGTACGGCTTGGCGAGCGCCACCGCCCCCGCCGTCCCGTCCTGCACCACCTGCTCCACGAACACGCTCGGCAGGTCCGCATACTGCTCGCGCGCGTGCCGCTCCACCACGTCCCTGAGGTGGCCGGTGATGTACACCACCTGCTCCACGTCGCCGAGCCGGCGCACGTCGTCGAGCACGTAGTCCATCACCGGCTTGCCGGCGACCTTCAGCATCGGCTTCGGCGTCACGTGCGTGTGGGGGCGCAGTCGCGTCCCCTTCCCCGCCAGCGGGATGATCACCTTCATGCGTCGCTCGTTGGTTGATGGGTCGGTGCGGCCTCGCGGCTCACGGGGCGCTCGTGCCCTCGCGCCCGTACCGGTCGGTCAGCCGCACGACGTCGTCGAGGTCGGGCGTCGACGCCTCGAGCACCTGGCAGTCGGTCACCGCCTCCATCTGGTGGATCGTGCCCGGCGTGTTGCGGTACGACTCGCCGGCCCGCAGCCGCACCGCCTGCAGGCGGCCATCGAGCTGCACGCGGTATGTCATCTCGCCGCTCAGCAGGTGGATCGTCTCGTCCTTGCGCTCGTGGTACTGCACGCTCAGCGAGTGGCCGGCCTTGATGTGCAGCACCTTGCCGACGTAGCGGTCGGTGCGCGCCCAGATCACCTCGTGGCCCCACGGCTTGTGGACGATCGTGATCTCGGCGGGCCCGAATCCGGGCCGGGGCGTGGGAGTGTTCGGCATGTCCGTGGAAGTGTGTCGTGGAACCGCTGGGCTTACCAGAGGTCGGCGAGCGAAAACGTGCCGCGCAGCGCCACCCGGTCGTCGCCGGCGCGCCCGCCCACCGCCAGGGCGGGCTGTGAAACGTACACCGGCAGGTCGAGCCGCACCGCGACCGGCTGGTCGTACCAGTGCCCGCGCGCCACCAGTCCGGCGCCGGCGTCGGCGAGCATGGTGCCACTCGCCGGCAGGCCCGGCCCGCCGTCCCGCAGCACGAGCGCGGCGTCGGCAAACACCGCCAGGCTGACCACCAGTGGCCGCGTTCCCTCGCCCAGGGCGAGGAGCCGCAGGTCGTGCTCCGCGGTCGCGCTCGCCGCCGCCCCGAGCGCCAGCGTGGGCGCGAAGCCGCGCAGCGCCGCGCCACCGAGGGCCACGAACGGCACGTCGCGGCGGGCAAGCGGGGCACCCGCGCCGCGCAGCCAGTCGTTCCCGAAGGTCTCCAGCGGAGACAGCGACGCGGCCAGCACTTCCCGCTCGAGCGGCGTGCCGGCACTGCTCCACCCGCCCCACAACCGGAGCCAGCTCTGCTGCCCGAAGGCGCTCCAATCGCGGCCGATGCGCGACTCCACCTCGGCGCGCGCATAGCGGCCGCGACCCACGATCCCGCCAACGGCCCCGCGCACGCTCACGGCCAGCCGCATCGGGTCGGTGTGGGCCCGGTCGTAGCGCGCCGCCAGCTCCACGCCGTCCCTCCCCGACCATCGCAGCGGGTCGACGTACGCGAGCCCGCGCGGCATCCACGACACCAGCGACACCGTCGCCGAGGCCCGCGTCCCGGCGGCGTACACGAACGGGCTCAGGTCGAACCGCTTCGCCACGCGGAGTCGCACGATCCCGTCCAGCAGCGACATCCCGAGGCTCGCCCCCGGCAGCGCCGTCGAGCCCAGCATCGGGTCTTCCCACTCGAACCAGAGGTCGGGAAGCCACTCGGCGTCTCGCCCGCGCGTGTCCGATCCCGCGAACGCGGCCAGGCCCGGCGCGCGCGACCGCAGCGGCGACGCGGCGCCCCATCGGATCCGGTTCAGCCACCCGTCCGTGCTTTCCCGCACCTGCCAGCCCAGCGTGAGGCCGCCGTGGCTGGTGTACCACGCCGTCGGCCGGTGCTGCGACAGGGTTCCGCCGCGCGTCGCCTGCTCCAGGAACGGCCAGTCCCACGCGGCGCGGTCCATCGACGGGCGCCGCCCGTCGCCAAAGGCCACGCGGTCGTTCTCCGGGCGCCAGTCCGGACTCGTGCCAAGGGGATCGAGGCGCACCTCGCGCGGCTCGAGCGACGTCCGGACTGTCTGCAGCTGCCGGCGGGCGAGCGCGTCGGCGAGGGACGCCAGCGTCCAGCCGCTGTCGGTGCGCACGCCGATCCGCACCGGGTGGGCGTAGCTCCCCAGCCGCGACACCGTCACGTCGGTCTCCCAGCCATCCCCCGCGCGGCGCGTGTCGGCCCGGTCGGCGCCGTAGTCCACCTGCCCCGTCGCGCGCACCCACTGGTCGAAGAACCACCCGAGGTCGCGGCCATGCACGCGCTCCGCCTCGGCGCGCATCGCCACCTCGTCCACATGCCGCAGCCCCCAGCGTGAGTAGTAGCCGCGCAGGAAGGCCGCGAAGGCGCTGTCACCCATCACGTCGCGCAGCGCCGAGTACATGGCGCTCGCGCGGTCGTAGATCATGTCGTTGTAGATCGCGAACTCGCTGAACTCGTGCCCCGGCAGGCCGATCGGCTGCGCGCGACCGGTCACCACCAGCCGCTCGGCATCGACCCTCGCCGCGGCATCGGCATCGAGCCGCAGCCCGCGGCCCCGGTAGCCAACGGCGCCGGCCGCGGGGGCCGCCGGCGCCCGGCGCCCGGCTTCCTGCGGCGTCGTCCCCTCCGCCCACGCGGTCTGGTACTCGGTGAGCCCCTCGTCCATCCACCCCGAGCGCCACTCGTTGTTGGCCAGGATCCCGTAGGTGAAGACGTGCCCGAGCTCGTGCAGGATCAGCCCCGCGGAAGCCGAGCCGTTCATCATCATCATCGGGAACTCCGTGCCCCCGCCGTCGAGCCGGTGGAGGTTCGTCACCTGCGGATAGGCATACGGGCCGTACACACGCTCCAGCCACGCCAGGGCCCGGCGCGTGTGCTCCACGGCCGTCCCGTCCCCCCAGTCCCGCTCGTCGCCCGGCTTGTAGAGCACGTGCACGGCCACCGTGTCCCAGGTGCGAAAGGGCATCCGCGCGGCGTCGGCGGGACGCACGTACGCGCCCCCCTCGTAGCGATAGTCCGGGCTCGCCGTCCAGGCGAAGTGGTGTACGTCGCGCGCCCGGAAGCGCACCAGCCGCGAGCCCGCCGGCGCCTCCACCCGCTCCGGCGCATCGAGCAGCGCATCCGGCCTCGTGCCGGCGTACGCCGGCGCGACAGCCACCGGCACGCGCCCGCGCTGCGCCACGCGTCCCCATCCGGGATCGCCCTCCGTGACCACGCCGGTTCCGGCCACCACCTGGTCGTCGCGCACGACCAGCGTGACGTCAAAGGCGCCGAACTCGCCGTACAACTCCCCCGCCGGAACGAGCGCGTTGGGCCGCCAGCCGAGCCGGTTGTACACCGCGACCTTGGGATACCACTGCGCGAAGTCCCAGCTCCGGCCCCGCCGCCCCTGCCGCCGCGGCACCGTGCTCGGCCGCGCCTCCCATTCCATCGCCACCAGGGCGGTGTCCCGAGGCGCGAGCGGCGTGCGCAGGGCGAGCCGCACGACGGTGCTGTCCGGAACTCCCGGATACTCGACGTCCACCGGCGCGCCGTTCACGCGCACCGGTGCCGTGAACCGCTCGAACCCCTGCTCGCCCTCCGGGAGCCGCTGGAAGCGCACCCGCCCCTCGCGTTCGTCCACCCCGCTCCACTTCGAGCCGGGACGGAAGGCGTTGAGGTACTGGTGCAGGTACAGGACCCGCAGCGTGTCGGGGGAGCGGTTGACGTAGCGCAGCGTCCCCCGCGCGCGGAGCCGGCCGGCCGGCTCATCGAGCACGGCGGCGATGCGGTAGTCCGCCTCCTGCTGCCAGTAGCCGACCGTGTCGCGGCCGGGTGGCGTCGTCTCGGCCACCTGCGTGCCGACCTGCAGGAGCGCGGCCATGGCGAACGCCGCGCCGGCGACGCTCACCGCGTGCCGTGCACCATGCGCTGGCGCAGCCGCGCGAGCTTTCGCCGCACCGAGCCGTCCATCACCGTGTCGCCCACCTTGACCACGATGCCGCCCAGGATCGCCGGGTCCACCACCAGGTGCGGCACCACCGTCTTCCCGATCGCCCTCGAGAGCGCCGCGGCGATCCGGTCGCGCTCGGCGTCATCGGTCGCCCGCGACACCGTCACCGCCGCATGAACCCGCCCCACCTCGGCGTCCACGAGCAGGCCGTACTCCACCGCGATCTCCGGAATCAGCAGCTGCCGGCGACGGCGCACCACCGCCTGCAGGTACTTCACGAAGGGCACCGGCACCCGGCCCGCGAGCGCCTTCCCGATCACCTCGCTCTTCTGCCCCACGTCCACGCCCGGCGACTCGAGGAAGAGCCGCAGTGTCCGGTCGCTCCGCATCGCGCTCGCGACGCCGTCGATCATCCGGCCGTAGCCCTCGAGGTCGCCGGCGCGGCGGGCGATCTCCACCAGCGTCTCCGCGTAGTTGCGGACGATCGTCGGCTCCCGCATCAGCGCCTGGTCCCCACCGTGGCGAGGTAGCTCTCCACCAGCTGGCGATTGCCGGCGTCGTCGAGGTTGCGCTCGATCACGCGGGCGGCACCCTTGATCGCGAGCTCCACCGCCTCCTTGCGGATCTCGGCGATCGCGCGGTCCTTCTCGTTCGAAAGGTCGCGGCGGGCACGCTCGAGGAACTCGGCCTGCTGCGACTTGCCCTGCTCGAGCAGCTCGGCCCTGAGCTTCTCTCCCGCCGAGCGCCCCTCGGCGATCATCGCCTGCGCCTCGGCCCGCGACTTGGCGAGCCCGGCCTGCTGCTCGGCGAGCAGCGCGGCGGCGGCTTCGCGGTCGGCCTTGGCCTTGGCGATCGTTTCCTCCAGCGCCGCCTCGCGCGCCTCGACCGCGGCCAGCAGCGGCTTGAAGGCGTAGCGCGACAGGATCAGCATCAGCGCCACGAAGATCAGCAGCGTCCAGAACATCAGGCCGCCGCTCGGGGCGAGCAGGTTCACGGGCCCCCCTTCCTCGGCGAATGCGGGGGTGGCCACGAGCACGAGGGCGGCGGGCGCCACGAGGGCAGGGTACGACAGACGGCGCATGAGTTGCGAGGACCGGTGGGAAGGAGTTGGTGCGCGGCCGGGGGCCCGGGCCCCCGCCACGCGGGTCGAGACGCTGCGACCCGGGCTAGCTGACCTTGCCCTGGATCACGAACGCGACCACGATGGCGAACAGCGCGGCGCCCTCGACGAAGGCGGCGAAGATCAGCGAGGCGGTCTGGATGCGACCCCCCATCTCGGGCTGGCGGGCCATCGCCTCGGCGGCCGAGCCACCGATGCGGCCGATGCCGACGCCGGCACCGATCACGGCCACGCCGGCGCCGATGCCGGCGCCCATCATGGCCCAGCCTGCGCCCGAACCGGTCTGCGCGGCGACGGCCTGGAGAAGCGGGTAAATCGTCATGGTCATGCTCTCGGAAAGAACGTGGACGGTTGCGGCCCGGCACCCCTGCACCTGCTCCAGCGGTGTTGCCCGCCGGCGGACCCCGGGGTCCAGCGGGCTTCTCCGGCCGGTCGGCCGGATACGAGGCCCGCGCGCGCGAGCCGGCGCGCGCGGGCGACAATCCATGCGGCTAGTGGTGCGCCTCCCGCACCAGTCCGATGAAGACCGAGGCGAGGAGGGTGAAGATGAACGCCTGCAGGAACGCCACGAACAACTCGAGCATCATGATCGCGATCGCCATCAGGAACGGCGCGATGCTGAGCAGGCTCGAGAAGAAGAAGATCAGCGAGATGAACGCCAGCACCACGATGTGCCCCGCCGTCATGTTCGCGAAGAGGCGGATGGCGAGCGCGAACGGGCGCGCGATCTTCCCCACCAGCTCGATCGGCGAGATGATCAGCGACATCGGGATCCGCATCACGAGTCCCATGTCGTGCGGCCAGTAGATGAACGTGTTGAGGTAGCCCCACCCCTGCGCGCGGATCCCCGCGATTTCGACCACGAAGAAGGTCATCAGCGCCAGCGTCGCCGTGACCGAGATGTTGCCGGTCGCCGTCGCGCCGTAGGGGATCAGTCCCAGCAGGTTGGCCGCGAGGATGAAGAAGAAGAGCGACAGCAGGAACGGCACGAAGGCGTTGCCGTGCGGCCCCACGTTGGGGACGATCACCTCGTTCCGCATGTAGAGCACCATCGCCTCGATGCCGGCGGCGGCCCCCCTCGGGTGCCCCGACTCTCGCGTGTGGCGCACATGCGCGCGCGCCACCAGCACCAGCATCAACCCCACCAGCGTCGCCGCCAGCAGGAGCATCACCACGTGCTTGGTCGGCGACAGGTCGAGCTCGAACCCGCCCACGTGCACCGGCGTCCAGTGCGGCAGCTCCACCTCGACCGCGAACGGCGGCTTCCAGTACGGCAGCTCGAGGTGCCGCGAGTCGGTGATGTGCGGCGTGATGATGTCCGCGTGCTCGGCCGCCGGCGTCGGCGCGCCATGCTCCTGCGCTCGGGCGGGAAGCGACGCGAGCGACAGCGCGGCGAGCGCGGCGGCGAGCATCCGGGACAGGGGTCGGGCGGCGATCATGCGTTGAGCAGCAGGGGTTCGATCGTTTCCGTCACGAAGTAGAACGTCGCGAGGCTCAGCAGCGCGGGCTCCATCGGCAGCCCGAGCGGTGTGACCATGAATCCGAACAGCACCAGCGACCCGACGCAGAGCAGCGCACCGAGTGCCCATCCCGCGATTCCGCTCGTGCGGCGCATCCTCCGCGCGATCGCGAACCCGCCCAGCTGGACCACCACCGCCACCAGGGCGCTCGCCACGATCGCCCGCCGGGCGGCCTCGCCCCGGAAGAAGACCGTGAAGATCCAGCCGAACGACACCACCGTCGCGGCGACCACGCCCGCGTAGCCGAGCCAGGCCTTCACCGCCGCGAGCGCTGCTCGTCCGCGCGCTCCGCCGCCATCAACCCGCGGTACATCGAGTAGAACGCGCCTCCCGCCCCGGTGAATACCCCGACGATCAGTCCCCACGGCCCCGTCCCGAGCTTCCCGTCCACCCACTGGCCGAGCCAGAGAAACAGGAGGATCGAGGCCGCGAACTGGATCCCGACGCCGGCAAACCGGCTTGCCGAAACCCCGCCTGATCCACCAGGCGTGGTCGCCGGCCTGTGCGGCGGTTGACCAGGTGATGACGGGCCATCTTGCATAGCCGGGGAAAGGTAGGGCCGCCGCAGGCGTCATTCAAGCGAGCCCCGTGCGATTCGCCGCCCGCCATGTGACAGTCTCCCCCGCCGAGACCGATACTCTGGGGGAGCCGGACGCCCCCCCGGCGGCCCGCGCGACCGAACGGCGCCCGAACGGCACGCGACTCCGGCTGACCCGCCCAAGTCCCGTTCGCGACCCGACTTGCGGGTGACATCTCGTTTGACAGTTCGTCCTATTGTGAATAAATTGGCCGTCCCTTGATTCGTGACGCGATCCGCGCGGTTGGCCACCGCATGCGTCGCGCACATCGCACCAGGTGCATCCCTGATGGACAAGCGTCTCGTCATCGCACTGCTCGCGGTTGCCGCGGTCGTCTACGCGTGCGGACCCCGCACGCATGCGGCCGAGCGCACCGCCCAGCGGCACGACGCGAACGCGAGCGCGGCCGTCGTCGGCAAGGTCGATGTCACCACGGCGCCTGTCGTCACCTTCCTTCTCGAGGTGACCAACAAGACCGGAAAGGTGGTCGAGCTCACCTTCCCCAGCGCGCAGACGCACGACTTCGCCGTGCTCGACGCCGGCGGCAGGGAAGTCTGGCGGTGGAGCCGGGGCGAGATGTTCACGCAGGTGCTGCGCAACGAGCCCCTCGGCCGCGGCGCCAGCGTCACCTACAGCGAGACGTGGCCCGAGGCCAGGCCCGGCACCTACACGCTCGTCGCCAGCACCAACTCGTCCAACCACCCGGTCGAGGAGCGCACGAGCTTCACGGTGCGGTAGCGGCGCGGTGAACCCCCGCGCGGGATGCGGTGTCTCAGGAGGCGAGCCAGTGTGGCTCGCCTCACGTGCTTCCGGGACCGTCATGACTCGTCACCTGGTTCGCTCGCTCCTTGCGCTGGCGGCAGCCGCGGTCGCCTGCACCGGCGGTGATCCGGCGGCGCCGGACGGGAATGGCCCCTACGCCGACTTCGTGGCGGCCGCGCTCTCGCGCACCGCCGATTCGCTCGTGCAGGCGGGGAACGGCACCGCCGCGATTCCCTTCGCCGACGCCGGCTCCACCCTCGCCACCCTTGGCCGCGGCGGCATCGTGCGGGTCACCGAGGGTGGGGTGACGAGCGAGTACCAGGCCGTCGCCCAGCGGTATCTGCTCCCCGCGCTCTCCTGCGCCCCGCCGGACTCCTCCCCACCCGCGCCGCCGGCCCCGCCCGTGGGATGCCTGCTCGCCACGAGGCCGGTGCTCCTCCTGTGGAAGGGAACGACCCCCGACGAGGTGATCGAGGTCAGGGCAGCCCCCGGCGTGTCGAGGGTCGGTGAAAGCTGGCTCGGCCTCTTGGCGGGAGGCCCGGCGCCGGGACCCACCGGGAGCGTGCTGTGGGAGCGCGCGGCCCGCCGCGCCTGGGTGGCGTTCGAAGGGAGCGTAACCATCGGCGAGGCGACGCTGGGGGACCCCTGCCCTCGCGCGCCGCGGCTCCCCGAGGGCCTCGCCGGCACCTGCACGCAGGGAACGCAGCGCGCCGCATTCGACCTCACCTACCGCCGGGTGGACTCCCTGCGCAGCGTGGCCATCACGCGGCGGCTGGTGCTCGAGGCCTCCACCGTTCCGCTGGTCGAGATCCGCCTCACCAACGCCGGGCCGCCGCTCCCGCCACGCCCCGACACCGGTGTCCGCCCGCCGCCGGTGGTCCCCGCGCCCCCCTCCTTCCCGCTGCCGACCCTCGCCGGCCGCGTTGACGCCCGGCGGCAGGGCGGCGTGGTCAAGATGGCCCTCACCATCACCAACACCACGCCCGACAGCGTCGTGGTGCTGTTCGCGAGCGGCCAGGAGTACGACTTCCAGGTGCGCGCCGGGATCGACACCCTCTGGACGTGGAGTTCGCTGGCCACGTTCGTCGCCGTCCCCCATTCCCGCACCTGGGCGCCATTCGAGACGCGCACCTTCACGGCCGAGTGGAGCGGTCCCGGGATTCCGGCGGCGCCGCTGGTGGTCGTGGGCAGGCTCACGAGCAGCAACCGCCCACTGGTGCTGTTCGGCCCCGTGATCGCGGCGCCGTAGCCGGGGCGCTCGCCGGCGCAAGGATCGTGGGCTGGGCGCAGCACTCCCGGCCGGGTGGTCGTAGTAGGGCGGGCCGGCCGCCGCCAACGGCGCCGCACCGTACCGCGCGGTAGCTTTCGCCACTCGATTCCGCCCATGACCGTGACCGATATCGCTCCCCACGAACGGATTTCCGACCGGCACGACCTCGAACTGCTGGAGACGCTCAAGGCGGCGCGCGGCTCGCTGCGCGAGCAGATCGCGCACAAGATCGTGGGGCAGGCGGAAATCGTGGAGAACCTCCTGGCGGCGGTGCTGGCGGGGGGCCACGCGCTGCTGATCGGCGTCCCCGGCCTCGCCAAGACCCTGCTCCTGCAGACGCTGTCGGAGGCGCTGGCGCTGCAGTTCAGCCGCATCCAGTTCACCCCCGACCTGATGCCGAGCGACATCACCGGCACCGAGCTGCTCGAGGAGGAACAGGGGACGGGGAAGCGGATCTTCGCGTTCGTGAAGGGGCCGGTGTTCGGCAACATCGTGCTGGCCGACGAGATCAACCGCGCCCCGCCCAAGACGCAGGCGGCACTGCTGCAGGCCATGCAGGAGCACTCGGTCACAGTGGCGAGCAAGACGTACGCGCTCCCGGAGCCGTTCTTCGTGCTGGCCACGCAGAACCCGATCGAGAACGAGGGCACGTACTCGCTTCCCGAGGCGCAGCTGGACCGGTTCATGTTCGAGCTGCGGCTGGGCTACCCGAGCCGCGACGAGGAGGAGCTGATCGTGACCAGCACCACCGGGAGCACGGAAGGGGTGGTGAAGCCGGTGCTGAGCGGGCCACAGCTGCAGGAGCTGCAGCGGCTGGTGCGCCGCCTTCCCGCCGCGCCCACGATCGTGCGGTACGCGGTGGACCTGGTGCGGAGCACTCGGCCGAGCGACCCGACGAGCAGCGCCGACGTGCGAAAGTACGTGAGCTTTGGCGCCGGGCCACGGGCGAGCCAGTACCTGATCCTGGGCGCCAAGGCGCGGGCGGCGATGGACGGCCGCGCCGCCCCCGACATAGCCGACATCAAGAGCGTGGCGCTGAGCGTGCTGCGGCACCGGCTGGTGCTGAACTTCCAGGCGGAAGCCGAGGGGGTGACGGTGGAGAAGCTGGTCAAGCTCGGGAGCTGACCGGCCGCGAAGCGTCATTTTGGTTTTGCAGTGAATTGCCACCCGCCTCGCGATTACTGGCCCAACCTGTTCACCTGCTGCATGTTAGCCCGTCCAACGCGGGCTGACGCTGAAATGACGCTGTCGTTGCAGCGTCACCCGGCGACGTCGCGCTCGCCAAGTGCGCGGTCGCATAGGGGGCAGACAGGTGACGACGAGACTCCGGACGCTGGGTGATGTGCGGCTCGAGATCGGGCGCCGACGGCTCGGGGCGGAACACGATCTGGTGTTCGCCGTGGTACTGGTGCTGGCGGAGGCGCGACCGGCGCGGGTGACGCGCCAGACGCTGTGCGAGTTGCTCTGGCCCGACGTGCCGTATCAGCGCGCCGGCCATAACCTGCGGCAGAACACGTACACGCTCAAGCGGCGCGGATTGTCGCTCGACTCGACCGCGGCCGGCCTCGCTTTTCCCGAGGGGGTGACGTTCGACCTCGAGGACCGGCTGGCGAGCGATCCCGGGCTGCTCGACGAGGATGCGCCGTGCGCGTTCCTCCCTGGGTACGCGCCGGCGATCTCGGCGGGATTCACGCGCTGGCTCGAGGCCTGGCGCGACCTGGCGCACCAGCGGATTGCGTCGCACCTGATGAGCGGCCTCCGGCGGGCGAAGTCACGGTCGCGCTGGAACCGGGCGGCGGCGCTGGGGCGCTCGGTGCTCGAGCTCGACCCGCTGAACGAGGAAGCGACGCTCACCGTGGCGGAGGCCAAGGCGCTGGTGGGCAGCAAGGCCGAGGCGATCGCGATGCTCGACCGGTTCACGCAGCAGATGGACGGCAAGCCCGGGGAGCTCAAGGTGCAGGCCAGCACCTTGCGCAAGCGGATCGTGGAGCGACTGCCGGCCTACCGCGCCGAGCAGGATGGTCCGCCGATCTTCATCGGCCGCGAGGAGTTGATGGAGACGATCGGCACGCATGTGCGGAGCGCGAAGGCGGGCGTGGGCGCCGTCGCGGCGCTGTGGGGCGAGCCCGGGATCGGCAAGACGCGGCTGCTGCAGGAGCTGTCGGCCGAGGCGACACTGGACGGCTGGACGGCGCTGATCGTGCCGTGCCAGCCGAGCTGGCACGACCGGCCATTGGCGACACTGGAGCAGATGACGAGCGCCCTGCTGACGCAGCCAGGTGCCGCGGGAATCGACCCGGAAGCGTTGCGCACGCTCAAGCGGCTGTCGCGGATCGAGCCGGATGGCGAGCCACTGCCCGACTCGCCGGCGCAGGTGGAGGTGCTGCAGGCGAAGCTGCGAATGGCAGTATTGGACCTCGTGGATGCGGTGAGCCACGAGCGGCCGGTGCTGATCGGGTTTGATGATGTGCAGTGGATGGATGCGGCGTCGACGCAACTGATTTCGATGACAATCGAGCGGTCGACTGCCAGTCGGGTTGCGATGCTCTTCGTCGCGCGGGCGCAGGACGAGTTACCTCTAGCGGTTACGGGCCGATCCGGGTCGCTGGCGGTACGTGTGCCCGCGCTCGGCGAGCCTGAGATGTTGCGATTGCTCGGCGCCTTGGTGCAGCGGCACAGGGCGCCCGAACTGCCCCACCTCCTAGAGCGGGCCGCCGAAGTGGCCAACGGCAACCCGTTGTATGCGCACACGCTGGTGGAGCACTGGACGAACACCGGGAACACGACTGATCTACCGCCAACTCTCGAAGTGCTGATCGAACAGCGGTTGGACCGACTCGATGACACCGCATTGCAGTGCCTGCAGATTGGTGCGCTTCTTGGCCGTAACGCACTCGCCGCGCGGATCGCGGATGTTCTGGGGGGTTCGCTGGGCTCGCTCTTGGCCGCGCTTGAGAGCCTCCACCGACTTGGATTGATCAGTTCCACCGCTGGAACGGTCGAAGTGCGCCACGGACTGATCGCTAAACGATGCATTGCTCGCCTCCCCGCTCCCTCCAGTCAACTCCTTCATCGCGCTATTGCGCGCAACCTCGAAGGCGAAGCGCGCAACGGCCTAGACGTTCGCCTCTCATGGGACTGTGCGAATCACTGGCGACTCGCCGGCGACTCCGAGAGAGCACGCGGAGTCTTGACCGATAGCGGAGAAGCGCTCGTGCGGCTTGGCCTCGCGATTGAAGCCGTCGAGATCTTCCGGCATCTAGTCGACTCGGCCTCCGATCATATGTCGCGTGCGAAGGCGATGGAGGCGTACCACGGGGCTCTCAGCTCGGCCGGTCGATGGCAGGACCTCGCGACCTCCAGGCTCGCATACCTCCGTGAGCAACCCGAATCAGACCTGTCCGACGCAGAGCTGATCGCTTCCGACATCGTCCTACTGGAGGCTCGCTCTCAAGTATCGGCGCAGTACGCGCCCATAATCGACGCTGCCCGCTCACTCGCGCGCAATCGTAGCAAGAGCGTCGCTCATCGCGCGCGCGCTGCATTCGTCTGGCTGTCGCGTGCGGACAACGGTGATCTCGTGGACGAAGTGCGATCTGCATACAGCCTAGCGACGAGTCTTATGGCGCAATGCGGCGACACAGTAGGGGGCTGTCTCGTCCAACTCATCTATGACGTTTCGATTGGTGACGTGGCACAGTCAGCGGCAACCGCAGAGAGCATTGTTGCACTAAGCGCGACGCAAGCCTCCCCCGCCCTGCGCGCGCGCCTTCTCCGGTCGGCTTCTCTTTCATTTCGACTCGCCAACAAACCGTCGCGGGCGCTGGCTGTTCTCGAGCACGCATACTCGATCTGCGAAAAACACAACCTGCCTCAAAGCGCCGTTTCGACGTTGAGCCTAGCCGGAGCCGTTGCGATCGAGGAGGGGCTCGTCTCAGAAGCAAATATCGCCCGACAGCGCTCGGCGATTTGGGAGACGCAGACGGAGGATGACGTCTGCCGGCTCGACGCTCTTCTTCTCGCGAGCCGCACCGAGCTGTTGAGCGGCCGCCCGGGTCGCGGTGTCGCGCTGGTCAAGTCGTATGATTGGTCCCAGCTTGATGCGACCACAACCCGCTCCCAGGCCTTTCTACTTGCAGTGCGAGTTCACATTGCTCGAATGGAGTCCGACGAAGCCGCAATCCGGCAATTCGGGGAGCGGCTGCTCCACGTTCTTCGGGGCGCGTGGCGAACTGCGTGTGTAGACTATGTTGTAGGAGCCGCAGTGACCGTCGCTGTGGACCTGCGTGGCGTCGACGCGGCGATCGCCTTGGCAACCGAATACGTTCTCTCCGTTCGTCGACAAATGGGACCACCTCGCGGCGATCTCGGCCGGTTCGTTCGGGCGCACGCGCCTCATCTGAACGTGGAATGACAGTGGTTCGCGCTATGCACCGAAATGACGGACGCTCAACGCGATCACCAGCGTCCGTTCTCACGCTCAGCGACAACTGAATTGCGGCTCTACGCCGAGCGAATTAGGCGCACGCTCCGAGGAGTGGGTACGTCACCGTCGACGTGATTCTCTTCCGATGCTTGAAACCTCGCCACGGCATCGAAAATCTGCGATACCCCCTTACCGCTCAGGAAGCTGCTGACGATATTCGGATCAAATTGCGTTCCGGAGACTCTCTCGATTTCGGCGATCACCTGGTCTCTCCTCAATGCCAAGCGATACGGTCTGTCGGAGGTCATCGCGTCTATTGTGTCCGCCAGCATGATAATGCGAGCCCCGATGGGGATTTCCGTGGCCACCAAACGAGCGGGATAGCCTGTCCCATCAAATCTCTCGTGATGATGTCGCACGACCGGAACGATGTCCTCAAGCTGCGAAACGGTCGCGACGAGCTGCGCGCCTCGCTCCGAATGGCTCTCGATGGTAGCTCGCTCAGCTGGAGTCAGGGACGAAGGCTTCCGGAGGATCGGTGCAAAGTCCTCGTGGATCTTTCCTACATCGTGCAGCATCGCCGCCGTGTAGACCCGATCGACTTGCTTCGCTCGAAGGCCAACGCTACGCGCGATGATGACTGCGTAGTGGGCCACCCGCCTAGAGTGACCTGACGTGTATGGGTCGCGAGCTTCGATAGCCTTCACCATGAGTTGAAGCAGCTCTTCACTGGTGCGCTGCAGCTGCCAGTTGGTTCGGTAAAGCTGCCTGACTCCGAGCAGCGGGACTGACAGAGCGAGCGTCCATCCGGCTCCCACTTCGGTGTACGCGCGCGCGTAGGCATAGGCGAAGGGGAGCGAGAGGAGGTCGTAGGCGAGCGCACCTTGCGTGACGCGTCGCCAGACTGCAGCAATCTCGCTGCGGTCGTTGAGTGCAACGACTATGCTGACGCTCAATTTGTTGATCACAACGAAAGCGCCGAACGCGATAAAATAGGCCGTGAGTTCGGACGATTCTAGAGTACGCTCGAAGAGCGGCGACCGCCCCCCGAGCAATGAAAATGCGAGTACCGCGATTGACGCGGCGAGAGTGTACTGCGAGATGTTAAATGTGCCCTTGAGAAGACTTCGGCGGGCGCGCAGCTCAACCAGCAGAACCGTGATTCCGACCAACACCACAGCCGCCGCATTTGGCGATAGCACGATCGCAGCAAGGAACGGGATAAACGCGACCGATCCACTAGCGTTGGCTGACGTACGATATGCGAGCAGGTGGGAGAGTAGCCCAATCAGTCCGAAACAAACGCAGGCGGAGAGTTCGACCGACGACGGCATCGGCAACGCGAGCACTGTCGCGCCGAGCGCAAGAGCTGCGGCGATGGAAACAGCGACGACAAACGAGTTTACTCGCATAAGATTCGGTTAGAAGAGTGGACCCCCGGTCCACGGACTATGTCCAACTGATCGTGTCACCAAACAGCTTGCCGACCAAGCTGCCGAACAGTCCGACCAGGAAGGTCATTCTGCGTCACCTCCTTCTTGTCTGAAGTCACGGCCTGCGCTCGCAGCACCGTGCTATCCGCCAAGGGTGGCTCCGCTCATACCTCGGTCCCACTGTCCGCTCGTCTCCGCTACTGCCGGGGACGGGGGGTCTCAGTCAATTGTGCCTTCCGCTTCTCCTGCTCCTTCCTCCTGCCTCGCTCCTCCTGCCGTATGACATCCCACATGCCCTGCCGCTCGTGTTTCCAAGCCAAATCACACCGCCAGAGACAACACGAGCCCGGGCATCGTCGCCCAGGCTCTCCTCAGGTCCCCACGGGACTCAGTGCGCTCCGTCCAGTACGCTCTCCTCGCTAACCGTCCCGCGCCATCCAACGATTGGTCGCGTCCAGCACCGCCAGCACACTGCTCGTTTCCGTGCTCTCACGTACCTCGCAGCTGCCGGTCAGCAACATCGCATCCCGGCCCACCCGCACCGTGATGCCCACGAACACGTATTCCCGGTCGAACGCCTCCACCACCTTCGTCCCGTACACCGCCAGCGGAATCGCCTCCGCTCCACCAGCCTGCATGATGGCCACCAGCGCCGCCTGCGCCGCCAGTTCCACCCAAGCCTTGTCGCTCTCGATCCCCTCCGCCTCGCCGTGGTAGGCCACGCCGTCCTTTCGCAGCGTCACCTTGCACGTCACGCCCTTCGTTCGCGACCGCCGCACCTCGACGTCCTCGAAGTACAGCCGCCGCCGGTCCAGGTCGGCCTCCGTCTTCACTTCCCCGCCACCCGACGTCCCGCCCGTCTTCCACGGCTTGACCGGTTCCACCGTCGTCGCCACGGAAATCTTGCGGTGGTCCACCTTCATGCCGAAATGCGCCATCAGCGCGCTCTCGACATTCCGTACCGTCTGCTTGGGCGGCACTTCCACGCTCGTGAGTACGTGGATCGCCTCCAGCATCCCCGTCGGCGTCGTCACCACCCGGGCGCTCAACACCCCCGCCAGCGACGACAGCAGCTCCTCGGCTCCCTGCACGGGGAACACACTCCCCGCGATCGGAGAGGGCGACGGCTTGCCGCCCGAATCGGCCGGCAACGCCATCACATGCTCCAAATCGAATTCCACGAACCTGCTGACCTCATGACACACCCTGATGCGCCAACACCACGCACCAGCGTGTTGAACTGACCAGTTGTTGAACGGGGCGAATATGCAGAGGCCGTCATTTTCCCGCAATAGTGAGTTTCATCGGTCATTTAGTCCGATACCGGTCCGGGCTCCAGATCGTACTCCTTCAGCTTCCGATACAAAGTCCGTTCCCCGATCGCCAGCATATCGGCCGCCTTGCGCCGGTTCCCACGCGTTTCCTTGAGCGCCGCCTCGATCGCCGCCTTCTCGATCGCTGCCATCGTCATCCCAGGCGCCACCGTGAACACGTTCGGCGGCGGCGGCGTACCAGGCGGCTCGATTCCCCCGCCCAGGCCGCCGGTCAGTGCCCCGGCATACCCCACCGCCTTCAGTTCTCCCACCCAGCCAGGGGGGAGCCCAGAGCCGCTGCCAGAAGACGATCCGGCCATGCGAACGGCACGCTCGTCATCGAGCCGCCGTCGCAGCTCCTCCACCTGCAGCTTGAGCTCCACCAGCGACCGCACGATGAATTCCAGTTCCCGCCCGTGCGCCCCGTCGCCGGCACGCAGCGCGGGCCCCACATGCACCGGCAGGAATCGTGCCCCCGCCCCCTCGCGGAGCGCGCGCGGAATGTCATCCACCTGAATCTCGCGACCGTGCGCCAGCACCACCATGCTCTCCACGAGATTCCTGAGCTCGCGCACGTTCCCCGGCCAGGCGTAGTCCACCAGCGCCTGCAGCGCGTCGGAAGAGATGCCGTGAAAGGCGATGTCGTGCTTGGCCGTGATCTCGCGAATGAACCGCCGCACGAGGATCGGGATGTCCCCCTGACGCTCGCGCAGCGGCGGCAGGTAGATCGACAGCACGTTGAGCCGGTAGTAGAGGTCGGCGCGGAAGTGCCCCCGCTCCACCTGCTCGCGGAGCGGCTGGTTGGTCGCCGCCACGACCCGCACGTTGATCGGGATCGGCACCGTGCCGCCGACTCGCGTCACGTGCCCCTCCTCGAGCACGCGCAGGAGCTTGACCTGCGTGCTCCCGGGGATCTCCCCGATCTCGTCGAGGAACAGCGTCCCGGTGTCGGCCAGTTCGAACCGCCCCAGCCGCCGCTCGGCCGCGCCGGTGAAGGCCCCCTTCTCGTGCCCGAAGAGCTCACTCTCGAGGAGGGTCTCGGGGAGGGCGCCCACGTTCACGGCGATGAACGGCTTGGCGCGCCTCGGCGACCGCTGGTGGATCGCCCGTGCCACGAGTTCCTTGCCGGTCCCGCTCTCCCCCTCGACGAGCACCGTGCTCGACACCGGGGCGATCTGGTCCACCTTGACCAGCACCTCGCGAATGCCGCTGCTCTCCCCCACCAAGCCCGTCTGGCGTGACAGCGCCTGCCGCTCGACGATGCGCTTGAGCCCGGCCAGCACGTCGTCGGTGACGACCGGCTTGGGATAGACCTCCACGTAGCCGATGGTGCGCAACCGCTCCACCGCCCCCTCGTCGAGGACGTCGGCGAAGCCCACCACGGGGACCTCCTGCCAGAGCAACTCCCGCACGAGGGCCACCTGCTGGGGGTCGAGCAGCGCGCCGGTGAAGACCACCAGGTCGGGCTTGAGGCGGCGGATCGCGCCCCGGATGTCGTCGAGCGGCGAGACCATCTCGGTGCGCACGTCGCCGCCCAGCTGCTCGAGGGCGGCGTTGAGCCGGACGGCGGGCTCGAGGTCGGTGAGGGTGATCAGGACCTTCACCGGGCGCTCACCGGAGGCTCGGCCCGCTGGGGGCCGGGGCGTGGTCGGTCTCGCTCCCGCGCACCGTCTGCACGACGTGCTCGAGCAGCGGGGCGAGCGCCGCGATCCCGTCGCGCACACCCCCGGGGGAGCCGGGGAGGTTCACGACGAGGGTCCGGTGGCGCACGCCGACGAGCGCACGCGACAGCGCCGCCCGCGGGAAGGACTCGATCATGGGCACCCGCATGCGCTCGGCCATGCCGGGCATCTCGGCCTCGATCACCGCGCGGGTGGCATCGACGGTGACGTCACGCGGCGAGACGCCGGTGCCCCCGGTGGTGAAGGCGACGTCGGCAAGGTCGCCGTCGCACCAGCGCAGGAGCGTGCGGACGACCTCCACCGTGCCGTCGGGAACGGTGCGGCGTTCCACGACCGCGTGAGAGTTCGCCGAGCACCAGGCGGCGATGGCGTCACCGGACACGTCCGCGGCGCGCTCGCCGCGTGCGGCCGAGTCGGAGACGGTGAGGATGGCGACGCGCACGAGGTTGGTTGCAGGCGCCCGGCTGGCGGCGTCGACGCGTTCTCAGCGGTGGGAGGCGTTCGTGAAGAACGGCATCTTGACCACGGTGGCCGGGACGCGCTTGCCGCGAATCTCTATTTCAAATTGGCTGCCCTCCGCGGTCAGGCCGCTCGGGAGGTAGCAGGTGCCGATCGGGATGCCGAGGGTCGGGCTCATGGTGCCGGAGCAGACGGTGCCGCTGGGGGCGCCGTCGGCGAAGACGGGATAGCCATGCCGCGGGAAGGAGCGCTCGCCGGTGGTGAAGCCGACGAGGCGACGCGCGAGGCCGGCGGCCTTCTGCTTCTCGAGGGCGGCCTTCCCGACGAAATCGCCCTTGGAGAGCTTCACGAGCCAGGCGAGGCCGGCCTCGAGGGGCGTCGTCGTGTCGTCGATGTCGTTCCCGTAGAGGCACATCCCCATCTCGAGGCGGAGCGAGTCGCGGCAACCGAGCCCGGCCGGGGTGATGCGACCGGTGGCCATGAGGGCGTTCCACATCTTCTCGGCGTGCTTCGCCGGGAAGTAGAGCTCGAAGCCGTCCTCGCCGGTGTAGCCGGTGCGCGAGATCGTCCCCTCGATGCCGGCGCAGGTGCCGGTGGTGAAGTGGTAGTAGCCGATCGGGTCGAGGGGAACGTTGCAGAGGGGCTGGAGGATCTCCTGCGCCTTGGGGCCCTGCACGGCGAGGAGGGCGACGTCGTCGGTGTCGTCCGAGATCGTGCAGTCGAACTTGGCCGCGTACCGCTTGATGTGGGCGAGGTCCTTGTCCTTGTTGCTGCCGTTCACGACCATCATCATGTGGTCGGCGTAGCGATAGACGAGGCAGTCGTCGACGATGGCGCCGTTCTCGTAGCAGATCGTGGAGTAGTGCACCTGGCCCACGACGAGCTTGGCGACGTCGTTGGTCGTCACGTAGTTCACGAAGTCGAGCGCGCCGGGACCGCGGATGCGGAACTCCCCCATGTGGCTGACGTCGAAGACGCCGCAGGATTCGCGGACCGTCTTGTGTTCGGCCGTAATTCCCGTAGGGTATTGCACCGGCATTTCGTAGCCGGCAAAGGGAACGAGCTTGGCGCCGAGTGCGGCGTGGATGGCGTGAAACGGTGTCAGCTTGAGGGAGTCGGTCGCGACGGGTGCCGAGGCGCTGTCTGCCATTGTGTCCGCTAGGTAAGTAGTTGATGCAGCTTGCAGAATATGCCGAGATGGCAGGGAGAGTTCCAGAGTGAGCTCCAAGTCGGTGGTATCGCAGATCGGGAAGCTGACGTGGCTGCTGTACCTGGCCGGGTTCGGTGTGGCCGGGTACGCGGGCTACGTGGTGCAGAGCAAGGCGGAGCGGCTGAGCGACTGGCCGCAGGTGCGGGCCAAGGTGCTTGGCCGGCGCGTGATCGCCCACGAGAGCGGCTACGTGGGCGAGGTGGACTTCGCCTACCAGGAGACGGGGCTCAAGTACACGAGCAGCGGGCACGACGAGGTGGTGAGCGGGAGCCCCGGCGAGGCGCTGACCCGGCTGGCCGAGTGGCCGGTGGGGAGCACGCGGACGATCCGCTACAGTCCCACCGACCCGGCCGAAGTGGACATGCAGGCGACGGCGAGCGTGAAGCGCTTCGTGTGGCCGGCGATCGGGATCCTGCTGGGGATCGTGCTGGTGGTGCTGGCGGTGATCCAGACCGTCGAGACCTACGAGGAGGTGAAGGCGCACAGCGTGCCCCCTGAGCCGCTGCCGGAAGGTGGCCCGCTGCCGGACATCGACTGGGTGGCGCGGGCGCAGGAGGCGGCGGAGAAGCGGCGGCAGGAGGCGGTGGCGGCCAAGAAGGTGAACGCCAAAGTGCGCAAGCAGGTGCGGCGCGTGGCGGTGGCGGCGATGGCGGCGTTCGTGCTGGGGCTCGGGCTCGCGGGCGCGAGCTGGCTGTCGGCGCGGCCGCAGCTGGTGCAGCGGAACGAGTGGCGCCGCACCGATGCGACGAGCGTCGGCGTGAGCGTGGTGGACGTGGAGCGAAAGGGGACGACGCTCTACAGCGTGGACGCGCTGATGGCGCTCGAGCGCTCGGC
Organism: Gemmatimonadota bacterium; assembly: GCA_016191225.1. Classification (GTDB taxonomy): domain Bacteria; phylum Gemmatimonadota; class Gemmatimonadetes; order Gemmatimonadales; family Gemmatimonadaceae; genus JACPPC01. Next base: position 47,456 of record JACPPC010000008.1, on the reverse strand, counting down.
GACGGGGAGCGCGCTGCTGCTGCCGGCGGGGGGCTGGTACAAGGAGCGTGCGAAGGCGGAGGCCGACTCGGCGCTGGTGGAGTACGGCAGCCACCACAGCGTGCTGCTCGACCCGGCGGAGCCGTTCCGCGGGCGGCTGGCGATCACGCTGCAGTGGACGGACTTCGGGTGGGCGATCGCGTTCGCGGTGCTGGCGCTTGTGGCGTTCGCGGGCGGCGGACTGCTGGTGCGCGAGGCGCTGGCGGTGAAGGCGGCGGGGGAGCGGAAGGTGAAGGCGGCGGCGCCGAGGACGAAGATGCCGACACCGCCGGTCACGCCGACCATCGACTAGCAGCACCAGTTGGTGGCGACGACCTAGGGAGCGCGGACGACGCGAACAGTAGCGGATCGCGACTGAGGCACGAACACGAGTGTGAACGCTCGGCCCGGCGACCCAGGCGTGGCACCAACTGGGTCGTACGCAGTCGAAGTGTCTGCGACCATCACCGTGGTGTCGCGGCGAAACATGGCGCTCCTGCGCTGGCCATCGTCTCCGAAGAGCACTTGGACAAGCACGCGTGCGCTGGAGGGATCCGCCGCATCCACCAACCTCACTCCACGTTCCATCTCAGTCGACCAGTCAACAAAAAACGGCAAGCCATTCCTTCTCGCGCGCGCCGCAGGCACCGTAGCGACGCGGGTGGATGTGGAGATAGCCAAGCCAGTCGCCACGCCCTCCGCATCGAGTGGCACGTCCCAGTTCTGCGGAACCGGCGATGCCTGAAACGAGACGGACAGGTCGTCCTGCGGGCGCAAGCCACCTGAGTCGAGCTCCACGTCAATCGCGAGCGCAGCCACCGCGACGACTAGCAGCACGCGCGGGGTAGACTGGCAGAACTGAACCCAGAATCGGGGCCCATAGGCCTTTCTCGCCGTGAGTGAAACGCCGGCAGCGATCGGCTGATACGGAGACTCCACAAACGTCGGCTGCCGGCATTCACGAAGTGCCGCCACCGAGATGGCCACCCCCGTTGCGTCGGCCCAGTCGTCCCGAAGCTGGGGCCCGAAGTCGCGCACGTAGGCGCGCGCGAGATCGACTGCACGTGTCTTGGAGATCAGACGGTCCGCGCCGAACGTGTCTGGAAACGCTTGCGTGAAAACTCCGTTCGAGTCGAGAGCCACGGCTGCCGCGCCACTCACAGCGTCGAAGATTGACACACTCGGTCCAGGGGGGGTGGTCGCCGCGTCACAGCAGACCACCCCGAGAAGTGTCAACGCGCTGAACATCCGCCGCGCACCGTTCATTCTCCCTGCCCTTCGAGTCCCACGATCGCTTCGCAGCACCCCTAGCGCACGACGATGCCACCTGAGGCATCCGGAGTAGAGCCCAATGGTACACGCAGCCCGGTCGATCGTTGCGCGCCTGAACAGGGCACTTCGCAGTGCCTCCGCGATCCCATGCGCGAAACCGCAGCGGCGGCGTCCGCGCCCTTGGGCCAAGCCGGAATCGGGACCGGTCGCAGGCTCGTTGCGACGCGCTCTCAAGGCAATATGCCGAAGGCTCTCTTGCGTCGATCTCGCTCAGGCGACGCAGGTGCCCTCAGACAGGCCTGCCCGCCGCACCCTGACGTACTAACCTCGACGGACTTCAAGTCAGTGTTCGACGAGTATCCGCTCGCGCTCACGAGCACCGAGACATCAAAACTCGGAGATCCTTCCTCGACGATGACGTTTACGGAGGCCCCCGATCCCAGGTACGTGGTCGCATTGGTTCCTTGGTCTACCCTCCACCAGCTGTAGCTCGCAGTGGCATCCGGCGTGTGTGTTTCTCCAGCTGCAAACTCATAGGTGCCGGCGGCGGTGATCACGGTCGGGCCAGATATGCTGGCCCAGACACGCGGGCTTATCGACATCTCGACGACCTGCACGGCACCGCTTGTGGTAAAGTACTCTGCCCGGAGCGTCTTCGCGCCGGATCCAGCAATGGCCACCGCGACCGTGTCGTCTCCGCTGACAGGGGAGCCAGCCAACGTCCAGTTGATCTCGTAACCCGAGGCCGACCAGTCTGGCACCAGTTGCCAGGTCGCAGTCGTTCCGGCCGCAACGGTTGCAGGGCCCGCGATGTAGCCCGCAAGCGAATCAACCCGAATGGTATACGTGTTCCAGAAGCCGCCAACACCATTGGGCTGTTGCCACGAAAACAAGAGACTGTCGCCAGAGACCGGCGACACATTCGGGCTCGTCATATAACGCATCAGAATCGAGGTGGTCTGATACGGAAACGTGTCGGCGTAGGTGAATCCAGTCAACGTGTAGCCGACATCGTTGTCGGGCGTGGGATCGTAGCCGGATCGCCAATGCGCCCAGCAGTTGAGGAAGGTGCCGCGATTGCACGAACTCTCGTAGAACTGCCAAGTTCCAGTGTACCGGCAGTCCAGGACAACCCGCACCTTCAGTCGCAGCGACTCCCCGAGCACCCTGACGGTGGCGGGGCATATGAAGAGATTCGCATGCTTGTTGGGCCGGCCATTGATCGAGTCAATTCGATATGCGTGATAGGTCACCTCTCCCAGTGCGTTCGCCCCGATTCGGCACGTGTCTGCCGCGGTTCGTTGTCGCGCGCCGCCTCCGCCGCCTGAGCAACCAAGCGCACTCAAAGCTGCCGCAGCCAATCCGATCGCGATCCGGGAGCGCCGCGTGCAGCGGCTAGGAAGAGTCGTGGTTGAGCCCTCACTTGTACGCGTGCCGGCCGAGCGGCATCGGTCTAGTGCAGCCGCACTGTCGCTGGCCAGCCACGCTTGATTTGGGCCGACGGTGCCGCGATGGTCGACACTGGTGGAAGCATCGATGTCGAGTCCAGGCGATACAGCACTGCGCGGCGATGTCCGTCGTCCGCGAGGACGATGCGGTCCTGACGCTGTTCCCTCGACCCCGCACGATCACGCACAAGCACCGACCGCTCAAGCCTCGCGTCCCATTGGCCAATGAACTGCATCCCTGAAGGGGTGGCCGTGACACGGGGCACCGTGCTGATTCGCACACCCAGCACTGTTGCGAGCTGCTGCGCAGCCTCCTCCGCGTCGATTGGCACCTCCCAATCGGGTGGTAACGCCGCGGCAGCGAACGTCACAAGTAGATCTTCTGCCGGCTCGAGCCCATCCCGATTGAGCGAAACGTCCGTGGCAAGAGCGGAGACCGAGACCACCACCTGCCTTACGCCTCCTGCGCACATCGACACCCGGAATCGTGGTCCGAATGCCTTGCGCACGGCCCACCCGGCCTCGGTGACGATGGGCTCGTAGGGAGAATCGACAAATTGCGCAGTCCCACACGCAACGAGCGACCTGGCATCGATCGCTGTTCCGCGCTGCTCCCTCCACGCGGGTTCGAAGAACCTGCCGTACCAAGTGATAAACGCTGTTGCGAGATCAGTCGCGCGGCGCGCGTCGATGAGGGCCGCCGCGCCGAAGAACTGAGGATTGTCTCTTCGGAAAGTGCCATCGACCTGGAGCGCTGCGGCCGCTGCGCCGGAGACGCTCTCGGCGAGCCGTGCCCGCGACGGATCGGCATGAACGGCGAGGGAATCCGAGCATGCGGCGAGCACGACCGCAAGAAGCAATAGCCCACGTGACGCCCGAGGTCCTGGTGTCATCGCAATCTCCCTTCGTGAGTATCGACGCTCCCTACCGACGATATCTCTCTAAATGGCGCGGAACAGGCATCAGGTGTTCCCTCACGCCGTTTCAGGCGAAGGCGTGCTTCGGCAGGCACGGAACGGGCCAGGCGCGCATCTTCACGAGAGACGAGGTCGGCCCGCAGCCGCATGACCGGCGAGGACGATGGAGCATTCGCAGGTCGCCTCTAGCGGACCGAGCCGAGCCGGGCTCTCCGCGGACGAGCACCACTTTCGCCGCGCGGGACGTCTCGAAGCTCCTTGTCGTCGGCCAAGGTCGCAGCGGGCGGGCAATCACGGGGCCGCGAGGACACGGCCTCGCGCCATCGCGGGATTCAGGCATTCTTGCCACTTGTCTGTTGGAACTCCGTGCGCGCTGTCGCAGCGGGAAGACACGGCGCGATCGACGGTGTCGCCCTTCGGCTAGAAGTACGGCACGACCGTCTTGCCGCGAAACGAGGACAGGGTGACGGGCTCGCCCTTGTCGTCGGGGAGGGTGAAGTCCGGCGCGACGCGGTAAGTTTTCGGCATGGAGCTAAGCATAGTCATGCCCTGCCTGGACGAGGCGGAGACGGTCGCCGCCTGCGTGGAGCAGGCGCGGGGCTTCCTCGCCCGGTCCGGCGTGAGCGGCGAGGTGATCGTCGCCGACAACGGGAGCACCGACGGTTCGCAGCAGCTCGCTGAGCGAGCCGGCGCCCGCGTGGTGGCCGTTCGCGAGCGTGGGTACGGCGCGGCGCTCGGTGGCGGGATCGCGGCCGCGCAGGGCGAGTTCGTGATCATGGGCGATGCTGATGCGTCGTATGACTTCGCCAACCTCGACGCCTTCGTGGAGCGACTGCGCGCGGGTGACGACCTGGTGATGGGGAATCGCTTCGCCGGCGGAATCTCCCCGGGGGCGATGCCCCACCTGCACCGCTACCTGGGCAACCCGGTGCTGACGTCGATCGGACGGATGTTGTTCCAGAGCCCGGTCAAGGACTTCCACTGCGGGCTGCGGGGATTCAAGCGGTCGTCGGCGATCGCGATGGGGCTGCGGACGACGGGGATGGAGTTCGCCAGCGAGATGGTGGTCAAGGCGACGCTGATGGGAATGCGGGTGAGCGAGGTGCCGACAACGCTCAGGCCCGACGGGCGGACGCGGCCGCCGCACCTGCGCAGTTGGCGCGACGGCTGGCGGCACCTGCGGTTCCTGCTGCTCTACAGCCCGCGGTACCTGTTCCTGGTGCCGGGGCTGCTGCTGTTCGCGGTGGGCGCGGCGGTGATGGCGTGGCTGATCCCGGGGCCGCGCGTGGTGGCGGGGCTCGGTTTCGACGTGCACACGATGCTGTTCGCGTCGGCGGCCGTGCTGCTCGGCGCGCAGAGCGTGCTGTTCGCCGTGTTCACCAAGACGTTCGCGGTGCAGGAGGGGCTGGTGCCGCCGGACCTGCGGGTGGACCGGCTGTACCGCTACGTGACGCTCGAGACGGGGCTCGTGGTGAGCGGGGTGGTGCTGGTGGCCGGGTTGGCGCTGGCGGTGCTGAGCGTGACCGCGTGGGCCGGGACGGGGTACGGCGCGATGGATGTGGGGCGGACGATGCGGATCGTGATCCCGGCGGCGCTGCTGATGGTGCTGGGAGCGCAGGGGGTGCTGGCGAGTTTCTTCCTGAGTGTGCTGGGGTTGAAGCGGCGGTAGGGCGGGAGTCTGCGCTCATGAGATCTCTCGACTCCGCGCCGCTGCGCGGCGCTCCGCTCGAGATGACTAACCGTTGTCGAGCAGGTTGAAGCGCACGATGTGCCCGATCGCCGCGACGCCGTCCCTCCAGCTGATCTTCTTGCCCTCGGCGTACGTCCGCCCTGCGTACGAAATCGGAACCTCATAGATGCGGGCCCCGCGCCGTGCCAGGCGCGCCGTCACTTCGGGCTCGAAGCCGAACCGGTCCGCCGTGAGCCTGAGCGAGCGCGCGAGGTCGCCGCGCATCGCCTTGTAGCAGGTCTCCATGTCGGTGAGGTTCAGGTTGGTGAACATGTTGCTCAGCGTCGTGAGCACCGTGTTCCCAACCGAGTGCCAGAAGTAGAGGACGCGGTGCGGGCCGCCGAGGAAGCGCGAGCCGAAGACGGCGTCGGCGCGGCCATCGACGATGGGCTCGAGCAGCGCGGGCCAGTCCGACGGGTCGTACTCGAGGTCGGCGTCCTGCACGATCACCACGTTCCCGGTGCTGGCCGCGATCGCGGTGCGGATGGCGGCGCCCTTGCCGCGGTTCACCGGCTGGTGAATGACCGTGTGCACCAGGCCGGCGGCCTTCATCTCGTCGAGGATCGCGCCGGACCGGTCGCGCGACTTGTCGTTGACGCAGATGATCTCGACGTTGACGCCGGTGTCGCGCACCCGCGCCACGACGTCGGCGATCGTGTTCTCCTCGTCGAAGACGGGGATGAGCACCGAGAGCTTGACCTCGCCGGGGGCGATGGGCGTGCGGCCGCGCAGCTGGCGGGCGCTGCCGCCGAGGAGTCCGTCGAGCTTGCTCATGGGCGCCTGGGGTGTGGGTCGCTCAGGAGAGGGGCTCGCCGCCGACGAGGGTGGCCATGATCGCCTTCTGGATGTGCAGGCGGTTCTCGGCCTCGTCCCAGACGCGGCTGTGCGGGCCGTCGATCACGCTCGCGGTGACCTCCTCGCCGCGGTGGGCGGGGAGGCAGTGGAGGAAGATCGCCTGCCGGTCGGCGCGCGCCATCAGGGCGTCGTCCACGCGGTAGCCGGCGAAGGCCTTCTCGCGCACGGCCTGCTCCTCCTCCTGGCCCATGCTGGCCCAGACGTCGGTGGTGACGACGTGGGCACCGGCGACGGCCTCGGCGGGGTCGCGGGTGACGATGACCTTCCCATGCGCCTGCGCCCGGGCGAGGACCCTCACGTCGGGTTCGTAGCCCGCCGGGCAGGCGAGCCGCAGCTCGAAGCCGAGGCGATAGGCGGCGTTGAGCCAGGAGTTGGCCATGTTGTTCCCGTCGCCGACCCAGGCCACGACCTTGTCGCCGATCGACCCGAGGTGCTGCCGCACGGTGAGGACGTCGGCGAGGACCTGGCAGGGGTGGAGGAGGTCGGTGAGCCCGTTGATGACCGGGACGTCGGCGTACTGGGCGAGTTCCTCGACGTCGGAGTGCGCGAAGGTGCGGATCATGATCGCGTCCACGAACCGCGACAGGACGCGCGCCGTGTCGGCGATCGGCTCACCGCGCCCGAGCTGCACGTCGCGGCTGGAGAGGAAGCTGGCGTGCCCGCCGAGTTGCCAGGCGCCGACCTCGAATGACACGCGGGTGCGAGTGGACGCCTTGAGGAAGATCATGCCGAGCGACTTGCCCGCCATGGGCTTCGACTGGTAGAGGCCGAGCCGCATGCGCTCGGCGAGGTCGAAGAGCCGCTCGAGCTCGTCGCGCGAGAAGTCGGGAATGGCGAGGAAGTCGCGGTGCGGGCGGTCGGGCATGGCGGGGTGACGCGGGGAATCCGGCGGCGAGCGGCGTGCGGGCGTGGGGCGCTCATGCAACTCTCGCGAAGGGACAGAAGCTAACGGTCGCCGGGGGGTGGGGCTACGCGCGTGCCCCAGCTCGAGGGAGTCTCGCCCGGCGGCCGGTGGGCCGCCGTCACGCCACGGGCCGCGAAGGTCACGCGGCCAGGCCACGGGCGCGGGGCGCGATGCCCGGGCCGGACCCACGCGGTAAGTTGACGGGCAGATGCGGCGACTCGCTCCCCTCGCAACGGCGCTGGTGCTCGCCGTGTTCGGATTCCTGCCGATCGCCAACTGGATTCCGGGCGGGCGGCAGCAGCCCCGCTACGGGGCGTTCCTCGACGGGTGGTTGAGCGGGACGGCGATCGTGGTCGGCGCGGCAATCGTGCTCGCGATCGTGTCGCGCCGCTTCCCGGCGCTCTGGCGCGACGGTGCGTGGGATGCGCTGGCCGAACGATGGGAGGCGGCGCCGGTGCGCTGGACGGCGGCGATCGCGGCGGTGGCGACAGCGCTCTATGCGACGATCGCGCTGGCGGTGTTCGACGGCCGGCCGCTCCTGATCGACGAGCTGGTGCAGGCGATGCAGGGCCGGATCTTCGCCGGCGGGCGGCTGTGGCTGCCGGCGCACGCGGAGCCGGCGTTCTTCTCGATGACGAACGTGGTGGACGGCGGCGGCAAGGTGTTCGGCCAGTTCCCTCCCGGATGGTCGGCGGTGCTGGCGATCGGCGAGCTGCTGGGCGCGCCATGGGTGATGGGGCCGCTGGCGGGGGGCGCGGCGGTGGCGGCGTTCGGCGCCTGGCTGCGCGTGGCGGAACCGCGGCGCGGCGTGGCGCTGGGCGCGCTCTGCCTGTTCGCGCTCTGCCCCTTCATCGCGTTCATGTCGGGCTCGTACATGAACCACGTGCCCGCGCTGGCGTGCATGCTGGCCGGGCTCGCGTGCATGGCGTGGGCGTTCGCGAGCCCCGCGCCGCGCCCGTGGCTGGGGTTTGCGAGTGGAGTGGGGTTCGGGCTCGCGGCGACGATGCGACCGGTGGACGCGCTGGCCTTCGCGCTGCCGGCCGGGGCCTGGTACCTGGCGCGCGCCGTGCGCGACCTCCGGCGCTGGGGGGACGGGCTGCCGGCGCTGGCGGGGGTGCTGGTGCCGATCGCGGGCTTGTTCTGGTTCAACGCGCAGACGACGGGAGCGCCGCTCACCTTCGGCTATGTGGCGCTGTGGGGGCCGCAGCACGCGCTGGGATTCCACCTGTCGCCGTGGGGCACGGCGCACACGCCCGCGATGGGGGCGCAGCTGGTCAACCTGTACTTCCTGCGGATGCAGACGAACCTGTTCGAGACGCCGTTGCCGAGCCTGCTGCCGGCGATCGTCGCGCTCGGGTTCGCGCCGAAGCTGTCGGCGCACGAGAAGTGCCTGCTGGCGGCGAGCGCGATCCTCGCGCTCTGCTACTGGGCGTACTTCCACGACGGGTACTACCTCGGCGCGCGGTTCTTCACTCCGCTGGCGCCACTGCTGGTGTGGTTCACGGCGCGGCTCCCGGCGCTGCTGCGCGAGCGGTTCGGCGAGGGGGCGATGCCGGTGCGGGTGACGGTGTACGGGTTCGGCGTGGCCGCACTGGTGGGGGTGGGCACGATCCTGCCGCTCCGGGTGAAGGACTACGGAACCGGGCTCGTGACGATGCGCTGGAACGGCGAGGCGGCGGCGCGCGCGGCCGGGGTGCGCGACGCGCTGGTGTTCGTGCGCGAAAGCTGGGGGTCGCAGGTGATGTCGCGGCTGTGGGGGCGCGGCGTGAGCCGCGGCGACGCCGAGGTGTTGTACAAGCGCATCGACCTGTGCGCGCTCGACTCGGCGATCGCGTGGATGGAAGCCGGCGGCACGAGCGGCGGCGCCGCGCTGGCCGCGCTGCGGCCGATGATGCGCGACTCGGCGGCACTCGTGCCGATGCCCGACACCCCCGACCCGTCGGGCCGGAAGCTCTCCGGCGCGACATATCCGGAGCGCTGCCTGCGCCGGCTGGCGGAGGATCGCGCGGGGTTCACGCTGCTCGGCCCGCTGCTGGCGTCGCGCGACGGGAACCTGTATGCGCGCGACCTGCACGCGCGCGACACGCTGCTGCTGAACGAGCATCCGAGACGCGAGACGTGGTTGCTCAAGCCGGCGACGAGCGAGGAGGGGGCGACGCCGGTGTTCGTGCGTGTGTCGCGGGACTCGGTGTTCGAGGCGGCGAGGGGGGAAACGGCAAAAGCAGGTCCTTCGCTGCGCTCAGGACGACAGGAAACCGGTCCTTCGCTGCGCTTAGGACGACGCGGCGGCGGGCACTGAGATGCACGTCGCCATCGTGTCGCACTACTGCCTGCCGCACGTGGGGGGCGTGGAGATGGTCGTCGAGGCGCTCGCCTCGCGGCTCGCCCGGCGCCACACCGTGACGCTGGTGTCGTCGGCGTGGGGCGGGCTGGCGGGAGTGTCGCGGGAAGGGGCGCGCACGACCTGGCGGCTGCCGGCATTTCACCTGACGGAGCGATTCGGCGTACCGTACCCGGTGCCCCTCGGGCCGCACGTTGGAGATGCGATGGCGGCGGTCGCGCAGGCCGACGTGGTGCACGTGCATGGCGCCCTGTACGCGCAGGGGGTGTTCGCCCGCCGCGCCGCGCGACGGGCGAGGCGGGCCGTGGTGCTCACCGAGCACGTGGGATTCGTGCCGTACGCGAGCGCGGTGGTGAAGGCGGTACAGCGGGCCGCCTGGAACGCGATTGGCGATGGCGCCGTGCGCTCGGCGGACGCGGTGACGACGCTGGGTGAGCGCGTGCGTGGCTGGCTGGCGGCGCGCAGCGGGCGCGACGACATCGCCGTGATCCCGAACGGCGTGGACACGGCGCGCTTCGCGCCGCCGACGCCGGCGCAACGGGCGGCGGCACGCGGCATGCTCGGCCTCCCGGCGGATGGCACGCTGGTGCTGTTCGTGGGTCGCGCCGCGGGCAAGAAGAACCTCGAGCAGTTGCTGGCGATTCCCCGCGACGGGTTCACCCTCGTGACGTGCGGGGCTGAGCGCGGCGGTCGCCTCGACGGCGTGGCCGACCTCGGGGTCCTCGCGCCCGAGGCGATGCCCGCCGCGTACCAGGCGTGCGACCTGCTCGCGCATCCCGCCGAGGGCGAGGGGTTTCCCCTCGCGGTCCAGGAGGCGATGGCGGCCGGGTTGCCGGTGGTGCTGCGCTGGGACCCAGGCTACGCATCCACGGTGGCGCGCGACGCGGTGCAGTCGGTGGACGACGTGCCCTCGTTCGCCCGGGCGCTCGCGGGGCTCGTGCGCGACGGGGCGGCACGGGGGGAAGCCGGCGCGCGCGGGCGGGCCTGGGCGATGGAGCGCTGGAGCTGGGACGTGACAGTCGCGGCGTACGAGCGCGTGTACGCGGCCGCGATCGACGCGCGAGGCCGGCGTGGGCGCTGACGCGCGCGGCGGCGCGGCGGGGGCCGCGGAGGGCGGCGCGGGGACGCTCACAGGCTACCGCGGCCGCGTGTACGCCCTGGTGCGCGACGCCCTAAGGGCCCTCGGGCCGCTCACGCACGCGGCCGACGTCGGCGCGGGCGAGGGCTGGTACGCCAAGCACCTCGTACTCGACGGCGTGGTGAAGCTGTGTACGGCCGTCGAAATCAGGCGACGCGCCGTCACGTACGTGGAGCCCGTGCTGTACGACGGGCGCCGCCTGCCCCTCCCCGACCAGTCGTGCGACCTCGTGTACGCGATCGACGTCGTGCACCACGCCCCGGACCCGTTCGCGCTGCTCGACGAACTCGCCCGCGTCAGCTCGCGATACATCCTGCTCAAGGACCACACGCACGGCGGCCCGCTGGGGTGGGCGGCGCTGGCGATCATGGACGAGATCGGGAACCGCCGGTTCGGGATCCCGTCGCCCGGGACGTACCAGCGCGACTGGGCATGGATTCCGCGCCTCGCGTCGCGCGGCTTCGCGCTCCGCAGCATGATTCACCCCGCGCCCTGCCACACCGGGGTGATGGGAGCCCTCACCAGCCGCCTGCAGTTCGTGGCCGTCTTCGAGCGCACGCATGCTGATTGACCACACCGACGTCCGCCGCCGCTTCGTCGCCGCGCACGCGGGACGCGAGTCGGCCCACGGGGTGGCCGACCGCATCGACCCGTCGCCGTGGCAATACGACTACCTCGTGCTGCGTGCCTTGCGCCATGACGTCGAGGCGCTGCTGCGCGAGGTGCGCGCGCCGGCCGGCGGCGGCGAAGCCCTCGATGTGGGAAGCCTGCGCAGCCCGTACATGTCCCTGCTGCAGTCGCGCGGCTACACGGTGCGCACCGTCGACCTGACCACGGAGCACGGCGCCGACTACGCCGGCACCGCCGAAGCGACGGGGCGTCCCGAGGCGAGCTGCGACCTGGTGCTGTGCACGCAGGTGCTCGAGCACGTGCGTGCGCCGTGGATCGCCATGCGCGAGTTCGCGCGCATCCTGCGCCCGGGGGGCCAGCTGCTGGTCACGATCCCGCACGTCTGGTTCTATCACCCGCACCCGGGCGACTACTGGCGGGTGACACAGGAGGGGATCATCGCCCTCTGCGAGGACGCGGGCTTTCGCGTGCGGCAGGTCCGGGCGCAGGGCGGAAGCCTCGTCGCTTGCGGGCAGGTCGTGAACTTCCTCGGCTACGGCGTGCTGGGCCGGGCGGGAGCGCCGTTGTATGGCGCGGTGAACCTGCTCGCGCGCGCCGCCGACCGGCTGGTGCCCAACGTGCTCTTCTCGCTCAACATGGCCTGCCTGGCGGAGAAGCCGGCCGCGTAGGCGGTTCGCCGGGCCGCTCGCGGCAGTCAGGGCGAGAGCACCGGGCCGCGCAGTTGTCATTGCGCGCGTTCGCCCCGCTGCGCGTCGTCAGGGCGCGCGCGCGCGCGGTGGCACGCGTCGCATGCCAAGCGCCACGAGCTCGTCGGCGCGCACCAGCCGCAGCCGGTCGCCGTAGCGCTCGTGGAGCGCGCTCCAGCCCATGCCGCTCAGCATGCTTGCGTTCACGATCACGGGGCGCGACAGCGCGGGGTCGTTGCGCACGAGGTCGCGCCCGTACCACACCTCCCCGGTCTCCACCGCCAGCACGTCGGCGTCGGTCCGCGCGAGGTGCTCCGACGCGGCGGCAAAGGGACGCACGAAGCGCTCCGCCTGCCAGAGCCGCATCGGGACGAGCACGAAGAGCGACAGGGCCGCGCCGGCGGCCAGCAGTCGTCGTGCGCGAACGCCACCCACGGCCCCGGCGAGCATCGGTGTCGCGGCCGCGGCCAGCAGCGCGAGGCTGCCGAGCACGCCGTACATGTAGCGATAGCCCCAGCCATGCCCCTGCGTGGCCCCGTACAGCACGTAGAACAGGAAGGTGAGCACGACGCCGCGCGCCAGGTCTCTCTCGGTGTCGTTGAGCCGGCGCTCGCCGAGCAGGGCCAGCGGCAGCAGCAGGGCGACGACCGGCGCCTGCCAGCTCAGGGTGAGCACCAGGTTCATGCCGTTGAGCCGCCAGTGCTCGATGCGCGGGATCGTGAACAGCGACAGCATGCCGCCGCCCCCCGGGGCGCCGCCGCGTTCCATGCGCAACCAGGCCAGCCACAGCGCGGCGAAGGCCACGTACACGGCGAGGGTGAGCGCCAGCCGGGCGAATTCGCGCCGCCGGAACCACCGCCAGAAGAACGGCGCGGCGAAGAGCGCGTGCGGGAACGGGTTGTGGAGGCCGAGGGCGAGCCCGCCCAGCAGGGCCGCGGCCAGCCAGCTGCGCCGGTCGTCGCGCATCGCGAGCCAGAGCCAGAGCAGGTTGGCCGCGAGGTGCGCCGGCATGGTGTACTGCGTGGCGGAGGTGACCACGAACTGCGCCGACGTCACGAGGGCGGCCACGGCCACGAGCGGCGCGTGGGCCTCGCCTGGCCGAAGGCGGCGCGCCACGGCCGCGACCAGCGCCACGCTGGCACCCGCGCAAAGCGGGTTGAGCCAGGCCTCGGCGTGCACGAGGCGCAGGACGGCGCGCACGGCCGCGTAGACCGGGACGTAGCCGGAGTACCAGGTATGGTCCTCGCCGCGCCAGACGACGAACACCGGCTTGATCGCGGGCACGAAGCCGATCCACTCCTCGCGCACGGGGGCGAAGATCCGCCCGGTGGCGAGGATCGCGGCCTCGAAGCCGGTGTTGAACTCGTCCATCGAGAGGGCGAAGCCGTGCAGGGCCCAGCGCTGGGCGAGCCAGGCCGAGAGCGTGACGAGCAGGGCGACGGCGAGGGTGCGCCGCGGGGTGAGCGCGGGCCACGGCGATGGGGCGTCGAGCGACGCGTCGCCCGGCGACGCGCCCACCGATCGACGGGCCACCGCCAGCGTGGCGAGGGCGAAGGCGGCCATGAGGGCCATCACGACCGGCTCGTTGGTCGCGAACAGCTCGAAGTAGGCGTTGAGCGACGACCGCAGCGGTCCCGTCAGCCCGTCGTCGGTGACGTTCCACGCCGCCCAGGCGCCGTAGGCGGCCACGACGATGACGGCGATGGCTGCCCGCGCCACCGAGGGAGGTGATCCCCACGTGCCGCCCGCATTCGCGCCGCCAGCCCCGGGAGCGCCATGGCTTGCGTGGCCCCCGCTCGCGCCGGTCGTGCGCGCCTCGCTCACGGCGCGTCGGCCGCCTTCGGCGCGTGTTCCTCGTGGTACTCCTCCTCGAGGTTCACGTCCCAGAGGTTGGTGTCGTCGTCGCGGCCGGCCACGATGTTGTCCACGGCGAGCATCGCCGTGAGCATGCTGTGGTCCTGGTTGTTGTAGCGGTGCATCCCGTTGCGGCCGACGAGGAAGAGGTTCGGGATCCCGTTCACCCAGCGCTGCACCACCGGGAGCTCAGGGTAGGTGCCGAAGTACGCCGGGTACGCCTTGGGCATGCGCAGCACGCAGCCGTCGAGCACGTCGGAGGCGCGGGCAAAGCCGATCGCCTCGAGCTCGCGCGTGCCATGCGCCACGAGGTCGGCGTCGGCCATCCCCCAGAGGCGGTCCCCCTCGCCCACGAAGTACTCGAGCCCGATCCAGACGGTGTTGGCGCGGTCGGCCACGAGGTACGGGCTCCAGTTGTTGAACACCTGGATGCGGCCGACGTCGACGAAGGCATCCTGCACGTAGATCCAGTTGTCGGGCACGCGCGTGGCGGGGGCCTTGCCGGACTCGTCGACGTGCAGCCGGCGCAGCAGCAGCCCGACGGTGAGGAAGTCGCGATATTGCAGCCCGTCGGCGATGCGCGCGGCATCCACCGGGGGCGGCGGCAGGATCATGCGCGACAGATCGCGCACCGGCATGGTGGAAATGAGGTGGTCGCAGGCGATCTCGCGCCGCGCGCCGCTTGCGTCCTGCACGGTGGCCGAGACCACGCGGTCGCCGCGGCACTGCACGGCGACGACGCGCGTGTGCAGGTGGAGCTCGCCGCCGCAGGCCGTGACCTGCCGCGCGACGGCCTCCCACATCTGCCCGGGGCCGAACTTGGGGTACCAGAAGCGGGTGATCAGGCTCGTCTCGCGCTCCTGCTGCCGGCGCTGGAAGTCGCTCGAGAGCAGGTCCTTGATCGCGTGCGACACCGCCCGCACCAGCGACAGCCCCTTCACCCGCTGGGCCCCCCAGTCGGCACGGATCTGCTCGCAGGGCACCCCCCAGACCTTCTGCGTGTAACCGCGAAAGAAGGTCTCGTAGAGGCGCCGGCCGAAGCGGTTGATGAAGAAAGCGTCGAGGTACGTCTCGTCGCGACGGGGGAAGAGTTGCGCCTTGAGGTAGCTGAGCGCGATCAGCACCGTGTTGAGGGGGCCGAGCCGCCAGGCGACCGACAGGGTGATCGAGAGCGGATAGGGGAAGAAGTGCCCGCGCCAGAAGATCCGCGAGAGCCGTGGGCGCTGGAGCATCACCTCGTCGTCGCGCTCGGGATCGGGCGCGGGACGGGTGCCCCCCGCGCCGGCCGCGGCGCACAGCGGCTCCTGCGTCACGGTCGTCGCGTAGTCGATCTCGTGCCCGGCCTCGGCGGTGTCGGCGGCCGGCTTCCCCTGCGGCGGGAGCACGTTCATCCACCAGCGCATCACGCGCTCGCTCTTGGAGAAGAAGCGGTGGCCGCCGATGTCGATGCGGTTGCCCTTGTACTCGAACGTCTGGGCGATGCCGCCGATCGCGCCCGTGGCCTCGACCACGACCGGATGGATGCTGGTGCGCTTGAGCAGCTCGTAGGCCGCGGTGAGCCCGGCGGGGCCGGCGCCGGCGATCAGGGCGACCTGCGGGCGCTCAGGGGGCATGCGGGGGCGTGAGGGGGGCCGCGAGGAGGCGGGCGACGTGGGGCGCGGTGTCAGGGCGCGGGTCCGGCGAGTAATGTACTGGCGCGTTCCGCTCCCGGCAGGTTACGCGGGCGGCGGCCAGCGTCACATTGTGCGGCATGCCTCGCGGCTCGTCGCACGCCGCCCGGCTCCACGCATCACGGCGCGACTCCCTTCACGCCACGTCCGAGCAGGCACCGGTGCCCGAACTGCCATCGTCGCAGGACCTGCTCGCGTACGCCCTCTGCGTGCTCGCCGTCGCCACGGCGGTGCAGTTCGCCCCCCGCGCAACGGGCGGCTGGGTCGCGCGGGTCGAAGGGTGGCTCGCGCATCGGTGGGCGCCGCTGGCGGCCGCGCTTGCCAGCGGCGTGGTGGTGGCGTGGGTCGCCGGGTGGACGCTGCATCCCGTGCCGGTCTACCACGACGAGCGGGCCTACCTGCTGCAGGCGGAGCTGTTCGCCCGCGGCGTCTTCGCGGGAGCGTCGGCGCCCCTTCCCGAGTTCTGGACGCAGCTGCACGTCTTCGTGACACCGTACCTGGCGGCCAAGTACCCCCTGGGCACGTCCCTGCTCCTCGCCCCCTTCGCGGCCCTCGGCGCGCCGGGGCTCGGGCCGGTCGTGTACGGCGCGATCGGCGGCGGGCTGGTCTTCGCGCTGGCGCGGAGGGCGGGGGGAGGGGTCGTGGCGCTGGCCACGCTGCTCCTCTGGATGCCGGCCGGCCCGGTGCTGACGATCCGCGCGAGCTACATGTCGCAGGTGGTCACGGTGCCCCTCTGGCTCTCCGCGTGGTGGGCAATGGCGCGCTACCACGGCGGTGGTCGCGCCGGCTGGCTCGTGCTCGTGTGCGTGGCCACCGCGACCTGCGTGATCGTGCGTCCGCTGACGGCGATGGCGCTGGCGGTCCCCTGCGCCTGGGTGCTGGTGCCGCTCGTGACTCGTCGCCGCGACTGGCCGGTGGCCGGCGCGGCGCTCGCCGCCGGGGTTGCCGTGCTGGCGCTGCTGCCGATCCAGAATGCGGTCACCACGGGCGACTGGCGCACCTCGCCGTTGGTGACGTACACGCGCGAGGTGACGCCCTTCGACTTCCCGACCTTCGGATTCGACTCGACGCAGAAGATGGCGCCGCTGCCCACCGACCTCGACCGCGCCCGGCGGTCGCTGATCGTGCCGCGCGCCGTGCATACGCCGGGCAACCTGCCGGCGCTCATCCCGTGGCGGCTCTGGTCGCTGGCCGAGGCCACCTGGCAGGGGTGGCGGCTGCCGCTGGTGGTCGTGGCGCTGTTCGGGTTCGCGGCCCTCGGCGCCCTCGCGCCGGCGGCCCGCGTCCCCGCCGCCTCGGCCGCGCTGCTCTTCGTGCTGCACCTGATGCACGCCCACAGCCCCGTGTGGACGGTGTTCTACCACGAGGCGGTGCCCGTGCTGGCATTCGCGACGGCCATCGGGTTCGTGTCGCTGGCGCGGCGCATCCACGCCCGGCGCGATGCCGGCGCGGCGCCGGCGCTGGCCACGACGGCGCTGCTGCTGGCCGCCCTCGCGGCGCTGCCGGCGCAGGTGCTCGATGCCGCCGCCGCCCGCGAGGGACTCGACCAGCTCAAGCGCCCGCAGCGCGCCTTCCTCGACGCGGTGGCGCAACTCCCCGACCCGAAGGTGATCGTGTTCGTGAAGTACCCGGCGTCATTCAGCGGGCACCGCTCGCTGGTCGGCAACCCGCCGGACTACGAGCGCGCGCGGGCGTGGCTCGTGTACGACCGCGGGCTGGAGAACGACCTGCTGCGGCGGATGGCGCCCGACCGCGTCGCCTACCGGTACGACGCGGGCTACGAGGCGATGGAGAAGCTCCCGCCGGCGCCGGCGATCGCGCCATAGCGCCATAGCGCCATAGCGCCATCGCGCCATCGCGCCGCCGACGGTCACGCCCGCGCGCCGCGCTAGAGGATGTACTTCCTCAGGTCCTCGTCCTCGACCACCGCCTTGAGCCGGTCGCGCACCATCTTCGCGTCCACCGTCACCGGATGCCTGCCGCGGTCGGGGAGCTCGAACAGCTCCTCCTCCAGCAGGCTCGTCATCACGGTGTGCAGCCGTCGCGCGCCGATGTTCTCCATGCGCTGGTTGAGCAGGGTCGCGATGCGGGCCAGCTCCTTGATCCCGTCGTCGGCGATGGCCAGCGTCGCCCCCTCGGCCTCGACCAGCGCCGCGTACTGCTTGACCAGCGCGTTCTGCGGCTCGGTGAGGATCCGGACGAAGTCGGCCTCGGTGAGCGGCTGCAGCTCGACCCGGATCGGGAAGCGCCCCTGGAGCTCGGGGATCAGGTCGCTCGGCTTGCTGACGTGAAAGGCGCCGGCCGCCACGAACAGGATGTGGTCGGTCTTCACCATCCCGTACTTGGTGCTGACGTTCGAGCCCTCGACGATCGGCAGGAGGTCGCGCTGCACCCCCTCGCGCGACACGTCGGGGCCGCCGAATCCCTCCCCCTTGGCGCCGGCGATCTTGTCGATCTCGTCGAGGAAGACGATCCCCAGCTGCTCCACGCGCTCGAGGGCGTCGGCGGTGACGTCGTCGGTGTTGACGAGCTTGTCGAGCTCCTGGTCGAGGAGCACGCGCCGGGCGGCGGCGACCTTCATCGACCGCCTCTTGTGCCGCTTGGGGAGGAGTTCTGACAGGAAGTTCGAGATCTGCTCCGACCCCTCGGGCATCCCCTGCCCGCCGGACATCATGTCGAGCTGCGGCCCCGGCTGGACCACGTCGACCTCGATCTCGCGCTCCTCGAGCTGCCCGTCGCGCAGCAGCTGGCGGAGCTTGTCGCGGGTGCGCTGGTGCCGCGCCAGGTCGGCGTTGTCGGCCGCCTCCTGCGCCACGGCGCCCCCGCTCGAGACGACGAACACGTTCGCGGCCAACGGGGCTTCCGCGGCCGGCGCGGCGGCCGGCTTCGCGGCCGGGGCGGCCGGGGGCGGCAGGAGC
This sequence comes from Gemmatimonadota bacterium, assembly GCA_016191225.1. Lineage (GTDB taxonomy): Bacteria > Gemmatimonadota > Gemmatimonadetes > Gemmatimonadales > Gemmatimonadaceae > JACPPC01. The sequence continues at coordinate 29,076 of JACPPC010000008.1, read as the reverse complement.
AGGTCGAGCAGCCGCTCCTCGACCTTCTCCTGCGCGAGGTCCTCGACCTCGTCCTCGCGCTCGGCCCGCACCATGTCGATCGCGCTTTCGACGAGGTCGCGGATCATCCCCTCGACGTCGCGGCCCACATAGCCGACCTCGGTGAACTTGCTCGCCTCGACCTTCACGAACGGCGCCCCGGCCAGCTTGGCGAGGCGGCGCGCGATCTCGGTCTTTCCCACTCCGGTGGGGCCGATGAGGATGATGTTGTTGGGTGCGATCTCGCGGCGCATCGGCTCGGGGGCGCGCTGCCGCCGCCAGCGATTGCGGAGCGCGATCGCGATCGCCTTCTTGGCCCCCGCCTGCCCCACCACGTAACGGTCGAGCTCGGCGACGATCTGCCGCGGGGTGAGGTCGGCGAGCCGGGCGACGACCTGCTCGGTGCGCGTGCTCGTCACGAGGCCGGCTCGATCACCGTGATGTTCGCATTCGTGTAGATGCAGATCTCGCCGGCGATCGCGAGCGCCTTTCGCACGATGTCGACAGGGGCCAGCGGCGTGTGCGCCGCGAGGGCCCGCGCCGCCGCGAGGGCGTACGAGCCCCCCGACCCGATCGCGAGGATGCCGTCGTCGGGCTCGATGATCTCGCCGTTGCCGGAGAGCACGAAGCCGTTCTCGCGGTCGCAGACCGCCAGCAGCGCGTCGAGCCGGCGCAGCACACGGTCGGAGCGCCACTCCTTGGCCAGCTCCACCGAGGCCCGCGACAGGTTGCCCGGGTAGCGCTCGAGCTTTTCCTCGAACTTCTCGAACAGGGTGAAGGCGTCGGCGGCGGCACCGGCGAAGCCCGCCAGCACCCGGCCGTTGCCGAGCAGGCGCACCTTCTGCGCGTTGGCCTTCATGATCGTGTCGCCCACCGTGACCTGGCCGTCGCCGCCGAGGGCGACCTTGCCGTCGCGGCGGACGGCGAGGATGGTGGTGGCGCGAAATGCGGGCAGGCTCATGCCCTGAAGATAGCGCCGCGCGCCCCGTGCCGTCCCGTGGGCAGGGTTCCGCCCGCGCCCTTGCCGCCCCTCGCGCCGGGCCTAGAATTGCCCGTGGATCGCCACCCGGCGATGCACCAGCCACGCCGAGGAACCCTACGGGTGAAGGTCGCCATCATTGGTGGAGGTCCGGCGGGGCTCTACCTCGCCCTGCTGCTGAAGAAGGCCGACCCGGCGCACGCGGTGACCGTCCTCGAGCGCAACGGCCCCGACGACGCCTTCGGCTGGGGAGTCGTCTTCTCCGCCCAGACCCTCGAGAACTTCCGCGTCGCCGACGCCGAGAGCTACGACGCGATCACCCGGCACTTCGCGCGCTGGGACGACATCGACGTCCACGTGAGGGGCCGCACGATCACCTCGGGCGGGCACGGCTTCGCCGGGCTCGCCCGCGTCACGCTGCTGCAGCTCCTCCAGCAGCGCGCCCGCGCGCTCGGCGTCGACCTCCGCTTTCACCAGGAGGCCCGCGACGAGCGCGACCTCCCGGCACTCGGCCTCGGCGACGCCGACCTGGTTGTCGGCGCCGACGGCGTGCGGAGCGGCGTGCGCGAATGGCACGCGGCGGCCTTCCGGCCCGACCTCGACGTGCGCACCGCACGCTACATCTGGCTCGGCACCACCCGCCGGTTCGACGCCTTCACCTTTGCCTTCGTCGAGAACGCGCACGGGGTCTTCCAGGCCCACGCGTACCGGTTCGACGGCCGGCAGTCGGCGTTCATCGTCGAGTGCGACGAGCGGTCGTGGCGCGCCGCCGGGCTCGATGCGCTGGACGTGGATGCCAGCGTGGCCGCCTGCGAGCGGCTGTTCGCCCCGTGGCTCGACGGCCACCCGCTGCGGGCCAACACGCCGCCGTCGCAGCGCGCGGCCCCCTGGCTGCGCTTCACGCGGGTGACCTGCGGCGCCTGGCACCACGGCAACATCGTCCTCATCGGCGACGCCGCCCATACGGCTCACTTCTCGATCGGGAGCGGCACCAAGCTGGCCATGGAGGACGCGATCGCGCTGTCGCGCGTGCTCAATGCCCCCGCCGGCCGGCATGCCACCCTCGCCGCCGCCCTCTCGGCCTACGAAGCCGAGCGCCGCCTCGAGGCGGTGCGCCTGCAGAACGCGGCCCGCAACTCGATGGAGTGGTTCGAGCACGTGCCGCGCTACATCGGACTCGAGCCCGAGCAGTTCGCCTACAGCCTGCTCACGCGCAGCCAGCGGGTGAGCCACGAGAACCTGCGGCTGCGCGACGGGACATACGTCCATGGCATGGAGCGATGGTTCGCGTCGCGGGCCGACCGCGAGGCGGGTGCGGCCCGGGCGGCGGGTACGCCGCTGCGGGGCGTGGCCCGCGCCGACGCGCCTCCGGCCGCCCCCGGCCCGGTGCCCCCGATGTTCACCCCCTTCCGCCTGCGCGACCTGACCCTCGCCAACCGCGTGGTCGTCGCGCCGATGGACATGTACAGCGCCACCGACGGCCTCCCCAACGACTTCCACCTCGTGCACCTCGGCGCCCGCGCCCTCGGGGGGGCCGGCCTCGTGATGACCGAGATGACCTGCGTCTCGCCCGACGCCCGCATCTCGCCCGGGTGCACGGGGATGTACAACGACGCCCACGCCGCCGCCTGGACGCGCATCGTCGAGATGGTGCACCGGTGGAGCGCCGCCCGGTTCGCCCTCCAGCTCGGCCACGCGGGACCGCGCGGTGCCACCCGGTTCCTCTGGGAGGGAGACGACATTCCGCTGGAGTCCGGCGCCTGGCCCGTGATCGGGCCGACGGCCCGCCCCTTCCGCCCGCACATGCAGGTGCCCCGGGCGATGACCCGCGCCGACATGGAGCGGGTGCGCGACGACTTCGAGCGGGCGACGCGCATGGGCGCCGCCGCGGGCTTCGACATGCTCGAGCTGCACTGCGCGCACGGGTACCTCCTGTCGAGCTTCATCACGCCGCTCACCAACCGCCGCACGGACGACTACGGTGGCCCGCGCGACAATCGCCTGCGCTTCCCGCTCGAGGTCTTTCGCACCATGCGCGGGGCGTGGCCGGCCGGTCGCCCGATGTCGGTGCGCATCTCGGCGACCGACTGGGTGGAGGGGGGCGTGGACGGCGCCGAGTCGGTGGAGATCGCACGGTCCTTCCACGCCGCGGGGGCCGACATCATCCACGTCTCCACGGGGCAGACGTCGCCCGACGCGCGCCCGGTGTACGGCCGCATGTACCAGACGCCGCTCAGCGACCGCATCCGCAACGAGGCCGGCGTCCCCACGATCGCGGTCGGCAACATCACCGAGGCCGACCAGGTGAACGGGATCATCGCGGCGGGCCGCGCCGACCTTTGCGCCCTCGCCCGCCCCCACCTCGCCGATCCCAACTGGACGCTCCACGCGGCCGCGGCGCTGGGGTACACGCCGCAGCACTGGCCGGTACAGTATCTTCAGGGCAGGACGCAGCTCGAACGCGCGATCCAGCGGCAGCGTGAACTCGACTCGACCGGGACGAGCACATCATGAGCGCCTTCCGCCCCGCCAGCTTCAGCCCCACGCACTTCCAGTGGTCGTTCGCCGATCGCGTGGCGACGATCACGCTCAACCGCCCCGGGCGCCGCAACCCGCTCACCTTCGAGAGCTACGCCGAGCTGCGCGACACCTTTCGCGCGCTGGCCGGCGCCCCGGAGGTGCGCGCCGTGGTCCTCACCGGCGCCGGCGGCAATTTTTGCTCCGGCGGCGACGTGCACGAGATCATCGGCCCGCTCGTGGCCCACGCCGACGCGGGCCGCGCGGGCGCGCTGCTCGACTTCACCCGCATGACGGGCGACCTCGTGAAGGCGATGCGGGCCTGCCCCCAGCCGCTCGTCGCCGCGGTGGACGGCACCTGCGCCGGCGCCGGCGCGATCCTTGCCATGGCCTCGGACCTTCGCTTCGGCACCGCGCGCAGCAAGGTCGCCTTCCTCTTCGTGCGCGTCGGCCTCAGTGGCGCCGACATGGGGGCCTGCGCCCTCCTGCCCCGGATCATCGGCCACGGCCGCGCCAGCGAGCTCCTGTTCACGGGCCGGGCGATGGACGGCACCGAGGCCGAGCGGATCGGCTTCTACAATCGCCTTGCGGGCCCCGAGACCGTGCTCGCCGAGGCGCAGGCCGCCGCGCAGGCGCTCGCCGACGGCCCCGCGGCGGCGCACGCCGTCACCAAGCGTGCCCTCCACGTCGAATGGGCCATGGGCGTCGACGAGGCGATCGACCACGAGGCCGAGGTGCAGGCCAGGCTCATGCAGTCGGGCGACTTCAAGCGCGCCTACGAGGCGTTCGTCGCCAAACGGACCCCCGCCTTCGAGGGCTCGTGAGCGCCAGCGCCGGACACGACCACCTCGCCTGGCCCTTCTTCGACGACGAGCACCGCGCCTTCGCCGCCGAACTCGCGGCGTGGGCCGCGGCGGAGGTCGCCCCCCTCGACGACGAGCGTGACCCCGACGCCACCTGCCGCCAGCTGGTGCGCCGGCTCGGCGAGGGTGGATGGCTCAGCCACGCCGTCGTCGCCCCGCACGGCGGCGTGCGCCACCGGCTCGACGTGCGGACCCTCTGCCTCGCCCGCGAGACCCTCGCCCGGCATGGTGGCCTCGCCGACTTCGCCTTCGCCATGCAAGGGCTGGGCGTCGGCCCGGTCTCGCTTTTCGGCTCCGACGCCCTCAAGCGGCACTACCTCCCCGCCATCGCCGCCGGCACGCACATCGCCGCCTTCGCCCTCTCCGAGGCCGACGCGGGCTCCGACGTGAACGCCATGCGCACCACCGCGCGCCGCGACGGCGACGGCTGGGTAATCGACGGCGAGAAGACCTGGATCTCGAATGCCGGGATCGCGCATCACTACGCGGTCTTCGCCCGCACGCCCGAGCTCGGCGAGCGTGCCGTGACCGCCTTCGTCGTCGATGCCGACGCCCCCGGGTGCTCCGTCACCGCCCGCGTCGCGGTGAGCGCACCACACCCGCTGGGCACGCTGTCGCTTCGTGGCTGCCGCGTCGCCCCCTCGTCGGTGGTCGGCGAGCCGGGCAAGGGGCTGCGGGTCGCCCTCGGCACCCTCGACGTCTTCCGGTCGACCGTCGGCGCGGCGGCCCTCGGCATGGCGCGACGTGCCCTCGCCGAGGCCCTCGCCTTCTCGCAGTCGCGCCGCGCCTTCGGCAAGGCGCTGTCGGAGCACCAGCTCACGCAGGCGCGGCTCGCCGGCATGGCGCTGCAGGTCGACGCCGCGGCCCTGCTCGTCTACCGCGCCGCCTGGACGCGCGACTCCGGCGCCGAGCGGATCACCCGCGAGGCGGCGATGGCCAAGCTCTACGCCACCGAGTCGGCGCAGCGCGTGATCGACGACGCGATCCAGCTCCTCGGCGCCCGGGGGGTCGTCGCCGGCGCCACGGTGGAACGGCTCTACCGCGAGGTGCGCGCCCTCCGCATCTACGAGGGCACGAGCGAAATCCAGCAGCTCGTGATCGCCGGCACGCTCCTGGGCGGGGAGGAGCGCGCGTGAAGCACGCGGCCATGGCCCACTCGGCCCACGTCGACACCTTCTGCCTCGAGAACCTCCCCCCGGCCGACCTCTGGCCCGAGCGCCGCTTCGACCGCGTTCCCGAGCTCGCCTACCCGGCGCGGCTCAACTGCGCCGCCGAGCTGCTCGACGCGGCCGTGGCCGCCGGCCATGGCGACCGGCCCGTCTTCCACTTCCCGGGCGGCCACTGGACGTACCACGACCTCCTGGTGCGCGCCAACCGGATCGCCAACGTGCTTGTGCATAGCATCGGCCTCGTGCCAGGGAACCGCGTCCTGCTGCGCGGCTTCAACAACCCGATGATGGCCGCCTGCTGGTTCGGGATCGTGAAGGCCGGCGGCGTGGTGGTCTGCACCATGCCCATGCTGCGCACCCGCGAGCTCGAGGCGATCGCCGACAAGGCCGAGGTCTCGATCGCCTTCACCGACCACCGCATCGCGGCCGAGTGCCGGCAGGCGATGGCGACGCATGCCAACGGGGCCCCCCGGGCAAGGTCGCGCGTGGTGGAGTTCGGCGCCGACGTGCCGCACTCGCTCGAGCTGATGATGGTGCACCAGCCGCCGACGTTCGCCAACTGCGACACGTCGGCGGAGGACATCGCCCTCATCGCCTTCACCTCGGGCACTACCGGCGAGGGGAAGGGCACCATGCACGCCCACCGCGACGTCATGGCGATCACCGACTGCTTCCCGCGGTACGTGCTCAAACCCGGCGCCGACGACGTCTTCTGCGGCTCGCCCCCGTTCGCCTTCACCTTCGGGCTCGGCGGGCTCGTGCTCTTCCCCATGCGCGTGGGCGCCTCGGCGGCGCTCCTCGAGCAGGCCTCGCCCCCGCAGCTGCTCGACGGGATCGTGAACTTCCGGGCGACGACCGTGTTCACGGCGCCGACAGCCTACCGCGCCATGTGCGCGCAGCTCGCCGGCCGCGACCTCTCCAGCCTGCGCCACTGCGTCTCGGCGGGGGAGGCGCTCCCCCGAGCCACCTTCGACGCCTGGCTCGCCGCGACCGGTATCCGGATCATCGACGGCATTGGCGCCACCGAGATGCTGCACATCTTCATCAGCGCCGCCGGCGACGACATTCGCCCCGGCAGCACCGGCCGCGTGGTCCCCGGCTACGAGGCGCGGGTGGTCGACGCCGACGGCAAGCCCGTGCCGCCCGGCACCGTGGGTCGCCTCGCGGTGCGGGGGCCCACCGGTTGCCGCTACCTGCACAACCTCGAGCGCCAGCGCGCCTACGTGCGCGACGGGTGGAACCTCACCGGCGACTCGTACCTCTGCGACGCCGACGGCCACTTCTGGTACCAGGCCCGCACCGACGACATGATCATCTCCTCCGGGTACAATATCTCCGGCCCCGAGGTGGAGGGGGCGCTCCTCCTCCATCCGGCGGTGCAGGAATGCGCCGTGGTCGGCCTCCCCGACGAGGAGCGCGGGCAGATCGTGTCGGCGTTCGTGGTGCTGCGAGACGCGTCGGCACGCTCCGACGCCCTCGCCCGGGACCTGCAGGCGTTCGTGAAGCGCGAGATCGCCCCGTACAAGTATCCCCGTCGCGTCACTTTCGTCGACGCCCTTCCCCGCACCGCCACCGGCAAGCTGCAACGCTTCCGGCTGCGCGAGGAGCACCGCGCATGACCAGCAGCGGCCTGCCGCGTCCGGTCCTTCCCGAGGGCTGGCGCCGCGGCGCCGGCTACGCGCACGGCATGTCGGCGCGCGGCCGGGTGGTGGTCACCGCGGGACAGATCGGATGGAATCCCGCCACGGCGACGATCGAGACCGACGACTTCACGGCGCAGGCGGCGCAGGCGCTTGCCAACCTGATGGCGGTGGTGCGGGCCGCCGGCGGCGGGCCCGAGCACCTCGTGCGGCTCACCTGGTACATCACCTCGCGCGCCGAGTACCTCGACGCGGGCGCCGCCCTCGGCGCCGCCTATCGGGCCGCGATCGGCCCGCACTATCCGGCCATGGCCGTGGTGGTGGTGAGCGCGCTGCTCGACCCGCGCGCCAGGGTCGAGATCGAGGGCACGGCGGTCGTCCCGGAGTGAGCCTCGACGGCGTGCCGGTGCGCGCGATCGCGCTCCCCACCGGCGTCACCCTGCACGGCGTCGAACTCGGCGCCGGCGACCCGGTGGTCCTCGTGCACGGCGGCGGCCGCGACTACCGCTACTGGCGCAACCAGGCGCAGGCCTTCGCCGCACGCTATCGCGTGGTCGCCTTCAGCCGGCGCTACGCCTGGCCGAACCGCAACGCGCCGATCGTCGGCGACTACTCGGCGAACACCGACGCCCTCGACCTCGCCGCCCTCTGCGACGCGCTCGGCATCTCGCGGGCCCACTTCGTCGGCGCGTCGATCGGCGGCTTCGCGGCCGTGGTGCTCGCCACGCGGCGTCCCGCCCTCGTGCGCTCGCTCGTGCTGGCCGAGCCCCCGATCATGCGCTGGGCGAGCGACCTGCCCGGCGGCCCGGAGGCGCTGCAGGCGCTCCACGAGCGTGCGTTCTTCCCCGCGGCGGTCGCCTTTCGCGCCGGCGACCCCGTGCGGGCCATGGAGCTGCTCACCGACGGCTTTCTCGGCGCCGGCGCATTCGCCCGGTTCACGGAGGGCCGGCGACGGCGCGTGCTCGAGGGCGCGCGCGACTGGGAGGCCCAGACGACCTCGAGCGACAGCTTCACCGAGTTGCCGCGGGAGGCCGTGCGCGCCCTGCGCGTTCCCGCGCTGCTCCTCAGTGGTAGCGCGACCACCCCGGGGCACCGGATCGTGGACGAGGAGCTCGCCCGCGTCCTGCCGGGAGCGCGGCGGGTCGTGATGGAGGGCGCCACCCACGACGTCTGGCTCGACGCGCCCGATTCCTGCCGCGGCGAGGCCCTCGCCTTCCTCGCCGCACACTGAGCAGGGCCCTCGGCCGGGCACGGCGCCGCCCAGGCGGGCCGCGCCGCCGCCGGAACGCGCACCACCGGTCGCTCGTCGAGTGCGAGGCCGCTCATCCGGCACGGCGCCCTGCGCACGAACGGCGGCACCCCCTCGGCGCGGCGGGGAGTGGCCGGATTCGGTGGCGCGATCCCGTACAGTCGCACCAGCCGCCACTTGCCGTCACGCTCGCGCTCCGCATTCGCCACGAACCGGTCGCGGATCGTGGGGGCCACGGTCCCGCTCGGTGACACGAAGCTCCCCGCGTGGATGCGCCGCACGGCCGCCCGCGCGGCCGCGCACTTGAGCTCGCGAACGTCCGCGTTCACGCCGGCAGCGAAGTCCTCCACCAGCCGTTGCGTCGGCTGCGCACCACGCCCGATCCGTCGGTACGCTGGTCGTCGGGACGCAGGAAAGGCGCCGAGTCGCTGAAAACCGAGGGCGTTCCCGGCTCGCGCGGGGCGAAGATGCGCTGCACCGCGGAGATCACCGCCGCCGAGTCGGCGGTCGACTGCGCCCCGGCGGCGACCGGCCAGGCTGCCGCCAGCGGTGCGGCGCACCGCAGCCGGGGGCGCGAAGTCACGCGCCGCATCGGGTCAGCGCGCGTCCCCGGGGGTGACCGCCTCGCCGAACCGCGCGCCCAGCGACACCAGGACGTCGTCCATGGTGCGGTTCGCCCCCATCATCGCCATGACGACCCGGAAGGGGGGCGGGCCGATCCAGCCTTCCTCGGTGATGCTGACCAGGGTGCCGCCCCCGGGCGCCTCGTCGAGGCGGTACGTCCATGTGCCGCCGAACATCGCCTTCGCATCCTCGACGATCTTCACCACGATGCGCGACGGCGCGTTCGCCTCCACCACGTCGAGCTCCATCGCCTGGCCCCCCGCCTCCTGCCGCCAGCGCTCGCCGGCGACGCCGGCCACGCGCGTGGAGCTCGTCGTCGCCTTGTGCCACGCCGGCAGCGACGCGAAGTCGCGCAGCACGGCGAACACCGAGTCGCGCGGAACCTTGAGCGTGACCCGGCTGGTCGCCGAGTGTGCCCGTGGCAGGAAGAGGCCGGCAATCCACACCACGGCCACCACGGCGACGATCGCGCCAATGACGATCCTGACCCACTTCATGCGCCGCCCTCCGGTTGCACCGTGCGATCGCGGCCCGCCGGAGACGATGCCTCGCCCGCCCGCGCGGCGCAATCGTCGCCCGTGACCGGGTTCGGAGCTACTCCATGAACCGTTGTTCAGGAACGAGCTATGCTCTTGGGTGGGCCTGCCTGTACACCTGCTTCAGCCGTTCCACGCTCGTGTGCGTGTACACCTGCGTGGTGCGCACGCTGGCGTGGCCCAGGAGCTCCTGCACCGCGCGCAGGTCGGCCCCGGCGTCGAGCAGGTGCGTGGCGAAGGTGTGCCGCAGCGAGTGCGTCGAGAGGCCCGCATCCTCGCTCACGAGGTCGAGCATTCCCGTGATCGCCCCCTGCACCGCCCGCACGCCCACGCGCGTGCCCCGTGCCGTGAGGAACCAGGCGTCGCGGCCCGCCGCCTTGCCGACGGCCCCGCGCAGCGCCTCGCGGCGCGACTCGTAGTTGCGCAGCGCGCGCACGGCGTGGTCGCCGATGGGGAGGATGCGCTCCTTGCGTCCCTTGCCACGCACCTTCACCTGCTGCGACACGAGGTCGAGGTCGCCGACGTCGATCCCCGCCAGCTCGCTCACCCGCATCCCCGTCGAGTAGAAGAGCTCCAGCATGGCGAGGGTCCGCACGTCGGTGAACGAGCCGTCCCGCGCCCGCAGCTCCGCCGCCTGGAACAGCAGTTCCACCTGCGCCCGGTCGAGGTAGCCGGGGAGGTACTTCTCGATCTTCGGCGACCCGGCGGCACGCGCCGGGTTCGTGGCGACCATCTCGTTCCGGTGCATCCACCGGTAGAACGAGCGCACCGCCGAGAGGGTGCGCGCGATCGACCGCTTGGCGAGCCCCCGGCGTGTCAGGTGCGCCAGGAAGCCGCGCATCGTGAGCCGGTCCACCGTGCCCCAGTCCCACGCATCCCCCTCGCGCTCCCGCGACAGGAAGGCGGCAAATGCGGCCAGGTCGCGCGCATACGCCACGCGCGTGTGCGGCGACACGTCACGCTCCTTCTCCAGGTGCGCCAGGAAGTCGGCCACGACGGGGGGAAGGTCCTCCTGTCGTCCTGAGCGAAGCGAAGGACCTGCTTCTGCCCTCGACTTCCCTTCCTCCCGCCGCCGCGTCACGCCACCACCGGGACAATCGCCCGCTCGGCGAGCACGGCATGCGCGTCGCACCAGTGCGCCAGGTCGGCCAGCGCACGCTCGGCGTACCGCTCGCGCTTCACCGCCTTGTCGCGCGGCGGGCTGGCCAGCTCCTCGAGCAGCCCGAAGTTCGCGTTCATCGGCTGGAAGTGCCGAGGGTCCGCCTCGCGCAGGTACCGGTAGAGCGCGCCGAGCATCGTGGTCGGGGGCGGCACCACGGCCCCGTCGCCGCTCGCGAGCCGGCCGAGGTTGATCCCCGCCAGCAGCCCCGTCGCCGAGCTCTCGGTGTACCCCTCGACCCCCGTCAGCTGCCCGGCGAACAGCAGCTGCGGCTCGTCGCGCGCCGACAGGTGCGGGCTCAGTGCCAGCGGCGCGTTCAGGTACGCGTTGCGGTGAATCGACCCGTAGCGCAGGAATTCCGCGCCGGCGAGCCCGGGAACCAGCCGCAGCACGCGCTGCTGGTCGGCGATCCGCATCCGCGTCTGGAAGCCGACCAGGTTCCACATGCGCCCCCCCTGGTCCTCCATGCGCAACTGGGCCACCGCCCACGGCCGCCGCCCGGTGCGCGGGTCGGTGAGCCCCACCGGCTTCATCGGACCGAACCGCAGCGTCTCGGCGCCCCGCCGCGCCATTTCCTCGATCGGCATGCATCCCTCGAAGTACGGCACGGGGTCGAACGGCTTGCCCTCGTACTGGTCGGCCGCCACGAGCGCGGCGATGAACGCGTCGTACTCGTCCCGGCTGAACGGGCAGTTGAGGTAGGCCCCCTCGGCGCCCGCCCCCTCCATCGTCTCCTTGTCCCACCGCGACGCCCGGAAGACGATCGCGTCGTCGAGGGTGTCGCGGCTCACGATCGGCGCGATCGCGTCGTAGAATGCCATCGCCGCCACGCCGAGCCGCGCCGTGATCGCCGCGGCGAGGGCGTCGCTCGTGAGCGGGCCCGAGGCGATCACGCCGGCGGGCGGCAGCACGGTGACCTCGTCACGCGCGACGGTGATGTTGGGGTGCCCCGTCACCCGCGCCGTCACCGCCGCGCTGAACACATCGCGGTCCACCGCCAGCGCGCTGCCACCGGGCACGCGCGCTTCGTCGGCGCACGAGAGCACCAGCGAGCCAAGCGCGCGCATCTCGGCCTTCAGCAGCCCGTGCGCATTCGTGACCTCGGTGCTCTTGAACGTGTTCGAGCAGACGAGCTCGGCGAGCCCGCCGGTCTGGTGCGCGGGGGTCTGCCGGGCCGGGCGCATCTCGTGCAGCACCACCCGGTGGCCGCGCCCGGCCAGCTGCCAGGCGGCCTCGCTCCCGGCCAGCCCGCCGCCGACGACGTGCAGCGGCTCCGTCATGCGGCCCGCATCGGCCGCCGCGTGGCAGGCCGCACCGCTAGCGCGGCTTGCGGCGGGCCGTGTACGTCGCGAAGGTCGACCAGGCGCCCTTCGCGTCGCGCTGCTCCACGAGCAGCGTCCACCCGCCACCGGCGGGAAAGGTGAACGTGTCGCGCATCGGCCCGTCGGGATACTCGAACAGGATCACGAGCGGCGCCGGGCCGGCCGGCCCCCACCCCAGCGTGGCCCCCGGCGTCGGCCCGAAGTCGTCCATCCAGTGCGCCACCCAGCGACTGGTCTTCGCCTCGAGGCCCAGCATGACGATCGCGTCGTACCGGGGCGGGTCCGACGCCTCCCTGAGCGTGAGGCGCACGAACTTGCCGCCGAGCACCCGCTTGCCCTCGGCGCGATACGCCGTCGGCTTGCCGCGAATCGTCCCCGACACCAGCCACTTGCCGACGAGCCGGTCGAGCAACGCGTCGGCGCCCTTCTGCGCCCGCGCCGGCGCGCCGGCGAGGACCACCATCGCACACGCGGCCGTGGCCAGCCGTCCCACGCGCCGGGCCGCGACCGCCGCGCACCGCATCACGCCACCACGGCCTCGCGGACCTCCGCCGGCTCCTCGACGGCCCACTCGTTCGCACACTTGAGGCACTTGCGGAACGCTCCCCGCGCCTTGGTCTGCTTCTTCTCCGCGCCGAGGTAGCCGCACTCCGGACACTTTTCGGGCACCGGCCGGTCCCAGCACACGAAGTCGCAGTCGGGATAGTTGGAGCACCCGTAGAAGGCCTTGCCGCGCTTCTTGCTGCGCCGCTCGGCAATCTCGCCCCCGTCCTTGGGGCACATCACGCCCGTCGGCATCGACCGGGTGCCACGACACTTCGGGAAGCGGCTGCAGCCCAGGAAGTCCCCCGACCGCCCGTGCCGCTTGAGCATCGGGGCACCGCACTCGTGGCACAGGTACGGCGTGACCTCGGCCGGCGGCTTGTCGCGCAGCGGCCGCGTGAACTTGCAGGTCTTGGGATGGTTCTCGCAGGCGATGAACGGCCCGAAGAACCCACCCTTCGGAATGAGCTTCCCGCCGTCCAGCGGGCAGCGCTCCGTGTCGAAGCGGGAGATGTCGTGCGCCTCCCGGATCAGGCTCCCCACGTTCACGTCCCGCAGCCGCGGCTCGAAGTCGCGCCAGAAGTGCTTCAGCACGTCCGTCCACTTGAGCCTCCCCTCCTCGACCTGGTCGAGCTCCGCCTCCATCAGCGCGGTGAAGCCCACGTCGAACTCGTGGGGGAACTGCTTCACCATCACCTTCTCCACCGACTCGCCCTGCGGCGTGGGGAAGAAGCGCCGCTGCTCGAGCATCGCGTACCGGCGGTCCACGAGGGTCGAGATGATCGACGCGTAGGTGCTCGGCCGCCCGATGCCGAGTCGCTCGAGCTCCTTCACCAGCGACGCCTCGGAAAAGCGCGGCGGCGGTTCGGTGAAGTGCTGGCTTGGCGTCACCGCCGTGACCGGCACGCTCTCCCCCGGCTCGATCACCGGGAGGGCCTGCTCGTCCTCGAGCGCCTTCCCCTCGCCCTCCTCGCGCGACTCGCGATAGAGCGCCAGGAAGCCGTCGAACTTCACGATGCTCCCCGTCGAGCGGAACAGGTACTCGTGGGTGAGTTGACGGCCCGGCAGCAGGTCGAAGTCGAGGGTGGTCGTGTCGAACACCGCCGGCGCCATCTGGCTCGCCATGAAGCGCTGCCAGACCAGCTGGTAGAGCCGGAACTGGTCCTTCGACAGGAACTTCTGCACCTGCTCCGGGTGCCGCGCCGGGTCCGTCGGGCGGATGCCCTCGTGCGCGTCCTGCGTGTTGGCCTGCCTGCCCGGCTGCTTGCCGGTGCCATACAGCTGCGGCCCGGCCGCGAGGTAGCGCTCGCCGTGCCGCGCCCGCAGCCAGTCGCGCGCCTGCGCCGCGGCGCTCTCCGCCACGCGCGTGCTGTCCGTGCGCATGTACGTGATGAGGCCGACGGCGCCCTCCGGCCCGAGCTCGATGCCCTCGTACAGGTCCTGCGCGAGCCGCATGGCGCGCTTCGACCCGTAGCCCAGCTTCTTGGCCGACTCCTGCTGCAGCGTGCTGGTGGTGAATGGCGCCGCCGGGTTCTTGCGCCGCTCGCGACGCTTCACGTCGGTCACGCGGAAGGCGCCCGTGGCCGCCGGCTCCCCCGTGCGTTGCGCCGCGGTCAGCGACGACAGCGCGGCCCGTGCCGCCCCCCTCACCTCGGTCACGATCCGCGTGGCGTCGGCCGCGTCGTGAATCTCCGGCTTCCTGCCGTCGATGTGGTGCAGCTTGGCGCTGAACAGCTGCTCCCCCTTCCGGAGCCCCGCCTCCACCGTCCAGTACTCCACCGGCCGGAAGGCGCGGATCTCGCGCTCCCGCTCCACCAGCAGGCGCAGCGCCACCGTCTGCACCCTCCCCGCCGACAGTCCCTTCTTGACCGTCTGCCAGAGGAGCGGGCTCGCCTTGTAGCCCACCAGGCGGTCGAGGACGCGCCGCGCCTGCTGCGCGTTCACCTTGTCCGAATCGATGTCGCCGGCACGCGCGATCGCCTCCTTCACCGCGTCCTTGGTGATCTCGTGAAAGAGCACGCGGCGGACCCGCGCCCCGCCCTTGCGCCTGAGCTGGCCGGCCACGTGCCAGGCGATCGCCTCCCCCTCGCGATCGGGGTCGGTCGCAAGGAAGATCGCGCTCGCGTCCTTCGATGCCTCCTTGAGGTCGGCGAGGGTCTTCTCCTTGCCCTCGATCGTGACGTAGTCGGGGGCGAAGTCGTTCTCGACATCGATGCCGAGCTTCTTCGTCGGGAGGTCGCGCACGTGGCCCACCGTGGCCTTCACCCGGTAGCCGCGGCCGAGGTACTTGCCGATCGTCTTCGCCTTGGCCGGCGACTCGACGATCACGAGCGCGGCGCCGCTGCTGCTTCCCTCGCCCTCGTCGTCGGAGGGCGCGCGCCGGGCCGCCTTCTTCCTGGCCATCGCCTTGAGCGACGCCGCCTTGGCCGCCGCGGGCGAGCCGGGGCGTGGCGACTTGGGGACCACCGACGGCGTGGCGGCGCGGCGACGCGCCACCTTCTTCCTGGCGACGGGCTTCTTCGCCGCCATGCTAGTGCACCCGCCCGGCGCCGCCGACGCCATCGTCGAGGCCGGCGCCATCGAGGAGCGCCCGCAGCTCGTCGAGTGCGATCCGCCCCTCGATGTGGGCGAGCGCCCGCTCGATCACCTGCTCCAGCTCCGCGCCGTCGAGGGCGCCGGAGCCGCGGAGGGCCAGCAAGTGCCCCCACGCTTCGGGGGAGAAGCGGCCATGTTCGTGGGGACCCTGTACGCGAACGGTCATCAGGAATGAACCCTGTCGTCGGAAAATTCGGTGAGCGGCGATGAACACCCGGCCCGCCGGTCGACATCGTCGTTCCGGGCCCGCGGTGAACGCTCCATGCCGCGCGAAGCAAACGGCCGGGGGCCGGGCTCCGTTGGCGCTCTAATGTATTACGTGTAACCCCGGGCGCTGGCGATCCGACGCGACGTGGGTCACAGTGAACAAGCTAGTCGACCGCGCAAGGTCAGCCCGTCACAACACTCGCCAGCCGGTCTATAAGTCGTTCCATGTCATACATTTCCGTGTTCACCGTGGCGTCGGCCTTGGCGTACATCGGCTCCCGCTCCTTGAGCATCTTCTCCAGCGTCGTCGCGGGATTCCCGGCTCGGGCAAGAAGGGGACGCGTGACCCGTCCCTCGGCCATCCGGCGCGCCGCCTGCTCCGGCCGCACCTTGAGGTAGATGACCTTGGCGGGAGGCCGCAGGGCTGCCAGCAGCCCCGGCGACGTGATCCAGCCGGCCCCCGGCGCCAGCACCATGCCCGAGAGCTGCCTGCAGTCCTCGGTGAGTTCGCGCTCCATCTCGCGAAAGTGTCCCTCGCCGCGTTCGGCGAAGATGGCCGGAATCCCCAGCCCGGCGCGCCGCTCGATCTCGTCGTCGAAATCGAGGAACGGCCGCTTGAGCCGCTCGGCGAGCGCGCGCCCCACCGCGCTCTTGCCCGACCCCGAGAGGCCGACGAGCACGACATTGGGCACGGCCCCCGGAGCGTCAGCCGGAGAGCCGCCCGGCGAGGTGAAGAATGTAGGCATCGTGGTTGCGCCTGGTTTCGGTGAGTGAGTCCCCGCCAAACTTCTCCAGCAACGCGTCGGCGAGCACCAGTGCTGCCATGGCCTCGGCGATGACGCCCATGGCAGGTACCGCCGTGACATCGCTCCGTTCCGCGGTCGCCTCGGCGGCCTGGCCGGTGGCGGTGTCGACGGTGCCGAGCGGCCGCATCAGCGTGCTGATCGGCTTCATCGCCACCCGGACGACGAGTGGCTCGCCACTCGTCATGCCCCCCTCGAGGCCGCCGGCGCGGTTGGTCGCGCGCCGCACGCCGCCGGTGCGGGCCTCGCCGGGGGCGGGGACGATCTCGTCGTGCACCTCGGCGCCGGTGCGGCGCGCCGCCTCGAAGCCGAGCCCGATCTCCACCCCCTTCACGGCGGGAATCGACATCATGGCCGCCGCCAGCCGGCCGTCGAGCTTGCGGTCCCAGCTCACGTGCGAGCCGAGGCCGACCGGGAGGCCGGTGACGACGACCTCGCAGATCCCGCCCAGGGTGTTGCCGTCGCGCTTCACCGCGTCGATGCGCGCGATCATGCGCTCCTCGGCCTCGGGGTCGAGGGTGCGCAGGGGCGAGGCGTCGGCGGCGGCGTTGAGGTCGCCGGGCCAGGGCTGCGGCGGCCGCGCGTCGATCCCGCCCAGGTGGACGAGGTGGCTCCCCACGCGCACGCCAAACGCGGCGAGCAGGGTGCGGGCCACGGCCGCGGCGGCCACGCGGGCGGTGGTCTCGCGGGCCGAGGCGCGCTCGAGAATGTCCCGCGCGTCGTCCCGGTCGTACTTGAGGAGCCCGGTCAGGTCGGCGTGGCCCGGGCGCACGCGCGTCACCGCGCGCCGGCGGCCATGCTCGTCACCCTCGCGGGGAGCGGGATCCATGACGTCCTGCCAGTTCGCCCAGTCGCGGTTGGCGACGCGCATGGCGATCGGCGCCCCGGTGGTCTCGCCGGCGCGCACGCCCCCCAGGAACTCGACGGTGTCCCGCTCGATCTGCATGCGGCGGCCGCGGCCGTACCCCTGCTGGCGCCGCGCCAGCTGGGCGTCCACGTCGGCGGCGACGAGGGGGAGCCCCGCGGGCACGCCTTCGACGATGGCGACGAGGGCCGGTCCGTGCGATTCGCCTGCGGTGGTGAAGCGGATCATGCGACCGGCGATGGGCGGGGGAGAACGAGACGACGCGAGCCCGGGCGTGGGGCCGGGCTCGCGCGGTGGTGCGGTCGTGCGAGCCCGGCGAGGGCGGCCGGGCTCAAGTTATCACGGTGGGAGTTCCGAATTGCGGATGGAGATCACCAACAGCCCTTCCTTGGTGAGGCAGTAGAGCTTGACGCTGAGCGTCGGGTCGGACCCGACCTCCCCCGGCGTCGGGAGCACCGCCCGGATCTGCCCATAGAGGGCGGTCCGCACCGGGATGGTCTTGAACCGGCGGAAGGAGAAGCAGTCGACGATGGCGATCGTGCTGTCGCCCTGCATCACGAATGCCACGCGGGTCGACGTCGTGCCGCCGATCGAGCAGACCGCCTTCGGATGATACGCCACGCCGTTGCCGGGGAGGGAGGTCTCGTACGACCCCTGCAGGCGGAGGTTGAACAGCGCGCTGGCGTTGATGTCCGAGAAGAAGGCGGCCTTGCCGTTGGCGAGCACGGTCTGGCTGAGGCTGTCGACCGCGAGGCCGTAGACTCGGTCCGAGGCGTTGTTCGTGAGGTCGCGCACCGAGACCCCGGCCGAGCCCACCACGTTGAACCACGAGCCCGCCGTGTCGATCACCAGCATCACGCGGGCCGCGCTCGTGGCGACGTTCCCCTCGCCGAAGGCGATCGCCTTGCCGTTGCCCCCCGCCGCGAGGAAGGTGGTGTCGGTGAGCGAGAGCGAGTTCACGTCCACCTGCAGCGCGCGGCAGTCACCGTTGGCGGCCTGGAGCGTGGCGTTGCAGAGGCGCACCACGTTCGAGTCGGTCGCGCCCAGCGTGTAGGTGCCGAGGGCCGTGGTCGCCCCGATGGTGACCTGCGTGGTCGTGCCGTACTGCCGCTCGAAGATCGTGATGTTGTCGCTGATCGAGTCCTTGGCCGACTTGGTGATGTAGAGCGAGTCGACGTTGAACACGACGTAGGTGTTGCTCGGCCCGAGCGCGGCGTAGGTGGTGACCTGCTGCGCCTCGGTGCTGGCCGGCGGCTGGCGGGGATCGACGCGCCGGATCGTGCCCGGCTTGGCCGTCTCCGTCGGTCGCGTGGAGAAGTACAGGTTGCCGTTCGCGGACATCGCGATGTACTGCGGGCGGTCCGAGTACTGGACGATGTTGTCGAGGTTCAGCCGGGTCACGCCCGACGACGGGTCGATGGTCTGGGTGATCACGTAGAGCACGTTCGCCGGCGTCTTGATGCGGCGCCGCTCGAGCTTGCCCGCGGTGTCGACCACGGAGATGTTCGTGCCGCCGGAGTTGGCGACGAAGATCGAGTCGCCGGTCCGGTTGAAGGTCATGCCCCACGGCTGCGAGCCGACGAAGATCGGCGGCCGGAAGGTGGAGTCGTTGAGGCGCCACAGCTCGAGCTGGTTGCGGCTCAGGTTCGAGAGGTAGGCGTTGTTGCGGCGGTCCACGATCAGGTCGCCGGCGAGCGTGCCGGTGGGCAGCGCGCTGTTGCGGAAGGTGCGCCCGAACGAGAGGACGCCACGCAGCGTGTCGGCCCGGATCGAGTCGGGGAGGGTGCTGCCGGCCGGGAGCGCGTTGCCGCGGTTGCTCAGCCCGTCCGTGGCGAACGAATGGAACCGGTAGCGGCGGCCGAGCGAGGCGAGCGGGATCGTGATCTTGGCCCGCAGCGCCGTGTCCTTGGGGAATGGCGCCGCGAAGGTGACGTTGCCCGACTGGATGGTCGTGCCCAGGCTGTCGTCGAGGAGCAGGAAGTCGATCGTCTTGATGCCGCTCGGGTCGTTGGCCCGTACCACGAGCGAGTCGTTGGTCTCGATGCGCGGCGCGATCGTCTGGAACACGAGCGGCCCCGCCACGTCGGCGGTGGGCACGTTCACCAGCACGCTGGCGCTGTCGCCCAGCACGGTGACGCTCGGGTTCACCACGTCGCGGGCGAGGGGCACGACCTTGATGAGCGACCCCGACAGCACCGTGTCCGGCACGATCACCGTGTCGGTGATGCTGGTCGAGCTGGTGGCGAGCGCGCTGACGTCGATGCGCTTGATCGGCGGCAGCCACCTGGAATTCTCGATGCGGTAGCCGAGCTCGATCAGCCGCGACGGGCCGGTGGCCGAGACGGTGATCGGGATGCGCGTGCCCGGGAACGTGGTCGAGCCGGTGAGCGGCGACCCGAGGGTCACCGTGGGGCCGCTGAGCAGGATCACCCGGCGGATGATCGTCGAGTCGCGGCCGGTGTTGTCCGTCACCCGGAAGACGAGGCGCAGGGTGTCGGCACCCCCGGGCGGCAGCGTCGCCGTCATGATGCGCGTGATCGTCGTGTCGGTCAGCCCGGCGCGGAAGGCGCTCACTCCGCCGCTCTTGATCGGCGCGAACACCGAGTCGTAGCGGATCGTGGTGTCCACCGCGCCGAGGGCGGGATCGCCGCGCGTCGTGATGCCGACCACGGCGAAGCGCCGGAGGCCGAGGTTGTCGCGCAGCCGCGCCGACACGGTGAAGCTGGAGCCGAGCGTGACGGTCGCCAGGTCGCCCGGCACGATCGTGTCGATGCGCGGCTTGAGGGTGTCCTGCGTGAAGGCCCGACCGGTGAGGATCACCCGGCGCGACAGCGTCGAGTCGTTCCCGGACTGGTCGGTGGCGCGCACGAACATGAACACCGTCTCGGGGTCGAACGTCCCCTGCCCGGTGGCGAGCATGCGCCGCGACACCGTGGTGTCGAGCAACCCGGCGCGCAGCGTGCCGGCGCTCCCGGATGACGGCACGAACGTGGTGTCATAGCGCATCACCGTGTCGACGCGGCCGAGCGCGGCGTTGCCCTTGTACGACACCCCCCAGGCCTTCACGCGCACGAGCGAGATGTTGTCCGTGGCCCGGATGGTCACGATGAAGTTCGTGTCGCCCGCGGTCACCGAGGTGTCGCGGCCGGGCAGCGAGACGGTCAACCCCGGCGGCGTCGGGTCGCGGAGCAGGACCCTCACCTGCGGCACGACCGTGCCGTTGCCGGACACGTCCACGGCTCGCGCCCGGATGATGTAGTCGCCCGGGAGCACGGCCACGCCGTACACGAACGGGAAGACGGTGCGCTGCGTCGACGTGCCGGCCACCGGCACCACCGAGTCGAGCTTCACGAGCGCGGTGTCGATTGGCGAGTTGATGCGGAAGATGCTGTAGTAGACCCTGGCCAGCCCCGAGCTGTCGGCCGCGTTCACGTCGACCTTGACCGTGTCGCCGAGGCGGTAGGGTTGCGACGCGACCGGCGCGTTGAGCGTCACCGTCGGCGCCACCGAGTCCTTGGTGACGAGGAGCAGGGTGTCGCTCGACGAGTTGTTGAGCGCCCCGTCCTGCGCGACCGAGATGACCCGCACCGGCGTGCCGGCGGCGATGCCGGTCATGCGCACCGTGATGGTCTTGGCGAATGTCGACTGCCCGGTGGAGATGTTCTGCGTGTCGCGGGCGAGCTGCGTGGTGCCGGCCCTGATCGTGACGTCGAGTCGGCGGATCGACTTGTTGTCGACCGCCGTGACCGTCACGTTCAGCGGCGAGTTGACGTCGATCGTGTCCCGGTTGGCGCCGAGGGCGACCGAGGTCACCACCGGCGGCGTGACGTCGGGCGTCGCCCCACCGGTGGTCGTGGTGCTCGAGGTCGTCTTGGCCGGCTCGCAGCCGGCCAGCGCGAGCGCCGCCAGGGTCAGCAGGGCCCGCCCGGCGGGGCGCCGGCACGCCGTCAATCGCTCGCGAAGGGGCATCGGGATTACCGTCCGGGAGGCGCGGGGGCCCGCTCGGCTTCCTCGAGGATGTGCGGCGTCACGAGGATGAGCAGGTCACGCTTGGATTCCCTGCGGCTGTTGCGCGAGAAGAGCCGGCCAAGGAGCGGGATGTCCATCAGGAACGGGATGCCCTGCTTGACCACGTTCACCGTGGTGACCGTGAGCCCGCCGATCACCGCCGTCTCGCCGTCGCTGACGAGCAGCTGGTTGCTGGCCTTCTGCCGGTTGAGGATGAATCCGACGTCGGAGGCCGCGAGCTGCGCGTCCGAGTTCTCCGCGCTGAGCGTGAGCAGGATCTGGCGGTTGTTCGTGATGTGCGGCGTGACGGCCAGCGAGATGCCGGCTTCCGTGGTGCGCACGGTGGCGCGCGCGGAGACCAGGCCCGTGCCGCCGCCGGTGCCCGCGTCGACGACACGGAAGGGGATTTCCTGGCCGCTGAAGATCGTCGCCGCCCGGTTGTCGAGCGTGACGATGCTCGGCTCCGCCTGCACGTCGGCGAGCTGGTTCTCCCGCAGCGCGTCGATGAACGAGGTGAGGAAGTAGCTCCCCATCGCCGTCGAGAAGATCAGCGACAGCGTCGGCCCCGTGACGTTCGCGTTGGCGTTGGCCACGCCGGTGATCGCGTTTCCGCCAAGGGCGATCCGGTCGCCCTGCACCGGCTGGCCGGTGGAATCGAGTGCGGCGAAGATCTTGCCGCTGAACTGGTTCGCGGTGCGCAGGTCGTAGCGCAGCCCGATGTCCTCGATGCGGCTGCGGTTCACGAAGATGATCTTCGCCTTGATCGCGACCTGCGGCGTCTTGAAGTCGAGGTCGCGCACGAACTCCAGCAGTGTCGGGATCCGCGACGGCACGTCGGTGATCAGCAGCGAGTTCGTGCCGGAGTCGGAGACCACCGTGCCGCGCACCACGCAGCCTTGGCCGCCGGCACCGCCGACGCCACCGCCGCCGCCACCCCCCGCCGCGCCGGCGGCCGAGCAGTCGCGCGACAGGAGCGACGAGAGCGTGACTCTGATCGTGCTCGCGTTCGCGTAGTTGAGCTTCACCATGTGCGTGCCGAGCGGCTCCGACGCCTCCTTCACGAGGAGGTTCTGGTAGGAGTCCACGGTGATGATCCCCGAGGCCTCCTCCTTCGCGTCGAGCCCCTGCGCCTTGAGGATCGCCTGCAGCGCCACGTCCCACGGCTGGTCGACGATCTCGGCCGTGACCGTGCCCGTCACCGCCTTGCCGACGACGATCGTTCGCCGGGCGAAGGCGGCGAAGGCCGAGATGACGTCCTTGATGTCCGCTTCCTGGTAGGTGACGGTGATCCGTGGCTGGGCCGCGGGCGCCTTCGCGGTCGACCCGCGCAGCGCCGTGGCCGGCAGGGCGAGGGGAATCACGGGCTCGGCAGCGGCCTGGGCGGCGGCCTGCTGCCGGCCCGTGGCACGCGCCTCGGCGGCGGCCGGGCCGCCGGCCGCGGTCGTCCACGACGCGAATCGGTCGCTGCCGTCGATCAGGACGCGCAGCTCGTTGTCCCCCTTGGCGACCTCGTAGTTGCGGGGCCCGTCGAGCTCGAGCACGATGCGCACCACGTTTTCCTTGAACTGCGCCATGCGCACGTTCGTGATCCCGCCACGCGAGACCCTGTCGTACACGGCCGGCGGCGCGGCGAGGACGGCGTTGCGCAGGTCGAGCACCACGCGCTTGGGCGTGCTCGGGGTCGCGTCGATCGTGAAGTCCTGCACGTCGATGTCGCCGTCGACGTGGATGATCACCTCGGTCTTCCTTGCCCCGGCGACGATGCTGAGCGCGCTCACCGAGCCCGACAGGACCGCCGGGCCGGCGCTGCGCGTGCCGGAGGGCGTGTGCGCCGCGGCCGCCGGGGCGAGCCCGGCCAGGGCCGCCAGCGCAAGCAGCGCCGTCGCAAGTCGTCGCATCATGGGTTCCTCACGGAAGTCGAATCGCGCAGCGACAGTACTTCCTGCCGACTGACGCCGAATTCCTCGATGACGAAGGTCACCGAGCGTTGGTGGATTTGCGTCACACGGAGCCGGCCGATCGTCTGGCCCGTCCGCAACCGGTAGATTTCCTTGGTGCTCTGGTCGCGCAGGAGCGCAATCGAGTTGCGGCCCCGCGGGTCGACGATCACGCCCGTGAGCTTGAGGTCGGCGAGTACCGGACGAAGCTCGTCGGCCTGCAGCAACGACGTGAACGGGTCGCGCCGCGCGCCGCGCTCGTAACCGTACGCCTCACGCTCGATCGTGATGCTCGCGCCGCCGGCCTGCGCCGCCGTGGCCGGCGTCGTCGCCGGCGTGGCGGCCGGTGTCGCGGGGGTCGGGACAGCCGTGGCCGCTCCGCCGGCAGGAGCGGCCGGCGTGGTCGCGGTCGCGGCGGACTTCCCCGCCGGAGGGGCGGCGGCTGCCGTCGCGGGCTTCCCCGCCGGAGGGGCCGCGGCCACGGTCGCGGGCTTCCCCGCCGGCGCCGGCGCCGGGACGGGGGCCTTGCCGGCGGGCGACGCCGCCACCACTGGCGGCTTGGCCGGTGGGACGACGGCCGGGGCCGACTTGGTGCCGCCCGCCGGCGTCGCGGCCGGTGCGGGCGGCGTTACGGCCGTGCTGGCCTTGCTCCCCGCTGGTGACGACCCGGTGCCGGGCGCGGGCTTGGCCGCCGGCAGAGACGCCACGCTCGCCGGGCGCGCCGTGGACGAGCCGCCGGCGACGATCGGTCCCTTGGGCGCGCCGGGCTTCGCGGACTGCGGCACGGCGGCCTTGGCGGCCGCGGGCTTGGCCGCGGCGGGGGCGGCCGTCCTGCTCCCCTGCGCAGCGGCACTCGCCGCCGCGAACACCAGCAGGTACGCGACGCGCATCATGCCTTCCCCGCCGGCTTGGGGGGCGCCGAGTGTGCCACGTACGTCTGCAGCTCGAAGCTCGTCGCAAGCATCGCCTCGCCGCGGCGCGACAGCTTGGCGGCCTTGCCGCCGCCGCCGCGGACCTCGATCGAGATGTTCACCGGCGCCATGATGCGCGTCAGCGAGCCCACCGAGGCCAGGAACGACGCCGTCGAGTGGTAGGGTCCGATCACCGAGATGGTGTAGCGATAGGTGTCGAACTCCGCGCCGACGAAGACCGCCTCCGGCCGGACCGCCGCGACCTCGAGGCCGGCCGCCTTGGCCGCGGTCGAGACCTGGTCGAGCAGCGCCGGCACCTCGTTGCCGGTGGGAACGAGCTGGCGCATCAGCTCGAGGCTCTTCTGCGACCGCTCGGTCTCGGCGCGCAGTTCCTCGAGCTTGCCGCGCTGGAGCAGCTTCTTGGCCTTCGCGTTCGAGCTGTCGAGTTGCGCGACCTTGGTCTCGACCACGGCGAGGTCGTCCTGCCCCGGCATCCAGAGCAGGTACACGTAGGCACCGGCGAGGACGAAGGCCAGGATGGCGGCGACCACGATGTTGCGATCGCGCGGGGTGAGCGGGGGCATGCCGGCCATGCTACTTCACCTTGACCGAGAGCTGGGTCGTGCGCAGGATGCTCGCCGGCGGCGGCTCGTAGTCCGCCTCGAGCTCGAATCGCGTGAATTCCTTGCCCCCCTCGCCGGCCACGAGCTCGGAGCTCATCAGCGTGACGCCGCGGATGTAGTGGCTCGCCTCGAGGAGGCGCATGAAGCGCGTGAGGGCCTGGATGTCGACCGTGTTGCCGCCGAGGCGGAGCCGCAGGGGCGGCGGCCCGACCACCGAGTCGGCGGCCGGCTTGCGGGCCGCGGCGGCGTCGCCGGTGGGCTTGGGCGGCAGCGGGTTGAAGGTGCCGATCTGCTTGATGCCGGTAATCCAGGTGTAGTCGGGGAGGGCGCGGCTCACCTCGTCGAGCAGGTGGGCCCAGATGTACCGATTGCCGTCGATCATGCGGATGATCTGGAACTGGCGCCGCACCGAGTCGCGCTGCGCGACGGCACGGTTCTGCTCCGCGATGACCTTGGCGTACATGGCCGAGTCGGCGGTGGCCTTGGCCTGGCGCTCGTTCAGCTCGGTAATGCGGGAATTCTGCGACGTCCAGAGGTACCCGACCGTGGCGATCGCGATCACGTAGGCCACCACCGCGCCGGCGAGGTACGGGTCCTTGACCCGCGACGCGATGTTCGCGGCGATCGCCTTGAAGTCGACGCCGCCACCAGTGCCCTTCCGGGTCTTCTTCTTGCCCCCGGGAAGCAGGTTGATTTCGATCATCAGCAGAGGCATGGCGCGGGCGGTCAGTCGAGCTGGCGGAGCGCGAGCCCCACCGGCAGCATGAGGAGCGGCGCGACTTCGTCGGTGACGAGCGATTCGAGGGCCCCGTCACGGACCTTGAGGTTCGCCAGCGGGTTGGCCAGTTCCACCGGCAGCCGCAGTCGCGCCGCCAGGGCATCCGTGAGCCCCGGGATCCGCGAGCCACCGCCGCAGACATAGACGGCCCGCATCTGCGTCCCCGTGCGCGAGCTCGACGCCAGGAACGCCGCGGCCCGCTCGATCCCGACCGCGATTTCCTCGCCCCGGCCCTCGATGATCGCGTCGAGCTGGGCCGACCGGTCGTAGCCCTGCACCAGCGCCTGCGCCTCCTCGGCGGTGATGCCGCGGTCGCGCTGCAAGTCCTCGCGAAACCGCCGCGTCCCGACGGTGATGTCGCGGGTCAGGATCGGCACGCCGTCGTCGAGGATGTTGATGTTCGTGACCTCGTGGCCGATGTTGACCAGGCCGACCACCCCCTGCATCGCATCGGGGTAGTTGAGCTCGAACGCATTGTGGAGGGCGAAGGCGTCCACGTCCACGATGGACGGGGTCACGCCGGCGTCACCCAGCAGGCGGAGCTTGGACTCGATCAGCTCGCGCTTGGCCGCCACCAGGAGGACCTGCATCTCGAGACCGTCGCTGTCGGGGTCGAGGATCTGGAAGTCCAGCTCCACCGACTCCATGTCGAACGGCACGTGCTGCTCCGCCTCCCAGCGCATGAGCTCGCGCGCCTGCTGCTCCTTCACGCGCTCGATCTGGATCTTCTTGATGATCACGTCGCGGCCACCCACGGCGGTCACGACATTCTTCGACTTGACGCCCGCCGCCTCGAGGGACTGCCGGATCGCGTCGGTCACGAGCCCGGGGTCCATGATCTCGCCCTCGACGATCGCATCGCCGAGGAGCGGCGTGATCACGACCTTCGCCAGCTCGGGTTCGTTGCGGCCATGTTCGACCACCGCGACCTTGATCAGACCGGAGCCGATGTCGAGCCCGATCGTCGTCTTGCTGCGACCGAAGAGCGCCATGAGGCCAACAGGTTCGGGAAGGACCGTCGGCGCGCGTGCGCGCGCCGAGAGCCCGGCGGCGCATCACCCCAGGGTGCCGGGGGTGCGCGATGCCAACCCTCCAACGAGCCGAGCAGGAAAAGGTAACATCCACCGGGAACGCCGGAAGTTCCTATCTCACAATAGTATGCGCCACTTTATGTGACGGCTACCACAGCGTCACCCATCCTCCCGGATCGGCCGGGGCGAGCAACGGCCCCCCCAGCAGGGCCGCCAAGACCGCACATCTCGAGCGAGCGATCGAGGCCCCCCCGGCGACGGTCAGCGGTGGCGCCGGCCGCCCAGGCTCGCCGAGGAGCACGATCGCGCCAACGACACTCGCGCCGTCGACGTACACCGCCCCCCGGGCGAGGACCACCCCCACGAACCGGGCGCCGCCCGCCAGGTGAAGGGTGCTGTCGGCGAGGAGAATCCCCTGCGCGCGGCCCCCCATGATCGTGAGGGGCCGGACGGCGTGCGCCACCACCCATCGGTTGCGGCATGACGCCACTCCCGGTCCGGCGCGATCGGGCTCTCCCCACGAGGCGCCCCCCTCCGCGCATCCGGAAGCGCCCTCGCTCGGGACGGGCGTCACCGAGCCGGCGGCCGCGAAGGTGCCGGTGGCGGCCAGGATTCCCGACCGAAGCTCCTGCCACGCCGGTAGCGGGTCGGACGCCGGAGTGAAGGGTCCATCTGCGCCGCGGACGCTGCCCGGCGGTGCGTCGAGCACGGAGCCGGTCGCCCGGAGCAGGGCGTGTTCGGGCGACGCCCCCGCCGCCGCTGCGGCGCAAGGCCACCCCGGCGGCACGGTGTCGCCGCCGGCGACCAGGGCGCCGGGAGCGAGCGACACGGCTCCCGCCGTGATCACCGCCGCTGGTGGCTCGAGCGGCGCCACGGCGAGTTGCAGAGCGAGCGCGGCGGCGTGACGCACCGGCCGCTCGCGCAGCGTCGATCGCGCCCGCGCTTCCGCGGCGACCCACCATACCTGCGGGTGCAGGCGAGCACGCTGGACCGTGGCGACCGCCGACGCCGTCGCCTCGACCGACTCGGAGACGCCCCCGACTGGATCGTCGACGTGAGCGGCCCCATCCCAGGCCCCCCAGGTACGGGCGACGGCCGAGGCGGCGAGGGTGCGCGCCTGCAGGGCCACCAGGCTCCCGCGCGCGTCATCGCGCAGGGCCGAGGCGCTGGCGAGGAGGGCGGCGGCCGTGGCGCCGAGGGTGGCCAACGCCAGCAACACGACCAGCAGGGCGATTCCGCCGCGCCGGTCGCTCATGGCGCCCCCCGAAGCGGAACCAGCATCACGAGCGAGTCGCGCGCCGCGCCGGCGACCGGCAGCGCGACGCGGAGACCCCACGCCGAGTCGGCGGCGACCGACGCCGGCAGCGGGACGCCTCGCCGATCGAGCGCGGCGAAGACGAGCGGACGCAGGCCGCCGGCCAGGGGGCCCATGACCGGCTGCACCGTTCCCCATCGTCCGTCGGTGCGCTCGCGCAGGCCAAGCCACCAGGCGCGGTCGCTCCCGCGGTAGGCGGACCAGACGGCGGGCCGAACGAGGCGCACGATCCACCCGGGGCCCGCTGGCGGCGCCACTCCGCTGAGGGTGATCCGGCGGGCATCCACGTCGGCGGCACCCGCCACGAGGGTGCAGCGCGCCGGCCCGTCGCTCTCCACGGTCCCGCCGAACCACCGGCCGGTGGCGGGATCGCGCAGCTGCACGCTGTCGCCGGGCGTGATCGAGCGCAGCCAGGCGTCGGCCGGAAGGGGTCCGGCGAGCCCGGCGGCCGTGAGCAGCACCTGCGTGGCTCCGGTTCCGGGAGCCGTGCACGCGAGGGCAACGCCCACGGTGCTGCGCAGCTCGATCGCCGAGTCGGCGGCGCGCAGCAAGGCCGCGCCGCCCTCGGAGAGGGCGCGCAGCTCGCCGCGCAGCGCGTCGCGCCCGTGGCGCAGCTGTACGCTGCCGGCGGATCGGCCGGCGAGACCGGTTGCCATCTGCTCGTGGCGGACGAGCACGAGGAGGATGGCGGTGCCGATCGCGGCACCAGTCGCGAGGGACACCAGCAATTCGGCGAGCGTCGCGCCGCGGCGGCGAGCGTTCACGGCCGGCACGGGACGGTGGCCTCGAGGGTCGTCGCGGGTGTGACGGTGACGCGCACGGTGCGCAGGCGGCGGCGGAGGTCGACCCGCACCGTGGTGTCGCCGGTGGCGTCGGCGCACGGGCGCAGCGCGGCATCGGCCACGAGCGAGTCGGCACGGTCGACGGCGCGGGCATCGGCGCGGGCGACGGCGGCGAGGCGCGCGGCCTCGCCGGTTACCCGGGCGACGACGAGCAGTCCCGCGGCCAGCACGGAGCAGGCGGCGAGCACTTCGATGAGGGCGAGTCCACGGCGCATGGCAGGCACGATGTCACCGGGGGCGCGCCGGTACGCCATCGCCGGAACGCCGGCCCGATCACCGCATTGCGGAAGCACCGGGCGCGCGGCCCCGGGGCACCCCGCCAGGTGGCGGATCGACGGGTCGCCAATGCACGGCGGGCCGGGACTATCGCCCCGGCCCGCCGCGTCAGCGCATGGCGCGCGCTAGTAGCAGGTGGGCTCGCCTTCCTGCTGGCCCGAGCTCACGAAGACGCCCGTGCCGCCGGCGCCGACGTAGATCGAGCAGGTCTGCGTCGTGCCGGCGCGCGACACCTGCGCGTTCCAGCCGTTGGTCGTGCCGGCGGT
>JACPPC010000012.1 GCA_016191225.1 Gemmatimonadota bacterium | reverse complement strand
GGCTTAAAGGCAAGAAGTACGACGACTTTAGGAGGGCACGGCGCAGCTAAAGAGAAGAACACAACTGAGTTAACTGCCCTGCCGTCGTAGGCGCAGGTGCCAACCGGTTCTCTTCACGCAGCAGGATCCCATCGGGCTGGCGGGAGGAAGCAACCTCTACGGGTTTGCGGGCTCGGACGCGATCAACTACTCGGATCCGTTCGGGCTGTGCGTCGACAAGAGCGGGAAGAACCTGCCAGCGAGCCAATGTCGAGACGTAACCGTCGGCGAAGGAAATGCAATCGGTGACGCCGCTCAGCGGGGCGATGACTGGGAGTACTCGCAGGGGCGAAAGGACAAGTCGCACGATGAGCCAGCGGTCGACCTCTGTCGACATATAGGAGACTGCACCGCGAAAGTGGAGCAGTCGCAACGCGAAGCTGGCTTGCCAGCGATCGACCCCCGAACGCCGACGTCCGGATTTGAGAACAGCCCGAACTACCGCAAGCTGGAAAAAGGCGAGGAGCCGCGTCGCGGTGACGTAGTCGTGCAGGGCAGTGGCCCGCCGAGTGGACACGCGGGCATCGTGACCGGACAGAAGGACGGCAAAGGGCGCCTCACTGCCTACTCGAATGGCAGCCACGGCAACAAAGTCATTCCATTCGGCAAGGGTGTCGGCGGACTCGCCAATGTCGATCCAGTGTTCTACCGCCGGCAGGTGCCCCGAACATGAGGCGGTTTCCAATGCGACCGAGCCCAACCATCGCGATTATGACGTTCGGGGTGATACTGAGTGTCGCCTGCGGCTCCCCGGCGCGAAAGGCTCACGAACTGGCAGGCCCGAGTTCGACGGACGCTCGGCAGCTCGTTGAGCGATACCTGGCGGCCGATACTCTCGGCAATGGATTGTCTCAGGCGATCGACTCGCTCTTCACCGAGTGTGAAGGAGATCGGGCAACCGACGGTGTCGTTGCAACCAAGGCGGCCGGAGTTGTGGGACTCGCCGGTGCCGGAGACACCCTAGGCGTCGTGGTTGAGTACTCCGAGTTAGGCTGGCTCGAGTGGAACCTGATCGAAAGGCTTCGCAGCGGAACGTGGCGCTTTCAACCGCGCCCGCTGGTGACTCGGGAAACCATCTTTGTCGCATTCGACGCGCAGCACACCCTTAGGTTGGTGTGTGGCGCACACCATGGAAACCACTGGTCCGTCTCCGTGATCAATGCTTTGCCGGACAGGATGGATTCGACGTCCGCCAGGCTCTGGCGAGAGACCTCTAAGCGCGCGTCAAGATAGCGAAACAGAATCCCCTGCTCAGATGGCCCGCTGGCCGGTGGATGTTCGGGAGTGCCCTCCCAAAGACACAGTCACGATGCGATCCGATTCCACCTCTTCCTGATCCTCACCGTCCGGTCCAGCTCGTCCACCGTCTGCAGCACCTTCTGCCTGAGGTCCCTCGGCAACTGCGGATGATCCGCGAGGTACCGCTGCACCACCCCCAGCGCCTGCTCATCGCGATGCCCGCCAATGAACGCGCCGAGCCAGCTGCCGAGGAAGAAGATCCGGCGGTTGGCCTGGATGTACGGCAGCGAATCGAGCGCGGGGCGCAGGTAGGGCAGGGTGAGCTCGTGGTGCGTCGGCGCATTGAAGGCGCCGAGTGAGCCGCTCACCCAGTCCTCGTTGAGCGCGCGGTCGGCGAAGTAGCGCGTGAAGTAGTCCCGCTTGGCGTCGGCGCTCTTGCGCGCGGCGCCGGCCACGAAGGCGCGGCGACGCCCGTCGGGGGTGGTGTCGCGCGCCGCCTGCGCCGCGAGACGGTCGGCCGCACCCGGCGCGTCGAGGACCATCAACCGCGTCACGACTTCCCATCGCGTCGGGTCGCGCACCGGCTCGCCGGCCACCGAGTCGGCGACGAGCAGCGACTCCACCGCGGCGATGCCGCCGGGCGTGGCCGCGATGCCGATGAAGGCGTCGATCGCGGCGCGGCGAATGCCATAGGGGCGCTGCCGGTCGTTGGCGAGGGAGAGGAGCATGCGCTCGACGTTGGGACGCATCGCGTCGCGCGTGCTGTCGCTCACGTACGCCGAGACGGCGCGCGCCAGCCGCCCGAGGAGGCCGGGGAGGATCTGCTCGTCGGCCTCGAATGGCGCCTCGCGCAGCGCGAGGCGGGCGAAGCGCGCGGGATCGAACTGCGCGTCGCGCACCTGGTCCCACAGCGCCCCCCACAGCATCGTGCGCAGGAGCGGGTCGGCGACGGTACGCAACGTTCCCGACTCGAGCGACGCGCTGCTGGCGCTGTCGAGCATCGTCAGGAAGTAGCCCTGGTCGCCGAAGTTGGCGAAGGCGAACGCCGGCGCCGGCCGGCCGCGCGCCGCGGTTACCTCGGTCACCCGGCCGGTCAGCGTCACGGGAATCGTCACGGGTAGCGCGTTGGCGTAGGCGAGGAGCACCTGCGTGCGCATCGGCCACGGCTCGTCGCCGGAGAGCGCTTGCGCCGGGCGCTGTGCCAGCGAGAGCCCCGTGATCGTGTAGTTCGCGACGGTGAGGCGCTGCTCGACCACCGGCATCCCGGGACGCAGCATGAAGCTCTTCCCGAACGACTCCATCGCCGGCGTGAGGCCGGCTCGCACCGGCGCCGCGGGCTCGGCGGCGCGGCCGATCGCGCCGAGGAGGTCCTGCCAAGTCGCGTTGGCGTACTGGTGCGTGGCGAGGAAGTCGCGCACGCCGCGCTGGAAGGCGCTGTCGCCGACGAGGAAATTCAGTTGCTTGAGGGAACTCGGCGCCTTGTTGTAGACGATCGCGCCGTAGTTGCTCTTGGCCTGGTCGAGGTTCGCGAGCTCCTGCCAGAGCGAGTTGGTGCCGGTGGTCTGGTCCACGCCGTAGGCGGCGGGCTTGTTGCCCTGGTAGAAGGTCTTCCAGGCGCCGGTGGTGGAGTCGAGGGAATTCTGCGCCTTGGCGGCGATGTAGGTGGCGAACCCCTCCTTGAGCCAGAGGTCGTCGAACCAGCGCATGGTGACGAGGTCGCCGAACCACTGGTGCGCGGTCTCGTGCAGGATCGTGGAGAAGCGGCCGATGCGCCGCGCGAGGGTCGGGCGCTCGCGGAAGATGAAGCCCGTCTCGTTGTACATCACGACCCCGGGGTGCTCCATCCCGCCGAAGGGGAAGGCGGGGGCGAGTACGAGGTCGAACTTCTCGAACGGGTACGGGCTGCCGAAGTAGCCCTCCATCCAGCGCAGGGCGCGGTGCGAGAGGGCGAGGAGGGTGTCGGTGTCGGCCTCCTTCATGCGCGAGGCGTGCACGAAGACGTTGATCGTGCGGCCGTCCACCGTGCTCGAGGCGCGCTTCCAGGGACCCGCGGCGAAGGCCATCAGGTACGTGGAGAGCGGCCGCGTCTCCTTGAAGCGATGCCGGACGGTCGCGGCGCTGCTGTCGGCCCCCGCCTCGCTGCCGTTCGCGACGACGGTCCACGGGCGCGGGGTCGTGAGCGAGAACGAGAGCCTCGCCTTGAGGTCGGGCTGGTCGAAGCAGGGGAAGAGCTGGTTCGCGTCGGCGGGAACGAGCAGGGTGTAGAGGTAGTCGCTGCCGTCGGGGTCGTGCGACTTGATGATCGACGCGCCGGTGGGGGCGATCTCGGCGACGAACGCGATCGTCGCCGAATTCTCGCCGGCGCGCAGCGCGGCCGCCGGCATGCTCACGTGCCGGCCGTTGTACCATGACCGCGGCGCGACGGCGCCGTTGACGCGCATGGAGGTGATGCGACGGCCGCGGAAGTCGAGGATCGCGTCGTCGCGACCGGTGCGGCGCCAAGCCACGGTCACCGTGCCGGTGGCGGAGTCGGGCGCGGTGACGTCCAGGTGCAGGGCGTAGCGCACGTCGTGCACCGTGGCGGCGCGCTGCCGGGCGAGGGCGAGGGAGACGCCGGGGCCGGTGAGGGCGCCGGCTTGGGATTGCGCGTGGGCGGTGCCGGCGGCGATCGACGCGATGAGCGCGGCCCGGCCAAGCCGGGCCAGGTGCCGTCCCGTCACGGCGCCTGTGCCACCGTCCCCGGCGACGCGCGCTTGAGCGCCGCCAGCACGATCCCCGGTGTCAGCACCTCGGGCAGCAGCGCGTATGGCTTGCTCGCATCCGCCGGATAGACCACGTACAGCGGGATCCCGCTCCGCCCGAAGCGTGCCACGGCGGCCGCGATCCGGTCGTCGCGCGCCGTCCAGTCGGCGCGCACCAGCGCGACATGCCCGGAGCGGAACGCCTCCTGCACGTCCTTGTTGCCGAAGGCGATCCGCTCGTTCACCTTGCAGCTCAGGCACCAGTCGGCGGTGAAGTCGAGGAAGACCACCTTGCCCGCGGCGCGGTGCCGCGCCACGACCTCATCGGTCCACGCGTCCCACACCAGGCCGTAGCTGTCGGTGTACGTCGAGCCCGCCACCACCGGCGGCGGCGTGCGCGTGGAGGCGTACGACACGCTGGCGACGGCGAGCAC
Source organism: Gemmatimonadota bacterium (assembly GCA_016191225.1). GTDB lineage: Bacteria > Gemmatimonadota > Gemmatimonadetes > Gemmatimonadales > Gemmatimonadaceae > JACPPC01. The sequence continues at coordinate 104,571 of JACPPC010000012.1, read as the reverse complement.
GGTCGCGACGGCGCCCCACGCCAGCGTCACGGTGCGCGTGCGCGCGCTGTGCGCCACCGCCGCCCGCGCGAGCAGCCAGGCCACGGCGCTGAACAGGAGCATCGCCGCCACCAGCGACAGCACGCCGGCGCCGCCGGTCTGCCTCGCGAACACCCACGCCAGCCACGCCACGGTGGCGAACATCGGGATCGACAGCAGGCGCTTCATGGTCAGCATCCACGGCCCGGGGCGCGGCAGGCGCCGCAGCAGGGCGGGGAACCAGGTCAGCACCACGTACGGCGACGACATGCCCACCGCGAGGGCGGTGAACACGAGCGCGCTCTCGACCGCCGGCCGCAGCACCGCGTACGCGAGCGCCGCCCCCATCATGGGCGCGGTGCAGGGGGTCGCGACCACCGTGGCGAGGACGCCGTTCAGCAATGAGCCGCTCAAGCCGTCGCGCGAGCCCTCGTGCGCGCCGAGCCGGGTGAAGCCGACGCCGACCTGCACCACTCCGAGGAGCGACAGCGACAGCACGAAGAGCAGCACCGCCACCGTGCCCACGAACCACGGCGACTGCAGCTGGAAGCCCCAGCCGAGCTGCGACCCCCCGGCGCGGAGGAGGAGGAGCAGGGCGGCGAGCGCCCAGAAGCTGATCACGACGCCGGCGGCGAAGGCGAGCCCGTGGCGGCGCACCATCGCCGGGTCCACGCCCCCCATCTGCGCGAAGCCCATGACCTTGATCGCGATCACGGGGAAGACGCATGGCATGATGTTGAGCAGCAGTCCGCCGGCGAGGGCGAGCAGCAGCGCCACGCCGAGCGACAGCGGCGCGGCCGAGCCGGCGGCGGACGCGACGGCCGCAGCCGGCGTGGGGCCGCCGGTGGCGCCGCCCACCGCGCCGGTCGGCACCGAGTCGGCCGGCGCGACCGCCTTGGCCACCGGGGCCCCCTCGACGCGCATGTTGGCGACATACGCCGCTGCCCCACCGGGCCAGCCACCCGCCCTCACGAACACGCCGCTCAGCCTCGGCGCCGCCACCTGCCCCTTGGCCCGCGTGAGCGAGAGGGTGAGCACCTTGCCAACCGCCCGGGCACCCTGCGGCTCGCCGTGCCTGAAGTGGAAGAGCTCGTCGGGGAGCGCGGGATAGAAGAGCACTCCCCGGGCATCGAGCGGTGTGGGAGCGGTGAGGGTGACCTGGTAGCGATCGCCCGCGGTGGCCGCGGTGGCCTTCCACCTGGCGGGCAGGGGACCGGGCGCCGCGGCGCGCGCCGCGGCGATCCGCGGTGCCCACTCCGCATCGGCCTTGGGCGACGCGGCGACGCCGAGGGCGAGCTGCACGTCGACGCTGCCGGGGATGCAGACCCGCTCGCAGGCGATCCAGGTGAGCTTGCCGCGTAGCACGATGTCGCGCGCGTCGACGGCCGCCGGCGGCGTGACGCGAATGGGGAGCAGCACCTCACGCTGGTAGGCGAACGAGACCAGCCCCGCGATCTCGAGGCGCTCGGGAAGGGGCCAGACGATCGTGTCGACGGTGAAGCCGGCGGGAAGGGTCCACGCGATCGCGGTGGGGCCGCCGGCGTCGCCCGCCGAGCGCCAGTAGGTGTGCCACCCGGGCTCCATCACCAGCCGCAGCGCGACCCAGAAGGGCCGTCCGGCGGCGATCGTGCCGGCCTCGCTCACCAGGGACGCGGTGGTGTGCGAGTTGATGAAGGTGCGTGGCGTGGCGCCTTGCGCGGGGGCGACGCGCGGTGCAGCGAGGAGGAGCGCCAAGGCGGCGCGCGAGGCGATTCGAGGGGTGCGGAAGGTCACGAGGTGGAGGCTAGGCACCGCCGCGAAAGGGGACAAGTAGAGAGCCGCGGCGGGGCGGTCGTTGTGCATGCGTAACATCAATTGGCGCAAGAGGTTACGCCGAAAGAAAGTCATTGCGTTTCGTTCCACGTTCGGGGTATATTTGAGGGTTCCGCCGGGCCTCCCGCGCCAGCCCCGCTCCACCCCGAATCCGACACATCCCATGACCGCGCCGATCAACCGCGAACGGATCCTGCCGCGCCTCATCGACGAGGAGATCAAGGAATCGTTCATCAACTACTCGATGAGCGTGATCGTGTCGCGCGCGCTCCCCGACGTGCGCGACGGGCTCAAGCCGGTGCACCGTCGCGTGCTGTACGCGATGAACGAGCTCGGCCTCGTGCCGGGGCGCGGCTACAAGAAGAGCGCGACGGTGGTGGGGGACGTGCTCGGCAAGTACCACCCGCACGGCGACTCGAGCGTGTACGACGCGCTGGTGCGCATGGTGCAGGACTTCTCGCTGCGCTACCCGCTGGTGGACGGGCAGGGGAACTACGGGTCGATCGAGGGGGACCGGGCGGCGGCGTACCGGTACACCGAGGCCCGGCTGACGGCGATGGCGGTGGAGCTGCTCGCCGACATCGACAAGAACACGGTCGACTTCGCGCCCAACTACGACGACCGGCTGGAGGAGCCGACGGTGATGCCGGCGGGGTTCCCCAACCTGCTGGTGAACGGGTCGGCGGGGATCGCGGTGGGAATGGCGACGAACATCCCGCCGCACAACCTGCGCGAGGTGATCGCGGCGACGCTGGCGCTGATCGACGACCCCGACGCGACGACGCGCGACCTGCAGCGGCACCTCAAGGGCCCCGACTTCCCGACGGGGGCGTACATCGTGGGCCGGCAGGGGATCAACGACTACTGCGAGACGGGGCGCGGCAAGATCGTGATGCGGGCGCGGGCCGCGATCGAGGAGCGCGAGTCGAGCAACAAGGCGCAGATCGTGGTCACGGAGGTGCCGTACCAGGTGAACCCGAAGACGGTGGTGGAGAACATCGCCGAGCTGGTGCGCGACAAGAAGCTGGAGGGGATCTCCGACCTGCGGAACGAGAGCGACCGCGACGGGCTGCGGATCGTGGTCGAGCTCAAGCGCGACGCGATCGCCCGGGTGGTGCTGCAGAACCTCTACAAGCACACGCAGCTGCAGTCGTCGTTCGGCGTGATCATGCTGGCCCTCGTCCCCGACCCGCACACCAAGCGCCTCGTCCCCCGGGAGATGGGGATCAAGGCGGCGATCGCGCACTACATCGCGCACCGCCACGAGGTGATCGTCCGCCGGGCGCAGCACGAGCTCGACAAGGCGAAGGAGCGCGAGCACATCCTCGAGGGGCTCAAGATCGCCGTCGACAACATCGACGCGGTGATCAAGGTCATCCGGGCCGCCGAGGACACGCCGAGCGCGGCCACGGAGCTGCAGCGCCGGTTCAAGCTCACCGACGTGCAGGCCGAGGCGATCCTCAACATGCGCCTCGCCAAGCTCACCGGCCTCGAGCGCGAGAAGCTGGAGCAGGAGCTGGCCGAGGTGCGCGGCACGATCGCCGACCTCGAGTCGCTGCTGGCGTCGAAGCCGAGGCGGATGAAGCTGATGAAGGAGGAGCTGCAGGCGATCGCCGCCAAGTACGGCGACGAGCGGCGCTCCGAGATCATCGACGACTCCGGGGAGATCGACCCGGAGTCGCTGATCGCCGACGAGCAGATGGTCGTCACGATCTCGCACTCGGGGTACATCAAGCGCACGTCGATGAGCACCTACCGCCAGCAGCGCCGCGGCGGCAAGGGAGTGGGGGGGCAGGAGCTCAAGGACGAGGATTTCGTCGAGCACCTGTTCGTCGCCAGCACGCACGAGTACATCCTGATCTTCACCGAGGACGGCCGCTGCTTCTGGCTCAAGGTGTACGAGGTCCCGCAGGGGGGCCGGGCCACCAAGGGCAAGCCGATCGTGAACCTGATCAACGTCGCCGCCGAGACGCAGATCCAGGCGATCGTGCCGGTGCGGCAGTTCGCCGAGGACCAGTTCCTGCTCTTCTGCACGCGCAAGGGGACGGTCAAGAAGACCAAGCTCTCGGAGTACTCGAACCCGCGCGCGAGCGGGATCAAGGCGATCAAGATCGAGGACGGGGACGAGCTGTGGGACGTGCAGGTGACCGACGGGACGAACCACATCGTGCTGGCCACCAAGCACGGGCTGTCGGTGCGGTTCCATGAGGCCGACGTGCGCGACATGGGGCGCGACACGACCGGCGTGAAGGGAGTGGAGCTGCGCGAGGGGGACGAGCTGGTGGGGATGGTGGTCGTGCGGCGCAACCAGGCGACCCTGATGGTCGTGACCGAGAAGGGGATGGGGAAGTGCTCGGCGCTCGACGAGTACCGGGTGCAGAAGCGCGGCGGCAAGGGGATCATCACCTTGAACCGCACCGAGCGCACGGGCGACGTGGTGTCGCTGATGGAGGTCCTCCCCGAGGACGCGATCATGCTGATCACGAAGGGGGGGCAGATCATCCGCTCGAAGGTGGACGAGGTGCGGGTGACGGGGCGGAACGCGCAGGGGGTGCGGCTGGTGACCCTCGACGCGGGGGACGCGGTGACGGCGGTGGCGCGGGTGATTCCGGACGACTCGGCGGCCGAGGAAACGCCCGCCGGCGGAGTCGAGGTGGTGCCGGAGGGGCCCCCCGGGCAGCTCCGGCTCGAGCCGTAGAGAATTGGAGTGGAAGGCGAGGAGGATTGAGAGGAGCCGACCACGGAGACACCGAGGGCACGGAGGGGGCGAGGGCCTGGTTGGCGCCTGACCGATCAGTCGCCCTTGCAGCCTCGGTGCCCTCGCGGTTTCCAGGTGCCTCTGTGGGCGCTCCGCTCCGGTTCCTCGCCGTTTCCTCCTGGCCTCACCCGTCGCCCGTCGGGGGCGCAGCGCAAACGCGGCCTAGCCCGCTGCGGCGCCGAGCTTTACGCCCCCCGGAATCGGCGGTAGCTTCGGGGGTTCCGTCGAGGGAAGTTCCCCCGTTTCGAGCGCATGGCCAACTCGCGCATCCTGGTGGTCGATGACGACCCCGCCCTCTTGCAGACGATCTCGATCGTGCTGAGGGAGCAGGGGTACGACGTGACCACGGCCGAAGACGGGACCCGGATGCTCGAGGCCCTCGAGCAGCGCGAGCCGGACCTCCTCCTGCTCGACGTGCTGATGCCGCACCTCGACGGCTTCCAGCTGCTGGAGCGGCTCAAGAGCGACGAGCGCTACGCCGACCTGCCAGTGCTGATGGTGTCGTCGCTTCCGGCCGAGGAGGCGACGGTGCGCACCCTCGGGCTGGGGGCGGCGGACTACATCCGGAAGCCGTTCCGGGTGCGCGAGCTGCTGGCGCGGATCCAGTCGCAGCTGCGCAACCGGGCCGAGCTGCGGCAGGCGCGGGAGCAGGTGCGCAAGGGAGCGGCCGACCTCGTGCGGGCGCGCGAGGAGGCCGAGACGCGGCGCACGATGGTGGACATCCTGCACGAGGTGACCGACGAGCTGTCGCCCGAGGAGATCTACCATGTGGTGGCGCGGCGGGTGGCGCGGGCCCTCAACACGTCGCACTGCTCGGTGGTGCTGGCCAAGAGCGGGGACAAGGTGGGGATCGTGGCCACGGCGTTCGAGGACCCGAGCGTGATCAACTACCGGATCCAGCTCGAGCTCTATCCCGAGATCCGGTCGGCGCTGGAGACGCAGTCGCCGGTGCTGGTGGAGGACGTGCACGCGTCGCCGCTGTATGCCGAGATCCGCGAGCGGTGGGCGAAGCAGGGGACGGTGGTGCACATCCGGAGCGTGATCGCGCTCCCCTTCTCGCTCGACAGCGCGCAGGTGGGGGTTTTCTTCCTGCGGCGCACGGGGGAGGAGCCCCCGTTCGACAAGGAGGACGTGGAGTTTGCCAACACGGTGATCAAGGCGGCGGTGAGCGCGATCCAGCGGGCGCGGATGATCGAGACCACCAAGGCCGACAACGCGCGGCTCGAGGTGCTGGCCCGCACCGACCCACTCACGCAACTGCTCAACCGGCGGGTGCTGGTGGAGCGGCTGTCGCAGGAAGTGGAGCGGGCGCGGCGCTACGACGGAAAGATCACCCTGCTGATGATCGACCTCGACCACTTCAAGCGGGTGAACGACCAGTACGGCCACCTGGTGGGGGACGACGTGCTGCGCGACGTCGCGACGCTGCTCAAGAACGCATTGCGCGCGGTGGACGTGGTGGCGCGGTACGGGGGGGAGGAGTTCGTGGTGGTGCTCCCGGAGACGCCGGCGCCGGGGGCCCTGGCGTTCGCCGAGCGGTTGCGCGAGCGCATCGAGGCGACGGATTTTTCGGCGCACCCGCACGGGACCTTTCACCTGACGACGAGCATCGGGATGGCGACCTTTCCCGGCCCGCGCACCGAGAGTGGCGAGGACCTGCTGGCCCGGGCCGACGAGGCCCTGTATCGCGCGAAGGCGGATGGCCGCAATCGCGTGCGCACCTAGATTTCGCCGACCAACCCCGACGACCTGACCAGGGCGACGACCCGATGCCATCCAAGTGCCCTTCCTGCGGGACCATGTACGGCGACGACGCGCGCTTCTGCACGCGCGACGGCACGCGCCTCGCTCCGCAGGCCAGCGCCGCGGGCGCTCCCGCGGCGCCCCCCGCCGGTGCGGCGGCCCCGCGCGGCACGTCGGCCCGGGCGGGCCCGGCGGGCCCGAGCCCCGCCACCAGCTTCTCCAACCTGGCCGGCCGGGTGCTCGACGGCCGCTACCGGATCGAGAAGAAGATCGGCGAGGGGGGGATGTCGTTCGTGTACCTCGCCACCGACATCTCGGACAAGAAGTCGTACGCGATCAAGGTGCTGTCGCCGGCGCTGTCGCAGGACAACAACGCCATGCAGCGGCTGCGCCGCGAGGCCGGCTTGGCGATCCGGCTCGAGCACCCGAACGTCTGCCACATCATCCGGCTCGGCGAGACCGAGGACGGGATGGTGTACGTGGTGATGCCGTTCGTGCAGGGGGAGATCCTCGCCGACCTGCGCCACAAGAAGGGGCACATTCCGTTGCCGCAGGTGGCGATCTGGGTGGTCGAGATCGCGAGCGGGCTGCACGTCGCGCACGAGCTCAAGATCATCCACCGCGACCTGAAGCCCGAGAACATCATGATCTGCAAGTACGACGACGGCAGCGAGCACGCGGTGGTGATGGACTTCGGGCTGGCCAAGGAGCGCAAGGCGGGGGGCGAGCTGGAGAAGCTGACCGCGACCGGGATCATCCTCGGCACGCCCGAGTTCATGAGCCCCGAGCAGCTGCGCGGCAAGCCGCTCGACCCGCGCACCGACATCTACTCGCTGGCCCTGATGACCTACGAAATGCTGACCGGCAAGCTCCCGTTCACCGGTCGCACGCAGCAGGAGATGATGATCGCCCGGCTGCGCAACGAGCCGATCCCGCTGCGCACGATGCGTCCCGAGCTGAACTTCCCCCCCGGGGTGGAGAAGGTGCTGCTCAAGGGGATGGCCCGCGGCGTCGAGGAGCGCTATGCCTCGGCGCCGGAGTTCGCGTCGGCGTTCGCGGCCGCGTCGAGCCCCGACGGCGAGGACAAGTCGGGCGGCGTGCTCGGCCGGCTGTTCGGGCGCTGAGCGGATTCGTGGCGTGCCGGCGTGCCGGCGTCCCGGCCGCGTGATGCAGCGCGCTGAGGGAGTGCCGATGCGCGTGCTGGTTGGCGTGGCGGCGGCGGGGGTGGCGGCGGCGATGTCCGTCGGCGCGCTGGAGACCGACGCGGCCCAGCAGGGACGTGCCATGCCAGCGGCCGTCGCCGCCCCGATGCCCAACCCCGTGGCGGCCTACCATGGCAAGCTGCTCGTGCCGGCCGGGCTCAAGGTGGACGACTACGCCCGCGTTCCCGGCGCCCGGTTGATGGCCCTCGGGCCCGACGGCAGCGTGTACGTGAGCCAGACGGGAGCCGGCACCGTGGTGCGCCTCGTGGACGCCAACGGCGACGGCGTGGCGGAGCGGAGCGCGGTGGTGGCCGAGGGGCTGCACCTGCCGCACGGACTGGCCGTGCACGGCGGATGGCTGTACGTGGCGAACACCGACGAGGTGGTGCGGATCAAGCTGAACGCGGCGGGGGTGGCCGAGGGGACGCCCCAGCCCACGGCGGCGCGGTATGACGCGGCCGGGGGGCACTTCACCCGCACGGTGGTGTTCGGCCCCGACGACGCGATGTACGTCGCCGTGGGGAGCACGTGCAACATCTGCGTGGAGAAGGACTCGACGCGGGCGGCGGTGCTGCGCTTCGACGCGGAGGGCCACCACGGGATCGTGTTCGCGCGCGGGCTGCGCAACGCCGTGGGCCTTGCGATCCACGCGCCCACGGGCGCCCTGTGGGTGTCGCAGCACGAGCGCGACAACCTGCTGCCGAGCCACGAGGACCTGCCCCCCGAGGAGCTGAACATCCTGCGAGAGGGGGGCGACTACGGCTGGCCGTACTGCTTTGGCGACCGGGTGCCGAACCCCGAGTTCAACGACGCGGCGCGCTGCGCGTCGACGCTCCCCCCGGCGCTCGCGATGCAGGCGCACTCGGCGCCGCTGGGGCTCGCGTTCCTGGCGGGGGCAACGCAGCTGCCGGCGGACTACCGCGGCGACGCGCTGCTCGCCTTCCACGGCTCGTGGAACCGGCGCGTGCCGACGGGGGCCAAGGTGGTGCGCATCCGCATTCGCGGCGGGCGGCCGGTGGGGTACGAGGACTTCCTGACCGGCTTCCAGGAAGGCGATGGCCGCCGGTGGGGGCGCCCGGTGGACGTGCTCGTGCTCAAGGACGGTTCGGTGCTCGTGTCCGACGACGACGCCGGAATGATCTATCGTGTGCACCGGTAGGCGCACGATGGTGGGCGCATGAGGATCGCCATCCCGGGCCCATTCGACTCGCTGCGCTCGCTCGGGGAAGGCTTCGCGAAAGATCCGCTTTTCGCCGTCGCCGTCGCCTTCCTGGCCGCTCCCGTCCTCGCGCAACCGTCGCGCACGACTCACACCCGCCCCGTCCCCCCGGCGATGGTCACGGACGCCGCGACCGGGATCGACGTGCTCGACTACGACCTGGACCTCACCCTTGCGCCGCCCACGCGCATGCTCGAGGGCAAGGCCACCATCACGCTGCGCCGCACGGCGGCGACGTCGGCCGTGCATCTGGACCTGGTGGGACTCGCGGTGACGTCGGTGGCGGTGCGCGGGCAACCACAGCCAGTGCGCGCGGACAGCACGGGAGCGACCGTCGCCCTGGGCGCGGGCGGGCGCGACACGATCGAGGTGGCCGTGGCCTGGCGCGGCAGCCCGGCCGATGGCTTGATCATACGGACCGACACCCGTGCGGGCTGGACGGCCTTCGGCGACAACTGGCCCAATCGCGCCCGGCAGTGGTTCCCGTCGGTGGACCATCCGTCCGACAAGGCGACGGTGTCGTTCACGGTGCGCGTGCCGACGAGCTACGTGGTGGTCGCCAACGGCACGCTGCGTGACCGCACCGAGGTGGACGGCCCGACCGCGACGGCGACCACCAACGTCTGGCGCTTTCGTGAGACGCACCCGATCCCGACCTACCTGATGGTGATCGGCGTGGCGGCGTTCAGCCACGTGCCGCTCGGCGAGACCGCCTGCGGGTTCGGCGAAGCGGGCGGGTGCGTGTCGCAGGGGATCCTGGTCGAGCCGGCGTCGAAGGGATCGATGCCGGGACCCTTCGCGGCCGCGGGCGGGATGGTGCGGTTCTACGCGTCGCTGTTCGGCCGATTCCCGTACGCGCAGCTGCTGCACGTGCAGAGCGCGACGCGCTTTGGCGGGATGGAGAACGCGGGGGCGATCTTCTACGCCTGGGACATGTTCCAGGCGCCGCGCTCCGTGAGCGAGGGGACGATCGCGCACGAGACGGCGCACCAGTGGTTCGGCGACGCGGTGACGGAGCGGGCGTGGGCCCACGTCTGGCTCTCGGAGGGGTTCGCCGACTACCTGATGGCGATGTGGATGGAGCACGCCCACGGTGACAGTGCCCGCAAGGCGGTGCTGGCCGACTTCCGGCGCGTGATCATGGGGTCGGCGGCGTCGCGCGACCGGCCGGTGATCGATACCACGCAGGGGGACCTGCTCGGGCTGCTCAACACGAACAGCTACCAGAAGGGGGCCCATGTGCTGCACATGCTGCGGCGCGAGGTCGGCGACTCGGCGTTCGTGCGCGGTTTGCGGGCGTACCAGCTCAAGTTCCGGCACGGCACCGCGCTCACCGACGACCTGCGCGCGGCGGTGGAGGCGGAGCACGGTGCGCCGCTGGGGTGGTTCTTCGACCAGTGGCTGCGCAAGCCCGGCTGGGCGGAGCTCGACATCGCCTGGCAGGTGCGCGACGGTCGGCTGGTGCTCGACGTGGGGCAGTCGGCGCGATTTGGTGCGTACCGGCTCACGCTGCCGGTGCGCGTCACCATGGAGGATGGCACCGTGGTGGACCAGCTGGTTGCGCTGCCGGCGTCGGCTGTGCGCACGACGGTAACGGGACCGGCGCTCCCTGGGGGTGCGTCGGTGCGTGGCGTGCAGGTCGATCCCGACGGCGACCTGCTGGCGGCGATCGCGCTGCGCCGCGGCGGGCCGGCGTGAGCGCCGGCGGGAGCCAGCGGGGGGCGGCCGGTGCGCGGCGCCGCGGCGGCGGGCCGAGTTCGCGCGTCCACTGCGCGCGCCTCGGCGCGGTCGCGTGGCGCCGTGGCACCGACGCCTGGCGCCTCGGCGTCGCGCTCGCGCTTGTCGCCGCCGGCCTCGCGATTCCAGCGCACGCGCAGGACGCCCGCGCCACCGCCGAGCATGACCGCGCCGACGCGCTGATCGAGCGGGGGCAGCTGTTCGCCGCGGAGTCGGTGTATTACGGGGCGGTGAAGGGGCGGCCGCGCGACCCGTGGGCCCGGCTCAACCTGGCGCGGCACGTGATGGCGCGCGGGGCCGCGCGCGTGGCCAGCGCGCTGTACGAGGAGGCGCGCTTCTTTGGCGCCGACCCGCGCCTGTTCGTGGGCGAGCTCGCCTTCGCGTACGAGCGGGCGGGGCAGTGGCGGGCGCTGGTCACGATGCCGGGCTCGACGCTGCCCCGCGGCGAGGTGCGGCGCGCCGAGTGGATGCAGGCGCACGCGGCGGCGGCCCGCGGCGCGGACTCGACGAGCGTGGCGTGGGTGCCCGCGCGCGACGACACGGTGGCGGTGGCCGCGATCGGCGCGACGATTGGCGCCGACACCGCGACCCTGTTCGCCGACCCGCTGGTACGCGGCGTGGTGGTGGACACGGCATGGCTGCGCCGCCCCGCCGTGCGGGTGTTCACCGACGGGGGCACGGCGCCGCGCGCGTCGGCGACCGTGGCGGTGATCGATTCGCTGGCGATCGGCGGACTCCGGCTCGTGAACGTGCCGGCACGGGTGGCACCGCAGCCGAGGGCGCGGGGCATTCGCGTGGGGCTCGACTGGCTGGGCGACCGGGGCGCGACCTTCGACCCGGGAGCGGGGCGGATCGTGCTGCGGCGCACACCGGGGGACGCGCGCACGATCCCCGGCGCGCGCGTGCCAACGGTCCACACCGCCGACGGGCTGTGCCTCGTGCTCGACGGGCTCGTGCCGTTTGCCGGGGCGCGGGCGATCACGATGCTCGGTGCGCGGCGCTGGACGGTACTCGGCGCACGCGGGGAGATCGCGGTCGCGCGGTAGGCAAACGCCGCGCGACCGCCCGGGGCCACGGCTTGCGTCGCACATTGGCGAGGTCGTGCGCCGTTGCCCGCGTCCTGCCGCTGTCGGACGAGCGCTGCGAGCGCCGCCGCAGCGTGTCCTTGCCGGCGAGGAACAGGGCGAGCCGCGTGGACACGCGGCCCCGTTCGGGGTCCGGGGTGGACCGAGAGATGGAGGAGGAAGGCGTAACCGGGGAGACGCGGACCACGACCACGGAAGTACACGGCGGAAACAAGGACGGGTACTTGGGGCGCCGGGTCGGATACTCGTGTCGCGGTTCGACGCCGGCCCGAGGACTGCGTACGCCAGAGTCAGTTGCTTCCGCCCTTGATTCTTCCGTGAACTTCCGTGTATGCGGTGCCGCCGCGCTTGCGCCCTTCTCAACTTCCTCCCGCCGCAGTTGCCTGCCCTGGCCGGATGCGACCAACCTTCACCTTCCCATCGCGATCAGCTCCCGCTCCACGCACTGGTCCTGCACGACGTCGATCCCGGCCCGCGCGAGCTGCTCCGCCGCCTCGTCGTTGCGGATCCCCAGCTGGAACCAGACGGCCTTCGGGTGCCTGGCGATGATGTCGGGCACATGCTGCGGGATGTGCTCGGGCCTGCGAAAGACGTTCACGAGGTCGAGATCGCCGGGGATGTCCACCAGCCGGCGATAGACCTTCTGGCCGAGGATCTCGGTCGCCTCGGGATAGTAGACCGGCACCGGCACGACCTCGATCCCCGCCTGCTGGGCCCTGAGGGGCGTGAGGTAGGCGGCCTCCATGGACTCGGGCTTGATGCCGAGCACCGCCATGCGCCTGACGCCGGCGAGGAGCGCCCGCGCCCCCGCGCGTCCCTCGATCAGGTGCGACCGCCAGCCCTCGTCCGTCACGCGGCATCTCCCGCAGTGTCAAGGTGTCTTTGCCCGACAGGCATCGCGCCTGTACGGGGCTTAGCTTTCGCCGGCTCCACCAGCTCAACGCCCAACTGAACCCCCGCACATGAAGATGCTCGTCCTTGGCGCCGGCCTGCAGGGCTCGGCGTGCGCCTACGACCTGCTGCAGCAGCCGCAGGTGGCCACCGTGACCATCGCCGACAAAACGGTGGCGCACCTGCCGGCGTTCCTCGCGCCGTACCTCGGCAAGCAGCTTACCGCAGTGACCATCGACGTGCGCGACGAGGCGAAGGTCACGGCGCTCATGCAGGGGCACGCCGCCTGCATGTCGGCGATCCCCTACTACTTCAACCTCGCGATGGCGCGCTGCGCCGTCGAGGCCGGGGTGCACTTCAGCGACCTCGGGGGCAACACCGAGATCGTCTTCCAGCAGAAGGGGCTGAACGACCTCGCGGTGAAGCACGGCGTCACGGTGGTGCCCGACTGCGGCGTGGCCCCGGGGATGGTGAACATCCTCGCCGAGCAGGGAATCGCGAGCATGGACACGGTGTCGGCGGTGCGGATCTTCGTGGGCGGGCTGCCGCAGCAGCCGGAGCCGCCGCTCAACTACCAGATCGTCTACTCGCTCGAGGGAGTGCTGGACTATTACACCACCCTCTCGTGGGTGCTGCGCGACGGCAAGCGCCACCAGGTGCCGGCGCTGAGCGAGCGGGTGCCGGTGGACTTCCCCGCGCCGGTCGGGTCGCTCGAGGCGTTCCACACCGCCGGCGGGCTCTCCACGATGGCGTTCCGCTACGAGGGGAAGATCCCGACGATGGAGTACAAGACGCTGCGCTACCCCGGGCACGCGGAGCTGATGGCGTCGATCCGCTCGCTGGGGCTGCTCGACCTCGAGCCGGTGACGACCAAGGACGGGACGGCGGTCATCCCGCGCGACGCCTTCGTGGCCACGGTGGGGCCGCGCCTCACCAAGCCCGACGGGCGCGACCTCGTGGCGCTGCGCGTGACCGTGGAGGGGACGCGCGGCGGCGAGCGCGCCTTCTGGGGGCGCGAGCTGATCGACTACTTCGACGCCGCGCACGGGATCAGCGCCATGATGCGCTGCACCGGCTACTCGCTGTCGATCACCGGGCTGCTGCAGGCGGCGGGCGAGGTGCGTCCCGCCGGCGTGCACACGCCGGACGAGTGCATGCCCGCCGAGAAGTATGTGGCCGAGCTGGCGGCGCGCGGGGTCGCGATCAGGGAGATGGCGGCGCCGAAGGCGTAGCGGCGGCTTCGCCGGGCCCGGGGCGCGTCCCGCATCGGTGGCCGGCGTGAACTGCGGCGGGTCGGACGGCCGCGGCCATGCCTGGCAGCAGGCGATCTAGGCCGACTGGGGGCACAAGGAGGTGGTCGACATCCCCGGCGCCGCGCACTGCCTGGTGAGCGCTGGCGTTGCCGACACGAGCCGGATGGCCATCGGCGGCTGGAGGCAGGTCGCGATCCTCACCGACCACACGACGGCGTCCGACACGCGGTGCACGGCGGCGGCGAGCGGGGCGGGGAGCGCGAAGCAGCCGAGCACGTACGGCTCCGACCAGCAGGTCGTCGAGCACCACAACGGACTCGGCGCGCCGAGGAAGAGCCCCGCCCGCTGGCAGAGGCTCATCTACCCGTTCCATGCGGCCGACCGGCTCGGGACGCCGACGCTGCACATGATCGGCGAGCGGGACGTCGACGTGCCGACGTCGGGGAGCGAGCAGGTGTGCGGGGCGCTCGAGTCACCCGGCGCGGAAACGCGGCGGGTGGTGTACCCGAGCCGGTTCCACGGGCTGACGGTGCGGAGCTGCCTGGCGGACCGGTTCCCGCGGTGACCGCAGCGGCTCGAGGCGCACCTGGGGCAGGCGGCGACGCCGCGGGGCGCCGCCACGCGCTACGGCACCAGCGAGCTCGCGGCCTGCAAGCGCACAACCCGCGCGTTGGAGTAGTCGGAGATGTAGAGCTTGCCGGTCGACGACTGCACGGCGACGCCATACGGCTGGCCGACATTCGTGGCTGTCGCCATCGTCGTCGAGCCGTCGGTGAAGTTCGGCTTGCCGAGCACGAGGTCGGCGGCAGCGCCGTTGCCCTTGGCGATCGCGCCGTGGAAGACAAGGATGCGATTCTGGCCGCCGTCGGCGACATAGAGGCGTCCCGCGTTGTCGATCGCGAGGGCGTATGGCAGGTACATGTTCGTGGCCGACGCGGCCACCGGAGCTGTCCCGCTGGTGAAGTCGGCCTGGCCGAGCACGAGGTCGGCCGCGGCGCCATTGGCCTTGGCGGCGGCGTTCAGGAACACCAGCACCCGGTGGTTGCCCTGGTCCGCCACAAACAGGTTGCCCGACGCGTCCACGATCACGGCGTGCGGCGTCCTCATCTTGGTGCTCGACGTGCCACCGGTGGCGGTGACGAAGTCTGCCTGCCCCAGCACGCCGTCGGCTGCGGCACCGTTGGCCTTGCCGGCCGCGCTGTTGAACCGCAACACGCGATTGTTGTTGCGGTCGGTCACCCACAGCGTGCCCAGCACTTCGACGGCGACGCCGGCGGGCTCGCTGAACTGCGTGGCGGTCGTGCCGAAAGCCTTCGTGGTGAAGTCCGCCTGCCCCAGCACCGCGTCGGCGGCGGCGCCATTGGCCTTCGCCACGGCGCCGTTGAACCGCAGCACGCGGTTGTTCCCGCGATCCGACACGTAGAGCACGCCGGTGCCATCCATCGCCACGCCCTGGGGATTGTCGAATCCGGAGGCGCTGGGGACGCTCCCGCCAGCGCCGGCGTTCCGCGTGCTTCCCGTGAACAGCGCTTGCCCCAGCAGCCCGTCGGCACCGACTCCGGTGAACTTGATCCAGGCGAGGTCCTCGCGGATCACGCGATGGTTCAACTGGTCCACCACGAACAGGGCGCCCCCCGGTGCGAGGGCGAGCGCGCCGGGGCCGCTCAGGCTGACCTGTGACGCGGTCGACGAGCCGGCGGAGCTGAGGGTGCCGGCACCAAAGACGGCCTCGATGGTCTGGCCCGAGATCCAGGGCGTGCCCGCGAGGGGCGGCGGCGTGACAGCGCTGCTGGCGCCGCACGAGCCGAGCCAGGTCAGGGCGGCGGCGCGGACCAGCCGAAGTGGAAGGCGCATATGACAGTGAGGGGGGAAGGGCCGCTGCCAGCGAGAAGCACCAGCGCTGGGATCGGCTGTCCCGCCGGCGAAACCGGGCGAGAGGGGGATGCCCGCGGAAAGCGTACGCCGCGACGGCGTGTGCGTCAAGCATCACCATGCCGCGTGACCGCCGCCGGTGCGGCGCTCGTCGCCCCGGCCGCGCCGCCTACTGCCTCGCGAACGCCGCCAGTGTCGCCCCGGCCCGGTCCATCCGCTCGCGCGCCCGCCACCGGTCCGTGCCGTTGTACACGATCGCGAACGCCAGCAGCTCGCCGTTCTTCGCCGTGACGTAGCCGGCGAGGCTCGTCACGTCATTCGTGGTCCCGGTCTTGGCGTGCAGGTTCCCCTGCGCCGGCGTGTGTCGCATGCGGTGCCGCAGGGTCGCGCTCTCGCCGGCGACGGGGAGTGACTCGTGGAAGGCGCTCGACCACGTGGACGCGTTGCCGTACGCGAGCACCTTCACCAGCGACCGTGGCGTCACGCGGTCGAGGGGCGACAGGCCGCTGCCGTCCTTGGCGAGCACCGCGCCGGAATCGACGCCGACCTTCTGCCGCAGGAACTGCATCAGCTCCACGTTCGCCGCGTCGGCGCTGCCGATGCCGGTGCGCCCGGGGCCGCGCGCCGCGTTCCGGAACAGGAGCTCGGCGAACAGGTTGATGCTCTCGCCGTTCATCGCGCCCACGATCTGCGATAGCGGCGGCGACGACACCGAGCCGACGCGCGTCGCCAGCGGCGGCGTCGCCCCCTCGCGCAGCGTCCCGCCGATGCGCACTCCCGCCTCCTCGAGCGCCGTCTTGAAGGCGCCGGCGGTGAACAGCGCCGGGTCGTCAACCACGTAGCTCCACCGCCGCTCGCCGGCGCGGGCGCCGATCGTGCCGCGCACCGTGAGGGCGCCGTTCGGGTTGCGGCCCACGCGCACCCGCGCGCCGCGCCCGGTCACGAGCTTCACCTCGTTGATCACCGGCAGCCCCGCCGACGCCGGTTCGGTCCGCACCTCGGCCGACTTCGCGCCCGGCGCCACCACCACCCAGACGAGGTTTTCGTTGAGCGAGAGGGCCGAGATTCGCGCCGCGTACGACGCGCCGAGGTACTTCTTCTTCCAGCCCTCGGGAATGCGCCGGTCGTCGAAGGCCGAGCCGTCGGCGATGATGTCGCCGGTGATGCGCTTGACGCCGGCGGCGGCGACCTCCCGCGCCAGGCGCGTCATCGCCTCGCCGGGGGCGCCGCCAAAGAGCCGCGGCGAGAGCGACGGGTCGCCGTCGCCGCGCAGCACGAGGTTCCCCTTGAGCACGCCGTCGGGGCCGAGGGGGCCGTCGCGGAAGGCCTCGGTGCGGAACTGCCAGGCCGGGCCGAAGCGCTCGAGGGCCAGCGCGCTCGTGAACAGCTTCATCGTGCTCGCCGGGAGGAGCGAGGCCCCCGGCCGCAGGTTCCAGAGGGTGTCGCCGCGGGTGAGCGACACCACCATGCCGCCCCAGTGGCCGCGCGAGGGGCCCGGCACCAGCGCCGACAGGTCGGCGGCGAGGGCGTTGACGGTGAGCGGACTCGACCAGGTGACCGGGTGGGTGCGCACGCGCCGCGGCGGTGCCTTGGCCGCGCGGGGGGCACGCCGCCGAACCGGCGGCTTTCTGGCCGCGGTCCCCTTGGGGACCGGCGCGGCGATCGCCTGCTTCTGCCGCCCAGCGGCAGCGACCGCCTCGGGCGTGCTGCCGGAGGCGGTCGTGGCGATGGCGAGGGTGCAGGCGCCGAGGAGCAGCGCGCGCCGGGTCAGATCTTGAGGAACCACTGCCTTCGGTGGAAGACGGAGAGGATGCCGAACCAGAGCAGGACGAATGTCATGGCGAACAGCAACGACGCATTCCGTGGGGCCAGCCAGCTGTTGAACCCGGTCTCGAAGATCACCCGCTGGATGGGGACGACCCTGCCGTTCCAGGTGCCGGTGAAGATGGAGTAGAGACACCGCGCCATCAGCCCGGATCCCACAAAGGCGAGTATCGGGTTCATGCCGAAGACCAGGAAGGGCTTCGCCCAGCGGGTGACGTCCATTTCCTCGATCAACCACATGCAGGTGGCCAGCGACATCGCCGCCATCCCCGCCATGAACACAACGTAACTGGGCGTCCACAGGTTCTTGCCGATCGGGAGCGACCAGTGCCACATCAGGCCGGCCACCGCGGCGATGCCCCCCACCGCGAACACCCCCGCCACGCGCTCCACGAGCGGCCTCGGCTCGGCGATCCACCGGCCGGCGAGCACGCCGCAGAGGACGCTCGCCACCGCGCCGAGGGACGACAGGATTCCCTCGGGGTCCCAGGTGCTCGTCCCCTGGAAGAGATGATCGGCACCGAGCACCGCGCGGTCGAGCCAGCCCTGCAGGGTGAGGGCGCCGACGTCGATCTCGCCCATGATCCCCGTCCCGGGCGTGGGAGCGAAGGCGAGGATCGCCCAGTAGCCGTAGAGCAGCACCACCAGGGTGACGACGACGCGCCGGAGCGGGGCGCGGAACGAGAGCAGCGCCCCGATCGTGTACGCCACGCCGATGCGCTGCAGCACGCCCATGATGCGCACGTGTTCCCAGCGGTGGACGACGCGATCGAGGAAGGTCGCGTCGGGGTGCCCCGCGATCGTCGTCCAGGTGAATCCCGGGAAGAGCGACAGCAGGAAGCCGCAGAGGAAGATCAGCGCCCCGCGCCGGAGGACTTGCTTCGCCAGCGCCGCGTCGGAGTCGCCGCGGGCGCGACGCTGCTCGAGCGAGAGGTGGGTGGTGATCCCGACGATGAACAGGAAGAACGGGAAGATCAGGTCGGTGGGGGTCCAGCCCCACCACGGCGCGTGCTCCAGCGGCTCGTAGATCGCCCCCCACGTGCCGGGGTTGTTGACGAGGAGCATCCCCGCCACGGTGAGGCCGCGAAAGGCGTCGAGCGACATGAGCCGCTCGCGCGGGCGGGGCTTGGGCGCGGCGCCGACGCCGGGCACGCCGCCGTCGCGCGCCTCGAGGGGCGCGGGGGCGATCGACTCGGGCGGGTGGGCGAGGGCGGTCATGCGATGGACCGAAGGCGCGCGGTGATACGACGGGACGAACTGCGAAAGCAGGCGAATCCGCCGATGCGGTGACGAACCGAGGGCAGCGGGGCGAGAATGCCAGAAGACTTCACCATAATGTCACGAATCGGCCCTTTCGCGCCACGGGTAGGGGTGGAATAGTGCGGCACGCACCAAGCGGGCCGACGGGGGTCCGGAACGCGGCGCCAAGCCAGGGTCGAGACCGGCCCAACATGGGACCGAGTGAGGGCGCGCAAGTGCGCTCCGGGCACCGATCCCTTTCCGGCGCTGACGGCTAACTCGCATTCACCGGAGTACTCAACATGGCACACACTTGGCTCAGGTGGAGCATTGTCGGAGCGTTGGCCGCGGCACTAGCATGCACCAGCGATTCACCACGGCCTACGCTAGCGCCTGGGACAACGAAGTCCGCCCTTGCCGAAGCGTCGGAGTGGAGCGAGTACCGAGTCGAAGGCCGCGCGGCGCGCCTACGGCGGGACAGGTCTCGGCTCATTGTGCTCGCCCCGACAAGCGCCGCCTTGGACTCGGTGCGCGCTGTCATGCGGCGAGCCGGAATCGGCATCGCGAGCGAGCGATCCATGATGGGGTCAGCGCGAGGGACGCGTCTCTCGCCGGCCTCGGTCGCGGCGACCGATCGGGCCTGGCAGATTGGTCAAGCGGACGTGCTCAGCATAAGCTTGTGGTACTCCGATCCGTATTATGCGGGCAAAGACTTCGTGAGCAGCGGCCTGCAGCGTGCACGCGGAGGCGGCCGCGGCGGCCGCGGAACCGTGGCAGTCTTCATCGTTGAAATCCCCTCGAATCGAAGGGGTGGAGACATCAAGCCCGTGGCCTACCCAGGCCGACTCTCCTGCGTGCTCGGAGTGACCGCCATGGACAAGTCGGGCGCCGTCTCGAACTGATCCCCAGGGGAAACCGAGATGGACGTTTCCGGTGTCAGCAGTCAGGCGCGTGTGGCTTGTGGCGACTCGACGCAAGGTGTCGTCACGACGACGCTGACGTATGGCGATTGCCAGGATGGGGGGCGGGCATCCGGTGGAGCTTCAACGGAACGTCGGCGGCTGCGCCGCCTGCATCTGGCGCGCGCGTCCGTATGGCGATTCGCCGTGGTCATCGCGTGTCTGGGAACGTCCGCTCATTTGTTCGCTTGTTCGTCCCCGACGAGCGCGGAATTCTCCGAGGAGGCGTGGGGTGCGGCGACCCGGTTCAGTTCCGTTCTCACTGCAGGCCAGAGCGTTACAACCTGGATTGCTCTCGACTCGGCGAGAGTGCTTCGGTCGGCCGCTTCACCCACCGTCGAGAATTGGCAATTCGTTCAGGAGCAGTCTCAACGTCGGCGGTTGTGGCAATGGCGCTTTGGCGCGGCCGTAATCGGTGTGCGCGCAATCGAACCCGGTCGCAGCGCTGCCGTCGCCGAGTACACGTTCGCTGACTTCGGAAGCAGTCCCCCCGATTCCGCATTTGCCCACGCGGCCGCGATCGGTTTGATCGACAGTTTGGGGACGACGGTCACGATGGCGACTTGGTTTCCCGTGTCCGGCGCCGCGCTCGCCACTGTTTCACTCACCAGTCGGCGTGTCCTGGCGACACTCACCCTGGGAGCGCGCCAGATCCTCCATGTCGCACCGGCTGGTAACTGTGGCGCGGGAGTCGGCGCAACAGCGGTCGTGCTCGCGGTCGACGCCAGCGGCAACGCCGCTGGCCCCGGCCTGTCCGCCCGCCCGGACACCGTGTGGGCGTTCTTCGTCAATGCGGCAACGTCAAGCGTCGTCCGGCGGGTTTTCGTGGCAGAGCTCCCGCATCTGTACTCCGGTTCGGGGAAGTTCGTGCAGGGTCCGTCGGGCGGCGTCGCGTTCGCGCTTGCCGGCACACGCCTGGTGCGACTCGACTGCGCGTCCATGCTGGCCGATTCAGCTGTAGATGTGCCTGTCTTCGGACTTCCGGTCGTTCTGCATGAAGACGGCTCCATCATCATGAACGACTATCGCTCGGCCGGTGGCGGCGCCCCAGGAAGTCGCCTGCTGCACTACTCCACGTCGCTCGCGCGCCTGCCGGACATCCCGATTCCGTCGAGCTCCGCAAGTCCCGTCCCGGTCAACGCGGTCTCACTGAGCGCGGATGGAACGCGACTTCTCGTGACAACGGGACTTGAGTCGATGGCGAGCGAACCATTCGATCGGGCGGGTAGGGTCTTGGTCCTTCGCACGTTCGACTTCACGGTCGAATCGGACCGTCAGCTCTCTCCGTCTGCTGTGTCGCTCGCGCTGCCGTTTCGTCCGTGACCCGCTCGCGTTTGCCCTGACGTCCCGAGGGCGCACGATTACCGCAGGACGACCACCGTCGCTCCCGCCGCGCCGAGGGCATCTCCCGCGCGCGCCTGCTGGGCCCCGTCGACGACGGGCCCGCCTTCGTCGGGCACCGCGTCCGGCTCTCCCTCGCCGAGGACGCGATCAACCGCGTGGCGCACGACGACGACGAGCGCGCCCCCCGTTTCCGCGGCCTGGCCGCCGCCGCCGAGCAGGCCATCCTCAGGAACATGCTCGCGGTGTGAACCGGGATCGAGCGCATGATGAAGTTCGCCGAGCGATGCCCGGCGCTGATGGCGATGGTGCCGCACAACCCCCGACCGGCGATCCGCCGAGGGCCCGCTGTGCCCATGTGCCGGGCCGGCGGGGAGTCCGGACAGGTGCTCGCCGGGCCGCGGGCGGAGGTGGACGTGGGACGAGAGGGCGGGAGCACCTGCCCGAAAGCGACCGGGCGTGGCCCGCTCTCGCGAACCACGCCCGGCCCAGCCGCCTCCGCGTCCTTGGCGATCAGGGCGTTGACGGACGGAACGGATTGTTGTCGGTCTCGACGTTCGGGATCGGATAGCAGACGCGGCTGCCGTTCGGCGGGAAGCCGCCCTTGAAGTACGTCGCCCCCGGAACCGGCAGGTTGGTGATCGACGACGGGATCCGTCGCAGGTCGCCGAGGCGCTTTCCCTCGAGGTAGAAGTCAAACGCCTTCTGGTTCATGAGCTCCGTGAGCAGGCTTGCCGGGTCGGTGGGCCCCGCGTAGGCGGTGAGCCCTCCCGCGGTCCGGCGCGCGTTGATCAGGTTGGTCATTTCCACCGTCGAACCCGTCGCCTCGGCACGGATGTAGTCCGTCTCGAGCTTGCTGGCGAGCCGGATGGGGTCGGCGTAGCCGGTGTACTTGCGCTGCACGAAGAACGTGCCGCTCGACGCGTCCTGGGCCGAGAAGCCGAGCGTGGCGCCATCGACCCACCGGACGCGAAGGTCGGCGGTGCGATACGCGGGTGCGACCATGATCGAACCGCGGTCGCGGGTGAACTGATGCATGGTGTTCGACAGCCGGGTCCGGTTGGACAGGTCGTCGACGTACGGCAGGCTGAACGAGAACCCGGCGGACACCGAGTCGGCGTCCTGCGCGGCCTCCGGCTTGCGCCCCGCCTGCAGCTGCGCCCTCGCCCGTCCGACGAACCCGATGTTGGCGTACTGGTTGGCGAGGGTCACCGCTGCCGCCGGCGCACCGGCCACCGCGGCGGCGGCCCGGGAGATGGTGATCGCGAGCGTGAAGTTGTCCCTCGCGGAGTCGAGCATCGCCGCCGTGGAGAGCAGCGGCCCGGAGCCGACCGTGCCGCCGCAGAAGTCCTCGGCCATGAACACGAAGCCGTACGCGGAGAAGAGCGCGGCCTGTGCCCGGATCAGGTTCGTGGTCGGCGTGGGCAGGGAGAGCCCGAGCACGAAGCGCGCCGCCGACAGCGTCTGGGAGAGGGGCGACCAGACGTCGGCGTTGAGCGAGGTGTTGGTGTTGACGACATCCCGGCGCCCGAACTCGTTGCGGGTCGGGAAGGTCTCCGCGACCTGCGTCTCGCCGGTGAACCACGACGAGTACATGATCATGAGCCCGTACGACGTGGCGAAGTTCTGCTGGGCCGAGTTCGCCAGCGTGGCCGCGTCGGTGGAGGGATTGATGGCCCCCGCGTCGATGACGGTGGGGTTGGGAACGGTCAGGAACTCGGTGCAACTGGCACCGGCCATGAGGACGGCGACGGCGACGGCGCGGCGCGCGCGGGCCATCAGACGGGTTGGCATGGTGGCCTCGCTCAGAAGGAGAGGTTGAGGCGCATGATGACGCGCCGCGGCGTGGGAACGGTCAGGAATTCCGCCCGGTCGAACTGGCTGGCGATGTTGGTCAGCACCTCCGGATCGGCCCCCTGGTAATTGGAGAAGAGCATCAGGTTCTGGAAGGCGATCGTGAACGCGGCACTCGAGGCGCCGATCCGGTTCGTCCAGCTGGCCGGCAGCGTGAGCGTGGTCGAGAGCTCGCGGATGCGGGTGAAGTCGCCCGGCTGGATGAAGGCCTCGCGCACCTCGGCGACCGTGGTCGCGGCGCCGCCGAGCTGCACGAAGGCGGGCGTTCCCGGGTTCGGGTTGCCGTACCGGCGCTGCCACTCGAACGCCGACACCGCGCCGGGAACCAGGCGGCGCGCGCTCCGCACCACCTGCGTCTCGCGGAAGTAGTCGGTGAGGTTGTAGACGCCGAAGTCCCGCTTGGTGTCGATGGAGAACGCGACCTGCACGTACTTGCCGAGCCGGAAGGTGTTGTACAGCGACGCCTCGAACGTCGGCAGCACGTTGTTGATCGGCGAGAAGACGCTGTCGACCGTGACGACCCCCGTGGTCGGGTTGATCGCCAGGATCCGCTTGCTGCTCATCACGCCAAGCTGGTACCCGGGGATCATGCGGCCCACATTGCCAACGAAGAATGGCGCGACGGTCCCCTGGTCGTTGCTGAGGCTGTTCAGGCGGTTGGTGAGGGTGTTCATGCTGTAGCGCATGTCCCACTGCACGTCACGCATGCGCAGCATCTGCGCGTTGACGGTGAACTCGACCCCCCGGTTCATCACTTCGCCGATGTTCCGGAACGGGTTGCTGCGGTACCCGAGCGACGGGGGCAGCGGCACCTGCAGCAGGAGGTCCTTCGTCACCTTGTAGAAGCCGGTCAGCTCGAAGTTCACGCGATTGCGGAACATCGACCAGTCGGCCCCCGCCTCGAACTCCGTGCCGCGCTCGGCCTTGAGGTTCGTGTTGCCGGGGTTGTTCGGCACGGCGCCGGCCGCCGATGTCGTCGCCGAGATCGCGTACGGGGCGGCGATGAAGGTCGTGAGGGCCGCGCCGGCGCCCGGCGTCCGGCCGGTCTCGCCGTAGGCCGCGCGAACCCGGAAGTCACTCACCCAGGGCAGCTTGAACCACCGCTCCTCGGAGAGCGTGTAGGTGACGCCGATCTTCGGCAGCAGGAAGGCGTCGTTGGGCCGGCCGAACGACGAGAACCGGTCGATGCGATTCGCGAGCTGCACGAAGATCTTGTTCCGGTACCCGACCTGCACCTGCCCGAGGAGCCCGAACTGCGTCTGTTCGCCGTAGTCCTGGCTGCCGGACGTGCTGGACGCCGAGCCGACCGTGGGGTTCGAGTTGACCACGAACCCCACACCCGTCGCGCCGATGCTTTCCGTGCGCGAGGCGATGGTCTGGGCGCCGAACGACACGTTGGTCTCCCACTGCCGCTCGGAGCCCCACTCGCTGCGCACGTTCCCGAGGTAATCCAGGGTGAAGCGGTCGAATCCCTGGCGCGTCTGGGAATTCGACCCGCCGTTGAGCGCGGCGGCGTACTGGCCGACCGCGTTCTTCGGGAAGAAGCGCGTGAACTCGTCACGCAGGATGTCGCCGCCGAGCGTGAGGCGGCTGGTGAACCACGGCACGGGCGTGTAGTTCGCCGTGAGCGAGTACAGGTTGCGGGACGTCTGCAGCGAGTTCTTGATGGCCGTGATCGCGTCCACCTGCCGCGCGAAGCCGAACCAGCCGTCCTGACTGGGCAGGCCGTTGTCCTGGCGCGACAGCGGCGACCCGAGCAGTCCGCCCCCGAGGAAGCCGTAGATGTTGTTGTCGTTGTCCGGCAGTTGCGTGAACGACCGGACGAAGCTCACGCTGGCGTCGAGCGCCCACTTGGGGTCCGGCGTGAACGAGAAGTTCACCCGACCGTTGTAGCGCGTCAGCTCGTTGTTGGGCAGCGTGCCGTACTGGCTCTCGTAGCCGCCGGAGACGAAGTACCCGTAGTTCTGGCCACCGCCGCGCCCGGTCCAGCCGAAGGTGCGGTCCACCCCGGCGCGAAAGGCATTGGTGCGCCTGAGCGGGTTGTCGGATACCAGCGCGCCCACCGCCTTGCCGCGGCACAGCGGGTTGACGCTCGTCGGCGCCACGAGGGCCGCCGTGCAGGCGCCCCAGTTGTCCGGCGGCGTGAAGTTCGCACCGATGAAGCCGTACTCGCTGCGCACCGACTGCGTGAACTTCTGTGCGCCCATCTTGCCGCGCTTGGTGATGATCTGGATCACGCCCACCGAGGCGTCGGCACCGTACAGCGTCGCCGCGGCCGGCCCCTTGACGATCTCGATCGACTCGATGTCGTCGGGGCTGATGTCGTTCAGCCGGTCCGCCACCTGGCCGTTCACGCCAAGGCTCGGCTGCCCCTCCGACACGCGCATGCCGTCCACGAAGATCAGCGGCGTGTTGGAGAGCGAGATCGACGAGTTGCCGCGGATCCGGATCTGCGAGGCCGTGCCGGCCGAACCGGACGACTTGCTCACGGACACGCCCGCGGTGCGGGCCGTCAGCAGCTCCTGCACGCTCGAGATCGGCCCCGACTCGACAAGCTTCGCCGCGTCAACGCTCGCGACCGTCGCCGCCTGCGCGCGGCGCTCCTGGTTGCCCGCCGTCCCCGTCACGACGACCTGCGTCAGGCTCGCCGCCGACTCGGTCAGCGCCTGGTCATGCGTGGTGGTCTGGCCGGCCACGACGGTGACCCGGATGCGCTCGGCCTTGTAGCCAATCCGGGAGAAACTGATGGTTTGCTGCCCGGCGGGGACATTCGCCAGCCGGTACTCGCCGCGCACATTGGTGCTCGCCTGGAGCACGGTCCCAGCAACCTGGACCCGTACGTCACTGAGGGGCGTTCGCGCTCCCGCGATCGTGACCGTTCCGGCGATGGCTCCAGCCACGCCCTGCGCCCGCACTTGCCCTGTCGCCAGCAGCAGCATGCCTGCGGCCATAGCCAACGCCTTGACATCAAGTCGTCGCACGAGATCCTCCGGGGGACATACCCCAGTATCCGCCGGGCGCCCGAAGGGCGACCGGCGCATGTGAGATGGACAGGCACCACATGATGCCTGCCTGCGACCTCGAGGTCGGTGGGAGGGTCGGCGCGCGGCGTGTGGGCACACCCCGCAAGAACCGGTACCGGGACAGCGACCGAGGTTTTGCTACGGGATAATACTCGCAGCGCATGCGGCTCCCGCGCCAGTCCCCGGCACCGATCATGGCGCGGCCGTGGCCTCCGCTCCCGGGGCCAACCCGGCATTCGGGCGTCGGTCCGCCCCCGCGTCAGTCCCGCTCGATCGCCGGGCCACCGCTCGGTTGCCCAGCCACACCGCCACGACGACATTTCCCCGATGTCGACCACCGCCACTCCTGCCGCGCCCAGGGCACTTCCCGCGCGCGCCCCGTGGGCCCCCTCGCCCACCGGCGCCGTCTCGGCCTTCGTCCGCCACCACTTCCGGCACTTCAACGCCGCCGCCCTCGTCGACGCCGCCGAGGCCTACAACACCCACCTCGCCAGCGGCGGCAAGATGTTCGTCACCCTCGCCGGCGCGATGAGCACCGCCGAGCTCGGCCTCTCCCTCGCCGAGATGATCCGCCAGGACAAGATCCACGGCATCTCGTGCACCGGCGCCAACCTCGAGGAGGACGTCTTCAACCTCGTGGCCCACGACTTCTACGAGCGGGTACCGCACTACCGCGACCTGACCCCCGCCGACGAGCAGGCCCTCCTCGACCGCCACATGAACCGCGTCACCGACACCTGCATTCCCGAAATGGAGGCGATGCGCCGCATCGAGACCGTGGTGCTCGAGGAATGGCAGAAGGCCGACGCCAAGGGGGAGCGCCTCTTCCCGCACGAGTTCATGTACCGGATCCTCCTCGGCGGGAAGCTCAGGGACAGCTACCAGATCGACCCCAAGGGCTCGTGGCTCCTCGCGGCCGCCGAGAAGAAGCTCCCGATCTTCGTGCCCGGGTGGGAGGACGCGACGCTCGCCAACATGTACGCCGGCCACTGCATCGAGGGGCACATCCGGAACGTGCACACGGTGCGAACCGGCATCGAGTACATGGTGAAGCTCGCCGAGTGGTACACGGAGCTGACGGCGAAGCACTCGCTCGGCTTCTTCCAGGTCGGGGGCGGCATCGCCGGCGACTTCCCGATCTGCGTGGTGCCGATGCTGCACCAGGACTTGCGGCGGACCCAGGTGCCCCTGTGGGGGTACTTCTGCCAGATCTCCGACTCGACGACGAGCTACGGCTCCTATTCGGGGGCGGTGCCGAACGAGAAGATCACGTGGGGGAAGCTCGCGATGGACACGCCCAAGTTCATCATCGAGAGCGACGCGAGCATCGTGGCCCCGCTGGTGTTCGCGATGGTGCTGGGCTGGTAGCCCGGCGCCGCCCGGGGGGGCCGGCGCTAACGCGCGGGACGGGGAAGTGGTAGCGTAGGGGGGGGGTGCCGCCGGTGCGCGGCGCTCCCGGGACCACCGCAGGCCGGTGCGGCAGGCGCCGCCCCAGGAGGCTCAGCCCATGGACGCCACGAGCAAGCCCGCCAACCCGGTGGTGCGCGAGGGAATCGTCGCCGGGATCATCGGGGCCACGTCGGTCGCCGTCTGGTTCTTCATCATCGACATGATCGCGGGGCACCCGCTGCAGACGCCGGCCGCGCTCGGCCACGGCTTCTTCAGCTTCTTCGGCTCGACGATGGGGGAGAGCGAGACCCTGCACGTCGCCGGGTACACGGTGGTGCACTACCTGGCCTTCTGCGCGCTGGGGATCGGCGCGTCGGCGATGGTCAACGTGTCGGAGAAGGTGCCGGCCGCGCTGGCGGGGCTGTTCATCCTGTTCGTGGCGTCGCAGCTGGCGTTCTACGGCGCGACGGCGATCCTGAGCATGAGCGCGGCGCTGGGGGGCATGACCTGGTGGTCGGTGGGGCTGGCGAACCTGATCGCGGCGGTGGCGATGGGGCGGTACGTGTACCGCCGGCACCCGAATCTCCGGCATACGCTGGAGTATGCGCTGAGCGGCAAGGAGTAGCTGTCGTCCTGAGCGAAGCGAAGGACCTGCTTGTGCCGTGAAAAGCAGATCCTTCGCTGCGCTCAGGATGACGGGCGAAAAGCAGATCCTTCGCTGCGCTCAGGATGACGAACGCGACAGGGGGGCGCCCGGCTTCGCTGGGCGCCCCCCTGTCATTCCGGTCCTGCGCCGGCGTCAGCCGCCGAGGTGCAGCGCGAACTTGCCGAACAGGAACATCAGCCCGGTCAGCGTGCCGATCGCGATCAGCAACGGGCCGGTGAACAGCACCCGGAACAGCTTGTGGTCGTACTTGAGGTGCATGTAGAACATCACCACGATCGCGAACTTGGCCGCGCTCATGGTGAGCAGCGCCGGCACAAACAGCTTGGAGTCGCGGAACGGCGTGTAGTAGATCCAGACCTCGACCACCGTGATCACGGACAGGATCAGGGCGACCTTCCAGTAGGTCGACCACTGGGGGTGGTGTTCCTCGGCGTGCTCCGCGCCGTGGTCGGCGGCGTCGGCGTGGGATGCGTCGTGTGCCATGGGCGCCGGCCTACTTGATGAGGTAGATGAGCGTGAAGATCGCGATCCAGACCACGTCGACGAAGTGCCAGTACAGGGCGGCGATGTCGACGTTGAGGGCGTCGGCGGGCTTGAGGCCGCGCTTGTAGTCGATGCCGAGCAGCGCCAGCAGCCAGAGCACGCCCACCGTCACGTGCGCGCCGTGGAAGCCGGTGAGGGTGAAGAAGCTCGACCCGAACAGGTTGGTGCGGATCGTCAGCCCCTCGTGCACGAACGAGGTGAACTCGTAGGCCTGGAAGCCGAGGAAGGTCGTGCCGAGCAGCGCCGTCATCCAGAGCCAGAGCTTGGACGAGCGGAGCTGGCGGTCCCACCAGCCGGTGGGCATCGGCTTGTCCTTGTTCTGCACCGCGGCCAGCGCCAGCACCATCGCCAGCGACGACATCAGCAGCACGAAGGTCGACGCCGAGGTGACGGGGATGTTCAGGATCTCCTTGAACACCTTGCCGGTCGCCGGGTCGGTCCAGTTCTCGTGCGGGTACGGGCCGACGACCGACCGTCCCTTGTAGATCAGGTAGGTCGAGATCAGCGACACGAACAGCATGCACTCCGACCCGATGAAGGCCCACACCGCGACCTTGCGGTGGTTGAGCCCCGTCGAGGTGCGGTGGTGCGAGACTTCGCCGTGCGAGTGCGATTCAGCGATGGCGGCAGTGGCCACGTCAGGCTCCAGTGGGGTGCAGGCGCGCCCGGGCGGGGGCGCCGGTGGTCAGGGCGGTCATTCGAGCGGGCTGGTGAGCCACTTGATGAGCGTGAACGCGAGCCCGAGCCCGCAGGTGATCATGATGCCGAGCGCCAGCGGCAGGTTCCCCGCGTGGATGAACAGCAGCCCGCAGAGCATCGCCGTCATGAACACGGCGGCGACCAGCGGCAGGATCGTCGGGAAGGGCATCGGGATGCCGAGCTCGGCGGCGGTCTTGAGCCGGCCGCCGGTCGTCGTCTCGGCCTCGCTCTTCACCAGATCGCCGGCCTTCTGGTCCCACAGCGGGTAGCGCGAAGTGACCACCGGGATGTGCGCGAAGTTGTAGTCCGGCACCGGGCTCGGGATCGCCCACTCCAGTGTCGGCGCCCCCCACGGGTTGTTGCCGGCGATCGCCCCCTTCTTCCAGCTGCGGATGAAGTTCACGAAGAAGATCGTCATCCCGATGGCCTGGAAGATCACGCCGATCGACGACAGCAGGTTGTACATCTCCCATCCCTGCCCGGCGTCGTACGTGTAGATGCGGCGCGGCATCCCGTACAGCCCCGACATGTGCATCGGGAAGAAGGTCAGGTTGGTGCCGATGACGAATGTCCAGAAGTGCCACTTGCCGAGGGTCTCGTCGAGCATCCGCCCCGTCAACTTGGGGAAGTAGTAGTAGACGCCGGCCATGATGCCGAGCACCGCGCCGCCCACCAGCACGTAGTGGAAGTGCGCGACCACGAAGTAGGAGTCGGTCTGCTGCAGGTCGGCCGGGGCCGACGAGTGCATGATTCCCGAGATGCCGCCGACGGTGAACATCGCCACCAGCGCGATCGCGAACATCATCGACGTCGTGAAGCGGATCTGCCCGCCCCACATCGTCGACACCCAGTTGAGGATCTTCACGCCGGTGGGGATGGCGATCAGCATCGTCGTCACCGAGAACACCGAGTCGGCGATCGGCCCCATCCCCACCGAGAACATGTGGTGGGCCCAGACGCCGAATCCGAGGGCGCCGATCAGGATGCCCGAGTACACGATCACCGGGTACCCGAACAGCGGCTTGCGCGAGAAGGTCGGCAGCACCTCGCTCACCAGCCCGAACGCGGGCAGGATGAGGATGTAGACCTCGGGGTGGCCGAAGACCCAGAACAGGTGCTGCCACAGCAGCGGGTCGGCGCCGGCCGCGACGGTGTAGAAGTTCGTGCCGAAGAAGCGGTCGAACAGCAGGAACACGAGCGCCGCCGTGATCACCGGGAAGGCGAGGATCACGAGGAACTGCACCACGAACGACATCCAGGTGAACACCGGCATCCGCATCAGCACCATGCCGGGGGCGCGCATGTTGATGATCGTCGTGATGAAGTTGAACGCCGCCGCCAGCGAGGCCACGCCGAGGATCTGCAGGCCCAGCACCCAGTAGTCGATGTTGTAGCCGCTCGAGTACGCCTTGGTCGTGAGCGGGGCGTAGCCGAACCAGCCGCCGTCGGGCGCCATCCCGAACAGGATCGGCAGCGTGACCACGATGCCCCCCGCCAGGAAGACCCAGTAGCTGAACGCGTTGAGCCGCGGGAAGGCGACGTCGCGCGCCCCGATCTGGAGCGGGATCAGGAAGTTGAAGAACGCCGACGACAGCGGCATGATGACGAGGAACACCATTGTCGTGCCGTGCATCGTGAACAGCTGGTTGTACTGCTGCGCCGTCACCAGCCCCATGTTCGGGCCGGCCAGCTGCGCGCGGATGATCGCCGCCTCGAGCCCGCCCCAGACGAAGAAGAACAGGGCGGTGACGAGGTAGAGGATGCCGATCCGCTTGTGGTCGACCGTCGTGAGCCAGCTCCAGATGCCGGTCTTGTACTCGCCGGTCGTGGGGAGCGTGGCGGGGGCGGGGGCTGCCATCGTGGTCATGGGTGTCAGTCTCCGCGGGCTACTTGAGGGCGCGCAGGTACGCCACGACATCGGCGACCTGGGCGTCGGTGAGGCCACCCGTGGTGACCTTCTGGTGCATCATCGGATCCATCTCGTTCATCCCCTGCGTGTTCATCAGCACCCCGGGCTTCATCATGCGGGAGTTCTTGATCCACATCGCCAGGTGCTTCGCGTCATTGGGAAAGAGCCCCGCGGCCAGCGTGTGCCGCGAGCCGAAGTGCGTCAGGTTCGGGCCGATCACGCCCATCGACATCGGGTTGCCCGTGATCGTGTGGCAGCCGATGCAGGCCGAGCGCGAGTAGGTGTCCTTGCCGCGCGCCGCGTCGCCCTGCGCCAGCACCGCGTCCGGGATCTCCGCCAGCCCCGCCGGGAGCGGCGTCTTGGGCCACCAGAACGGCTTGATCTGGTCGGCCGGGAAGGCGTAGCCCACCGGGGGGGCCGTGTCCGCCGGCGCCGGGGCCGCTGCGACCGCGCCGCGCGCCGCCGACTTCACCGGCACCGCCGGCGTGGCGGGAGCCGCCGGCGCCACGCCGAACACCGCCGGCCGCTTCTGGTGCGCCGCCCACGACTCGAAGTCGGCCGGCGCCACCGTGAACACCTTGAACTTCATGTTGGCGTGGCTGTCGCCGCAGTACTCGGCGCACTGGCCGTTCATCGCCGCCGCCCCGATCGAGTCGGGGGTGAACCACAGGTAGTTCGTGCGGTTCGAGATCAGGTCGCGCTTGCCGCCGAGGTTCGGGATCCAGAACGAGTGCAGCACGTCCTTCGTCTTGAGCGCGAAGTTCACCGTGCGCCCCACCGGCAGGTACAGCTCGTTGGCCGTGGTGATGCCGTACTGCGGGTACTTGAACTCCCACCACCACTGGTGCCCGATCACCTCGACCTGCAGCGCACTGTCGGGGGCCTTGGCCTGCGTCTTGAACACCGTGCGCACCGTCGGCACCGCAATGAACACCAGGATCACCGCCGGGACGATCGTCCAGGTGATCTCGAGCGTCGTGTTGCCGTGGGTCTGCACCGGGGTCGGGCCGTCGGGCTTGGCCCGGAACCTGATGATGGTGTAGACGAGCACCGCCTCGACCAGGACGAACACGGCGGTGCCCCAGCCGAGGAGGCGGTCCCAGAGGAAGTCGATGTCGCGGCCGAACTCCGTCCAGTGGAGGAAGGTCGAGTTCGGGTGGTCGGAGCCACAGGCGGCGAGCGCGGCAAGGGCGAGCGCCGCCGTGGCGGCACCGAGGCTCCGGCGCAGGCGCGAAGTACCGGTCATGTCCTGTCTCGTTGGGCCAGCGGGACGGCCGGTCGCGGGCGCGGACAGGCCGGGAAAAACATCGCGGAAAAGTACGCCCCCACCCCGCCGGATACAACCCGAAATTTCGCGTGCAACGCCAACCGGCACCGGGGGTTGCGCCACCCCCGGCGTCACTCCGCCGGCTCGGCCGCCCCCTCGTGCTTTTCGTCGTGCCGGGCGTGCTTCTCCTTGGTCTGCGCCACCGCGATCTCGAGGGCCACCTTGATCCCCGCCACCGCCTCGCGCATCGCCCGCAGCCGCTGCGGCTCCCCCCCACCCGTCTTGGTGCAGACGAGGATCGCCGCCGCCACCTGGTCCGAGATCATCCCGAACTGCCCCTTGAGCTGCCCCACCATCGGCGCGGCGGTCCGCTTGAACGTCGACAGGAACATCGCCGTCGGCTGCTTGGACTTCACCGCCATCGCCATCCGCTCCACCGTCACGTGCAGGGTCGACGCGGCGTGCACCGCCGACTCGAGGGTGGCCATCTTGGCCGTGCCGGCGCCATCGAGCTTGAGTCCAGCCATCAGGTCGTGCCTCCGGCCGGCGAACCGGCCATGCGAGCGGGGTCCAGCAATTCGTCGAGTTCCCGCGCGGTCAGCAGCTTGCGCCGCTGCACGATCTCGTACACCCCGCGCCCCGTCTCCAGCGCCTCGCGGGCGATGTCGGTGCTCGCCTCGTAGCCCAGCCGCGGGACCAGCGCCGTCACGATCCCGATCGACTGCTCCACGAAGTGCTTCATCCGCGCCGGGTTGGCGGTGATCCCCTCCACGCACCGCTCGCGCAGCACCACGCAGGCGTGGCGCAGCATGTCCAGGCCGTGCAGCAGCCGGTAGGCGATCACCGGCTCGAAGACGTTAAGCTGCAGCTGCCCCCCCTCGGCCGCCATCGTGATCGTCACGTCGCCGCCGATCACCTCGTAGCAGACCTGGTTCACCACCTCGGGGATCACCGGGTTCACCTTCCCCGGCATGATGCTCGACCCCGGCTGCTGCGCCGGCAGGTTGATCTCCCCCAGCCCCGCGCGGGGGCCCGAGCTGAGGAGCCGGAGGTCGTTGCAGGTCTTGCTCAGCTTGACCGCGCAGCGCTTCATGACGCCGGAGAGTTGCACCAGCCCCCCCACGTCGGCGGTCGCCTCCACGAGGTCCGGTGCGGTGATCAGCGTCAGCCCGGAGAGGGCGCTCAGGTGCTTGCGCACCGCCTCCGTGTACCCGGGCGAGGCGGTGATCCCGGTACCGATCGCCGTCGCCCCCATGTTGATCTCGCGCAAGAGCGCCTGCGCCTCCGACAGCCGGTCGACGTCCTCGAGCATCGTCACGCCGAAGGCGGTGAACTCCTGCCCGAGGGTCATCGGCACCGCGTCCTGCAGCTGGGTGCGCCCCATCTTGAGGTGCGGCGCGAACTCGACCCCCTTGGCCTTGAGCGACCCGGCCAGCGCCGTCATCGCCCCCTTGAGCGACTCGATGCTGGCGTGCAGC
The DNA here is from genome assembly GCA_016191225.1 of Gemmatimonadota bacterium. Classification (GTDB taxonomy): domain Bacteria; phylum Gemmatimonadota; class Gemmatimonadetes; order Gemmatimonadales; family Gemmatimonadaceae; genus JACPPC01. The sequence continues at coordinate 70,789 of JACPPC010000012.1, read as the reverse complement.
GCCAGGCGCACCGCCGTGGGATAGACGTCGTTCGTGGACTGGCTGAGGTTCACGTGCGTGTTCGGCGACAGGTACTCGTAGTCCCCCCGCTGCCGGCCGGCGAGCTCGAGGCCGCGGTTCGCAATCACCTCGTTGGCGTTCATGTTGGTGCTCGTGCCGGCGCCCCCCTGGATCATGTCCACCAGGAAGTGCTCGTGGTGGCGCCCGGTCCGCACCTCCTCGGCGGCCTTGGCGATCAGGGCGTGCCGCTCGGCGTCGAGGAGGCCGAGCTCGGCGTTGGCCGCCGCGGCCGCCGCCTTGACCGTGGCCAGCGCGGTGATCAGCGAGGGGAACTCGCGCAGCGTGGTGCCGGAGATGGGGAAGTTCTCCATCGCCCGCAGCGTCTGGATGCCGTACAGCGCCTCGGTCGGGATCTCGCGCTCGCCGAGGAGGTCCTTCTCGGTGCGCAGCCGGTTGCCGCCGAAGCCGAGGGAGCGCCCGCGACCGACCATCGTGGCGTCCACCTGCGACAGGCGGCGCGAGATCGAGCGCGCGGCGCGCCCCACGAGGGCGGCGTAGATCGCCGGCGCCTCCTTGAGCAGGGCGGCGAGCTTCGCCTTGTCGTACACGAAGGCGCGAGTGGGCTCGAGCACGCGGGCGCTCGTGCCGTGCCGCTCCTCGTCGAGCAGGATCCCCTCGCCGACCGCCTCGCCCGGCCCGAGCGTGGTCATGCGCACGGTCATCCCGTCGGCCCCCTTCTCGATCGCGATGCTCCCCTCGACCACGATCGCCATCAGGGCCCGGGGCCCCCCCTGGCTGAACAGGAGGGCGTCGGTGGGGAACTCGGTGAGGGTGCCGCTGCGCGACAGCTGCCAGAGGTGCTGGTCGGGGAGCCCCTGCACGAACGAGCAGGTGCGCAGGAGCTCGGTGAGGTTGGCGGGACTCATGGGCGAAAAAGCTACGGCTCGGCGCGGGGGGGGCAACCGCCGCCGCACCGCGTGGCGTCCGCCGCCGCGGGCGTGCTGCCCTCGTGGCTCCCGGCGGCGCGCGGTACCTTTTTGCGCGGCGGCCCGTGCCGCCCCTCCACCCCGACCATTTCCGGAGCGCCAGTGTCCACGTCCCGTCGCGACTTCCTTGGAGCCGGCGCGGCCGCCGCGGCCGGGCTGCTCGTCGGGTCCACGCTCGAGGCCCAGCGGGCGGCCCCGGTGGTGGCGCGCGCCCAACTCGCCGGGCGGCCCACGGTCATGGGGAGCGGCAACGGCATTCGCGGCGTGGCCCGGGCGTACGACCAAGTGATGCGCGGCACCGACCCGCTCGACGCGATCATCGCCGGCGTGAACATCCAGGAGCTCGACCCCGAGGACCAGTCGGTGGGGCTGGGCGGCCTCCCCAACGAGGAGGGGGTGGTGCAGCTCGACGCGAGCTGCATGCACGGCCCGAGCAAGCGGGCCGGCGCGGTGGGGTGCCTCGAGGACATCGCCACGCCGAGCCTCGTGGCCAAGGCGGTGATGGACTACACCGACCACACGTTGCTGGTGGGGAAGGGGGCGAAGAAGTTCGCCCTCGCGATGGGGTTCAGGGAGCAGAACCTCCTCACCGAGAAGTCGCGGCAGGACTGGCTGCGCTGGAAGTCGCGCCTCAACAAGGACGACTTCTGGCTCGACCACGACGACGACGTGAAGGTCAAGTTCACCAGCGGCACGATCAACATGAACGCGGTGAACGCGGCGGGCGACCTGTCGAGCGTCACCACCACCAGCGGCTACTCGTGGAAGCTCGACGGCCGCCTCGGCGACTCGCCGATTCCCGGGGCGGGGCAGTACTGCGACAACACCGTGGGCGCCGCCGGCTCGACGGGGCGCGGCGAGGCCTGCATCAAGGTCTGCGGCGCTTTCCATATCGTGGAGCAGATGCGCAACGGCGCGACCCCCGAGCAGGCCGTGATGCGGACCATGGAGCGCATGGTGGCGATGACCGAGCCGCGGCTCCTCGACGAGAAGGGGCGGCCCCGCTTCGGCCTCCAGTTCTACGCGCTGGCGAAGGACGGCCGCACCGCCGCCGCCACCCTGTACGAGGGGGCGCGGTACGCCGTCTGCGACGACAAGGGGCCGCGGCTGCTGGACTGCGCGTACATGTACCGGCGGGCCGACATGCCGCGGGGCGCATGGTAGCACGCGGCTCGGGGCACCGCGGTGCGGTGACGGGCGGGACGGAGCTGCACGCCGACCGGCAGCTCCGCTCGGAGATCCGGGCGGTGCGGCAGAGGCTGGCCCTCCCCATCGCCCTGCTCGGCCTGACGATGCTGGCGGGCGCGGTGGGCTACCGGCTGATCGGCGGGCCGGACGTGAGCCTGCTCGACGCGCTGTACATGACCGTGAACGCCGTCACGACGACCGGCTTTCGCGAGGCGGTGGACGTCAGCCGGAGCGTCGCCGGCCGCGTGTTCACGATGGGGCTCCTGTTCGTCGGCGCGACCGTGGGCGTCTATTCGATTTCCGCGGTGACGGCGTTCATCGTGGAAGGGGACCTGACCGAAGGATTCCGGAGGCGCCGCATGGCGCGGACTATCGAGGCAATGACCGATCACTACATCATCTGCGGCGTCGGCCAGGCGGGGCTGGCGGTGCTGCAGGAACTGCAGTCCACCAAGCGGCAGGTGGTGGTGATCGAGGCGGACGAGGGGAACGCCGAGCGGCTCAGCGACGAGTACCCCGAGGTGCCGATCCTCCGCGGCGACTTCACCGATGACGAGGTCCTGCAGCGCGGGGGGATCACCCGGGCGGCGGGAATCGTGCTGTGCGTGGACTCCGACAAGGACTCGCTCGTGGGCACGGTCATGGCGCGGCAGCTCAACCCCGCCATCCGCATCGTCGCCCGCGCCACCGACAACCGCGCCATCACCCGGCTCCGCTCGGCGGGGGCCGACGCGGTCGTTTCCCCCGGCCTGATCGGCGGCATGCGGCTGGCGAGCGAGCTGGTGCGGCCGTCGGTCGTCAGCTTCCTCGACCGGATGCTGCGCGCCACCGACCAGTCGATGCGCATCGAGGAAGTGGATGTGCCCGAGGGGTCGCCTCTGGCCGGCCACACGATCCACGAGCTCGACACGCGCCAGTTCGCGAACCTGCTGGTGCTGGCGGTGATGACGCCGGACCAGAAGACGATCTACAACCCGCCGCACGAGATGCGGGTGTCGCCGGGGAGCACGCTGATCGTGATGGCCGAGGCGCACGGGGTGAGCAGCCTGCAGCGCGCGTTCACGCCGGCGATCGGGTCGCGGCCCGTGTCGTCGTCCTGAGCCCGTTCGACTCGCTGCGCTCGCTCAGGGCAGGCTTCGCGAAGCACCTGCTTGTCGCCTGGGCGGGGCCCGCGCTATCCGGGGCGTTCACCCGGGAGTCGTCCCGCAAAAGCGCCTCGCGGGTGGGGCTCGCGAGTCGATCTTTTGCTTGGACGACCCCCGGGCTTCGCCCCGGCTACGGGGGGTGGTGCGCGCGGCGGGGGGCGGGTTGTGGTCGCGACGAGCGCGATGCCGCCGCGCTGAAGGCGATTGCCTCGCATCACCGGCGCCCGCGCCCGCCCGGGCGACCGATCCGGATAGCGCCACCCCTGAACCGCGAACGTCAAGTCGTTCGCTCAGGACGACTGCCTTACGCCGTGGCCTCGGCGAGTTGGTAGGTCTTCACCAGCCGCTGCATCCGGTCCGCGGTCTGCGACAGCGACCCCGCCGCCGCCGCGATCTGCTCCGTGCTCGCGCTCTGCTGCTCGCTCGCCGCGGCCACCCCTTCCATCGCCGCCACGAAGGTGTCCGTTCCGCGGGCCAGCGCGTCGAGTTGCGCGTTGAGGTCGGTCACCAGCGAGTTCGCCCGTTCGGCCGCCCGCTCGATCGCCGTCATCCACTCCTCGCTCTCGTGCACCTTGGCCTCGACCTGCGCGAAGCTCGCCTCCCCCTCGCGCGTCACGTCGAGCACGTCGCGCACCGTGGCCAGCGTGCGGGTGCTCGCCACCCGCGACTCCTCCACCCGCGTCAGCACTCCCTTCACCAGCCCCTCGGTCCGGTCGGCGGCGTCGTCGGAGCTCGCTGCCAGCCGCCGCACCTCGGCGGCCACCACCGCGAACCCCTCGCCGTGCTCGCCGGCCCGCGCCGCCTCCATGGCCGCGTTGAGGGCCAGCAGCTTGCTCTGGCGCGCCATCTTCTGCACCAGCGCCACGAAGTCCCGCACCGCCGTGGCCGCCTCCGCCAGCGCCTCGATCGCCGCCGCGTTGGCGGCGGCGTCAGCCTGCAGCTGCTGGAGGGCCGCCGCGCCGGCGTCGAACCGGCCCCGGTTCTGCTGCGCCAGCGCCGCCAGCTCGGTGTTGCGCGCCACGCCGTCGCGGGCGCCCACCGCCAGCTCGAACGCCCCGGCCGAGAGCCGCTGCGCGTCCGACGCCAGCGCCCCAACACTCTTCGCCATCGTCCCCGCGCGCGCCGTCAGGTCGGCGCTGGTGCGGGCGATCTCCTGCGCCGAGTGCGCCATCTGCTCCGCCCCCGCACTGATCTCGGCGGCGAGGGTGCGCGACTCGTTCGACGTGCCGCGGACGGCCCCCACCAGCGAGCGGAGCTCGTCGATCATCCGCCCGAACACCTTGCTCTGGCGCGCCCAGCCCAGCCGCGACAGCCGCTCGCTCATCTGCACCGAGAGGTCACCCGAGAGCACCGACTCGGCGAGGTGGGTGATCTCGTCCGAGCCGCGGGCGAGGTTCGGGAAGACGACCACCAGGAAGGTCCCCGTGCTCAGGATCCCGCCCAGCCCGAGGACCAGCAGGAAGAGCAGGAGCCCCCCGCTGAGGTCGGTCACGAGCGGCGCCAGCCGGTCGTAGCCGAGCCAGATCGAGGCCACCAGCACGATCACCGACATCACGAACAAGCTTCGCGTCAACCGTCGCATGGCATCCCCTGATTCGCCGGGCTAGATTCGAGTATCGTCGCCCCCGCCGCGCACCTGTCCCGACCGGCTGCGCCTGCGGGGGCGTCCCTGCCTTGACGCCCCGTTCATGACCGTCCCGTCACCAACCCCGCCGCCGCCGGACTACCCGGCCTACGACCCCGCCGCCGTCGAGCGACGCTGGCAGGGGCACTGGCGCGACCACGGCACCAACCAGACCGACCTCGCCGGCGCCACCAAGCCGTTCTACGCGCTCATGATGTTCCCCTACCCCTCGGCCGAGGGACTGCACGTCGGGAACCTGTTCGCGTTCACCGGCAACGACATCTATGGACGATTCCACCGCATGCGGGGGCACGACGTCTTCGAGCCGTTCGGCTACGACGCCTTCGGGATCCACTCGGAGAACTTCGCGATCAAGGTCGGCGTCCACCCCATGGAGCTCATCCCCCGCAACGTCGCGAACTTCCAGCGGCAGGTGGAGCGCGCCGGGCTGATGGTCGACTGGCGCCAGGCGGTGAACACCACCGACCCGGCCTACTACAAATGGACGCAGTGGGTCTTCTTGCAGCTCTACCGGCGCGGCCTCGCCTTCAAGAAGGAGGCGGCGGTCAACTGGTGCCCGAGCTGCAAGACGGTGCTCGCCAACGAGCAGGTCGAGCACGGGCACTGCGAGCGCTGCGGTACCGCGGTCGAGCTCCGCCAGCTCGCCCAGTGGTTCTTCCGCATCAGCGACTACGCCGAGCGGTTGCTGGACAACCTCGCCACCCTCGACTGGTCGGAGACCACCCGCACCGCGCAGCGCAACTGGATCGGCCGCAGCGAGGGGGCCGAGCTCGTCTTCTCCGTCACCGACATGCAGGCCGACGCCGGGAGCGCGGGGGTGGCGGTGACGACCGAGATGGCGATCGAGGAGGACCGGATCCGCGTCTTCACGACGCGCCCCGACACCGTGTTCGGGGCGACCTTCCTCGTGCTCGCCCCCGAGCATTCGATGATCGACGCGATCACCACCCTCGAGCAGCGCGCCGCCGTGGACGCGTACCGCGACCAGGCCCGCAAGCAGGACCTCGTGACGCGCAAGACGGAGCGCGAGAAGACCGGCGTCTTCACCGGGGCGTACGCGGTGAACCCGGCCACCGAGCAGCTCGTGCCGGTCTGGGTCGCCGACTACGTGCTCATGGAGTACGGCACCGGGGCGATCATGGCCGTCCCGGGGCACGACCAGCGCGACTTCGAGTTCGCCCGCACGTTCGACCTCCCGGTGGTGCGCGTGGTCGTGCGTGAGGGGGAGCACGCGGCGGCACCCGTGGGCGACGCCGCGATCGTCGACACCGACGGCGGCCGCGTCTGCAACTCGGGGCGCTTCGACGGCCTGGCCGTGGGCGAGGCCAAGCGCGAGGTCACGGCCTGGCTGCACGGCCGCGGCACCGGCAGGCCGGTCGTCAACTTCCGGCTGCACGACTGGTGCATCTCGCGGCAGCGCTACTGGGGGCCGCCCATCCCCATCATCTACTGCGACGCCTGCGGGGCGCAGCCGGTGCCGGAGCAGGACCTCCCCGTCACCCTGCCCAACATCGCCGACTTCAAGCCCGACGATTCCGGCGTCTCGCCGCTCGCCCGCCACGCCGAGTGGTTCCATGTGCCGTGCCCCGAGTGCGGCCGGCCGGGGCGCCGCGAGACCGACGTCAGCGACACCTTCCTCGACAGCGCCTGGTACTTCCTGCGCTACCCGAGCGCGACCCGCGCCGACCTGGCCTTCGACAAGGCCATGACCGCCAAGTGGCTCCCGGTCACGAGCTACATCGGCGGCAACGAGCACGCGGTGCTGCACCTGCTCTACTCGCGGTTCATCACCATGGTGTTCAAGGACGCCGGGCTGATCGACTTCGAGGAGCCGTTCACGCGCTTCCGTGCCCACGGCACGATCATCCGCGAGGGGGCCAAGATGTCGAAGAGCAAGGGGAACGTGGTCAACCCCGACGCCTACTTCGACGAGTGGGGGGCCGACGCCTTCCGCACCTACCTCATGTTCCTCGGGCCGTACGAGGAGGGGGGCGACTTCCGCGACCGCGGCATCAGCGGCGTCAAGCGCTTCCTCGACCGGCTCTGGAGCTCGGTGCACGAGTGCACCCGTGACGGCACCCCCGACGAGGGAGTGATGCGCAAGCTGCACGCCACCATCAAGAAGGTCGGCGACGACACCCCCGCCCTCGCCTACAACACCGCGATCGCGGCGATGATGGAGTACATGAACGCCCTCCGCTCCGGCGAGCGCACGGTGCACCGCGCCGAGGTCGAGCCGCTGGTGCAGCTCGTCGCGCCGTACGCGCCGCACATCGCCGAGGCGCTCTGGGAACGGCTTGGGCACGGCACGAGCGTCTTCGACGGCGGCTGGCCGGCGTACGACGCGTCGCGCCTCGCCGGCGACACCTGGGAGTGCGTGGTGCAGGTGCAGGGGAAGACGCGCGGCAAGGTGACGCTGGCCACCGGCGCCTCGCAGGAGGCCGCGGTCGCGGCCGCGATGGCGGAACCGTCGATCGCCAAGTTCGTGACGGGCCCCGCGAAGAAGGTGATCTACGTGCCGGGGCGGTTGCTCAACCTCGTGGTCTGAGGGGCCGGCGCCGCGCCCCGGCACGCGGGGCGCGCCTCTACCGCCGCGGCGCCTGCACGTGCGTCGCCTTGAGCAGCGCCTGGAACCTCGGCAGCCCGTGCAGCTCGTCCCACACCGGCTCCGCCGCCACGAACACCACGTAGAAGCCGTGCTCGCGCACCGCCTGCTCGAGCCAGTCGAGCGCGCGGCTCGTGTCGCGCAGCCCCGCCGACACCGCCGCGATCGCCTCGGGCGTCACGTACGTCCGGCGCCGGCGCTCCTGGAGGCGGCGCAGGATCGCCTGCGCCTCGGCGCGCTTTCCCCCGCGCCCGAGGGCGTTCCCCAGCCGACCCTCGTCCCACCCTGATCTCGAGCCCTCGTCCGCGGGATACACGGCGTAGGCCTCGGCGTACTTCCCCTGCGCCGTGAGCGTGTGGCCCAGCTGGAAGCGCGCCAGCAGGTTCGTCGGGTCGAGTTCAAGCGCCTTTCGCGCCTCGGCCGCCGACTCGTCGTAACGCCGCATGTAGTACAGCACGGTCGACACGCGCGTGTTGATGATCGGGGCGAAGGGGTCGAGCTGCCCCGCCTCGCGCACCGCCGCCAGCGCGCTGTCGAGCTCCCCCTTGCACACCAGCGCCCAGGTGCGGAACAGCTTGGCGTTCGCGTCGCCCGGGTTGAGCCGGGTGGCGGCGCTGAAGTGCGACAGGGCCTCGTCCCACGCGCCGTCGTAGAAGGTGTTGATGATCCCCAGCGCCACGTGCGCCTGCCCCAGCGTCCCGTCGAGCGCGATCGCGCGCTGCGCCGCCTCCCGCGCCCGCGTCAGCACCTCGCTCGGCGCGCTGTCGCCAAAGGCCGGCGCGAGGCTCAGCGCGCTCGCCAGCTCGGCCCACGCCGGCGCCAACTGCCCGTCGCGCGCGATCGCCTCCTCGAGGAACGCGATCCCGCGCCGCATCGTCGACGGGGTGCGCTGGTTCCAGAAGTAGCGCCCCTTGAGGTACAGCAGGTACGTCGCGGTGTCGGTGGTGGGGCCGGGCGCGGCCGCGCTGCGTGAGCCGCAGGCGGAGCGCGGCCGTCACCGCGCGGGCGATCGAGTCCTGCACCGCCACCACGCCCGACAGCGCGCCGTCGTAGGTGCCCGCCCACAGGGTGCGCTCGTTCGCCAGGTCCACCAGCTCCGCCGTCACCCGCACGCTCGGCCCGAGCCGCCGGATCGTGCACTCGATCACCGTGCCGACCTTGAGCCGGCGGCCGATCTCGGCGAGCTCCAGTCCCTTGCCGCGCAGCGAGAACGCCGAGGCCCGCGGCGTCACCCGCAGCGACGGCACCTGCGCCAGCCGCCCGATCAGTTCGCCGGTGATCCCGTCCACGAAGTACTCGGCGGTGGTGTCGCCGTCCACGTTGGTGCAGGGCAGCACGGCGACCGACCGTCCCGCCGGCTCCGCGTCGGTTGCGCTCCCGCCGCCGCGCGCGCGCACCATGGCCCACGCCACGAGCGAGAGCGCGATCGCCGCCACCAGTGCGCGGCCGCGGGCCGGCTTCGCGCGAACGCCGGCAGCGACGCCAGCGATCCCGCCCCACGCGACGCCCGTGACACCGCGATCGCCTCGAGCGCCCGCGACACCTCCGCGGCCGACTGCGGCCGCGCCGCCGGGTCCTTGGCCAGGAACCGCATCACCAGGTCGGCGAGGGCCGGCGGCAGGTCGGGACGCGGCCGGCGATCGGCGGCACCGGCGTGGAGAGGTGCGCGGCGGTCGTCTCGTGCATCGACCGCCCGGCGAACGGCGGTGCGCCGGTGGGCATCTCGTAGGCGAGCGCGCCGAGGGCGTACAGGTCGGCGCGGTGGTCGGTGGTGGGATCGCCGGTCGCCTGCTCGGGGGCCATGTAGGCCGGCGTGCCGAGGGCGAGGCCGCGCTGCGTGAGCGTCTCCGGCGAGGCGGCCCCCGTGGCCGACATCGCCAGCGGCTTGCCGATGCCGAAGTCGGCCACCGTCACCGACCCGCCGGTGAGGAGCACGTTGCCGGGCTTGATGTCGCGGTGCACGACGCCACGCTCGTGCGCGAACGACAGCGCCTTGGCCACGTCGCGCAGGATGCCGATCGCCTCCCCCGCCGCGAGCGGGCCGGTGCGCGCGAGGTGGTCGCGCAGCGACTCCCCCTCCACGCACGGCATCGCGTAGTACGGGAAGCCCGCCGCCTCGCCCGCCGCGTGCACCGGCACGATCTGGGGATGCTGCAGCTGCGCGGTGAGCCGGATCTCGCGCGCGAAGCGCTCGGCGCTCACGTCGGCGGCCTGCTCGGGGGCGAGCACCTTGATCACCACCCGACGGCCGAGCGCGCGCTCCTCGGCCAGGAAGACCCGAGACATGCCGCCACCCCCGAGCTCGCGCTCGAGGGTGTAGGTGTCGCCCAATGCCGCCTGCAACTGGTCGCGCAGCCGGTCGGTCACGTCGCGGGAGGGGCATGGGGGCGGCCAGAATGTACGCCCCCGCCACGCACGGGCCATGCGCGCCCCGCGGCGCGCGACCCCCGCTACCGCTTGGTCAGCACTTCCTCGAAGTACGCCAGTGCCCGCGTGTCGCCGCTCTGCCCGAGCCAGAAGATCGCCTGCTTGCGCACCCGGGCGTCCCCCTTGCCGCGCGCGATCTTGAGCAGCGCCGGCACCCCCTCGTCCTTCGGCCGCTGCGAGAGCGCGAACACCGCCGACTTCCGCACCTCGATGTCCTCGCTGTCCTCGTTGGCGAGCCCGTCGAGCGCGGCGGTGGCGTCGCTCGCCGCCTGGCCGAGCCAGAACACCGCGTTCTTGCGGATCTCGCGCGGCCGCTCGTCGCTCTTGGCGATCCGCAGCAGTGCCGGCCACACCGTCGCGCTGTCGGCGATCACCGCCACCGGCACCGCCTGCTTCGCCACGTGCTCGTTCGACCGCTCGGCCAGCCACGTGAAGTAGTTCCCGGCGTCGGCGGCCCCCACCGTGCCGAGGTCGGTCGCGCTCCCCGCGGCGCGCCACCGCCCACCGACGTAGAAGCGGATGCCCACCGGCGACCCGTCCTCCACGTCAATCGCCACCCGCACCGGCCCCGGCTCGCACTCGTTCTCCCACTCGTTGCGCGCCTTGCCGCGCGACTCGCCCCGGTTCCACGAGATCGAGTTCGAGTTGTCGTTGCCGCACACCCCGGGGCGGGCGCGGAAGCTCATGCGCACGGTGCCGTCCTTGATGGCGGCGACCTGCCGCCCCAGCGGCCCCTGCGCCGCGGCCACCGGGCCGGCGCAGCTCGTCGCGAGCACCGCGGCCAGCGCCACCAGGCGCCGGGGGAGCGAGGCCCGGGCGGTGCCGGGCGCCAGCACGAGCGTGGTGGTGAGGTACGTCGTGAAGTTCGTCATGGGGGCGCTCACTTGTCGATCAGCTCGGCCAGGAAGCCGGCCGCGCGGGGATCGCGCGACTGCCCCAGCCAGAAGATGGCCTTCTTGCGCAGTTCCTTGTCCTTCTCCGTCTTCGCGATGTCCATCAGCCTGTCCACCGCCGCCGGGTCGCGGCGCTGCGAGTAGACGAAGATCAGCTGCTCCTTCATCTCCCGATCGCCGAGGGTGGCGTAGAGCCCCGCCAGCTGGGCCAGCGACGCGCCACCCTGGCCCGCCCAGAACAGCGCCTTCTTGCGCAGCTCCACCGGCTCCTTCGGGTTCGACACGATGTCCATCAGCCACTTCTCGCTCCCCGTCCCGCGCTGCTGCGAGAGCGAGAAGATGATCTTGTCCTTGAGCTCCTCGTTCTTCGTCTTGCCATAGAGCGTCCGCAGGAACTCGGAGTTCTCGACCGACCGCTTCTGGCCCAGCCAGAACACCGCCTTCTCGCGCAGCTCCTCGGGCTCGGCATCACGCTCGGCGTAAGCCCGCAGCAGCCCGTTGGCCCGCTCGCTCCGGTGCTGCGAGAGCGCGAACAGCGCCTTGTCCTTGAGGCCGGCGTCCGTCTCCCCCTTGAGGATCTCGCTCAGCATGTCCACCGCGCGCTCGTCGCGCACCTGCGACAGCCAGAACACCGCCTGCTCGCGCACCTCGGCGTCGGGATCCCCCTTGGCGATCTTGAGCAGCAGGTCGGCCGTCTCGCTCGTCTGCTTCTGCGAGATCAGGAAGACCGCCTTCCTGCGCAGCACCTCGCTGCACTTGTCGCGCCGGGCGATGATCCGCGTCAGGATCGGCATCGCGCGCTCGGCGTCCATCTGCAGCAGCGCGTTGAGCGCCGCGATCCGCTCGTCGTCCTCGTCCTCGGTGCAGTCGCCCGCGCGCACGCCGCGCCCCGACCGGCGGCCCTCGGCGCGCGCCGCGCCCACCTCGGCGGCCGCCCGGGCCGTCGCCGTCACGTCCTCGGCGCAGCGCGAGTCCCCCTGCCTGGCGAGCTCGCCGCAGATCCGCGTGCGCAGCGACGCCGCGTCGCGCGCCGAGGTGGTCGGGTACTTCGCGCGGAGATCGTCGAGCGAGGTCAGGGCCCGGCTCATGTCGCGGGTGTCGCCGGTGCGGTAGAGCGCGAACGCTTCCATGTACATCGACTCGCCAAGGCGCGCCGACTTGGGGAAGCGGGCGCGGATCGAGCGAAAGAGCTCGACGGCCCGCCGGTAGTCGCCCTTCGACAGGGCGTCGTTGGCGAGGCGCATCAGCGAGTCGGCGGGATCGGCGTCGCCAATCGCCACCATCACCTCGAGCGCCGCGCCGCCGCGCGGCACCGTCATCTCGACCGGAGCGCCGGCGGCGCGGAGTGAAGCGATCTCATGAGCGGCCGCGGCCGGCCGCATCGGGCCAACCACCACGGCAGCAACAAGCAGGAAGGAAGTCATCATGGGTGTGGTCCTCTAGTCGTGCGCGGGAGCCATGCCGGCTGGCACGCTCGTCCGGATACGGGTCAACAGCAGGGTGGTGTTCCGCAGCAGGTCGTCCACCGCGGTGCGGTCCTGGTCGCGAACGTCGGGCGAGAGCTGGATCAGCTGCACCAGCACCAGCTCGAGGTCGCGCAGCAGCTGCCGGCGGCGCGGGTCGGCGCCGGCGGGTGAATCCATGAGGAGCCGCGTGCTGGCCAGCAGGTCGCGCGACCAGGCCGCGACCTGCGCGTCGCGACGCGCCTCGGGCGTGGCACTGACCCACGTCAGCAGCGTCTCCACCTGGCCGAAGTGCTCGGTCGCCGCCACCTGGAAGGCGGTGCCGTTCACCGAGTCGGCGCCGTTCTCGGCGACCACGAGCGAGCCCGCCGTTCCCGGCGTGCCCCGCAGCGACCGGCCGATCCCGATCCCCACCGCGAGGAGCGCCACCGCGGCCGCGGCGTAGCTCCACGCGGGCCAGCGCCGCACCGCCACGAACCCCGGTGCCGCCGGCCTCGCGGGCGCGCCGGCCGCGCCGCCGCGCTCGACCACCAGCGCCGGCTTCGCCGCCGCGCGCCGGGCCCGGATCGCCTCCCACATCGACTCGCGCGGCACGATGTCGGCGGGGCGGTTGTACTCGCGCGCCGCGTCCATCGCCTGCGGGCCGAGTTCGCCCGGATCGCCGGCCCGTGCGTCGTCACGGGTCATGTCGTCGCTCATGTCCATTCCCCCTCGAAGTCCTTCAGCGCCTCGCGCAGCTTGCCGCGGGCGCGGAACAGCTGGGCCTTGCTCGTTCCGGGCTGGATCTCCAGCGCGGTGCCGATCTCCTCGTGCGTGTACCCTTCCACGTCGTGCATCACGAACACCGTGCGATAGCCGTCCGGCAGGGCGTCGATCGCCGCCCACAGCCGTTCCTTGAGGTCCGGGTTCGATTCCCGCCGCGTGATCGCGATCTCCGGCGCGTTGTCCAGTGCCGTTTCCCGCTTGCGGCGCGTGCCCAGCGACTTCAGTCCGTTCAGCGACACCGACACCGCGATCGAGCAGATCCAGGTCGACAGCGCCGCGTCGCCGCGGAACTGCCCCAGCCGGTCGAACGCCCGCACGAAGGTCTCCTGCGTGTAGTCCTGGGCCAGTGCCGGGTCGCCCGCCAGGCGGTGTGCCAGGCGATAGACCTTGTCGACGTGCCGGTCGTAGAACTCGCGCTCGGCCCGCGGATCTCCCGCGAGCACCTGCGTGGCCAGTTGTCGGTCGTCCAACGGTCCTCGGTCTCGGTGCAGGGCTGATGGCATTGCGCCCCTCTGACAGGAGGGGTCGGGAAAGGGTTGCGCGTTCCCCGGCGCCCTCGGGCGCCCCCTGCCGCGCGCGAAAAGATGCCCCCGCCCACCTGCCCGGCAACCCTTCCCGCTCCGCCGCGTGTCCATTCCGGCGAACCCGCGGCACGCCTCGTCCCCTGGGCGCCGCACCTGCCCACGCCACCCCCGATGGAGCTCCCTTCCATGCGCCTCTACGACATCACCCTCGCCGCCTCGCTCGCCGCCCTCTCGGCCCCCTCCCTCGCCGCGCAATCCGCGGCCGCGAAGCGGGACGACGAGCGCCGTGCCCGCGCCGAGGCCACCATCACCCGCAGCGCCGACGGCCGCGTCAGCGTCATGAGCTGGGACTCCGACCGCGCCTACCTCGGCATCTCCACCGGCGGCGGCTCCAGGCGCGACACCCTCGGACTCCTCATCGAGCAGGTCGTGCCCGGCTCCCCGGCCGACAACGCGGGCCTCGAAGAGGGGAACCGCATCGCCTCGATCAACGGCGTCAAGCTCACCGCCGATCCGGCGGATGCCGGCGAGCCCGAGACCGCCAGCATGATGCAGCGCCGCCTCACCCGCGAGCTCGGCAAGGTCAAGCAGGGCGACGACGTCGACCTGCGCGTCTGGACCGGCGGGCAGGTCAAGTCCATGAAGGTCAAGACGGGCTCGCCCGAGGACCCGATGCGCGCCGTGGCCGAGCGCGCCGGCAACCGCGCGGTGCTCGGCATCAGCCTCGGCTCCACCGGGAGCAAGCGCGACACCCTCGGCGTCTTCATCTCCAGCGTCACCGACGGCGGGCCGGCCGACAAGGCGGGCATCGGCGAGGGCGACCGCATCGCGGCCATCGACGGCACCGACCTGCGCGTCCCCCGCGAGGACGCCGGCGACGGCAGCGTGAGCGCCTCGCGCCTCAGCCGCCTGCAACGGATCCTGCGCGCCAAGAACGCGGGCGACGAGGTGCAGCTGCGCGTCTGGAGCAACGGCCGCTTCCGCGACGTGAAGGTCAGGACCGCCAAGGCCTCCGACCTCGGCGGCACCGGCTTCCGCTACTACACCGGCGAGGGTGACGACTTCGCCGGCGCGATCAGCATCCCGCTCCCGGCCCTCGCTCCGCTCAGCCCGCGGGCGCCGCGGGCCATGGCTTCACCGGCGCCGTCGGTCACGATCCCCTCGCCGCGCTTGTTCGTGTCCCCCAGAATTCCCGCGATACCGCTCGCTCCCGGCACGATCCGGTCCCGTTCGATCATCATCTGATCCAGGTTCCCATGCGTCGCCTCGCCTGCGCCCTCGCCTGCACGTCGCTCCTGCTCGCCTCACCGGCCCGGGCCCAGGCGCCGCGCCCCGGCCTCGCGGTGCTCCAGCAGCAGGTGCGCGAGGCCGAGCGCGCGTTCGCGAAGACGATGGCCGACCGCGACCACGCGGAGTTCGCGTCGATGCTCGCCGACGAGGCGGTGTTCTTCGCCGGGCTGACCCCGCAGCGTGGCAAGGCGGTGGTCGCCGCCGCCTGGAAGCCCCTCTACGAGGGGCCGTCGGCGCCCTTCTCGTGGGAGCCCGAAGCGGTCGAAGTGCTCGAGTCGGGGACCCTCGCGATCTCCAGCGGCCCGGTGCGCGACCCGAGCGGCAAGCGCGTCGGCACCTACAACTCGATCTGGCGCCTCGAGGCCCCCGGCGTCTGGAAGATCGTGTTCGACAAGGGATGCCCGCAGGCGCCGCCCTGCGACTGCGCCAGGCCCTGACCCCCCGCCGTCATCCTGGGCGAAGCGAAGGACCTGCCTGTCGCCACAAGCAGGCCCTTCGCTTCGCTCAGGGCGACAGCGCGCCTCCTAGAACGTCGGCCCGAGCAGCACCGCGTTCAGCACCAGCCGGTCGAGCGCCCGCCACCACCCGCGGAACATCGGGTCATTGGCGAACGCCACCAGGTGCCCGCCGCCGATCTTCTCGTGCACCAGGAACGCGGTGCCCTTGAGCAGTCGCTCGGTGTTGTCGGGAAAGGTGAAGCCGGCCCGCTTGAGCGGCCCCGTGGTCGGGAAAACCGCCACGTTCGTCCCCTGCTTCGACAGCTTGTAGAAGCTGTCTCCCTCCATCATCACGGTCAGCCGCTGCTGGTCGAACCCGTAGCTGAGCCAGTGGGAGCGGTCGAGCACCACGTCGAAGTGGCTCCCCGGAATCGGCTGCGGCGCGTCGGGGTTCGCGCTCGGGCTGGTCACGGCGAACAGCGTGTCGGCGGGGGCCTTGGCGTCCGGCTCCTTCTTCTTGTCATCCTTCTTCTCGTCGGCGCCGAGCGCGCGCGCCGAGGTGAAGTTCACGTCCTCGCGCGCCGCCCACTCGGTGGCGCTCCCCATCGTGACCAGCGTGCCGCCGCGCTCGATCCACGCCTTGAGGCTCGCGCCCTTCCCCAGCCGGCCGAGGTTGGCGTCGGGCACGATCACCACGTTGAACGCCGACAGGTCGCCGTTCAGCGCGTCCACCGAGATCGGCGCGAACGGGAGCCCGTAGCGCTGCTCGAGCGTCCACCAGATCGCGCCGTAGGCGCCGATGCCCACCCCGTCGCCGCTCACCACGGCGACCCGCGGGGGCTGCACCGCGAGCGTCGACGGCGAGCCGGTGCCGAACTGCGCCGCCTCCGGGAACGCGGTGTTCATCCCCGTGACCTCCACCCCGGCCTCGCGCGCCAGCTCGTCGATCCGCGCCGCCAGCGTCGAGTCGTTGCGCGACACCCGCGCCACCCAGGTGCCGCGGGGCCAGTCCACCTTCCCCGTCTGGATCGGCTCGGCGGCGATCGCCAGCCGGTAGCCCTCGCGCATCAGCGCGCCGGCCAGCCGCGACGCGCCGTTGCGGTCGTTCCGGAACAGGTACGCCGAGCGCGCCCCGCGCCCCTCCACGATCCCGCCCGACACGGCAACCGGCAGCTGCTCGCCGTTCACGCGCGGGGCGTCGGCGGCCGCGGGGGCGAGAGCCTCGGCGCTGGCCGGCGCCGCGTCCTCCGTCCACCAGCTCTCCACGCCGTAGGCCACCGGCAGCGCCCAGGCCGTGATGTCGTAGAACTCGTAGCCCTCGCCGCTGGCGTCCTTGCCGCGCTGCTTGTTGCGCAGATAGCGGTCCACCTGCGCCTTGGCGAACACCGGGTCCATCTGCGGGTCGGGCTCCAGCACCGCCTTGGCGAGCTTCCCCTGCGGCTGCGCGAGCTCCACCACGAACGACCCGGCGGGGAAGGTGCGCGACCCCGTGCCGTCGTCGGCGTAGCTGTGCGCCCTGGCCGACGCGAGCGGCCGGGTGAGGCGCTGCACCTCGATCCCCGCCCGCATCAGCGCCGCCGCGAGCTCGGCCGCCCGGCCGGGGTCGGTCCCCGGCGCGAACACCACGCGCTTCATCGGCTGCGTGCGACCGTCGCTCACCGCCTGCTGGCGGAAGGCGAGGTAGTCGCGCACACGCTCGCGGGCCCGCCGCGCCGTCGTCTCCATGGTCGCGATCGCCGCCACGTAGTGCTTGGCGATCCCGTCGCGCAGCGAGAGCAGGGTGCCGTCGGCCCGGCGCTTGAGCAGGGCCGGGCCGCCGTCGGTCTCGTACGTCGCCCCCATCGCGCCGTTGAGCGCCGGCCACGAGTCGTAGTACCCCGGGTAGTAGAGGTCGAACTGGTCGCGCACGTAGTACAGCCAGCCGTACTGGTCGAACGCGGCCGCATTCCCGGCGCCGATGATCTCGTTCCACTTCACCGGGAAGGCGCCGCCGATGTTCGCGTTCACCGGGCGCGCCGCCGGCGCCATGTAGTACTGCGTCGTGTAGCCGTGCAGGTCGGCCGTCACCATCGGGTGCCAGCGCAGCATCCCCCGCACGATGTTCCGCACCTCCTGCTGGGTCATCGCCATCAGGTCGCGGTTCATGTCGAACCGGTAGTGGTTGAACCGGCCCCGGATCGACCACGGCTGGTTCTGCTGCTGCTCGAGCGCCTGCCGCTCCGGGCTCCCCACCGCCACCGAGTTGCTCCAGGTGCTGAACCGCTCGTGCCCGTCGGGATTGGAGCTCGGGTTGATGATCACGATCGCGTCCCGCAGCAGCGACGTGACCACCGGGTCGTCGCTCGCCGCGAAGTGGTAGAGCAGCTGCATGCTGGCCTCGAACCCCGGCACCTCGTCGCCGTGCACCGAGCCCGAGAACCAGACCACCGCCGGGGTGCGCGCCACCACCGCGTCCAGCTCCGCCTGGCTCGCCCCGCGCGGGTCGGCGATCCGGTCGAGGTCGGCGCGAATCGCGTCCAGCCGGGCGATGTTCTCGGGGCTCGACACGACGTACAGCCGCATCGTGCGCTTCTCGGCCGTGCGGCCGATCTCCTCCACCCGCACCCGGTCGCGCGCCGCGTCGGCGATGCCGAGCAGCACCTTTTCCTGCCACGCGTACTGCGTGTGCCAGGTCCCCACCGCGTAGCCGAGGAGCGCCTCGGGGCGGGGGACCGCGGCACGGTACGGGCCGCGGCCGTAGAAGGTGAAGGCGCGGTCGTCGCGTATCGAGTCAACGGGGGTGCGCTGGGCGGCAGCGACGGCCGGGGGAAGGGCGGCGAGGACGAGGGCGGCCGCCACCGCGATGCGAAGCAGGCGAGTCATGGCTGGATAGGGAAGAAAAGGGAGACGGGCGAAGATTGTCGCGCGGTCCGGCCACGGGACAGCCCCGCCACCCTCCCGAAACGACGACGGGGCGACGCGCGTTGCGTCGCCCCGTCGGGGGCCGCGGAAGCGCGAGTGCTAGAACCGCGGCGGACGACCGCCGCCACCGCCCATCATCCCGCTCACGTCCTGGAAGCCGTCCGGGATGCCGAACATCGTTGCGTCGAGCTTCTTCTTCTCGATCGCGGTCACCAGCAGCACGACCTGGCCTTCCTTGTTCGTGGCCTTGAGGGGGAACATCCCCTTCTCGAGGTCGCGACTCCACGCCATCTGCGCGCCGCCACCGCCGCCACCACCCATGCCACGGCCCATGCCGCCGCCCATGCCGCCGCCCATGCCACGGCCCATGCCGCCGCCCATGCCCATGAACGTGCCCATCCCCGAGGCCAGGCAGACGTCCGTCTCACCCGTCTCCTCGGTCACGGTGTAGTGCTCGCAGCTCATCCCGGCAATCGTCTCCGTCTTGCCGGTCTTCTTGATGTCGGCCTTCGTGCGCTCGGCCGGCGCCGGCGCGTTCGGGTTCGCCGTTGGCTCCGTCGAGCGCTTCATGTACATGTTGCGCTCGGGGATGATCATGATCATCTCCTTCTTCACGGGGTCGATGATCGTCGCGATCGCGCCCCCCTGCGGCGTCTGCATCTCCATTCGCGACACGCCGTCCTTCAGGTACATCTCGATGGGGGTCGCGCCACGCGGCGAGGTCATGGTCATCGTGACCTTGCCCTCGAACATCTGGCCACCCGCCAGCGCGGGGACGGCGGCGAGCGCCACGGCGCCCAGCGTGAATCGTGCGGTTCGTGCGGCTGCACACATCGTTGCGGCCCTCTGGTTCGACGCGAGCACGCAGCCCCGTCGGGATGAATTACCGGCCTCCCCCTGCTGCCGGGCGGCCCCTCAGGGTCCGGCGGCCCCTCGCCGCCCGCCCACGATCCCAAGATACGCCCACCCCGGCCCCAGCGCTGGTCGAGCGCTGCCCGGGCGCGCGCGCCCGGGCCGTCAGAATTCGATCTGCGTCCCCAGCTCGACCACCCGGTTCGGGGGGATGCCGAAGAACTCCGTCGCGCTCCGCGCATTCCGCGACAGGAACACGAAGACCTGCTTGCGCCACCGCCACATCCGGCTCGGACCGGTGGGAATCAGGCGTTCCCGCCCGAGGAAGTACGTCGTCTCGGCGTACCGCGCCTTCAGCCCCTGCTTCTCGCACAGCTTCAGCAGGTCCTTCACGTCGGGGCTCTCCATGAACCCGTACTCCGCCCGCACCCGGAAGAAGCCGAATTCGAGCGGCTCGACCACCACCTTCTCCGGCCGCGGCACGTCCGGCACGTCCGCCACCCCGATCGACAGCAGCACCACCTGCTGGTGCAGCACCTTGTTGTGCTTCAGGTGGTGCAGCAGCACCACCGGCACGCCGTCGGGCGTGCTCGTCATGAACACCGCCGTCCCGCTCACCCGCAGCGGCTTCTTCCGCGCCACGTCGTCGAGGAACAGCTGCAGGGGCAGCGACTGCTCCCTGAGCCGCTGCGTCAGCTCCATCCGCCCCTGCTTCCAGGTCGTCATCAGCGTGAACAGCGCCAGCGCGATCGCCAGCGGCACCCAGCCCCCGTGCTCGATCTTCACCAGGTTGGCGCCGAGGAAGCCGAAGTCGACCGCGAGAAACGCCGCCGTCAGCGCCAGCGCGCTCCCCAGCCGCCAGCCGAACCGCGTCCGCGTGACCACGTAGAACAGTGCGGTCGTGATCGCCATCGTCCCCGTCACCGCGATCCCGTACGCCGCCGACAGCGCGCTCGTCGAGCGGAAGCCGAGCACCACCAGGAGGCAACCGACCATCAGCGCCGTGTTCACCTCCGGCACGTAGATCTGCCCCGCCTCGCGGCTCGACGTGTGCACCACCGTCATGCGTGGCGAGTACCCCAGCTGGATTGCCTGCTGCGTGAGCGAAAACGCTCCCGAGATCAGCGCCTGCGACGCCACAACCGCCGCCATCGTCGCGATCGCGATCAGCGGGTACAGCAGCGGCGCGGGCGCCAGCAGGTAGAACGGGTTGTGCGTCGCCGCCGTCGGGTCGCGCAGCACCAGCGCCCCCTGCCCGAAGTAGTTCAGCAGCAGGCACGGCAGCACGAGCGCGAACCAGGCCAGCCGGATCGGTTGCCGCCCGAAGTGGCCCATGTCGGCGTAGAGCGCCTCCGCCCCGGTCACCGCCAGCACCACCGCCCCGAGCACCACGATCCCCGCCGTGCCGTGCTCGATGAAGAACCGCACCCCGTACCACGGACTCAGCGCCGCAAGGATCTGCGGCTCGCGCGCCACCTCCGCCAGCCCCAGCGCGCCGATGCTGAAGAACCAGACCAGCATGATCGGCCCGAAGATCCGCCCCACCAGGTCGGTCCCGTGGCGCTGCATCAGGAACAGCAGGAACAGGATCACCATCGTGATCGACACGATCGCCGGCTTGAACGCCGGCGTCGCGACCTCGAGCCCCTCGATCGCGCCCAGCACCGAGATTGCCGGCGTGATCACCCCGTCGCCGTACAGCAGCGCCGCGCCGATGATCCCGAGCCCGATCAGGACCTTGCGGCGCCGCTTCCCGCGCTTCCCCTCCAGCGGCTGGCCCAGCAGCAGCGCCAGCAGCGCGAAGATACCCCCCTCGCCCCGGTTGTCCGCCCGCATCACGTAGGCGATGTACTTGACGCTCACGACCATCACGAGCGCCCACACGATCATCGACAGCAGCCCGTACACCGTTCCCTGGTCGGGGACCAGGTGATACTCGGGGAGGAACGCCTCCTTGAAGGCGTACAGCGGGCTCGTGCCGATGTCCCCGTACACCACCCCTAGGGCGGTGAGGGTCAGCACCGCGAGGCGCTTGCCCCTGGGGTGCGCCTCCGGGTGGACCCGCTCGTACTGCCCGGAGAGCATGTGTTCCGCCGTGCCGGCCCGCGAGGGCCGGTCGGGGGGAACCGGTGTGGCCGATGAGGCCTGTGGAACGCTCATGTATCCATGGGGACCGCCAGCGTCCCCGGTTGATCATCCCGCCCGGCGTCGCGCCCCGGTCAACCGGATCGTCGCGCCGCCACCGCGGGCCAGTGCCCAAGGAAAAAGGGGGGAGGCCGGACGGCCTCTCCCCCGCGTGAATGTACACCCCCCGGCCCCCCCGGGGAGGGGGGCGCCGGTGACCCCGGTCACTCGTAGCGCAAGGCCACGATCGGGTCCAGCGACGCCGCCCGACGCGCCGGCCAGACCCCGAACAACACCCCCACCATCGCCGAAAACCCGAAGGCCAGCGCGATCGACCCGGGCGAGATCTCCGTGCTCCAGTTGGCCAGCCGGCTCAGCGCGATCGCCCCGCCGCTCCCCAGGACCACCCCGATCAGCCCCCCCATCAGGCACAGAACCACCGCCTCGATCAGGAACTGCAACAGGATGTTGACCCTGGTCGCGCCGAGGGCCTTCCGCACCCCGATCTCGCGCGTCCGCTCCGTGACCGACACCAGCATGATGTTCATGATCCCGATCCCGCCCACCAGCAGCGACACCGCCGCGATCCCCGCCAGCAGGAATCCGAACACCTGCGCCGTTTCCGCCGCCGTGCTCAGGAAGTCCGCCTGGTTCCGGATCGTGAAGTCGTTCTCCTTGCCGGGGCGGAGGCGGTGCTCCCGGCGCAGGATCTTCTGCACGTCGGCCATCGCCTCGGGGATCTCGGCTTCCGACCGCGCCAAGACCGAGATCGACCGCACGCGGTCGTTCCCCACCAGCCGGTAACGCGCCGTCGTGATCGGCACCAGCACCTGCTCGTCGGGGTTCTGGAACGGGTTCGACTGCCCCTTGGACTTGAACACCCCGATCACCTGGAACTGCAGCCCCTTGATCCGCACGAACTCGCCCACGATCGCGTCCGTGGACTCGAGGCCGAGGTTCACCACCACCTGCGGCCCGAGCACCGCCAGCCGCTGCCGCGAACGGTCCTCGCCCTCGGTGAACATCCTACCCGCCGCCAGCTCGTACTTGCGCACCGTCATGTAGTTCGCCGTCGTCCCCACCACCTGCGTGTTGGTGTTCGCGCGGCCGAACTGCACCTGGTACTGCCCCGCCATCTCGGGCTGCACGCCCACGATGTAGGTGGCGTTCCTGGTGATCGCGTCGCCGTCCTTGATGTACAGCCGCGCCCGGTCGTTCCCCGAGGCCACGCCGCGGCCGAAGATCTGCCCGGGCGACACCGTGAGCAGCGTCGTGCCGAGCGCCGAGATCCGCTCCTGGATCGACTTCTGCGCCCCGGAGCCGAGCGCGACCATGGCGATCACCGCCGCCACGCCGATCACGATGCCGAGCATCGTGAGCAGCGAACGCAGCTTGTTCGCCCGCAGCGCCCCGAGGGCGACGAGGATGACTTCGCCGAGCAGCATGCCGAGTTACCCGCCCGTGCGCCGCGGGGCGCCGCCCCCACCCCCACCGCCACCGCCCCCCGCACCCGGCGCCTTGGTCGACCCGGCTCCCGGCATCCCCTGCCCGGACATGCTCTTGAACCGGTCGTTCTGCTGCTGGCGCGCCATCTGCAGCGCCGCCGCCGAGAGAAGGGCCACCTTCTCCCCCTCCTTCAGCCCGCTGATCACCTCGGCGTAGTCGTAGTTCGAGATCCCGAGGCGCACCGTGCGCGGCGCGAACGCCCCCTTGTCGTCCATCACGAACACCAGCGCCGAGCGCGTCCTGGTGCCGGCCGGGACGCCATTGTCGAGGCCCAGCTGCACCTGGCGGCCGGCCTCGTCGCCCGTGTGGGCCTGGCCTCCCGGGCCCCCGCCGCTCCCGCGCGGGCCCGAGCGGTCGGCGCCCCCCTGGCCGCCGCGCGACGCGAACATGCTGTCGCCGCGCATCCCGCGGCGCCCGCTGTCGCCGCGCATCCGGCCGCGGCCACTGTCACCGCGCATTGCGCCGTCACCGCGCATTCCCCCGCGCCCGCTGTCGCTGCGCATGCCCCCCATGCCCGTCTCGCGCCCGCCGCGGCCGCTGTCGCCGCGCATCCCGCCCATCGCCATCTCGCGCCCGCCGCGGCGATCTCCCGCCGCGCCGGCAGCACCGCCGCCCGCCGCAGTCTGGCCGACGCCCATGGCGGCGCCCCCGCGCCGGCCCTGCCGGCCCCCCGCCGGGCTCTGGGCGGCCCCCATCGCGCCGCCCCCCTGCGCCTGCAGCATCGACCGCGCGCTCTCCACCGTCAGCCCCACCAGCGGTGCCGCGCTCGCCAGCTCGCGCATGCTCCGCACCGCGTCGTTGGGGACCGCCAGCGAGCCCTCGCGCCTGTCGGTCACGATCGAGACCTCGCCGTTCATCCCCGGCCGCAGGAACCCCTCGTCGTTGCGCAGCGAGATCAGCACCGGGAACATCGTCACGCTCTGCTGCACCACCGCCTGCGGCTCGATCCGCTCCACGATCCCCTGGAACGGGCGGTCGGGATAGGCGTCGATCCGCACCGTCACCGCCTGCCCGGGCCTCAGCCCGCCGACGTCCGTCTCGTTCACGAGGGCCCGCGACCGCACCTTCGACAGGTCGGCCATCTGCACCAGCGTCGTCCCGCCCCCCACGGCGTTGAGCGACGACGTGATGATCGTGCCGAGCGACACGTTCTTCGCGATGATCGTGCCGAAGATCGGGGCGCGGATCGTCGCGTCCTCCAGCCGCTGCTTGGCGAGGTCGAGCTGCGAGCGTGCGTTCACCACCTGCGCCGACGCCTGCGCGAAGGTCAGCGCCGCCGTCTCGTACTCGGCCTGCGTGATCACCTTGTTCCGGTACAGCTCCTCCGACCGCCGCTGCTGCGACGTCGCGACCGCGAGGCTGGCCTCGGCCGACTTCATCTGCGCCGCCGCCTGGTCGTAGTTGTTCTGCACGTCGCGCGTGTCGATCTGCACGATCAGGTCGCCCGGCTGCACCACCGTGCCGATGTCCACCGGCATCCTGGTGATCTGCCCCGACGCCCGCGACTTCACGTCCACGACGTTGATCGGCTCCACCGTGCCCGTCGCCTGGGCGTCGACCACGATGTCGCGCCGGCCCACGGCCTCGGTCTGGATGGCCGTCTTCGTTTCCTTGGCCTTGCCGCACGCCGCGGCAAGGCCGGCACCCGCGATCGCGAGGCACACGATCGGCGTGCGGAGTCTCCGCAGGGGGGTCACGGCGGTGGTCACAGGTCTCTCCCGACCAGCTGCTCGAGCTGGGCCTTGGCATTGCGATAGTCGAAGCGCGCCTGGATCAGGGCGGCGCGCGCGGAGTTCAGTGCGGCTTGCGAGGTCAGCACGTCGAGCAACGTCGACGCCCCCAGCGAGTAGCGCTGCTGCTGCACGCGGAGGTCCTCCTCCGCGGCCGCCAGCGAGGCGCGCTGGATGGCGATCTGCTGTTGCGCCGTCCGGAGGACGCCCAGCAGCTGCGCCAGCTGCTGCTGCGCCAGGAGCACCGCGTCACGCAGGTTCGCCGTCGCGTTGTCCTCGGCCACCGACGTCGTGATCGCGGTCTGCTCGCGCACCAGGCCGTTGAACAGCGGGTAGCTGAACGTCAGGCGCAGCGCGTCCTGGAACGCGAACGTCCCGCCGAAGTTGTTGATGCCGTCCTGAAACCCGCCCTTCGGGCTGGTCCCGTTGCTGGTGGCCGTGAGGCTCACGGTGGGCAGGTACGTCGCCCGCCCCGACCTGGCCGCCGCCCGTGCCGAGGCCAGCTGCGCGCGCGACTGGCGCACGGCGGGGCCGTCCAGCGCGACCGACGCGAGCCCGGCGCTGTCGAGCGAGATCGGGCCCGGGTCCACCGTGTCGGCCGAGATCGGCGTGACCGGCGTCGGCGATGCCACCAGCCGCGTCAGGAAGGCGTTCGCCACGCGCAGGTTGTTCTGCGCCGTGAGCAGGGCCAGGCGCGCGTTGCCCACCGTGATCACCGAGCGGAGCGAGTCCGACTTGGTCGCCGCGCCCGCCGTGACGCGGGCCGCCGCGGCCCGGAACTGCTGCTCGGCCTGCTCGACCTGCGCCTTGGCCGCCGACTCCGACTCGCGGGCGGCGAGGGCCGCGTAGTACTGCTGCTTGACCTGGAAGGCCACGAGGTAGCGCTGGTTGAGTTCGCTCGCGTCCGCGGCGTCCTCGTCGGCATGCGCCCGCCGCAGGTCGTTCAGCCGGCGGAAGCCCGTGAACAGGTCCACCGTCATGGAGAGCCCCTCGGACATGCTGTACGCGTTGCCCGACAGCGGCACCAGCCGACCCTGGAAAAACTGCGAGCCCGTGGAGCGGCTGGCGCCGCCGGTCAGCGTCACCGACGGGATGAACGCCCCGTACGCCGTCCGCGTCGCCGCTGCCGTGCTGCGCATCGTCCCCCGCGCCTGCACCGCCAACGGCGCGTTCCGCTGCGCCTGCGCCACCGCCTCGGCCAGAGCAATCGGGCGCGCCTCGACAGCCGGCGCGCCCTGGGCCCCAACCATCATCACTGGCGCGAGGAGCGCCACTCCAACAAGTCGTCTCATTCTTTGCCCTTGGTCGTGTCGGCCTGCTGTTCCCGGATCACCGCCTCGTACTCCACCAGCTGGGCGGGAGTCAGGATGCGCCGGATCTGCGCCCGCGCCCGTTCGCGAATCGAGTCCATCGCCGGGCGCTGCGGCTTGAGGAGCTCCATCATCTGCCGGTTGCGGTCGTCCAGGATGCTGTCCACCACCGCCTTCTGTGCGGAGGTCAGGTCGAGCCGCCGGGCGAACCTCGCCCGAACGGTGCGGATGTCGGGCGGCCGGTCGTGCCGGCCGTTCATCACCCGTTCGGCGGTGAAGCCGAGCACCCCCCCGGCGAGGAGGGCGCCGAGCAGGAACATGGCCGCGGTCTGCGATGAGCGCTGCACGGGAGGCTCAGTACGTCGTCACGAGGTCGTGAATCGTCATCTCGCGCGCCGGCCGGTCGGCCGACGGCATCACGCGCGCCACCGGCTGCTCGGTGCCGAGGATCGCCTGGTACGCCATGCGCGCCTCGGCGTCGCGCGCACGCCATTCCAGCGCCGCCGCCGCCACGGCCAGCACGGCCGCCGCCGCCACCGCCCACCGCATCCACGGCGCGAACTGCAGGAATGGCCGCGCCTCCGATTCATGGATCGCCCGCAGCACCCGGGCCTCGAGCCCGTTCCAGTAGTCGCGGTTCGCCGGCGCGCGGTAGTGCTCGCGCAGCAGGCGGGTGAGGAGGTCGTCGTCCCCCTCGTCGCGGTGCAGGTGCAGGTGGGGCCGCTCGTTCGGGCTCATGGGGCACTCCGCAGGTCTTCGAGTTGGCGCCGCAGCTGCGCCCGGGCATGGTGCAGGTCGCTGCGCGCCGTCCCTTCGGGGATCGCCAGCATGGCGCCGATCTCGGCGTGCCGGAACCCCTCCACGTCATGCAGGACGATCACCGCCCGCTGGCGTGTCGGCAGTGTCGCCAGCGCCCCGGCCAGCCGCTCGCGCAGGTTGCGCGCCTCGGCCGGGTCGCGGAACGGCGACGCGTGCACGTCGGTCAGCTCGTCGGCGTCCCGGATCCGGCGCCGGCGGGTCACGTCGAGCGCCGCGTTGGCGACGATCCGGTGCAGCCAGGCGCCGAACGGCTGCTCCGGCCGGAACCGGTCAAGGGCCCGCCAGGCGTGCAGGAAGGCATCCTGCACGGCATCCTCGGCGTCCTCGTGCGACAGCACGATCGCCCGTGCCACCGCGTAGGCGCGGCGCTGGTGCCGCCGTACGAGCTGCGCGAAGCTCGGCTCGTCGCCCTGCTGGGCGTCGAGCACGAGCGCGCGCTCGTCGATGACCTGGGCGGGGTCAGCGACGCTCACGCGGTGGGGAGGGAAGGAGCGGGCGATGGCAGGCATGATGGGCCGGCGGGCTGCCGGTGCCCAACATACGGTGGCCCCGGGGGCTTCGTTGACGCCTCACGCGGCGGCTCCGGCGAGGCCGAGGCTGTCGGCGACACCGCGCATCGCCCCGATCACCACCGTGATGTGCGTGTCGAGCTCGACCCCCAGCTCGCTCGCGCCGAGCAGCACGTCCTCGCGGTTCACCCCGCGCGCGAATGCCTTGTCCTTCATCTTCTTCCGGACCGCGGCCGCCTCCACCTCGTGCACGCTGCGGGAGGGGCGCACGAGGGCCGTCGCGGTCACCAGCCCGGTGAGCTCGTCCACGGCGAAGAGTGTTCGCGCCATCGGCGAGCGGCGGGGCACGCCGCAGTAGGTGGCATGGCCGAGGATGGCCTCGCAGATGTCGTCCGGGAAGCCGTGTGCGCGCAGGATCCGCACCCCCTCGGCCGGATGCTCGGCGTCGGGGGCGTGGGACGCATTGGGAAAGCGCTCGTAATCGAAGTCGTGCACGAGGCCGCAAACTCCCCAGCGGTCGGGGTCATCATTGAAGTGGGTTGCGTAAGCCCGCATGGCCGCCTCGACCGCCAACATATGTTTACGAAGGGAGTCCGAACCGGTAAATTCGTGCACCAGGGCAAGGGCCTCGGCGCGGGACGGGCACGGGGTCTGCATGGGATGTAGGAGAGACACGGCCGGGGGCTGGCGGGTTGTGACAGGGGTCACTACTTGCCGACTTGCGGGCTTCGGTGCAGTATAGCGGTCCCGCCGGTCTAAATGACCGGGGGGCAGGTCTTTACCCGGTGGTCATGCGTACACGTCGTCCGCTGTCCCGAATCCTCACGTCCCTGGCCGCGCTCTCGAGCGTGGTACTGGCGACGTGCGAGAAGGTCACCACCGCTCCGGGCGGCGGGGGCACGGGCACCGCCGGCAACGCATCGATCGCGATCGACAGCACCTCCGGCTTCCCGATCGTCATCTCGGGGACCGACACGACCGTCTCGCTCCCGATCAGCACCGCGGTTGTCGACCCGACGATCTCGGCGAGCGCGGCGGGGATCCCGATCCAGAACCCGAGCTACCGGCTCATCACGAGCGACGAGTCGGTGGTGAAGGTGTCGGACGCCGGCACGGGCATCATCGTCAAGAAGCGCGGCGCGGCGTTCGTGACGGCGCTGCTCCTCGCGGCCACCAGCTCGTCGGGCGCGGCCCCGCAGATCCGGGTCAAGATCCTCGCCAGGACGACGTCGGTCGTGGCGCCGAACCCGACCGCCGTCATGGCGACGATCGGGGACACCGCGCAGCTCAAGGCGGCGGCTTACGGCACCACGGTCACCTCGGCCGACAGCATCGTCAACCCCGGCTTCAGCTGGACGAGCAGCAACCCCGCGGTCGCCACCGTGAACTCGAACGGCCAGCTCGTGGCGGTGTCGAATGGCCCCGCGACGATCACCGTCACGTCCGACACCGCGAAGGCGACGATCAACGTCACGGTCAAGCAGCAGGTCGGCAAGTGGTCCACCAGCGTGGACACGATCACCCTGTCGGCCTTCGGCGACACGGGCACGGTCACCGCGACCATGCGGGACTGGCGCAGCAACCTGGTCAACCCGGCGGTCACCGACGCGACCCCCAGCTGGACCGCCGACGACACGACCATCGTGCGGCTCCTGCCGGCCGGCAAGACCGTGCGCCTCGTCGCGCTCAAGAACAGCAGCAGCCCGCTGGTCACACTGACGGCGAGCTACGTCACGACCGACACCACGGTGATCCGCGTGCTTGGCGGCACCAACGTGGTGCGCAAGGTCGTGGCGGTGCGGGTGGCGCAGGCGGCGGCGCAGGTCATCGCCATCACGCCGCCGGCGATCGCCCTCCGCGCGATCGGCGACTCGCTGATCATGCAGGTCCGGCTGCTCGACAAGAACGGCAGCGACCTCGACCTGACCAAGCTCCCGCCCAACTGGTCGGCCAGCAACCCGACCGTCGCCTCCGTGAATGCCAACGGTGTCGTCAAGGCGTTCGCCGTCGGCACGACCAACATCATCGCCCAGCGCGACACGGCGGTCCGGGTCTTCGCCCTCACCGTGACGAACGACCCCGACACGGTGCGGTTCCTCAACCCGGGCAGGGACACCACCTTCACGAGCTTCGGCGACTCGGTGTTCTTCACGACCACCGTGCGCAACAGGCTCGGGACGGCCCTGCCCGGCGCGGCGCTCACGTGGCAGAGCCTCGACGCCACGATCGCCACCGTGACCCCGGCGGGCAAGGTCAAGGCTGTCGGCACCGGCAGCACCACGATCATCGCGACCGCGACCGGCTTCACCGTGTCGGCGTCGCGCGTGGTGACGGTGCGCAACGACGTCACCGGCATCACCTTCGGCGCCCCGCGGTCGCTGACGATGGCCAGCTTCGGCGACACAGTCACCCCGCCGGTGGACATCCGCAACGCCCGTGGCGACGTGCTCGACCGGACCACGGTCGCGTGGACCAGCGCCGACCCGCTGATCGCCAGCGTGTCGCCGACCACGGGCATCGTCACCGCGGTCGGCCGCGGCACCGTCTTCATTCGCGGCGTCGCCGGCAACTCGCGCGACTCGATCCCGGTCACCGTCTCCAACGCCCCGGCCACGATCACGATCACGGCGCCGGTCACCAGCTTCACCGCCCTCCCCGACACGATCCGGTTCAGCGCGACCGCCCGCAACGCGCGCGGCGACACCCTCGCCGACCCGATCAGCTGGATCTCCACCAACGCGTCGGTGATCGGCACGGTGAACAACGGCAAGGGGGCGGTGATCGCGGTCGGCACCACCACGATCACGGCCAGCACCACCGTGGGCGGCGTGACGAAGAGCGCCAGCCAGGTCGTGACGGCCACCAATACCGTCACCCGGGTGGTGCTCGGGCTGCACAGCGTGACCCTCCCCTCGGTCGGTCGCGTGCAGGCCCTCAGCGTCTCGGCGCAGAACTCCGCCGGCGGCCCGGTGGTCGTCCCGTCGTTCACCTGGACGTCCACGGACGCTACCCGGGCCTCGGTGTCCAGTTCGGGCGTGGTGACCGGCCTCGCGCCGGGTGCCACGAACGTGATCGTGTCATTCCTCGGCGTGGCGGACACGGCGATCGTGTCAGTGAACAACGCCCCCGACACCGTCCGCCTGGTCACGACCGACACGACGATGACCGCCGTCGGCGACGCCTTCCTCCCCGGCGTCAACTTCAAGGACGCCGCGGGCAACGCGCTCGGCCGCAACACGGTCACGTGGAGCACGAGCAACCCGGCCATCGCGACCGTGGTGAACGACCCCGCCACGCCGGCGGGCCGGATCACGGCGAACGACACCGGCCAGGTCCAGATCACGGCCACCTCGCCGGCCGCGGCGGGGAGCTTCGACACGCTGCGCGTCCGCTCGTTCCTCGTCACCGTGCGCAACAACCCGGCCGCCGTCACGCTCGACCGGAGCAACGACACGCTCACGGCCAGGACCAAGACGATCCAGTACACCGCCGACGTTCGCAACTCGAACGGCAAGGTGATCCCCCTCGCTGCCACGACGCAGGTCGCGTTCTCGTCGAGCACCCCGGCCATCGTGTCCATCAATGCCGGCACGGGGCTCGCCACGGCGAACGACACGGGCAACGTCACGATCACCGTCTCCACCACCACTCCCGGTGCTCCGATCAAGACGGCGACCGCCTTCCTGCGCGTCACCAACAAGGCGGCCGCGGTGTCGGTCAGCCCGACGCCCGTCACGATCTCGGGGGCGGTCCGCACGCAGCTCCTCACGGCGACGGCGACCAACGTGCTCGGCGCGGCGATCGCGAGCCCGGTCGTCACGTGGACCACGAGCAACGCGCTCGTGGCGACGGTGACGACAGGGGGCCTGGTCACCGGCCTCGCCAACGGCACCGCCACCATCACCGCGACGGTGGACGGGGTCGGCCAGGGAGTGCCGGTCACGGTCATGGCGGGCGCGGCGGCGCCGGGCTCGAGCACGATCTCGGTCAGCGCCCCCACCGTCACCGCCGACGGCGTGTCCAGCTCCACGATCACGGTGCAGCTCAAGGACGCGAGCGGCAACAACATCACCAGCGGCACCAACACCGTCACGCTCAGCCGGACCGGTGTCGGGACGCTGGGCACCGTGGGCGGGGGCAACGGCACGTACACCGCGACCATCACGTCGACCACCGCCTCGGCGGTGCCGACGGTGATCAGCGGTACGGTGGACGGGAACCCGATCACGTCGGGCACGGCCAGCGTCACCTTCGTGCCGGGGGCGGCCTCGCCCGGCCAGTCCACGATCAGCGTTTCGACCAGCACGCCGACCGCGGGGGGCACCGCGGTCACGATCACCGTGCAGGCCAAGGACGCCCTCGGCAACAACCGCAGCACCGCCGGCGACAACGTCGCGATCACGCGCAGCGGCGTGGGCACCATCGCGGCCGCGACGGGCACCACCAACTCGTCGGGCGTCTATACGACGACGATCAGCTCCACCGCCACCGGGTCGTCGACGATAGGCGCCACGCTGAACAGCGCGCCGATCACCACCGGCGACCGCACCGTGACCTTCGCGCCGGGGGCGGCGGCGGCCGTCGTGGTGACGACGGACCCGGCCGGCGCCTCGAGCGGGTCGAACTTCACCACCCAGCCGGTGGTGCGGATCGTCGACGGCAACGGCAACACGGTGACCTCGAGCACTGCCACCGTCGTGGCGAGCATCGCCTCGGGTTCCGGCGCGGTGCTGGGCGGCACCACGTCGGTGGCCGCCGTGGGCGGCGTGGCAACCTTCAGCAACCTCAAGCTCACCGGCGCGTCGGGGAGCTTCACGATCGGATTCGCCTCGGCGCCGCTCACCGCGGCGACCTCGGGCACGATCGTACTCGGCCCGGGCCTCCCGGCATCGATCGCCGTGACCACCGCGCCGAGCGGCGCCGTGAACGGCGTCAACTTCACCGGCCAGCCGGTGGTGCGCATCGTGGATGCCAGCGGCAACACCGTCACGTCGAGCACCGCCGCGGTCACGGCGAGCATCTCATCCGGCACCGGCGCGACGCTGTCGGGCAACCTCAGCGTGAACGCGGTCGCCGGCGTGGCGACCTTCACCAACCTGCGGCTGACCGGCCTGGTGGGGACCTTCGGCCTCGACTTCACCACCAGCGGCGCGACCTCGGCCACGTCGGGCACGTTTGCCCTCGCGCCGGGCGCGGCGGTGGCGGCGGCGATCACCACGCAGCCGAGCGGGGCGTCGAGCGGGAGCGACCTGACCGGCCAGCCGGTGGTGCGGATCGTGGACGCGAGCGGCAACACCGTCACCGGGAGCTCGGTGTCGGTGGTGGCGGCGATCGCCAGCGGCAGCGGCGCCGTGCTGAGTGGCACGACGTCGGTGGCGGCCTCGGCGGGCGTGGCGACGTTCACCAACCTGCGCCTCACCGGCACGGTGGGGAACTTCACCCTCGGCTTCACCCCCACGGCCCTCACCGGCGCGACGTCGGGTACCGTGGTGCTGGCGCCGGGGACGGCGTCGGCCCTCTTCATCAGCACGGCGCCGGCCGGCGCGGCGAGCGGGGCGGCGTTCACCACGCAGCCCGTGGTGCAGGTGCGTGACGCCTCGGGCAACGTGGTGACCGGGTCGGCGGCGAGCATCGCCGTGAGCGTGGCCTCGGGGGGCGCGACCCTGTCGGGGGCGACCCCCGTGACCGCGACCGGCGGCGTGGCGACCTTCAGCGGCCTGACGCTCACCGGCGCCACCGGCGCCCACACGCTGAGCTTCACCTCGGCGCCCCTTACCCCGGCGACGTCGGGGAGCTTCGCCCTCGCGGCGGGCAGCGCGTCGGCGCTCGTGATCACGGCGTCGCCGCCGGGCACGGTGGCCAACGACGCGGCACTCGGAACGGTGAGCGTGCGCCTCAGGGATGGCGGCGGCAACAACGTGCTCGCCGCCGGCACGAGTGTCACCGCCTCGATCGCGACGGGGGGCGGGGCCCTGATGGGCACGGTCACCAAGGTCACCGACGCGAGCGGCGTTGCCGACTTCACCGACCTGCGCATTCGCGGCACGCTGGGCAACCGGACCCTGACCTTCAGCGCGAGCGGCCTGACGGCGGCGACGAGCGGTACGGTGAACGTGAACGTGGCCGGGGCGCCGAACCAGCTCGTGGTCACCCAGCAGGCGACGGCGTCGCCGGCTGTGGGCGCGCCGTTCGCGCAGCAGCCCAAGGTCCAGCTCTCCGACGTGAGCGGGAACGCGATCCTGACGTCGGGGGTGCCGGTCAC
Source organism: Gemmatimonadota bacterium (assembly GCA_016191225.1). Classification (GTDB taxonomy): domain Bacteria; phylum Gemmatimonadota; class Gemmatimonadetes; order Gemmatimonadales; family Gemmatimonadaceae; genus JACPPC01. The sequence goes on along the minus strand of JACPPC010000012.1, from coordinate 37,408 downwards.
GGCGAGCATCTTCTCCGGGGCCACCGGGCTCACCGGCACGCTCACGGTGAACACCGATGTCGGCGGCGTGGCGAACTTCGGCGACCTCGGCATCACCGGCGTGATCGGCGTGCGCACGCTGCTGTTCACGCAGGCGGCGCTCACGGTGCAGTCGGGGACGATCACCATGGTCGCGGGGGCGCCGGCATCGCTGGCGTTCACCACCGCGCCGACGGCGTCGGCCACCAACGGCTCCAACCTACCCACGCAGCCGGTGATCAACGCGCTCGACGCCGGCGGCAACGTGGCGACGGGCTTCAGCGGCACCATGACGGCGACGATCTCGGCCGGGACGGGCGGCACGCTGATCAACCCGAGCGTGGGGATCACGGCCGGCGTGGCGACCTACACGTCGCTCCGCCTCCAGGGCACGGCGGGGGCGTTCACGCTGCAGTTCAGCGACGGCACCCGCACCGTCTCGACGGTCTCGATCACCCTCGCGGTCGGACCGGCGGCGAGCGTGGCATTCGACGCCACCGGCACGCCGGGGGCGGCGGCCACGAACGGCACCAACCTGCCGACCCAGCCCAAGGTGAACGTGCTCGACGTTGGCGGGAACGTGGTGACGACGGCGAGCGGCACGATGACGGCGACGATCTTCTCCGGCCCGGCCGGCTCGCTCGTGAACGCGACGGCGACGATTGCGTCCGGCGTGGCGACCTTCAGCGGCTTCCAGCTCAACGGACCGTCGGGCGCCGGCACGTACGTGCTGCGGTTCAGCGACGGGACGCGCACCGTGAACAGCGGCGCGATCACGCTGGCGGTGGGCGCGGCGGCTTCGGTGGTGTTCGACGCGACCGGCACGCCGGGGGCGGCGGCCACCAACGGCGTCAACCTGTCGACGCAGCCGATCGTGAAGGTGGTGGACGTGGGCGGCAACACGGTCACGTCGGCGAGTGGCACGATGACGGCGACGATCTTCTCGGGGACCGGCGGCACGCTGGTGAACCCGACGGCGACGATCACGTCCGGCGTGGCGACCTTCAGCGGCTTGCAGCTGAACGGCACGCCGGGGGCGTTCGTGCTGCGCTTCAGCGACGGCACGCGGACGGTGAACAGCACGTCGATCACGCTCGCGGTGGGCGCGGCGGCGGCGGTGGCGTTCGACGCGTCCGGCACGCCGGGGGCGGCGGCCACCAACGGCGTCAACCTGTCGACGCAGCCGATCGTGAAGGTCGTGGACGCCGGCGGCAACACGGTGACGTCGGCGAGTGGCACGATGACGGCGACGATCTTCTCGGGCACCGGCGGCACGCTGGTGAACCCGACGGCGACGATCGCGTCGGGTGTGGCGACGTTCAGCGCCCTCCGGCTGAACGGCACGGCCGGCACCTTCGTGCTGCGCTTCAGCGACGGCACGCGCACCGTGAACTCGGTGTCGATCACGCTGGCGGTGGGCGCGGCGGCGGCGGTGGCGATCACCACGCAGCCCGACGGCGCCGTGAACGGCGTCGACCTCACGCAACAGCCGGTGGTCCGGATCGTGGACGTCGGCGGCAACACGGTCACCTCGAGCTCGGCCTCGGTCGACGCGACGATCGCGTCGGGCGGCGGCGCGCTGCAGGGCACGACCAGCGTGTCGGCGATCGCCGGCGTGGCGACCTTCACCACCCTCCGCGTCAATGGCTCGAGCTCGGCCAAGACGCTGCAGTTCGCCTCGACCGGGCTCACGCCGGTCACGTCGGCGCCGTTCACGCCCGGCGTGGGCGCGGCGGCGGCGGTGGTGTTCGACGCGACCGGCACGCCGGGGGCGACGGCCACCAACGGCACCAACCTGCCCACGCAGCCGAAGGTCAACGTTGTCGACGCCGGCGGGAACATCGTCACCACCGCCAGCGGCACGATGACGGCGACGATCTTCTCGGGCGCCGGCGGCACGTTGGTGAACGCGACGGCGACGATCACGTCCGGCGTGGCGACCTTCAGCGGCTTCCAGCTCAACGGCACCGCCGGCACCTTCGTGCTGCAGTTCAGCGACGGTACGCGGACGGTGAACAGCACGTCCATCACGCTCGGCGTCGGCGCGGCGTCGGCGGTGGAGTTCGACGCCGCCGGCACGCCGGGAGCGTCGGCGACGAACGGCACCAACCTGCCGACGCAGCCGATCGTGAAGGTGGTGGACGTCGGCGGGAACACCGTGACCTCGGCGAGCGGCACGATGACCGCGACGATCTTCTCGGGGACCGGCGGCACGCTGGTGAACCCGACGGCGACGATCACGTCCGGCGTGGCGACCTTCAGCGGCTTCCGGCTCAACGGCACCGCGGGCGCCTTCGTGCTGCGGTTCAGCGACGGCACGCGCACGGTGAACTCGGTGTCGATCACGCTTGGCGTGGGCGCGGCGGCCTCGCTGGCGTTCGACGCCGGTGGCACGCCTGGCGCGACGACCACCAACGGTACCGACCTCCCGACGCAGCCGGTCGTCAACACGCTCGACGTGGGCGGCAACCTCGTGACCGGCGCGAGCGGCACGATGACGGCGACGATCTTCTCCGGCAGTGGCGGGTCGATCTCCGGCACGACGACCGCCAGCATCACGGCCGGCGTGGCGACCTTCACCACCCTGCGGCTCAACGGCCTCACCTCGCAGAGCTACGTGCTGCGGTTCAGCGACGGGACCCGGACGCTCAACAGCTCGGCGATCACGCCGTCGCTGGGCGCGGCCGCGGCCGTGGCCTTCGACGCCGCCGGCACGCCGGGGGCGACGGCCACCAACGGCACCGACCTCCCGACGCAGCCGATCGTGAACGTGGTCGACGCCGGCGGGAACACGATCGCGGCCGCCACCGGCACGATGACGGCCACCGTCAACACCGGCACCGGCGGCGTGCTGGTGAACGCGACGGCAACGATCACCGCCGGCGTGGCGACCTTCAGCGGCTTCCGGCTCAACGGCACGGCCGGCAACTTCACGCTCAACTTCAGCGACGGCACCTTCACGGTGACCAGCGGCACGATCGCGCTCGCCGCCGGCACCTCGACGGCGGTGGTGTTCGACGCGGCCGGCACGCCGGGCGCGACGGCCACCAACGGCGTCAACCTCTCGCCGCAGCCGAAGGTCAAGGTCGTCGACGTGAGCGGCAACACGGTCACGACCGCCAGCGGCACCATGACGGCGACGATCAAGACGGGGAGCGGCGGCACGCTGGTGAACGCGACGGCGCCGATCACGTCGGGCGTGGCGACCTTCAGCGGCTTCCAGCTCAACGGCACCGCCGGCAACTTCACGCTCGACTTCGGCAACGGCACGTTCACCGTCACCAGCGGCACGATCGCGCTGGGTGCGGGCGCCGCAGCCTCGCTCGCCTTCGACGCCGCCGGCACGCCGGGGGCGACGGCCACCAACGGCACCAACCTGCCGACGCAGCCGATCGTCAACGTGCTCGACGTCGGCGGCAACATCGCCACCGGCGCGAGCGGCACGATGACGGCGACGATCTTCTCGGGCACCGGTGGCACGCTGGTGAGCGCGACGGCGACGATCACCGCCGGCGTGGCGACCTTCAGTGGCTTCCAGCTCAACGGGACCGCCGGCGCCTTCGTGCTGCGGTTCAGCGACGGCACCCGCACCCTGAACAGCGTCTCGATCACGCTCGCCAAGGGCGCTGCCTTCGCCATCAACAAGATCCTCGGCGACGGCCAGGCCGTGGTCGCCGGCGGCACCTACTCCGACTCGGTCAAGGTCAGGGTCGTTGACGTCGGCGGCAACGCCCTGTCGGGGGTGGCGGTGGACTTCACGACATCCAACGGCACTGCCACGCCGATCGCGGCGGCAACCGACGTCAACGGCTTGGTGGCCACCCAGTGGATGCCGGGCACCGTGGCCGGCGCCGTGTCGCTGACCGCGTCGACCACGGCCGGCAGCGCGCCCAGCACCGGCTTCGCCGGCTCGGTCACGCACGCGGCGGCCGACCACCTGGTGATGTTCGTCCAGCCGTCGGCCACGGCCAGCGATGGCGTGCCGCTGGCCACGCAGCCGAAGGTCAGGATCGCCGACCAGTACGGGAACACGGTGACCACCGGTGCCAGCGCCTCGGCGTCCATGACAGTCACCTACAACCCAACCGGCGGCTCAACCCTTGCCGGGACGGCCACCGTCGCCGCCGTGGGCGGAATTGCGACCTACTCCGGCCTGATCGTCAACCTCGCCGCCGCCACGGCCGACACCGGAACGCTCAGCTTCGCGGTGAGCGGCCTGACCGGGGTCACGTCCAGCTCGATCGCGACCAGCCCATGATCGCGATCGCCCACGTCGACGGCCGCCAGGTGGCCGGTAGTCGTTCGCGCGCCGGACTTGTGCCGGGGGGCGGGCTTGGCGATACTGCCCACACGGCGAATGTGACCGACATCACAATCGCCCCGCACCGGGTCGCCCCTGACTGCGGCGCGACCGTGGTGTCGGCGGGGTGGGCCGATCGATGACGTGCTCGAATTGCGGCGCCGAACTCGCTGAAGGCGCGGTCTTCTGCTCCACCTGTGGCACGCCGCAGGTGAACGACCCCGGCGCGCAGACGATCACGATCAAGGCGCCCGAGGACCCGATCCTGATGGCGCTTCGCAAGGAGCTGTCGGGGGAGTACGAAGTCGAGCGGGAGCTGGGACGCGGCGGCATGGCGGTGGTGTACAAGGCGGTCGAGGTGCAGTTGCACCGCACGGTCGCCCTGAAGGTCGTCCCGCCGGAGAATGCCGGCGGCGGCGCCACCGCCGAGCGGTTCAAGCGGGAGGCCCGCATGGCGGCCTCGCTCGACCACGCGAACATCATCCCCGTTTACCGCGTCGGGCAGGCCAACAACCTGCTCTACATGGCGATGAAGTTCGTGGAGGGGCGGGCGGTCGACGCGATCATCGAGCAGCAGGGTCCGCTGCCGATTCCGGTGGTGCTCGAGGTGCTGCGCTGCTCGGCCCACGCGCTGGCGTACGCGCACGACCACGGCATCGTGCACCGCGACATCAAGGGCGCGAACATCCTGATCGACAAGGATGGGCGGGTGCTCGTCTCCGACTTCGGCATCGCGCGGGCGATGGAGGAGAAGTCGATGACGGCGAGCGGGATGATCATCGGCACGCCGTACTTCATGAGCCCCGAGCAATGCGGCGGGCTCAAGGTCGGCCCGCAGTCGGACCAGTACTCGCTGGGCATCATGGCGTTCCAGATGCTCACGGGCGAGGTGCCGTTCGACGCCGACAGCGTGATGGGGATCATCCAGCACCACTACATGACGCCGGTGCCGGACATCGCCGCCGTGCGCGACGACGTGCCCCCCGAGCTGCTGGCGGCGATCTACCGCGCGCTCAACAAGGACGTCGCCGACCGGTACGAGGACACGCACGTCTTCGCCGACGCGCTCGACGCCGTGCCGGAGCCCGAGGGCACGACGCGGCGCGACGGCCAGAACATGCTCAAGGCGCTCACGACAGGCGCCGGCGACGCGATCCCGAAGATCCGCACGGCGTCGCTCCCGCCGCTGGCGGGCACCGGGGTGGTGCCGCGGCCGGCGAGCATGCCGAACATCCCCACCGTCAAGCCGAAGACCGGTGGCCAGGCGAGCGTCCCGGCTCCCAAGCCCAGGGCGGGGCTGATGGTGGGAGGCGGCCTCGCGGTGGCGGCGGCGGCGGCGGCCGGTGTGTACTTCGGCGTCCTCAAGCCGAAGCAGGACGCGGCAGCGCCGCCGGTGGCGGCGGTGCTGCCGGAGAGCGGCTACGTGAAGTTCGCCAACGTGCCGGCCGGGGCGACGATCACGGTCGACGACAAGCCGGTGAGCGGCGACAGCGGGCTTTTCCCGCGCGGGGACGTGATCTACAAGGTCTCGGCGCCGGGCTACAAGCCGGTCAGCGATGCCGTGGCGGTCGCCGCCGGCAAGACGCGCACCGTCGACCTGGCGATGGAGAAGATCGTCGTCGCCGCGCCGCCGCCGAAGACGCCGCCGGGTGGCACGAAAGGCCCCGCTCCGGTGGCGCAGGCGGCGGCCGGCGCGCCGGCGGCGCCCAAGGAGTTCGGCTCGCTGACCGTCGCCACCGACCCCGTCTTCGCGAACGTCGCCGTTGACGGCGCCGTGGTCGGGCAGGGGCGGGTGATCGGCGCCAAGGTCAGCGTCGGCACCCACACCGTGCGCATCTCGGCCGACGGGTACGAGGCGTACAGCAGGTCAATCACGGTGACGCCGAACAACAACACCAGCCTGGGCAAGATCACCCTCACCAAGACCGGCGGTCCATGATCGTTCGCCTGCGCCTGCATCGCCCATTCGCCTGCCTTGCGCTGCTCCTCGTGGCGGTGCTCGCCCGCGGCGCGCGCGCGCAGACGGCCGAGGACAACATCCAGGCCGCGATCAAGTCATACGAGAACCTCGAGGTCGCGACCGCCCTCCGCACCTTCTCGCAGGTGGTGTCGCCCACGAGCCCGTTCCCGGTGACGGAGGCGCAGCGCGTGATGGCGTTCAAGTACATGGGGGCCGCCTACGCCTCGCTCGGCAATCCCGACTCGGCCCGGATCTTCTTCCAGGGCGCGATCCTGCGTGACCCGTTCACGGACCTTGACCCGAACAAGTTCACCGACCGCGAGCGCGGCGCCTTTGCCGAGGCCAAGCGCACGGTGTTCAAGCTCAACGCCCTGATCTCGCGCGACTCGATCGCGGCCGGGTCGGGGCACGCCTTCCTGATCCGCACGGTGACGTCGCACGCCGGCCGGCTGGTCGTGTCGGTGCAGCGCAACGACTCGGCGGGGCGCCCGATCGTGCTCTTCTCGAGCGACGGCGTGGACGGACCCCGCGACGTGACGTGGAACGGGACCGTCGCCGGGCGGGCGGTGGACCCGGGCGCCTATGACCTGATCATCAGCGGCGAGAGCCAGGACAACCTCTCGGCCGGCAAGAAGGACTCGACCCGGATCGGGTTCGAGATCCGGTGGCTGCACGAGCCGCTCGAGACCGAGCTGCGCGCGCTCAAGCCCGACGAACTGCTCCCGACGCGGACGTCGGCGAGCGGCCCGTGGATCGACCTGGGCAAGGGCGTAGCGGTGGCCGGCGTGGCGTTCATCCTGCCGACGGCGCTCGGCAACGCCAGCAAGACCGATGCGACGGTGGGGAACGCGGCGGTGGCGGCGGGGCTCGGTGCGGCGGTCGGCCTCTGGTCATTCATCCAGCGCACCAACGACCGTTCCATACCCGAGAACGTGAACGAGAACAACCGGCGCCGTGCCGCCTGGCAGGCCGTGAACGACGAGCGGGCCGCGCGCAACCAGGCCCGGCTCGACGCCAAGACCATCCTGCTCGTTCCGAGCGCCGGGGGAAGCGCCCGATGAACCACCGCGTGCGCGTCCTTGGCTGGTCGGCGATTGCCTGCGTGGCGGTCGTCGGCGCGGTGCAGGGCCAGAAGCCCAAGTCGACCCCCGAGCAGCGGGTGGTGGCGCTCTCCCGAGGCCTCTACCGGCTCACCTCGCTCGGTGACAGTGCGGTGCTCACGGCGCGCATCTTCGGCGAGAACTTCAAGCCCCTTCCGGGCGTGCCGATCGCGTGGCGCTCGGACGACGAGGGGATCGCGACCGCGTCGACGAACGGCGTGGTGAGCGCCATCAAGAACGGAACGACGCGGATCTGGGCGCGCGCCGGGACGGACTCGGTGTTCGCGGTGGTGACCGTCGAGCAGCGGCCGGTGAAGCTGGCGTGGAACGTGGGGAGCCCGATCGTGTTCGACGCCATCGGCGCGAGCGCCTCGCTGCGCGCCGAGCAGCGCGACGCGCGCGGCAATCCCGTGCGCGGCGACTTCCCCGTTTCGGCCGGCTGCAAGCTGACCAACTCCGGCGGGTCGGGGGCGGTGCAACTGGTGGCGGGGCCCAAGCTGCTGGCGCGCGGCCCGGGGGCGGCCACGCTGGCCTGCAGCCGCGGCAGCGTGAAGGACGAGCTCAAGATCGTGGTGCAGCAGGCGGTGTTCGCCGCCAAGGTCAGCCCCGCCGACACGATCAACCTCGCGGCGGCCGGCGACACGGTGCGCCTGTCGATCGCCGCCTTCGACCGGCTCGGCAAGCCGATCACCGACGCCCGGGCTGCTTGGAGCTCGGTCACGCCGGAGTTCGTGGAGGTCGAATCGGGGAGCGGCCTGCTGCTCGGCAAGGCGATGGGCGCCGGCAAGCTGGCGGCCAAGTTCGGCGAGTTCGTGGACACGATCACGGTGAACGTCCTGGCGCCGCTCCCCGAGGGGAAGGTGCTGCCCATGCTGGCGCAGGCCCGGCCGGCGGCCCCTCCGCCACAGGTGCCGGCACAGGTGTCGGCCCCGGTCACGTCGGCGGCGAATGCCCAGGTCGCCGCCGCGCCGCCGAGCGCCGCCCCATCCGCGCCGGCCGGCGTGCCGTCGCCGCTCGGGGGCCGCGTGCCCACGGGAACGACGTTCCGCAGCAGTGCGCCAGTGGCGGCCTTCGGCAGCGCGCCGACGGCGGCCAGTGCCGCCAGCGACAGCGCGGCGATCCTGCAGATCCTCAGCGGACAGGTGGTGAACGCCAGGCAGCAGGGGCGCACGTGGGTGATCACGCCGATCGCGCTGCAGATGGAGCACCGTGGGCTGGGGATCGTGAACCCGAATCCGACGCCTCCCGTGCTGCCGCTGGCCAAGCGGTACACCCAGCTGCGCACCTCGACCGGGCTGCTGGTGGGCGTCGCGATGCAGGTGCAGCTGTACCGCTCGTTCTACCTCGACGGGCACTACGCCACGGGCAAGATCAAGGCGTCGGCGGGCACGGTGACGGTGGATACGACGGGGACGAAGTCCACCGGGCCGATCGACAACCTGAACGACGGTGACATGCGTGACGCGCGGGTCGATGTCGGCTTTCGCGCCCTTCCCGGCCTGGCGTTTCGCGTGGGGTACGCGACCAAGGGCGTCGACCGGCCGGACTTGCTGCGCATGGCGATTGTGCGGGCGGGCTTCGACGGCGATTTCAGCCTGGCCGGCGACAAGATGCACGGGATCGTGGGCTTCACGTACATGCCGAGTGTGTCGACGAACTTCGGCAGGGCGCCGAGCTCGGCGATGGGGGGCAACGTGGGCCTCGAGTACCGGGCGGGGTGGTTCACGGCCGGGGTGGAGTACTTCGTGGAGAGCTTCGAGTACGCCACCGACGTGAGCTTCAACGACGGCTTCGCGCTGCAGGACCGGTTCTCGGCGCTCCGGGTCAGGGTCGGCCTGCACTTCGGCAAGTAGCGCTCGCCGGCCCGTCCCGGCAGGGGCGGGAGTTGACACAACAAGAATTCTTGATACGTTAGGGCGTGACCACCGCCGCCCCCTACCAGCTCGCGCGCGCCGCCGCGCTCTTCCACGCCCTGTCGGACGAGACCCGGCTGGCCGCGCTCGCCCTGCTGCAGGACGGCGAGCGCTGTGTCTGCGAGCTGCAGGAGCCCCTTGGGGCGCGGCAGTCGCGGCTCTCGTTCCACCTCAAGGTCCTCAAGGACGCCGGCCTCGTGCGCGACCGGCGCGAGGGGCGCTGGGCCTACTACTCGCTCGACCTGGACGTCCTGCGCGAGGCGGCCGGTGCGCTGGCCTCGCTCGGTGCCATCGTGCCGGCCGCGGCGCGCCCGCCCCGGCTCCCGGTCGTCCTCACCGGCTGCTGCGCCTGAGCCGGTCATCATCCACCAGGCGCAGTCGTGCGCCAAATCGCATCAAGATTTCTTGATTAAGGAGAACCCGTGACCACCGCCGATTCCGAGCTCGTCACCCTCGTGCGCGAGAGGTACGGCCGCGCCGCCCGCACCGCCGCGGAGGGGAAGTCCGCCAGCTCCTGCGGCCCCACCTGCTGTGCTCCGGACGATGCCGTCGCGACCGACCGCCCCAATGCGATCACCTCGAACCTCTACCTGCGCGGCGAGACGGCGCTGCTCCCCGAGGCGGCCGTGCTCGCCTCGCTGGGCTGCGGGAACCCCACCATGCTCGCCGAGCTCAAGCCCGGCGAGACCGTGCTCGACCTGGGCTCCGGCGGCGGAATCGACGTGCTGCTTTCGGCGCGGCGCGTCGGTCCGACGGGCAAGGCTTACGGCGTGGACATGACCGACGAGATGCTGGCGCTGGCCCGTCGCAACGCCGCCGAGGCCGGGGTCGCCAACGTCGAGTTCCTGAAGGGGCGGATCGAGTCGATCCCCCTGCCCGACCACTCGGTGGACGTGATCATCTCCAACTGCGTGATCAACCTGAGCGGCGACAAGCGCCGCACCCTGGCCGAGGCGTTCCGGGTGCTGAAGCCGGGGGGCCGGTTCGCGGTGTCGGACGTGGTGGTGCGCGGCGAGCTTCCCCCCGAGGTGCGCAAGAACGCCGAGCTGTGGGTGGGTTGCGTGGCCGGCGCGCTGGAGGAGGGGGCGTTCCTGGCGCTGCTGCGCGAGGTGGGGTTCGCGTCGCCGACCATCGAGCCGACGCGGGTGTACGACGTGGAGGACGCCCGCAGCTTCCTCGAGGAGGGGGGGATCGAGATCGCCAGCAACCTCGAGGCGATGAGCGGCAGGGTGATGGCGGCATTCGTGCGCGCCACCAAGCCGGCGTAGCGCCGGCGCGGAACCGGAGGTCGAGCGATGGCACACGCGAATGAAGCGGCGCGGCAGCCCGCCGCGGTGGTGGTCCGGCCCGCGCGCGACGCGGACCGGGGCGCCGCCGAGGCGCTCCTGCGCGAGTTCAAGCTGCCGTTGGAGGGTGTGGCCGAGCATTGGGGCGACTTCCTCGTTGCCGAGCAGGCGGGAGCGGTGGTGGGCGTGATCGGCGTCGAGCGATACGGCGACGCGGGGCTGCTCCGCTCTGCGGTCACCAGTGCGCGCGCCCGGGGCACCGGAGTGGGCCGGGCGCTGGTGGAGGCGCTCGAGGCGCGCTGCCGGGCGCAGGGCGTGCGCGAGCTGGTGCTGCTCACGGAGACGGCGATGGACTGGTTTCCGCGGTTCGGCTACGAGCGGGTGGAGCGGGCGTCCGTGCCGGCGGCGGTGAAGGGGAGCGTGGAGTTCACGACCGCCTGCCCGGCGAGCGCGGTCACGATGCGCAGGCGGCTCGTGTAGGCGCGCGGGCTGGAGCGCCGCGCCGCTCGCGCGCGAGTCGGCGGGAGCCCGCCTCGCCCGATAGCTTGCGCGCATGCCGACGCCCGTCGCCGAGCCGCGACCGCGGGTGCTGTGGGCCTCGCTGGCCGTGACGATCGCCCTCGAGGTTGTGCTGGGCCGCCTCAACGAGCCGCTACGCAACTCGATCGCGCCGCTCGGCATGGTGAGCCTCGAGCTGGCGCGCACCGGAGGCACCTCGGCGGCGATCCTGGCCTCGTGGAACGAGGTCGCGCAGGCCACCGCACGCACGAGCCTGCTGGTGGACTACCTGTTCCTCGCGGCGTACCCGGCATCGCTCTGGCTCGGGTGCCGCACGGTGGTGGCGCGGGTGCAGGCACACTGGCCGCGAGTGGCGACAGTGGCGGCAAGGCTCGGTTGGGGGGCGGTGGCCGCCGGCGGGCTGGACGCGATCGAGAACGGGGCGCTGCTCGTGCAGCTCTCGGGAGGGGCGAGCGCCGGCGCGGCCGGCGTTGCGTTCTGGTGCGCGTCGGTCAAGTTCGCGCTGGTGGTGCTGGCGCTGCCGGTGGCGCTCACGGCGCTGGTGCCGTGGCGGGTGCGCGGATGAGGGTGGCGAAGCGAACGTGGCCGGTGCCCGCGCTGATCGAATCTCTCCACGGCGCGACGCGGATCCTTCGCCGCGCCGAGGATGCCGGGGACCCGCGGCGTTAGTGCGCCGCCGCGCCGGCCTGGCGCCCCCGGCCCGTCTTCCAGAACAGCAGCAGGGGCAGGGCGCAGACGAAGATCGTCCCGCTGAGGAGGTAGATCTTCGAGAAGCTGAGCACGGTGGCCTGCGCCGTGATCTGGCGGTCGAGGACCATCAGCGCCTGCTGCTTGGCGGTCAGCGCGTCGGCTCCCTTGGCGACCATCGCCCGGGTGAGCATCGCCACGCGATCCAGGGTGGCCGGGTCGCCGCTGGTGACATGCTCGGCGAGGAGCGCCTTGGCGACCTTGGTGTAGCGCCCCAGCAGGGTGGCGATCACGGCAATGCCGAGCGAGCCGCCGAGCTGGCGCATGAGGTTGAACATGCCCGTGCCCTGCGGGATGTCCCGCGGCGCGAGCTCGGCCATGCTGGCATTGGTGAGGGGAACGAAGATCAGCCCCATCGCCAGGCCGCGCAGCAGCAGCGGCCAGAACATCTCGGCCTCGCCGCTCTCGAGCGTGGTGTTCGACATCCAGAGCATGACGAGGAAGAACAGCCCCACGCCGACGGTGATCGTGTAGCGGGCGTCGATCCGGGCGGCGTTGCGCGACATCGCGGCCATGGTCACGGCGCTCATGATCGCGCCGGGGAAGATCACCAGCCCCGTCTGCTCGGCGGTGTAGCCGTGCAGCCCCTGCAGGAAGACGGGAATCACGAACACCGAACCGTAGAGGGCAAGGCCGAGGGCGGCGGCAAAGGCCACGCCGGTGGCGAGCTGCCGGCTCTTGAGCACGCGGAAGTTGATCACCGGCTCCGGCGTGCGCAGCTCGTGCCAGACGAGCAGGATCGTGGCCGAGGCCGAGACGGCGGCGAGGGTGGTGACGAACGGCGACTCGAACCAGTCCAGCCGCTCGCCGCGCTCGAGCATCCACTGCAGCGAGCCGACCGCGATCGCGAGGAGCACGATGCCGACCACGTCCACGTTCACGGCCTTCTGCTGGAAGCGCGAGTCGCGCACGTAGGTGAACACCATCAGCGCGGCGAGGATGCCGAGCGGGACGTTGATGTAGAAGATCCAGGGCCAGCTGAGGTTGTCGACGATGTAGCCGCCAAGGGTCGGGCCGACGGTGGGGCCGACCATCACCCCCATGCCGAAGATCGCCTGGCCGACGCTGACCTCGGCGGGGGGGAAGACCTCGAACAGGGTGCTCTGCGCGGTGGAGAGGAGGGCGCCTCCGCCGAGCCCCTGCAGGATGCGCCAGAGCACGAGGCCGCCGAGGCTGGTGGCCGCGCCGCAGAAGAAGCTGGAGACGACGAAGATCAGGATCGACCCCGTGAGGTAGCGTCGCCGGCCGAAGTACGACGACAGCCACCCCGACATCGGGATCACGATCACGTTGGCGATGATGTAGCCGGTGCTGACCCACGAGATCTCGTCGAGGGTGGCGCCGAGGTTCCCCATCATGTGGGGAATCGCGACGTTCACGATCGAGGTGTCGATCAGCTCCAGCACCGCCGCCATGGTGACGGCGATGGCGATGATGTAGCGGTTGGCGTAGCGCGGGTCGTCGTTGACGTTGACGACCGGCGCCGCGGCGGCTGGGCGATCCAGGGCGATGCTGGACATTCTGCGCTCATGAGATCCCGCGACTCCGGGCTGCTGCGCAGCCCTTCGCCGGGGATGACTACCGGATGTCCACGTGGATGGTGACCGACATGCCGGGGCGCAGCGGCCGGTCGGGGCCGAGCCCCTCGGTCACGGCGATGCGCACCGGAACCCGTTGCACGACCTTGGTGAAGTTGCCGGTCGCGTTGTCGGGGGGGAGGAGGGCGAAGCGCGCGCCGGTGGCGGGGCTGAGCGACTCGACCACCCCCTTGGCCACGGTGCCCGGGTAGGCGTCGACCTCGATCTCGGTGCGCTGCCCGACCTGCAGGTGCTCGAGCTGCGTCTCCTTGAGGTTCGCGGTGATCCAGACGCCCGAGTCGCCGACGACCGAGAAGAGCATCTGCCCCGGCTGCACGAGCTGGCCGACCTCGACCTGCTTGCGGCTGATCACGCCGGCGGTGGGGAGGGTGATGCGGGTGTAGCTGAGCTGGAGGGCGGCGTTGTCGCGTGCCGCGCGGGCGGCGGCGAGGCGGGCGAGGGCGAGGCGCTGGCCGGCCTGCGCGCCGGTGATGCCTGCGGTGGCCGCCGCCTGCTGGCGCTGCAGGGCGACGAGCTGGGCGCGCTGCGATTCCTCGGCGGCGCGGGCGGCGTCGAGCTGCTGGGTGCTGATGATCTGCTTCTCGGCGAGGCCCGTCATCCGCGCGAGGTCGGACTTGGCCTTCTCGTAGTTGGCCTGCGCGGCGGCGAGCTGCGCGTCGGTCACGGCGCGCTGGCTGCTGGCGGCCTCGGTGGCGGCGAAGGCCTGCCCGATGTCCCTGCCGTTGCCGGCGGCGGCGAGGGCGGCCGCGTAGTCGGCCTCGGCCTGCGCGAGCCGGGCGCGGTACTCGCTGTCGTCGATCGTGATCACCACGCTGCCGGCCCTGGCGTGGTCGTTCTCGCCCACGCTCACGCCGGTGACGAATCCGCCGACCTTGGCGAGGACGGGGAGGATGTGGCCGTCGACCTGCGCGTTCTCGGTGGAAACGTGGGTGCGGCCGTACCACCACTGCCGGCCGGACCAGGCGAGGCCGATCACGGCGAGCGCGACGAGGATCGGGACGATCGGCCGCTTCTGCGGCGAGCGCGCGCCGGCGGCGGCGCCCTCGCTGGGGGACGGGGCGGAGCCGGCGGCGGGCGCCGGCGCGGAGGTGTCGGGCTCAATCACGGAAGACATGGTCGGGGTTTGCCTGGGTTCGGCTACGGAAGCTTGGTGACGGTGCCCATCACTCGGGCGAGGGCGACTCGGGCGGCGCGGAGCTGCGTGAGGGCGTCGACCTGCTGGGTGCGGGCGGCGTTGAGGCTGAGCGACGCGGTGATAACGTCGGCGTTGCCGGCCACGCCGGCCCGGAAGCGATCGCGGGCCTCGGCGAGCTCCTGCTCGGCCAGCCGGAGGCGCGTGTCGGAGGCGTCGGACTGTTCGACCGCGGAGCGCACGTCGAGCAGCGCGCCGCGGACCTCGATCGTCACTTGCTGCCGGAGGTCGCGGTCGCGGGCCTCGAGCTCGCGGAGCGCCGCCGACTGCTCGGCCTCGCGCCCGGAGCGCCGGAATCCGTCGAAGATCGGGATCGAGACCTGCACGCCCCACGTCCAGGTGTTGAGCATGCGATCGGTCGTCACGCCGGTGGCTCCCTGGTCGGCGGCGAGGCCGATGGTGGGAAAGCGGTCGGCGCGCGAGGCGGAGAGGGACTGGCGCTGGGCCTCGAGCTGGGCGGCGGCGGCGGCGAGGTCGGGGCGCACCTTGATGGCGAGCACCACCGCGTCCTGGTAGAAGGGGAGCGGGGCGCGGTCGCGGGCGGCGAGCGAGTCGCCGAGGACCACGCGGGCGTCGAGGGGGAGGCCGAGGGCGCGGTAGAGGTCGAGCCGGGCGCGATCGTTCTCGCCGCGCGCGCCGATGAGCTGCGCCCGTGCGGCCGCGGCCTGCGACTGGGCGCGGGTGAGGTCGAGGCCAATGCCGACGCCGCTCCGGACCTGCTCGCGGGCGATGCCCACGAGCTCGTCGGCGAGCACCGAGTCGGCGGTGCGCGCGCGCAGCACGGCGTCGGCCCGCAGCGAGCGGAGGTAGGCGATGGCGCCGATGTTGGCGGCCATGTCGGCCACGCTGGCGGCGTCGGCGCGGGCAGCGGTGGCGGACGACTGCGCGCTGCGGGTGCGCTGCCAGGCGCCGTAGTCGAGCAGGGTCACGCTGGCGCGGGCGCGCAGGTCGTAGTTGCGCACCGGTCCGAGCACGGCACCGCCGGGGGGAAACGGCCCGCCGGGGATGGTGATGCCGAACGACGCCGAGTTGAAGGTGCGCTCACCGTCCTGCACGGTGGCGGAGAGGTTGGGAAGAAGTTCGGAGCGGCGCTGCGTGACCCGCGCGTCGGCCTGGTCGGCGCGAGCCTGCGAGACCTGGACGCTGGCGCTTTGGCGGGCGGCGAGGCGGGCGGCATCGCCGAGGGTGAGGACGATCGACGCCTGCTGCGCCGCGGCGAGGCCGCTGCACACGGCGAGCGCCGTGGCGGCGCGGAGCGGGGAACGACGAAGCGGAGGCATGGCGAGTCGGCTCAGGCGCGGGGCGCGAGCGAGGAGAGGAGGAAGTCGATGAGGCTGTCGCGCAGGTCGTCGGGCTTGAGGTGCTTGAGCAGGGGGTAGGTGGGGCTGTCGGGGCGGATCCAGATGCCGTGCATGAGGAACGAGGCGACGAAGACGCGGGTGACGAGGTTGGCGTCGACGGGGCGGAACTCGCCGCGATCGATGCCGCGCTGGATCATGGCGGCGACCACCGACCAGGCGCGGGCAACAACTTCGCGGCCGTAGAACTCGGCGACGTCGGGGAACTTCTGCAGCTCCGAGATGACGATGCGGAACATCGACGTCGAGGTCTTCTGGTGGATGCTGTTCCAGTAGTTGGCCAGGAAGCGGCGCAGCAGATCGGCGGTGGGGAGGGCGGCGTTGTCGCGCTGGAACTGCTCGGCGCCCTCGATGCGGGTGACGACCTCGCGGCGGACGACGGCCTTGAAGAGCTCTTCCTTGGTGGGGAAGTAGAGGTAGATGGTGCCCTTGGCGATGCCGGCGCGGCGGGCGATGTCGTCGAGCCTTGCGGCGGCGAGGCCCTGTTCGCCGAAGATCTCGAGGGCGGCATCGAGGATCTGCTGCGGCCGCTCCTCGGGGGAGCGACGGCGGCGGTGTTCGACTCGGGGGGCGGTATGCGAAGCGGGCATTGGGGCGTCGTAGTTACTGGCTGGTCAGTCAGGGAATGGGAACAAGGAAGCCCGCGCAAGGCGGGCTATTGTGACTGACTGGTCAGTAATGTACGCGTCGACCAGCGGATGTCAAGTGCAGCGTAAGACGCTGGGAGACAACTACTTGGTCGCCTCGGCAGCTGGTCTTTCGGCGCCTTCGTGGCCGGCGAACTTGGCGTTCGTGAAGTAGACGATGACGACAACGATGATGAGCAGGACGACGGCACCGCCAAAGAAGCCGCTCAGGGCACCGCCCTGGTCGGCCGGGTTGTGTGCGTGTTCGGACATGCGGGATTCCTCGTTGGGCGAAGTGGCGCCGGTGCTAGGAAACGCGCACCGAGTTCATGATGTCGTCCTTCTTGATCTGCTTCATGACGTCGAGGCCCTTGGTGATCTGGCCGAAGACGGTGTGCATGCCGTTCAGGTGGCGGGTGTTGTCCTCGCTGAGCACCATGAAGAACTGGCTGCCGCCGGTGTTCTTGCCGGCGTGGGCCATGGAGAGGGCGCCGACCTTGTGGGTCTGGGGATTGCCAGCGGTCTCGCAGGGGATCTTCCACCCCGGCCCGCCGGTGCCGATGCGGGCGTCGCCAGCCGCGAGGTCGCGCGACAGGGGGTCACCCCCCTGCACGACGAAGTCGGGGATCACCCGGTGGAACTTCACCCCGTCGTAGAACTTGCTGTTGGCGAGCTTCTCGAAGTTCTCGACGGTCTTGGGAGCGTCCTTCTCGTAGAGGTCCGCGACGATGGTGCCGCGGTTGGTCTCGAAGGTGGCGGTTTTCGGCATGGGGGAATAATAGAGGGGGGAGGGGCGAGGCGCAGCGGGGGACACAACCCTTGCCCCGTGCCAGGCTGTCCAACGCGCGGCGATCCCCCCGCACCCCGCTCACCGAGCACATGCCCACCTACTCCCTGACCGTGAACGGCCGCGCGCGCACCGTCGAGGCCCCGGCCGACATGCCCCTGCTCTGGGTGCTGCGCGACCGCCTGCAGCTGTTCGGCACCAAGTACGGTTGCGGGATCGGCGCCTGCGGCGCCTGCACGGTGCACGTGAACGGCCAGGCGGTGCGGTCGTGCTCGCTCCCCGTGGCGGCGGTCGCCGCCGCGCGCATCACCACGATCGAGGGGCTGTCGCGCGACGGTGCGCATCCCGCGCAACAGGCGTGGATCGAGGAGGATGTCGCGCAGTGCGGCTTCTGCCAGCCGGGGATGATCATGGAGGCGGCCGCCCTGCTGCGCGCCAGGCCGCAGCCCACCGACGGCGAGATCGACGGCGCCTTTGCCTCGCACATCTGCCGATGCGGCACCTACAACCGGCTGCGGGCCGCGGTGCACCGGGCCGCCGAGCTGGGCGGGAAGCGCTGATGCCCGTCTCGCGCCGGGAGTTCATCGCGGCGGGGGCGTCGGCCGCGGGGCTGTGGCTCGGGGTGCGGGTGCCGGAGCTCGCCGCCGCGGCGCCGATCGCCACCTTCGACCCGAATGTGTTCGTGAGCATCGCCCCCAACGACGTGGTCACGGTGTGGGTGATCCGCCTCGAGATGGGACAGGGCGTTCGCACGTTGCTGCCGATGATCATCGCCGAGGAGCTGGGGGCCGACCTGGCGCGCGTGCACGTGGAGCAGGCGTCGCCCGGCGGGCGGTTCAGGACGGTGCGCCTTCACACGAGCGGGAGCAGCAGCAGCTCGGACACGTACCGGCAGCTCCGCATCGCGGGGGCGGCGGCGCGCGAGATGCTCGTGGCCGCGGCGGCGGCGCACTGGAAGGTGGACGCGGCCACCTGCCGCGTCGAGCTCGGCGCGGTGATCCACGGGCCGACCAACCGGCGGCGCACCTTCGGGCAGCTGGCGACGGCGGCGGCAACGCTGCCGGTGCCTCGCACGCCCACGCTCAAGGACCCGGCCACGTTCACGGTGCTCGGCCGCCCCACGCGGCGGACCGACGGCCGCAAGATCGTGACCGGCCGCGCGCAGTACGGCCTCGACGTGAAGTGGCGCGGCATGCTCTACGCGAGCATCGTGCGGTCGCCCACGCTCGGCGCGACGCTCAAGGGCTTCGACGCCAAGGCCGCGCTCCGGGTGCCGGGGGTGCGGCACGTGATCGCCGTGAACTCGGGCGTGCACCACGGCGTGGCGGTGCTGGCAAGCGACACCTGGACGGCGATGAAGGGGCGCGCCCGGCTGCACGTGGAGTGGGAGCCCGGTGCCGGGGCGGGGTTCGACTCGGCGGAGTTCCTGCGCGGCATGCCGCAGCGATGGGACGGCAAGCTGTACCCGATCCGCGACGAGGGCGACGCGACGGCGGAGCTGGCCCGGTCGGCGACGCGGCTCGAGGCGACGTACGAGTTTCCGTTCCAGGCGCACGCGCCGCTGGAGACGATGAACTGCACGGCGCACGTGCGGGAGACGGACGCCGAGGTGTGGGTGCCGACGCAGAGCGACGTGCGGACGCTGAAGCAGGCAGCGCTCGCCTCGGGGCTGCCGGAGGACCGCATTCGCGCGCACCACGCGCTGATGGGGGGCGGCTTCGGGCGGCGGCTGTTCGCCGACTACGTGGCCGAGGCGGTGCAGCTCTCGGCGAAGCTCAAGGTGCCGGTGCAGGTGCTCTGGACCCGCGAGGACGACATGCGAAACGGGTACTTCCAGCCGGCGACGATGGAGCGGTTTCGCGCGGGAATCGACGCGGGGGGGCGGCTGCAGGCGCTGGCGCACCAGACGACCACGTCGGAGCTGACGATCTACGACCTGCACGACGGGCGCAACATCTGGACGGCGCCGCCCAAGCCGCCACGGGCGGACAACGCGATCGCGAGCGGTGGGTCGCCGTGGGGGGCGTTCGACAATCCGTACACGGTGCCGCACCTCCGTGTCGACTGCGCCGACGCGACGAGCCCGGTGCCGGTGGGGCCGTGGCGCGCGGTGGAATACCCGAGCACGGTGTTCGGGCGCGAGTCCTTCCTGGACGAGATCGCGGTGGCGACGGGCAAGGACCCGATCGCGCTGCGGCTGGAGCTGCTCCCCCGCGACGTGAAGCTGGTGGGGACGCAGCGGATCGACCGCGCGCGGCTGGCCGCGTCGCTGGAGGCGGTGCGCGAGCGCGCGGGCTGGGGAACGCCGTTCGCGCGCGAGCGCGACGGCCGGCTGTGGGGACGCGGCGTGGCGTGCAGCGTGTACCACACGGGGAGCTACATCGCGATGGTGGCCGAGCTGTCGGTGGCGCGGGACCTGTCGGACGTGCGCGTGCACCGGATTGTGGCCGCGGTGGACTGCGGGATCCCGCTCAACCCACTCGGCGTCGAGGGGCAGGTGGAGAGCGGGATCGCGTGGGGGCTCTCGGCGACGCTGCTGGGGAAGGTCGACTTCGTGAACGGCGCGGCGGTGCAGGGGAGCTTCCGCGACTTCAGGGTGCTCACGATCGACCAGATGCCGAAGGTCGAGACGCACATCCTGCCGAGCCAGGCGGCGCCGCGGGGGTTTGGCGAGCACCCGGTGCCGATGGTGGCGCCGGCGGTGGCGAACGCGGTGTTCGCGGCGTGCGGGAAGCGGGTGCGGAGCCTGCCCATCACGGCGGAGGGGATGCGGCGAGCATAGCGTCAAGCCCGGTGTGCCGCGCAGATTGGCTCTCCATGAGCGCCCGGCTTCGCGCCTTCGGGATCCGTGATCGGGCTGATCCAATGCCAACGATAAGGCATCTGCTTGTCGGAGCTCTCTGCCTCGTGGCTTGCGGGCGTTCAGCACCACGAGTCGATCCCAGCGGGACACCAATGGTGATTGACGCTCGCTGGTCGGCGCCCATTCGGGATGGAGGAGGCGAACTCAGCCCGCTTGTTGTGGGGGATCTGGTCGTTGCTGCGGGTCGTGACGGCCTGCGCGCCTTCGACCGTCGCTCCGGCGCCTTGAAGTGGTCAGTGGGAGACTCCGGCCAGGCCGGAGTCTCCCGCCGCCTGCTCGAGCGCGGAGGCATGATCTACGCGACGTCGTGGAAGATCACCGCGTATGACGCCTCGACCGGGCAGACGAAATGGTCGGTGAAGTCCTACTACACAGCAACGCAAAGCGAGAATGTCGTCGACGCCGACTTCGTGATCACGGGTGACTACATGCACCGCGTGCAAGCATTCGATCGAATCACCGGGCGAACCGCATGGACCACGGACGTTGCCCCAGACTGTCGCACGCGCTGCGTCGTCGGGGGCGTGTCGATCGCCGGGGATACTGTGTACGTGGCACTGGACTATCCGGACGTGAATGAACAGAGTGAAAAAAGGCATTTCGTCGGAATGGACCGGCTGACTGGCCGAATCCTCTTTGCGCGTGCGATCACGGGTGCCCGGGAGAGCGGCTTGCAGTGTTCGCCGTTGGTGTTTGAGCGCCTCGTCGCCCTGTGCGACTTCCGCGGACGCCGGTTCGTCGCGATCGATCGGTTTTCGCTCGCGGATGGATGGTCGACGATTGCAGATCCTGAGATGCCTGGACCTGTCGGGCCGATGTTCGTGCGGGGTGATTCGCTCTTCTCTGGAGCCTTCGATGGGGCCATCTACGTCATCGGCGTCCGCGACGGGGTCATCTTCCTGCGCAAGAAGCTGGGCGTCGCGACGCGCGGCGTAGTCCTGTGCGGACACCACCTTGCGTCGTCGAATTTCGCCGTCCAATTCGTGGACCTCCGATCCGGTCGTGTCGTCGCCCGACTCAACACCGGCCGCGCGCTCATCGCGTCGGCGCTCGCGAGCGACGGCGAGTCCGTGTTCGCCCAGTCGGGTGAGCGGCTCTGGGCGGTAGCCTGTGGAGCCGCTCACAGCGGGCTACCGCTTCGCGACCCGCGCTAGTTATCGGTCACCGGCACCAGCTTGAGCCCCGTCGGCACGTCGTCGATGAGCACGAGGGTGCGCACCTCGCCACCGGCGATCGCGACCCCCGTCAGCTGGGCGAGAGTCGTGTTGGCGTCGCTCGTAGGCGTCACGAACACGCTCCACGCACCGGGCGTGGACTGCATGTAGTACGAGTTCGCGCCGAGCGGGAAGGGGAACATGATCCGGATGCGCGTGCCGAAGTCGGGCTGCGTGCGCCAGATGTCGATGTCGGGGGCGGAGGTGGCCAGGTGAATGACGCGGAGCTTGCTGAAGCCCGCGACCGGCTGGCCGCCGGTGTCGGGCAGGGTGCTCGCCGCGAGCGACGCGGAGGTGCCCGTGACCATCAGGATGCGGCGGGCCCCGGCGGGAAGGCTGAGGGCGAGGGTGGCCTGGCCGCCGCCCGTGGTGCTCGAGACCTGGATGCTGCGCGCCCCATGGGTCATGAGGAGGTTGCTCGCGACCTGCGCGCGCCCGACCCCCTGCGCGGCAAGGGTGCCGTCGATGCGCACGTCGATTGGCGTGCCGCTGGTGTTGATCACGCTCACGCCGGCGTTGGCGAGGAGGGCACCGGGACCGGTCGTCGCGGTCGTGTCCCCTCCGGCGCAGGCGGCAGCGGCGACAAGAACGAACAAGACCGGGACCTTCGCGGCACGTATCACAGGGTCCTCGCGGTGTGAAGGCTGCGTGATGGGTGGGATCGAGGCGGGCCGGACTGGAGGCCCGCGCGGTGACCCATGCCGAGTACAAGCGGGGAAGTCATGCGGGGTCACATCGGTGCCCCGCGGGCGATCGAGCGGCGCCGGGGGCCGCGGAACCGGAGCGAGGATGTGACCAGTTGGCGACGCCGCGACTTGCCCCCATGGACCACATGACGGACGTGCCGGAGGACGCCGCGATCGTGGCGCGCGTGCGGGCCGGAGACGTCGAGGCCTTTGGCGTGCTCGTGGCGCGGCACCAGCCGCGGCTCCTGCGGTATGCGCGTCGCATCCTCGGCGACCCCACCGACGCCGACGATGCGGTGCAGGAAGCGTTCATTCGTGCGTACGGGGCACTGGATCGCTACCATGAGGACGACCGGTTCGGCGCCTGGATGTTCGCGATCGCGGTGAACGAGTGCCGCGCGGCGGCGGCGCGCCAGCGGCGGCGGGGAAGGGTGCTGGTGCTCGATGCGGAGGCGGTGGCGGCGGCGGGGGAAGAGGAGCACGCGACGGCCGACGCGGCCTGGCGGGAGGAGATCGACCGGGCGCTGGCACGACTGGCGCCCCTGTTGCGGGAGGCGTTCGTGCTCAGGCACGTGGAGGATCTCAGCTATGAGGAGATGCAGGCCATGACCGGGGCGGCACCGTCGGCGCTCAAGATGCGGTCAAGCGGGCCTGCGACGCCTTGCAGGAACTGCTCAAGGAGGTGCGCCGTGGCTGAGACACAGGACCGGGACGAGCCGCTGCCCAGCGCGCTGCGCCCGGCAGTCGACGCCATGCGCGAGCTGCCGGCCCCTGACGCGGTGGCGGTGGCGCGGGTGATGGCGGGGGTGCGCGCGGCCGCCGCGGCGCCCCCCGCCGCGCCACCACGCACGAGCTGGTGGCGCCACCCCGCGGGCCTGGCGACGATCGCCGCCGCCGCGCTGGTGGCGGTGGTGCTCGTTCCCCGTCGGGCCGCGACCCCTGTGCGGCTCGATGCGCCCGCCGTGCCCGGCGCGGCCGCCACGGACGCGAACGCGCCGCGGCCGGTGCGGTTCACGATCACGGCGCCGGGTGCCCACGAAGTCGCGCTGGTGGGCGACTTCAACCGGTGGGACCGTCGCACGATGGCGCTGGAACGCGGCGCCGACGGCCGCACCTGGACCCTCACGGTGCAGCTGCCGCCGGGGCGCTACACGTACGCCTTCGTGGCCGACGGCACGCGATGGCTCGTGGACCCCGACGCCGCGCTCGCGCCCGACGACGGCTTTGGCCGCCCGAGCTCGGTGCTGTTGCTCGGCCAGGATCGCGCCACGTGAGGCGCGACCGCCGGCGGCCGGTGCTGGTGCGCGTGCGCGCGGCGCTGCTGCTCGCGTGGGTGGCGGCCGGCGCGCTCGCGTGGACGCCGCGCGCTGCCCGCGCGCAGGAAGCGGCGGGTGACCCGCTCGCCGGCCTGGCCGCCGCCACGCGGCAGGCGCTCGGGGCGCTGCTCGACTCGGCGCGCACCGCGCGGCTTCCCCTCGCCACGCTGCAGGCCAAGATCGCGGAGGGGGTGAGCAAGGGCGCCGAGGACGAGCAGATCGTGCGGGCGGTGCGCGAACTGTCCGGCGCGCTGTCGCAGGCGCGTGGCGCGCTCGGTGCCGCGGCGAGCGACGCCGAGCTCGTGGCGGGGGGCGGCGCGTTGCAGGCGGGGGTGAGCGCGGGCGAGCTGCGGCGCCTGCGCACGTCGGCCGGCACGCGATCGCTTGCCACCGCGCTGGTGGTGCTCGGCGACTTCGTGCGGCGCGGCGTGCCGAAGGGGCCGGGGCTCGACGCGATCGCCGAGTTGCTCGGCACCGGGGCCACCGACGAGAAGTTCAGCGACCTGCGCGCGCGCGTGGCACGCGACATCTCGACCGGAGTGGCCGCCGCGACGGCCCTGACCGCGAGACTGAAGCAGGTGAACAGCGAGCCCGGGCCGCGCGCCGTGCCCGCCGCCGTTCCGACGGGTCCGCCAAATCCGGTTCCGCCGGAGGTGGAGCCATGATGCACCGTTCGAGGGATGCCTCCCTGCCACCGGCGCCGCGGTTTGCGCGCCGGATCGCGGCCGGGGTCGCACGAAGCGTCCTCGCGCTCGCGGTGGCGCTGCCGCTGGTCGCGCCGCGGGCGGGAGCGCAGGTGGCGACGAGCGTGGAGGCCGGCTACCGCGACTGGGCCCGGCGCGACACGTCGACTTTCGGGCCGGTGTTGTCGGGGCGAATGGTCGCGCTCTGGCGCGGCGTGCGTGGCGAGTTCGCGGCGAACCTGCTGGCCACGGGGGGTTCCGACCCGGTGCGCGGGCTCAACGCATCGCTGAGCGTGCCGTTCACGCTCGGCCGGCGTTCGGGGATCGAGCTGCGGGGCGGGATCGAGCGCGACGCCTTTGACCCGGTGTCGGAGCGGTCGCTGCTCGGCGTGCGCGCAACGTACGCGATGGACGTGGGGCGCGTCGGGGTGAGCGCGAGCGCCGGGTGGCTGCAGCCGTGGAGCGAGGCGGCGGCGCCGTCGGGGATGGACTTCACCGTGGGTGCGAACGGGGTCGTGGGCCAGGTGCACCTGTACACGGCGGTGCGCTACCGCGGGCTGGTGCAGCCGGTGCACATCGATGGCGACTCGACGGGCGTGGATCCGAAGACTTGCCGGGCGCAGATGCTGGCGGCAACGCGGGTGGCGACGGTCTGCCTGGGGCAGGAGCGGGCGACCGACGTCGAACTCGGGGGCATGTACCGCGCGGGGAGCTTCCAGTTCGGGCTGCGCGGGGGGAGCCGGCTCGCGAACCGCAGCACCCTCGCGGGGCCGCCGATGTGGATCGCGGCGAGCGCGAGCGTTCCGCTCACGGCGCGCACGAACCTGGTGGCGCAGCTCGCCGACCTGCCGGCCGACGTGGTGCGCCAGGTGCCAGCGCGGCGGATGCCCTCATTGGGCGTGCGGCTCGACGTGCTGGGGGGAAGCGTGCGCCCGTCGGTGGGCCCCGACCCCGCGCCGGGGACGGGGAGCGCCGAGGCGTCGGAGTCGGCCACGATCGACGACGGGCCGGGCGACGGCACGATGCTGCTGCGCGTGGCGGTGCGGGCCGCCCGCACGGTGGCGGTGCGCGGCGACATGACCCGGTGGCGGGCGCTCACGATGTCGCGCGCGGCGACGGTAGCATGGGAGCTGCGCGTGCCGGTGCGGCGCGGCGTGCAGCACCTGGTCGTGAGCGTGGACGAGCGTCCGTGGCGGCCGCTGCGGGGAGCGCCGCTGGCGGACGACGGCTTTGGCGGCGACGTGAGCGTGGTGGTGGCGCCGAAGGCGCCTACCGCGCGATGATCGCCGCCCTCGCGGCCGCGAGCCGCGTGCTTGCCTCGTCGAATCGCCGCGACAGGTCGTCGAGCTCGGCCCGCGCCAGCGCCTCGTCGCCCCTGCGCACGGCCTCGTTCACGCTCGGGAAGACCATGTTGGCGTAGCCGTTGTCGATGTCGGCGACGTAGATGAGGTTGCGGTACCAGGGCCGGCCGACGAGCCCCTGCGGGCGGGTGAGGGCCTTCTCGACGCTGCGGAGGGCGGCGTTGGCGGTGGCACGGACCTCGCGCGACGGCGCGCCGCCCCCGGCGAGGGCGGCGTCGCGGGCGGCGTTCCAGGCCGCGGCGGCGGACTCGAAGCGATCCACGGCCGCGGCCAGCGCCGTCGTGGGCAGGCTGTTGCCGGACCACTTCTTCGCCGCGAAGCCGCGATTGATCGGCTCGTAGTAGCGGCGCATGGTGCGGGCGAACTCCACGTAGTCATACGGCAGCAGGTCGGCGTTGCCGAAGCGCAGCATCATCGCCGCGCCGATGCTCGCCGCCGCCGCGTGGTAGGCGTACGTGGTGTCGCCGAACATCGTCATCCAGCGATAGGTGTCGTACGCGGAGTGATAGATGCCGCCGCCGGTGCCGCCGAAGCCCCAGTCGGAGATCGGGATGCCGAGGTGGTTGTAGAAGCCGGCGAAGTCGGAGCCGCCGCCGGGGTCGCCCATGCCGGGCTCGGCACTGTCGGCGAGGGCACCGGCGCGCTTGCGCCAGCTGGCGTACACGGAGCCCGAGCCGTCGGGGTCGGGAACCTGCTTGACGACGTCGCGCAGGGTGCCGCGCAGCGAGGGGGAGCCGCCGCCGCCAAAGAAGGGGCCGCTCGCGGCGACGTCGAGGTTGAAGTAGGCCACGCCGCCGCGCAGCAGGCGCAGCGAATCGTCCTCGACGTACTCGGTGGAACCGATCAGGCCCCACTCCTCGGCGTCCCAGGTGGCGAAGACGAGGGTGCGCCTGGGGCGGTGGCCCGCCTTCACGGCCTCGGCGACGGCGCGCGCGGCCTCGAGCACGCCGGTGGTGCCGCTGACGTTGTCCTGCGTGCCGGCGTCCCAGGCGTCGCGGTGGCCGCCGATCAACACGATCTCGTCGGGGAACTCGCTGCCGCGCACGATCCCGTAGGTGTTCCAGATCTTCTTGTAGGCACCCTTGGCGCGGTCATCCTGCACCATGACGCGGGCCTTCACCGGACCGGGGCCGACGTGATAGCGGAAGTCGAGGCCCCCCTGCCAGCCCTGCGCGGGGAGTGACTTGCCCTTGAGGCCGCGCAGGAGTTCGGCGGCATTGCCGTAGCCCATCGGGATCACGGGAATGTGCGGGACGTCGATCTTGTCGAGCGCGAGTCGCGCTGCGCCGGGGGTGCTGGGGTAGCCGGGCGTGGTGGGGTCGCCGGCGCCGTTCATCACGCTGCCGCGCTGCACGCCGTAGGGCGGGCGCCACATGCCGTCGGGGTAAATGTCGCCGCGAGTGAACCCGTCGTCGGCGGGATCGCTGTAGATGATGAGCGCCACCGCGCCGCGCTTCTCGGCCTCGCGGGCCTTGATGCCGCGGAACGAGCGGCCGTAGCGGGCGACGGCGACCTTGCCCTTCACGCTCACGCCGAGCGAGTCGAGCTGGGCATAGTCCTCGATCAGGCCGTAGTTGACGTAGACGACGTCGCCGGTGGCGTCGCCGGCGCCGGAGTAGCCGTTCACCGTGGGATACTGCGGCAGCTTGCTGGTGGGGTCGGCGGCGAGCACGGGCTCGGCGAGGGGAAGCTCCTTCATCCCCGGCGAGACGCGCCACACCTTCGCCGCGGTCGGGTGCGGCATCCAGATCTCGTACTCGCGCACCTCGGTCTCGAGGCCCCACTCCTTCATGCGCGCGATCACGTAGTCGCGGGTGCGGGCCTGGGCGGCGGTGCCCGCGACGTGGACTTCCCGCGACAGGTCGCGCGCGAGCAGGCGAGCCCGGGCGCGGTCGGGGCGCCGGATGACGTCGGCCTCGGCGCTGCGCTCGGCGCCAGCGTTGGCCGACGCGTAGCCGGGGGTGGCCTGGGCGGCGGCAGTGGAGGCGAGCACGGCAACGGCGGCAAGCGAACGAAGGACGGCGCGCGTCATGATGGGTCGATTGGGATTGGCGCGAGCGGCGGATCGCTCGCGGAGCGGGAGTGCGTCAGCCGGCGACGGTAGCGCCGAACTTGTAGGTGCGGGGGACCTTGCAGCCGTTCACCTCGGCGGGCCTGAACCTCCACTTGGCGATCGACGACTTGAGGTTCTGCGCGAGCCACGGGTGCGTGGACTCGATGACCTTGAAGGTGGACATGTCGGGCTTGCCGAGGGTGTCGACGAAGACGGTGACCTCGACGGAGGCCTTGCCGTTCCTGCCGAAGAGGTTGCGCGGGTAAGGCGGGCGGAGTGGCCTGGGCTCCATCTTGATCGGCTCGGCGACCTTGGTGACGGGCGTCGAGTCGGGGAGGGCGAGGAAGTTGGCGACGGTCGTGGGGCAGCCGTCGGTGACGGCGGCGGCGGGGGCCGGCGCGGGGGCGGGCTCCGGGGTGGAGGCGCAGGCGGCGAGGAAGAGGGCGCTCGCAAGGGAGAGAGGGCGCATGAAACGCGGATTCTTCGCTTCGCCGAGGGTGACGGGAAAAAGCGGATTCTTCGCTGCGCCCAGGATGACGGTTGGTCGAGTCATCGCCCCGGCGCGGCCTCGAGCAGCCGCTTCACGAAGCCGTCCATCTGGCTCCTCTCGATCCAGCGCACCACGGCCACGAGGTCGTGCTCGGGATCGACGTAGATCGCGTTGGTGCCGTTGCCGAGATGCACGAAGGCGGTGCGCGGGGCGCTCGGCAGGAGCTTGCCGTCGCCGTTGAGGAACCAGTTCATCGTGCCGTAGCCGGCGTTGGCCGGGGTCGGCGTGAGGGCGTAGGAGACCCAGGCCTCGCTGACGAGCTGCCTGTCGCCCCACTTGCCGCGGCGGAGGGTGAGGAGGCCGAAGCGCGCCATGTCAAAGGCGCTGATGAACATCCCGCCGCCCCAGTGGCCGCCGCCGGAGACGCTCTGCACGGCGCGCCCGTCGAGCACGACCCAGCTCGCGTCGTAGCCGTACCAGCGCCAGGTGCGCGAGGCGCCGATCGGGTCCATGACGTTGTCGCGCAGCACTTCGGGGAGGGGCTGCCGCCAGGCGGCGAGCGACGCGAGGGCCAGCGCGTTGACGCGGACGTCGTTGTACTTCCACGACGAGCCGGGCGCGCGGCGCTCACGCGTGCGCCATGTGTCGGCCGTGCCCTCGGGGCGGTCGGCCCAGTCGGGCTTGCCCCAGAGGGTGCCCTCCCAGTCGCTGGTCTGCCGCAGCAGGTGGTCCCAGGTGATGGTGCGATTGTGCGGCGAGCCGAAGGGGTCGAGCAGAAAGGACGCACCGGCCGGACCGGGCCCCGCGAAGGCGAGCATCGGGCCCACGTAGCCGCGCACGGTGTCGTTCACCGAGCGGATGAGCTTGCGGTCGACGGCGATGCCGGTGACGACGGAAAGGAAGCTCTTGGTCACCGAGTGGGTCATCTCGACGGCGGTGGGGTCGCCCCAGGTGGCGATGACGTGGCCGCGGCGGACGATGACGCCGCTGGGATTGCCGCGCGGGGCGAAGGGGCCGGCAGGCTCGCCGTAGGGCTCGCGCGCGAAGCTGATGGCGTTGGAGAGGCCCTGGTCGCGAGGAGCCTTGGACTCGGCGGCGATCGCGAAGGCGACAGCGGAGTCGAGCCTGGCGGCATCGACGCCGAGGTCGGCGGGGGGGCGGCGCTCCCAGGCGCCGTAGGGGGGAACGTATGGGGTGGCGGCCCTGGACTGCGAATGCAGGTCGTTCGCTGCGAACAACACGACAACCGCGAAAAGCAGATCCTTCGCTGCGCTCAGGATGACAGGTCGCCAGCGGACGGTGCGTGCGTCCATGAGATCTCTCGACTTCGCGCGGATGCGCCGCGCTTCGCTCGAGATGACAATCGAAGTGACAACGGGGCGGGTGGTCACGATTTCAGCTGGGCCGAGGGGCAGATGTCGCTGAGCGTGCACTCCGCGCACCGCGGCTTCTTGGCGTCGCAGACGCGGCGGCCGTGCCAGATCAGCAGGTGGGAGAGCATGGTCCAGGTGTCGCGCGGGAAGAGCGGCATCAGCGCGGCCTCGACCTTGTGAGGGTCGGTCTCGCGGGTGAGGCCGAGTCGCACCGCCAGCCGGCCGACGTGGGTGTCGACGACGACGCCCTCGTTGATGTTGAACGCATTGCCGAGCACGACGTTGGCGGTCTTGCGGCCGACGCCGGCAAGGGCGTGCAGCGCCTCCATCGAGGCCGGCACCTCGCCGTTGTCCTTGGCGACGACGTCCTTCGCCATGGCGATCAGGTTTTTCGCCTTCATCCGGAAGAAGCCGGTCGACTTGACCAGTTCCTCGAGCGCGGCCTGGTCGGCCCTGGCGAGGGCGCGGGCATCGGGGTAGCGGGCGAACAGGGCCGGCGTGGTCATGTTGACGCGCTTGTCGGTGCACTGCGCGCTCAGGATCGTGGCGACGAGCAGCTGGTACGGCGACGCGTAGTCGAGTTCGCAGTGCGCGTCGGGGTAGAGCGCCGCGAGGCGACGGTAGAGCTCGGCGGCGTGCCGTGGCAGGTCGGCGGCGGCAATGCGTCGCGGCGCGGACTTGCCCTTCGTCGGGATCTTCGGCGCGAGCTTCGCGCCACGCACGACCGGCGCGGCGTGCCCCTTGGGGATCAGCCCCTTTTGGGCCTTGCCCGGGCGCCGCTGCGAGAGCGGCTGCCGGGGGCCTCCGCCCTTACGCGGCACCGACGGGCCCGTTCGTGTCCGGCGCGCCGAAAAGCAGGTCCTTCGCTTCGCTCAGGACGACGGGGGGAAGCAGGTCGTTCGCTTCGCTCAGGACGACCGGGCGCGGCTTCGCCAGCCGGCGCCGCTTCGCGAACGCCAGCACCTCATCCATCGGCTTCGCGTTCAGGATGTCGCTCGCCTCGAGCCATCCCTTGCGCGCCATGCCGATGCCGATCTCGACATTGTCGAGCCCGTGCACGGCATGCGCATCGGGGCCGATCTCCACCTGCGCGCCGTGCTTCCGGGCGGCGGGCAGCAGGCGCCAGTCGAGGTCGAGGCGGTGCGGGTCGGCGTTGAGTTCCACCGCCACTCCCTCGGCGCCGGCCTTGGCGAGCACCGCATCCATGTCGATCGCGAACGGCTCGCGCGTCAGCAGGAGCCGCCCGGTGGGATGGCCGAGGATCGTCACGTGGGGGTCGTCGAGCGCCTTGCAGACCCGGTCGGTCATCTGCCGCTCGTTCATGCCCATGCGCGAGTGCACGCTGGCGATCACGTAGTCGAACTTGTCGAGCGTTCGCTCGTCGTAGTCGACGCGGCCGCAGGGGAGGATGTCGGCCTCGACCCCCTTGAGCACCCGAAAGCCGGTGAGGGTCGCGTTGATCGCGTCGATCTCGTCGTGCTGGCGGAGGATCCCGTCGCGGTCCATGCCGCCGGCATAGAACGCGCTCTGCGAGTGGTCGCTGACGCCGAGGTAGCTCCAGCCGCGCTCCTGCGCGGCGGCGGCGAGGTCGGCGATCGTCGTCTCGCCGTCGCTGGCATGCGAGTGGCAGTGCAGCACGCCGCGCAGGTCGGCCACGCGCACGAGGTTCGGCAGCGCGTGCTC
The DNA here is from genome assembly GCA_016191225.1 of Gemmatimonadota bacterium. Lineage (GTDB taxonomy): Bacteria > Gemmatimonadota > Gemmatimonadetes > Gemmatimonadales > Gemmatimonadaceae > JACPPC01. The sequence goes on along the minus strand of JACPPC010000012.1, from coordinate 6,282 downwards.
GGCGGCCCGCGCCGTCTCGCCGCCCCCCTCGCGCAGCTCGGGGGCGACCCAGTCGAGGCCGAGGGCGCGGTAGAAGGCGACCTCGTCGACGAGGGGAATCGCGCGCCCCTCGTCGTCGCGCAGGGTGTCGCCGGCGATCGACATGCCGAGCTGCGCGGCGCGCCCCCGCACCTCGGCCACGTGCGTGTCGCTCCCCGTCGTCCGCCAGAGGGCGACCGGGAAGTCGCCCTCGCTCACGCAGTGCAGCGAGAGCAGGAAGCCGTCGGCGTAGCGGATCGTCACCGAGCGGCCGCCGCCACCCACGACCTCGCGCACGCCGGGGCCGCGGGTGAAGCTCGCCGCCACGCGGGCGGGGAAGGCGCGGCAGGCGGCGACGATGTCGAGCTCGCGGATCGTCTCGCCACGGCGGCGCAGGGCGCCGCTGATCTCGGCCCGCTCGACGTCGGCGTGGGAGCGCACGTGGGCCAGCAGCCGGTGCGCCTCGGCGAGGGCGTGCGGGTAGAGCACCGGCGAGCCCTGCTCGCGCAGCGACGCGATGCCGTTCAGCACCTGCGCCGCGGCGCGGGCGCCGAAGCGCGGCAGGGATGCAAGCCGCCCGTCGCGGGCCGCGGCCTCGAGCTCCTGCAGGGTGTCGATGTCGAGTCCGGCGTGGATGCGGTGGATCCTCGTGGGGCCGAGGCCCGGGACGCGGAGCATCTCGAGCAGTCCCTCGGGGGTGTCCTCGCGGAGGCGCTCGAAGAGGGCCGAGTCGCCCGTGTCGGCGAGGTCGCGGACGACGGCGAGGGGGGCTTCGCCGAGGGTGTCGAGCTCGCCGTCGCGCAGGAGGGTGGCCAGGGCGGCCTCGTCGAGGGCGGCGAGCTTCCTGGCGGCGATCGCGTGCGGGCGCGCGACGCTGTCCGGCTCGCCGTGAAGGGCGAGCAGGGCCGCGACCTGGTGCAGGACGTGCGAGGCGGAACGTGCGTCCATGGTCCGGGGAATATACATGCCTCCGGGAGCCTCACGGCCGGCGTCGTCCGCGAGTGAAGGCTTTTCTCACGACACCGGACTTGGCCCGGCGTGCGACCGGTGTCCAGATTCCCCCGCTCACACGATTGGAGTCGTCGATGCGTCGTCGCTTCGCCCTGCTCGCCCTGAGTCTCCTCGCCGCCGGTTCCGTTGCCGCGGCCCAGCCCGGCGGCGCGCGCGGCACGCCGATCAAGGACGGCGAGGAGTGCCCGGCGGGGATGACGGAGATCCGGCCGCGCAACTGCCTCGCGCCGAGCCTTCCAACGCCGAGCATCCTCGACTACCGGCCGCGGTCGACACTGGTGGCGCCGGCCCACCCCGTGCCGCGGGCCAAGTACGCGGCGATCGACTTTCACGGGCACCCGGCGGGACAGACGAGCTCGGCGGAGTCGATCGCGAAGTTCGGCGCGACGCTCGACAGCATCGGCGTGCGGATGATGGTGGTGGCCGACAACGTGAGCGGCGACAACCTGAGCCGGCTGATGGGGCTGGTGCGCGGCTCGGGCGAGATGAAGGACCGGGTGCGCGCCCTGACCGGGATCAACCTGCGCAACGTGGGGCCCGGGTGGGCCGAGGCGGCGGTGAAGCAGTTGGAGGCCGATGTGGCCGCCGGCGCGGTGGGCGTGGGCGAGATCGGCAAGGGATTCGGCCTCTCGGCGAAGAAGGCCGACGGCTCGCGCCTCAGGATCGACGACCCCGAGCTCGACCCGATCTGGGAGGCGTGCGCCCGGCTCAAGCTGCCGGTGTTCATCCACACCGCCGACCCGCAGGAGTTCTGGGACGTGATCGACTACAAGAACGAGCGGTGGCTGGAGCTCGCGCTCTTCCCCGGGCGGCGCTATCCGCCGGAGCAATACCCGCCATTCGAGACGCTGATGACGGAGCGCGACAACCTCCTGCGCCGCCATCCGAAGACGACGTTCGTGATCGCGCACATGGGGTGGCACGCGAACGACCTTGGCCGGCTCGGCAAGCTGCTCGACGCGAACCCGAACGTGCACACCGAGGTGGGCGCGGTGCTGTACGACATCGGGCGGCAGCCGCGGACGGCGCGCGACTTCTTCATCAAGTACCAGGACCGGATCCTGTTCGGCAAGGACTCGTTCCAGCCCGAGGAGTATCCGTACTACTGGCGCGTGTTCGAGACGCGGGACGACTACTTCGACTACTACCGGCACTACCACGCCTTCTGGAAGCTGTACGGGATCGACCTGCCGGACGATGTGCTGAAGAAGGTGTACTACAAGAACGCGCTGCGGATCACGCCGGCGCTGCCGCAGTCGGGGTGGCCGAAGTGACGTGCGCCGTGGAGTCGATCGTGCGCCGTGCGACACTGCTCGGTGCCGCCGCGATCGCGATCACCGCAGCCGCCACGCCAGCCGCGGCGCAGGCGAGCGCCGTGGCGTCGCACAAGGCCACCGCCGACCGGATCATCGACGCCGCCCTGGCCGACACCACGGGCTTCATTCGTCTGGCCGAGCTGGTGGACACGCACGGACACCGGCTGAGCGGGTCGGCGAGCCTCGAGACGGCGATCGACTGGCTGGCGGCCAAGCTCAAGGCCGACGGCCTCGACAACGTGCACACCGAGCCGGTGATGGTGCCGCACTGGGTGCGGGGCGCCGAGAGCGCCGAGCTGATCCAGCCGCGGCGCATGAAGCTGGCGATGCTCGGACTGGGCGGCAGCGTTGGCACGCCCAGGGGCGGGATCACGGCGCCGGTGGTGGTGCTCGGCAGCTTCGACGAGATGAACCGCCGCGCTGCCGAACTCAAGGGGAAGATCGTGCTGTTCGACGTGCCGTTCACGAGCTACGGCGAGACAGTCCAGTATCGCAGCCGCGGTCCGTCGGCGGTGGCGAAGCTCGGCGCGGTGGCGATGCTGCTGCGCGCGGTGGGGCCGTTCTCGATCTCGAGCCCGCACACCGGCGGGCTGCGCTACGACACGACGGTGAAGAAGATTCCCGCGGCGGCGATCACGACCGAGGTGTCGGCGATGCTGCGCCGATTGCAGGCGCGCGGGCTGCCGGTGCGCGTGAAGCTGGTGATGAACGCGCAGATGCTGGCGGACGCGCCGAGCCGCAACGTGATCGCGGAGGTGCGCGGCCGCGAGAAGCCCGACGAGGTGGTAGTGGTGGGCGGCCACATCGACAGCTGGGACGTGGGGCAGGGAGCGATGGACGACGGCGGCGGGGTGGTGGCGGCGTGGGAAGTGCTGCGGCTGATGAAGCGGCTGGGGATCACGCCGCGGCGGACGATCCGACTGGTGGCGTGGACGAACGAGGAGAACGGGCTGCGCGGCGGGATCGGGTACGCGCGGGCGCACGCGAGCGAGCTGGGCAAGCACGTGCTGGCGATCGAGTCCGATGGTGGGGTGTTCACGCCGGCCGGATTCCGGATTGCCGCGAGTGACTCGTCGATGGCGATCGCCACGGAAATCGCGAAGCTGCTGGCGCGGATCAATGCCGGCACGCTGATCCGCGGGGAGGACTCACCCGACGCCGACATCACGCCGCTGGTGAACGCGGGGATCACGGGGATGGGGCTCGACGTGGGCGAGTCGAAATACTTCTGGTATCACCACACGGATGGCGACACGATCGACAAGCTGTCGAGTCGCGAATTCACGTTGTGCGTGGCGACGATGGCGGTGATGGCGTATGTGGCGGCGGAGTTGCCGGAGGGGATGCCAAGGCGGGTCGTCCCGGGGGCCCGATAGCGGACGGGACTTGCGCGGTAGGGCGGCCGCGAGGTAGGGTAACTCGTCGATTCTCCGCCAGATCTCGCGACGCCGCGAGCCGCGCCGGTCGACGCTGTTGGCACTGTGCTGTTGGAAGGCTGCCATGCGCCTCGCTGTGGTCGCGGGTATTGCCCTCGCTGGTGTGCTGTTGTTCGCCGCCGCGGACTCCGCCGTCGTCCAGAGCAACGCCGCGCGGCGCGCGGCGGACGCGAAGGACCCGCTTAAGGACCTGCTGATCGACGTGGCAGGTTCGCGCGAAGCGCCCCTCGCCTGCTCGACCTCCCTCGCCGCGATCACCCCCTGCACACAGTCGGCGACCGCGCTGACCAACCGCGTCAAGACGACGCAGTTCACGGTGCAGAACAAGAACACGATCGAGCCGGTGAGCTTCATCCCGACCTGCGGCCGCACGGGCGCGGTGACGACTTGCAGCGCCCCGGGTTCGCTTTACGTTCCCAAGAACTCGTCGAAGACCGTGTCAACCTGACCTGGACCACGACGAGCAGCACCGGCTCGGGCACGGCGACGCTCACGGCCGACGACGGCAACACGCCGGTCACGGGCACGGTGAACGCGACGGTTTCAGCCCCGACGCCGACCTACCTGTACCTCGCCGCGGTCAACCCGCACCTGCAGCGGCATGAGGTGGACTCGGGACAGGCCGACACGGCGCGGTTCGTGGTCCGGAATGGCGGCGCGGACAGCACCGGGTGGTCGTACAGCGTGGCCTGCGCCGGGAGCGCCATCGTGGGGCCCACGTGCAGCCCTAGCTCGGGCACGGTCGGGTTGGCCGCTGGCGCGTCGAGCACGATTGCGATCGCGTACACGACCGGCGGCACGGCGAATGCCAGTGGCACGGTCAAGCTGACCTTCTCGCGGACCGCGGACGCGACCATCCGTGATTCCGGCACGGTCGAGGTCGTGACCACCCGCCGCGACTCGCTGGTGATCGTCTCGACGGTGAACCCCGGCGAGAGCGTCGAGCCGGACCAGTGCGTGACCGCCAGCGTCGGCTCCGGTTTGGCGGCGGAGTGCGGCGATCTGAGAGCGGCGCACACCCTCCCCTCGCTCCGCACCTTCAACACGGTCCGGGCGCCGAGGCTGCTCTACCACAGCAGGCAAGCTCACCCGCGGCCGCTGGTCCGGGCCGATGTCACGCTGCCCGACACGCGCATCCCCGACTCGGTCGTGGCCACGCTCCTCGACAGCAGCAGCAACGCCATCTCCGGCGCCCGCGGCAATTGGGCGGGGAGCCAATGGCGGGCGCGCAGCTCGCGGCGGGTCGCGGTGCAGTTCGACGGCCTCTCGTGGCCCGGCGGGTCGCACGCGTACACCTTCCGAGTCCAGCGCTACTACCCAAGCTCGGTCGAGACGAGCACCGCGACCGGGCGGTTCTGGATTGTGAACCGGAGCGCGAGCCCGTACGGGGCCGGGTGGTGGATCGCGGGGCTCGAGCACGTGGCCGCGATCGGCGGCGACCTGTTCTGGGAGGGCGGCGACGGCGCGACGCGCCGGTACGCGAGTGCTGGCACGAATGTGTGGGTGGCGCCGAGCCTGGACCGCCCGGACACGATCGTGTACAACGGCAGCTGGTACGAGCGGCGGCTCCCGCACGGCCTCAAGGTCCACTTCGACGCCAGCTCGGGGCTCCACAAGGAGACGGTCAACCGGCTCGGGCACGTGACGCGCTTCGTGTACGTGAGCGGCACCACTCGGCTCGACTCGATCGTGCCGCCGTCGGGGTCGTCGGCCGTGTCGTGGCGCTTCCGATACGACGGCTCGAACCTGCTGCGCGCGGTGGACGTCTCGTTCGGCAGCGTGACCGGCCGCCGCGATTCGGTGGTGATCAACGGGTCGGGCGACCTGACCGCGATTGTGCAGCGGGACGCGAGCGTGATCCAGTTCGGGTACGACGGGAGCGAATCCCACCGGATCGTGACGCGGACGGATCCGCGCCTCGCACAGGTGGGGGTGAGCTACGCCACCGGCGGCACGATCGCCACCGTGCGTCTGCCGAGGGATACCGCGAACGCCGCGTACGACACTCTTCGGCTCACGGCCGCCGAGTCGCGAGGGGTCGCGACCACGACCGCCATGCCGCTCGGGCAGGCGTCGACGCTCATCGATGGCCTGCGAACGGACGTCGGCGACACCACGTCGTTCCTGGTCAACAAGTGGGGCGCCCCCACGCGGGTCCGGAATGCCCTCGGTGACGAGACCCGTCTCGCCCGAGGCAACTCCAACTTCCCAGCGCTCGCGACCTGGTCCAGGAGCCCCAACGGCGCAGAGGGTGTCGCCAACGGCTCTATCACTGACAACTCGGGAGGCTCGACATGGTTTGCGACACCCGGAGCCGAGGGTGCCGCGGTCAAGAAGTGCATCGCGGACCAGAAGTGTGAGCTAGTGTTGCGTCCCGCTAATTGCTTTCGCAAGTCGCGTGAGCTTCGCGAGAATGGAGTCGGCCGTCGCCGTCCAGCTGAACGGACGCGCGGTGCGATTGTAGCGAGTGACGTAGGCATCGATGCGCGCGATCAGCTCGC
>JACPPC010000011.1 GCA_016191225.1 Gemmatimonadota bacterium | reverse complement strand
GTGAGCTCGTCCTGCTCCGCCGGCGAGAGTGTGAGCGCGAAGCGATGCGGGCGACCAATCGGCATACCGTCTCCGGTGAAGGTATCACCAAAGACGGTGCAAGAGTAATGCCAGTAACTAACGGGACAGGACACTAGCGCATGGAACGCGTCCTGGCGGGGAGCCCGGCCTCGCCCGGGATCGTGGTGGGTCCCGTGCACCTGCTGCGCTGGGAAGTGCCCGAGGTGCGGCACACCCTCGTGGCCGACAGCGAGATCGAGGGGGAAGTCGCGCGCTTCCGCGACGCGGTGCGCCGCGCGCACGAACGGCTCGCGCAGGTGGGCGAGCGGGTGGCGGCCACCGCCGGCCCCGAGGAGGCCGCGATCTTCGATGTCCAGCGCTCGATGCTCGAGGACGCCGAGCTGCGCAACGCCGTCGAGGCGCTGGTTCGCCAGAACCTCGCCGCCGAGAAGGCGTTCGACGTGGTGATGCTCGAGTGGCGGCAGCACTTCGCCCGCCACGCGCAGCCGATGGTGCGCGAGCGGGTGGGGGACCTGACCGACGTCCACATCCGCGTGCTCACGCTCCTGATGGACCTGCCGGACCACGACCCGGTCGACCTCCCGAAGGGCGCCGGCGCGATCCTCGTCACGCACGACCTGACGCCGAGCCTCACCGTGCAGCTCGACCGCGACGCGATCGCGGCGATCGCCACCGATGCCGGCACGCGCACGTCGCACGTCGCGATCCTCGCCCGGTCGCTGGGGCTCCCCGCGGTCGTCGGGCTCCGCGACGCGACGACGCAGCTGCGGAGCGGCGACACGGTGGTCCTCGATGGCACCAGCGGGCAGCTCGTCCTCAAGCCGACGCAGGCGGAGGTGCAGGCATATCGCCGGCGCGCGCAGCAGGAGGCGGTCGAGGAGGCGGAGCTGCTGCGCCTGGCCACCGAGGACGCGGTGACCGTGGACGGCGAGCGGATCACCCTCCGCGCCAACGTCGACCTGCCCGAGGAGGCCGAGGCGGCCGCGCAAAGCGGGGCCGACGGGGTGGGGTTGATGCGCACCGAGTTCCTCGTCGTCGGCCGGGCCACGATGCCCGACGAGGAGGAGCAGTACCGGGCGTATGCGCGGGTGGTCGAGGCGTTCGGCGGGCGGCCGGTCGTCATCCGGACCTTCGACATCGGGGGCGACAAGCTCCCCGTCGGCGGCTTTCCGTCGGAGCCCAACCCATTCCTCGGCTGGCGCGCGATTCGCATGTGCCTCGACCAGCCCGAGCTGTTCAAGGTGCAGCTGCGCGCCCTCCTCCGGGCGGCGCTGCATGGCGACGTACGGATCATGCTCCCGCTCGTGGTCTCGGTGGACGAGGTGCGCGCGGCGCGGGTGTTGCTCCACGAGGCGTCGGTGGAGCTCGCCGCGCGCGGGGTGCCGCATGCGCCGACCCTCGTCCTTGGCGTGATGGTCGAGACCCCCGCCGCCGCCGTCGGGGCCGACACCCTGGCCGGCGAGGTCAGCTTCCTGAGCGTGGGGACCAATGACCTCGTGCAGTACACGCTGGCGGTCGACCGCGGGAACGCCAACCTGGCGAGCCGCTACACGCCCCTCCACCCGGCCGTCCTCCGGCTCATCCGCCGCACCGTCGAGGTGGGCGCGCAGTCCGGCGTCGACGTGTCGGTGTGCGGCGAGATGGCCTCGCAGACGCTGATGGCGTTCGCCCTCGTGGGCCTCGGGGTGCGGACCCTCAGCGTGTCGCCGCGGTCGGTGCCGCTCGTCAAGCGGCTGATGCGGGCCATCAGCGCGGCGATCGCCCGCGAGGCGGCCGAGGCGGCGATGACCGCGCCGACCGCGGTGGCGGCGGAGCAGCAGCTGCGGCAGCGGCTGTACGCGGCGGTGGGCGACGCGGCCTACCTGCACGCCGGGTTGCCGGGGTAAGTCGCGCGCGATTACGATTCGGGGCCGCCAGCCGACCCCCGCGACCGCGTGTCGCGCACGACCACCCCGCCCTCCCGCCGCCGTGTACGATCGCCAGCTGTTCACCTCCGAGTCCGTCACCGAAGGGCACCCCGACAAGATCGCCGACGCGATCTCCGACAGCGTGCTCGACGCGATCCTCGCCGCCGACCCGCGGGCGCGCGTGGCCTGCGAAACGCTCGTGACGACCGGGCTGGCGATCGTCGCCGGCGAGATCAGCACGCGCACCTGGGTCGACATTCCCGCCATCGTGCGCGAGACGATCCGCGAGATCGGGTACACCGACGCCGCCTACGGCTTTGACCACCTGACCTGCGCCGTGATGAGCACGGTCGACAAGCAGTCGCCCGACATCTCGCAGGGCGTGGACACGGGCGGGGCCGGCGACCAGGGGATGATGTTCGGCTACGCCTGCGACGAGACGCCGGAGTTGATGCCGATGCCGATCCTCCTCGCGCACCGCCTCACCCAGACCCTCTCCGCCCGCCGCAAGGACGGCACGCTGCCGTGGCTGCGCCCCGATGGCAAGGCGCAGGTGACGGTCGTGTACGAGGACGGCGTGCCGGTGGCCGTCGACACCGTCGTCCTCTCCACGCAGCACGCCGACGGCGTGAGCAACAAGGCGATCGCGGCCGGCCTCATCAAGCACGTGATCGAGCCGTCGATCCCCAAGGCGTTGCGCGTCACGAAGCCCAAGTACCACATCAATCCCACCGGCCGTTTCGTGATCGGCGGACCGCAGGGCGACGCGGGCCTCACCGGCCGCAAGATCATCGTCGACACCTACGGCGGCATGGGACGCCACGGAGGCGGCGCCTTCAGCGGCAAGGACCCGAGCAAGGTGGACCGCTCGGCGTGCTATGCGGCCCGCTGGGTCGCCAAGAACATCGTCGCCGCCAGGCTGGCCAAGCGGTGCGAGGTGCAGGTCGCGTACGCGATCGGCATCGCCGAGCCGGTCTCGGTCATGGTCGACACCTTCGGCACGTCGACGGTGCCCGAGGCGCGCATCATGGACGCGGTGCGCAAGGTCTTCGACCTGACGCCGACCGGGATCACCAAGGCCCTCGACCTGCGGAAGCCGATCTACCGCGCGACGTCGGCGTACGGCCACTTCGGCCGCGCCCCGGTGAAGGCGGGGAAGGGCGCCGCCGCCCGCACGTATTTCTCGTGGGAGCGGACCGACCGCGCCGCCGCGCTCCGGCGCGCCGCCCGCGGCTGACGCACCGCCCCGGGCCCGCTGCCGGGGCGCTTCCCGCAGGCGAGGGAGGCCCTCATGGTTGAAGTCACGGTGGCGCGGCTCGGCCTCGACGGTTCCACGAACTCGTACGTCGTCATCCTCCAGGAGAAGGGAGGCCCGCGCCTCCTCCCGATCTGGATCGGCCAGCCCGAGGCCGAGGCGATCGCCACGCACATGAACCACGTGAAGCGCGAGCGGCCGATGACGCACGACCTCTGCAGGCACCTCATCGTCGGCCTCGGCGCCCAGCTCCGCCGCGTCCAGATCACCCGCGTGCAGGACAACACGTATTATGCCGAGCTGCACCTGCAGCACGGCGACGGGGCGGTGCAGGTGGACGCGCGGCCGTCGGACTCGATCGCCATCGCCCTCCGTCTCGCCGCGCCGATCTTCGTGCAGGAGTCGCTGCTCCGCGCCCCGGGCGCCGACGCCGAGGAGGCCGACGAGGAGTCGCCGCAGCCCGACCTCACGCCGGCGCGCGACCCCGACGAACTCTCGGCGCAGCAGCTGAAGAGCTACCTCGAACAGCTCCGTCCCGAGGACTTCGGCAAGTTCAACCTGTGAGGCGCGGGCGCAGCGGCGGCGCGATCGCGCTGCTGGCCCTCGCCGCGTGGGGGCGAGGAGGAGCGGCCCAGGGGGCGTCGGTGCAGCTCCATGGCCGCGGCGAGGCCCTGTCGCCAGGGCCGGCCGACCCGCGCGATCCACCGGCGGCGGGGTTGCGCACGGTGACGGGACGGGTCGAACGGCTCACCGCCCGTGGCCCGGTGGGCGTGGGCGGCGTGATGGCGACGCTGCACCGGGTCGGCCCCGACCGGCAGGGGCCGGTCGACAGCATGCGCACCCTCGCCGAGGGCGGCTACCGGTTCCGGTACCGCGCCGCCGCCGGCGACCGCGCGATCTGGTTCGTATCGGCGACATGGTCGGGGATCACGTACTTCACGCCGCCGCTCAGGGAGGCGCGGGTGGACGGCGCCGCCGCGCTCGTCACCGTCTTCGACACCGCGAGCACCGGGGTGCCCCTCCATGTGCGCGGCCGGCATCTGATCGTCGGCGCGATCGACTCGACCGGCGCGCGCACCGTGATCGAGGTCTACGAGCTCGCCAACGACAGTGCGCGCACCCTCGTCGGCCGCGACTCGACGGCGGCGACCTGGACGGCGCTCCTCCCCGACGCGGCGCACGGCGTGGCGATGGGGCGTGGCGAGGTCACCGCTGCCGCGGCGGCGTTCGACGCCGGGCGGCTGCGCCTCTTCGCACCCTTCGCGCCGGGGCTCAAGCAGTTCTCGTTTTCCTACCAGCTTCCGCAGGACGCCTTTCCCCTCCCGGTCCCCGCCGCCGAGCCCGTCACCGTGCTCGAGGTGCTCGTCGAGCAGGCCGACGGCACCGCCACGGGCGCCGGCCTGCGAGAGACCGAACCCGTGTCGGGCGAGGCCCGCACCTTCAGGCGGTTCCTCGCGCAGGATGTGCCGGCGGGGGCGGTGGTGACGATCGTCGCCCCGGCGCGCCGTCCGGCGTCGCGGGTGCTCCAGGTGTACGGCGTCGCGATCGCCGTGGGCGCGGCGCTGCTCGTCGGTCTCGCGGGAGCGACGTGGCGCGCCCGTGGCGCGCGGGCGGGCGCCGCCGCCGGCGACGACCCCGGGCGGCTCGCGCGCGAGATCGCCGACCTCGACGCGGCGCACGACAAGGCGCCATCGCCCGACGGCCTCGCGCGTGAGGTGTACGCGCGCAGGCGCGCGGCGCTCACGGCGCGGCTCACCGAGGCGCTTGCGCGCCGCGACGGCGACGCTTAGGGTTCGCCGTACAATTGAACGCGGGACGGGGACACGGAAGCCGGTGGAAGTCCGGCGCGGCCCCGCCACTGTAACGGGCACCACACCCACGCCCGCTCGATGCCACTGACCGTCACCGGTCGGGAAGGCGAGCGAGGCGGCCCGGAGCCAGGAGACGACCTCGTCCCGCGCCACGATTCAGACCCTCGGGGGAGGGCTGGTGGCGTCCGGGGCCGCATGGGCGGAATCCGGCGTTGCGGGCATCCTCTCTCGTCGAGCGGATGCCCTCATGCATTTGGTGCGCCAAGGCTGGTTGGTGTGGGTCGCGACCCTCGCGGGCGTTGGCGCCGGCGCGTGCACGCGCGGCGATCGCACGAGCGCGGGCCCGCCCGGCGCGCCGGCCTCGGCGCAGGTCATCGACGACTTCGGCGACACGCTCGCGCTCGCCTCGCGGCCGCGCCGAATCGTCTCCCTCAATCCGGCGACCACGGAGATCCTGTTCGCCATCGGTGCCGGCCCGCGCCTCGTCGGCCGCACCACCTGGGACCTGCATCCCGACTCCGCGCGCCTTGTTCCCGACCTCGGCAACGGCCTCCGTCCCAACACCGAGGCGGTGCTCGCCGCCCGTCCCGACCTCGTGGTGCTCTACGCGTCGGACGACAACCGCGCCGCCGCCAAGGCGCTCCGCGCCGCCGGCGTGCCCACCCTCACCCTGCGCATCGACCGGATCGCCGGGTTCGCGCGCGCGACGCGCATCCTTGGCCACGCCACCGGCGACTCCGCGCGCGCCGCCGGCGTGGTGGACTCGGTGCAGGCCACCCTCGAGCGCGTGCGGCGCGCGACCGCCGGCCTCGAGGCTCCCACCGTGATCTGGCGCGTCTGGGACCGGCCCCTGATGGTGATCGGTGGCGGGAGCTACCTGTCCGAGCTCGCGACGATCGCCGGAGGGCGCAACGTGTACGCCGACCTGCCGCAGCCAAGCCCGGTGGTGACCACCGAAGGCGTGCTGCGCCGCAATCCGCGCTTCGTGCTCACGAGCCCTGGGGGCGAGGCGAGGTGGCGCACCTCCGCCACCTGGCGCGGCCTGCCGGCGGTGCGTGACGGCCGGATCCTCGTCGTCGACACCCTGCTCGTTGGCCGCCCCGCCGTTCGGATGGGCGAGGCCGCGGTGTCGCTCGCGCGGTTGCTCCACCCCGGCCTCGCGCCCTAGCGCATGCGCACGCGCACCTGGCTCGTGCTGGTGGCCTGCCTCGCGATCGCGGCCGTGGCGGGAGTCGCGCTCGGCAGCGTGCCGGTGGCGCTCGCCGACATCTGGCGCGCGCTCGCGGGCCAGGGCACCGGCGACGCCCTCGCTCGCACGATCGTGCTCGACCTGCGGCTCCCGCGGGTCGCGCTCGGCGCGCTGGTGGGGGCGGGACTCGGCATGAGCGGCGCGGCCCTGCAGGGCACGCTGCGCAATGGGCTTGCCGAGCCATACCTCCTTGGCGTCTCGGGCGGGGCGGCCGTCGGCGCGGTGCTCGTCGTGGTCGTGCTCGGGGCGTCGGGGGGCACGGTGCCGGCCGCGGCCTTCGCCGGCGCACTCGTGGCGGTCGTCACCGTGCTCGCGGTCGCGCGCGCGGCCGGCGGCCGCGGCGACCCGCGCCTCCTCCTCATGGCGGGCGTGGTGGTGGGGGCCTTCGCCAACGCGGCGATCATGATCGCGCTCGCCAACGCCCCGGCGAACACCGTGCGCGGCGCGACCTGGTGGATGATGGGCTCGCTCGCCGACGCCGACTGGACGCAGGTCGGCTGGCTCGCCGCCTATGTGGCGACGGGCGGCGCGGCACTCGTCGCGATGGCGCGCCAGGTGGACATCCTCGCGCTCGGCGCCGAGGCGGCGGCATCGCTGGGGGTCGAGCCCGACGCGGCCAGCCGGCGCATCTTCCTCGCCGCCTCGCTCACCTGCGCGGCCACCGTCGCCGCGGCCGGGCTCGTGGGATTCGTGGGACTCGTGGTGCCGCACCTCGCGCGCGGTGCGGGCGGCCGCGGGCACCGCACGGTGATCGTGGCGTCGGCGCTCGTCGGCGCGACGCTCGTGATCGCCGCCGACCTGGGCGCCCGCGTGGTGCTGCGCCCCGTCGAGCTCCCGCTGGGCGCCGTGACCGCGCTCGTCGGCGTGCCGTTCTTCCTCGCCCGCCTGCGCCGCCTCGCATGATTGCCTTCGAGGGGGTGCGCATCGCCTGGGCCGGCGCCGGCCGCGACGCCGTGCGCGACGTCTCGTTCGAGGCCCGCCGCGGCGCGATGACGGCGATCGCCGGGCCGAACGGGGCGGGAAAGAGCACCCTCGTGCGCGCCCTCCTTGGCCGCGCCGCGCTGGCCGCGGGGCGCATCCTCGTCGACGGCGCCGATCGCGTCGCGCTCGACGCCCCCGCGGTGGCGCGGCGCGTGGCCGTGGTCACGCAGCGCGAGGAGCCCGCCTTCCCCCTCGCGGTGCGCGAGTATGTTGCCCTCGGCCGCTTCCCGCACCAGACGCTCTGGCGGCGTGACGTCGGCGCCGACGCGCGGGCCGTCGCCGCGGCGATCGACCGGGCCGGCATCGGCGACCTCGTGGAGCGCCGCACCGACACCCTGTCGGGCGGCGAGTGGCAACGCGTGCGCGTCGCGCGCGCCCTCGCCCAGGAGGCCGACGCGCTGGTGCTCGACGAGCCGACCGCGTTCCTCGACATCGCCCACGAGATGGCGCTCTTCGAGCTGCTCCACGCGATCGCCGCGGGTGGGCAGGCGGTGCTGCTCGTGAGCCACCAGCTCAACCTCGTGGCGCGATTCGCCGACCACCTCGTGCTGCTGCACGAGGGGCTCGTCGCCGCCGCCGGCGATCCCGGAATGGTGATGGACGCGGGCACGCTCGAGCGCGTGTACGGCTGGCCGGTGGTCGTCACGCGCGACCCCGCCGTCGGGGCACCGACCCTCGTCCCGCTGCGCGGCGGCCGGCGGAGCGCGACATGATCGCCCTTGCCCTCGCGTCACGGGTGCTGGCCGCGTCCCCCGAGGCGTGCACGGTGCTCGTCGCCGACGCGGGATCGGGCGCCGCCGTGTCGAGCGCCGCGGTGACCAGCCGTGCCGCGCGCGCCGCGACCGGGGTCGCTGGCATCGCGCTCGTGCCGTGCCTGGCCGGCGACACCCTCCTCGTGCGCCGGGTGGGCTTTCGCGAGGCCACCGTCGTCGTCCCGCCCGGTGGCGCCGCGCGGGCGGGCGACACGCTGCGCGTTGCCCTCCGGGCGGTGGCCTCGCCCCTCCCGGCGGTCGTCACGCGTGGTGAGCGCACGTCGAGCGACGCGGGCCGCCAAGCGGCCTCGCGCTCGGTCGCCGCGGCGCGCGAGGCCGGCGTGGGAACCACCGCCGCGCTGCTCGCCACCCTCCCGTACGTCGCCGTCCGTGGCGCTCGCGGCGAGGCGACCCTGTCGGTGCGGGGCTCGCGCGCCGAGCAGGTCGCCGTCACCCTCGACGGCCTCGCGCTCAACGACGCGGCCAGCGGGCGCGCCGATGCCTCCGACATCCCCCTCGCGGCGCTGGGCCGCGTCGAGGTGCGTCCGGGGACGGACGGCGTGACGAGCGGAGGCGGGGCCGTGGGCGGGGTGGTGGCGCTGTCGAGTGGCGACGGATCGTTGCTGAGCGTCCGCGCCGGCTCCCTGGGCGTGCGGGACGTCGAGGGGGCGAGCACCCTCTCCGTCGGGACCGGTCGCGTGCGGCTGGGGGCGAGCTGGAGGGAGTCCGTCAACGACTTCGCGTTCACCAACGTCGACGGCGCGAGCGGCAGCGACTCGACCGAGCGGCGCGTGAACAACGACGAGCGGCGGGTCGCGGTATTTGCCGGTGGTGCGTGGCCGTCGGCCCAGTTCACCGTCATCGCGTCGCATGCCGAGCGCGGGCTCGTGGGCCCGATGAACGTGCGCATCTACGATGCCGACCGCGGCGCCACGAGCCGGGCGGCCGCCCGATTGTCGGTGGCGATGGGGAACTGGACGGCCGCGCTCGGGGTCCGAGCGCAGGTGCTCGCGTATCGCTCGCCGCCGGCGCCGGCCCTCGACTTCGAGGCCGCCACCGCCTCGCCCGACCTCGAGCTCTCCGGCGACGCGGGGGAGGTCGCGCTGCGCCTCGGGGCCGGACTCGACGCCGCCAGCGCGACCGGGATGGACCTGCCACGCCGCGCCCGCGCGCACGCGGCGGCCGAACGCGGGTGGCGGTGGGGCGCCGCGCGGCTGGTCGCCGGCGTGCGGCTCGACGCGATCGAGCGGGCGGGGGCGGTGCCCAGCGCCTCGCTCGCCGTCGAGGGAACCGGAGCGATCGTCCCGTTCGTGCGGATCTCGCAGGCCTTCCGTGCGCCGACCCTCTACGACCTCTGGTTCGCGTCGCCGCAGCGGCTCACCACGCGTGCCCTCGTGCCCGAGCGCGTGACGTACGACGCCGAGGTGGGGCTGCGTGCGGCGCGCGGCGGCATGACCGTGGGTGCGGCCGCCTTCGCGCGCGAGGTGCGCGACGCGATCGTCTGGTTTCCCGGCAACTTCACGTGGAGCCCGTCCAACGCCGGCCTGGAGCATGTGCGCGGCGTGGAGGGCGGGGCGGCCGCGTCCGGCGCCTGGTACACCGCGTCGGCCTGGGGGTCGGTCACCGAGTCGACGCTCGACGCCGGAGGGCTCGTGCTGCAGGTGCCGTACGTGCCGCGCACCAGCGGTGGCGCATCGCTCGCACTGCGGTGGGGCGGCGTCGGCGTGACGGCTGCCGTGCAGGGACTGGGCCGGCGCTCGTACACGGCCGCTCCCGCCGCCGCGTCCACCGAGCTGCCCCCCGTGCTGCTCAGCGACCTCGCGCTGCTCTGGCGCGGAACCTTCGCCGGGCATTCCTTGCTTGTCACCACGGCGGTCACCAACCTCGGCGACGTCCGCTGGGAATCGGTGCGCCGCTATCCCGCCGTCGGCCGTGCCTGGTCGGTGGCACTCACCATCGCCCCGTGATCCGAACCATGCGTCGCTTCGCCCCTCCGCTCGCCTCGCTCTCCCTTGCCCTCGCGGTCGCCGGCTGCGGCGACGCCACACTGCCCACCAACGCGTTCCGGCCGACCAAGGGCACGGTCGTGCTGAACGGGTTCGGTGCCCAGGGCGTGACGATGATCCCCGACACGGGGACCGCCACGTCGGCCATCGCCTTCGGCGCGAGCTTCGATGGCGGCTCGCTGCGGGTCGAGCGCGACACCGTGCTCACCACCTCGTCCAAGGGCGGTGGCGACCTGCTGTACGTGTCGGCGCTCGCGCTCGGGACGGTGAAGACCATCCAGATGCCCGCCGGAAGCAATCCCGGCACGGCGGCGATGGCCAACGGCCTCCCGCAGGGGGCGATCGTCGTGGCGCTGCGCGACAGCCAGGCGATCGCGTTCGTGTCCAACGTGGGGGGGGCGAGCCCGACGGTGAGCCTCGTGCGCGGCATCGGCACGTGCCCGAGCGACCTCTTCGTGTACGACGGCGACGTCTGGGTGCTCGACGCCAACCAGGCCTGTCGCACCACCTACGCGGTGCAGGGGCCCTCGCGGCTGCTGCGGGTCTCGCTCTCCGGCCTCTCCATCACCACAATCGACACGATCGCGCTCGGCGCCACGGTCAAGGGCGCCACGAACATGGCGCGCGCCGGCGAGTATGCCTACATCGGCGGCGGCGGCGACATCAATTACGGCACCGTGCCCCCCACGATCGTGCAGGGGGGCTCGCTCGCCCGCGTCGCCCTCACCTCGAACACGACCGAGCTGGTCGGGGCCACGCCGCCGGGGACCTTCGGTACGCGGGTGAGTGTCGCGGCCGACGGTTCGCTGTACGCCTTCGTGTACGCCGACCCGTCCACATTCCAGGGGCGCGCCCTGCGCGTGAACCCCGGCTCGTTGGCCTTCGTTGGCCCGTTCGCGGGCGCGACCTCGTTCCTCGACCTCAAGGCGCCCGACAGCACGGCCGCCAACTGCGTCGACGTGATCGGCGACATTCGCGGCCGCATCTACTGTCCCGTGGTGGGGGCCGGGGCGGCGAGCCGGGTCTACGTGTACAACGCCGGCCTGGGCTTCATCCGCAACCTGCCCGCGGGGCAGGGGGCGGTCGCGATCACCTCGCGCTAGCGGGCGCTCGCGGCAACGACGCTTGCGACCCGCGCCGGCCCGTCAATACTTGAGCCAGACCACCACCATGCCGTTGCAACCACGCTCGCCTGTCGGCGCGAGCTGGCCGAGGTCGGACGGGAGTCGCGAGCCGGGGGGGTACATCTCCACCGCCTCGATCCGGTTCGCGGCGTAGTCGTCGAGGGTCGTCGCCCCGGCGTTCGCCACCCCGTTCTCCACCACGCAGATCTTCGGCCCCGGCGGGTCCTTCACCGCCTCGTTCATCTTGGTCGCAATCTGCACGTTCAATGGCGTGCCGATTTCGTACTTCCGCTCGGCGTACCGCTTGTCGGCGTCGCGGGTGAGGAAGCGCGCGTTCAGGTGCGGCAGGACCCGCGAGAGCGGCTGCGACCCGTAGCGCTCGAGCACCTCGCGAGAGGCGAAGCTGTTCGGCTCCGACTGCCGGAACCTGGCCCGCGAGGCATACGCCTTCCACATCGCCTCGTTCTGGAAGCCGCTGCGGTCGCGGATCAGCACCGGGTCGAGCATCTGCGGCAGTGGCGACATCTCGAGGATCACGCGCCGGTCGCCCGCACTGTCGATCTGCGCCGACACCGTCACCACGCCGAACCCCATCCTCCGCGCGCGCAGCATCACCCCGCCCAGCGGCACGCGGGTGATGCGGAAGGTCCCGTTGCTCGCACTCACGGCCGTGCGCGACCCCTCGAGCACCGTCACTTCCACCAGCTCGATCGCCACCCCCGACGCGGTCTGCACCCGCCCCACGATCGTGGCCAGCTGCTCCTGCGCCCACACGCGCGCCGCGGGAAGCTCGGCGAGGAACAGCAGGCTCGTGAGGCGCACGAGGGCGCGGGCGGGGCGGGACATGCGATCCTGTGGCGGGAAGCGCGTCGGTCGCTGGGGAATTGATACGATGGGACACCTCCCTGCGCCAGAGCGTTCCTGGCGCCGCGCCGGTGAGTCGAACCGCCTGTCCCGGTGGTTCGCGCCCTCCCTATCTTCACCGCATGCCCCTCGTCGCCACCGACGGCATCGTGCTGCACGCCATCGACTACATGGAGACCTCGCGCATCGTGCGGCTCGCCACCCGCGACGTCGGGCTGCAGTCGGTGATCGCCAAGGGGGCCCGGCGCACGCGGGGGAGGCACGGGGCCTCGCTCGACCTCTTCGCCGAGGGGGCCGCGCACCTGTCGCTCCGCCCCGGCCGCGACCTTCACACCCTCACCGGATTCGACGTCACGCGGTCCCGCCCCGAGCTCGCCGCCGACATGGGCCGCTTCACCGCCGCCAGCGCGATCGCCGAGCTCGTGCTCCGATTCGCCCATGACGACGAGCACGCGGCGCTGTACGACACCCTCCTCGCCACGCTCGACGCGATCGCCGGCGCCCCGCCCGGACGAGCGCGGGTGGCGGCGCTCGCCGGCGCCTGGCGCCTCGTCGCGGAACTGGGGTTCGCTCCCGCGCTCGACCGCTGCGCGCTCTGCCATCGCCCCCTCGATCCCGCGGCCGACGCCGGCTTCAGCCACCGCGACGGCGGAGCCCTCTGCCCGGCGTGCGCCCGGCAGCGCACGGGCGTGCGCGCCCTGCCGGCACCGGCGCGCACCGCTCTGCGGCACTGGGTCGCCGAAGCCGGCGACGCATCGACGCCGGGCGATCTCGACGACGCCACCGGCCGTGCGCACCAGCGGCTCCTGCGCGAGTTCCTGCACGAGCACCTCGCCGACGGCCGGCCGCTTCGCGCCTTCGACATGTGGGAGGGGGCCCGATGGGCCGGCGGCTGACCGCGTGCGCCGCGGCGGGCCGATGATCGTCGGCACCGCCGGCCACATCGACCACGGCAAGACGGCCCTCGTTCGCGCCCTGACCGGGGTCGACACCGACCGCCTCCCCGAGGAAAGGCGTCGCGGGATCACGATCGAGCTGGGGTTCGCCCCACTCGCGCTTCGCAACGGCGTCACCGCCGGCGTCGTCGACGTTCCCGGCCACGAGGCGCTCGTGCGCACGATGGTCGCCGGTGCCACCGGCTTCGACGCCGCCCTGCTCGTCGTCGCCGCGGACGACGGCATCATGCCGCAGACCCGCGAGCACCTCGCCATCCTGTCGCTGCTCGGCGTGCGCCGCGGGGTGGTCGCGATCACCAAGTGCGACCTCGTCGATGCCGACTGGCGAGCCATGGTGGCCGCAGACCTGCGCGCCGCCCTGGCCGACACGCCGTTCGAGGGCGCCGCCATCGTGGGCGTCTCGACCGTCACCGGCGAGGGCATCGAGGAACTGCGCGAGGCGCTGGCCTCGGTGATCGGCGCTGGGGCCTACGACCGTGGGGCGGCTGGCGACCTCTTCCGGCTCCCGGTCGATCGCGCCTTCACCGTGAAGGGCACCGGCACCGTGGTCACCGGCACCGTCTGGAGCGGCACGGTCGCCCGCGATGCCGCGGTGCGCATTCTCCCCGCCGGTCGCGTGGCCCGTGTCCGCGGCATCGAGTCGCACGGCGAGGGCGTCGACCTCGCCGCCGCGGGTAGCCGAACCGCCCTCGCCCTCGCCGGCGTCGAGGTGGGCGAGGTCGCCCGCGGCCAGGTGATCGTCGCGGACGACGCCTGGAAGCCGGCAACGGCGCTGCGCGCCGACGTCTCGATGCTCGCTGGAACGGCGCTCCGGCTGGGGCCGCGCACGCGGCTGCGCCTGCACCTCGGCACCGTGGAGGTCGGCGCGAGGGTGGTGGTGGCCGGCGAGCCCCTCGGGCCGCTGTCGGTGCGACCGGCCCGCATCGTGCTCGACGCGCCGCTCGTGGCGCGGGCGGGGGATCGCTTCGTGCTGCGCGGCGGCGCCCGGATCACGACGGTTGGCGGCGGCGTGGTTACCGATCCGCAGCCCCTGCATCGTCGGTCGCGACCCTGGCCCCGCGCCAACGCCTCGGCAAGCGAACGGCTGGAGTGGCTGCTCGATTCCGTCGGCAAGACGGGGCTGCCGGTGTCAGAGCTGCCGGTCCTCCTGGGGCTCTCGCCGGCGGCCGCTCGCGATCTCCTCACGGCCGAGGTCACCGCCGCGCGCGCGGCTCGCGACGGAGCGAGGGTGCGCTCGGCCGGGGCTCAAGCCGCCGTCGCTCGCCGACTTGCTCCCGCCCCCTCCGGCGCGGCCGAGCCGAGCCCCGCGCTCGCCGCCGACCGCGCCTGGATCCTCGAGCGGTTGCTTGCCTCCGGCGCCGCGCCCCCGTCGGGCCCCGAATTGGCAGCTGAGCGCGGCCACTCCGTGCTCCCAGCCTTCCGCATCCTTGAGAAGGAGGGGCTGATCGTCGCCGTGGAGCGTGACCGGTGGTATCACGCCACGGTCCTCGAGGCCCTCCTGCGGGCGCTGGCCGGTGCCCTCAGCGCCGGGGCCGAGCGGACTCCGTCCGAACTGCGCGAGCTTCTCGGGGTATCGCGCAAGTTCGTGATGCCGATCCTCGAATTCTGCGACCGGCAGGGGTATACCCTGCGAACCCCCAGGGGGCGGCTCGCCGGCCCGGCGCTTCGCGGTCACGGAACTGTTGGTTGACACCGATTTCGGCCCTCCGTCAGATTGCAGTCCATACGCCGATGCAGCTGTCCCCATACCGACAGGAGCGCGACCGGAGCACTTCCCTCGTTCGAAGGAGCAAAGGAGATGAAACGTCGTTGGGCAGCACTCACGCTGGTGCTTGCCCTCGGCCTGGCTGGACTCCCCCGCGTGTGGGCGCAGCAGCGACCTGAGGCGCGCGCACGCAACCCCGGAGTGATCCTGGGGCAGAACTACCCGAACCCGTTCAATCCCGACACGCGCATCCCCTTCACCGTGGGCGACGCGGGAGGGTGCAAGGACCCGAACCGGCAGTTCAAGGTCACGCTGCGGATCTACAATCTGCTCTCGCAGCCGATCGCGGTTCCGGTGCTGCAGGATGGGGGCGGTGGGGTTTCCACCGGGCAGGCCATTGAGGGCAAGATGCTGCCGTGCAGCCAGTACACCGCGTACTGGGATGGCCAGTACCAGACCCTGCGCGACGGCAAGATGGTGAGCACGGGCAAGCCCGTACCGGAAGGGATCTACCTCTACCGGCTCGAGGTCGACGGGTTCGTGATCGTGCGCAAGATGGTGGTGAAACGGTAGCGGGCGCGTCGCAACGGGCGGCGCGCCCGTTGTCGTTGTGTACCGTCAAGGCGTCAGTCAACTTCCGGCTTGACACCGCGCCCGACCTCACGAGCTTTCAGGTGTTGCCACAGTCGTCGCGAGCGACGTCGCTCGGGCACGGGCATCTCGAGGCCAGGCGGTCGAAGGTGCGCACAGGTCGCGCTTGCGCCGGTTCGACGAAGGGAGAGTCGCGCAGCAAGACGACGCGCGCTTCCAAGCGGTCGCTCGCGGGTGAGATGTGGTTCGGCGGCGCGCTCACCCTCTTCGTCATCGCCTCGGTCGCGTGCACTGGTGCCACCGCCCCATCGATCCCCTGTGATTCGTCGGTCTCGGATGCTTGTTGGCAGTTCCTGGGGCCGGAGCAAACGTCGGTCGTGGCCGTACTGTCCGCGAACAACACGGTTCTTGTTGGAACGCAAGCCGGCGGGGTGCTGCGACGCGCACCGAACGGTGCTTGGGTTCAGGACGGTCTCACATGCTGCGGGGTCACCGGCATGGCGACGGACAGGTCCGGGAACCTCTGGGCCTCGGCGAACGCGAACGCGCCGAGTGCAACCTCGTCGATCGCGTATGTCCGAGAGGGTCGGTGGGACTCGACTCTCATCCCCGGCACCGCTTGGCGCGCCGCGGACGGCGGCATTGCCGCCGCGAACGACTACAACGCGCATGCCTGCTCGATTTCCGTCAGTCCGTCGAGACCCGGAGTGGTCACCGTTGGGTTGAGTGGTTCGATCGTGCAAACGTTGGATGGCGGTCAGTCGTGGCGATTCGTCGCTGGAACCTCGACGACCATTGGGTTGGGCGTGTTCGCCATTTTCGAGTCTGACATTCTGGGAAGCGCGATGTACGCGGCGATGGGAAACGGCGCTGACCTCGCGCTCTTGCTCAAGTCGAATGACGGCGGAACGACGTGGTCTACCTCGGCTCCCTTCGGTCTCGGCGGCCCTCCCGCCACACTCGACGTGCTCGCCCCGTCAGCAGAGCCGGGCGCCGTCCTACTGGGGGTTCCGGGGGAAGTCGCTCGATCAGCTGATGGCGGGGCCACATGGGTGAGCACACTGTCGCTGCCTCGAGTCGGATCGGTGTTTCGAATCGCCACGGCGGGGGAATCGGCCCTCCTCGCGCTGGCGTCCGTAGTGACCGAGGACGGAGTTCGGGATTCGCTCGCCGTGTTCAGGACTGACGATCTTGGGAGAACGTGGCATTCCCTCGGCACCCCATCGCGAGCCAGTGGCGCGCGCATTCGGGCACGAGCACAGGACGGCGCGTTGCTGATCGGAACGTCCGGGGGCCTCTGGCGGCGCACTTCGGCGCCTCCGTAGAGCGCAATGAGCCTGCGAATGCTGGCTCACTCGGAGGGCAGTCTGCGTGCACAGGCGACGATGCCCTGCGCGCACGAACAGCTGGAGCGCACAATGGACAGAACATGGGAGTTGGTGTGGAGTCGAGCGGGCACGTGGTGCCTGCTTGCACTGGCAAGCCTTGCGGCGGGATGTGCTGACGCTCCCACGACATCGAGAACGCAGCGCGAGCGAGCCGCTCCGCGCGAGCTCGCGACCGCAACCATTCGGGATGTCCCCGCTTCTCGGGTCGAACTCCCACCGCAAGTCGCAGAGTTTCAGGCCGACTCGGAAAAGCTTCAGTCGGCGCTTGATGAATCCGGTCGACTGGCGTTTGTTGCCTTCAAGAACCCGACGTCCGAGCGAATCGTCGAGCGCCGAGGCATGAGGTCGCCGGTCTCGCGAGCGAGCACTCGCGCGGCGGTCGAGCGCCTCTCGGCGAATGGAGTAGAGGTCCTGCAGCTCTTTGGCGGCGCCGCACTGGCGTTGGTGCGCGTGCCACGCGCCTTGTTCACTGCAATGCGAAGCGACTCGCTGGTCGACTTCATCGAGCCGGTGCCGAGGCTCCGGTCGGCAACCCAGCCGATCGCAATGGACGCGGCGATGTCGCTTCGCGTAGGGGCGCCGACCATGAACTCAGGCGGATCACAGGTGACGCCGTGGAACGTCTCGCTCGTGAACGCTCCGAGCGCATGGTATCAGTCCACAGGATCTGCGGCTCGCATCATGTTGCTCGGGACAGGTGTATTCCCCGCGAGCGACAACCCGGCCATTCCTGGCGGTAACTGCGCCGGCTACGACAATGCCTGCAATTCGAACTTCCTCGACGGGAACTTCCAACTCGGCATCCTCGCTGCACGCGACAACACGGTTGGCGTGGTCGGCGTTGCGCCAGGCATTCCCGCAAGCAACATCTTCGTTTGGCGGATGTTCGATCAATGGGGCTATCCTGACGTCGCGCTATACTACGCTGGGCTGAACTCCGCGATCGAGCAGTCGATGCCAATCGTGCTGGTTGGCTTCGTCCACGATTCTCAATGCGCGGGTGAGGCCACCCTTGTCGGTGCGCTCATCGCGAACGGTTCGGTGATCGTGGCGCCCGTCGGCGACCGCGCGATCGCGGACACCCTGCTATATCCCGCAGGTTTCGCCGACGTTGTCGCGGTGGCAGGAGTGCGTGAGGATGGCTCATCTGCTTCGGGCTCAATTTCGGGCTGCGGCGCGAACCGCTCGCAAGTCGGCACCTTCGTGCCGCTGGCGGGACCCTTCTACGCCTATACCACGCGTTACTCTGGCACGTATGACGACACGAGAGCTACCTATGGCTACTGCTCTAACGTGCTCGCAGCTGCCCACATGGCGGGCATCCTGGCGTTGGCGAGAACTACCTTTCCGACATGGTCGATGGCCGGGATCGTGAATCACGTGTACCTCACCGCGTCGAACGGTGGATCGACGACCACGTCTCTCGGCTACGGCATCCCGAACGGTTGCTCGGCGCTGCAGAATCCGCTCACGGTCGTCGTATCCGGTCCGTCGCAACTGAAATCTGGCGGCACGTGAAGTCTTCTCGCGTCTGTCAGCGGAGGCTTCGCGCCGTACGGCTACCAGTGGTACGTCGACGGCGTTCCGATCGGATCGGACGACCCGGTGCTGTCGTATTCGGCGCCTGCCGGCACATCCACGGTCCGCATCGCGGCGGTGGTGCACGACGCGCTCGGGAGGTACAACGGGTGGGGAGTCTACGCCGCCGTGGCTCCGCACTATCTCGACTGTCTGGACTCCTGGCAGTCGAAGTCGAAGCTCTGAAGGCGCTCGGCGCCGAAGACGCGAGGTCTCCGGCGCCGGGAATGCGCGGCGTGAACGGGCCGGTGGCGTGGCATGCGGCAGAAACGATTTCGAACATCTCGCTCAACGGAGCGACGGCGACTTCAGGTCCGGAGTGGCCGCTCGCGGTGTTGCCTTCCGCCGCGCCAGCGAATCCAGCCGCTGGTTCTCCCTCGCCACCGCCTCCATCACCCGCTGCGACCGCTGTGGCGTGAGGGCCAGCGCGCGGGCCTTCTCGCGCAACTGGTCGGGGGTGACCTTGAACCGCGCCAGCACCGCGGCCCGGGCCGTCGAGTCCACCACCTTCACCGAGTCATTCCGGATCTGCTGCAGCGAGTCGCGGGTGCGCGACTGCTCGATCGTCGGCGCGGTGCCGTTGGGCCCGCGCGGCATCGGATGGGGTGGTACCGGGTGCAGCATCCGGTCGTCATTCACCCGACGCAGCGCTCCCATCACCCCGACGAACGTCGAGTCGCTCATTCCTCCGCTCTCGCTCCCCTCGCGCTGGCACCCGGCGGCGAGTGCCGGTAGCATCAGGCAGGCGGTCAGCCGGCGCAGCCGGCGCGGGCGCATCAGGCGTCGAAGGGAGGAATGCATCGGGCGGAGGCTATTGGTCGGCGGGGGGCCGGTCAACCCGAGCTGGTCGGGCGAAAAGCGCTGGCCTGTCACCCCGACAGAGGGCGTGCCTGATGCCTGCCAGCCCGGCTCGAGCTCCTGCCCGACCGACACTCCCATCATGGCCCCCGTCATGCACTTGCACATGTCAGCTGAGAAGCTGCTCGAAGCCGAGCACCCACGCCGGTCCCATCGCGGACCGACCATTCCGATGCCCCGATGATCGCCGCCGAACGCTTTACCGTGAAGGCCTCCGAGGCCATCAACGCCGCCGTCGACCTGGCCCGGCGAACCGGCAATCCGCAGGTCTACGACACGCATCTCCTTGCCGCCCTCCTCGGCCAGGACGAGAGCATCGTCGTACCCGTGCTGCAAAAGCTGGGGGCGTCAGTCCCCAAGCTGCGTGAGGACGTCGCCCGGGAGGTCGCCCGGTACCCGAAGCAGACCGACGCCCAGCCCCATGCGTCCCGCGAGCTCAACAACGTCGTCGACCGCGCCGAGGCCGAATCCAAGGCGCTTGGCGACGAGTACATCTCCACCGAGCACCTGCTCCTCGCCCTCGCCGAGGTGAAGGGGACCGAGAGCAAGCCGCTGCTTGCCGCCATCGGCGTCACGCACAAGGCGCTCCTCACGGCGCTCGAGTCGGTGCGCGGCGCCCATCGCGTCACCGACCAGGAGCCGGAGAACCAGTACCAGGCGCTGCAGAAATACACCCGCGACCTCACCGAGATCGCCCGGCAGGGCAAGTTCGATCCCGTCATCGGCCGCGACGAGGAGATCCGCCGCATCGTCCAGGTCCTCTCCCGCCGCACCAAGAACAACCCCGTGCTGATCGGCGAGCCCGGCGTCGGCAAGACGGCGATCGTCGAGGGGCTCGCGCAGCGCATCATCAACGGCGACGTCCCCGAGGGGCTCCGCGGCAAGCGGCTCCTGTCGCTCGACCTCTCGGCGCTGATCGCCGGCGCCAAGTTCCGCGGCGAGTTCGAGGAGCGCCTCAAGGCGGTGCTCAAGGAGATCGCCGAGGGGGAGGGGCTGTACATCGACTTCATCGCCGAGCTCCACACCATCGTCGGCGCGGGCAAGGCCGAGGGGGCGATCGACGCCGGCAACATGCTCAAGCCGATGCTCGCCCGTGGCGAGCTGCGCGTCGTCGGCGCGACGACGCTCGACGAGTACCGCCAGCACGTGGAGAAGGATGCCGCCCTCGAGCGGCGCTTCCAGCCGGTGTACGTGGGCGAGCCCTCGGTCGAGAACACGATCGCCATCCTGCGCGGCCTCAAGGAGCGCTACGAGGCCCACCACGGCGTGCGCATCACCGACGGCGCCCTCGTCGCCGCCGCCACCCTCTCGCACCGCTACATCGGCGACCGCTTCCTCCCCGACAAGGCCATCGACCTGATGGACGAGGCGGCGAGCCGGCTGCGCATCGAGATCGACTCGATGCCGCAGGAAATCGACGAGGTCGAGCGGCGGCGCGTCCAGCTCCAGATCGAGCAGTCGGCCCTCGCCCGGGAGAAGGACAAGGCCTCCAGGGAGCGCCGCGCCGCCCTCGAGAAGGAGCTCGCCGGGCTGGGCGAGAAGTCGCAGGCCATGAAGGCCCAGTGGCAGGCTGAGAAGGACATCCTCGGCGCGGTGGGCAAGATCAAGCAGCAGGTCGACGCCGCCCGCAACGAGGCCGAGCAGGCCACCCGCGCCGGCAACCTCGAGCTCGCCGGCAAGATCACCTACGGCACGATCCCTGACCTCGAGCGGCAGATGAAGGCGGCCGAGGCCCGGCTCAAGAGCGCCGACGGCAAGCCGCAGTTCCTCAAGGAGGAGGTCGGCGACGAGGACATCGCCGAGGTCGTGGCCAAGTGGACCGGCATCCCTGTCACGCGGATGATGGAGAGCGAAAAGGAGCGCCTCGCCAAGCTCGAGGACCACCTCGCCTCGCGGGTCGTGGGCCAGCGCGAGGCGCTCACGGCCGTGGCCGACGCCGTGCGCCGGTCGCGCGCCGGCCTGCAGGACCCCAACCGGCCGATCGGCTCGTTCATCTTCCTCGGCCCCACCGGCGTCGGCAAGACCGAGACCGCGCGGGCCCTCGCCGAGTTCCTGTTCGACGACGAGCACGCGATGGTGCGCATCGACATGTCCGAGTACATGGAGAAGCACGCCGTGGCGCGGCTCATCGGCGCCCCGCCGGGCTACGTGGGCTACGAGGAGGGGGGCCAGCTCACCGAGGCGATCCGCCGGCGCCCGTACGCGGTGATCCTGTTCGACGAGATCGAGAAGGCCCACGCCGACGTCTTCAACATCCTCCTCCAGATCCTCGACGACGGCCGCCTCACCGATTCGCAGGGTCGCACGGTGGACTTCCGCAACGCCGTCATCATCATGACGTCGAACGTCGGCAGCCACCTGATCCTCGACAAGGGCGATGCGCCGTGGGCGGCGGTCGAGGCGGCGGTGATGCAGCTGCTGCGGGCGCAGTTCAAGCCCGAGTTCCTGAACCGCGTGGACGACATCATCGTCTTCCACCAGCTGGGCCGCGATCACATCGAGCGCATCGTCGAGCTCCAGCTCACGCGGCTCGACGCGCTGCTCGCCGAACGGAAGCTCACCCTCGCGCTCAGCCCCGAGGCGCGGGCGCTGCTCGCCACCGAGGGCTACGACCCCGCCTTCGGCGCCCGCCCCCTCAAGCGCGCGGTGCAGCGCATGCTCCAGAACCCGCTGGCCAGGGCGGTGCTGGGCGGGCAGTTCGTGGAAGGCGATCACCTGGTCGCGACGGTCGCCGCCGATGGGAGCGGGCACCTGGCGTTCGAGAAGGGGGCGGCGCGCCCGTGACCCCTCGGCGACCGGGCGCGATCGCGGCGCCCGGAGTGGCGCTGGTCGTGCTCGCGATCGCCTGCGGCGGGAGCGTGGTGCCCGCCGCGCCGGCAACGCCGGCGCCGCCGCTCCCGATGGCCGGTGTGGCGCCGTGGGTCGCCGGCACCTGGTACGCCGGGGAATCCGGGCACGTCGAATATCTCGCCGGGAACCTCCCCGTGATCCTCAGCGCCCCGCACGGGGGGGACCGTTCCCCGCCGTCGATTCCGGACCGGCGGTGCGCGGCCTGCGAGACGGAGAACGATCTTGGCACCCAGGAGGTGGCGCGCCTCGTCGCCGACGCGCTGCACGGGCGGCTCGGCCGGTGGCCGCACGTCGTGATCAACCGGCTGGCGCGGCGCAAGCTCGATGCCAACCGCGAGGAAACGGAGGGGGCGAGCGGCAACGCCGCGGCGGCGCGGGCCTGGGCCGATTACCACGGGCTCATCGACTCGGCGCGGGCCCGCGTCGCCTCGCGATTCGGGAAGGGGCTGCTGCTCGACGTGCACGGCCACGCACACGACATCCAGCGCATCGAGGTCGGCATGCTCGTCACCGGCGACAGCCTCCGACTCGCCGACGACCGGCTCGCCCCGGTGGCCGCGGCGTCGAGCCTGCGGCACCTGGCGCGGTCGAGCCGCGGCGGCCTCGACTTTCCCGCGCTGCTGCGGGGTCCATCCAGCCTGGGCGGGTTGCTCGAGGCGGCCGGATACGCCGCCGTGCCGGCGCCGGGCGCGCCCGCGCCGCGGGCCTCGGAGCCGTACTTCGACGGTGGGTACACCACGTGGCGGCACGGCTCGCGCAGCGCGGGCACGATCGACGCGGCCCAGCTCGAGCTCCCCTGGGCGGGCGTGCGCGACGGCGGCGCGCGACGTCGACGTTTCGCCGATTCCCTCGCAGTCGTCATCGAGCGGTATCTCCTGACCCACTATTTCGCGCCGATCCCGCCGTGAGGGGCCGCGCCGCCGCCGATCGAGCCTGCCTTGCCCATGACTCCGGAGCCGCATGACCCCAAGTGAACAGGACATCGAGTGGATGCGGCGGGCGCTCGTCCTGGCGCGCGCCGCCGGCGAGGCCGGCGACGTGCCCGTGGGCGCGATCCTGGTCTGCGACGGCGCGATCGTCGCCAGCGGCGCCAATCGAGTCATGGTCGAGAACGACGCCGGCCGCCACGCCGAGATGGTTGCCCTGCGCGACGCGCACGCCCTCACGAGCGAGCGGCACCTGCAGGGGACCACGCTCTACGTGACGATGGAGCCCTGCGCGATGTGCGCCGGCGCGATCATCCTCGCCCGGCTCGATCGCGTGGTCTTCGGCGCCTGGGACGAGAAGGCCGGGATGGCCGGCTCGGTGGAGGACCTGCTGCGGCACCCGAGGCTCAACCACCGTCCCGAGGTGCTCGGGGGCGTGCTCGCCGATGAGTGCGCCGCGATCCTGAGGGAATTCTTCAAGGACCGCCGCAGCGGAGCGCAGCAGGCGCTCCCCTAGGTCGTCCTGCGTGCAGCGACGGAGCTGCTTGTCCCGCGGTTCGCACCTCCCATTCACCCCCGGCTCCCGCTAAACTTCCCCGGCTGTTGGACAGGTGGCTGAGTGGTTGAAGGCACCGGTCTCGAAAACCGGCGTACCGGTAACGGTATCGAGAGTTCGAATCTCTCCCTGTCCGTCGCAGCCGCATGCACAATTGACCTAACCATAGCCGTGCGCGCCGGACGGTCCTCCAACTCGGGATCGCTGTCGGCGCGCTTCGTCTGGACAGGTGGCCGAGCGGTTGAAGGCGCGCGCCTGGAAAGTGCGTATACGTTCATCGCGTATCGTGGGTTCGAATCCCACCCTGTCCGCTTGCTGCCATGAGTGACCTCTCCAGGCTCGAGGCACTGGAAGACCGACTGGCGAAGCTCACCCTGCAGCTCGCCGACGCCCGCCGCGAGATCGCCCAGATCCGCGCCGGCGTCGGGGGCGTGGCGGCCGCACCGCCGCTACCGTCACCGGCGGGACCCGCGTCGGCCTCCTTCGCATCGACGGCAGCCGCATCGGCGCCGCCAGGCACGCCACCGGGATCCCCGTCCGGACCGCCGTCGCCCGGACCCGAGGCGTCATCCCCGACGCCACCGCGCGGCGCCGACGCGCCCCACGCGGAGCCGCGGCACCCCCCGCAGCCGGAGCCGGGGTTCCGCCCGCCGCCCCGCGCACCCGCGCTCGACCTCGAGAAGCTCGTCGGGCGGTACGGCGTGCTTGCCCTCGCCGTGCTGATGATCGTGATGGGTGCTGGCGCCCTCGTCAGCTGGGCCCTCGCCCGCGGCCTCATCGGCCCGTGGGTGCGCGTCGGCCTCGGCCTCATCCTTGCCGCCATCCTCGCCGCGGCGGGCTACCTGATCCGCCGCAAGTCCAATCGCTGGTTCGGCGACGCGCTGCTTGCGCTGTCGCTCGCGGTGGTGCACGTGGTGGCGTGGGGCATGGGACCGGCCCTCCGTCTCGTGCCTGCGGCGGCCGCACTCGTCGTGGCCGACCTGGCGTCGATCGCCCTCTGCTGGTTTGCGCTGCACGAGGATATCGAGGAGCTCTTCTCCTTCGGCCTCTTCGGCGCGCTCGTGGCGCCGTTCGTGACCTCCACCGGCGAGGCGCGCCACGTGGCCCTCGCCGCCTACGGCATTGCCGTGATCGCGGGCGGCCTGCGCACGGCCTCGCAGCGGCCCTGGCAGAGCGTGGGAGCCCTGCTCTCGCTCGGCACCCTCTGGTACTCGGCCGCCCTCAGTGGCGGGGCGGGGCAGGGCACGGCGCTCGAGCGCACCCTCGTCTCGAGCTTCGCCGGCGCGGTCACGGTGTTCGCGCTCGCACTCGAGCGGCCGCCCCTCAGGCCGCTGCTGGCCGCCGTGGCCGTGACGGCGATGACTCTCGGCCTCGCCGCGGCGCAGGCGTGGAACGACGGCAACGCGTGGAATGTCCTCTACCATGCCCCGGAGCTGATGCCGCTGGCCGGGATCGCAGCCGGCCTGTCCATGTTCGCCTCCTCGCAGCTTCCCAAGCCCCCGAACGTCGCGGCGTGGGGGTGGCTGGCCCTTGTGCTGCCCCTCCTCGCCCTGCTCTCCATGCCGCTGTTCGAGGAACGCGGGGTTGGGGCGACGCAGCTGCCGGGCGACCTCGTGAACGGGGCGATCGCGCTGCTCTGGGCCGCCGGATACTGGTTCATGTCGCGGCGCGAGACCGCCGAGCAGCGGGCCGCGCTGCAGGTCGCGGCCGGACTCGCCTCGGCCATGGCCGTGGCGCTGGCGACGCGCCATGGGGAAGGGCTGATGGTGCCGGCGCTGGCCGCGCATGCGGTGGCGTTCGGCGCGCTGGCGCGGCGCGGGAGCGACCCGCGCCTGCTGGCCGCGAGCGCCGTCTCGTTGCTGGTCGGCTTCTCGGTGGGGATGATGAACCTGCTCGACCGGCCGTTCTACCGGTCGACGCCGTTCCTCACCATCCCGTCGCTGGAATGCGCGTCGGTCGTGCTCGGGGCCTGGCTGGCCGCGCGCCTCGGTGCCCCCGACGCGCTGCCCCTGCTCGGGGCCCCGCGCACTCGCGAGCAAGTGGCGAAGGGCACGGCGCTCCTGCTCGCCTTCGCGTGGGGGCGCGCCGAACTGGGCCAGATGGTCAGCCACGACGTCGCCACCTTCACGATCGTCATCTACTACGCGATTGTGGGGATCCTCCTCATCCGGCGCGGCCGGCGCATCGCCGCGCCCATGCTGCGACACGCGGGGCTCGCGCTGGCCGTCTGGGCCGCCCTGACCGCGCTCGGGCGTGCCGCGGGCGTGGACGACATCCTGTTCCGCGTGGGGAGCTATCTCGGCGTGGGCCTCTTCCTGCTGGGCGTCGCCTGGTGGTACCGCGTGGACTCGGCGCCGGCGGGCGGCTAGGGGTCCTCGCCCATCCAGGTGCCGCCCTCGGCGAGGCGGTAGCGCAGCAGGTAGAGGTTGAGCGAGCCGAAGCTGAGCTTCGACTTCATCTGCAGCATCAGGTGGCGGTTGTCGTCGGTGAGCCAGATCTCGGCGCGGCCGCCCTCGCTGAAGATCCCGGAGGTCTTGATGATCGGCTGGAGCACGACGGCGTCGAACTCCCCCGCCGGCACCCGCACGCGCTCCTTGCGCAGCACGCGAATGCGCACCGGGTTCGACTCGGGGTCGAAGTAGCGGTCGTACGAGTACTCCCTGCCGACCTCGAGCGGCTGCGTGCGGATGAAGTACAGGAACGATCCGTCGTCGAGCGGGGCCGACACCGATGGCTTTTCCGGCTTGTCGTTCTCGACGTAGGTGGCCTTCTCGGGAAAGAACTCGTAGCGCCGGTGGGCGGTGTAGTTGCCCTCCGAAATGTCCTGCCAGAAGCGCATCGAGGCGAAGGTCTTCGGCTCGATCCAGCTCTGCATCAGGTCGTTGATCTTGAAGAAGAAGGTCCCGCCCGTGATGCGGAACATCGTGTGGATCACGTCCACCCCGCGCACCTGCGCCGGCCCCTGCACGTACATGCTCCCCGAGCCGATGCGCGCGAAGCCGAACTTCACCGAGTAGGAGAGCGACTCGCCGATGGCGAACGGCACCTCCTGCATCGCGCGCGCGAGCGTCGGCGTGACCACGGCCACCGCCCCCTCCTGCGTGCGCGGCGCCGCGGCCGCGCCCCCCACGGCCACGGCGGTGAGGAGCGCTCCGCCCAGCAGCGCGAGGCGCGCCGCGCGCGACTCCCTCACGGGGTCCCTCGCGGCGCGGGCCGCCAGGGCGCGTCGTACCGCTCCGGGATCGTCGCCGCCACCCATTCCCGCGCGCGCCCGGCGTCGCGCGCCATCGCCAGCCGGTGCGCGTCGATCCGGTTCCGGCGGGTGATCAGCCACGAGGGGCGGGGGTCGGCGTGCACGCGGGCCTGGTCGTCGGTGAGGGGAATCGCGCGGTCCGGCTGGAAGCGAAGGGTGGGGTGGCTGGTTTCACGGATCAGGCGGCCCTGGCGGTGCGCATGCTGGTGTCCCGCCCTCGATTCCACGGTCGCGTGCTCCGGCGCGGCGTGCCGTCCACGTGGCGGGCGATCACCTGCGGCCCGTCGTGGAACCCGGCCACGAGTTCCGTGCCACCGACCCGCGGTCCGTCGCGGTACACCGTGAATGCCCCCCCTGGGCGATGATCGCCACCCACGCGGTCCACGCCAAGGGGCGGAACAAACCACGCGGCCCGACCGGCGTCCAGCGGCGGGCGTCGGCGTCGGCGACGAGGAGCCCCTGCGGCCGGGCGCCAGCGGGGGTCGCCCACCAGCGATTCCCGGTACCCGGGCGGGGCGCCTTCGGGCAGAGCACCGGCAGGGGATCGGCGACGACCATCCGGCCGACGCCGACCACGCGAGGCGAATTGACCGGCACCAGCGGCGCGACGAACGGCTGGGTCGCCCTCGAGGCGAGGATCGGCTTCTCGTGCCACGGGGCACCGGTGCAGCTCGGCGTCTCCCACTCGCGCCGCCGCGGCATCCCGGCGTCGATCGCCGCATGGCAGCCCTGGTCGAGGTCGAACGGGCCGCCTGTCCACCAGCCGACGAAGGGGAGCGCCACGAACGCCGCGACGACCTGGGGCAGTCGCGGATCGACGGGGAGCGCGGCAGGAGTCGGCGGGGAGGGCGTCGGTCACAAAGCTGGCGGATGTGAGGAGGACGAGGGCGAAAGGTACAGGGTCACCCTTGACGGGGGGGAGCGGGGTCGACTATCCTATTAGCCGGATTTCCGGATTGATACCATCGACCCCTCGATGACCCGCGCCGACGTCTTCGACCGCCTCAGCTCCCTCGCCGATCCCACGCGGAGCCGCCTGCTCCTCGTGCTCGACCGGCATGAGCTGACCGTGGGCGAGCTGTGCGCGGCGCTCCAGCTCCCGCAATCGACCGTGAGTCGCCACCTCAAGCAGCTGGGCGACCTGCGCTGGGTGGTGTCGCGCGCCGAGGGGGCCAGCCGGCTGTACCGCATCGTGCCGCGCCTCGACGCCGCCGCCCGCAAGCTCTGGCACGTGGTGCGCGACCAGGTCGCCGCGTCCGACACCGCTCGCCGCGACGCGCAGCGGGTGGCCGCGATCCTCGAGAAGCGCCGACGCGCCAGCCAGGAGTTCTTCACCAGCGCCGCCGGGCAGTGGGACGCCCTGCGCGCCGGCCTCTTTGGCCGCCGCACGGACCTGGTGGCCTTGCTGTCGCTGCTCGACGACCGGCTCGTCGTCGGCGACCTGGGCTGCGGCACCGGGCAGCTCACCGAGGTGCTGGCCCCGGCCGTGGGCCGCGTGATCGCGGTCGACGCGAGCCGCGCGATGCTCGCCACTGCCCGCCGCCGGCTCGGCGACGCGGCCAATGTCGACCTGCGGCATGGCGAGCTCGAGCGGCTGCCGATCGACGACGGGACACTTGACGTGGCGGTCCTCTTCCTCGTCCTGCACTACGTGCCGGAGCCAGTGCGGGCGCTCGCCGAAGCCCGGCGGGCCCTCTCACCGGCCGGCCGCCTGCTCGTGGTGGACATGATGCCGCACGAGCAGGGCGACCTGCGCGAGCGGATGGGGCACGTGTGGCAGGGGATCGGCGAGGGGATGCTCGCCGAGTGGATGGACGAGGCGGGCTTCGGGCCGGTGCAGTACCGGGGCCTCCCCGTGGACGAGACGGCGAGCGGTCCGGCGCTGTTCGCGGCCACGGCGCGCCCCCGCGCGGCGCTCGGCGCGCGCGAGGGCGGCCCGGCGGCGGGTGCGGGTGCAGGAGCGGGTGCAGGCGGCAAGCGCGCGACCGAACGGCGCAGCGCATAGGCGGGACAACCAGCACGAACCAGCAACGGAGATGGAGATGGCGACTGCCGTGCAGACGACCAAGGGTGGACTGAGCGCGCTCGACCGCACCGCATTCAAGGTGAAGGACCTCTCGCTGGCCGAGTTCGGCCGCAACGAGATCCGGCTGGCCGAGTTCGAGATGCCCGGCCTGATGGCGATCCGCGCCGAGTACAAGGGCAAGGCGCCGCTCAAGGGAGCGCGCATCATGGGGTCGCTGCACATGACGGTGCAGACCGCGGTCCTGATCGAGACGCTGGTCGAGCTCGGCGCCGACGTGCGCTGGGTGTCGTGCAACATCTTCTCCACGCAGGATCACGCCGCCGCGGCCGTGGCCGTGGGCCGCCATGGCACGCCGGAGAGCCCCAAGGGGACGCCGGTGTTCGCGTGGAAGGGCGAGACGCTCGAGGAGTACTGGTGGTGCACGGAGCAGGCGCTGATGTGGCCCGACGGCGGCGGCCCCAACCTGCTCCTGGACGACGGTGGCGACGCCACGCTGCTCATCCACAAGGGGACCGAGTTCGAGAAGGCGGGCAAGGTCCCGACCTTCAACGCCGCCACCGACAGCGAGGAGTGGGGGGTGATCCTCGACCTGCTGCGCGCCGAGCACGCGAAGAACCCCGGCCGCTGGACGAAGGTCGGACAGGCGATCCGCGGCGTGAGCGAGGAGACGACCACGGGGGTGCACCGCCTGTACGAGATGATGAAGGCGGGGACGCTGCTCTTCCCGGCGATCAACGTGAACGACGCCGTGACCAAGTCCAAGTTCGACAACCTGTACGGCTGCCGGCACTCGCTCACCGACGGCATCCTGCGGGCGAGCGACGTGATGCTGGCCGGCAAGGTCGCGGTGATCTTTGGCTACGGCGACGTGGGCAAGGGGTGCGCGCAGTCGCTGCGCGGCCAGGGCGCCCGCGTGGTGATCACCGAGATCGACCCCATCTGCGCACTGCAGGCCGCGATGGAGGGCTACCAGGTCACGACGATCGACGAGGTCGTGTCGACCGCCGACATCTTCATCACCGCCACGGGGAACAAGGACATCATCACCGTGGAGCACATGAAGAAGATGAAGGACAAGGCGATCGTCGGGAACATCGGCCACTTCGACAACGAGATCGACATGGCCGGCCTCAAGAAGCAGGGGATCAAGCGGGTCACGATCAAGCCGCAGTACGACGAGTTCATCTTCCCCGACGGGCACAGCGTGATGATCCTCGCCGAGGGGCGGCTGCTCAACCTCGGCTGCGCCACGGGGCACCCGAGCTTCGTCATGAGCGCCTCGTTCACCAACCAGGTGATGGCGCAGGTCGAGCTGCACACCAACGCCGCGAAGTACGAGCGGAAGGTCTACACCCTCCCCAAGCACCTCGACGAGAAGGTGGCGCGCCTGCACCTCGGCAAGCTCGGCGTGAAGCTCACGCAGCTGCGCCCCGACCAGGCCGAGTACATCGGCGTGCCGGTCGAGGGGCCGTACAAGCCCGATCACTACCGGTACTAGAGGTCAGGAGGGAAGGGCGAGGAAGGGGAGGAGGGCGCAACCACGGAGGCACGGAGCGACACGGAGGTTCACGGAGGCAGCTGGATCAACGGCAACTGATGCTTGGGAACACTTCGCGTGGGAAGGCGGTTTCCCACTATCGCGAGGATCCGCCCCGGGGCCCCCAGGGCGCTAGCAGTTGCAGCCTCCGTGAACCTCCGTGGCACCATCCTCCGTGCCTCCGTGGTTGCGCCTGTTTCGCCAGAGCTCTCCGAACCTCTCGGCTCACCCCGCCGCCGCGAGGTGTTCCCGGATCGCCGCCGTCACCAGCTCCGGCTGCTCCACGCTGGAGGTGTGGCCCGCCCGCGGGATGCGCACCAGCCTCGACCCCGCGATGAGCGACTGGATCCGCTCCGACTTGGCGGGAACCGTCGCCACGTCCTCGTCGCCCACGATGACCGTCACGGGACAGTGGATCCGGCCGAGCTCGGGGGCGATGGCCTCGCGCTCGATCACGCCGTTCACCGCGCGCCAGATGTCGCGCCGGTTGGCCCGCAGCTGCGCCTCCTGCTCCGTCCGCCGCCGCGCCTGGTCCGGGTCGCGGAGGAACGACCGCGAGAACATCACCTGCATCACCGGCCCCGCCACGAGCCCGGGCCCGAGCCACTTCCAGGTCCAGTTGAGGCGCCGGTACTTGCCGAGGTTCTCCGCCGGCTCGGCGTCGGCGCTCGTCTCGAGGAGGACGAGGCTCTTCACGAGGTCCGGACGCCGGGCGCCGAGGCGCATGGCCACGAAGCCGCCCATCGAGAGCCCGGCAAAATGGCAGGGGCCGAGCTGGAACTGCTCAAGGAGGGCGACGGCGTCGTCGTAGCACTGCTCGATCGTCACCGACCGGGTGCCGACCGGGTCGCTCCGCCCCTGGCCGCGGTGGTCGTAGGCCAGGCAGCGCCACCCCTCCTGGCGGAGGGCATGGACCTGGCCGTCGAACATGCGGCAGCTCCACAGCAGGCCGTGGCTGAAGACGACGGGGGGGCCGCCGCCGCCGGTGTCCTCGTAGTACAGGCGGGTGCCGTTCACGCTGGCGTATGGCATGGGGTGAGGTAGTCGAGACGGGTGGATAAGGAACTCGGGCCCCGCGCGAAACTCGATCCTTCGCTCTGGGGTGAGCAGCAATCGCGACAGGATTGTCGGGCAGGTCGGGGTCGGCCCACGCGATCTCGCATGCGAGTTCGAGCGCGAGTCGACGGAAAGCCCCTGAGCCAGCGCAGGCTGCGCGAACTGCGCGACGCAGCGCGTCGCCGTGCACATCGAGGCGTGAGCACCCACCTCGACCGTTACGCACTTCGCGAATTCAGCATCTTGACGCCTGCGAATGCGGGCTTGCCTCTGCGAGCCCATCAACGAGCGCGCACTCAGAGTACTCCGTGCCAGCTCGCGCGAGCCTCGGGGGCGACGCACGACCTGGCTATCGAAGCGCCGTGGGAAGCCCGACCGCAACGACGCGTGCCCTCCCGACTCCGGCGACAAACTCAGGTTGGGTGCCTCGAGGCTCCCTCAGAATCGTCGTCGCTGAAGCCAGCAGCGCCCGGTGGATGACTCGGCCTCCGCTTCCGACTGACTTGCGCACGATTCGCTCGCTCGCCGTCGAGTCCGACAGGGCCGCGGCCAGCGAAACGAGGTCAAGCACCGCGCGGGCAATCACACGTGCCGAGATGCTGTCTGGACGCACGATCACGGCGTCGGACCGAAGCGCGCGCTGCGCCTGCGCAACAACAAACGCATCCTGAAATGCCGGCGCGTCGAGCCGGACAACGATGTAGACGCGCCTCCAACCCGCGCGCACGCCGCCTGAGGGTGAGGATCCGGAGGCGGTCACGGAGGAAGGCGGAGCAACCGTTTGCAGCTGCGAGGAGGCGTTGCGCGCGCCGATTGAAACAAGAAGCACGATCGTAGCGAACCCGCACGCGCGACTCACCGCGACTCGCGCGCGATTCTGGGAACCGGTCATGCCGCCGCTTCCTCGCACTGACGATACCAGCCGGACCAGAACGGCGACCAGGTCAGTCCCCCGTCGTAGCCAATCTCGATCGTTCCCCACTCATACCAGCAATGTAGCCCACCTCCGGAGCCACCGCCGCTACATTCGCTGGAAGCGACCGCCCCGCGAGGAATAATCACCAAGCGTCTCGCTGCTCCGGTGCTCTGAACCAGGGACGCGTTCTCGTCTCCTCCTCCACCCCCTCCACCCCCTCCGCCGACACTGCACGTTTCCTCGCCGATCAACTGCGGCAAGTCGACAGGGTCCTCGGCGATCAGGACCTGCGCCGAATACGTGAATGCCCCCCGTCTGAATCTCGGTGAACCGACAGAGAGCGTTGAGTCGGCCAGAGAACGAAAAGGCGTGGCCCGAATTGTCAGACCCGCCAACGGGATCCTGCCCCGTGGTCTCGTACAATGCCTTGGCGAGTCCCCTGTAGGACCCGCCTCGAAAGCCCACAAGCAACAGTGGCCGCGGTAAGTGAAAACTCACGAGTCCGTACGGCCCGGACCACCACATGTCGATATCGTTGAAGTGGTCCCTGCAAACAATTGGCGGAGGAGCGAAGGGACCAACAGGGAGCATCAACGCAGCCGCCGGAAGCGTCGAGTCGAGCGAAAGGGTCGCGCCGAACTCCGACTGCAGCTCCGATAGCTCCGCCCCAGTCATCAGTCCTCGGCTCGCGGTGGTTGCGACGACGCGTCCCTGAGGGCCCATCCCGGAACTCGAAAGGTCCGACTGACAGCCGAGCGCGACGGCCGCAGCGCTGATCGTCGCGGCCGGCCGTCGAGAAGTGAAGCCGATCTGAGCCACCGGGACATCCCGAGTCACCGCGCTCGAGCCCCCTTGCCAGGGCCCTACGCATACGGCTACCAACGCCGAGCCGCAGCCGTTCGCTTGCCGACCCTCCAGACTGTCACGCAGGAACACTTTGCGGTGAGCTCAGATTCTTGTCAAGCTCGACTTGCAACGCGATGCGGCACTTCAGCCGCGAGCCTTCGTGTCCGAAGAGTCCCTGGAGTCTTGACAAGGCTCAGTGCCGGAAGTGGAAGTGCGTTGGCCGGGGCAGCGCGACTGTGCTCAGCCCAAGGACGCATTTCGCATTCTCGTCGATCTCCCTCGCGTGGCGGGCTCGCGCTACCGCTCGTCAGGGCCCGCCTCGCCGAGATTCACGTGGGGCTGGACGAGGAGTCGCGATCGATGACTCGTCACGAAGCGGCGGCGAGCGACTCGGCCTGCCTTGTCCGTGCGTCCAGCGTGTCTCCAGGCCCTCGTGGCGCAGTCGTCCGACACGAGCGAAAGAAGGTCGAGAATGGTACCGTCGAGACTCGCGGGGCTCCAACGCTGCAATTCATCCGAGGGATCGCCCATCGCAGACAAGTTGTGCCGGACGCTCAACGCGTCATGCAGGTCCTCCGCCGCCGCTCGCGCGCGAGCGGGCTCCAGCACGAATGCGAGCGCGACCGTCAGCTCGTCGAGCGAAAAGGGACTCTCCGCCGCTGGGTCCATTCCGAAAGGTACGCGAATCCCGCAGCCGTTGTACTGTTGGCTGAGCGTATGGTGCTCGCCGCGAGGGCACTCAAGCGCGTGGTCGAGCGTCGCTCTTCGGCGAGGCCGCTGACGAGGGGACTGTGTATCTTGCGAGGTCCGGTGCATATTTGCATTGCAAATGCCGAACCAGCCGACAGTCGTGCTCGACGCCAAGGCGATGGAACGCACCCTCCGCCGCATGGCCGACGAAATCCTGGAGCTCGCCGACGGCTCCGACGACCTCGCCATCGTGGGCATCCAGCGCCGCGGCGTGCAGCTCGCCGACCGCCTGGTGGCCCTCCTCAAGGCCCGCGACGGCGTCACCGTCCCCCGGGGCGCGCTCGACATCACCCTCTATCGCGACGACCTGCAGACCGTGGGGCCGCGCCCGGTGGTCGGCAAGACCGAGCTCGACTTCGACATCGAGGGGCGCCACATCGTGATCGTCGACGACGTGCTCTACACCGGGCGCACCGTGCGGGCGGCGCTCGACGAGCTGGCCGACTTCGGGCGGCCGTCGCGGATCGCGCTGGCGGTGCTGATCGACCGCGGCGGCCGCGAGCTCCCGATCCACCCCGACATCGTGGGCAAGAAGGTGGACGTGTCTGCCTCCGACCGCGTCGACGTGCACGTGAACGAGATCGACCAGCGGGACGCGGTCACCGTCGTGCGGAAGGAGGGCGCGTGACCACGCCGCTCGGGAAGGATCTCGTCGGACTCGAGCATCTCTCTCGCGCCCAGATCCAGCTCCTCCTCGACACCGCCGAGCCGTTCAAGGAGATCAGCGAGCGCGCGATCAAGAAGGTCCCCACGCTCCGCGGCAAGACGATCGTGAACCTGTTCTTCGAGGCCAGCACCCGCACCCGCGTCTCGTTCGAGTTCGCCGAGAAGCGCCTCAGCGCCGACACCGTGAACGTCGCTGCCTCGGGCTCGAGCGTGAGCAAGGGCGAGACCCTCGTCGACACGGCGCGCAACCTCGAGGCGATGCGGATCGACATGGTCGTCATCCGCCACGGGTCGTCGGGGGCGGCGCGGTTCCTCGGCGAGCGGATCGAGTCGAACGTCATCAATGCCGGCGACGGCACCCACGAGCACCCGACGCAGGGGCTGCTCGACATGCTCACCCTGCGCGACAACCTGAGGCGGCTCGACGGGATCCGGGTGTGCATCTGCGGCGACGTGCTCCACTCGCGCGTCGCCCGGTCGAACATCTGGGGGCTGCGCACGATGGGCGCCGAGGTCGCCGTGTGCGGCCCGCGCTCGCTGCTGCCGAGCGCGATCGGCGAGATGGGCGTCACCGTCTTCGACCGGATCGAGCAGGCGATCGAGTGGGCCGACGCCCTCAACATCCTCCGCCTGCAGCTCGAGCGCATGAGCGCCGGCTACATCCCGTCGCTCCGGGAGTACAACCGTGTCTTTGGCGTGACCCTCGAGCGGCTCGACCGCGCGCCGAGGGAGCTCCTCATCCTCCATCCCGGCCCGATGAATCGCGGCGTGGAAATCGACAGCAACGTGGCCGACGGGCCGCACTCGGTGATCCTCGACCAGGTCACCAACGGTGTCGCGGTGCGCATGGCGGTGCTCTACCTGCTCGCGGGAGGCCGCGCCGACCTCGCCGAGGCGGCCCAGCGCGCGGGGGACGACCGATGAGCGCCCCGCGGCCGGTCCTGCTCGCCGGCGGGCGGATCGTCGACCCGTCGCAGCAGCTCGACGCCATCGGCGACGTGCTCGTCGAGGACGGCAAGGTCACCCGGGCGGGGGGGAAGATCGCCGGTCCCGAGGGGGCGCGCCGCGTCGACTGCTCGGGCAAGGTCGTGTCGCCGGGATTCGTGGACGTGCACTGCCACCTGCGCGAGCCCGGGCGCGAGGACGTGGAGACGATCGCCAGCGGCGCGCGCGCCGCGGCCGCGGGCGGCTTCACCGCCGTCTGCGCGATGCCGAACACCGATCCCGTCACCGACAACCAGGCCGCCGTGGGCTTCATCATCCGGCAGGCGCAGCTCGCCGGCGCGGCCCGGGTCTACCCGATCGGCGCGATCTCGGTGGGGCAGCGCGGCGAGGCGATGGCGGAGATGGGCGAGATGATCGGCGCCGGCGCCGTGGCCGTGAGCGACGACGGCAAGCCGGTGGTGAGTGCGCACCTGATGCGCACGACCCTCGAGTACGCCCGCAACTTCGGCATCCCGGTCGCCGACCACTGCGAGGAGCCGACCCTCGCCGCCGGCGGCGCGATGAACGAGGGGATCGTCTCGGCGCGGCTCGGGCTCAAGGGGATCCCCGGCGAGGCCGAGGAGATCATGGTGATCCGCGACATCCTCCTTGCCCGGCTCACCGGCGGCCACGTG
This sequence comes from Gemmatimonadota bacterium, assembly GCA_016191225.1. GTDB lineage: Bacteria > Gemmatimonadota > Gemmatimonadetes > Gemmatimonadales > Gemmatimonadaceae > JACPPC01. The sequence continues at coordinate 156,161 of JACPPC010000011.1, read as the reverse complement.
CACCTCTGCCACATGAGCACCCGGGGAAGCGTGGAACTGATCCGATGGGGCAAGGACCGCGGCATCAACGTCACCGCCGAGGTGTGCCCGCACCACCTCCACCTCACCGAGGAGGCGGTGGGCCAGTACAACACCAACGCCAAGATGAACCCGCCGTTGCGCACCGCCGCCGACGTCGAGGCGCTGCAGCAGGCGGTGAAGGACGGGACGATCGACGTGATCGCCACCGACCACGCGCCGCACCACTACGACGAGAAGGAGCGCGAGTTCGCCGACGCCCCCAACGGGATCGTCGGCCTCGAGACGGCGCTGGCGGTCGTCAACACCGCGCTCGTCGCGTCGAGGATCATCTCGGTCCATGACCTCGTGAACCGGATGTCGGTGCTGCCGGCGAGGATCTTTCACCTTCCCGGCGGGACGCTGCGCGCCGGCGCCCCCGCCGACGTGACCGTGTTCGACCCGGCGGAGGCGTGGACCGTGGACGCCACGCGCTTCCGGACGAAGGGGCGCAACTCGCCGTGGAGCGGAAGGGAGCTCACGGGACGCGTGCACCTGACCCTCGTGCGCGGCGCGGTCGCGCACGAGCTGGCGGGATAGGGCGCCCGTGCCCGCTCCCCTCGCGGCGCGTCGTGCGGTGGTAAACTCCTGCCGCCGCCTGTACGAGCGCGGCCTCATCGCCGGGCAGGACGGGAACGTCTCGGTGCGGCTCGCCCCGGACCGGATCCTCGTCACGCCGGCGGGGATGTCCAAGGTCGACGTCGGCACGGACGACCTCGTCGAGCTGTCGCTCGACGGCCGCCACCTGCGCGGCGCCCGCCGTGCGTCGAGCGAAGTGGCGGTCCACCTGCGCGCCTACCGCCGTCGCGCCGACGTGCAGGCGGTCGTGCATGCACATCCCCCCACGGCAACCGGGTTCGCGGTGGCCGGCGAGGGGCTGACCGCCTGCGTGCTCCCCGAGATCGTCTATCAGGTGGGCCAGGTGCCGCTCGTGCCGTACGCGACGCCGGGCACCGAGGCGCTCGCCGACGCCTTCGAGCCGTGGCTCGCAACCCACGATGCCTTCCTGATGTCGAACCATGGCGCGCTCACCCTCGGCCCGACCCTGCTCATCGCGCACCAGCGCATGGAAAGCGTCGAGCACAGTGCCCGGATCCTGTTCACCGCGAGGCTGCTCGGGGGCGTGACGGAACTCACACCGGCACAGGTCGACGCCTTGATAGATTTGCGGTCTCGGAGCGGCGCGCCGGGGGCGAATCCCGGCTGCCCACCTGGCAGCGAGCCGCGGAGGGTGCGATGACCAAGAAGCCCGGCGCAGACGATGACCTCGGCGACCTGCTCGCCGAGCGCGATCGCGTGATTGCCTGGCTCTCCGCCCTCGAGGGACGCAAGGACACCACCCCCCCGCAGGTCTTCGCCAAGGTGCACGGCGACTACTCGGCGCGCCGCGACGCGGTGCTCGGGCAGCTGCGCGAGCGCGCCGGGGAGTTGCAGGGCAAGGTCGAGAAGCTGGCCGCGAAGCTCGCCGCGGTCGAGGTGGAGCAGCGGAGCAGGCAGGAAGCGCGAGCCGAGGCCGAGCTTCGCGCCGCCGTGGGCGAGTTCACGGAGTCGCGCTGGGCGGAGCTGTCGTCGGCGAGCGACGCCGAGCTGGCGAAGCTCGAGGCCCGTCGCACCGAGGTGGCACGCGAGCATGCGCAGGCCGTGGAGCTCCTCGCCGGCGTCCGGCGCAGCGGGGCGCACGCGGCGGTGCCGGAGACGCCGCCGGAGGGAATTGCGCAGGTTCCGGCCGCCGCGCCCGCGCCGACGGCGGCGCCCCGGCCAGGCGCCCCTGCCGTTGCCGAGCCGGAACTGGTGATCACCGCGCTCGGCGAGATGCTGACCGCTCCCGGGGCTCAGGTGCGGCGCGCCAGTGCGCCGGTGGCCCGGGCGAGCGCCGCGGTCCCGCGCCCGAGCGGCGCCGTGGCGGCGAGCCCCGAGGAGCTGGCGGCGCGCCGCATCAAGACGCCGAGTGCCGACGAGCTCGCCTTCCTGCGATCGATCGAGATCGACGAGACGCGGCGGTCGGCGGCGGGGTCAACGGCCCCCCCTCCCGCGGCGCCTCCGGCCCCGGGCGCGCCCTCGCGCCCGTCGCGCCCCGTGGCGCCGGAGCCGGCGCCGTCGCGCCCGTCGCAGCCAATCGCGGCCGACGCCGCCCCGGCGCGCGCGACGCCGCCCGACCCGCGCGCCACGACGCCGTCGCTCAACGCCAACGACGCGGCGATGCTCACGGACGCGGCCGTGAACGTGCCGCGGGCCTCGACCGACATCCACCCCGACGCGGCGAAGCGGCGCGAGACGGCGCCCCGGCTGACCTCACGCGACTCGGCGAACCTGCTCAAGGGGGTGCAGTCGGAGCATGCCAAGACGCTCAAGTGCGGCAACTGCGGGGCGGCGAACTTCCCCACGGAGTGGTACTGCGAGCGGTGCGGCTCCGAACTGTCCGCGGTGTGACGCGGCGGGCGCGGCGGATGGCAGCCGCCGCGCTGCACCAGGTGTCGGTGCCCTGCGTGGCGGCGGCGCTGGGCGCCGCGTCGCTCGCCGGCGTCGCGACCGTGGGCGCCCAGCAGGCGCCGGCATCGACCCTGATCGCCAACGTGACGCTCGTGGATGGCACCGGCGCGGCCCCGCGCGCCGGCGCGGTACGCATCGCGCGTGGGCGCATCGTGGCGGTGGGAGCGCTGCGCCCGTCGCGCGGGGAGCCGGTCGTCGACGGCGGCGGGATGGTGCTGGCCCCCGGCTTCATCGACACGCACTCGCACCACGACTGGCGCCTCGACTCGCTGCGCGGCGGCGACGCCGTGGTGAGCCAGGGGGTGACCACGATCGTCGCCGGACAGGACGGTGGCTCGCACCTGCCGCTGCGGGCGTGGTTTGCACGGCTCGACAGCCTGCCGGCGGCGGTGAACGTGGCGTCTTACGCCGGGCACGGGACAATCCGCGAGCGGGTGATGGGAAGGGACTTCCGGCGCACCGCCAGCGACGCCGAGGTGTCGCGCATGCGCGCGCTGCTGCGCGACGACCTTGCCGCTGGCGCGCTCGGACTGTCGAGCGGGCTCGAGTACGACCCCGGGATCTACGCCACGACGAGCGAGCTCGTGACCCTCGCCCGCGACGCGGCGGCGGTGGGGGGGCGCTACATCAGCCACGTCCGCAGCGAGGACCGGGGCTTCTGGCAGGCGGTGGACGAGCTCGTGACGATCGGCCGGGAGGCCAGGATCCCGGTGCAGCTCTCGCACGTCAAGCTGGCGATGCGGTCGCTGTGGGGGCACGCCGACTCGCTGCTGCAGGTGCTCGACCGGGCGCGTGCGTCGGGGGTGAACGTGACCGCCGACATCTACCCGTACACCTACTGGCAGTCGACGCTGACGGTGGTCTTCCCCGGGCGCGACTTCACGAACCGGGCGAGCGCGGAATTCGCGCTGCGCGAGGTGGCCGCCCCCGAGGGGATGCTGATCGGGCGGTTCGCGCCGGAGACGAGCTACGTGGGGAAGACGCTGGCCGAGATCGCCGTGCTGCGCGGGACCGACGCCGCGACGGCGCTCATGGACCTGATCCGGATGTCAAGGGAGGGGGCGCTGGAGGAGAGCGTGATCGCGACGAGCATGAGCGAGGCCGACGTGGCACGCCTGATGGCGTGGCCGTGGGCGAGCATCTGCTCAGACGGCGAGCTGCGCGGGCGGCACCCGCGTGGCTGGGGGAGCTTTCCGCGCGTGCTCGGGCGCTATGTACGCGATGAGCGCGTGACGCCCCTCGCCGAGATGGTGCGCAAGATGACGTCGCTGGCGGCGGCGAACGTCGGGATCCGGGGACGGGGGACGATCGCGCCTGGGCTGGCGGCGGACCTCGTGCTGTTCGATCCCCGCGCGATCGCCGACCGGGCGACGCCGCAGGCGCCGCGGGCACCGGCAACGGGCGTGGTGCGGGTGTGGGTGAACGGGGTCGAGGTGTATCGCGACGGGGAGGTGACCGGGGCGACGCCCGGGCGGGTGCTGCGGCGGTCGCCGAAGTCGCCCTGATCGGGGCGACGGGCCCGCGTGAAGCAGGGCCTCCGCTGCGCTCGGGATGACGACGGCTAGTAGCAGGTCACGTCGCCCTCGGGCTGTCCCGACGAGGCGAAGGCGCCGGTGCCGCCGGCCCCTTGGAAGAGGGAGCAGGTCTGCGTGCTCCCCGGGTGCGAGAGCTGCGCGTTCCAGCCGTTGGTCGTGCCGCTGGTGCCGGCGGCGATGATGTTCACGCCGGTGGACGGGCGCCAGGTGTTGATGCCGCTCTTGGCGGTGAGGCCGGCGGCGGTCGCCGTGGCGTACACCTGCCAGTCCTGGAAGTAGGTCTCCTGCGCGGTGGAGAGGTTGCGGAGGTCCGACTTCATGGTGGTGATCCACGCCTTCTCGCGGCTGCCGGAGAACTTCGGGATCGCGACGGCGGCGAGGATGCCGATGATCACGACGACGATCAGGAGTTCGATCAGGGTGAAACCCGAACGGCGGCGGGGCATGGCGAGTCGCTCCTGCAGGGAGTGGGGCGGCGTGACGCGTGAAATCTACGGCGACGGCGCGCGAGGGGGCCATGCGCTGGGAGGGGGGAAACGAACGAGCCGCCCTGGCAGGGGCGGCTCGGCGGCGCGGCGTCGCGCGGTGCTACCTGGCCTTGGCGAGGCGGCTCTTGTGGCGGCCGGCGGCATTGGCGTGGATCAGTCCCTTGCGGGCGGCGCGATCGAGGAGCTTGACGGCGGCGAGGCGGGCCTCGGCGGTCGAGCCTTCGCTGGTGGCCTTCTTGAGGGCGGAACGGAGCGCGGAGCGCTGGGCGCGGTTGCGCACCTGCGCGGCACGCGACTTCCGCATGTCCTTCTTGGACGACTGGAGATTCGGCACGCTGGGAGCTCTCGGAAACGGTCAGTCGCGCCGGCGACAACAGGAATTCGGCGCGAGCCTTGAATCATAGCGGGGGCTGGGGATGGAAGTCAACCCGCCACTCGTCCAGCGTGCGTGAATAGAGATGGCGAGGTCAGGTCGCGGCAAGCTGGCTCACGGTAAAGCGCGCGGCCCTCGCTATCGCTCCCTCAACCACGCCACGGAGCGAAAACGCTCCACCATGACCAAACGTGAGAACGAGGGTCACGACAGCGGTTGTCCGAAGTCCAGCTCTCGAAACCAGCGGCGCCTCGGCGGACGCACCTACAACCCGACCGTCGGTTTCATCGACGACCTGAAATGACGCTCGGTGTGCGCCGTCGCCTCCGCTTCCCAGCACCAGGAACGTGAGGCTAACCGGCCTTTCCAGATGTAGCACTCCGACGTCGACGGCCGGACAAATGCCGAGGAAGCCAAGGATCGACATCTTGCCCCGGACTTCCTCACGAACGAGATCGCAGACGAGGCACTGCTCGAGAACGGGAAGCAAGCGGAGGGACTCGCTGGGGCGGGTGGAAGATCGGCCTTCCTCTCTCCGGAGCCGTCAAAGCGGCTTGCCACCAAGGCGATGTCGGCGCCAAATATCGAGATCGCCGCCAACGCCGTTTCCGGTTCATTCTCTGAACGCGAGACGTCGTTCCGTACGTCCCGCGCCTCGAGCAAGTTTGGTCCTGGCGCCGCCCCAAGAATGACCCGCGCGCGCTCGCGAAGCCGCTCAAGGGTCTTCACCTTTTCATCGAGTGGCAGGTCCGCGGAGCGCTTGCGGTGCGCCGCCTTTGCTCGGCTGATCTGCCGCCAGAATGTGTCGCTCATTGCGCTCCTAGTATCTGTCGCTTGAACAAGCTCCAACGATCTGCGAGGTCGTGGCGAGCGACTGGCTCCTCGAGTGCGGGCCTGTCGACCGCGCCGGTCTGAAGGAACTCCAAGAGTCTTGCCTTGTCCGACGGGCGGCCGGTCTTCAACGCGATCGCTGCCAGGTACTCCGGTCGCATGAAGCGTGCCGGTTCGCCTCCGATCTCGCGTGTTACTGCCGTTCTCACCGCATCGAGATGCAGCAGGTCGGGCACCACGAGAAATCGGACCGGCCACCCGCCGATCACAAGGTATAGCCCATCCGCTTTCGCGCGTCCCGCGAGCGATGCGTAAATCTCCTGGAGGGGCTGCAGTGTCGCCGCGACTTCGGGCTTCACCGCTACGAAGACGTCGATGTCCTCCGTCGACATCGGTGTCAGGTACGCCTGTGCCCCGACGCCGCCTCCAATCGCGTAGGACTCGATCACACTCTCAACCACGAGTCGGTTTAGCTCCTGAACTACCTACTGCATGCTCATGCATTGTAGACGAGCGAAGGATGACGGTGGCAATTCCAGGCGGCCGTCCTGAGAGGCAGTGAAGCAGCCCGGGTCAAGAAGCAGGCGCGGCCAGGTCGAGCGGAGCTGCCGTTCGTCCGGCTCTCGACGCAGCGGTAACCGTCGGAACCCGGCCTCCTGAGACTCAGGCCCCTCGTCGCTCAGGAGTGAGCGTGCCGGCGAAGCCGTCGCGTGCGAGGAGGTCGCCGAGCTGCACCAGCGGCGAGGTGGGGCCGCTCTGCGCCGAGAATAGCGCCTGCCGTACCCGATTGCGACCTAGAAGTTGCCTCGATTCACGAATAGATTGTTCGAGGTTCTGACCCTTTCCAGCAACTCGGACGCTTCCTTCGTTGGCCGTCGCCCTCGCCGCTGAACGCGGCCCCTCCAGCTTCGACGTCGAGCTTCCGGCCTTCAGCGGACCGCTCGACCTGCTGCTGTCGCTCATTCGCGACGAGAAGGTCGACATCTACGACATCCCGGTGGCGCACATCGCGCAGCAGTTCCTCGCGCGCATTCGCGACCTGCCGCTCGACGAGGCGGCCGACTACCTCGAGATGGCGGCGCGGCTGGTGCGGATCAAGGCGCAGATGCTCCTCCCGCGCAACGAGGCCGACGACGCCTGGGAGGACCCGCGGGCGGAGCTCGTGCGCCGCCTGCTGGAGTACCAGCAGGTGCGCGAGGTGGTGGACCGGTTCGAGCAGATGGCCGACGCGCGCCGCAACCGGTTTGCGCGGGCGTGGCTCCCGGAGGGGGCGCCCCCGCCCCAGGCGCCGCTGGCGCTCTCGCTCGTCGAGCTGATGGCCGCCGTCGACCGGGTGCTCCGCGCGGCGCGCGAGCCGGCGCTGCACGAGGTCGTGCCGCGCGCCCTCGACGTGCCGGGGGCGATCGAGATTGTGCGGGCCGTGCTGCTGCTGAGGGCGCGCATCCGCTGGCGCGACGTGGTGCAGCAGGGGGCCGAGCCGTGGCAGGTGCTCTCGGTCCTGCTCGCCCTGCTCGAGATGGCCAAGCTCGGCGAGCTGCGGCTCGCCCAACCCCGACCGTTCGCTGACGTGGAGATTGCCCGTGACGCCGCTGGCGAAGCTGCTTGAGGCCGCGCTCTTCGCGAGCGCCCGCCCGATCACGACCGAGGAGCTCGCGACGCTCGACCCCGAGGCGTCGCCGGCGGCGGTCGCCGCGGCCCTCGACGAGCTGCGCGAGCAGTACGACGTGAACGGCCACGGGGTCGCCCTCGCCGAGGCGGGGGGCGGGTACCAGATCCTCACCCGGCCCGAGTACACCGAGGCGATCGAGCGGGCGCAGCTCGCCGTCCGCCCGTCGCGCCTCTCCGGCGCGTCGCTGGAGACGCTGGCGATCATCGCCTACCGGCAGCCGATCGGGCGCCTGGAGATCGAGGAGATCAGGGGCGTCTCCGTGGGGAGCGTGCTCAAGTCGCTGCACGAGCGCGGGCTGATCGACATCACCGGCCGCGGCGAGGGACTGGGTCGCCCGCTCCTCTACGGCACCACGTCGCTGTTCCTCGAGCATTTCGCGCTGCGCCACCTCGGCGAGCTGCCGCGCGCCGACGAGCTGGCGATCGCGCTGCGCCACCTCGAGTCGGCAACCCCCGAGCCGGACGAGACGGTTCCCGAGCCGGTGGGCTGATGGCGGCCGAGACGATGCGCATCCAGCGGGCCCTCGCCCGCGCGGGGGTCGCGTCGCGCCGGGCGTCGGAGGCGCTCGTGGCCGCCGGGCGCGTGCGCATCAACGGCGTGGTCGCGATCACCGGCCAGTCGTGCGATCCCGCCGCCGACACGATCACGGTGGACGGCAAGACGGTCGCCGCCCCCGCCGCGCCGCGCTGGATCGTGCTGCACAAGCCGTCGGGGGTGATCACCACGCGCAAGGACCCCGAGGGACGCCGGACGGTGTTCGACCTGCTCGGCGGCCGCGACCTGCCCGGGCTCACCTATGTCGGGCGGCTCGACTACCTCACCGAGGGGGTGCTGCTGCTCACCAACGACGGCGACGCCGCGCACAAGCTGACCCACCCGAGCACGGGAGTGGAGCGCACCTACGTGGCGACGGTCGGCGGCAACGCGGTGGTGGCGGCGGCGCAGGCGCGGCGCGGCGTGGAGCTCGACGACGGGCTGGTGCAGGTGGCGCACGCCGAGGCGCGGTCGCTCGGGGGCCGGCTGTGGGAACTGGAGGTGACGATCGCCGAGGGGCGCACGCACGAGGTGCGGCGCCTGTGCAAGGCGCTCGACCTCGAGGTCAAGCGCCTCGTCCGGACCCGCTACGGGCCGGTCGCGCTTGGGTCGCTCCCCCCGGGCGAGACGCGCCCCCTGACCCGGCACGAACGCGAAGTGATCGACGCGCTCTCCCAGGTGTAGTTTCGGCGTACACTCCCGCACAGCGAGGGTCGGCGTGGCGACGGTCGGACATTCCCAGCAGGACCAGGGCGAGGCGGACGCCGTCGAGGGCGGCCTGGTGCATGCCGTGCTCGAGCAGGTCGCGCGGCGCGTGGTCGGCCAGGAGGCGATGGTCGAGCGGCTGCTGATCAGCCTGCTCACCGGCGGGCATGTGCTGCTCGAGGGCGTCCCCGGACTCGCCAAGACGCTGGCGGTGCGCACCCTCGCCGAGACGGTCGACGCGACCTTCAAGCGCATCCAGTTCACCCCCGACCTCCTGCCGGCCGACATCCTCGGCACGCAGGTGTTCGACCAGGCGACGGGGCGGTTCTCGGTCAAGCAGGGGCCGATCTTCACCAACATCCTGCTGGCCGACGAAATCAACCGCGCCCCCGCCAAGGTGCAGAGTGCGCTGCTCGAGGCGATGCAGGAGAAGCAGGTGACGATCGGGGGGACCACCTTCGTGCTCGAGGAGCCGTTCCTGGTGCTGGCGACCCAGAACCCGATCGAGCAGGAGGGGACGTACCCGTTGCCCGAGGCCCAGGTCGACCGTTTCATGATGAAGCTCCGCGTCGACTACCCGACGCGGGAGCAGGAGCGGGAGATCATGCGGCGCATGGCGGGTGGCGACCCGATCGGCGTGACGGCGGTGGCGACGACGGCGGGAATTGTCGCCGCCCGGGCGCAGGTGCACGACACGTTCATGGACGCGCGGGTGGCCGACTACATCGTGGACCTCGTGCACGCCACGCGGAACCCGGCCAGCGCCGGGGCCGCCGACCTCGCGCCGCTGATCGAGTTCGGGGCGAGCCCGCGGGCGTCGATCGCGCTCGCGCAGGCTTCGCGGGCCCACGCCTTCCTGCGTGGCCGCGGCTTCGTGACCCCCGACGACGTGAAGGCGGTCGCCCCCGACGTGCTGCGGCACCGGGTGCTGACCACCTTCGAGGCCGAGGCGGAGTCGGTGACGAGCGACGGGATCGTGGAGCGGCTGCTGGCCGCCGTCACGGCCCCATGACCGGGGCCGCGGCGGGGGCGAGGCGCGCCCCGCCGCCGGAAGTGCTGCGCCAGGTCCGCCGGCTCGAGTTGCGCACGCGGGGTCTGGTGAGCGCCTCGTTCGCGGGCGAGTACCGCTCCGTCTTCAAGGGGCAGGGGATGGAGTTCGCCGAGGTGCGCGAGTACCAGCCCGGGGACGAGGTGCGCACGATCGACTGGAACGTGACCGCGCGGATGGGCCGCCCGTTCGTGCGGCTCTATGTGGAGGAGCGCGAGCTGACCGTGATGATCGCCGTGGATGCGTCGGGGTCGTCACGATTCGGCACGCGCGGCCGCTTCAAGTCGGAGCTCGCCGCCGAGTTCGCGGCGGTGATCGCGCTCTGCGCATCGCGCAACAACGACCGCGTGGGGGGGCTGCTGTTCACCGACCGCGTGGAGCACGTGGTGCCGCCGGCCAAGGGGCGGCGGCATGCGCTGCGCCTCGTGCGCGACCTGCTGGTGGTGGAGCCGGCGCGGACGGGGACCTCGCTCGCCGCCGGGCTCGACTACACGCTGCGCCTCCTGCCGCAGCGCGCGGTGGTGTTCGTGGTGTCGGACTTCCTCTCGACCGCCGGGAGCACGCGCGCCGCGCTCGACGACGAGAAGGCCCTCGACCGCCTCGCGCGGCGACACGACGTGATTGCCGTGACCGTGGATGACCCGGCGGAGCGCGCCCTCCCCGACGTGGGCGTGGCCCGGCTGGTCGACCCGGAGAGCGGGGCGGTGGCGGAGGTCGACACGAGCGACCCCCGGGTGCGGCAGGCATTCGCCGACCGGGTCTGCGCCGAGCACGGCGAGCGGGCGTCGCGGTTCGCGCGGTGGGGGATCGACGAGATCGCCGTACGCACCGATCGCGGCTACGTGGAGCCGCTGATGAAGTTCTTCCGGCGGCGCGACGCGCGGCGTGGGCGGGCCCGGTGAGCGGTCGCACACGGTGCCTGTCGTGGCTGGTCGCGGCCCTGGCGGCGGCGTGGCCCGTGCGCGCGCAGTCGCCCGGCACGCTCCCGGGAGTGCGGGCCGATGTCGCCTTGGGGCCCGACACGGCGACCGTCGGTGATCCGGTGACCCTCGTGGCGCGCGTGACGGCGCCCGCGGGTGCGACGATCGAGTTTCCGGTCGCGGTCGCCACCGGCGACGACGTCGAGGCGCTCGACCCGCGCCTCGTGGAGGCGCGCACGAGCGGCGGCGCAACCGTGGCCGTGGCGACCTGGCGTGTCGTCGGGTGGCGCCCCGGGTCGCGCGCGCTGCCGCTCGGCGAGGCGGTCGTGACGCTCGGCGCGCAGCAATGGCGCCTGCCGCTCGAGACGCGCACCGTGGTGGTGCGCTCGGTGTTGCCGGCGGACACGGCGCGGCGCGTCCCGCGCCCCGCGCGGGACGCGCTCGCCGTGGCGGGGCCGTGGTGGGAGCGGTGGTGGCCGGTGGCGCTCGCGCTCGTGGCCCTGCTGCTGGCGGTGCGTGCCTGGAAGCGGCGCCGACGGTCGGCTGCGATCGCGCCGGAGGCCGCGGCGGTGCTGTCGCTCGACCGGCTCGACGCGCTGGCCCTCGCCGCCGCGGGGGAACCGGCTCGCGAGGTCGCGCTCGCGGCTGAAATCGTGCGGGTGTCGCTGATGGCGCGGTGGCCGGAGGCGGTGACGGGTTTGACGACGGCGGAGGTTGGCGAGGTCGCGTACCGGCGCATCGGGCCGCTGGCCGAGGACGTGCTGGCGCTCCTCGCGGAGGCCGACCTGGTGAAGTTCGCGCGACGGCCGGTCACTGCCGACGAGTCGCGCGCCTACGCGGTGCGGGCGCGCCGCGTGCTCGGCGAGCTCGCCGCGCGCGTGCCGCGCGCGGGGCGGGCCGCATGAGCGAGTTGCTGGCGTGGTGGGGGACGATCACCTTCGCCTCGCCGTGGGCCCTCGGGGCGCTCGTGCTGCTCCCGGCGTGGTGGTGGATGCGCCGCCGCCGCCGGCCCCCCGCGATCGTCTTCTCGCGCACCGGCATGCTGGCACAGGCGGCCCCGTCGCGCGCGTGGGTGACGACGGGGGCCGTGGGGCTGCGCACCCTGGCCGTGGCGGCGATGGTGCTGGCCCTCGCGCGGCCGCGGGCCGGGGTGCGCGAGGAGCAGGTGCTCAGCGACGGCATCGACATCATGATCGCGCTCGACATCTCGAGCTCGATGCTGGCCGAGGACTTCCAGCCGGAGAACCGGCTCGCCGTCGCCAAGGAGCGCATCAAGGAGTTCATCCTCGGGCGCCCGGGCGACCGGATCGGGCTGATCGCCTTCGCGGGCGAGGCGCTGACGCAGGTGCCGCTGGCGGTGGACTACCCCGTGCTGCTGCAGGCCACGGACAACATTGACGCCGGGATGCTCGAGGACGGCACGGCGATCGGTACGGCGATCGCGACGGCGGCCAACCGGCTGCGCGACGCCCCGGGCCGGTCGCGGGTGCTGATCCTGCTCACCGACGGCGAGAACAACCGCGGGGCGATCGACCCGCGCACGGCGGCGCAGGCGGCGGCAACCGTGGGAGTGCGGATCTACACGATTGGCGTGGGCACCGAGGGCGTGGCGCCGGTGCCGGTGGGGCGTGGCCTGTTCGGCCTGCGCTACGAGAACCGGCCGGTGCGCATCGACGAGGCGCTCCTGCAGGACGTGGCGCGCACCACGGGGGGACGGTATTTCCGCGCCCGCGACGCAACGGCGCTCCAGCGGATCACCGAGCAGATCGACGTGCTGGAGCGGGTGCCGGTGCGGGTCAAGCGCTACGTGCGCTACGCCGACCTGTACCGCGGGCCGCTCGGCGCCGGCCTGGGGCTGCTGGTGCTGGAGCTTCTGCTGCTGGCGTGGCGGGGGCCCATCCCATGATGGCGCTGTTCGCTGACCGGTGGCTGGCCGCCGCGGCCCTCGGTGCGCCGCTGCTGGTGCTGGCGCTGCTCGCGTTGTCGCTGCGCCGACGCCGCCGGCGGCTGGCCCGCTTCGGCGACGCGGCCCTCGTGCGGCGGCTGGCCCCGGCAGACGTCTCGCGCGCCCTCGCGTGGCGGGCGGCGCGGCTGGGGCTCGTGGCCGCCCTTGCCGCGATCGCGCTGCTCGGGCCGCGCTGGGGCGAGGAACACGTGTCGCGCTCGGCCGAGGGGGCCGATGTGGTGCTGGTGGTTGACGTGTCGCTGTCCATGCTGGCCAACGACGATCGGCCGTCGCGCCTCGAGCGGGTCCGCGCGGAGATCCGGCGCCTGCGGGCGAGCGGCGTGGCGCACCGGTTCGCGCTGATCGCGTTCGCGGGACGGAGCTACGTGCTGACGCCGCTCACGACCGACGCGGGTGCGCTCGACCTGTACCTCGAACACCTCGACCCGAGCGTGGCCGGGCAGCCGGGGAGCGCGATCGCGCCGGCCCTGAAGCAGGCGGTGGACCTGCTGCTGGCGGCGCACAGCTCCGCCGACCGCGCCCTCGTGCTCTTCACCGACGGGGAGAGCTGGGAGGACGATGCTGCGATCGACCTCGCGGCTCGCAACGCGCGCGAGAACGACGTGCGCGTGATCACGGTGGGGTTCGGCACGGTGAGGGGAAGCGCCATTCCCGAGGTGATCGACGGGCGCCGCGACTGGCACCGCAATCGCGATGGCGAGGTCGTGATCTCGCGGGCGCATCCCGAGGTGCTCGAGGCGATTGCACGCGCGTCGAACGGCACCGTCATTCCCCCCGACCTTGGCGACCGGAGCACGCGCATTCGCGGGGCGCTCGCCGACCTCCGCACCGCGGCGCGGGCGGAGGCCGGCGTCGTGCAGGCGCAGGCCCGCTTCCAGTGGTTCCTGCTGCCGGCGGTGCTGCTCCTGCTCTGGGATGCCTTGGCGAGCGACGGGCGCGGCCGCTGGCGCCGGGGGAGGAGCGCTTCCCGGGCGGCACGCGTGCCGCTGGCGGCCGGTGCCCTCCTGGTGCTGGCGGCGCCGCAGGACCGGAACCGTCCCCCCGCGGCGCCCCCCGCCGACACGGCCGACACGCCAGCGGTCGGGACGCAGGGACCGCCGCGGGCCCGCGGCGCGGGCGACAGCACGCCGCGCCGCGATGCCCGGTCGTCGGCGAGTTACAAGGCGGCGCAGGACGTGTTCGACCTGCGCGTCAGGATCCGCGCCGGGGACCACCGGCCGGAGACGCTCTACAATCTCGGCACGGCGCTCCTCGCCGCCGACTCGATCGCGGGGGCGATCCTGGTCCTCGACCCGCTGACCCGCGCCGAGCGGCCGGAAGTGCGGCGGCGCGCGCAGTTCAACCTGGCGCTGGCGCACCTCCGGCGCGGCCGCGCCGGCGACGCGCAGGAACTCGGCGCCGCCGCCGAGCTCTACAAGAAGTACCTGCTCGCGCACCCCGCCGATGCGGACGCGAAGTGGAACTACGAGCTCGCCCTGCGCGACCCGCAGGGGGGCGCCGGCGCGGGCGGCCCGCCGCCGCCACCACGGCCGCAGGAGCAGCAGCAGCCCGAGCAGGCGCCGGCGACCCCACAGGGCTCGCTCGACCGCCGGCAGGCAGAGCAGCTGCTCGACAACGCCGCACGCGACGAGCGCGACGTGCAGGGACGCCGGCAGAAGCGTGCCGCGGGCGAGCCGCCGCGGGTGGAGAAGGATTGGTGATCGCCGCGCTCCTGCTCGCCTTGCTCGCCCCGCAGCAGCCGCAGGCCGGCGACCCGGCCGTGGTGTCGCGCACCGTCCCCGATGCCGGCCTGGGCGTCACCTTCCGCGCCCTTGTCTTTCCTGACACGGTGGTGGTCGGGCAGCAGGCGCGGTACCAGGTCGCGGTGTTCGTGACCGAGGAGGTGCGCGAGCGGCTGCGCCGGAACCCGGAGTTCGTGCCACCCGAGCTGCGCGCGATGCTCGCCTACGACCAGCGGGGCGGCTACACGGTGCTGCACAACCGCCGCGTCGGCGACCGCACGTACGAGATCCACGTCTTCGAGCGCGCGGTCTTCCCCCTCACGGCCGGCGTGCACCGCATTCCCCCCGCCGAGCTGACGTACGCCCTTCCGCTCGGCTCGTCGTTCTTCAGCCGGGAGGAGAGCCACACCCTGCGCTCGGACGTGGTGACGCTGGTGGCGGTCGATCCGCCGGCGGCGGCGCGGCCCCCCGCGTGGTCCGGGGCCGTTGGCGTGCTCACGGTCACCAGCCGGCTCGACGCGCACGACACGCGCGCCGGGGAGCCCGTGACGCTCACGCTGCGGATCGCGGGGGAGGGAAACATCAACCTGCTCCCACGCCCGTCGCTGGCCATCGGCTGGGCGGCGGCCGTGCCCGCCGGTGAGCGCGTGACGGTGGACAGTTCGAGCCAGCTGGTGCGGGGGGCCAAGGAGTTCGACTGGCTGGTGACGCCGCGCGCGGCGGGAGAGCAGGAGGTGCCACCAGTCGCGTATCCGTACTACGATCCCGTGCGGCGGCGATGGGAGGACGCACGCACTGCCCCCGAGACACTGCACGTCGCGCCGGGTGTCGCGGCGATCGCGGCGCCGGTGTCGCCGCAGGCCGCCGTGGCGCCCCTGCGGCGCACATGGCGGGGCCCCCTGCCGCCGCCCATCGCCACGCGGCTCCCATTCTGGCTCGCGGTGGCGCTGGTGCCTGTGCCGGCGGTGCTGGTCACCGGGCGCCGGGCCTGGCGCCGACGTTCGCGGCATGCCCGGGGAGTGCCCGCGGCGATGCGGTTGCGCGACCGCCGCCTGAGCGTGGACGAGGCGCGGCGGCTCTTTCGCCGGGCCCTCGACGAGCGGCTCGGGCTCGGCACCGACGCGGTGGCCGTGACCGACGACGTGGCGCACCTGCTGCGCCGCGCCGGGGTGACCGCGTCGACCGCCGAGGAGACGGCGGCGCTGCTCGCCGGGCTCGACGCGGCGGCATTCGCCGGCGCGCCGGCGCCGCGCGATGCGGGGACGCGGTTGCGCGCCCTGCTGACGGCGATCGACAGGGAGGCGGTTCGCGTTGGCGCGCGCGCCGTGCTGATCGCCGTGGCGTCGCTCGCGGTGCTCGTCCCGACGCTTGGCTCGGCGCCGGGGGAGCGGGGGGCGCGCGCGTTCGCCGACGGCCTCGGCGCCTGGCAGCGCGGCGAGCTTGCGGTGGCCCGCGATCGATTCGCGGCCGCCGCAGGGGAGGCGCCGCGTGCCGCAGACGCCTGGGCCAACCTCGGCGCGGCGGCGATTGCCGGGCGCGACACGGCGGCCGCCGCGCAGGCCTGGCAGCGCGCGCTGCGGCTGGAGCCCGGCGCGGCGGACGTTCGCGCGGCGATCGGGGCGCTGCCCGCGCCGACGGACGGCTGGATCGCCTGGGTGCCGCCGGTGCCGGGTGACCTTGCCGCAATCGTCGCCCTCGGCCTGTGGAGCGCGGCGTGGCTCGGGCTCGCGGCCGCGGTGTCGCGTGGCTCGGCCGTCGGTGCCGTCGGGGCGAGCCTCGCGCTGGTGCTCGCGCTGGCGGCCGGGCTCGCGGCGGGGGTGGTCCACCGGCGCCTTGCCGCGGCCCCGCTCGCGGTGGTGCGCGGCGGCGATCCGCTGCGTTCGCTGCCCGCGCTCGGCGCCGACCCGGCAGCCCAGATCCTCACCGGCGAGATCGCGCGCATCGACACGGCCACCGGGCCGTGGGCGCGCATCACCCTCGACGGCGACCGCGGCGGCTGGATCGCGCGCGAGCGGTTGCTCGAACTGGCACTGCCGAACCCCTGACCGCGCCCCGCGTCGGCGGGGGCCGGCGCAAGCGGCGGCGTTCGCGCCGCGAACCGCGCCACCCGCGCTACCTTTCGAACGTGCCCCGGATTGCCGTCCTGCCCAACGCGGTGGCCGACCAGATCGCCGCGGGCGAGGTGGTCGAGCGCCCGGCGTCGGTCGCCAAGGAGCTCGTCGAGAACGCGCTCGACGCCGGGGCCACGACGATTGAGCTGGTGGTGGAGGAGGGCGGTCGCGCGCTGATTCGCGTGAGCGACGACGGCGGGGGCATGGACCGCGAGGACGCGCAGCTCGCGCTGCAACGGCACGCGACATCGAAGATCCACGCCGCGGCCGACCTTGTGGGCGTGGCGAGCTTCGGCTTTCGCGGCGAGGCGCTCCCGGCGATCTGTTCGGTGTCGCAGCTGGAGATCGAGACGGCCACCGCCGATGGCGCCGGCACGCGCGTGCGCGCCGCCGCCGGCGCGATCCTCGCCGTGGAGGACGTCGCCCGCCGGCGGGGAACGACGGTGAGCGTGGCGCAGCTGTTCTACAACGCCCCGGCGCGCCAGCGCTTCCTGCGCGGGGCCCGGTCGGAGTGGCGGGCGCTGGCCGATGCGGTAACCACGATCGCGCTCACGCGCCGCGACGTTCGGCTCGCGCTTGCGCACGACGGCAAGAGCGCCCTCGCCCTTCCGCCGGCCAGCTCGCTTCGGGCGCGGCTCGCCGGCCTCTGGGGCGGGCGCTACGCCGAGGAGCTGATCGACGTCGACGACGTGTACGGGCCGACGCACGTGCGTGGCCTGGTGGAGAGGCCGGTGGAGGTGGGCACCCAGTCGCGCCGCGTGCACCTGGTGGTGAATCAGCGCGCGATTCGCGACGGCGGGCTCACCCGCGCCGCCGAGGCGGCGTACCGGTCGACGATACCCGCTGGCGCGCGGCCGTCGCTGTTCCTTGAACTCACCGTGCCCGGCGAACTGGTGGACGTGAACGTGCACCCCGCCAAGACCGAGGTGCGCTTTCGCGACCGGTGGCCCGTGGAGCGGACGGTGGAGCAGGCGGTGCGGCGCGCCCTTGGCACGCTCGACAGCGCGGCGGGGGCCGGGCAGCGGTTCTGGGGGGGCGCGACCCTCTCGGCGCCCCTGCAGCCGCCGACGGTGGACCTCGAGGTGCTGCGCGCCGCCCCCGCGATGGACGACGGCTCGCTGTTCGCCGCGGGCGATGCGGAATGGGATGCCCCGCGCGGCGCAACCGTGATGAGCGCCGCCGCAGCGGGGCCGGCTCCCGCCGCCGCCGAGGCCGCCGAGCCGCCGGTGGAGGTGCCGCCGCTGGTGCAACTGCGCCGCACTTGGCTGATGTTCGAGCGCGAGGACGGAATCGTGCTGATCGACCAGCACTCGGCGCACGAGCGGGTGCTGTTCGAGAAGTTCATGCAGGCGCTCGAGCGGGGGGAGGTGCCCTCGCAGCGCCTGCTTTTCCCCATGACGTTGCACCTCGGACCCGCCGAGGCGGACGCGTTCGAGGCCAATCGCGAGTCGCTCGAGCGCCTCGGGTTCGAGATCGACGGGTTCGGCGGCCACGCGCTGATCGTGCGCGCCGTGCCGATGCCCCACCCGCGGTTCGACGCCGAGCGCTGCCTGCGCGACTCGCTCGACGCCCTCACGGGCGACCGGGTGGCGGGCACGGCGGCACGGCACGAGCGCCTCGCGGCGACCGTGGCCTGCAAGGCGGCGATCAAGGCCGGCGACGCCCTGTCGGGCGACGAGATGCGGGCGCTCTTCGCGGCCCTGGCCCGCACCACCCTCCCGGCGCACGACGTGCATGGTCGGGCCACGATCGTGCACCTGGGCTGGGACGAGCTCGAGCGGCGGTTTGGGCGCCGGTAGGATCGATCGCGCGCTGCGCGTCATCTGCGGCCCGACCGCCGCGGGCAAGTCGGCCGTGGCGATGGCGCTCGCCGCCGAAACGGGCGCGACGATCATCAGCGCCGACGCCCGGCATCTCTATCGCGGCTTCGACGTCGGCACCGCCAAGCCGTCGCGCGACGAGCGCGCGCGCGTGCCCCACATCGGGCTGGACGTGGCGGAGCCCGGCGAACGCTGGTCCGCCGGCCGCTGGGCGACGGCGGCGGCGGGGTGGCTGGCCGGTCTCGCGTCGCAGGGACGCGAGGCGCTGGTGGCCGGGGGCACGGGGTTCTATGTGCAGGCGCTCGTGGCGCCGCTGCACGAGTCTCCGCCCCTCGATCCCGGGGGGCGCGCCGCCCTCGACGCCGTGATCGGGCCGCTCCCGCTGGGGGAGCTGCGACGGTGGTGCGCCGCGCTCGACCCGGCGCGCGCCCACCTCGGGCGGACGCAGCTGCTGCGGGCGATCGAGACGGTGCTCCTGTCGGGGCGGCGGCTGAGCGACGCACACGCCTCGGTGCCGGCGGCTCCGCCGCGCGCCGCCCGCTATCTTGTGGTCGACCCGGGCCGACAGCTGTCGTCGCGGATCGAGGCGCGTGTCGACGCCATGCTTGCCGGCGGATGGGTGGACGAGGTGCGGCGGCTGCTGGCGCTGGTGCCGCCGACGGCACCGGCGTGGACCGCCTGCGGCTACCGTGCGCTGCAACAATATGTGCTCGGCGAGGTAACCCTTGCCGATGCCCGGGAGTCCATCATCGTCGCCACGCGACAGTACGCCAAGCGGCAACGCACCTGGCTGCGGCACCAGCTCGATGCCGCCCGGGTCACCCGGATCGACCCGACCGACCCGAGCCACCTCGACGTGGCCCGGGCCTGGTGGCACGACGACGAAGCGGGCACGGCAGGGAACGCACCGGCAGGCGTCCCACACGACGCCGCAAGGCAGGCACCACCGAACGCATCTTGGAACGCATCACCAGGCGCAGCCGCGGGAGCCCGACCGGCATGAAGATCGGCATCACCTGCTATCCGACGTACGGCGGCTCGGGCGCACTCGCGACGGAGCTCGGGCTCGCGCTCGCGGGGCGCGGGCACGAGGTGCACTTCGTGACCTACCGCTGGCCGTTTCGCCTGCCGTCGTTCACGCCGCGGGTGTACTTCCACGAAGTCGACGTCGGCCGCTACCCCCTGTTCGAGTTCCCGCCGTACGACCTCGCCCTCGCGGTTCGCATGCACGAGGTGGTGCGCACCCACGGGCTCGAGGTGCTGCACGTGCACTACGCGATCCCGCACGCCACCAGCGCCTGGATCGCCCGCGAGATGCTCCAGAAGGACGGCGACGACGTGAAGGTGGTGACCACGCTGCACGGCACCGACATCACGATCGTGGGGCAGGACCCGAGCTTCCAGACGATCACCAAGTTCTCGATCGAGAAGTCCGACCGGATCACCGCGGTCTCGGAGTTCCTGAAGACGGAAACGATCAAGGCGTTCGGCTGCACCAACTGCCGCGTGGACGTGATCCCGAACTTCGTCGACCCGGCCGTCTTCAACCGGGCGCGCTACGGTGGCGAGCTGCACCGGGAGCTGGGCCAGGGGCGCAAGGTGCTGGTGCACCTCTCGAACTTCCGCCCGGTGAAGCGGATCCGGGACGTGGTGCGCACCTTCGCCGCCATCAACGCCGAGGTGCCAAGCGTGATGGTGATGATCGGAGACGGCCCCGACCGCCCCGATGCCGAGGACGAGGCGCGGCTGCTCGGTGTCGAGAAGGACGTGTCGTTCCTCGGCAAGCTGAACGACGTGGCCCCCCTGATCGCGGCGGCGGACCTGTTCCTCCTGACCACCGACCGCGAGTCGTTCGGCCTCTCGGCGCTCGAGGCCCTCGCCTCCGGCGTGCCGGTGATGGGGTACGGCGTGGGCGGCCTCCCCGAAGTGGTGCGCAACGGCGAGACCGGGGTACTGTGCGCGGTGGGCGACACCGCCGGGATGGCCCGCGCGGCGTCGGCGATCCTGCGCGACCCGGCGCGGTGGGCGCGGATGAGTGCCGCCGCCGCCGCCGATGCCCGGGCGCGGTTCGGCATGAACGAGGTCGTGGCCCTGTACGAAGCCCTCTACGCCTCGACCCTCGCGGAGCGCTAGCGCCGAATGGAAATCGTCCGTGCCGCCGTCCTTGGCCTGCTGCAGGGACTGACCGAGTTCCTTCCCGTCTCGAGTTCCGCGCACCTCGCCCTCACGCCGTGGCTCCTCGGCTGGCCCGACCCCGGGCTCGCCTTTGACGTCGCGCTGCACCTCGGCACCCTCGTGGCGGTGCTCTGGTACTTCCGGGCCGAGTGGGTCTCGATCGGCGGCGCGGCGGTGGAACTCCTGCGCACCCGGCGCCTCGACGCGCCCGAGAAGCGACGGGTCGTGCACCTGGCGATCGCGACCGTCCCGGGCGGGCTGGCCGGGCTCGCCTTCAAGACGCAGGCCGAGACCGTGTTCCGCAACCCGGCGCTGACCGCCGGGGCCCTGATCGCGATGGGCACGCTGCTGTGGGCGGTGGACCAGTGGTCGCGCGAGGAACGCCCCCTCGACAGCGTGCGGTGGCGCGACGCCCTCCTGATCGGCTGCGCGCAGATGTTCGCGATCATTCCCGGCGTGTCGCGCTCGGGTTCCACGATCACGGCGGGGCGGGCCCTTCGCCTCGACCGCCAGAGTGCGGCCGTCTTCTCGTTCCTGATGAGCATGCCGATCACGGCGGCGGCGGTGCTGCACGAGCTCCCCCAGGCGCTGCGGGAGGCGGGGGGACTGACCCTGCCGCTGGTGATCGGCGTGCTCACGGCGGGGATCAGCAGCTGGCTGGCGATCAGCGTCCTGCTGCGCTACGTGAGCCGGCACAGCTACGGGATCTTCGCCGCCTACCGGTGGCTGCTGGGCCTGGCGGTGATCGCGGTGTACTCGCTGCGTGGCTGAGCGCGTTGACGGCCTCGGCGCCGCGGAGGTCGCCGCGCGGTGCGGAGTGCCGCGGGCGGTGCTGCTGGCCACGGTGACGAGCACCCTCGACGTCGCCCACACCCTGGCGTCCGAGGGGGCGGAGACCGGGACGCTGGTGGTGGCCCGGCACCAGACGGCGGGGCGCGGCCAGCATGGCCGGTCGTGGCGTTCCGAGCCCGACGCGGGCGTCTGGCTCACCCTGATCGAGCGCGCGGACGAGGCGGCCCTGTCGGTGCTGGCGTTGCGGATCGGACTTGCCCTCGCGCCGGCGCTGGACGAACTGGCGGGCGCGCGCGTGCAGCTCAAGTGGCCGAACGACCTGCTCGTCGCCGACCGGAAGCTGGCGGGAGTGCTGGTCGAGGCGCGGTGGCGCGACGGGCAGCCGGAGTGGGTGTCGATCGGCGTCGGCATCAACCTGCGGCAGCCGCACGCGGAGGAGGAGGCGGCGGGGCTGCGGTCCGGCGTGCGCCGGGTGGACGTGCTCGCCGCCGTGGTGCCGGCATTGCGGGTGGCGGCCGCGCAGGGAGGCACGCTGGCCGCCGGCGAGCTCTCGGCCTGGTCGGCGCGCGACTTCGCCGCGGGGCGCAGGATCGACGAGCCGACCGCGGGTGTGGTGCTGGGAATCGACGCCGGCGGGGCGTTGCTGGTGGAGTCGCTGGGCGGGGTCACGCGGTGGCGGACGGGCTCGATCAAGTTTGCGCCGCCGCGGCAGAAGTAGCGGCGGGCTGCTGCATAAGTTGTTTCCACACAACGTGTTGCAGCGACACATCTTGACCGCGTATCGGCTTGACCTTCCTGGCGTGAGCCGCTATCATCCAGCCTGTTAGCACTCAGCCAGCACGAGTGCCAACAAGTAGCTCCTTCATTGATTGTGTTCCGCGAACCCATAGCAGGAGGTCGCCACTCATGGCCACCAAGAATGCCGCGAAGGTGAACGTTTCGCCGTTGGCCGACCGTGTCGTGGTCAAGGCGCTCGAGGAGTCCGAGCAGATGCGGGGCGGGCTGTACATCCCCGACACCGCCAAGGAAAAGCCGCAGCAGGGCGAAGTCGTCGCCGTCGGCCCCGGCCGGTACGAGAAGGACCAGCGCGTGCCGATGGAAGTGAAGGTCGGCAACAAGGTGCTGTACGGGAAGTACAGCGGCACCGAAGTCACGATCGACAACGAGCAGTACCTCATCCTGCGCGAGAGCGACGTGCTCGCGATCGTCGCGTAACGACGCCCACTCCAGCATCCCAGAGAGAGACACACATGGCTGCCAAGGAACTCCACTTCAACACCGAGGCTCGCGCCGCGCTCAAGCGTGGCGTTGACCAGCTTGCCGAGGCGGTGAAGGTCACGCTCGGCCCCAAGGGCCGGAACGTCGTCATCGACAAGAAGTTCGGCGCGCCGACCGTCACCAAGGATGGTGTCACGGTCGCGAAGGAGATCGAGCTGTCGGATCCGCTCGAGAACATGGGTGCGCAGATGGTGAAGGAAGTCGCCACCCGCACGTCCGACTCGGCCGGCGACGGCACGACGACGGCGACGGTGCTGGCGCAGGCGATCTACCGCGAGGGCCTCAAGAACGTGACGGCCGGCGCGAACCCGATGGCGATCAAGCGCGGCATCGAGAAGGCCGTCGCCGCCGTGGTCGAGGACCTCAAGAAGATGAGCGTCGTGACCAAGGGCAAGAAGGAGATCGCCCAGGTCGGCACCATCTCGGCCAACAACGACCGCGAGATCGGCGACCTGATCGCCGACGCGATGGACAAGGTGGGCAAGGACGGGGTGATCACGGTCGAGGAGGCCAAGGGCCTCGAGACGACGCTGGAGACGGTCGACGGCATGCAGTTCGACCGCGGCTACGTGTCGCCGTACTTCGTGACCGACCCGGACAAGATGGAGACGGTCCTCGAGGACGCCTTCATCCTGATCCACGACAAGAAGATCTCGGCCATGAAGGACCTGCTCCCGGTGCTCGAGAAGGTCGCGCAGGCGGGCAAGCCCCTGCTGATCATCGCCGAGGACATCGAGGGCGAGGCGATGGCCACCCTCGTCGTCAACAAGCTCCGCGGCACGCTGCGGGTGTGCGCCGTCAAGGCGCCGGGCTTCGGCGACCGCCGCAAGGCGATGCTCGAGGACATCGCGATCCTGACCAAGGGCCAGGTCGTGAGCGAGGAAGTCGGCTTCAAGCTCGAGAACGCCGTGCTGACCGACCTCGGCCGCGCCAAGCGGATCGTGGTTGACAAGGACAACACGACGATCATCGACGGCGCCGGCGACGACGACAAGATCAAGGGGCGCATCAAGGAGATCGAGGTGCAGGTCGACAAGAGCACCTCGGACTACGACAAGGAGAAGCTCCAGGAGCGCAAGGCGAAGCTCGCCGGCGGCGTGGCGGTGATCAACGTCGGCGCCGCGACCGAGGCCGAGATGAAGGAGAAGAAGGCCCGCGTCGAGGACGCGCTGCACGCGACCCGCGCGGCCGTGGAGGAGGGGATCGTCCCGGGCGGCGGCGTGGCGCTCGTGCGGTCGCAGCGGGCGCTCAAGTCCCTCAAGCTCGTCGCCGAGGAGCAGGTGGGTGTGGACATCATCCGTCGCGCGATCGAGGAACCCCTCCGCATGATCGTGCAGAACGCGGGCGGCGAGGGATCGATCGTGATCGAGAAGGTGCGCGAGTCGAAGGCGGACAGCTTCGGCTACAACGCGCTGACGGACACGTACGAGGACCTGGTGCAGGCCGGCGTCATCGACCCGACCAAGGTCACCCGCACGGCGCTGCAGAATGCGGCGTCGATCGCGGCGCTTCTGCTCACGACCGAGGCGCTGGTCGTCGAGAAGAAGGAGGACAAGCCGGCCCCGGCGGCGCCGGGCGGCGGCATGGGCGGGATGTACTAGTCCCGCACTGGTGCAAGGGAAGGCGGGCGGGATCCTCACGGGTCCCGCCCGCCTTCGCTTCCGGCGTCCGCCCGCTCAGTTCCTCGGCAGCAGCTGCACCGCCTTCTCGGTGCCGTCGACCGCCTCGACGACCGACCGCAGCAGGCCGGTCGCCACGTCGTACACGATGCCGTACAGCAGCGGCCGGCGGCCGCGCGACCATGAGTCCAGGATCGTCGGCGTGCGCGACAGGACGCCCACCTGCTGGAGGACGTTCAGCTCGGTGAGCCGGTCGAGGCGCGCGCGCTCGTCGGGGATCGCCTCGAGCTCGGCGTGGTGCCAGCGGATCACGTTACGGATGTCGCTCAGCCAGTGGTCGACGATCCCGAAGGAGTGCTGGCCATAGGCGGCCTTGATCGCCCCGCAGTTGGTGTGACCGCAGACCACGATGTGCTTCACGTCCAGCACGTGCACGGCGTAGTGGAGCACCGACAGCAGGTTGAGGTCCGTCTCCCACACCTGGTTGCCGATGTTGCGATGGACGAAGATGTCGCCCGGCACGGAGCCCGTGAGCGACTCCGCCGGCACGCGGCTGTCGGCGCACCCGATCCAGAGGAAGTGCGGTTCCTGGCCGAGCTGGCTGGTGCTGAAGAACGTCGGATCCTGCGCCAGCACCGACTTGGCCCAGGCGGCGTTGTTGTCGAACAGCTTGCGGTAGCGTTCCATGAGGGTCGGTGGGGGGAAGGGAGGAGAAAGCCGGCGGTCGCGCTAGTGGCCGCCGGCGCTCGCGCCGCGCTCGGGGACGCCGACCAGCCGGTAGTCGATCTCGCGCGACTGCGCCGTGGCCGCGAAGTCGTGCAGCACCTCGAGGGCGTCGCGGTCGATCCGCTCGGTGCCCCGGGCGTCGATCTCGATGCGGGCACGCCGTGGCACCGCGTCGAGCTCGCGCGCGAGCGAAGCCTTGTTGAGGAAGGTAACGTGCGTGTTGAGCCGGTACCGGCGCAGCACCGCCCCCGCGGCCGACACCTCTTCCCACGCCGGCGCGCGCAAGTGGTCGAGGAGGACGAAGAAGGCTCCCACGCCGAGCCCGATCACCACGCCGCGCAGCAGGTCGGTGAACAGGATGGCGAGCAGGGTGACGGCGAAGGGAGCGAACTGGTAGGTTCCCTGCCGCCAGAGGTTCCGTGCCACGCCCGGCGCGGCGAGCTTGAGGCCGGTGTGGAGCAGGATCGCCGCGAGCGCGGCAAGGGGAATGCGGTTGAGCAGCCCCGGCACGAGCGCCACGGCGCCCAGCAGCCAGGCGCCGTGCATGATCGCCGACCGCCGCGTCCTGGCGCCGGCCGTCACGTTCGCCGCGCTGCGCACGATCACGCCGGTGATGGGGAGCCCGCCGATGAGTCCCGACAGCAGGTTACCCGCTCCCTGCGCGACCAGTTCGCGGCTGGCGGGCGAGCGGCGCTTGAGCGGGTCCATGCGGTCGGTGGCCTCGAGCGACAGGAGCGTCTCGATCGAGGCGACGAGGGCGAGGGTGATGGCCACGGTCCAGACGTCGGCCCGGGCGAAGGCGCTCCAGTCGGGCCAGGTGAGCAGGGCCGACCAGCCGCCCTCCACGGGGAGGGCGACGAGGTGCCGCGATTGCAGCACCCACGCCGGCGACGCGACGGCGGCGAGGGCGTTGGCGGCCACGCCGAGCACCGCCACCACGAGCGGGGCGGGGAACTGGCGCAGCTGCTGCCATGGCAGCCGGTTCCACGACGCCAGCACCACGAGCCCGACCACGCTCACCACGATCGCCAGCGGCTCGACGGCCTCGAGGGCGCGGGCCATCGCCGAGAAGGTGGTCTCGCGGTCGGCCTGCCGGAACGACTCGTCGCCCACCCAGTCCGCGTCGTAGCCCACCGCGTGCGGCAGCTGCTTGAGGACGAGGATCACGCCGATCGCGGCCAGCATCCCCTTCACCACGGGGGTGGGGATGTAGTAGGCGATGACGCCGGCCCGCAGCGCGCCGAGCACGACCTGCATGGCGCCGGCGATGACGACGGCGGCGAGGAAGGCGGGGAGCCCGCCCAGCTGCGTGATCGCCGCGAGCACGATCGCGGTGAGGCCGGCGGCGGGGCCGCTCACCATCAGCTCGCTGCCGGAGAGCACGCCCACCACGAGCCCGCCAACGATCCCGGCGATGATGCCGGCCGACGCCGGGGCTCCCGACGCGAGGGCAACGCCGAGGCAGAGCGGGAGCGCCACGAGCGCGACGACGATCGAGGCGGGGATGTCCTGCCGCCAGGCAGGCTGGTCGAGGTGGTCGACCGGGATCGCGAGCGATTCGGTGTGGCGGATCGAGGGATCGGTGCGTGTGGTCATGGTCGTGGTTTTACGTTCGAGGGCCCCCCTGCGTTCCACGGGGCCGCCGGGAACCGGGGCACGGCCCGGCGGCGTAGATTCGGTTCATGACCTCGCTCATTCCGGGAGTCGCCGCCGGCGCCACGGGGGGGAATGTGCACGGCGCCGACGCCGAACCGGGCGCGGGCGCCGGCACGCGCGCCATCGTCGTGGGCGCCGGCCTCGGCGGACTCGCCACCGCCGTCCGGCTCGCGCACGCCGGCTACCGCGTCACCGTGCTCGAGCGCCACGAGGTGCCCGGCGGTCGCGCCGGGGTCTGGCAATCGGAGGGGTTCACCTTCGACACGGGCCCCTCGATGGTGATGATGACCGCGTGCTGGCAGCAGCTCTTTCGCGACGTGGGGCGCCGGCTCGAGGACTACCTCACGCTGGTGCCGTGCGATCCCAACTATCGCCTGACCTTCGACGACGGCACCACGCTCGAGATGACGACGCGGCTCGACCAGCTGCTCGCGAACCTCGAGGCGATCGAGCCGGGGTGCGGGCCGCGGGCCCTGGCGTACCTGGCGCACACGGGCGAGCTCTACCGCCGCGGCATGGCGTTCATCGGCCGCAACATGCACCGGCCGTCGTCGATGCTGGAGATGGGGAGCCTGGGGATGAAGTACGGCCCCGCGGCGCTGGGCGACCTGCAGCGGCTCGTGCGGCGGTACTTCGCGGACCGGCGGCTGCAGCAGGCCCTCACCTTCCAGTCGCTCTACCTCGGGCTCTCGCCGTACGAGTCGCTCGCGGTGTACGGCCTGCTGTCGTACACCGAGATCGCCGGCGGCGTGCACTACCCGATGGGCGGCATGCACCAGCTGGCCCGCGCCCTCGAGCGGCTCGGCACCGAGCTTGGCGTGGCCTTCACGTACGGGGCGACGGTGACGCGCCTCGTCACCGCCGGCGATCGCGTGGCGCACGTCGAGCTCGAGGGCGGCCGCCACCTCACCGCCGACGTGATCGTGGCCAACGCCGACCTGCCGTATGTGCACGCCGCGCTGCTCGGCGAGCCGCACCCGCGCACCGACCGCTGGGCGTACAGCTGCTCGGTGGTGCTGCTGTACCTCGGCGTCAACCGCACCTATCCCGGCCTGCTGCACCACAACCTTGCCGTCAGCGCGGACCTCGAGGCCACCTGCCGCCAGCTCTTCCACGACCGCACGATGCCCGACGCGCCACCCCTCTACGTGGTGGCCTCGACGCGCACGGACCCGAGCCAGGCGCCCCCCGGATGCGAGAACATCTTCGTCCTGGTGCTCGCACCGAGCCAGGATCCGGCGCGACCCATCGACTGGGCGGTGGAGGGGCCGAAGGTGGAGGCCCGCACGCTCGAGCGGCTCGAGGGGCTCGGCCTGCCGGGGCTGCGCGAGCACATCGTCACCCGGAGGCGGGTGACGCCCGACGACTTCACCGCGCGCTACGGCAACCTGCGCGGCGAGGCCTTCGGCCTGTCGCACAACCTGCGGCAGGTCGGGTACTTTCGCCCGCACAACCGGCACGACCGCTACCGCAACCTCTACTTCGTGGGGCAGAGCACGCACCCCGGCTGCGGCCTGCCGATGGTACTCATGTCCGCCGACCTCGTGACGCAACGGATCCGTGACGAGCGCCCGGCTCGCTGACGCCTGCGGGCGCGGCCGCTCCGGGCGGTGCGCGTGAACACCTACCTGGTGCTCAAGGCGATCCACGTGGCGTCGGCGGTGCTGATGGTCGGCAACGTCACGGTGACCGGGGCCTGGGCATTCCTCATGTACCGCCACTGGCGCACCACCGGCGCCTCGTTCCGGCCGGTTGCCCGGGCGATTCTCTGGACCGACCTGCTGTTCACGCTGGCTGGCGGGGCCGGATTGACGATCAGCGGCGTGCTGCTGGCCCGGCACCTCGCCCTGCCGATCCTCGGGTCACCGTGGCTGGTGCGGGGGATCGCCGCGCTCGCGGTCTCGACGCTGGCCTGGCTCGTCGTGCTGCTCCCCGACCAGTGGCGGCTCGAGCGCGCGACCGACCCGGCCGAGGTGCGGCGGCTGTTCCGGCGCTGGAACCTGGTGGGGTGGACGTCGACGGCGGTGCTGTACTACGCGATCTGGTGCATGGTGCGGAAGGACTGACGCGCGCGACGAGGGGCTACGCGAGCCCGAGGCGGAGCTGCGCGGCCGGTGCGCCGCAGGGGCCGGTCGGCGCGTCCTGCGCCGCGACGTGCAGCACGCCGCGCCATCCCGCACGCCGGAGCGCCGCCGTGGCGCTGCGGCGGGCGAGGCCGGGCTCGTTGTTCACCTCGCTCAGGTGCGCGAGCACGACATGCCGCAGCCTGGCGTGGACGAGCGAGCCGAGGGCGGTCGCGCAGGCGGCGTTGGAAAGGTGCCCGGTGCGCGCGAGGATGCGCTGCTTGAGGTACGGCGGATAGGGCCCGGCGCGCAGCATCCCCTCGTCGTGGTTGCTCTCGAGCACCAGCACGTCGAGCCGCTCGAACGCCGACAGGAGTGGCGCCGGCACCTCGCCGAGGTCGGTCGCGATGCCGAGCCTCGCGCCGCCGCTGCGCGCCGTCACCACGAAGCCCATCGGCTCGGCGGCGTCGTGCGGCACCCGGATGCCCGTCACCTCGAAGGCGCCGAGGGCGCGCGTGGCGTTGTGGCGCAGCACGAGCCGGCACCCCGACGGGAGGTCGCGCACCGCGGCGAGGGTCCCCGTGCTGGCGAGCACCTGCCATCCCCACTTGGCGGCGGCCGCCGCGGCGCCCCTGGTGTGGTCGTTGTGCTCGTGCGTGAGCAGCAGCGCGCCGATCGACTGCGGCGCGATGCCCGCGATCGCGAGCCGGCGAGCGAGGGTGCGCGTGCCGAGTCCGCAGTCGACCAGCAGCCGTTCGCCCCCCGACTCGAGGACGAGGGCGTTGCCCTTGCTGCCGCTGGCGAGGACCCAGCTCCTCATGAGCGCCGGCCGCCGCGTCGCCTCACCCGCGCGCCTCCCACGCGGCGGCATACGCCGCCTGCGTGGCCCGCGCGTGCGCCGCCTCGAGCAGCGCCCGGCCGCGCGCGCCGAGCTCGACGTGGCGGCGCGACATCACGCGGCCCGCGATCTCGAGGCACTTGTCGAGCGCGAACGCGGCGTAGGGCGCCCCGCTCCCCCACGAGAACGGGGCGACGGCCTTGGGGGGCATGCGATCGAAGACGTTCGCGGCGGCACCGAGCACGCAGCCGGTGGTGAGGCGCACGCCGATGCCGGTCTTCACGTGGTCGCCGAACATCGTCCCGAGGAACTGGAGCCCGCTGTCGCGCACGCCGGCGGGCGTCCAGAGGGCGACGGTGCCGTAGGTGTTCTTGAGGTTGCTGGTGGTGGTGCCGGCCCCGAGGTTCACCCACCGGCCCACGATGCTGTGGCCGACGAAGCCGTCGTGTCCCTTGTTGCCGTGGCCGAGGAAGATCGAGGTGCTCACCTCGCCGTGCACCTTGCACGTCTCTCCCACGCTCACGCACGCAATGCGGTCGCCGGCCACGGTGCTGCCGGCGCCGATCACCGACGGGCCGACGAGGCGCGTGAACGACTGCACCGTGGCCCCCTTTCGCAGCAGGATCGGGCCCGCGCTCACGTCGAGCACGACCATCGGCTCCACCGTGGCGCCCCCCTCGACCCACACCGGGTGGCTGCCGATCACCGTCACGTGCGACGGGGCATGGCTCGCCATCAGCTCGTCGGCGAGCACCGGGATGTCCTCGGCCAGCATCGCCGCCAGGAGCCCCACCAGCTCCCACACGTCGCCGATCCAGCGGCCCGCGACCGGGGTCACCGCGCCGTCCATGCGGGCGAGCGACGTGAGGGTGATGCGCCCGTCGGCGAAGGCGCTGGCCGGCGTGTCGGCGGCGAGGCGCACGGCCGCGACCTCGCCCTCGCAGGCCCACCCTTCGCCCTCGTCGAGGCGCGCGGCGAGCGACACGGCGCAGCGGCTGTTGACGACGATCGAGCCGGCGCGCAGCACGCCGGTCGCGGCGGGGCATCCCCACGGCTCGTCGAACGACGCGAGGTGCGGCGCGCCCAGGAAGCCGGTGCAGGCGGTGCCGATGGTCATCTCCCACCGGCGGCGGAGGAGTTCGGCGCCGGCGCGCAATTCGCAGGCCGGCCGGGTGAGCGCGAACGGCTCGAAGCCGCGCGCGCGGGCGTCGTCGTAGCAGAAGAAGGAGGTCATCGGTGGCGGGTCAGGGACGCTCGCGCACGGACGCGGGGAGGGCGTCGAGAAGGCTCTTCAGGTCCGCCGATTGCTCGCGCGTGGTGACCATCGTGATCCCGTCGCGGGCCACCACCACCAGGTCGTCGACGCCGTACAGGACGACGGTCTTGCCCTCGGCGTGCACCACGTTGTCGCGGCTCTCGACGAGGTGCACGGGGCCGATCACCGCGTTGCCGCCCGCATCGCGCGCACGCACCCGGTGCAGCGCCGCCCAGGTACCCACGTCGTCCCAGTCGAAGTCCCCGGGTACGACCAGCACGCTGGCACTGCGCTCGAGTACGCCCACGTCCACCGACACCGGCGTGACCGCGCCGAAGAAGGCGGCGAGGTCGTTCGGGTGGGCGTCGAGCGCGCGCGCGACCTGCGGGCAGTGCGCGCGCAGTTCGCGCAGGAACGCCGCCGCGGTCCACGCGAAGATCCCGGAGTTCCAGAGGTAACCCTCGGCGACCATGCGGGCCGCCGCCTCGCGCGAGGGCTTCTCGGCGAACCGCGCCACGCGCCGCACCGTCCCCTCCACCGGCGCTCCCGGCTGGATGTACCCGAAGCCCGGGTCGGCGCGCGTGGGGACGATGCCGACGGTCACGAGCGCGCCGTGCGCGGCGGCGGCGGCGCCGGCCTCGCGCAGCGTCGCCTGGTAGCGGGTCGCGTCGCCGATCGCCCAGTCGGCGTGCACGCAGTAGAGCAGGGCGTCGCCGCCGCCGCGCCGCGCCACCTCGTGGGCGGCCCAGGCGAGCGCCGCCGCGGTACCGGCGGGCCGTGGCTCGGCGATCACGTTGCCGGCCGGCACGGAGGGGGCCAGCGCGCGCACGGCGCCGGCGAGCGAGGCATTGGTGAGGATCAGCGTGCGCTCGGGGGGGGCGAGCGGCGCCATGCGCCCGAGAGTGTTGCCGAGCAGCGAGTTGTCGTCGACGAGGGCGAGGAGCTGCTTGGGCCGCCCGGGGGAGCTGAGGGGCCAGAAGCGCGAGCCGACGCCGCCCGCGAGCATCACGGTCCAGCTGCTCACGGGGACGCCGCGCCGGGTGCCGCCGCGACCGACTGGCCCGTGAGATCGGCGGCGCGGGCGAACAGGCGCTTGGGGCTGAAGGGCTTGGTGAGGAACTCGGTGGCGCCGAGCTCCATCGCCCGGCGGTGCTCGGCGTCGTGCCCGATCGCGGTGAGGACGATGCAGGGCAGGGTGCGCCACCGCTCGCCGGCACGGGCGCTGGCGAGCACGTCGAGCCCGCTCACATGCGGCATCATGAGGTCGAGGATCAGCAACTCGAAGTCGTCGTGCGCGGCGAGGGCGGCGAGGGCCGCCGCGCCATCGTCGGCGCGCGTGACGCGAAACGGGCCCGACTCGAGCTTCATCGCGATGAGGCGTCCGATGTGGGGCTCGTCCTCGGCGACGAGCACGTGCGCACGCCGCACCTGGCCCTCGCTCAGACGAGCGCCGCCATCTGCTCGCGGTTGCGCCGGAGCTCGTAGAGCAGGGACGCGACGTTGGCCTCGGGGCGCACCAGCACGAGCAGCACCGCCTCGGCCGAGAGGGCGCAGACGAGGGCCAGCCCGCCCGGTTGCTCGATCACGGCCATGGTGAGCGGGCCGCGCATGGCAGAGGCGCCGAGGTCGTCGGCGCCGGAGAGGATCGACGGGATGTGGGCGGCGAGCCGTTCGGTGTCGATGTCCGGGGGCGCGCTGGAGTCGATCACGATGCCATCGCGGCCCAGGACCACCGCGGCATCTACGCCTTCGCGCTGGCTGATCGCGGCCACGAGCTCGCGGATGTTCGGCATGACAGGCTCCGGGGTGATGCGCAACGCTAGGCGCCGGGCGGGGCCAAGTCAAGCGATGGAACCAGTTGAAGTCGTTGCGGTTAGCACATATCCTTCGCCCGTCGTTCGCCCCTTTCATCTGACGTTGACGTGCCCCAGTCGCTCCGCCTGACATCGCTTTTCGCGCTGGTCGCGGCCGCCCTTGCCGGCGGTGCCTGCGGCGCGACCGAACCCAAGGTCAACCTGGGCCTGGTCACGGCCGACACCGGCCGGCTGTTCGCGATGAGCGGCACCGACCCGATCTTCCCGACGGCGATCAACATCCCGTCCCGCGTGGTCGTGCTGGCGACGGTCTTCAGCGACGGGTCGGTGCCGTTCGACCTCGCCTTCGATCTCACGCCTGCGGGAGCGGTGCGGGTGCTGCCGGCGCGCTCGGTGGTGCTCGGGCCGAACGTGGTCCCGCCTGTCGTCGGGCTCTTCGTGCCGACGGGGACCTTCGATGCGACGACCGAGGCGCCGGTGGCGGGCTTCACGTACGATTCGGTGCAGGTGGTGAGCCCCGGGCAGCCGTTCGTGGTGCAGGTCCGCCCGGTCGACTGCTCGTACGGCGTGCTGACGACGATGCACGCCAAGATGGTGGTGGACAGCGTGAACCTGGTCAGCCGGCTGATCCACTACCGCATCGTGCTCAACCCGAACTGCGGCCGTCGCGGGCTCGTCCCCGGCGGATTCTGACCGGCAGGCGCCATGCATGACCTCCGCACGCTGCGCGACAACATCGAGACGCTGCGCGAGGGCATGCGCCGGCGGGGCAAGCTCGCGCAGTACGCGCCGGCGATCGACCGGGCCGAGGCGCTCGAGTCGGGCCGGCGGCGGCTGATCGCGCAGGTCGAGGAGAAGAAGGCGGCGCGCAACGCCAACGCGCAGGAAGTCGGGCGTCGCAAGCGGGCGCGCGAGGAGGCCGGCGAGCTCGTCGCGCGCGGCCGCGTGATCGGCGACGAGATCGCGGCGATCGAGGGGGAGCTGGGGGGCGTCGAGGCCGAGCTCGGCGAGATCCTGCTCGGCATTCCCAACCTCACCCTCCCCGAGGTGCCCGCGGGCGACGAGTCGCACAACACGGTCGTCCGCAGCTGGGGAATCCCGCGCGCCGGCGCCGGCGTCCCGCCGCACTGGGAGACCGGGGCGAAGCTCGGCCTCCTCGACCTCGAGCGTGGCGCCAAGGTGTCGGGGTCGGGCTTCATCGTCTACCGCGGCATGGGCGCCCGCCTGCAGCGCGCGCTCATGAACTTCTTCGTCGACCTCCACACCCGCGAGCACGGCTGCGAGGAGGTCTGGGTGCCGTTCGCGGTGAGCCGGGCGTCGATGGTGGGCACGTCGCAGCTCCCCAAGTTCGAGGAGGACATGTATGCCCTCCGCGACGACCCGCTGTACCTCGTGCCGACGGCCGAGGTCCCCGTCACCAACCTCTTTCGCGACGAGATCCTCGAGGCGGCGGACCTGCCGCGGGCGCTCTGCGCCTACACCCCCTGCTTCCGGCGCGAGGCCGGCTCGGCGGGCAAGGACACCCGCGGGCTCCTGCGGGTGCACCAGTTCGACAAGGTCGAGATGGTGCGCCTCGCGACGCCGGAGACGGCGCTCGACCAGTTGGAGCTGCTGACCGGCCACGCCGAGCGGTTGCTGCAGCTGCTCGGGCTTCCGTACCGCGTGGTGCTGCTGGCCGCCGGCGACACCGGCTTCGGCTCGGCCAAGACGTACGACCTCGAGGCCTGGTCGCCGGGAACCGGCACCTGGCTCGAGGTCTCGAGCTGCTCGACCTTCGGCGACTTCCAGGCGCGGCGGGCCAACATCCGCTACCGCCCCGCGCCGGGTGAGAAGCCGCGCTTCGCCCACACCCTCAACGGGTCGGGGCTCGCCTTTCCACGCACCGTGGCCTGCCTGCTCGAGCACCACTGGCACGACGGCCGCGTGACGATTCCCGACGCCCTGCGCCCCTGGCTCGGCGCCGACGCGCTCGGCTGACGGTGCGCCAGCGCGCACCGGCAATCCTCATCGCGATCGCGGTCCTGGCCCTCGTGGGCTGGTACGTCGCGTTCACGAAGGGGGTTGTTGACGAGTTGCGCCGCGAGACCCGCATCTCGGGGCAGATGTACGCGCGCATCTACCGGACGCTGGGCGATACGGCCGACGCGGCGGGCACCTCGGCGCTCTTCGACCTCTCGCGTCACATCATCGAGATGGGGGTGCCGGTGATCGTCACCGACGAGACCGGTCGCCCCACCGCGGCGGCGAACCTCCCGTTCGATGTCGCCTCGATCGATGACCCGCGAGTGCGCGAGTACCTGCGGGAGCTCGACCGGGCCAACCCGCCCGTCGAGGAGCGGGGATCGGTGACGGTGCACTTCGGTCTCACCCCGGTGGTCGACCAGATGCGCACCATCCCGGTGCTGCAGGTGGTGGTGCTGGGGCTGCTGCTCGGGCTCGCCTTCTGGCTGCTGATCGCGCGCGAGCGGGCCGGCCGCGAGCAGGTGTGGGCGGGGATGGCGCGCGAGGCGGCCCACCAGCTCGGCACGCCGCTGTCGTCGCTGTCCGGCTGGATCGAGGTGCTGAAGGACCGGGGCGGCGACCCGGTGCTCGAGCAGGCCCTCGACCACATGGCCACCGACCTCGAGCGGCTCGAGCGGGTGGCGCACCGCTTCGAGCGCATCGGCCGGCCGCCGCGCATGGAGGTGATCGACGTCGGCGCGATCGTGGTGCGGATCGCCGAGTACTTCCGCGCCCGTGTCCCGTCACTCGCGCACCCGATCACCCTCGAGACGGAGCTCGCCGCGCCGGGGCCGCTCACGGTGCACGGCGACTCGGTGCTGCTGGAGTGGGTGGTCGAGGCGCTGGCCAAGAACGCGATCGACGCCCTCGCCGGCCGCGGCGGAACGATACACCTGCTGGTGGCGCCCCTTCCCGAGGGGGGCGTGAAGGTCCGTGTGGCGGACAACGGCCCGGGCGTCCCGCGGGACTTGCGGACGCGGGTCTTCGACCCGGGCTTCTCCACCAAGCAGCGGGGGTGGGGGATCGGCCTCTCCCTCGCCCGCCGGATCGTCGAGGAAACGCATCGCGGCAAGCTGCAGCTCGTGCCGGGCGGAGGCGGCGCGGTCTTCGACGTTATCTTACCGGCGTGACGCGCACGCTCGCCGCCCCGCAGGAGCACGCCCTGGCCGGCCTCAATCCCGCGCAGCGCGCCGCCGTCGAGCACGGCGACGGGCCGCTGCTGGTGCTCGCCGGTGCCGGCTCCGGCAAGACCCGCGTGCTCACCACGCGCATCGTGCGCCTGATTCGGGAGCGCGGCGTGCCGGCCCACCGGATCCTCGCCGTGACGTTCACCAACAAGGCCGCCGGCGAGATGAAGGAGCGCATCGAGCGCCAGCTTGGCGAGGTGCCCGCCGGCATCTGGGCCGGGACCTTCCACTCGGTTGGCGCCCGGATGCTGCGCGCCAACGCCGCCCTGGTGGGCCGCACGCCGCAATTCACGATCTACGACGAGGACGACGCCCTGGCCCTCGTCAAGCGCGTGATGGAGCGCCACAAGGTGTCCCCGCGCGAGTGGACGCCGCGCTCGATCCTGTCGGCGATCTCCGGCGCGAAGAATGCCCTTGTGCCGCCGGCCGAGTACGAGCAGGTCGCCCGCGACCCGCTGGGCCGCAACGCCGCCGTCGTCTATCGCGAGCTCGAGCCCGCGCTGCGGGCACTCAACGCCGTGACCTTCGACGACCTGCTCGTGCTGCCGGTGCAGCTGCTCGAGCAGCACCGCGACCGGCTGGAGGGCTACCGCGCGAAGTTCGCCCACATCCTGGTGGACGAGTACCAGGACACCAACCGCGCCCAGTACCGGCTGGTCACGCTGCTCGGGGGGGCGCGGGGCAACGTGGTGGTCGTGGGCGACGACGACCAGTCGATCTACGGCTGGCGCGGCGCGGACGTGCGCAACATCCTCGAGTTCGAGCGCGACTTTCCCGGCGCGGCCGTCGTGCGCCTCGAGGAGAACTACCGGTCGGCGCCGCCGGTGCTGGCGCTCGCGAACGCCGTGATCAGCGAGAACTCGGCCCGCCGCGGCAAGGTGCTGCGCCCCACGCGCGGCGGCGACACCCGGGTGGTGAGCGTGCACGCGCTCGACGAGCGCGACGAGGCCGAGTGGGTGGTGGGTGAGATCCGCGCCCGGCGCGGCGGACGCGACCCGGTGCAGCTGCGCGACGTGGCGATTCTCTATCGCACCAACGCGCAGAGCCGGGCGTTCGAGGAGGCCCTCCGCAGCAAGGGAACCCCCTACCGCATCGTGGGCGCGGTGCGCTTCTACGACCGGCGCGAGGTCCGCGACCTGATGGCCTACCTCAAGCTCGTCGCCAACCCGCGCGACGACGAGGCCTTTCGGCGCGCGATCGCGGTCCCGCGGCGCGGGCTCGGCGAGGCCACCGTGGAGCTGCTCGCCGAGCTGGCGCGAGCGGCGGGCCTGTCGCTGCTCGAGGCGGCCGACCGGCCCGACGTGCTCGCCGGGGCCCGCCCCGCGGCGCGGGCCGCGCTGGCCGACTTCGCCGCGCTGGTGGCCCGGTTGCGACGTCGCGCCGCCGACGCCCCGGTCGACGAGCTGCTGCGCGACCTCGTGGCGTCCATCAACTACGAAGGCTTCCTCCGTGCCGACGGCGACAACGTCGAGGACCGACTCGCCAACGTGGCGTCGCTGGTGGACGCGGCCGCCGAGGCGGTGGCCGACGAGGAAGGCGAGGTGGGACTGACCCCGCTCGACCACTACCTGCAGCGGGCGTCGCTCGCCGCCGGCCTCGACGCGCTCGACCCCACCGCGGACGCCGTGCTGCTCATGACCATGCACAACGCGAAGGGGCTCGAGTTCCCGATGGTCGTGATCAGCGGCCTCGAGGACGGCCTCTTTCCCCTCGCCCGGGCCTACGACGACCCCGCCGAGCTCGAGGAGGAGCGGCGCCTGTTCTACGTCGGCATCACGCGCGCCGAGGACCGGCTGTACCTCACCCGCGCCGAGCAGCGCCGCCGCAACGGCCAGTTCCTGCCGTCGCGCAAGTCGGGGTTCCTCGATCGCATTCCCGCCGGGATGCTCGACGAGCGCGCGACGCCACGGGCCCGCAGCATGGGGCGCGCGACGTTGCTTCCCGATGGCGGCAGCGACGTCTCGGGCGTGCCGTGGGGCGGGAACGCGGGCGCGCGCGCCGCCGGCCGGCGGCCGGGGCAGTCGGTGCCGGGGTATCGCGACCTCGGGGGATGGAAGAGCGCCCCCGAGGACGAGTCGCAGGACGCTGCCGCGATCCGCATCGGGGAGCGGGTGCGGCACCGCAAGTTCGGGACCGGCACCATTGCCGAGGTCAGCGGCAATGGCCGCGACGCGAAGGTGAAGGTGGACTTCGACGACGAGGCGATCGGCCGCAAGACGCTCGTCGTGGCGCAGGCGAACCTTGAACGGGGAATCGACTAGTGGCCATCACCGACGACGACGTCCGGCACATCGCCGCCCTCGCCAGGCTCGGCCTCCCCGGCGGCCGCGTCGCGGCACTGGTGCACGAGCTCAATGGGATCCTCGGCCACATGGCGGTGCTGCAGCGCGTGAGCACCGACATGGTGCGCGACGCGGGGGACCCGCGCCCGCCGCTCGTGTCCCGCCCCGACGTGCGCGACGCCGACCAGCTCGCTCGCCCGCTGGCCGACTTTGCGCCGGATGTGAGGGGTGGGCTGATCCTCGTGCCGCGCCTCGGCACGCACGACGACGCGGAGGAGTCGTGAACACGCCGATCGGTGGGTTGCCGGCGGCGGTGCTCGCCGCGCACGTGCGCGAGGGGACGGTCACGGGCGCGGCCGCCGCGTCGGCCGCCTTCGAGCGCATGGAGGCCGTGCAGGCGGGCGCGGGCGGCCTGAACGCGATCCTGCACGTCGACCGCGAGGCCGCGGCGCCGGGCCCGTCCGGGAAGGGCGCGCTCGCCGGCGTGCCGGTGGTGGTGAAGGACAACATCGCCACCCGCGTCATGCCCACCAGCTGCGGCTCGCGCATCCTGGAGGGGTACGTGAGCCCGTACGAGGCGACGGTGATCCGGCGGCTGCGCGCGGCGGGGGCGTCGATCGTCGCCAAGACGAACATGGACGAGTTCGCGATGGGCTCGAGCACGGAGCACTCCGCGTTCGGCCCGGCGCGCAACCCGCTCGACCGGGACCGGGTGCCGGGGGGCTCGTCGGGAGGATCGGCGGCGTCGGTCGCGGCGGGAATCGTGCGCATCGCCCTCGGCTCCGAGACCGGCGGTTCGGTGCGGCAGCCGGCGAGCTTCTGCGGCGTGGTGGGCGTCAAGCCGACGTATGGTCGTGTGAGCCGCTACGGGCTGGTGGCCTTCGCCAGCTCGCTCGACCAGGTCGGGGTCTTCGGCCGCTCGGTGGACGACGCCGCGCTCGGACTGGGCGTGATCGCCGGCGCCGACCCGCGCGACAGCACGAGCATGGACCACGCGGTCCCCGACTACCGCGCCAGCCGGGACGGCGGGTCGCTCGACGGCCTCGTGGTGGGGCGTCCGAGGGAGTACTTCCCGCGCTCGCTCGACCCGCGCATCGCGAAGCACTGCGACGCCTGCCTCGACGCGCTGCGCGCGGCGGGGGCGGAGGTTCGCGACGTCTCGCTGCCGCACACCGACCTCGCGATCCCCGTGTACTACATCGTCGCGCCGGCCGAGGCGAGCTCGAACCTCGCACGGTTCGACGGCGTCCGGTACGGCCTGCGCATCGCGGGCGACGGCCTCAAGGGGATGTACGAGGCCACGCGCTCGCACGGCTTCGGCGCCGAGGTCACGCGGCGCATCCTGCTCGGCACGTACGTGCTGAGCGCGGGCTACTACGACGCCTACTACCGAAAGGCGCAGGAGGTGCGGGCGCTGATCGCGCGCGACTTCACCAGCGTCTTCGCGAGCGGCGTGCACGTGCTGTTCACACCGACGGCGCCGACCCCCGCCTTCCGCCTTGGGGCCGTGAGCGACCCGTACGAGATGTACCTGAGCGACGTGTTCACGGCGACGGCCAACCTCGCCGGCGTTCCGGCCATGTCGCAGCCGATCGGGATGGTTGACGGGCTGCCGGTGGGTGGCCAGTTCATCGCCGCGCACTTCGACGAGGCGGCGATGTTCCGCGCCGCGTACGCCCTCGAGCACGCGCTCGGCGCCGCCGGCGCGGGGAGCGAGGCATGAGCGCCGCCGCGATCGAGGGTGCCCGCCCCGCCTGGGAGATGGTCGTCGGGCTCGAGGTGCACGTGCAGCTCAGGACGGAGACCAAGGCCTTCTGCGCCTGCTCGTCGAGCTTCGGTGACCCGCCGAACACCAACATCTGTCCCGTGTGCCTCGCGCTCCCGGGGGCGCTGCCGGTGCTCAACGACGCCTGCATCGAACTCGCCGTGCGTGCCGCCCTCGCCCTCGGGTGCACCGTGCATGGCACGTCGGTCTTTGCCCGCAAGAACTACTTCTACCCCGACCTCCCCAAGGGGTACCAAATCTCGCAGTACGACAAGCCCCTGGCCACGGGCGGGGCGCTCGAGGTCACCCTGGGCGAGGCCCGGCACCGCATCGGCGTCACCCGCGTGCACATGGAGGAGGACGCCGGCAAGTCGATCCACGACCGCTTCGACGGCGCCACGGCGATCGACCTCAACCGGGCCGGCGTGCCGCTGATCGAGATCGTGAGCGAGCCCGACTTGCGCGCCAGCGCCGAGGCGGGGGCCTACCTGCGCGCCCTCAAGCAGGTGCTCGAGTACGCGGACATCAGCGACTGCTCGATGGAGCTCGGCTCGCTGCGGGTCGACGCGAACGTGAGCGCGCGCCCCCGCGGTTCCGCGGAGCTGCGCTCGCGCACCGAGATCAAGAACCTCAACTCGTTCTCGGCTGTCGAGAAGGCGCTCGAGCTCGAGTTCGCCCGCCACTGCGCAGTGTACGAGGCCGGCGGCACGCTGTCGCAGCAGACGATGCTGTGGGATGCCACCCGGGGCGAGGTGCGCCCCGCGCGCAGCAAGGAGGGGAGCCACGACTACCGGTACTTCCCCGAGCCCGACCTGCCGCCGCTCGTCGTGCCGGCGGCGCGCGTGGAGCGCGAGCGCCGCGCGCTGCCGGAGTTCCCGGCGGCGAAGATCGCGCGCTACCAGGCCGAGTTCGGCCTCGCCGCGGGCGAGGCGGGGGTGCTCGTCGCGAGCGCGCCGCTGGCGCGCTACTTCGAGTCGGTGGCTGAACTCGTCACGCAGCCCAGGGCGGCCGCCAACTGGGTCAGCGGTGCGGTGCTGCAGGCGCTCAACGAGCGGTCACTCGATCCCGCCGCGGCGGCATCGCTCGTGCCCGCCGACCGGCTGGCGGCGCTCATCGGCCTCGCCACCGCGGGGACGATCAGCAGCAGCGCGGCCAAGGCGGTCTTCGCCGCGATGCTCGCCGACCCGGAGGCGACGCCGGCCCGGATCGTGCAGGAGCAGGGCCTCGCGCAGGTCAGCGACGATGGCGCCCTCGTGACGTGGATTGACGAGGTGCTCGCCGAGCACCCCGACGAGGCGAAGCGGTTCCTCGCCGGCGAGAGGAAGCTGCAGGGCGTCCTGATCGGGTTCGTGATGAAGAAGTCGAAGGGAAGCGCGGACCCGAAGCGGCTCAGCCAGCTGCTCGCCACTCGCGTGGCACCGCCCTGAGCCGCGCCCGATCGCAACGGAACGCGCCCTACGGTGCCCTCTCGACGCCCCCCGGTGGCGACCGGCGCGCCGCGACGGGCCGCGCGTCTCCCATCGTGGACTCCGCCAGGTACACCGTGTGCCAGGGTCCCGAGGTCGCGTGGGCGCGAATCCGTTTCCGCGTCACCTCGAGCCCGCTCTGCCGCAGCGAGCCGACGAAGGCGGGATCGTCCGCCGCCGACCAGTAGCAGAGCCGCCCGCCGGGGCGGAGGGCGCCGGTCGCCGCCTGGATTCCCGCCAGCCGGTAGAGCCCCGCGTTGGACGACGTCACCAGCGCGTCGGCGCCGTTGTCGATGTCGAGCATGATCGCGTCGAACGTGCGGCGGTGCTCCGCCAGCGTGACTGCCACGTCCTCGTGCCGGAGTTCCACGCGCGGGTCGCGCAGCGTCTCACCCGCCAGCGGGTACGCCGGATTGCGGTTCCAGTCGATCACCTCGGCCACGATCTCGGCCACGACCACACGGGCATCGGGCGCCAGCGTGCGCAGCGCGGCCTTGAGCGTGAACCCCAGCCCGAGCCCGCCGATCAGCACGGCCATTCCCGCGCGTTCGCGCAGCGGCCCGCAGGCCAGCTCCGCGAGGGCGTCCTCCGAGCGATGCCGGCGCGTGGACATCAACTCGATGCCGTTCACGCGGATCAGGCAGGCGCCGTCGTGCTCGAACAGCGACAGCACCGTGCCGTCGGGGGCGGTCGCCTCGGCCAGGCGCCGGTAGGGCTTCATCGGGCCCACGGCGGCGCAGCGCGGCCAGGCGCGCTGCGGCACGGCGCGATCCGGCGCCCCTCCACGATCACCCCTTGATCCGCGCCATCGCCGGGTCGTAGAGCGGCTTGAGCGATGCCAGGGCGGGGAAGCGCGTTCCCGCGACCTCCACCTCCCATCGCCCCTCGCGCAGCCACGCCTCGTCCACCGGCACGCCGGCCCGCTCGATCATCGCCAGCCCCACCGCGCCGCCCAGCGTGTGCCCGTAGCTCGCCGCCCGCACGTACCCCATGGGCACGCCGTCGCGCAGCACCACCTCGGCGTGGTGGAGCAGCGGGGCCGGGTCCTGGACCAGCACCTGGACGAGCTTGCGCCGCACGCCGGCCGCCTTCACCGCGAGCACCGCGTCGCGCCCGACGAAGCCCCCCGGCTTCGTGAGGTCCACCGCGAAGCCGAGCCCCACCTCGAGCACGCTGTCGGTGTTGTCGATGTCGTGGCCGTAGTCGCGGTAGCCCTTCTCCATCCGCAGGCTGGCGAGCGCCTTGAGCCCGGCGTGCCGCAGGCCGGTGCCCGCCCCCGCCTCGACCAGCAGGTCGTACACGTGCAGCGCCTGCTCCGTGGGGATGTACAGCTCGTAGCCGAGCTCGCCCAGGTAGGTGATGCGCACGAGCAGCACGCGGGCGTATCCGATCGCGACCTCGCGCGCTGCGCGGAACGGAAAGGCGGCGTTCGACAGGTCGTGGGCGGTGAGCCGCTGCAGCAGCTCGCGCGACCGGGGCCCCTGCACGTTCACCTGCGCGTACCCCGACGTCACGTCGGTCACCGAGCAGTGCGCGCCGCCGGGCACGTGGCGCCGGAGCCAGCCCTCCACGTGGCGGTGCGCCGAGTCCGACGCAATCACGAGATACCGCTGGTCGGCGGGGTCGCCGCTGGCCGGGGCCTCGAGCTTGGTGACCGTGAGGTCGGCCTCCAGCGTCCCGCCCTCGTTGAGCCATTGCGTGTAGGTGGTGCGCCCGCACTCGCCGTCGACGCTGTTCGCCGAGACGAAGTCCAGCACCCGCCCGGCGTCGCGCCCCTGCACCAGGAACTTGGACATGAACGACATGTCCATCAGGATCACGCCCGTGCGGCAGGCCTCGTGCTCCGCCTTCCAGTGCTCCCACCAGGCGGGGCGGCCGAAGGTCAGCGGTCCGGCATCGGGCGGCAACCCGTCGGGCGAGTACCAGTCGGCGCCCTCCCAGCCGCTCACGTCGCGGAACCAGGCCCCGCGCGCGGCGAGCCGGTCGTGCAGCGCCGACCGCTTCACCCCGCGCGCCGTGGTGAGCGACCGGTTCGGGTAGTGGGTCCGGTACACCATGCCGAGCGACTCGACCGTGCGCGCGCGGAGGTACTCGGGATTCGCCTGGTACGGGTGGAGGCGGTCGACATGGAACGCCGTCATGTCCACGTCGGGGCGGCCGGTCAGCATCCAGTGCGCCATGGCCCGCCCCACGCCGCCACCGGTGAGGATCCCGATCGAGTTGAGCCCCGCGGCCACGAAATAGTTGCGCAACTCCGGCGACTCGCCCAGGCAGGGGCGCAGGTCGGGGGTGAACGACTCGGGGCCGCAGAAGAGCTTGCGCACCCCGGCCTGCATCGTCACCGGCACGCGCCGCATCGCCGTCTCGACGTACGGCCCCATCCGGTCCCAGTCCGGCGCGATCTCGCCAAAGGCGAAATCGTGGGGCATCCCCTCCACCTTCCAGGGCGCGCACACCGGCTCGAACAGGCCGATCATCAGCCCGCCCCCCTCCTCGCGGAAGTAGCCGTACGACGCCGGGTCCTCGAGCACCGGCCACGCCTTCGACACGCCGGGAATCGCGTCGGTGAGCAGGTAGTAGTGCTCGGCCGCCTGCAGAGGAACCGTGACGCCGGCCTGCGCGCCGACCTTGCGCCCCCAGGCGCCGGTGCAGTTGATCGCCATCTCGCAGGCGATCTCCCCCTGCGTCGTTCGCACGCCCGCCACGGCGCCGTTCGCCTTCGTCACGCCGGTGACCGCGACGCCCTCCACGATCGTCGCGCCCCGCAGCCGCGCCCCCTTCGCCAGCGCCATTGTCACGTCGACCGGGTCGACCCGCCCGTCGCCCTTCACGTAGAAGCCGGCCAGGATGTCGTCGGTGCGCGCGATCGGGAACAGCGCCTCCACCTCGCGCGCCGAGATCTCCTGCACGTCCACGCCGCAGTAGCGGTTGAACGTCGCGACGCGTCGGTACTCCTCGAGCCGGTCGGGGTCGATCGCGCACTCGATGAACCCCACCGGCTTGAATCCCGTCGCCTGGCCCGTCTCGGCCTCGAGCCGGGCATACAGGTCGCGCGTGTACGTGCGGAACGCGGTCGAGGTCTCCGACATCGAGCCGAACGTCACCATCAACCCCGCCGAGTGCCAGGTCGTGCCGGCCG
This sequence comes from Gemmatimonadota bacterium, assembly GCA_016191225.1. Classification (GTDB taxonomy): domain Bacteria; phylum Gemmatimonadota; class Gemmatimonadetes; order Gemmatimonadales; family Gemmatimonadaceae; genus JACPPC01. The sequence goes on along the minus strand of JACPPC010000011.1, from coordinate 111,837 downwards.
TGAGCCGGTGCTGCTCGAGCAGCACCACGTCGCGGCACCCCATGTGGGCGAGGTGATAGGCGACCGAGCAGCCGATCACGCCGCCGCCGATCACCACCACGCGCGCCTGCGCCGGAACCGCGGGCGGCGACTCCACTCGCGGCGTGCTCACCCCGCCGCCGCCCGCGCCCCCGCCACCATCGGCTCCCGCAGCCGCGACGCGAAGTCGAGCGGGCTCGCCGGCATCCCGAACGCCCGCTCCGCTTCCGCCAGCACCTGCGATTCGCCCCCCTCGCGGTACGCGAGGCGCCGGATCCGCTTCGCGTCGCGCAACGGGTTCTCCCCCGACGGGTCGAACGCCACCGGCTCGGCCGAACCCAGCCGCCGCAGGATGTCCATCACGTAGTCGAACGAGCGCGCCAGGTAGGTGTTCACCTCCCCCTCGCGCAGGTCCCACCGGCTGTTGTCCGCCATGACCTGCATCAGCCGCTGCCACGGGCCCAGGTCCGTCACGTGCACCATCCCCCTGAAGAACCGCCGGTTGGTCTGCGTGCTGAAGATGGTCGGGCTCAGGATATGGTCCAGCAGCGCGTCCGACCGCCCATGGTCGAGCAGGATCACCTCCCGCGCCCGCCGCGCCCCCGACTCGCCAAGCCGCGACTCGAACCGGCTCTCCCAGTACGAGTGGCCGAGGGTCACGGTGCTCGAGGTGACGGCGAGCCGGAACGGCACAAAGTGGTTGTGCGCGACCACGTCGGCGGCGAGGTGCGACAGGTAGCCCAGCCCGAAGGCCCGCAGCCGCTCGTCCTTCGCCCGGTCGTGCACCTCGAACCCCACCCGCCACGAATGACAGTGCCGCCCGGTCTCGGCGTACTTCTTGGCGATCGAGGTGTCGGCGGCGATGGACCCGTACAGGAAGTCGTACGGGAAGGCCTGGAGCACCTCGGCCACGTGGCCCGGCAGGTGGGCGAGCGACCGTAACACCGCCTCGCCCAGCATGATATGCGTCCCCGGCGTCCACGCCCACGCATCGGCGGGGGTGAGCGCGATCGCGAGCAGCGCGAGGGTGATGGCGGTCACGACGGTCCGGGTCACTCGTGAAACGCTATCCATGCGGCGGTTCAATCGTCAACCGGAGTGCGGCTTGACCCTCCGGCTGCCGCCCCACGAAGTTCCCTGACTCCCACGTCCCCGCCGAGCGCCCGCGCATGCCCCAGCTTCAATTCCACGTCCAGGGCGGTCATCGCCTCGCGGGCACCATCCGGCCCTCCGGCAACAAGAACGCGGCCCTGCCGATCGTGGCCGCCGCGCTGCTCACCGACCAGCCGGTCACGCTCACCAACGTCCCGCGCATTCGCGACCTCGAGACGCTCGTGGAACTGGTGCAGAGCGCCGGGGCCGAGGCCGCGTGGACGGAGCGCAACACGCTGCGCATCCACGCCAAGGCGCTGCGCGCCGAGGGGCTCGACCCGGTGCGCTGCGCGAAGATCCGCGCGTCCATCCTCCTCGCCGCGCCCCTCCTGGCGCGGTGCGGGGAAGTGGAGCTGCCGCCGCCGGGGGGCGACGTGATCGGGCGGCGCCGCCTCGACACGCACTTCCTGGCCCTCGAGCAGCTCGGCGCGACCCACACCTTCACCGACCGGTTCGCCCTCTCCGCCCGGCAGCTGCGCGGCGCCGACGTCTTTCTCGACGAGCCGAGCGTCACCGCGACGGAGAATGCGGTGACGGCGGCGGTGGCCGCCAAGGGCACCACGGTGCTGCGCAATGCGGCGAGCGAGCCGCACGTGCAGGACCTCTGCCGGTTCCTCGTCGCGCTCGGCGGGCGGATCGAGGGGATCGGCACGAACACCCTGACGATTGACGGCGGCCACGCGCTGGGGGGTGCGACGCACGAGATCGGCCCCGACCACATCGAGGTGGGCTCGTTCGTGGGGCTCGCCGCGGTCACCCGCTCGTCCCTGCGGATCGAGAAGGCCGGCGTGGCGCACCTCAAGGCCGTGCGCATGGGCTTCGAGCGACTCGGCGTCGAGTGCGAGGTGGACGGCGACGACCTGCTGGTGGCGGCGGGCCAGTCGCTCCGCATCCAGGACGACCTCGGCGGGCACGTGCCCAAGCTCGAGGACCAGCCGTGGCCGGCCTTTCCCGCGGACCTGATGAGCATCGCGATCGTCGTCGCCACGCAGTGCGAGGGCGTGATCCTGATGCACGAGAAGATGTTCGAGTCGCGGATGTTCTTCGTGGACAAGCTCGTCGGGATGGGCGCGCGGATCGTGTTGTGCGACCCGCACCGGGCGCTCGTCGCGGGGCCGAGCCAGCTGCGCGCCGCGACGGTGGAGAGTCCTGACATCCGCGCCGGCATGGCGATGGTGCTCGCCGCCTGCTGCGCGAGGGGAACGAGCGTGATCAACAACGTCGGGCAGATCGAGCGCGGCTACGAGCGCATTGACGAGCGGCTGCGCGCGCTCGGGGCGAAGATCGAGCGGGTGGAGAAGTAACCGGCGCTGGTCACGCCCGGGAGTCGAGCCGGCCCCGATGGCGTCGCGAGTAGCCGTTTTCCCGACTTGACTTCCACGGACGAGCACCGCACCGTGGCAACTGTCGCATGGGGACATCGGAACGCCGAGGCGACGAAGTCAGGCTCTCACTTGAGAACCTGCGCCGCGTCTATTTCTTTCACCCCCCTTGTGAGGTGACCGATGAGACGAGAACCGCGGGGAGCGTTCGGACTGCGCAAGTCGTGTCGGCGCGCGGGCGCGCGGCAAGTACGCCCGCTTCAGATCACGTTCGCTTCCGCGCCGTTCAGCGCGCGCCCTTCAGGTCTGCCAGCTGCCGTCGTGGTCGCGCTGGCCGTCATACTGTCCGTCACAGCGTGTGACCCGGATCGGGCTTCGGCTGTACGATCTGTGGTGCGATCCGAAGCCCCTGCGCTTGGTATCGCAATGACCGAGGACGCGACCTTCGCAAGCTTCGACCTGTCGCTTCACGTCGACTCAGGTGATGTGGATGCCAGTTCCGGCCTCTCGGCCGAACGCGTCATTCACGTCGAGCATCGAAAGACGCCGGACGGGTCGTGGAGCTCGCGCACGCAGTTTTCGTCGTTGCCGGGCAGCTCCGTCGCGGATCGCCCCTCAGTGAGCTTGGACCGGAGCGGGATGCGCGTCTACTCGAGCGACGGAAGGTTACTCTCGGCGAAGCGACTCACCGACCTTCCCATGCCGTCGAACATCAGGCGCTTTGCGGCTGAGAACGCAAGCCAAGGGCCGACTTTGCCGCCGTTGCTCCGCCCGCCGGCCGCGGCCCGTGCCCCGTACTTGGGCAGCCCGATCGAGCAGCTTGTGGTTCGACGGTCGACAGCGCGAACCCGACACGAGGCGCTGGAGGCTCGGCTCGGCGTACAACCCTCGCGCGATGGCGCGGCGCTGCGGTATCGTGCCCGCGTGCAGGGAGCGAGTCTCGAAGTGGCGTCGGACTCGGCGACAGGCGCGATTCTCGCAGAAACCTTGCGCGGCGATGACGGCTCTGTGCGCGAGACGACGCACTCGTATGCTGCGCTACCCGCGGGAGACCTCGTGCGCCGTGCAAGTCGGACTGCGCTGTCTGTCCCGGGAATGCCGCGCAAGGTCGTGACGACAACGATTGCCAATCTCGTGATTCGCTGACCCGAGGTATCTGAAGCCATGCATTCCCACGCATCGACGGCTTGTCATCGTCGCGCTCGCATGCTCGCATGTTCGGCATTGCTGCTGTCGATCGCGAACTTGGCGCATGCCCAGCGCCCCACCGTCCTGCTGCAGCACGGGTTCCTGAGTGATCGAGATACGTGGAGCCTGCTCGATAGCTGGCTCGAGCCCGTTTTCGACGCGGACTTCTATCGGTATTCTACGGGAGCGTCACAGTCGTTTCCGGCGCAGGGCGCGGAGTTGGTTCGGCAGTGGAGTGGTGTTCCTGGCTCAACGGTGTATGTCGGTCACAGCAATGGCGGAATCGTCGGGCGCGAACTCGTTCAAGCCGGGAGGCACTGGAAAAGCCTCGTCACAATTGGCTCGCCCCACTACGGTGCCAAGCTCGCAACGTCACTGCTGGACGGCTCGATGGACAACGTGATTGCCATCGACGTGCAAGCGCTTGTCTATCCTCTCCAGACCTACGCGTCCTACTACCCGACGTTCTCCACGTATCAATGGACGACCATCTTCGACACGGCAACTTGGGCCGCAGGCCTGCTTTGGGATTTCAATCTTCTGAAACTCTGGATGGGGTACTCAAACGGGGACGTCCTCGCGCAGATGCGACCGGGCGAGCCGTATCTTGACCTGCTCAATTCACCTGGGAGTGTCGCGGCGGAGGCGAGTTCGGTACTGAGTCGCTACGAGATTACCTCCACGCTCGGCAGTTACAACGGTGTCTGGTGGCGCGCCCTCACTGGATCGGCCGAGAGTACGGCTTGGATGGTCGACAGTCGGGACTTCGCTGAAGGAGTATTACTCGGAGCCTTTACCTACTACCAGTTCTTCCCGGACCTCTCGGACCCGCACTGGGCTCAGATGCAGGGCAATGCGTGGCTCTGGCTGCAGGCGGCGGCAATGCTCGCGAGCCTCGACGCGCAGTTTTGCATTCTGAACGGCTCGATTCAGTCTGACCTCACCTGCGGTCCAAGCGACGGGGTCGTTCCGCTCGTGTCGCAGCACTTGCCGAGCGCGAACGTCAGCGTAACCCTGACGGACGTGTCGCACACCGAAGAGACCACGTCGGGGCTGACGTACCAGCGGTTGTACGCGATTCTGGTGGCCGAAGGAATACCCCTGCGTCCGTCCAGCGGGGGGCCGCTGAGCGTGGGCGACATCGTCGGGCCCGCGGCGACAACAAGTGGCGCGACCGACGCTTTCAGCATCGCGGTGTCGGGCTCGCACCCTCCCTTCACCGTTCGATGGAGCGTGGACAACGTCGTGTGGCAGAATGGAACCAACTCGACTTTCGAGTTTACCAACGCAGGCGCGGACTTCTTCTTATCCGTGCGAGTCGAGGACGCCACTGGCCTCAGCATCACACGCGCGCGCTCGATTTCCGTTACGAATTGCGGGGGGCTGCTCTATTGCTAGTCGAGAAGGCACCGTGCATGCGGACTTGAATCCTGGGAGCATGGCGCGTGCGACGGTGGGGCTCGGCGTGCTCACGTTGGCTGCCTGTAACGTGGTCGCGCCGATCTATGGCGGCGACGGCAAGGGCACCTTCGCGGACCCTCGGATCCTCTGGTTCTACCCGCAGGCCGGGGCAATCATCGCGTCGGAGGTCGACGACTCGAGCGCCTTCTTCGTGAACCGTGGGCACCAGGTGTTCGCTGTGAGCAAGGCGACCGGCGCAGTTCGCTGGGTGACCACGCCGTACAACTCCGGCTACTATCCTGGGACGGCGCTCCTTTTGGTCGGACAGTTGGTGGTCTTTCCAGACTATGAACTGTACGCGTTCGACCGGCGCACCGGGGCGCTTCGCTGGGTGTACAGTGACGGACCGACGGGAGGACCGGGGTACACGAATCTGGCAAGCGATTCGACTCGGATTTTCGGTGGGTCCGTGAATGGCTACGCGTACGCAGTGGACGCAGTGACCGGAACTCTCGTTTGGAAAACGAAGATCGCAACCGACACGACCTATACGCGTGTGAGCAGTCCGGCGGTCAATTCAGGGTTGGTGGTTGTGACGTACCGCCGCGTGGAAGGAGCACTGACGGGCGGCGTTGCAGCGCTGGATGCGATGACCGGAGCGCTGATTTGGCGGCGAGAGTTTGTTCCAGCGGCAGCGATCCAGCCTTCGGCCGGCTATGGGCGCGCAGGTTTTTGGGGGACGCTCGTCATCATCGCATCTGAAGATGGGCGGGTGTTCGCACTCGATCGGTCTTCCGGAAGCGATGTATGGGTGATCCCGCGGCCGGCGACGTTGCGTCCATACGAGGGGGAATGGCGGCCACTCGTGATCGTTGGCGATGTGGTGGTCCTTGGCTCGAACCTGGCGAGCCTGACCGGCTTGAATGCCGCGACTGGCGCTGAGCGCTGGAAGATCAGCCTGACGACGACTGGTTCGCAGCTTGATCCCATGCGGGTTGCCGGGGGAACCGTGTATCTCCAGCTGGGCTCGGGCCAGCTGGCCGCGCTCGATCCCGTCGCCGGCCGTCTGCTGTGGACCACAAACCGCAGCAACTCGCTTCTCTTCTGGACCTATCCCGCTGTCGACTCCACGACGCTTTTCACGGCCGGCGAGCTGGGCTTCTACGCCCTGAGGCGCTGACAGCAGCACCGCGAACGGAAAATCCTTCGCGTCGCGCCTGCGGCGCGCGCTCTTGACGACGGGCGCCGCTCTCCTTGACGCTCTCGCCACCTTCCTCTAGATTGCCCTTGCTCGGCCACTTCGGGGGCCGCGCGGAATGTCGGGATGTCCCGACATTTTTTTGTCCCCTGACCGTACCTCGACGTCACATGAACACAAGCGTCGAAGCTATTGTCAATCAAGCACTTGGCGCCCTTGAGCTGGAGATTGTCGAGCTCAAGCAGCGCGGTTCGAAGCAGCGACCGATTCTCGATCTCCGGATCGATCGCCGCGATCGGGAGAAAGTGACCGTCAGTGATTGTGCCCGTGCCAGCCGCGCCATCGAGGCGCAACTGGACGCGGGACCCTTCGCCGGCGTTCAGTACGTGCTCGAAGTGTCATCGCCAGGCATGGACCGGCCGCTCAAGACGGCGGCCGATTGGCAACGCTTCACGGGGCGGCTCGCGTCAGTCAAGAGCGGAGCCCTGGGTGGCCGCGCCGAAGTCACGATTGTCGGGCTCGACGGCGACGCGGGTCACGAAGTGCTCATTCTCGGCGATGCCAAGGGTGAACACCGCGTGCCCCTCGCCGGGATCGAAGAGGCCCGGCTCGCATTCCACTGGACTCGTTGAGAGGCAGCAACTGATGGCTGGTTCCACGGAAATCCTCGCCGCGATTCGCGAACTGTCGAACAGCAAGCAGCTCGACCGTTCGGAACTCGTCGCCCTCCTCCAGGACGGCATCCATGCCGCCCTGGCCAAGAAGCACGGCCCCACCGTCCAGGCCGAGGTCGGCATTGACGACGCCAGCGGCGGCATCAAGATCGCGCTGCTCAAGACCGTCGTCGAGGAAGTCACCGACCCCGCGCGCGAGGTCACGCTCGAGGAGGCCCGCTACGAGGACGAGGCCTTCGAGGTCGGCGACGTGATGGAGGTCCCCGTGGACTTCGCCGAGTTCGGTCGCTCCGCCGTGCAGGCCGCCAAGCAGCGCATCATCCAGCGGGTGCGCGAGGGCGAGCGCACGCGCATCCGCGACGAGTTCACCGACCGCGTCGGCGAGCTCCTCTCGGGCGAGGTCCAGCAGATCGAGCGCGGCAAGCTCGTGATGATGCTCAACAAGTTCAAGGAAGCGGAGGCGATCATCCCCTACCGCGAGCAGAACCACCGCGAGCACTTCCAGCAGGGGGAGCCGATCCGCGCCGTGCTCAAGCGCGTCGAGGAGACCCCCAAGGGCCCGCGCCTGATCTTCAGCCGCGCCGACGCGCTGTTCGTCGCCGCCCTGTTCAAGCTCGAGGTGCCCGAGATGGCACAGGGGATCGTCGAGATCCGGGCCAGCGCGCGCGAGGTCGGCAGCCGCACCAAGATCGCCGTCTTCTCGCGCGACGAGGCGATCGACCCCGTGGGCGCGTGCGTCGGGCTCAAGGGCTCGCGCGTGCAGGCGGTGGTGAACGAGCTCGGCGGCGAGCGCATTGACATCGTGCCCTGGTCGAGCGACCCGGAGCGCTTCGCCAAGCTGGCGCTCGCGCCGGCGCGCGTCGCCCGCGTCTTCTCGGACGCCGCCGCCAAGACGATCCAGGCCGTGGTGGACGAGGACCAGCTCTCGCTGGCGATCGGCCGCAACGGGCAGAACGTGCGCCTCGCCTCCGAGCTCACCGGCTGGAAGATCGACCTCTTCTCGAGCCGCGAGTGGGTGGACCGCGGCGGCGACGGCAACATCTTCGCCCCGCTCCCCGACGAGCAGCCCGACGAGGCCGCCGACGTCAAGCTGGCGGAGATCGGCCTCCCCGAGGCGACCGTCGCCGTGCTCGAGAACGCGAACTTCCGCACGCTCAACGACATCATCGACCTCGAGCGCGAGGACTTCCTCAAGCTCCCCGGCATCGCGCCGGAAGAGGCCGACCGCATCATGGGCATCATCAACGAGCTCACCACCGAGGACGGCGGCGCCGGCGACACGGCCGGGGGCGCCGCGCCCACGGAGGGCGAGGGCGGCTGAGTGGACGCGACGCACCAGCGCCGCCTGCTTGGCCTGCTCGGGCTCGGTGCCCGCGGGCGGTTGGTGGTGGTGGGCGTGGATCGCGTGCGCGAGGCCGCGCACAAGGGAACGCTCGTGCTCGCGGTCGTGGCGCCCGATGCCGCGGCCAACAGCCGGGACAAGCTCCTCCCGCTGCTCAAGGCCAGGCGGGTGGCGGTGGTGGAAGGGCCCGGCGCGCAGGCGCTGGGGGAAGCGATGGGGAAGCCACAGACGGCGGCCGTGGGTGTCACGGATCGCCAGCTCGCGAAGGGTATTCGCGCGCTCTTGAACGAGGGCCCGGCGGCACCACCGCACGCGGTCCGGTAGGAGGTTGGTTTGAGCAAGCTGCGTGTGAGCGACATGGCCACCGAGTTCGGCATTGGTGCCGACGAGGTCATTGGCCTGCTGAAGGCGATGGAAGTCACGGTGCGCACCCCGGCCACGCCCCTCCCCGAGGACGTGATCGCGCGCGTGCGTGCCCGGTGGGAGGTCGAGAAGCGCAAGCGGAGCCAGAAGCCCGCCGCCCCCGCCGCCGCCTCACGCCGGCGCAAGACCGCCGCCCCCGAGGCCCCCGCCGCCCCGGCGCCCAGGGCGGCAACCGCCGCGGCCGAGGCCCCCAAGGCGCCGGCGAAGAAAAAGGTCCCCGCGAAGAAGGCCGAGGCGCCCGCCCCGGCTCCCGCGCCCGCACCCGCCGCACCTGCCAAGGTCGTGCGCCGCAAGAAGGCCGACCTCGTGCAGCCCGAGCCCGAGCCGCTCCCCGAGCCCGAGCCCGTCGTCGCCGAGCCGGCCGTGGCGGCCACGAGTGTCGCCGAACCCGCGGCCCCCGCCGCGCCGGCTGAGTCCCCGCGTGCCCCGGTCGTGACCGCCGACGCTCCGCCGCCGGCGCCGCCACGCGCGAGTGCCGTCCCGTCCACACCGCCGTCGGAGGGCTACAGCTCGGGCGGCCATCCCTCCGACCTGCGGCCGCGCCCGCGTCCGATCGTGCCGGGGGCCCCGCGCCCGCGGCCCGCGGCGAGCGGACTGCCGTTCCCCCCCCGTCCCGTCGCCTCCGCCGCGCCGGGCGGCATGGCGGCCCCGCGCCGCGACGACAAGCGCCCCGGCGGGGGCGCTCCCGCCGGTGGCATGGGCGGTGGCATGGGGGCCGGCGCGCGGCGCAAGAAGGGAAAGCGCGGCGCGGTGGACCAGGAAGCGGTGTCGGCGAACATCACCAAGACCATGCGCGAGATGCGCGGCGGCACCGGCCGTGGCGCGCGGCGCGTGGATGGACGGATCGATCGCGAGGAACTCGAGGCGATGCGCGCGGCGGATGCCGAGCGCGAGCGCACCACGGTGCGCGTCAACGAGTTCATCACCGTGAGCGAGCTGGCGCAGATCCTCAAGATCCCCGCCACGCAGATCGTCGGCTTCGCCTTCAAGAACCTCGGGCTGATGGTCACCATCAACCAGCGGCTCGACTTCGACCAGATCGAGCTCATCGCCAGCGAGTTCGGCTTTGCCGCGGTCAAGGAGGAGGAGTACGCCGCCGCCGCCGAGGAGACCGCCGCCGCCGACGCACCGGAGTCGCTCAAGCCGCGCCCGCCGGTCGTCACCATCATGGGCCACGTCGACCACGGCAAGACTTCGCTCCTCGACTACATCCGCAAGGCCACCGTGGTCGCCGGCGAGGCCGGCGGGATCACGCAGCACATCGGCGCCTACCACGTCACGCTCCCCGGCGGCAAGCACATCACCTTCCTCGACACGCCGGGCCACCAGGCCTTCACCGCCATGCGCGCCCGCGGCGCCCAGGTCACCGACATCGTGGTGCTCGTGGTCGCGGCCGACGACTCGGTGATGCCGCAGACGATCGAGGCAATCTCGCACGCCAGGAACGCCGGCGTGCCGATCATCGTCGCCATCAACAAGATCGACCTGCCGACGGCGAACCCGGAGAAGATCAAGCAGGACCTCCTGCAGCACGAGGTCGTGCTCGAGCAGTTCGGCGGCAAGGTGCTCGCCACCGAGATCTCGGCGCGGAAGGGCACCGGAGTCGGCGACCTCCTCGACCAGATCCTCCTCCAGGCCGAGATCCTCGACCTCAAGGCCAACCCCGATCGCGGCGCGACCGGCTCCGTGGTCGAGGCCCAGCTCGACGCCGGCAAGGGCCCGGTCGCCACCGTGCTGGTGCAGAACGGCACCCTGGCGGTCGGCAATGACTTCATCTGCGGCCTCTTCTCGGGGCGTGTGCGTGCCCTGCTCGACGAGCGCGGCAAGCCCGTCAAGGCGGCGGGCCCCGCCGTGCCGGTGCAGGTCCTCGGCCTCACCGGCGTTCCGACCGCCGGCGACCAGTTCATCGTGGTCGAGGACTCCGTGGCGGCGCGCGACATCGCGCAGCGGCGCGAGCGCCTCGACCGCGAGGCCCGCAGCCGGCGCACGTCCAAGGGCGTGGTCTCGCTCGAGGACTTCATGTCGCAGTCGGCGGCGGGGGCCAGGCGCACCCTCAAGTTGCTCATCAAGGCGGACCAGGGGGGCCCGGCGGAGGCCCTCGCCGACGCCCTCGCCCAGCTCACGACGCCGGAAGTCTCGGTCGAGGTCGTGCAGCGCAGCGTCGGCGCCATCACCGAGGGCGACATCCTGCTCGCCAAGGCCTCGGGGGCGATCATCATCGGCTTCCACGTGCGCCCCGACAACAAGGCCCGCGCGGCGGCCGAGCGCGAGGGCGTCGACATCAAGCTCTACAAGATCATCTACGAGGCGGTGGCCGACGTGCGCGCCGCCCTCGAGGGGATGCTGCGCCCCGACCAGAGGGAAGTCATCCTCGGCGAGGCCGAGGTGCGCGAGATCTTCAAGGTGGCGCGGGTGGGCACGATCGCCGGCTGCAGCGTGCGCAGCGGCATCATCGTGCGGCAGGGCGCCAGGGTGCGCGTGCTGCGCGACGGCAAGGAAATCTATGAGGGCAACCTCGCCTCGCTCCGCCGCTTCAAGGACGACGTGAAGGAAGTGCGCGAGGGCTTCGAGTGCGGCATCGGCGTCGAGAACTTCAACGACGTCAAGGTCGGCGACGTGATCGAGTGCTTCAAGACCGAGATCGTGGCCCGCACGCTGCAGCCCACCGCCGAGGCCTGACCGGGCCGGCCGGCACGCGCCCCCCAGGGCGCGCGCCGGCGCGCGGCACCCGGGAGACCCCATGAAGGAACAGCACCGGCGCAGCGAGCGCGTGGCGGAGGCGATCCGCGAGGAGGTCGCGACCCTCCTCGCCGAGGGGGTGCGCGACCCGCGCGTCTCGCGCCTGGTGACCGTCACCTCGGTCGAGGTCACCCGCGACCTGCGCCACGCCACCGTGTACGTGAGCGTCCTCGGCGACGACAAGGCGCGCACCGACACGCTCGCCGGCCTCGCCGACCTCGGGGGGCACCTGCGCGGCCGCGTCGGCCGCGCCCTCCAGCTCCGCTCGGCGCCCACCTTCGCCTTCAAGTACGACGACAGCATCCAGCGCGCGGCCCGCATCGACGCCCTCCTCGCGCAGGTGCGCGAGCCGGCGCCGCCCAAGCCCGATGGCGACGCCTGACCCGGCGCTCGACGGCCTCCTGCTCGTGGACAAGGGGGCCGGCATGACGTCGCACGACGTCGTCGACGCGGCCCGCCGCGCTCTGCATACCCGGCGCGTGGGGCACGCGGGCACCCTCGATCCCTTCGCGACCGGCCTCCTCGTCCTTCTCGTGGGCCGGGCGACCCGGCTCGCATCGTACCTCGACGCGGAGCCCAAGGTGTACGAGGTGACGATCCGCCTTGGCGCCGAGACGGACACCGACGACGCGACCGGCGCCACCTCGCGCGAGGCGCCGCTTCCCGGCGAGGCCGCGGTGCGAGGCGCGATCGGCGCTCTCACCGGCCCCGTGTCGCAGGTGCCGCCCGCGTACTCGGCCAAGCGGGTTGGCGGGGTACGGGCGCATGCGGCCGCCCGCCGCGGTGCGGCCCTCGACCTCGCCCCCGTGGCGGTGACCGTGCACGGCTGGCGCGACGTTGCGATGAATGGCGACCTGGTGCGGGCCACGATCACCTGCAGCGGCGGCACGTACGTTCGGGCCCTCGCCCGCGACCTCGGCCGGGCGGCCGGGAGCGCCGCCCACTGTGTCGCCCTGCGCCGCATCGCCGCCGGCGCCTTCAGCGTCGGCGACGCGCTGCCGCTCGCGGCGCTGCGCGGGCGTGGCGCGGCCGCGATTCGCCCCGCGCTCGGCGGACTTGACGCAACGCTGGTGCGGGAGGGGGTCGACGCCGACGCCTGCCGTCGCCTGCGCAACGGCCAGCGGGTGCCCGCACGGCTGCCCGGCGCACGCGCCGCGCTCGTGGCCCCCGACGGCGCGCTCGTCGGCATCGCCGAGCGCCAAGGGGACGAATGGCAGCCCACCGTGGTCCTCGCCGATGGCTAGGGTCCTCGACGCGACCGGGCTCCCGGCCGGCGTGGCCGGGACGGTGGTCACCGTCGGCACCTTCGACGGGGTGCATCGCGGCCATGTGGCGCTGCTCGACACGCTCGTGCGGCGCGCACACGAGAGCGGGCTGCGGTCGGTGCTCGTGACCTTCGACCCGCACCCGCTCGAGGTGGTGAACCCCGCCGCCGCCCCCCCGCTGCTCACGGTGGCCCCGGAGCGGCTCGAGGTGCTCGCCGGCACCGCGGTCGACTTCGTGGCGGTGCTCCCCTTCACGCACGAGCTGCAGCGCCTCGCCGCCGACGAATTCGTGGACCGGGTGCTGCTCGAGCGGTTCCAGATGCGCGAGCTGTGGATGGGGCACGACCACCACTTCGGGCGCAATCGGTCGGGGAACGTGGCGCTGCTGCGCGCCCTCGGCGCGGCGCGGGGCTTCCGGGTGGAGGTCCTGCCGCCGGTGACGGCGAGCGAGGGGGCGATCTCGAGCACCGCCATCCGGCGGGCGATCGCCGGCGGCGACCTGGCGCACGCGGCCGAGGGCCTGGGCAGGCCGTACGCGATCTCGGGGCGAGTGGTACCGGGGGCGGGGCGGGGGCGGGCGATGGGTTTTCGCACGATCAACGTCGCGCTGCCGAGCCCGCGGAAACTGCTGCCGCCGGAAGGGGTCTACGTGGTGCACGTGGAGACGCCGCTGGGACCGTACGGCGGGATGATGAACCTCGGGCCCCGGCCGACCTTCGGCGAGTCCGCGGTGCACGTCGAGGCGCACCTGTTCGACGCGGACGGCGACTTCTACGACCTCCCCGTGCGGGTGGACGTGCTTGGCTGGCTGCGGGAGACGCAGAAGTTCAGCGGTCCGGCGGCGCTCGTGGCGCAGTTGAAGGAGGACGAGAAGGCGGCCCGGGCCGCGTTGACCCGTCAGTGGCGCGCCGCTACGTTGCAGGGCTATCCCAAGGGGTCCTAACCGCTTTCGTGGCAATCGCATGACGAACCTTCGTTCGCGCATCCTGCTCGTCATTGGCCTCCTCCTCGCGTCGGCGTGGTCGCTCTTCCCCCGCACGGTGGTGGAGCGCAATCGCAACAAGGACGGCCAGTTCGTCTATGACACCGTGCGGCGGGTGCCGCTCAAGCGCGGCCTCGACCTGCAGGGGGGGATGCACCTCGCGCTCGAGGTCGACGATGCGCGCGGCGCGGTCGCCAACTGCAGCGAGGCCATCGACCGGGCCCTCACGGTGGTGCGCAAGCGCATCGACGAGTTCGGCACGCAGGAGCCGCTGGTGCAGAAGGAGGGGGAGTGCCGGATGATCGTGGAACTCCCCGGCATCGACGACCCGCAGCGGGCGCAGGACATCGTGCAGAAGTCGGCCTTCCTCCAGTTCCAGATCACGGACAAGACCGGCGCGCTCGACAAGGTGCTGCCGCGGATCGACGCGATCCTGCGCGAGAGGGGCACGGCGCTGGCGGGGCTGGCGCCGGGAGCGGGCGGCGACGCGGCATCGAAGGCCGCGCTGCAGGGGCTGTTCACGGGCGACAGCGGCACCACGAAGGGAGGCAAGGATTCGACGGGGAAGGGGATCGCCGCGTCGACGCCCGCGGACCCCAAGGGGGGCCCGTTCTCGAAGCTGCTGGCGACCGGCCAGACGCCGGGGGAGTTCCTCGTCGTGATGGCCGACGTGCCGCGGGTGACGACCTTCCTGGCCGTGCCCGAGGTGGCCGCCGCGCTTCCGCCGGGCAAGGTGCTGCGGTGGGGGGTCGACTCGTCCGGCTACGGCACGCTGTGGTACCGCTCGCTCTACGTGCTCGACGCCCGGCCGATCATCACCGGCGAGTACCTCAGGGACGCCAAGCCGAACACGGTGCCCGTCGAGGGGACGGTGGTCGAGTTCACCCTCGACAACGAAGGGGGCCGCCGCTTCAAGAGCGAGACGGCCAAGCACATCAAGGACTTCATGGCGATCGTGCTCGACGACAAGGTGACCGGTCGCCCGCCGGTCATCCAGAGCGCGATCGGCACGCGCGGCCAGATCACGATGGGCAACCGCGACCTGCAGGCGGCGCAGGACCTCGCGCTGGTGCTGCGGGCTGGCGCGCTCCCCGTGCCGCTCAAGGTCGTCGACGTGCGCACGGTGAGCGCCTCGCTCGGCGAGGACTCGATCCAGAAGGGGATCGTCGCCGGGGTCATCGCCGTGCTGCTGATCGTGGTGATCATGGTCGGCTACTATCGCTTCTCCGGCGCCCTCGCGGTGGCGGCGCTCCTCTGCTACGTGGTGTACACGATGGCCGTGCTGGCCGGCTTCAACGCCGTGCTCACGCTGCCCGGCATCGCGGGGATGGTGCTGTCGATCGGCATCGCGGTCGACGCGAACGTCCTGATCTTCGAGCGCATCCGCGAGGAGCTCGACCGCAGCAAGACGGTGCGCCTCGCCATCGAGGAGGGCTTCAAGCACGCCACCAGCGCGATCGTCGACACGAGCGCGGCGACGATCCTCACCGCGGCGGTCCTCTACCAGTACGGCACGGGCCCGGTGCGGGGCTTCGCGGTCACGCTGATCGCGGGCATCGTCGCCTCCGTCTTCACGGCCATCTTCGTCACGAAGACCTTCTACCTCATCTGGCTGAACCGCAGTGCGGGGACGGCCGAGACGCTGAGCATCTGATGCTGCGGATCTTCCACAACACCACGTACGACTTCATCCGCTGGTGGCGCACGGCGGCCGCGCTGACGATCGCCTTCATCGTCCTCGGCCTCGCCTCGTTCGCCGTCAACCCGCGCATCAACTACAGCATCGAGTTCACCGGCGGCGCGCTGATGCAGGTGGCGTTCAGGCAGGCCCCCGACGTGGCGGTGATCCGCTCGACGGTGGCGGCGGCGGGGATCCAGGGCGCGGAAATCACCCAGTTCGGCTCCCCCCTCGAGTACACGATCCGCGCGCAGGAGCGGGCGGCGACGGGCTCGGGGGGCGGCACGGCGAGCGCCGACAGCGCGGCCCGGCACATCGAGTCGGCCCTCCGGGCGAAGCTCGGCGCCGATGCCTTCAAGGTCGTGCGCTCCGGCTCCGTCGGCCCCAAGGTCGGCGCGGAGCTGCGGCGCGGCGCCATCATCGCCATGATCCTCGGCTCGCTGATCACGCTGGTGTACCTCGCCTTCCGCTTCGAGTGGCGCTTCGGCCTCGCCGCCGTGCTCTCCACCGGGCACGACGTGCTGGTCACCCTCGCATTCATCAAGCTGTTCCACTTCGAGGTGTCGCTCACGATCGTCGCCGCGATCCTCACCCTGCTCGGGTACTCGATGAACGACACGATCATCATCTTCGATCGCGCCCGAGAGAACATGCGCAAGGTGAAGAAGGACGACTTCTACGCGATCCTCAACCGCGCGGTGAACGAGACCCTCCCGCGGTCGATCCTCACGCACACCACCACCCTCGCCGCCACCCTCGCGCTGCTCCTGTTCGCCGGCCCGATCATCCGGCCCTTCGCCTGGGTCATGTTCTTCGGCATCTTCGTCGCGACCTTCAGCTCGATCTATGTCGCCTCGCCGCTGCTGATGTGGATCGAGGGCCGCTGGCCGCGCCCCACGGGGACCCGCGTGGCGCGGGGCACGATGAGCGCCGCGGGCCGCCCCGCCGACGCCGTGGGCGCCGCCCGCGCCGGTCGCTAGGCCCGGACCGCCGGCGCGGCGCGTGGCCGCCTTCTTCGATACCCACGCCCACCTCGCCGACCCGGCCTTCGACGCCGATCGCGAGGACACCGTCCGGCGTGCCCGCGAGGCGGGCGCGCTCGGCGTGGTCTGCATCGGCGAGTCCCTGGCCGCCGCGGCGCGGGCCCGCGCCCTCGCCGCCGCCCTCCCGGGCTTTGCCTGGCACACGGCCGGCGTCCACCCCCACGACGCGGCGGACTTCGACCCCGCCCGCGACATCGAGGGCATTCGCGCCGAAGTCGCCGCCGGTGCCGTGGCGGTGGGCGAGTGCGGCCTCGACTACCACTACGACCACAGCCCGCGCGCGAGCCAGCGGCGCGCCTTCGCGGGCCAGCTCGCCCTGGCGCGGGAGCTCGCGCGACCTGTCGTCGTGCACACCCGCGAGGCGGAGGCGGACACCATGGCGATGGTGCACGAGGCGGGCGCCGCCGGCATTCGCGGCGTCATGCACTGCTACACCGGCAGCCGCGACCTGGCCGAGGTGGCGCTCGCGGTCGGCTGGTTCGTCTCGTTCAGCGGCATCGTCACCTTCCGTACGTGGACCGACGAGGCCCTGCTGCGGCTCGTGCCCGACGACCGGCTGCTCGTCGAGTCGGACGCTCCCTACCTCGCCCCCGTGCCGAATCGCGGCAAGCGCAACGAGCCCGCGTGGGTGTCGTTCACCGTCGCCCGGCTGGCCGCGGTGCGCGGGGTCGGCGAGGCGGCGCTCGGCGAGCGCACCGCCGTGAACGCGCGTAACTTCTTCGGGCTCGGCTGACCGGCCGGGTCGCCGGCGGCGCACCGCGTGCGCGCCGGGCCCCGTTCCGCCCTCCCACGATTCCACCCCCGATGCCGATCCGCACCGTCCATTCCGACCGCGCCCCCAAGGCCATCGGCCCGTACGCGCAGGCCACGATCGCCAACGGGTTCCTCTTCACGGCGGGGCAGATCGCCCTCGACCCGGCGACGATGAACGTGGTTGACGGCGACGTGGCGGCGCAGACCCGCCGCGTGCTGGCGAACCTCGCCGGCGTGCTCGCGGCCGCCGGCTGCACGTGGGCCGACGTGACCAAGACGACCTGCTTCCTGCGCACGATGGCGGACTTCGCCGCCATGAACGAGGTCTACGCCGCCGTGCTCGGCGAGGCGCGCCCGGCGCGCTCCACGGTGGCCGCGGCCGGGCTGCCGCGCGACGTGCTGGTGGAGATCGAGCTCGTGGCCGCGCTGCCGGGGTAGCCGATGACGGCGCCGGCAACCGTCCGCCTCACCGACTACGCCCGGTGCGCGGGCTGCGCGGCCAAGATGGGAGCCGCCGACCTCGCTCGGGCCCTCGCCCCGCTGCCGAGCGCCGAGGACCCGCGGCTGCTCGTGGGTCGGGAGACGTTCGACGACGCCGGGATCTTCCAGCTCTCCGCCGATCTTGCCCTCGTCCAGACCGTCGACTTCTTCGCCCCGATCGTCGATGACCCGTACCACTTCGGCCGGGTGGCGGCGGCGAACGCGCTCTCCGATGTCTTCGCGATGGGCGGCGAGCCCCTGACGGCGATGAACATCGTCGGCTTTCCCACGGGGATCCTCCCCCTCGAGGTGCTGAGCGACATCCTGCGCGGCGGGCAGGACGCGGTGCGCGAGGCAGGTGCGGTGATCGTGGGCGGCCACACCATCACCGACGAGGAGGTGAAGTACGGCCTCTCGGTCACGGGTCGCGTGCACCCGCGACGCCTCCTCACCAATGCCGCCGCCGAGCCGGGCGACGTGCTCGTGTTGACCAAGCCCCTTGGCACCGGCCTCGTGGCGACGGCGGGCAAGCGCGGGATCGCCAGGGACGCCGCCCTCGACGCGATGATCGCGAGCATGGAGACGCTCAATGCCCTCGCCGCGCGCACCGCGGTGGCAATGGGCGTGCGCTGCGCGACCGACGTGACCGGCTTCGGCATCCTCGGGCATGCCTCGCACATCGCGCGAGCGAGCGGCGTCGTCCTCGAGCTCGACGTCGCGTCGCTCCCCGTGCTGGCCGGCGCGCGCGAGGCGTTCGCGGCCGGGGCCGGGACCGGGGGCGGGAGCCGCAACGCGCGCTTCGTCGAGGGGATCGTGCGCTGGGGGGCGGTGTCGGACGAAGACCGTGCCATCCTCCTCGACCCCCAGACCTCCGGCGGCCTGCTGGCGGCCCTCCCCGCCGCGCGCGCGGCCGCGTTCTGCGCGGCCGTGCCTGGCGCCACGACCGTGGGACGAGTGGAAGGGCGCGGGGCACCGGCGATCGAGCTGTGCCTCGCGTGAGCGAGATGACGGTGCGCGAGCCGAGGGGGCGGATGGGACCTGGTGGTTTCCTCAGTCTTCAAAACTGATGCGACCCGATCACGTCGGGTTGGGTGGGTTCGATTCCCACACGCTCCCGCCACCGCGCACTGCCACGCCGTCCACGCCGGCCGCCGGCGTGGCGCGCGCCGGCGTCGCGTGGCTGCTGGTCCTCGGCGCCGGGTTCGCGCCGCGGCTCGCGCCGGCGCAGCAGCAGGACAGCGCGCGGGCCGGCGTGCGGGCCCCGTCCGCGCCACTGACGCCGGCCCAGCGTGACGCGCAGGCCCGTGGCGCCACGCGTCCACCGGCGGCCGCGGCGAAGCCGGGGCCGCCCATCTCGCCGGGAACGGCCTTCCTCTACTCGTTCCTCGTGCCGGGACTGGGCCAGGCCAGGCTCGATCGCCCCGTCGCGGGCGCCCTCTACGCCAGCGTCGAGGTGCTCTCGATCGCCATGCTGCGCAAGACCTGGTTCGACGAGCGCGAGGCGCGGCGATTCCGGTTCGACAGCATACCCCTGAGCTTCAAGACCGACGCCGCGGGCAACGCCGTGCTCGACTCGCTCGGCTTCCCGGTCGTCGCCAGCTACGCCTTCAATCGGTTCGGCGGCGACCTGCTCGGTGCCCGCAAGGGAAACAGCGAGGACTGGGTGGCGCTGCTGATCTTCAATCACCTCTTCTCGGGTGCCGACGCGTACGTCGCCGCCCAGCTGTGGGACCTGCCCGCCAACGTCGCCATTCGCTGGCTCCCCGGCGGGCCCGTGGTCCAGGCCGCCCTTCGGTGGCGATGGTGACGCCGGGGGCGGCGCCGTCGTGAACGCGGCCCCGATCGGTGTCTTCGACAGCGGCATCGGGGGACTCACCGTCGTGCACGCGCTGCGCGCGCGGCTGCCCGGCGAGTCGATCATCTACGTGGGCGACACTGCCCGCGTCCCCTGGGGCCCCAAGAGCCCCGACACGGTGCGCCGCTACGCCGGCGAGATCGCCGGCTGGCTGGTGGGGCAGGGCGTCAAGGTCGTGGTGGTGGCCTGCAACACCGCCACCGCGCATGCGCTGCCGCACCTCCGCGAGTCGCTGCGTCTCCCCGTGATCGGCGTGGTTGAGCCGGGGGCCCGCGCTGCCGTGCGCGAGGACCACGACGGGCACATTGGCGTGATCGGCACGGCGGGGACGATCGCCAGCGGTGCCTACGAGCGCGCGATCCGCGCCCTCGCGCCCGCGGTCACGATCACGGCCCGCGCCTGCCCGCTCTTCGTCCCTCTGGTCGAGGAGGGCTGGCTCGACGGCGAGGTCACGCGCCTCGTCGCCACGCGCTACCTGCAACCCCTGCGCGACGACCATGTGGACGTGGTCGTCCTCGGCTGCACGCACTACCCCCTGCTGAAGCCGGTGCTGCGCGGGATCCTCGGCGTTGGCGTGGCGCTGATCGACAGCGCCGAGGAGACGGCGGCGGAGACCGCGCGCGTGCTGCGGGCATCGGGGATCGAGGCGCCCCCGGGCGGGCGCGGCGAGCTGCGGTGTGCCGTCACCGACGCACCCGACGCCTTCCTACGGCAGGCCGTCCGCTTTCTCGGCGAGCCGCTCGAGCGCGTCGAGACGATCGCCGTCGGCTGAGCCCGTCCACCGGCGCAGCTCCACCGCGTCGCCGGTGATGCGCACGAAGGTCGGCGCCGACAGCCAGGTGCCGTGATTGGCGTACACGCCCCCCGCCGGCGCACGGGCGAGCTCGGCCTCGTGGGCGTGGCCGTAGATCACGAGGTCGCTCGTGGTCCCTTCGGCGAGCCGCTCGAAGGCCACCCGCCGCAACCCCGCGCCGTCGGTCTGCCCCTTGCCCTGGTGACGGCTGGTGGCAGAAGTGGCGCGCGCCACCGCCGACGCCAGGTCGGGGTGCAGCCACCGGAACGACCGGATCGCCCACCGGGAACGCAGCACGACCTGGAGGCGGCGGTAGCTGCGGTCCTCGACGTCGCGCAGGCCGTCGCCGTGCGCGACATGCGCCCGCCAGCCCCCGATGGACCCCACCAGCGGCGCCAGCCGGAAGTCGACCCCGACGTCGCCCCTCAGGAACTCGCCCCCCCAGCAGTCGTGGTTGCCGCCGAGCCAGGTGACGGGAATCCCCGCCGCCACGATGTCCGCGATCGCCGCGATCACGCGAAAGCCGGCGCGGGGCATGACCGACCGCCACTCGAACCAGAAGTCGAAGATGTCCCCGTTCAACACGAGGCTCCCCGCCCGCCCCGGCACGGCGCGCAGGAAGGCGACGAGGGCAGGCTCGACATCCGGCGGCGCCACGCCAAGATGCGTGTCGCCCACCACGTAGCACGGTGACGGGAGCACGCGGTGAGTTTAGCGGCTGGATTCTCTCTTTACAAACGCTGGGGGAGCACTCATGTTTTGCCGGGGATGCTACCACTTACGGAGGCGTAATGCTCCAGAACGCGCTGGGCCTCATCGAGACCAAGGGTCTCGTGGGGGCCATCGAGGCCGCCGACGCGATGGTGAAGGCCGCCAACGTGAAGCTGATCGGCAAGGAAAAGGTTGGTGGCGGCTACGTCACGGTCTTCGTGCGCGGTGACGTCGGGGCCGTGAAGGCGGCCACCGATGCCGGCGCCGCGGCGGCCGAGCGCGTGGGCGAGCTGGTCTCGGTGCACGTGATTCCGCGCCCCCACAGCGACCTCGAGCTGATCCTCCCGCAGGCGGCCCTCGAGGCGGTCTAGCGTGAGCTGGACGGATCGCGCCCTCGGTCTCGTCGAGACGAAGGGCCTCGTCGGCGCGATCGAGGCGGCCGACGCCGGGCTGAAGGCGGCCGACGTGAAGCTGCTCGGCCAGGAGCGGGCCGACGCCGGCCTCGTCTGCGTGCAGTTCGGCGGCGAGGTCGCGGCCGTCAAGGCGGCCTGCGACGCGGCCGCCGCCGCCGCCGAACGGGTCGGGCAGCTGGTGTCGGTGCACGTGATCCCGCGCCCGAACGAGGACCTGGCCACGATCGAGGGCGACGAGGACGCACCCCGGCCGGCGCCGCCCATGCGCGGCGGCCGGCTCGACCTCGCCACGCTCGAGCAAACCAAGGTCGTCGACCTGCGCGCGATGGCGCGCCAGCTGTCCAACTTCCCGATCAAGGGACGCGACATCGCACGCGCGGGACGCGACGAGCTGCTCGCCGCCTTCCGCACGCTCGTGGGCTAGGCCCGGCCGCGCGTGGACGCCGATCTCCGCAGCATCCAGGAGGCTCGGGACCTCGTGGCCAGGGCGACGGAGGCGCAGCAGGCCTTCGCCCGCGCCGACCAGGCCACCGTCGACCGCATCGTGCGCGCGATGGGCGACGCCGCCTCGCGTGCCGCCGAGCCCCTCGCCCGGATGGCCGTCGACGAGACGGGAATGGGGGTCTACGAGCACAAGGTTCTCAAGAACAGGTTCTCGAGCGACATCCTGCTCGAGTACATCCTCCCCCTGCAGACGGTCGGGATCGTTGGCGAGGATCGCGCCCGCAAGGTGAAGGAACTGGCCGTGCCGATGGGCGTGGTGGCGGCGATCATCCCCACCACGAACCCGACCTCGACCGCGATCTACAAGGCGCTGATCTGCGTCAAGGCCCGCAACGCGATCGTGATGTCGCCGCACCCGCGGGCGACCCGGTGCGTGCTCGAGAGCGCGCGGATCATGCACGAGGCCGCGGTCGCCGCCGGCGCCCCCGCCGGGCTCATCTCGTGCATGACGACGCCGACCCTCGACGGCACGCACGAGCTGATGGCCCACGACAGGACGGCGATCATCCTCGCCACCGGGGGCAAGGACCTCGTCAAGGCGGCCTACAGCGCCGGCAAGCCGGCCTACGGCGTGGGTCCCGGCAACGTCCCGGCCATCATCGAGCGCACCGCCGACGTGGCTCGCGCCGTGGCGCACATTGTCGACGGCAAGACCTTCGATGCCGGCGTGCTCTGCTCCAGCGAGCAGTCGGCGATCGTCGACGCGCCGGTGGAGCGGGCGGCGCGCGAGGCCTTCCGGCGCGAGAAGGCGCACTTCTGCTCCCCCGGGGAGAAGCGCCTCCTCGAGCGGGCCATGATTCCCCCTGGCGGCAAGGGCATCAACACCGCCATCGTCGGCCAGTCGCCGCACGCGATCGCCAAGCTCGCCGGCTTCGCCATCGCCCCCGACGCGAAGCTGCTCGTGGTCGAGCTCACGGCGGTCGGCCGCGAGGAGCCGCTGTCGCGGGAGAAGATGTCCCCCGTGCTCGGCTTCTACGTCGAGGACGGCTGGGAGGCCTGCTGTCGGCGCGCGATCGAGCTCCTGCACCTCGGCGGGGTGGGGCACTCGCTCGTCCTCCACTCGCGCGACGAGAAGGTGATCCACGAGTTCTTCTCCGAGAAGCCGGCCTTCCGCATCTCGGTCAACACCAACTCGGCGCTCGGTGCGGTGGGGTACACCACCGGCTTCGCCCCGGCCATGACCCTCGGCCCCGGCGCCTGGGGCGGGAGCAGCACCAGCGACAACATCACCCCCCTGCACCTGATCAACATCAAGCGGCTGGGCGAGGAAATCCGCGCCTATCACGACCCCCTCCGCGACACGGCCCCCGCGCGCGGGGCGGGGAGCGCCGCCGCGGCGCCCGGATGGACCGACGTCGCCCAGCGCGCCGCCGCCAACGCGGCGCCGCTGGCCGCGGCCGAAGTGCAGGGAATCGTGGAACGGTTCCTTGCCGAGATCCGGTCGGTGCCGCGATGAATCCCGGCGAACTCGACAAGCTCGCCCACCTCGTCGCCGACACGCTGGCGCCCGCGACCGCGGCCGCGGGGGGCAGGCGCGCCGGCGCGCTGGCGCGGGGGAGCTGGCTTCCCGAGCCGGTGCGCCCGGAGCCGCCGGCCCGCGGCGGCGAGCCGCCGGCGTGGAGTGGCGCGGCGCAGCCGCTCGGTGATGTGGCCCCGCTCCGCGGCGGCGAGCGGGCCAGCCCGCACCGCGAGAGCACCGGCGAGATGACGAACCTCGTGCGGGCCGCCGCCGCCGGTCGTGGCGCCCCGGTGCGCGGCGCCCCCACCGGTCGCACCACCGTTTCCGGCAAGGCGGCCACGCGGCGCGGCCTGTCGATCGCGGTGCCGATCGGCGTCTCCAACCGCCATGTGCACCTCTCGCCGGAGCACGTGACGCAGCTCTTCGGCACGGGGCTCACGAGCAGGCGGGCGCTCACCCAGCCTGGGCAGTTCGCGGCCAACGAGTCGGTCCGCGTCGAGGGGCCCAGGGGCGCCCTCGACGGCATGCGCGTCGTCGGGCCGGCGCGCGGCGCGACGCAGGTCGAGCTCTCCCTCGCCGACATCGAGCGCCTCGGCATCGCCGCCCCCATCGCCGCCAGCGGAAGCCTCGGCGACTCGGTGGGGGGCCTGACCCTCGTCGGCCCGGCCGGAAAGGTGGCGCTCGCCAGGGGCGTGATCGTGAGTGGCCGCCACCTGCACCTCGCCCCCGACGATGCCGCCCGGTGGGGGCTGCGCGACGGCGACCGCCTCGACCTGCGCTGCGGCGACGGGGTGCGGGCAACGACCTGGCACGGCGTGCTGGTGCGCGCCGGCAAGAGCCACGCGACCGAGTTCCACCTCGACGCCGACGAGGCCCACGCCTGCGGCGTGCGCAGCGGCGACTCGGCCAGCATCGTCGGCGTGCACCCGAAGCACGCCGTGCGCCGCGCGCTCGTGACCGAGCGCGAGGTCGTGCGGCTCGCCGCCGCCGGACAGGCGATTCCCGCCGGCGCCCTCCTCACGCCGAGCGCCCGGGATCGCGCCCGGGCCCTCGGCCTCGCGGGGGCATGACCCGCCCGCACGCCAGCGTCGAGCTCCGCGCCCGCTACGCGGAAACCGACCAGATGGGAATTGTGTATCACAGCCACTACCTCGTCTGGTGCGAGGTGGGCCGCACCGACTACATGCGCCGGCTCGGCATGGCGTACACCGTGCTCGAGCGCGACGGCATGCGCCTCGCGGTGTCGGAGGCCTCGCTGCGCTTCCACGCCCCGGCGCGCTACGACGACCTCGTGCGCGTCGAGACCTCCGTCAGGGACGTTCGCTCGCGGACCGTCACGTTCGACTATCGTATCGTCCATGCGGACACCGGCACCAAGCTGGTCACGGCCAGCACCACGCTCGTCTCGCTCGACACGACCGGCAAGCCGGTCGCGTTCTCGCCGGCCTTCCGCGAGCGGATGCTGGACGGGATTCCTGCGTAGCACGCCGGTGGGGCTCCTGCTCGCCGCCTGCATCCTCGGCGCGATGCCGGCGGCCACCATCGCCCAGCGTCCCGCGAAGGCCCCCGGCAAGGTGCGGACCACGGCCATCGCATCGCCCGCCAGGGTGCCCGCATCGGTGGTCACCGACGCCGAGATCGCGGTCTCCGCGCGGCTCCTGCAGATGGCCGACAGCCGGGCGCTCGACACCGCGCTCGTGGACTCGGCGCTCGCCGGGCCCTTCGCCGCGGTGCGGGCGCAGGCGGCCTTGGCGGTCGGCCAGGTCGGCGGCCGCGCGCGCTATCGCGTGCTGCGTTCCCTCCTCGACGATCCCGACACGTCGGTCGCGGCCCACGCCGCCTACGCGCTCGGGCTCGCCCGCGACACCGCAAGCGTCACCGCACTCGCGGCCGCCGTCGGCGTGGCCGCCCCGCGCCGCACGGTCGGCGCCGAGGCCGCGTGGGCCCTTGGCGAAATCGGCGCCGCCGCCCGTGGCGCGATCGAGCGCGGCCTCGACAGCCCCGCCGTGCTCCCGGCGGTGCGCGTGCAACTCCTGCGGGCCGCGGCCAGGCTGCGCCCCGTTCCCGCCGCGCGCGTGGTTCCGTTCCTCGGCATCCCCGATCGCGACGTGCGCTGGTCGGCGGCCTACGCCGTCTCGCGGGTGCGCGCGCGCGACGGGCTGCGGGCGCTGCTCCCCCTCGCCGGGGACAGGGACGCCGGGATCCGCGCGCTCGTCGCCTCCGCCCTCACGCGCGCCGTCACCGGCGACTCGCTTGGCGACGCCGCCCGCACCGCCCTTCGCACGCTGATGGCCGACAAGGACCGCCTCGTGCGCACCTCCGCCGTGCGCTCCCTCGCGACGCACGGCACAGAGCAGCAGGGTGCGGTGCTCGGCGCGTTTGCCGACCGCGACCCCAACGTGCGCGTGGCCGCCGCCGGCGTCGCCTGGAACGTCCTCGACTCGCTGAGCGCCGAGTGGGAGCGCCTCTGGGCCGACGACACCAGCTACATGGTGCGGCGCACGCTGCTGGAGTCCGCCGTGCGCGCGAACGCGCCCCTCCCCGGTGCGCGCTCGTGGGAGCGCGCCGCCGACTGGCGGCTGCGCGCGGCGTGGGTCGCGGCCGCCGGGCCGGCCCGCTCTCGCGACGCCCGGCTTGCCCGCGCCCGGCCCGCCCTCGACGACGCCGACGGGCGCGTGCGTGCCGCCGCCGCCGGCCTCCTCGGCGGCGACGCCGACTCCAGCACGGTGGCGCGTGACCTCCTGCGACGGCGCCTCGCCGCCGAGGGCGACCTCGTGGCGCGCGCGGGGATCCTCAATGCCCTCGGCGCGAGGCCGCTGCCGGGCGAAGCCACGCTCTTCCTCGCGGCCTACCGCCGCGCCCTCCCCGACTCGCAGAACGACGCGCGCCTCGCCGCACTGCGTGCGCTGGCGGCCGCCTTCAAGGCGCACGCGCCAACGTGGTCCCCGGCCTTCGAGGACTCGATCAAGGCCCTCCCGGTCCCCGCCGACCCGCTCGAGCGCGCCGCGGCCCGCGAGCTCCTCCTGCTCGGCAGCTGGCAGACACCCCTGCTGATCGTGCGCGTGCCGGCCTTCTATGATTCCGTGGTGCGGGCGGTCGCCGTGCCGTCGCGGGCGGGGCGCCCACCGCGCGTGCGGATCGTCACCGAGCGCGGGGCGATCACCGTGGCACTCCATGGCGCGGAGGCACCGATCACGTCGCAGAACTTCATCGAGCTCGCCCGGCGCGGGTACTTCGGCGGCACGCGATTCCATCGCGTGGTGCCGGGCTTCGTCGCCCAGGACGGCGACCCACGCGGCGACGGCGAGGGGGGCCCGGGCTATGCGATCCGCGACGAGCTCAATCGCCGTCGCTACGAGCGTGGCGCCGTCGGCATGGCGCTCTCCGGGCCGGACACCGGCGGGAGCCAGTACTTCCTGACCCTCGCGCCGCAGCCGCACCTCGACGGTCACTACACCGTCTTCGGACAGATCGCAGACGGCGACGCGGTCCTCGACCGGATCGTGCAGGGCGACCGCATCCTGCGCGTCGAGGTGCTGCCGTGAGGGGCCGCGCGGTGGCGCGGTGCGCGCTCGTGGCCGCGGCGCTCGTGGCCGCATCCTGCACCCCGAGGGCCGTGGCGCTCGCGGGGGCGCCCGTGGAGCCCGCCCGGCTCCCGGCGGCCCGCCTCGCTCCCGGTTCGCAGCAGATCACCTTCACCTGGACGTACCGCGACCCCGACCAGTTCGCCTCCGGCGAGGGGGCGGCGCGCGTCGCCGGGCCCGACAGCGCGCGCGTCGACCTCTTCCTGCGCGGCGGGCTCGGGAGCGGCTTCGCGATCGTGCTCGGCGACTCCATCTTCTCGCCGGGCGGCTCGACGCTGATGCGCTTCCTCCCCCCGGTTTCGATGTTCTGGGCCGCCCTCGGGCGACTCGCCGTCCCGCCGGGCGACACCACCGTGCGCATGGAGGGAACGGTCCTGCGCGCCGACATCCGGCGCGGCCCGGCCGTGATGCGCGTCGAGTTCGACGGCGAGCGCCTCGCCTGGATCGAGAACATCGAGCGCGGCGGGATCGTCGAGCGAGTGACGCGGGGCGCCCGGGTGCTCACCTACGAGCACTTCGTGGCGCGGCGCGCCCTCTCCCTCACCATCACCCGCACGCAGAGCGTGGGGCCGTTCGATGCCGCGATCTGGACGCACTAGTCCCCGCGCGGGGACGGGGCGGTCGCGGGCGGCGCGCACCCTCCTCGCGTGCGCCCTCGCCGCCCCCGTGCTCGGCGGCTGCCTCTGGAAGTACGGCTTCGCCGGCGGCGGCCTCCCGTCCCATGTGAAGACCGTCGCCGTGCTCCCGCTCGAGAACCAGACCGCGGCGCCGGAGCTCACGCGCGAACTGACCGATGCCCTCCGCACCGGAATCGAGTCGCGGCTCGGGCTCCGCGCGGCCTCCGAGGACAAGGCCGACGCGCTCGTGCGGGGCACGATCGTGCGCTACGAGCCCGATGCCCCGGTGGCCTACAGCGCCGACCCGACCCGCAGCACGCAGGTCCGCCGGCGGCTGCAGATCGTGATCGACATCGAGATCGTCGACCAGGTGAGCGGCAAGGTGCTCTGGGGCAAGAAGGGACTGATGGCCGAGGGGGAGTACTCCGACCGCAGCGACACCGGCGGTCGCCGGCAGGCGATCGAGAAGATCGTGCAGGAAGTCGTCGACGGCGCCCAGTCGCAATGGTGACGCCGCGGCAGGACCCCGCTTCCCTCGTGCGCACCTGGCCCGAGGCACTCACATGGCGACGCACGGTCGCCGGACGCGTCGTCTTCACCAATGGCGTGTTCGACCTCCTGCACCCGGGGCACGTCGACCTGCTGCGCGGGGCGCGTGCCGCCGGCGACGCCCTCGTGGTCGGGATCAACAGCGACGACTCGGTCAGCCGCCTCAAGGGACCGCAACGGCCGGTGCGTCCCGCCGCCGAGCGCGCCTACGTGCTGGCCGCGCTGGCCGTCGTCGACTGTGTCGTCGTGTTCGAGCAGGACACCCCGCTCGACCTCGTCCGCTACCTCGAGCCCGACGTGATCGTGAAGGGGGGCGACTATTCCCCCGCGACGATCGTGGGCGCCGCCGAGGTCTCCGCCCGCGGCGGCAGCGTGTTGGTCATTCCGCTCACGCCCGGCCAGTCCACCACCGCCATCATCGAGAAGCTCCGTGGCTCATGAGCATCGCCCCCGCGCCGGCCGCCCCAACGAGGCCCTCCGCCCCCTCACGCTGGCGCGCGACGTCGCCCCGTACGCCGAGGGCTCCTGCCTCGTCGCGTTCGGCGAGACCAAGGTGCTGTGCAGCGCCTCCGTCGAGGCCGGCGTGCCGTCGTGGCGCAAGGGGCGCGGGCTCGGCTGGATGACGGCCGAGTACGCGATGCTCCCGCGGGCGACGCGCACCCGCACCCCGCGCGAGCGCGAGCGGCTCGGCGGCCGCACGCAGGAGATCCAGCGCCTCATCGGCCGTTCGGTGCGTGCGATGCTCGACGACTTCGCGTGGGGCGAGTGGACGGTGAAACTCGACTGCGACGTGCTGCAGGCCGACGGCGGCACCCGCACCGCGGCGATTACCGGGGCCTGCGTCGCCGTGCAGGACGCGTTCGGGTGGCTCGTGCGCGAGGGACACCTCGCGGCGTCGCCGGTGCGGCGGCGGGTCGCCGCCGTGAGCGTGGGTGTGGTGGACGGCGAGGTGCGGTGTGACCTCGACTACGACGAGGACGTGCGGGCGGCGGTGGACATGAACGTGGTGATGGCCGACGCGGCCGCGTTCGTGGAAGTGCAGGGGACGGGCGAGCACGGCACCTTCGCCCGCAGCGAGCTCGACGCGCTCCTGCGCTGCGCCACGGCGGCGATCGTGGAACTCGACGCCCGACAGGGCGCGCTGCTCGGCGCCCCGGCACGAGGGTGATCCGGCGGCTGCTGGTGGCCACGCGCAGCGCGGGCAAGCTGCGCGAGCTCGAGCCGCTGCTCGTCGCGGCGGGCTTCGCGCCCGAGGACGCCGCGCGGGCCGGGATCGCCGAGTCGCCGGACGAGGCCGCCGTCGAGGCATTCGACACCTTCGAGGCCAATGCGCTGGCCAAGGCGCGGCACTTCTTCTCGCTTGGCGGTGGCGTGCCTGTGCTCGCCGACGACTCCGGGCTCGAAGTGCGCGCCCTCGGCGGCCGCCCGGGCGTGCGCAGCAAGCGGTGGAGCGGGCGGGCGGACCTCGCCGGCGAGGCGCTCGACGCGGCCAACAACGCGATGCTGGTTGCGTCGCTCGCGAACGAACCCGATCGCGCGGCGCGATACGTGTGCGCGGCGGCGTACGTGGACGGCACGCGGGAGGCGGTGTTGCGCGGCGAGGCGACGGGGACGATCGTCGACGCACCCCGGGGCGCGAATGGCTTCGGCTACGACCCGCACTTCATGAGCGACGAGCTGGGGAAGACATTCGGCGAGGCGACGCGCGAGGCGAAGGCGCTGGTGAGCCATCGTTCGCGCGCGGTGCGCGCGCTGCTCGACGCGATTCGTGACGCGCGGCCGGATGCGCATGGCGAACCGCGTGCTGGTGCGCAACCTTGTGCGCATCGAGACGCGTGCCGAGATGCGCCAGGCGGGCCGCTCGGTTGACAGTGCCCGTTGCGCCGTTACGTTTCGGGCTCGTACGCGGGGCGTAGCGTAGCCCGGTATCGCGCCTGCTTTGGGAGCAGGAGGTCGCCGGTTCAAATCCGGCCGCCCCGATCCAGGCAGGTGCTTCGCGTGAAGTGACGGGCCGTTCCTTCGCGCGTCGCGCAAATGCGCCAGTAGCTCAGGTGGATAGAGCGGCAGCCTTCTAAGCTGCGGGTCGGGGGTTCGATTCCCTCCTGGCGCATGGTGCGAAGTGGGAGGTCGGGAGCGGCGGGAGGCGGCCGGAGGAGGGAGGCGAGGGAGGTTGGGAGCAGGCGCCCTTAGCTCAATTGGCAGAGCAAGTGACTCTTAATCACTAGGTTGTAGGTTCGATTCCTACAGGGCGCATGAGGGGATTGGAGTGAAGCGGGGCGGCCGGAGGGCCGCCCCCGTTTTTTTGGGTGTGGGGTGGAGTCCGGCGCGGCAAACGGATGGCTTGGCGGGCGCGGGAGACGACGGGGTGCGGGGGTTGCGAAACGCGAGTGGATGGCCTATGCTTCGGGTCCCCCCGGATCGCACGTGAGGCCGAGCAAGCGGCCGCTGGGCGGGGCCTCGAAAAAGTTGGTCCTGGGGGTTGACGGACCGGAAACACGAGGTTATTGTTGGAGGCTGCCATGGAAAATGGCACACGCTGATTGAAAACCGAGAGAGCGAACGGAACGAATGTGCGAGGCGGACTCGATGAAGCGCGGCCATTCAGGGCTGCGTGGAGAGTCTAGACCTGAAGAACATTCTGTGATTCGGACACGCTGTCACGCGACAGCGTGACAGCTGTTCGGAGAGCCATCAGACTATCTGGACCATTGGAGAGTTTGATCCTGGCTCAGGACGAACGCTGGCGGCGTGCTTAACACATGCAAGTCACGGGGGCCCGCAAGGGCAACCGGCGAACGGGTGCGTAACACGTGAGCGACCTGCCGAGGTGTGGGGGATAGCCGGGCCAACGCCCGGGTAATACCGCATACGATCACCGGGGGGCATCCCCTGGTGATGAAACCTCCGGGGCACTTCGAGGGGCTCGCGGCTTATCAGCTAGTTGGCGGGGTAACGGCCCACCAAGGCGACGACGAGTAGCTGGTCTGAGAGGATGGCCAGCCACATTGGGACTGAGAGACGGCCCAGACTCCTACGGGAGGCAGCAGTGGGGAATATTGCGCAATGGGCGAAAGCCTGACGCAGCGACGCCGCGTGGAGGATGAAGCTTTTCGGAGTGTAAACTCCTGTTGCTCGGGACGAATCCCTGGTTTTTCCAGGTTGACGGTACCGAGTGAGGAAGCACCGGCTAACTCCGTGCCAGCAGCCGCGGTAATACGGAGGGTGCGAGCGTTGTCCGGAATCACTGGGCGTAAAGGGCGCGTAGGTGGCGCGGTCAGCGTGTGGTGAAAGCCCGGGGCTCAACCCCGGGTCGGCCATGCGAACTGCCGCGCTCGAGCATCGTAGAGGCAAGTGGAATTCCGGGTGTAGCGGTGGAATGCGTAGAGATCCGGAAGAACACCGGTGGCGAAGGCGGCTTGCTGGGCGATTGCTGACACTGATGCGCGACAGCGTGGGGAGCAAACAGGATTAGATACCCTGGTAGTCCACGCCGTAAACGATGGGCACTAGGTGCTTGGGGGAGCGACCCCCTGAGTGCCGGCGCTAACGCATTAAGTGCCCCGCCTGGGGAGTACGGCCGCAAGGCTGAAACTCAAAGGAATTGACGGGGGCCCGCACAAGCGGTGGAGCATGTGGTTTAAGTCGACGCAACGCGAAGAACCTTACCTGCGCTTGACATGGCCGTGATTGCCTTGAGAGATCGAGGCGTCCCTTCGGGGCACGGTCACAGATGCTGCATGGCTGTCGTCAGCTCGTGTCGGGAGATGTTGGGTTAAGTCCCGCAACGAGCGCAACCCTCGCCCTCAGTTACCAGCGAGTAAAGTCGGGGACTCTGGGGGGACTGCCGGTGCCAAACCGGAGGAAGGTGGGGACGACGTCAAGTCATCATGGCTCTTACGTGCAGGGCTACACACGTGCTACAATGGCACCTACAGAGGGCTGCAAACCGGCGACGGTGAGCCAATCCCCAAAGGGTGCCTCAGTTCGGATTGGAGGCTGCAACTCGCCTCCATGAAGCTGGAATCGCTAGTAATCGTGGATCAGCTACGCCACGGTGAATACGTTCCCGGGCCTTGTACACACCGCCCGTCACGCCATGGAAGCTGTGAGCGCCCGAAGTCGGTGCAGCAACCGCAAGGGGCAAGCCGCCGAAGGCGAGCGCAGTGACTGGGGCGAAGTCGTAACAAGGTAGCCGTAGGGGAACCTGCGGCTGGATCACCTCCTTACCGGAGCGACGAGTAAGCCTGGCCCCGTGCCAGGCGGAAAGTCCTTCTTGGTGGTCGCCCGCCACGCACATTTGCCCGTTCGCTCTCGAGGTTTTTTCCTTGCGGCCCCGCCCCCGGGCGGGGCCGCGCACGCCGCAGTACCGCTGTTTGACAACGGAACGTGGCAGTGATCGTGGGATTTGGCTCATCGGACGGCCGCGAGGCCGTGGCGATGGGCGGTGAATCAGTCACGAGACGTGAAGGGCATCGGGAGCCGGCGGCGACGCCGGTGCGCCTGGTGCCATCACTCGAAGAGTAGATCGCGCGTATATGTAGGTGCTGCTTGGTCATCATGTCATCATGATGTGTGGTCAAGCGAGCGAAAGCATGTGGGGGATGCCTGGGCACACAGAGGCGATGAAGGCCGTGGTAAGCTGCGATAAGCTCGGGGGAGCGGCAAACACGCATTGAGCCCGAGATGGCCGAATGGGGAAACCCGGCCGGTGGCAACACCGGTCATCCGCGCAAGCGGAAGCGAACCTGGGGAACTGAAACATCTCAGTACCCAGAGGAAGAGAAATCAACCGAGATGCCCCAAGTAGCGGCGAGCGAACGGGGTACAGCCCAAACCGGAAGCCTTCGGGCCTCCGGGGTTGTAGGACCCACGGACGCGACATGGAACGCTAGACGAAGTCCCCTGGGAAGGGGCGCCACAGACGGTGATAGCCCGGTAGTCGACAGCCAGTACGTGTCGTAGTGGAGTTCCTGAGTAACGCCCGACCCGAGAAATCGGGCGTGAACCTGGGGGGACCACCCTCCAAGGCTAAAGACTCCTGTGTGACCGATAGTGGACGAGTACCGTGAGGGACAGGTGAAAAGCACCCCTGTGCGGGGAGTGAAATAGTTCCTGAAACCACATGCTTACAAGCGGTAGGAGGGCGGCTCCGGGCAACCGGAGAGCGCCTGACTGCGTGCCTTTTGCATTATGATCCGGCGAGTTACTCCTCGGACGCGAGGCTAAGCGTTTATGGCGCGGAGCCAGAGCGAAAGCGAGTCCTGTAACGAGGGCGCTTGGAGTGTCCGGGGGTACGACCCGAAGCCAGGGCGATCTACCCATGAGCAGGGTGAAGCTGCGGTAACACGTAGTGGAGGCCCGAACCGGTGTGGGTTGAAAACCGCTCGGATGACTTGTGGGTAGGGGTGAAAGGCCAATCAAGCCTGGAGATAGCTGGTTCTCACCGAAATCTATTGAGGTAGAGCCTCAGAGCGTGGTTCGCGGGGGTAGAGCGACTGGATGGGCGCGGGCTGGCGAAGCTGGTACCAACCCCAACCAAACTCCGAATACCGTCGAACTGGACTCTGGGAGGCAGTCGTTGAGCGATAATGTCCAACGGCGAGAGGGAAAGAACCCAGAGCCACAGCTAAGGCCCCGAAGTGGCCGCTGAGTATAGCGAAGGATGTGTTTCTGCCGTGACAACGAGGAGGTTGGCTTAGAAGCAGCCATTCCTTTAAAGAGTGCGTAATAGCTCACTCGTCCAGCGGGAATGCGCCGAGAATGGTCGGGATTAAGCGGCCCGCCGAAGCTTGGCCTGCAGACGTCGTCTGCGGGGTAGGTGAGCGTTCCGGGAGGGATGAAGGGACCGGGGAACCGTTGTCCTGGACCGACCGGAAGTGAGGATGCCGGAATGAGTACGCGCAAATGCGGGTGAAAACCCCGCACACCGTAAGCCCAAGGATTCCTGCGCCATGGCAATCAGCGCAGGGTGAGGCGGACCCTAAGGCGAGGCCCCAGAGGCGTAGCCGATGGACAGCAGGTCAAGATTCCTGCCCCGCTTCAGGTACGTCATGACCCACCAGGGGACCGTGGAACGAAGGGCCGGCGGCTTTGTGGATGGCCGTCCAACCGCGTAGGCGCAAGCCGAGACGGGAGTGCAAGGTGAGGGGTTCGCCCCGATCCGAGCGGTCTGGAGTCGACACGCGAGAAAAGCCTGGTGTGGCAGTACCTGGAACGTCCGTACCGTAAACCGACACAGGTGGGCGAGGCGAGCAGCCTCAGGTGAACGAGTGAAACGTGGTCAAGGAACTCGGCATATTGATCCCGTAACTTCGGAAGAAGGGATGCCTGATGGGGTGAGGCGTACAGCGCAGCTCCGTCAGGTCGCAGCGAATCGGCCCAAGCGACTGTTTAGCAAAAACACAGGTGTGTGCAAAGCCGCGTAAGGCGCCGTATACACACTGACGCCTGCCCGGTGCCGGAAGGTTAAGGGGAGAGGTTAGCCTGGGGTAACCCGGGCGACGCCTTGAGCCGAAGCCCCGGTAAACGGCGGCCGTAACTATAACGGTCCTAAGGTAGCGAAATTCCTTGTCGGGTAAGTTCCGACCTGCACGAATGGCGTAACGACTTGGGCACTGTCTCGACCACGTGCTCGGCGAAATTGCAGTCTCGGTGAGGATTCCGAGTCCCCGCAGCAGGACAAAAAGACCCCATGCACCTTTACTGTAGCTTGTCATTGGACGTCGCTCGAAACTGTGTAGCATAGGTGGGAGCCGTTGAGGCCCGGGCGCCAGCTCGGGCGGAGGCATCAGTGAAATACCACCCTGGTTCGTGTAACGTCCTCACCAGTTTGGGCAAACCCCAGCTGGGACCGTGGCAGGTGGGCAGTTTGACTGGGGCGGTCGCCTCCGAAACAGTAACGGAGGCGCGCGCAAGGTCCCCTCAGCGCGGTCGGTACTCGCGCTTCTAGAGTGTAACGGCAGAAGGGGGCCTGACGGTGAGATCGACGGATCGAGCCGCCACGAAAGTGGGCCGTAGTGATCCGGTAGCCCGGTGTGGAGCGGCTATCGCGCAACGGATAAAAGGTACGCTGGGGATAACAGGCTTATCGCGCCCGAGAGTTCACATCGACGGCGCGGTTTGGCACCTCGATGTCGGCTTATCACATCCTGGGGCTGGAGAAGGTCCCAAGGGTCCGGCTGTTCGCCGGTTAAAGTGGTACATGAGCTGGGTTCAGAACGTCGTGAGACAGTTCGGTCTGTATCCGCTGTGGGCGTTGGAGCATTGATGGGTGCGGACTCTAGTACGAGAGGACCGAGTCGGACGACCCGCTCGTGTCCCGGTTGCCTCGCCAGAGGCAACGCCGGGTAGCGATGGTCGGTGGCGATAACCGCTGAAAGCATCTAAGTGGGAAGCGCCCCCAAAGATGAATGCTCCCTGGAGCTTCGAGCTCCCTCAAGGGCCGGGGAAGACTACCCCGTCGATAGGCCACACGTGGAAGCGCCGCGAGGCGTTCCGAGCGCAGTGGTCCTAATCGCCCGTGCGGCTTGACTACTTCCAAGCAAGCAGCGCATTGCATGTATGCGATCTACTCGTCACTGATCGCCACAAGATGACACACGATCACTGCCACGTTCCGCGGTCAGTTCCAGACCGCTGGCGACTTGAGCGCAGGGGCCATACTCGTTCCCATTCCGAACACGATCGTCAAGCCCTGCAGCGCCGATGGTACTCCGATCGAGAGATCGCGGGAGAGTAGGCCGTCGCCGGCACCCCTGTGACGCCCCGGTGGGCTTTCGCCCACCGGGGCGTCACGTTTTTCATCCCCCGCCAGTCCCGCGCTACCTTGCATTCCCCATGACCCGCGCCGGTTTCGTCGCCGTCGCCGGCAAGCCCAACGCCGGCAAGTCCACCCTCCTCAACCGGATGGTCGGGCAGAAGCTCGCCATCACCAGCCCCAAGCCGCAGTCCACCCGCGACCGCATTGTCGGCATCCGCACCGCCGACGGCGTCCAGATGGTCCTGCTCGACACCCCGGGCCTTCTCGAGCCCGAGTACGCGCTGCACCGCGCGATGCGCGCCACCGCCCTCGCCGCCCTCCGCGACGCCGACGTCATCATCCACGTCGCCGACGCCACCGCCGGCCCGCCCGCCCCCTTCGCCGCCATCGCCCCCCTCGACCTCCCGCCGCGCGCCCCCGTGGTCACCTGGCTCAACAAGGCCGATCAGCTCAACCCTGGCCAGCGCCAGGCGCTCGCCGACGCCCTTCCCGGCGCGATCCTCGGCTCGGCCCTCCACGGCGAGGGGATCGACGCCCTTGCCGCGCGGGTCGGCGCCCTCCTGCCGGAGCATCCGTACTTCTACGATCCGGCCGACGTCAGCACGCAGCAGGTGCGGTTCTTCGCCGCCGAGCTGGTGCGCGAGACCGCGCTCGAGCAGCTCGAGGAGGAAGTGCCGTACAGCGTGGCCTGCGTCATCGAGGAGTTCCGGGAATCGACCGACCCGGTGTACATTCGCGCCGTCATCCACGTGGAGCGCGAGAGCCAGAAGCGGATCCTGATCGGTGGCGGCGGCGCACGCATCCGGGGAATCGGCAAGGCGGCGCGGGCGAAGATCGAGGAGTTGCTGGGCGCGCGCGTGTACCTTGACCTGTGGGTGAAGGTGCTGGCGAACTGGCGGCGCGACCCGGCCGCCCTCACCCGACTCGGCTACCGCCTCGCGGAGGACCACGACGCATGACCCTCTCCCCACAGTTGCTCGCGATTCTCGTCTGCCCGCGCTGCAAGGGCCCCCTCGAGTGGCGCGAGGAACTGCCGGCGCTCGACTGCCCGGCCTGCCGCCTGCGCTTTCCAGTTCGTGACGATATCCCCATCATGCTCGTAGATGAGGCAGGGAAGCTGCCGGGGTAGGCGGGGCACCGGGGCCCGATTCAGCTGACGCGCGAAAGGGGCGCAAGTCCCGCCGCGGCTTTCGTTTGACGCGCCATTTTCCGGTCCGTATCTTGCCCATTCACCGAGGGGGCGAAGCCGAGTCGCGTGACCAAGTCGATCGCCATCCTGTTTGCGCCCGATGGGCAGGCGCCGCCGCCGACGTTCCGAGCGTGGCTCGACCACGACGGGGCACCCGTGGCGTCGGTCGCGTCCCCGGATGAGCTGATGTCGCTCGCCCTGCGCGGGCGGCCGCGGCTGGTCATGATCGACGCCCGGCAGCATCCGGTGGCGGCCCTCAAGGCCACCCTGCGCCTGAAGGCCGACAGCTACACAGGCATCGTTCCGGTGGTGGTCTACGCGGCCGACGACGACACGTCCTTCGCCGCCGCGTTCGACGCCGGCGCCGACGAGGTGCTCCGCGACCGCAGCTCGGCGGCCGAGTCGATGCAGCGCCTCGAGGTGCTGCTGCGGCGCTCCGACCGCGACACCCACGTGCACCCCAGCACGAGGCTGCCGGGGTCGCACGAGATCGAGAAGGACATCACGCGCCGGCTCGCCTCGGGGCAGCTGTTCGGCGTCTGCTACGCCGACCTCGACCACTTCAAGGAATTCAACGACCGCTACAGCTACTACGACGGCGACCGGGTGATCCGGATCCTGGCGCAGATCATCCACGACGTGGTGAAGGGGATCTGCCGCGAGGACGGGTTCGTGGGGCACATTGGGGGGGATGACTTCATCTTCATCGTGCCGGCGGACGACATTGGCGACACCTGCGGCGAGGTCGTGACGGTGTTCGACGCGCTCGTGCCGTACCAGTATTCGGAGCAGGACCGCCGGGCGGGCTACTTCTTCGGGAAGGACCGCCGCGGGCAGCTGCACCGCGTCCCGCTCATGACGGTCTCGATCGGCGTGGTGACGAATGAGCGTCGCCACTTCTCGCACGCAGCCCAGATCAGCGAGCTGGCCACGGAAATGAAGACTTACGCCAAGACCCTTCCCGGTTCAGTGTTCACGGTCGATCGCCGCCAGGACCTCGCGGCGGAACCCGCGCCGAACGGCGCACGCTCGGGCGATCTCTTCGGATCGCGGGAGGACGCATGAACGTCACCTGTCCGGAATGCCGCTCGATCTTCCGTGTCGACCCCTCGCGCGTGCCGCACGGCGGCGTGCGGGCCCGCTGCTCCGTATGCGGCGGGGTGATCGCCGTGCAGGGGGCGGAGCAGGCCAACGCCGACTTCCTGCAGGCGGTGAAGCCGCCGCTGTTTGCCGGGGCCGGCGGGACGGCCGTCGCGACGCCGCGCATCTCGGCCCCGCAGCCGCGGATCTCCGGGTCGCTGTCGCCGGTCGGGTCGCCGCGGGTGTCGGGACCGCAGGCACCGCTCGTGCCCTCGACACCCGCCGTTCCGGCGACACGGGTGTCGCCGTCCTTCGTTGCCCCGCCCTTGCCCCCGGTTCCACCCGCATCGCCGCCGCCGGCCGCGCAAGCGGGGGATGACGCGATCACGCGTGCCGCCGCTCGCGTGATGCCGGCCCTGGCGGTGCCGCCGACCCGCGTGTCGGCGCCGATCGTTGCGCCGGCACTCCCCGCGGCGCCGCTGGCCGTGGAGCTGGCTCCGTCGCCACCGGCACCCGCGGTCGAGGTGACGCCCCCGCCCAGGCCCGCGGCCCCTCCCCCGCAGGCGGCAGTGGTGATGCCGGCGTTTGCCCCGCCGGCGGCACCGGCCGCGCCATCGGCACTGCCATCGGCACTGCCATCGGCACCGCCATCGGGACCGCCGGCGCCACCGCCATCGGCACCGCCGGCGCCACCGCTCCAGCCCCCGCGAATGCCGACCATGGCGTTTCCGGCGGCGCGTCCGGCCGGCGTGCCCTCGCAGCCAACGCCGGTGATTCCCGCGCCGCCAGCCGCCGCCGCGCCCCCGGCGGCGCCTCCCACGCCCCCTCCGGGCGTGGTGCCCCCGCTGCCGGCGGGAGCGCCGCGCACGACGTCGCCGTTCGCCACGGGAGCGATGGGGGCGCCCATGCCCCCAGTCGCGCGTCCCCCGGCGGGGCTCCCGCCGGCTCCGGGGATGCCGCCGCTCGCGCCGCGGCCGTCGTCGCTGGGGAGCCCGATGGTCGGTCCGCCCTCCGCCCCGACGCCGATGCGGGGCATGCCCGTGTCCGCTGCCGCGGCCGCTCCCGCGGCACCGGTGGCCCCTCCCGCGGCTGCCGCGCCGGCCGCGGCAACTCCGCCACGGGCGCCGGCCCCGCCGCCCGCCTCGCCCGTGCAGCCGCGCTCCACGGCGCCGGCCAGCGAGGGGCGTCGCCCGATCAACCCGTTCCTGTCGAACGATCCCAACCAGAAGGCCAAGCGACTGGCTCGCGCGCTGGTGTCGGACATCGTCGCGTACCACCCGCAGAAGCGTGACGAGGGGCTCAAGAACGGCACACTCAAGCAGCTGCTGCGCGAGGAGATCAAGAAGAGCTACGAGGAGTACACCGACCAGATCGGCAAGGAATTCGCGGAGTCGACGACGCACTTCCAGGATGCGCTGAACGACGTGCTCGCCGGCGGCAAGAAGCTGTTCTAGCGTGTGCCGCCGGGGCGGCGCCGGGGCGGCGCGGTGCGCGGGGTGGAGCCCGTCGCGCCGCGCCGCTATCTTTCGGGCGGGAGACAACCTCACGCGGCGGCCGGGCCGTTCTCGATCCGCGGGAACGGCCCGGCGCATTCCGGGACCGGACGACCGATGGCAGACACCGAACGCGCGCGACTGATCCGGCGGCTCGAGGAACGCCTCGCCGACGTGCGGAGGTACCTTTGACCTCGACGCCAAGAAGGAGCGCCTGACGGCGCTCGACGGGCGGATGGCCGAGGCCGGCTTCTGGAACAGCCAGGAGCAGGCGCAAGCCGTGGTGGCCGAGGCGAAGGAGCTGCGAGGGTGGGTCGAGCCCTTCGAGAAGCTGCGGGGGCGGATCACGGGGGCGATCGAACTCGACGAGCTGCTGGAGGGGGATCCCGACCCGGCGACGAACGCGGACGTGGACCGGGAGGTCGAGTCCCTGGCGGCCGAGGTCGACGGCTTCGAGCTCAAGTCGCTGATGCGTGGCAAGGACGACCATCGCGACGCGCAGGTCGAGATCGCGGCGGGCGCGGGGGGCACGGAGGCGCAGGACTGGGCGTCGATGCTGATGCGGATGTACACGCGCTGGG
The DNA here is from genome assembly GCA_016191225.1 of Gemmatimonadota bacterium. Classification (GTDB taxonomy): domain Bacteria; phylum Gemmatimonadota; class Gemmatimonadetes; order Gemmatimonadales; family Gemmatimonadaceae; genus JACPPC01. The sequence continues at coordinate 71,592 of JACPPC010000011.1, read as the reverse complement.
CGGAGCGGCGCGGCTACGCCGTCGAGGTCGTGGACCTGTCGGAGGGCGAGGAGGCGGGGGTCAAGGGAGCGGTGCTCGAGATCCGGGGGCCGTTCGCCTTCGGGTTCCTGCGGGCGGAGACGGGGGTGCACCGGCTGGTGCGCATCTCGCCGTTCGACTCGCAGGCGCGGCGCCACACGAGCTTCGCCTCGATCTTCGTCTACCCGGTGGTGAACGACGAGATCAACATCGACATCAGGGAGGACGACCTGCGGATCGACGTCTACCGGGCCTCCGGCGCCGGCGGGCAGCACGTGAACAAGACGAGTTCGGCGGTACGGATCACGCACCTCCCCACCGGGATCGTGGCGGCGAGCCAGCAGGAGCGCTCGCAGCACAAGAACAAGAGCACCGCGATGAAGATGCTCAGGAACCGCCTGTACAACCTCGAGGCCGAGAAGCAGGCCGCGGTGAAGGCGGCGCTCGACTCGACGAAGGCCGACGTGACCTTCGGGTCGCAGATCCGGAGCTACGTCTTCCAGCCGTACACGATGGTCAATGACCACCGCACGGAGCTCAAGCTCACCGACGTGCAGAAGGTCATGGACGGGGCGATCGACCCGTTCATCGAGGCGTACCTCAAGCAGCAGGGCGCGGGAGTGCGCGCGTGACGCCCGACGGCGCGGGGGCTCCCGACGACCTGAACCAGGTGATGCGCGACCGGCGCGAGAAGCTCGCGACCCTCGCCGCCCTCGGCGTGCCGGCGTTCGCATATTCCTTCGACCGCACGGCCACCATGGCGGAGGCGCTCGAGCGATGCGCGCCATTCGCGGCGGGCTTCGAGTCGGACGAGGTGGTGGCGGTCGCCGGGCGGATCGTGAGCAAGCGCGGCCACGGCAGGACGCTGTTCGCGCATGTGGGCGACCACACCGGGCGCCTGCAGTGCTACTTCCGCAAGGACCAGCTGGGCGACCAGTGGCCAGTGGTGGAGCTCCTCGACACCGGCGACGTGGTGGGCGTGCGGGGCCGGCTGATCCGGACGCGCCTTGGCGAGCCGACGGTGCTCGCCACGCAGGCGACGCTGCTCACGAAGTCGCTCCGCCCGCTGCCATTCGGCAAGGATGAGGTCGTCGACGGGGTGGTGGTGCGCCACTCGGGGCTGAGCGACGGGGAGCAGCGGTCGCGGCAGCGTTACGCCGACCTGGCGGTGCACCCCGAGGTACAGCGCGCATTCCGCGCCCGCTCGCGGATGACGACGGCGATCCGGGCGTTCCTGGACGGGCTTGGGTACCTCGAGGTGGAGACGCCGGTGCTGCAGCCGGTGTACGGCGGGGCGGCGGCGAAGCCGTTCGCGACGCACCACAACGCGCTCGACATGCCGCTCTTCCTGCGGATCGCGGACGAGCTCTACCTCAAGCGCCTGATCGTCGGCGGAATGGACCGGGTGTACGAGATCGGGCACGACTTCCGGAACGAGGGGATCGACCGGACGCACAATCCGGAGTTCACGATGCTCGAGTTCTACGAGGCGTACGCCGACTACGAGGTGATGATGGAGCGGGTGCAGGGGGTGCTGCGGGCGGCCTCGGTGGCCGTGGCGGGGGTCCTCGATCCGGCGCAGTGGCCGGCCCACGAGCGCCGCGTCGCAGCCGCGGCGACACCGCACGTGGTGCCCCCGCTCGACGGCGGCTTTCCGCGCCTCGAGTGGGTGCCGGCGCTGTCAAAGGCGATGGGCGTGGTGCGCGTGACGTCGCTGACCGACGCCGAGTTGCGGCGGGCGGCGGCGGACGCTGGGGTGCACAACGTGGGGGCCCTGTCGGCGCCCAAGCTGATGGACGAGCTCTTCCAGCACCATGTCGAGAGCCGGATCACGGATCCGACCTTCGTCGTCGACTATCCGGTGGCCCTGTCGCCGCTGGCCAAGCCGCACCGCAGCAAGCCCGGGCTGACCGAGCGGTTCGAGCTGTTCGCGCAGGGGCGCGAGCTGGCGAACGCGTTCAGCGAGCTGAACGACCCGGTCGACCAGCGGCAGCGGTTCGAGGCGCAGGCGGCGCTCAAGGCGGCGGGAGACGAGGAGGCCCCGGGCGTCGACGAGGACTACCTGCGGGCGCTGGAGTACGGCCTCCCGCCCACGGGAGGCGTGGGAATCGGCATCGACCGGCTGTTCATGTACCTGACGGGGACCGCGCACATCCGCGACGCGATCCTCTTCCCGACGATGCGCCCCGAATGAGCGCCACCGACACGCGGTCGCTGACGCGCCTCGAGCTGGCGATCGCCTGGCGCTACCTGCGGAGCCGCCGCGGGTCGCGCCTGCTGTCGTTCATCAGCGTGATCGCGATCGGCGGCGTGGTGGTGGGGGTGAGCGCGCTGATCATCATCATGGGGGTGATGAACGGGCTCCAGAGCGACCTGCGCGAGAAGATCCTCGTCGGCTCGCCGGACGTGCGCGTGCTCTCGTATGGCGATGACCTCAAGCTCACGAACTGGCGGGAGGTGCTGGGCAGGGTGCAGCGCCACCCGGGCGTCGTGGCGGCGGCGCCGTTCGTGCTGACGCAGGCGGGGATCACGGCCGGCCACGATTACGCCGAGGGCGCGTACGTCTACGGGCTCGAGCCGGAGGGGCGCGACGTGGCCGCGGTGACCACGATCCGCCAGCACGCACGCACCGGGGACTTCCGGTTCGCGAGCACCGATGGCAGGCAGCGCGGGATCGTCCTCGGCCGGCTGCTGGCGATGCGCCTCAACACCTTTCCCGGCGACACCGTGCGGCTGGTGTCGTTCGCGGGCAAGCGGATCAGCGCGGCGACCGGCACGATGGTGCCGGCGGTCTACAGCTACGAGGTGACGGGGATCTTCGAGACCGGGATGTACGAGTACGACAACGCCTACACGTACCTCGCGCTGCCGGCCGCGCAGGAGTTCGCCGGGCTGGGCGAGGCGGTGACGGGGATCGAGGTCAAGAGCACCAACCGGTGGGCGGCGAACAAGGTCGCCGAGTCGCTGTCGAGCGCGCTCGGCTTCCCGTACCGCACGGTGGACTGGCAGGAGCAGAACCGGTCGCTCTTCCAGGCCCTGAAGCTCGAGAAGCTGGGGATGGGGGTGATCCTCCTGCTGATCGTCGTCGTGGCCGCGTTCAACATCGTGAGCACGCTGACGATGGTCGTGGCCGACAAGACGCGCGAGATCGGGATCCTCAAGGCGATGGGGCTGCCCGCCCGCAGCATCCGGCAGGTGTTCGTCTGGCAGGGGGTGTTCATCGGCTGCGTGGGGACGGTGCTGGGACTGGCCGGCGGGCTGGCCGGCGCACTGGCGCTCGACCGTTACCGGCTGATCGCGCTCGACCCGAGCGTGTACTTCATCGACCACCTGCCGGTGCGGATCGACGCGGTGGACGTGGGGCTCACCGTGCTGGCGAGCATCCTGATCGCGGCGGTGGCGACGGTGTACCCGGCGGTGCAGGCGGCGCGGCTGTACCCCGTCGAAGCGATCCGCCACGAATGAGGGCGCCGTGAGCGGGGGCGCGGTGGTGCTCGAGGGGGCCGGCCTCGTGAAGACGTTCCACGGGGGCGACGGCACGCCGGTGCATGTCCTCGACGGCGTGTCGCTGCGCGTGGCGCGGGGGGAGATCGTGGCGGTCGTGGGCGCCAGTGGCGCGGGGAAGAGCACGCTGCTGCACGTCCTCGGGGCGCTCGACGCGCCCACGGGGGGCACGGTGACGATCGACGGCCGGCCGCTGGCCGGTCTCGACGACGCGGCGATGGCCGCGCTCCGCAACCGGTCGGTGGGCTTCGTGTTCCAGTTCCACCACCTGCTGCGCGAGTTCTCGGCGCTCGAGAACGTGATGATGCCGCTGCGGATCGCGGGGCGCGCCGAGGGGGAGGCCCGGCGGCGGGCGGAGGAGCTGCTGGAGCGGGTCGGGCTCGGGGCCCGGGCGCACCACCGGCCGGCGGCGCTGTCGGGGGGCGAGCAGCAGCGCACGGCGGTGGCGCGGGCGCTGGCGGCCGACCCGGCGGTCTTTCTTGCGGACGAGCCATCGGGTAATCTCGACCATGGGAATGCCGAGCGGCTGCACGCGCTGCTCAGCGAACTGGCCCGCGACCTGGAGACGGCCATGGTCGTCGTGACGCACAATCGCTCGCTGGCGGCCCGCGCGGACCGGGTCCTGCTGCTGGAGGACGGGCGGCTCACGGACGTGCCCGAGCGGAGCGTGGCGGGCTGATGCTCTGCGACCAGTGCAAGGCGCGCGACGCGGTGGTGCACCTGACGCAGATTGTCGAGAGCACCGTGACGCAGCTGCGGCTGTGCGAGCAGTGCGCGGCGGCGCGGGGCGTGGAGACGACCGTGTCGACGCCCAAGCACCCGCTGGGCGACTTCCTCAAGGCGGTGCAGCAGCAGGCGCTGGTGCCGAGCGTGGAGTCGGTGCGGTGCACCTTCTGCGGGATGTCGCTGAAGGACTTCCGGTCGACGGGGCGCTTGGGGTGCGCGCGCTGCTACGCGAGCTTCGAGTCGAACCTGCGGGAGCTGCTGCGGCGCGTGCACGGCAGCGCGACGCACGCCGGGCCGCGGTACGAGGGGCCGCAGCCGGCGCATCGGCAGAAGGCGAACACGGTGCTGGAGCTGCGCGACCGGCTGCGGCGGGCGATCGAGCAGGAGCAGTTCGAGGATGCGGCCGCGCTGCGCGACCAGCTGCGGGGGATGGAGTGACGGGCCCGGCGGCGTGGCCGGCGGCGGGGCGGGGCGCGTGAGCCTCGACCTCTCGCTCCTGCCCGACGGCGGCGTGTCGTGGCTCGACGCCTCCGGGGAGGCGTCGGACATCGTGCTGTCGACGCGGGTGCGCCTGGCGCGCAACGTGGAGGGCTTCGCGTTCACGCCGCGGGCCCGTGACGGCGAGCGGCTGCGCGTGCTGGCGCAGGTGCGCGAGGCGGCGGCGCGGCTCCCCGCGCTCGAGGGGAGCGTGACGGTGCGGGTGGACGAGCTCGACGAGACCGACCGGCTGCTGCTGCTCGAGCGGCACCTGGTGAGCCGGGAGCTGGCCGGGCTGGACGCGCAGCAGGCGGTGCGGTCGGGGGCGGCGCTGCTCGTGGGGCGCGACGTGAGCATGATGGTGAACGAGGAGGACCACCTGCGGCTGCAGTCGCTGCGGTCGGGGTTCCAGGTCGACGCGGCCTGGGCGGGGGTGTCGCGGCTGGACCGTGAGCTGGGGCTGGCGGTGCCGTTCTCGTTCCACGACGAGTTCGGCTACCTGACGGCGTGCCCGACGAACACGGGCACCGGCATGCGGGCGTCGGTGTTGATCCACCTGCCGGGGCTGGTGCTGACGAAGGAGATCGCCAAGGTACTGGCCGGGCTGCAGCAGATGGGGCTGACGTACCGGGGGCTGTACGGCGAGGGGAGCGAGGTGGTGGGGAACTTCTTCCAGCTGTCGAACCAGACGACGCTGGGGCGCACGTCGGAGGACCTGCTCGACCACCTCGGGCGGGTGGTACGGCACGTGATCGAGCGGGAGGCGGAGGCGCGGCGTGTGTTGCTGCGCGACGCGGGCTATATTATCGAGGACAAGCTGTGGCGCGCGTACGCGACCCTGCGCCACGCGCGGATGCTGTCGTTCGACGAGGCGATGAACCTGCTCAGCGGTGTGCGGCTCGCGGTCGGCCTGAAACTGATCGACGGGCTGCGGGTATACACGCTCAACAAGCTCCTGATCTTCAGCCAGTCGGCACACCTCGCCCGCAGCGAGGGACGGGTGCTGTCGGAGAGCGAAGGGAACCTGGCCCGGGCGCGCTACGTGCGGCAGGTGCTGGCCGCCGAGGGACCGCTGGCCGGGTGACCTCCACGATCACCGCTCGAGGGGGCACATGAACGGCTACAACTTCACCGAACGGGTTCGCAAGGTCCTCGCGATGGCGCGCGAGGAGGCGGCGCGGCTGCACCACGAGTACGTGGGCACCGAGCACATCCTCCTCGGGCTGATCCGCGAGGGCGAGGGCGTGGCCGCGGCGGTGCTGCAGAACCTCAACGTCGACCTCGACGAGATCACGCAGAAGATCGAGGAGACGGTGAAGAAGGGAAAGGCGGCGCAGGCCACGGGGCCCGACCTTCCCTACACGTCGCGCGCCAAGAAGGTGCTCGAGCTGGCGATGAGCGAGGCGCGGGAGCTCACGCACAGCTACGTGGGCACCGAGCACCTGCTGCTGGGGCTGCTGCGGGAGGAGAAGGGGATCGCGGCACAGGTGCTGACCGACGCGGGGGTGAACCTCGAGGCGGCCCGCGCCGAGACGCTGCGGCTGCTGGGCAACGACGTGCCGCCGCAGGGGCAGCAGGCGCAGGGGGGCTCGCCACCGCCGGCGGCGGCGCCGGCCAAGGGGGAGAAGAAGTCCAAGACGCCGGCGCTCGACCACTTCTGCCGCGACCTGACGCAGCTGGCCGCCGAGGGGCAGCTCGACCCGACGATCGGTCGCGCGAAGGAGATCGAGCGGGTGATGGAGGTGCTGTCGCGCCGCAAGAAGAACAACCCGGTGCTGATCGGCGAGCCCGGGGTGGGGAAGACGGCGATCGTGGAGGGGCTGGCGCAGCTGATCGCGACCGGGGAGTGCCCGGAGTCGCTGCGCGACCACCGCGTGCTGTCGCTCGACATGGCGGCGGTGATCGCGGGGACGAAGTACCGCGGCCAGTTCGAGGAGCGCCTCAAGGCGGTGATGAACGAGATCGCCCAGAACAAGAACATCGTGCTGTTCATCGACGAGCTGCACACCCTGGTGGGCGCGGGGGCGGCCGAGGGGGCGATCGACGCGAGCAACATGCTGAAGCCGGCGCTGGCGCGCGGCGAGCTGCAGTGCGTGGGCGCGAGCACCCTCAACGAATACCGCAAGTACATCGAGAAGGACGGCGCCCTCGAGCGCCGCTTCCAGACCGTGATCGTCGACCCGCCGTCGGTCGACGAGACGATCGAGATCCTGAAGGGGCTCCGCAAGAAGTACGAGGACCACCACAAGGTGACGATCCCCGACCTCACCCTCGTGTCGGCGGCGCGGCTGAGCGAGCGGTACATCACCGATCGGTTCCTCCCCGACAAGGCGATCGACGTGATCGACGAGGCGGGGGCGCGGGCCCGGATGGCGGCCCAGGTGCCGCCGCCGGAGGTGGCCGAGCTCAAGGAGAGACTGGAGAAGGTCAACACCGACAAGGAAGCGGCGGTGCGCGACCAGAACTTCGAGCGGGCGGCGTCGCTGCGCGACTCGGAGCGCGAGCTCCAGGGCGAGATCCGCAAGAAGCAGGACGAGTGGGAGAAGCGCCGCCAGTCGCACCGGCCGTCGCTGGGCGAGGACGAGATCTCGTTCATCGTCAGCCGGTGGACGGGAATCCCCGTCACGCGGCTGCAGGAGGCGGAGACGTCGCGCCTGCTGCGCATGGAGGAGGAGATCCACCACGCCGTGATCGGCCAGCACGACGCGATCAGGGCGCTCGCCCGCTCGATCCGGCGCAGCCGCGCCGGCCTCAAGGACCCGGCGCGGCCGATCGGCTCGTTCGTCTTCTGCGGCCCGACGGGCGTGGGCAAGACCGAGGTCGCCCGCCAGCTGGCCCGGTTCCTGTTCGCCGACCAGTCGGCGCTGATCCGCGTCGACATGAGCGAGTACATGGAGAAGTTCTCGGTGTCGCGGCTGATCGGCGCGCCCCCGGGGTACGTGGGCTACGAGGACTCGGGGACCCTCACCAAGGCGGTCCGCCGCAAGCCGTACAGCGTGATCCTGCTCGACGAGATCGAGAAGGCGCACCCCGACGTGTTCAACATCCTGCTCCAGGTGCTCGACGAGGGACACCTGACGGACAACTACGGCCGGGTGATCGACTTCAAGAACACGGTCGTGATCATGACGTCGAACGTGGGCGCCAAGGACATCATGAAGGGGAAGGGGCTCGGCTTCACCTCGGGCGACGCCAAGGCCTCGTTCGAGCGGATCTCGGAGAAGGTGAAGGAAGAGCTGAACCACGTCTTCAACCCCGAGTTCCTGAACCGGCTCGACGACGTGATCGTCTTCCACCCGCTGTCGCGCGAGCACATCGCCGAGATCGTGGGGGTGATGCTCAAGGAGGTGCAGCGCCGCCTGAGCGACGAGGAACTGACGATCACCCTGACGCCGGCGGCGACCGACTTCCTCGTCAGGCACGGGTTCGACGAGAAGTTCGGCGCGCGGCCCCTGCGGCGGGCGATCCAGCGGTCGATCGAGGACCCGCTGTCGGAGAAGATCCTCCTCGGCGAGTTCAGCAAGGGGGACGAGATCGAGGTCGACGCGAACCCCGACGGCGCGAAGCTCGACTTCCGCGTCCTGTCGAACGACGCGAGCCCGAAGGCCTGACGGGGGGCGCCTCCCCGGCGCCCCCGGAGGCCGGGAGCGCCGGGGGGACGCCGCCCCCGGGCGGCCCTGCTTCCGCCCGGGGCCGTAGCGCGTCGTCCGGGTTATATTGCGCGGATGCTTCGGTTTGCCTCGACCCTGGCGGTTGTCGTCGCGGGCGTGCTGGCGCCGGCCCTCGTGGCCGCGCAGGACGCCCGCTGTGCGCAGCCCGACACGATCCTGATCATCGGCAACAAGCGGGTCACCGAGAGCACGATCCTCGTCGACCTCGGCTTCGAGCCGGGGATGGCGCTCAATGCCCGCGTGGCGCAGGCCGCCCTCAAGACCCTCTACGGCACGGGGCAGTACGACGACGTCGCCCTCGACTGCCGCCTCAGCGCCGACGGCACCAAGGCCGCCCTCGTGGTGACGGTGGTTGAGCGGGCGATCCTCGGCGACGTGTCGGTGACCGGCCCCAAGCGCGTGAGTGCGGGGACGGTGCGCGACCAGGTCGAGCTCCTGATCGGCCGCCCGGTGGACCCGGGGCTGGTGGCGCGGGCGGTGGCGCGCATCGACTCGCTCTACCAGCAGCAGGGCTTCTTCCTCGCCAAGGTGCGGGTCGACACGACCACCGGGTTGAACGGGAGGGTGGCGATCACCTTTCGCGTCGACGAGGGACGCCGCCTCGCGGTGTCGGGGATCCGCTTCCACGGGAACACGCGGGTCCCGGCGGCGGTGCTTGCCGGGGCGCTGTCGACCAGGCCCGAGGGCTTCTGGTGGTGGCAGAAGGGGGAGTTCAACGAGGAGACGTACGCCGCCGACCTCGCCGACCACCTGCCCAAGTACTACGCCAACCGCGGCTTCATCGACTTCCAGCTGCTCAGGGACACGATCGTGATCGACCGGCAGCGGGGGAAGGCGTACCTCGACATCAGCGTGGACGAGGGGCGGCAGTACCGGATCGGCCGGATCAGCGTCGAGGGGAACGCGCGCTTCTCGACCCCCGAGGTGCTGACCTACTACCCGTTCGCCGACCAGACGCCGACCCTGCAGGAGCGCCTCGACGAGATCCTCGGCCGGGGCCGCCCCAAGGGCGTGTTCGACCGCGACAAGTGGGAGGCCGGGACGCAGAAGCTGCGCACCGCGTACAGCAACGAGGGGTACATCTACGCGACCGTCCGCCCGGCGGTCGAGCGCAAGATCGCCCCCGACTCGCAGCCGGTGGTCGACCTGCGCTGGGCGATCGAGGAGCGGACGCCGGCGATCATCAACCGGATCGAGATCGTGGGGAACGACTACACCCACGAGCCGTGCATCCGCGACCAGCTGAACATCGTGCCGGGCGACGTGTTCAACCAGGACCGGCTGATCCGCAGCTACCAGAACATCTCCAACCTCGGCTTCTTCGAGCAGCCGATGCCGCCGCCGGATACGCGGCAGGCGAACGAGTCCGGCGACGTGGACATCATCTTCCGCGTCAAGGAGAAGAAGACCGGCTCGATCAACTTCGGCGCGTCGGTGGGACAGGCGGTGGGGGTGGGCGGCTTCGTCGGCCTCGAGCAGCCGAACCTGTTCGGCCAGTGCAAGAAGGGGACGCTGCAGTGGCAGTTCGGGTCGTACATCAACGACTTCAACCTCTCGTACACCGACCCGTCGATCAAGCTGAGCCGCGTCTCGGGGACGCTGTCGGCCTACCGGTCGCAGAACCGCTACCGGATCGCCGACCTCGGCTCGTCGACGCGCACCGGCGCGTCGGTGCAGCTCGGCTTCCCGGTGCCGGGGTCGTACTACTCGCGGATCTTCCTGTCGTACGGCGCCGAGGTGCAGAGCTTCGGCAGCGGCGGGCTCACGAGCCAGTACGCGGCGCAGTGCAACAATTGCTTCCGCTCGACCTTCGGGGTGACGCTGCAGCGCGACACGCGCGTCGACCAGCCCTTCCCGTCGGCGGGGGGGCTGCAGACGATCACGGCGCAGTTCTCGGGCGGGGTGCTGGGCGGCACCGCGACCTACGCGCGCTACAGCACGGAGCTGCGGGCGTACGCGCCGCTGTTCCAGGTCGGGGGCGGCAAGGTGGGCGACAGCCCGATCAAGTTCGTGTTCGGGCTCACGGCCAAGGGGGGCGCGGTGTTCGGCGACCCGGGGCCGTTCTTCTTCTCGCAGAGCTTCGCGCTCGGCGGCGTCCAGTTCGGCGAGCAGCTGCGCGGCTACCCCGAATTCTCGATCACGCCGGCCGGGTACATCTCCAACACGAGCACCTACTCGGCACAGCGCGCGTCGTTCGGCAACGCGTTCCTGACGACGACGGCCGAGCTCGGGATCCGGTTCAACCAGATGTTCTACGTGAGCTTCTTCCACGACGCGGGCAATGTGTGGGCGAAGCCGGTCGACTTCGACCCGACGCGCCTCTACCGCGGCGCCGGCGCCGGTGTCACGATCATCTCGCCGCTCGGGCCGCTCGGGCTCGACTACGCGTACGGGTTCGACCGGCGCGACGCCTTCGGGCGTCCGGCGCCGGCCTGGCAGTTCCACTTCCGGCTCGGCCAGCAGTTCTAGCGCGAGCCTCGCGCCCGTTCATGGTGGCCGGCGTGACGATCTTCCCCCTCTGGAGTCCGATGTCCATGCGTTCGATCCCTTTCGCCGCCGTCGGCGGCGCGTTGCTGGCCTCCCTTGTGGCGCCGACCCTCGGCGCGCAGCAGCCGGCCGCCGTGAAGATCGCGTTCCTGCGCTCGCAGGCCGTGGTGGAGCAGGCACCGGGGCGTGCCGATGCCGAGGCCGTCTTCCGCAAGGAAGTCGAGGGTTACCGCAGCCAGCTCGAGAAGATGGGCGACACCCTGCAGAAGATGATCGCCGAGTACCGGAAGGTGGAGTCGACGCTGGCGGTGGCGCAGAAGCAGGCCCGGGAGCTCACGATTCGCGCCAAGCAGGAGGAGATGCAGAAGAAGCAGCAGGGACTCGAGGAGCAGGCGCGGGGCCGGCAGGTCGAGCTGATGCAGCCGATCACCGACATGGTGAAGAAGGCGATCGACGACGTGCGCACCGAGGAGGGCTGGACGGTGATCTTCGACGTCGAGACGCAGGCCAACCCGATCGTCTCGATCGACAAGAACCTCGACGTGACCGACCGCGTGATCGCCAAGCTGCGCCTGATGCCGAAGCCGGTGATCGGCGGGCCGGCCGCCGCGGCGCCCAAGTCGGACAAGCCGCCGGTGGGCCCGGTGGCCGCGCCGGCCGGCATCTCCAAGCCGAAGCCTCCGGCTCCGTGACGGCCACGGCCGCGCCGGCCCCGGGCCTCGCGGTGGAATCGGCGGCGCTGACCGCGGCCGAGATCGCGTCGGCGTCGGGCGGAGCGCTCGTCGGCGACGGGGCGACGACGGTGCACGCGGTGGCCCCCCTCGACCGCGCCGAGCCCGGGGACCTGTCGTTTTGCAGCGGCGAGGGCCGGCGGGCGGCGCTTGCCGCGACGCGGGCGAGCGTCGTGTTGCTGTCCCCCGCGCTGGCGCACCTGCCGTGCGGCGCGGCGAGCCGGGTGACGGTGGCGAATCCGATGGGGGCGCTGGTCGGGCTGCTGCCCCGGCTCTACCGCCCCCCCGTGCGCCCGGTGGGAGTGCACCGGACGGTGGTGATCGGCCGGGGGGCGCAGCTGGGCGCCGAGGTGGCGCTGGGCCCGTACGTGGTGATCGGCGCCGGCGCGGTGATCGGCGACCGGGCGTGGATCGAGGCCGGGACGGTGATTGGCGACGGGGTGCAGATCGGGTCCGACGTGCGCCTCCATCCCGGTGTGACCCTGTATTCCGGCACGGTGCTGGGCAACCGGGTGCAGGTGCACGCGGGGACCCGGCTGGGTTCGGACGGCTTCGGCTACGTCTTCACCGACGGGGAGCACCGAAAGATCCCGCACGTGGGACGCCTGCTTGTCGGCGACGACGTCGAGATCGGGGCGAATTCCACGATCGACCGCGGGAGCATCGACGACACGGCGATCGGGGCGGGGTCGAAGATCGACAACCTCGTGCACATCGCGCACAACTGCCGGATCGGGCGCCTGTGCCTGGTGGCGGCACAGGTCGGCCTGGCCGGCAGCACCACGCTCGGCGACGGCGTCATCCTCGCGGGGCAGGTCGGGCTTGCCGATCACCTGACGCTGGGCGACCGCGCGCGGATCGGGGGCGGGTCGCGGGTCTTCGGCAACGTGCCGGCGGGCGAGACGTGGACGGGGTACCCGGCGCGGCCGCACATGGAGTTCCTGCGCACGCAGGCGTCGCTGTACCGTCTCGCGGTCCTCACCCGCCGCCTGGAGCGCCTGGTCGAGGACGGGCAGTGAGCGCGCGGCGCCGGACGGTCGCGCAGCGCAGCGAGGTGGAAGGGGTGGGACTGCACCTCGGGACGCCCTGCCACCTGGCGTTCGCGGCGGCGCCTCCCGGTGCGGGGATCGGCTTCCGGCGCACCGACCGGCCCGGATCGGCGCGCATCCCCGCGCTGGCGGACCGTGCGGTGCTGACCGAGCGGCGGACGCAGATCGGCGAGGGAGACGACGCCCTGCACACGGTGGAGCACGTGCTGGCGGCGGTGTCGGGCACCGGGCTCGACGACGTGACGATCGAGATGGACGCGGCGGAGCCGCCGATCCTCGACGGGAGCGCGGCGCCGTTCGTGGCGGCGCTCGCGCGCGCCGGGGTGCAGGAGCAGGCGGGGGAAGTGGAGTACCTCGACCTTGACCGGCCGATGCGCGTCACCGAGGGGGAGGCGACCTACGAAGCCCATCCGGCGGACGGCCTGCAGCTCGAGGTGACGATCGAGTTTCCGCACCCGCTGATCGGCCGGCAGCACGGCGCCTGGGCGGTGACGCCGGGGGCCTTCGTGACGGAACTGGCGCCGGCGCGTACCTTCGGGTTCGTGCACGAGGTCGAGGCGCTGCGCGCGAAGGGGCTGATTCGCGGGGCGACGACGACGAACGCCCTCGTGCTGGACGGGACGGGACTGGTGGCGGGGAGTTTGCGATGGCCCGACGAGTTCCTGCGCCACAAGGCGCTGGACTGCGTCGGGGACCTCGCGCTGGCCGGCAGGCGGGTGCGGGCGCGGATCGTCGCGCACAAGCCCAGCCATCGCGGCACGGTGTCGCTGGTGCGCGCGATGCTGCACAACGCACGCAAGGAGTCACGGGTCATGGACATCGACGACATCATCAAGGTGCTGCCCCACCGCTATCCGTTCCTGCTGGTGGACCGGATCCTCGAGATCGAGCCGAACAAGCGGATCGTGGGGATCAAGAACTGCACGATCAACGAGCCGTTCTTCCAGGGGCACTTTCCCGGGCACCCGATCATGCCGGGGGTGCTGATCGTCGAGGCGATGGCGCAGGTGGGCGGGATGCTGCTGCTGGGCTCGCTGGAGAGCCCCGACGACAAGGTGGTGTACTTCATGTCGCTCGACAACGTGAAGTTCCGCCGGCCGGTGAAGCCGGGGGACCAGATCCGGTTCGAGATGAACGTGATCCAGATCCGCGGCACGGTATGCCGCATGCGTGGCGAGGGGCGCGTCGAGAACGAGGTGGTGGTCGAGGCCGAGCTGGCCGCGATGGTGCGCGACCGGTGAGCGCCCGCATCCATCCCACGGCGATCGTCCATCCCGACGCGGCGATCGGGAGCGAGGTCGAGGTCGGCCCGTACGCGATCGTGGGCGAGGGCTGCACGATCGGCGACGGCTGCCGGATCGGGGCCCGATCGACGCTCGAGCGCTTCGTGACGCTCGGGCCGGGCGTGCAGCTCGGGATCGGCGTCGTCCTCGGCGGCGACCCGCAGGACACGAAGTTCAAGGGGGAGCGGACCACCGTCGAAATCGGCGAGGGGACGATCATCCGCGACTACTCGACGATCAACCGCGGCACGACGCAGAGCTTCAAGACCACGGTCGGCAGGCACTGCTTCCTGATGACGTACGTGCACCTCGGCCACGACTGCCACGTGGGGGACCACGTGGTGGTGGCCAACGGGACGCAGTTCGCCGGGCACGTGACGGTGGAGGAGCGCGCGATCATCTCCGGGCTCACCGCCGTCCACCAGTTCGTGAAGATCGGCAAGTTCTCGTTCATCGGCGGGTGCTCGCGGGTGCCCAAGGACATCCCGCCGTTCATCAAGGCGGTGGGGAACCCGATCAAGCTGTACGGCCTCAACACCGTGGGGCTGCAGCGGAACGGCTTCGCCGAGGAGGTCGTGCGCGAGCTCAAGCGGGCGTACCGGCTCTTCTTCCGGTCGGAGCTCAACGTGTCGCAGGCGCTGGCGAAGGCCGAGCAGGAGCTGCACATGACGGGAGAGGTGAAGGAGTTCGTCGACTTCGTCGCCAACAGCTCGCGCGGCGTGGTGATCTGACGATGGCGCCGCGCTTCGGGGTGATCGGGGCCGGGGCGCTCGGCTACCACCACGTGCGCCTGCTGCGCGACCTCACCGGCGACGACTTCGCCGGCTTCCACGACCGCAACGCGGAGCGGGCGGCGTCGGTGGCGGCGGACCTCAAGGTGCGGGCCCACGACTCGGTCGCGTCGCTCCTCGCCGAGTGCGACGCCGTGTCGGTGGTGACGGCCACCACGGCGCACCATGCCGTGGCCCGCCTGGCGATCGAGGCCGGCAAGCACGTCTTCATCGAGAAGCCGATCACCGTGACGCTGGCCGAGGCCGACGAGCTGCTCGCGCTGGCGGGGGCGCAGGGGGTGCTCGTGCAGGTCGGGCACGTGGAGCGGTTCAACCGCGCGGTGCGCGCCGCGTGGCCGCACATCCGCGGGCCGAAGTTCATCGAGAGCGACCGGCTGGCACCGTTCACCTCGCGCGGCGCCGACGTGGCGGTGGTGCTCGACCTGATGATCCACGACATCGACCTGATCCTCGCGCTGCTGGAGAGCGAGGTGACGGCGGTGGACGCGGTCGGCGTGAACGTGCTCACCCCGACGGCCGACATCGCCAACGCGCGCCTCACCTTCGCGTCGGGGGCGGTGGCCAACATCACCGCCAGCCGGGTCTCGGCCGATCGTACCCGCAAGCTGCGGATCTTCCAGCCGAGCGGCTACATCTCGCTCGACCTCGCGGCGGGGAGCGGGGCGTTCTTCCGGCTGCGGGAGGGGCTCGACTTCGCCACCCTGGCCAAGGGGCGGGGGCCGCTGGCGATGGAGGCGTTCGTCGAGGTCGTGCCCCTCGAGGCGCCGGAGGGGGAGCCGCTCAAGCTCGAGCTCGACGCGTTCTCGAAGGCGGTCCGGGGCGAGGGCCCGGTGCTCGTTCCCGGTGCCGAGGGACGCCAGGCGCTGGACGTGGCCCTGCGCGTGATGGCCGCGATCGAGCGGTCGCTCCCGGCGATGACCGCCCCGGCGCATGCGCGTGCGTGAGGTCTTCCTCGTCGCCGGGGAAGTGTCCGGCGACCTGCACGCGGCCGCCGTGGCGCGCGCGCTGGCGGCGCAGCGCCCCGACCTGAGCCTCGCCGGGATCGGCAGCACCTGCATGGCCGCCGCCGGCGTGGCGCTGGTGGAGCGGAGCGAGCGGCTGGCGGCGCTGGGATTCATCGAGGTGATTCGCCAGGTGCCGCACCACTGGCGGCTGCTGCGCGAGGTCCGGGCACGGCTGCGCAGCGGTCGCGTGTCGCTGCTCGTGCTGCTGGACTACCCCGGGTTCAACCTCAAGCTCGCCGCGGCGGCGCACGACGCGGGAGTCCCGGTGCTCTACTACATCACGCCGCAGGTGTGGGCGTGGGGACCGGGGCGGCTCGCCGAGATCGCGCGCATCGTGACGAAGGCGGCGGTGATCCTGCCGTTCGAGGAGGCGCTGCTGCGCAAGGCGGGCGTCGACGCGACGTTCGTGGGCCACCCGCTGCTCGACCATGCCGCCATGCTCCCCGACCGCACCACCGCGCGGGCACGGCTCGGCATCGACCCCGGGGCGCGGGTGCTCGCCCTCTTCCCGGGAAGCCGGGGCCAGGAAGTGGCGCGGCACCTCGACGTGTTCGTGGCGGCGGCGCGGCGGCTCGAGGCCCGCATTCCCGGGCTGCAGCCGGTGGTGAGCGTCGCCCCGGGGATGACGATCGACGCCGCGCGCTGCCCGTACCCGCAGCGCCACGACGCGAGCTACGACGTGCTGCGGGCCGCCGACGCGGCGCTCTGCAAGAGCGGCACCACGACGCTCGAGGCGGCGGTGGCCGAGTGCCCGCTGGTGATCGCCTACAAGACCAACGCGCTCACGGCGGTGATCGCCCGCCGCGTGATCCGGGTGCCGCACATCGGGCTCGTCAACATCGTGGCGCAGCGCGAGGTGGCCCGCGAGTTCTGGCAGGAGTTCGCGACCGCGGAGGCCCTTGCCGACGCGGTGGAGCCGCTGCTTGACGCGGCGAGCGCGGCGCGGCGCCGGATGGTCGCCGACCTCGCGCAGGTGCACGCGTCGCTCGGGACGCCGGGGGCGAGCGCGCGCGTGGCCCAGCTGGCGAGCGAGATGCTCCCGCCGTGAGCGCGGGCGGCGGGACCGGCGCGACGCGGGCGCCCACGCTCACGCTGCGCCTGTCGATCGCGCTTGGGCGCGTGCTGATCCGGCTGCTGGCGCGCACCTGGCGGGTGAGGCGCGTGGGATGGACCGGCCTCGACCGGCGACGGGGGCCGCGGCCGCCGGTGGTGCTGGTGATCTGGCACGGCGAGATGCTGGCGACGCTCTGGTTCGCGCGCGGGCAGGGAATCGCCGCGCTGGTCAGCGAGCACAAGGACGGGGAGATCATCGCGCAGGTGGCGACGGGGATGGGCTGGCGCATGGTGCGCGGCTCGTCGTCGCGGGGGGCGGCGCGGGCGCTGCTCGGGCTGGTGCGCGTGCTGCGCGACGGCGGCGACGTGATCGTGACCCCCGACGGCCCGCGCGGCCCGGCGCACAGTTTCGCCCCCGGCGCGCTGGCGGCGGCGCAGCGCGGCGGCGCGCCGGTGGTGGTGCTGCGGGTCCACGCCTCGCGCGCCTGGCGCCTGGGGAGCTGGGACGGGTTCATGATCCCGAAGCCGTTTGCGCGCGTCACGCTGGCGCTGAGCGCGCCGGTGCCCGTCGCCCCCGCGCCCGCCCACGTGGAGGACGAGGTGCCGCGCTTCGCCGCGCTGATGGCCGCCACGGGGCGGGAGGCGGGCGATGCCGACTGACCGCGCCCTTGCCGAGCGGCTCTGGCACGGCGACGACGCGGTGTCGGTGATCGCCCGCGCCGCGCTGGCGCCGGTCGCGCTCGTGTACGGCGCGGCCATGGCGGTGCGGTCGCGGCTGTTCGACGCCGGGGTGCTCGCCTCGCGGGCGACGGCGATCCCGGCGATCTCGATCGGCAACCTGAGCGTGGGGGGCACCGGCAAGACGCCGGTGGCGGCCTGGTTCGCGGCATCGCTGCGCGACCGCGGCGCGCACCCGGCGATCGTGCTGCGCGGCTACGGCGAGGATGAGCCGCTGGTGCACCGTCAGCTCAACCCCGACGTGCCGGTGGTGACGGCGCCCGATCGCGTGGCCGGGGCGGCACGCGCGCGGGGGCTCGGCGCCGACGTGGCGGTGCTCGACGATGCCTTCCAGCATCGCGGCGCGCGCCGGATGGTGGACGTGGTGCTGGTGAGCGCCGATGCCTGGCCGCGCCGCTGGCGCCTGCTGCCGGCGGGACCGATGCGCGAGCCGCTCGGTGCGGTGCGCCGGGCGACGCTGGCGATCGTGACGCGCAAGTCGGCGGCCTCCGGCGACGCGGAAGCGGTGCTGCGCGCGCTCGGGACGGTGGCGCCACGCCTGCCGGTCGCCACGGTGCACCTGCCCGCCGGGCCGCTGCGAAACGCCGCCGGCGAGGAAGAGCCGCTGGAGGCGCTGGCGGGGCGCGCGGTGCTCGCGATCGCGTCGATCGCGGCGCCGGGCGCATTCGGCGCGCAGCTGGCGCAGGCCGGCGCCCGGCCCACGCTCGCCGCCTTCGCCGATCACCACGAATTCTCGGAGGCCGACGTGTCGCGGCTCGTCCGGGTCGCGGGCGCCCCGGGCGTGGCGGTATGCACGCTCAAGGACCATGTCAAGCTGGCCCCGCTGTGGCCTCGCGGGGCTCCGCCGTTGTGGTATGTTACCCAGCGCGTGAGGGTCGAAACGGGCCACGCGGCGGTGGATGCCGCGCTGGACGCCATCATGGGGGCCGTTTCGGCCGCGCGCTCACTGAACCCGAAACCGGCGCCCGGCGCCGCTGACCATGGCCACCGACCTCCGCCTGCCGACCGATAGAATCGTCCGCCCGGACAAGGACCGCTTCCTGAACGAGGAAAACCCGTTCGAGGCGATGATGTCGCGCTTCGACCGCGCGGCCGAACTGCTCGACCTCGAGCCCGGGATCTACAAGATCCTCCGCCATCCCGAGAAGCAGCTCACCGTGTCGATCCCCGTGATGCACGACAACGGCGAGGTCGAGGTCTACACCGGCTACCGGGTGCTGTACAACACGTCGCGCGGCCCCGCCAAGGGCGGCATCCGGTTCGACATGAACGTGACGCTCGAGGAAGTGAAGGCCCTCGCCGCCTGGATGACCTGGAAGTGCGCGGTGGTGAACATCCCGTTCGGCGGCGCCAAGGGCGGCGTGATCTGCGACCCGCTCAAGATGAGCGTGGCCGAGCTCGAGCGACTGACGCGTCGCTACACCGCCGGCATCATGTCGCTCCTCGGTCCCGACAGCGACGTGCCGGCCCCCGACGTCAACACCAACGAGCGGGTGATGGCGTGGGTGATGGACACCTACTCGATGCGGATGGGGCACACCGTGACCGCCGTCGTCACCGGCAAGCCGATCGAGATGGGCGGCTCGCTCGGGCGCCGCGAGGCGACCGGGCGGGGCTGCATGATCGTCACCAAGGAGGCGCTCACCCACCTTGGCATGCCGATCAAGGGCACCACGGTGGCGGTGCAGGGCTTCGGCAACGTGGGCTCGATCGCCGCCGACCTGATGCAGAAGGAGGGGATGACGATCGTGGCCGTGGGGGACCGCACCGGCGGCGTGCACAACACGAACGGGATCGACGTCCCCGACGCCGCGGCCTGGGTCAAGTCGCACGGCACGCTCGAGGGCTACCCCAGGGGTGACGCGATCAGCAACGACGAGCTGCTCACGCTCGACGTCGAGGTGCTGGTGCCGGCGGCGCTGGAGAACGTGATCACGACCAAGAACGCCGACAAGATCCGCGCCCGGGTCATCTGCGAGGGCGCCAATGGCCCGACCACCGCCGCCGCCGACGCGGTGCTCGACGAGAAGGGGATCTTCGTGATTCCCGACATCCTCGCCAACGCGGGGGGCGTGACGGTCAGCTACTTCGAGTGGGTCCAGGACCGCGGCGGCTACTTCTGGTCCGAGGCCAGCGTCAACGAGCGGCTCACCGACATCATGAAGCGCTCGTTCCATGACGTGCTCAAGCTCGCGCAGCAGCACAAGGTGAACCTCCGCACCGCGGCCTACATGCTCTCGATCAGCCGCGTGTCGACGGTCCACAAGCTGCGCGGGATCTATGCCTGACGGCGGCTGTCGCCGCCGCCCCGTGGACCGCGCCTCGCGGCGCGCCGCGCCGCGGCGGGACCCCCGCTAGTGCGCTGGCTCGTCGCCGTCGTCGGCCGCCCGCGCGACGCGGCGCTGGCGGCGGCCATTCACGACTACGAGGCACGCGCGGCGCGGTACTGGCCCCTCGAAGTGCGCGAGGTCAAGGGTGAGCGCAGCGCGGCAATGCCACCGGCCGAGGTCCGCACGCGGGAGGGAGAACGGCTGTCCGGCGCCGTGAAGGGGTCGTGCGTGGTCGCCTGCGACGAGGGCGGCAGGCAGTTCACCTCGGCCGCCTTCGCCACCTGGTTGCAGCGCGCCAGGGAGGCGGGGCGCGACGTGGCCTTCGTGATCGGGGGCGCGCACGGCCTCGAGCCGTCGTTCGTGTCGGGAGCGCAGCACCGGATGGCACTCGCCCCATGGACCCTCCCGCACGAGCTCGCCCGCCTCGTGCTCGCCGAGCAGCTCTATCGCGCCGGCACGATCGTGCGCGGCGAGCCCTACCACAAGTGAGCGCGCGACCCGGCGCGGGGAATCGAGGGTGAACGACCTCCGCGTCGTCACCGAGCGGCTCGGTGGCTCGCCGCTCGCCGCCCTCGGCATCGCCGCCGACCCGCGCGGGACCGGGTGGTTCGGCGTCGCGCCGGCGGGCGCGGCGGCGTGGGCCGCCCGGGCGCGCGACGTCGGCGCAAGGTTCGCGGGACACGACTGGCTGGCCGCGCTCCGGCCCGCGCTCGGGCCGGCCGGCCCCGCCACCGATCGCCTCGAGGGGGTCGCCCGCGCCGGCGGCGTGGTGGTCACCACGGGGCAGCAGCCCGGCCTCGCGGGGGGACCGCTCTACACCCTGCACAAGGCGCTCACGGCCAGGGCCTTGGCGGCGGCGATCGAGGACGCCTGCGGCATCCCGGCCGCGCCGCTGTTCTGGGCCGCCACCGACGACGCCGACATCGACGAGGCCCGGCGGGCGGCCGTCGCCGGTCCCGACGGGGTGGAGTGGCTCGAGGGGCCCGTCCACGGCGCCGAGGGCGACGCGATGGGGGTCCGTACCCTCGGCGACGTGGTGGCCGCGGTCGAGGCGGTCGTGCGCGCCGCGGGACGCGCCCCCGACCCGGTGCTCGTGCGCGCCCTGCGTGAGTCGCACGTGGCCGACGCGACGGTCGGCGGGGCGTTCGTCGCGCTGCTCCGCGAGCTGCTCGGTCCACTCGGGATTCCGGTGCTCGATGCCTTTCACCCGGCGCTGCGCACGGCGGCGTCACCCCACCTTCGCCGCGCCCTCGAGCGCGGCGAGGCGGTCGCGGCGTCCCTTCGCGCGCGCGACGCCTCCCTCGCCGCCGCCGGGCACGAGCCGCAGGTGCGCGAGGTGCCCGGGCTCTCCCTGGTGTTCGCGATCGACGGCGGGCACAAGCGGCGCATCCCGCTCGCCGATGCGCCGCGACGGGCGCGGGAGGCGTCGCCCGACGGGCTCGCGGCCAACGTGCTCCTTCGCCCCCTGCTCGAGTCCCTCCTCGTGCCCACGGTCGCCTACGCGGCGGGACCCGGCGAGACCTCCTACTTCGCCCAGGTCGGGGCGGTGGCCTCGGCGATGGAGGCGCCCGCGCCGCTCGCGGTGCCCCGGTGGTCGGGGACGATCGTGGAGCCGCACGTGGCCCGCATGATGGCCACGCGCGGCATCGCCCTGGGCGAGCTCGAGGATCCCCACGCCGCGGAGGCGATGCGCGCGCGCACCCTCGTCGACCCCAAGGTGCTCGCGGCCTTCGCCCGGTTGCGCGCGTGCCTCGACGAGGAGCTGGCCGCGATCGCCGCCGCGGCGACTCCCGAGGTGCCGGCGCGCAGCGTGGAGGGGACGCGGCTGCAGTTGCACGGACGCGCCGACCGGCTCGAGCGCCGCTTCCTCGCCGCGGCCAGGCGCAACGACACCGAGCTGGTGCGGATCATGCGCGTGGTGCGCGGCGCGCTCCGGCCCGGGGGACTGCGGCAGGAACGCGCCCTCGCCTGGTGGCCGTTCGTGGCCCGCCACGGCGAGGCGCTCGTGCGGCAGCTCGCGGAGGCCACCGGGGCGCACGCCGGGCGACTCATCGCCGGGACCCGCGACCAGGCATGACGGACCACGGACGCGGCGCGCCGGCGACCGCCGCGTCCCGGGCGGCCGGCGCGACGGGCGGGGCGACGCGCGTGGCGCTCGGCATCCTGGCGAGCCGCATCACCGGGCTCATCCGCCAGCGGGCCTTCGCGCACTTCTTCGGCAGCTCGCTCGCCGCCGACGCGTTCGCCTTCGCCTTCCGGGTGCCGAACTTCCTCCAGAACCTGCTCGGCGAGGGGGCACTGTCGGCGTCGTTCGTGCCCGTGTACGCGCGGCTGCTGGCCCGCGACGAGGACGAGGCGGCGCGGCGGCTCGCGGGCGCGGTGTTTTCGATCCTCGCCCTGCTGTCGGCGGTGCTGGTGCTGGCGGGGGTGCTGGCCGCGCCGTGGATCGTGGCCTTCTTCGCCCCCGGCTTCGACTCCGGCACGCGCGAGCTCGCCACGCAGCTCACGCGGATCCTCTTTCCCGGACTCGGGCTGCTGGTGCTCGCGGCCTGGTGCCTGGGGATCCTCAACAGCCACCGGCACTTCTTCCTGGCCTACGTGGCGCCCGTGGCGTGGAACGTGACCATGATCGCGGCAATGATCTGGTTCGGCGGCTCGCGCGAGGGAAGCGCGCTGGCGATCGCAGTGGCGTGGGCCGCGGTGGCGGGGAGTGCGCTCCAGTTCGCGGTGCAGCTGCCGGCGGTCCGGCAGCTCGCCGGGGCGCTCAGGCCGTCGCTCGACACCGGCGACGCGAACCTGCGCACCGTGCTGCGCAACTTCGTCCCTGTGGTGACGGGGCGGGGCGTGGTGCAGATCAGCGCCTGGATGGACACCGTGCTGGCGTCGCTGGTGGTGCCCGGCGCGGTGGCGGCGCTCTCGTACGCCCAGCTGATCTACATGCTGCCGGTGGCGCTCTTCGGCAGCGCCGTGTCGGTCGCCGAGCTGCCGGAGATGGCGAGCGAGCTGGGGAGCGACGACGAGGTGGCGCGCAAGTTGCGCGAGCGGATCGAGTCGGCCAAGCGGCGCATCGCGTTTCTCGTCGTGCCGAGCGTGGTGGCGCTCGTCACGCTGGGCGACCTGATGGCGGGGGTGATCTACCTGTCGGGCAGGTTCGGGCGCGATGACGCGGTGTGGGTCTGGGGGATCCTCGCGGGGTCGGCGGTGGGGTTGCTCGCCAGCGTGTACGGGCGCCTGTACGCGAGCGCCTTCTACGCCCTGCGCGATCCGCGCACGCCGATGCAGTGTGCGATCGCCCGCGTGACCCTCGCGATCGCGCTCGCGGCCGGGCTCTCGCTCTGGGCGCCGCAGGCGCTGGGGATCCACGCGCGCTGGGGGGTGGCGGGGATCACCGTCGGATCGGGAATCGCGGGGTGGGTGGAGTTCCAGTTGCTGCGCGGGGCCCTCCGGCGTCGCGTCGGCGAGATCGGCACGCCGCATCGCTTCACCCTCAGCCTGTGGGTGCTGGCGGGGCTGGCGGCGGCCCTCGCGTCGGTGATCCGGGTGTACGGGGGGCGTGCGCCGTCGCTGTCGCTGTCGCTGGCGGGGCTGGTGCTGTACGGCGCGCTCTACCTCGGCTTCGCGCGCATCATGGGCATCCCCGAGTCGGGCGCAGTCTTTGCCCGCCTGCGGCGCTTCCGCCGCTAGCTTCCCGCCGGAGCCCCGGGAGCCGATCCATGTCCGCCTCGCCCGACGTCCTCGCCCAGAAGCTCGCGCACCTTCCCGAGTCCCCCGGCGTCTACCTGTGGAAGGACACCGGCGGCACGGTGCTGTACGTGGGCAAGGCCAAGCGGCTGCGGTCGCGGGTGCGCAGCTACGTGGCGAGCGAGAGCCAGCTCCTGCCCAAGACGCGCAGCCTGATGGCGCTGGCCGCCGACGTCGAGACGATCGTGGTGCCGACCGAGGCGCAGGCGCTGATCCTCGAGGCCAACCTGATCAAGGAGCACCGGCCGCGCTACAACATCCTCCTGCGCGACGACAAGAGCTATCCGTACATCAAGGTCACGGTGGAGGAGCCGTTCCCGCGCGTCTGGGTCACCCGGCGGGTGCTCGACGACGGCGCGCGGTACTTCGGGCCGTACACCGACGTCGGCGCGATGCGCCACTCGCTCAACGTCGTGAAGCGCATTTTCACCGTGCGCTCGTGCAACTGGGACATGCCCCGGGAGATGCCCGAACGCGCCTGCCTCGACTACCACATCGGCCGGTGCCAGGCGCCCTGCATCGGGGCGCAGTCGCAGGCGTCGTACCGCGCCATGATCGACGAGGTCGTGCTCTTCCTCGACGGCAGGACGGCCGAGGTGCGGCGCCGTGTTCGGGCGCGGATGGACGAGGCGAGCGCGCGGCTCGATTACGAGCGCGCCGCCGCCCTCCGCGACGCCATGGCGCACCTCGACAAGTTGGAGGAGCCCACCGTGATCGTCACACCGGAGGGGGGCGACCGCGACGTGGTGGGCTACGCCCGCGACGGCGACGACGCCTGCATCGCGATCCTGCGCGTGCGCGGCGGCAAGCTCCTCGCCCGCGAGCACCGGCTGCTCGAACACGCCGAGGGGGAGTCCGACGGCGACGTCCTCGCGGCCTACCTCGCCCGCACCTGGCCCGTGGCCACCGAGCGCGCCGCGGAGCTGCTGGTGCCGTTCGACTTCGACGACCGCCCCCTGTTCGAGGAGTCGGTGCCCGGGGTGCGGGTCCTCGTGCCCCAGCGCGGCCCCAAGCGCGAGGTGGTGCAGCTCGCCGAGCAGAACGCCCGCCACCTGCTCGAGGAGTTCAAGCTCGCCGCGTTCGAGGCCGACGAGCGTGCCGCCGACCCCGTGTACGAGCTCCAACGCGAACTCGGGTTGCGCAAGGTGCCGCGGGCGCTGGTGTGCTTCGACATCTCCCACGCGCAGGGGACCGACACCGTCGCCAGTTGTGTCTGGTTCGAGAACGGGCGGCCCCGGCGCGCCGAGTACCGCAAGTTCAGGATCAAGACCGTCGAGGGCATCGACGACTTCGCCAGCATGGGCGAGGTCGTCACGCGGTACTTCACGCGCCGACGCGAGGAGGAGAAGCCCCTCCCCGACCTCGTGGTCATCGACGGCGGCAAGGGCCAGCTCGGCGCCGCCCACGCGGCGCTGGCCGCGATCGGGCTCGGCGACCTCCCCACGATCTCCCTCGCCAAGCGCGACGAGGAGATCTTCACCATCGGCCGGAGCGAATCGCTGCGCCTCACCAGGCGGTCGCCGGCGCTGCGGCTGCTGCAGCAGGCGCGCGACGAGGCCCACCGGTTTGCGATCACCTTCCAGCGGGCGCGTCGCACCGCGCGCACGGTGACCTCGGAACTGCTGAAGATCCCCGGAATCGGCCCCAGCAAGCGGCGCGCGCTGCTGGCCGCGTTCGGCTCGATCGAGGGGGTGCGCGCGGCGACGCCGGAGCAGGTCGCGGAGCTTCCCGGCTTCAGCGCCAAGGGGGCCGCGAGGCTCCTCGCGGCGCTGGCCGCCATGTCGCCCACCGCCCAGTCGCCCTGAGCCCGTTCGACTCGCCGCGCACGCCCGGCCCGAGCCACGCGCACGACCCCATGCCGCCGCTCGCGTGCCGACCCTTCGCTGCGACCAGGGTGACAATAGATTTGCGGTCATGACCACCTGGACCCTCCACTGCTCGGTGTGCGACTACTCCGCACCCGGTGACCGCCTCGCCTCGCTCTGCCCGTCTTGCGCGCAGCCCCTCATGGTCCGCTACACCTCCGCCCCTCCACGCCGCGACGCGCTCGGCGGCGACTGGAGCCTCTGGCGCTACGCCGCCGCGCTCCCACTCGCGGCCGGCGACCGGGCGGTCACCCTCGGCGAGGGGCTGACGCCGCTCACCGAGGCGCCGGCGCTCGCCGCCGCGGCTGGGGTGCGACGGCTCTGGATCAAGGACGAGGGACAGAATCCCACCGGGAGCTTCAAGGCGCGAGGCATGACCGCCGCGGTGACCCGCGCCCGGGCGCTTGGCGTGAAGGGGCTCGTGGTTCCGACCGCGGGCAACGCCGGTGCCGCGCTGGCCGCCTACGGTGCCGCGGCCGGGGTTCGGGTGCGCGTCTTCGCCCCGGCCACCACGCCGCCACCCATCCTCTCGATCGTGCGGGCCATGGGCGTCGAACTCGAGACGGTGGACGGGCACATCGGCGACGCGGGCAAGGCCGCCGTCGCCTTCGCCCGCGACCACGACTGGTTCAACGTCGCCACGGTGCGCGAGCCTTACCGCGTGGAGGGAATGAAGACGATGGGCTACGAGGTCGCCGAGCAGCTTGGCTGGCGACTCCCCGACGCGATCGTCTATCCCACCGGAGGCGGGGAGGGGACGATCGGGATCTGGAAGGCGATCAACGAGATGATCGCGTGGGGGTGGCTGCCGGCCGGCACCAGGCGGCCGCGCATGATCGTCGCGCAGGCGGATGGCTGCGCCCCGCTGGTTCGTGCCTTCGCTGCGCACGAGGCCAAGGCGACTGCTTGGGAGAACCCGGTCACCTACGCGGCCGGGCTGCGCGTTCCCGCTCCCCTGGGAGACCGGCTCACGCTCAAGGTGCTCGCCGAGAGTGGCGGTGGCGCCGGCACCGCCTCCGAGGACGAGATGCGACGTGCGACGGCCCGGCTGTCGGCGGCCACGGGCATCGATGCCGCCCCCGAGGGCGGCTGCGCGCTGCACGTTGTCGAGGCCCTGGCGAGGCGCGGCGAGTTGGCCCCCGACAGCGAGGTCGTGGTGTTCAACACAGGCAGCGGGGCAAGCTATCGCTGGTAGTTCCCAAGTCGTTGCGGTACATTGATTTCTGGCCTTCCATCTGCCAGATTGCTTGAATGGTAAGGGTCGCACGGGTCGAGCCGGGAAGCATCGCCGAGGAAATGGGAATCGTGGCGGGCACCGAGCTGGTCTCCGTGAACGATCGCCCCCTCGACGACTTCCTCGACTGGGAGTTCCTGACCGCCGAGGACGAGTTCGCCCTCGAGGTGCGCCAGCCCGACGGCGAGGCGATCGTGTTCGAGATCGAGCGCCCCGAGGGGGAGCCGATGGGCGTGATGCTCGAGCCCCCCACGATTCGCCGCTGCGCCAACCGCTGCGAGTTCTGCTTCATCGAGGGGCTCCCCAAGGGATTGCGCCGCCCCCTTTACGTGCGCGACGACGACTACCGGCTCTCGTTCGCGTACGGCAACTTCGCGACCCTGTCCAACCTCAAGGAGCGCGACATCGCGCGCATCCTCGAGTACCGGCTGTCGCCGCTGTACGTGTCGGTGCACGCCACGCCGTGGGAAGCCCGCAAGGTGCTGCTCAACAACCCGCGCGTGCCGAACATCATCGACCAGCTCACACGGCTCGCCGAGGGGGGGATCCAGTTCCACGCGCAGATGGTCGTGGTGCCCGGGCTCAATGATGCCGGCGTGCTGGAGCAGTCGCTCACCGACCTGTACGATCTCGGCGAGGCGATCCTGTCGGTGGCGCTCGTGCCGGTGGGAGTGACGCAGTTCTCGCACCTCTACACCGGCAAGCCGATGGACGCGGTGAACGCGGGGCTGATCCTCGACGCCACCGACCGGTGGGCCGCCCGCGCGCTCGCCGAGCGCGGCGAGCGGTGGGTCTACGGCTCGGACGAGCTCTACCTGCTCGCTGGCGTGGAGCTCCCCGGCCCCGCGCACTATGGCGAGTACGCGCAGATCGAGAACGGCGTGGGCGCGGTCACGCGGCTGCGCGAGCAGCTCGCCGCCGGCATTGGCGCGCTGCCTCGGCTCGACGGGCGCCGGATCGGCGTCGTCACCGGCACGTCGATGGCGCCGATGATGCCGGCCCTCCTCCGCGACCTCGCCGCGCAGACCGGTGCCCGCTTCGACCTCCTCCCCGTCGAGAACTCGCTCTTCGGCCCCACGGTCACCACCGCCGGGCTCCTCGTGGGCGCCGACATGCGCCGTGCCCTCGCCGGCCGCCACGACCTGGACCTCGCGCTGATTCCCGCCGAGTCGATCAACGACGACGGCCTGTTCCTCGACGACGAGCGCTTCGCGGCACTCCGCGACTCGCTCCCCATGCCCGTGTATCCCAGCTACGACTTCGCGGACGTGCTGGCCCACCAGGGCCGGATGGCCGCCGCGTGAGCATTCCCGTCGTCGCCATCATCGGCCGGCCGAACGTGGGCAAGTCGGCGCTCTTCAATCGCATCATGGGGTCGAACTCGGCCATCGTGAGCGACGAGGCGGGCACCACCCGCGACCGGCACTTCGGCCGGGCGGAATGGAACGGGCGCGAGTTCTGGCTCGTCGACACCGGCGGCCTCACCGACGACGCGCGCGAGGTGATGGACCACGAGATCCGCCGCCAGGTGCAGCTCGCCGTCGACGAGGCCGACCTGCTCATGTTCGTGGTCGACGCCAAGGCGGGGCTCCACCCCAATGACGCAAGGGTGCTCGACCTGCTGCGCAACGCGAAGAAGCCCTGGCTCCTCGTCGCGAACAAGGTCGACGATCCGGCCGCGACCGACTTTTACGAGTTCTTCGAACTGGGCGCCGGCGACCCGATCCCCGTCTCCGCCGGCAATGGCAAGCGTTCGGGCGACCTGCTCGACCTGCTCGTGGAGCGGCTCCCCGAGGGGGAGGAGGTTCGCCCCGAAATCCTGCGCGTGGCGGTCATCGGCCGCCCGAACGTCGGCAAGTCGAGCTTCGTGAACCGGCTGCTGGGCGAGGCCCGCCTCGTCGTCTCCCCCGAGGCCGGGACCACCCGCGACGCGATCGACACGCCGTTCCGGTACCACGGGCGCGACCTCGTGTTCGTCGACACTGCGGGGCTTCGCCGCCAGGCCAGGATCGACGACGGGATCGAGTTCTATTCGGCCCTCCGCACCAGGCGCGCGATCGAGAGCGCCGATATTTGTGTCCTGCTGGTCGACGCCACCGAGGGGCTGCACAACCAGGACCTCAAGATCGCGACCCTGGCCTGGGAGGCGGGGCGCGCCCTGATCCTGGTCGTCAACAAGTGGGACCTCAAGGAGAAGGACGGCAAGACGGCGCAGAAGTTCGAGAAGGAGTGCCGCGAGAAGGCGCCCTTCCTCACCTGGGTGCCGTTCCTGTTCACCTCGGCGCTCACCGGTCAGCGCGTGACCAAAGTCCTCGACCTGCTCCTCGAGGTCGAGGCCGAGCGCAACAAGCGCATCAGCACCAGCCAGGTGAACGACGGCCTCGAACAGCTGCAGGCGCGGCTGCAGCCGCCGCAGGCGGCGGGGCGCGAGGTGCGCCTCCTCTACGCCACGCAGATCGAGACCTCGCCGCCCACGATCGCCGTCTTCGGCAACCACCCCGAGCTGGTGCAGGCCAACTACCAGAAGTACCTGCACAACGGTTTCCGCGAGATGTGGGGATTCATGGGCAACCCGCTCAACGTCATCATGCGCCGGAAGTCCGGTCGGTGAACGTGCTCGCGGACACGCTGGCCTCCGCCTCGGTGCTCAACGTGCCGGTGAACTGGAACCCGTGGCTCTGCATCGGCGTCGCCTACCTCGTGGGCTCGTTCCCGTCGGCGTACCTCGCCGGCAGGGTCAACGGCATCGACCTGCGCACGGTGGGCTCGGGGAACCTCGGCGCGACGAACGTGATGCGTGCCCTCGGCATGAAGTGGGCGCTCCCGGTGTACGTCGCGGACACGCTGAAGGGCGCGCTGCCGGCCGGACTCCTCCCCTGGCTCATCGACACCGGGTACGGCCTCGGGCCGTCGGTGCTTGGCGCCCACGCGAGTGACACCTGGGCGGTGGTCTACGGCGCGGCTGCGATCGCCGGCCATGCCAGGCCGGCCTTCCTGCTCTTTCGCGGGGGCGGGAAGGGGGTCGCCACCGGGTGCGGCGTCTTTCTCGCGATCGCCCCCGGGCCCACGCTGCTCAGCCTCATCCTGTTCGGCCTCGTGCTCTGGCGCACGGGCTACGTGTCGCTCGGCTCCCTCGTGGGCGCGGCGACGCTGCCGGTGTTCGTGGCACTGGTGCATGGCCCGACGCACGTGAACTTCGTGGCGGCCTGCCTGATCGCCGTCTTCGTCTCCTGGACGCACCGGGCCAACATCGGCCGGCTGCGCCGCGGAGAGGAGCCGAGCTTCAAGCGCAGGGCGGCGGAGCCCGGCGCATGAGCGCCGGGAGCGTGGAGGGGCGCGCCGCATGACGCGGGTCGTCGTCGTGGGCGCCGGCGCCTGGGGCACCGCGCTCGCCAATCACTGCGCCATGCACGGCCACGCGACCACCCTCTGGGCCCGCGAGCCCGACGTGGTCGAGGGCGTGAGCGGGCGCCACGAGAATGGCCGCTTCCTTGCCGGCATCGCCCTCGACGAGCGCCTGCGCGCCGACGGCGACATGACGGGGGCGGTGCGGGGGGCCGCGATCGCCATCCTCGCGCCGCCGTCGCACGCCCTGCGCGTGGTTGCCCGCTCGATGGCGGGAGCGCTGGCGCCGGGGGCGATCGTGGTCGTCGCCACCAAGGGGATCGAGCCCGACACGCTCATGCTCATGACCGACGTCGCGGCCGCCGAGCTCCCGGGGCATCCGGTTGTCGCCCTCTCGGGGCCGAGCTTCGCCCTCGAGGTCGCGCGCCACCAGCCCACCGCGATCGTGGCCGCCTGTGCCGCCGCCGCCGCCGCGCGGGCCGTGCAGGAGCTGCTCAGCGAGAAGCTGTTCCGCGTCTACACGCAGCACGACGTGACCGGCGTGGAGCTCGGCGGCGCCCTCAAGAATGTCATGGCCGTCGCCACCGGCATCGCGGAAGGGCTCGGGCTGGGGTTCAACTCGCGGGCCGCGCTGATCACGCGCGGGCTCGCCGAGATGACGCGGCTTGGCGTCGCCCTTGGTGCCGAGCCGGCGACCTTCGCGGGACTCGCGGGAATGGGCGATCTCGTGCTCACGTGCACCGGCAGCCTGAGCCGCAACCGGGCGGTCGGGATGGAGATCGGCGCCGGAAAGAGCCTGGCGCAGGCGCTCGAGGGAAAGGAGACGGTGGCCGAGGGCGTGCTGACGACGCGCAGCGCGCACGCCCTCGCCCTTCGCGAGCGGGTCGACATGCCGATCGTCGCCACGGCGCACCGGGTCCTGTTCGACGGCTACCCGCCGCGCGACGCGATCCGCGACCTGATGACGCGCGAGCTGCGCACGGAGACCGACGCATGAGGAGGGACGCGTGAGGACCCAGCCATGAGCGCGGAACCGATCCAGGAGTTCTTCTCCATCGGTGAGGTCTGCGACCTCACCGAGCTCAAGCCGCACGTGCTGCGCTACTGGGAGAGCCAGTTCCGGTTCCTCAACCCGGCCAAGAACCGCTCGGGCAACCGGGTGTACCAGCGCAAGGAGATCGAGCTGGTCCTGCTCGTGAAGCACCTGCTGTACACCGAGAAGTTCACCCTCGACGGCGCGCGCCAGAAGGTCGAGGAGCACCGGCGCGCCGGGGGGTTGCGCGGCGCGGCGCGCGGGGCCCTCGACGCGCAGGTGGTCGAGTCGCTCGAGCGCGAGTTGCACGAGATCCTCGCCATCCTCGACGGGCGCCCGCGCGGCGCCTCCTGATCGCCTCACCCATCCGTCCCGGCCACCCCCGATGCGATTCCTCTGCACCAACGACGACGGCATCCTCGCCCACGGTCTCGACGTGCTGGCCCGGGCGGCCGGGATGATCGGCGAGGTCACCGTCGTCGCCCCGGACCGGGAGCAGAGCGCCACCAGCCACTCCCTCACCCTGCATCACCCGGTGCGGCCGGTGAAGCGCGGCGAGCGCCGCTGGCAGGTCGACGGCACCCCCACCGACTGCGTGATCCTCGCCGTGCAGGCCCTGATGCCCGACAAGCCCGACTTCGTGCTCAGCGGGGTGAACCACGGGCAGAACATGGGTGAAGATGTGCTGTACTCGGGGACCGTGGCCGCGGCCATGGAAGGGCTCGCCTGCGGGATCCCCAGCATCGCCTTCAGCTTCGCCGGCGCCGACCTGCGGGCCGAGGTGTCGCTGCTCGACCACCAGGTGGAGCTGATCGCGAAGCTGCTGCGCCACCTCACGTCGCTCGACCGGATCCCCCGCGACACCCTGCTCAACGTCAACCTGCCACCGCTGCGCGGGCAGAAGGTCGAGGGAGTGCGCCTCACGCGACTCGGCACCAGGCACTTCTCCGACTCGCTGCAGAAGATGGCCGACCCGTGGGGGCGCGACATCTACTGGATCGGCGGCGGCAAGGTGCACTGGACCGGGGACCGCGACGACAGCGACATTCGCGCGGTGCAGGACGGCTTCGTGTCCGTCACGCCCCTCCACCTCGACCTCACCCATCATCGCATGATCGCCGACGCGGGGCAGTGGTGGCGGGACCTCTAGGCGCCGGCACCGCCGCCGGCGGCGGGGGCGAGTACCGGGGCGCGCGCCGCCGGTTGATCGAGACCCTGCAGGGCGCCGGGGTCTCCGACCTGAGCGTGCTGCGGGCCTTCGACCTCGTGCCCCGGCACCTGTTCGTTCCCACCGGCGTGCGCCACCGCGCCTACGAGGACAGCGCCCTCCCGATCGGCAACGGGCAGACCATCTCGCAGCCCAGCATCCACGCGCGGTACCTCGAGGCCCTCAAGCTGGCCGGGCGCGAAAAGGTGCTCGAGATCGGCACCGGGTCGGGGTACCAGACGGTGCTCCTGGCGCACCTCGCGGGGCAGGTATTCAGCATCGAGCGCATCGGCGCCCTGCTCGATCCGGCGCGCGAGGCGATCAAGGCGTGCGCCGTGCGCAACGTCTCGATCCTCGTTGGCGACGGCACGCTGGGCTGGTCGGGGTTCGCGCCGTATGACGCGATCCTCGTGAGCGCTGCGGCGCCCAAGGTGCCGCAGCCCCTCGTCGACCAGCTCGCCGAGGGGGGCCGGCTGCTCATTCCCCTCGGCGGCCGCGACGAGCAGGTGCTGTACCTGATCACCAGGGTCCCGGGCGGGATGCTCGACGAGCGCGCCCTCGGCCCCGTTCGGTTTGTGCCACTGGTGGGCGCCCATGGCTGGCCCAGCTGACGCGCGGGGGCACCCTGGCGACGGCGGCCACGACGTCGGCGATGGCGGCACGCGCGCCGTCCGCCTCGAGGTGCGCGGCCACGTGCAGGGCGTCGGCTTTCGGTGGTTCGTGCGCGAGAAGGCCCGCCGCTGGGGCTGCCAGGGCTGGGTGCGCAACCACCCCGACGGCACGGTGCTGATCGTGGTGCGAGGCGAGTCGCACCAGGTGGGCGGCCTGCTGGAGGACGTGCGCCGCGGCCCTCCCGGGGCACGGGTGGACGCGATACACGAGCACCCCGCCCACGACGACGACTTTCCACATCCCTTTGAAATCCGGAAGGACCGGTGACCGACCTCGTGACCCGCATTCGCGCCACCGTGCGCGACGTTCCCGACTTTCCGCGTCCGGGGATCCTGTTCAAGGACATCACGCCGCTGCTCGGCGACGCGCAGCTCTTCCGCGACATCACCGATGCGATCGCGGCGCCCTGGGCCCGCGCCGGGATCACGCACGTGGCGGCGATCGAGAGCCGCGGCTTCCTCCTCGGCTCGCCGGTGGCCCAGCGCCTCGGCGCCGCCCTGGTTCCCGTGCGCAAGCCCGGCAAGCTGCCGGCAGCGGCGGTGCGCGAGTCGTACGCGCTCGAGTACGGCAGCGACACCCTCGAGATGCACGCCGACGCGATGCCGGCCGGCGCCCGCGTGCTGGTGGTCGACGACGTGCTCGCCACCGGCGGAACGGCGGCCGCGGCCTGCGCGCTCGTGGAGCGCGTGGACGCGCTGGTGCAGGGGGTGGGTCTCCTCCTCGAGCTCGGCGCCCTGAACGGCCGGTCCCGGCTCGCCGACCGGCGGATCACGACTCTGGTGACGTTCTAGTGCCGCGACCATTGACGTGGGGCGCTCCGCGCGGCACGCTAATGGCCATGCGAGTCCTGCCACTCCTCGCCGGCGTGCTCTCCCTCGCGGCGTGCGGGGGCGATGACGGTCGTGCGGCGGGCACGACGCCGGCCACCACTGGCCGCGTCGACCCGGTCAAGGCTGCCGGCGTGTACGAACTGTGGGTCTGCAACACCGCCGAATGCGGCCCCGGCACCGCGATGGCGGGGACACGCTTCGGGCGGCTCGTGCTCACCGACGGGCGCAGCCTTGCGTCGAGCGACAGCGCCCCCTCCTTCGCGGGGTGCATCAACATCGGCAGCTTGCAGCAGTTCGACCGCACGATGTCGCTGCGGGCGATCGCGTGGACGCCCACCGAGCGCCCCGGCGAGCTCGCCTTCACCGGCGACCGGAACTCGGAGGGCGAGTACGAGGTCGCCCTGAACGACCTCGGCGGGATGCTGCGCGGCCGCGGGCGCTGGCGCCGGGGCGGCGTCTTTGGGGAGGAGACGCCGGACTTCGTCGTCGGACGACGGCTCGACAAGGTGGCCACGGATTGCCCGGCGCCGGACAGCTCGGCGGTGTTCGACGCCGTCAAGGCGCCGCTGGCACCCGTGCCGGCGCCGGCCGCGAAGCCCGCCCCGACGGCGGCGAAGGGCGCCGCCGCCGCGACGGCCAGGAAACAGCCGTGACCTCCCGGCGACTGCAGGTGTACGCGACCGGCGCCGTCACGGTCACCTTTGATCCGAACATATGCGTTCACTCCGGCGCGTGCGTGCGCGGGCTGCCGCAGGTCTTCAACGTCCGCGAGAAGCGCTGGGTGCGGCCGGAGCGCGCGCCGGCCGACGCCGTGATCGCGCAGGTGCAGCGCTGCCCGTCGGGGGCGCTGCGCGCGTGGCGCGCGGGCGAGGACCCGTCGCCAGGGCACGATGGCGCGCATGCCGCCACGGCGCCAGACGCCGACGACGTGCCGCTGGAGGAGCGAGGCGGCTGACTCGTCGATCGAGACGTTATCCACGGGCGCGCGCTGCGTCGGCGCAGCCGCCCCGGACGTGGCCATCGTAGTCGTGCTCGCGACGTCGCGCACCGCGGTCGTGCCCGCCCGGACAAGGCTGCCGCGCACACTGCCTCCGCGGGCATGGTCTGCGTCGTGTGGCCGAAGCGGTCGCCGGGAGCCGCGACCGACCTGGGTGAGGGCCCGGTTCGCACGATCGCGCTTCAGGGCGGGCTCGAGGAGGTAACGGTATGGGCGATCGATGCGACGTGGTCTGGGCACAAGTTCGCGCGGCGGGACCGCGATCGCTGACATGCGTGCGGGCGCGGCGGGGCCGGGATGATGCCTCCCTTCACCCGACCCCAGGTCGCTCGGACCGTACGGATCGCGTGATACTCACCGGTCACGTGTCGTCTGGAAGGGGACCGGCCACGTGCGCTAAGTTGTCGGTGGTAACCACGCCCCCGTAGCTCAGGTGGATAGAGCGACGGTTTCCTAAACCGCAGGTCGGCCGTTCGAATCGGCCCGGGGGCACTCCCATCTACTGGCGGCCGCGCCCTCGCGTGCCCGCCAGTGAGGTCGCCGGCACGGGCGCCGCGGGCGGCGTCGCCGCCGGGCGCGCGACCACTGGCAGGGGCAGGGAAGCCGCCGCGTAGGTCGCCGTCGCCTCGGTCACCGCGTCGCCGTCGATGGCCGTGATCGTAACCTCCGTGGCCGGCAGGTCCAGCTGGGAGGCCTCGCCGTCGGCGGCGGCGAACTCGATCGCCAGATCATGGGAGCCTGCCGGAAGCACCTGGGCGAGCGTCACCATGCCAGTGCCGAGCGCCGCTTGCGCCCCGCCGTGCAGCCGCACCCGCGCCGCCGGGCCGCGTGCGCTGTCGCCGCCGACGGTTCGCACGCGAACGGTGAAGGGAGTCTCGAGCGCGACGCCGAGCGACAGAGAGGCGTAGGCGCCGGCGGCGCTCGTGCGCACTTGCGCCGGCGCCACCGAGTGGAGCAGGGCGATCGGCTTCACGGGATCCTGCACCGTGACGGAGATGTTCAGTCCCCCCGAGGCACCCTGGCCCTGCGCCGCCGTCGACCAGCCATGTGCGGCACAGGCGGCGAACGCGACGGGTACGAGGCTCGAGTACGTGCGCGTGGGGGGCATGCGCCGAGTATCGACCGGTCGTTCACGCACCTGAACCTTGCGCGCCCACCCGTAACTGTCGATTTTCCAAGGCTGTAGCCCGCGTCGACTTCGACGATCCCGTCACACTCTTCCTGCCGCCGATGTCCGTTCCGATCCCGACCAAAGCGCACTCCAGCGACGACGCCATCGAAAACGCCGTCGACTGGGTGCGCCTGAACTCCCGGCCCGTCTCGATCGGCGCCGTCATTGTCGTGCTGGCCATCGGGGGCGCGTATCTCTACCGTGCCTCGGAGCGCACCAAGGAGGCGCGGGCGGAAAAGGCCTACTTTGACGCGCAGCGTTCGGTGCAGGCCGGCAACCTGCCCCTCGCGCAGTCCGACCTCGAGAAGATGCTCCCGCGCTACCTCGGGACGCAGTCCGGCACCCTGGCCGCCATGCTGCTGGCCCAGGTGCACTACCAGCAGGGGAAGTTCGCCGAGGGGATCAAGGTTCTGACATCCGCGTCGGTTTCGGCGCCTGAGACCATGGCCGCGTCGGTCCAGGCGCTCATGGGGGCCGGGTACACCGACATGCAGCAGTACGCCGATGCCGCGAAGGCCTACGAGAAGGCCGCCACCATCACGCGCATGCCTGGCGAGCAGGAGAGCTACCATGCGGAGGCGGCCCGGGCCTGGACCTTGGCGGGCAACAAGGCCGAGGCGATTCGGCTGTGGAAGCTGGTCGCCGGGAACCCCGAGTCGAACCGGGTGGCCGAGGCTCGGGTCCGGCTGGGCGAGCTCGAGGCGACGGCGTCAAAGTAGCTCGATCAGGCAAATAGGCCCCAGCCGGCCGGCGTCGGCACCGGCACGTCGCCGCTGGCCGGTGTCGAGATCGAGACGGGCGGTCCCAAGCGGGCCGCCCGTTCGCGTTTCGACCCATGGACCGGGGGGCCTCGGCGGACTCACTTATCGGCTCGCGAATGGCACAGTATCAAGCCAGTGCTGGCGCTATATACTTCGTATAATATGTGTTATGTAAACTGTCGGAGTGGAAATGACGGCTGTAGTTGGCGACAAGCGACCGATCGAATCGCAGGCTAATCCTCTTCCCCACAACGGCTTCGCACAAAGCACATGAAGCTCGACATCATGTGTCGAAAGCCTCTGCGCCCATCAGAGGTCCCGGGCGAGGCCCTCGAAGACGATCCGGCCCTCACCGCGAAGGGTAGGCAGCCAGGTGGCGCCGTCCCGCCTCAGTCGCACGGTCAGCACACGACCGGACCGGGTGCCGAGTTCGGTGTCGAGCCCGGACTCGCCCCAGACCGCCAGG
Organism: Gemmatimonadota bacterium; assembly: GCA_016191225.1. Lineage (GTDB taxonomy): Bacteria > Gemmatimonadota > Gemmatimonadetes > Gemmatimonadales > Gemmatimonadaceae > JACPPC01. The sequence continues at coordinate 34,408 of JACPPC010000011.1, read as the reverse complement.
AGAATTGCCGTGGCCACCGCGCCCGTCCCGCAGGCCAGTGTCTCCCCTTCCACGCCACGCTCGAAGGTCCGCATGGACCATTGGCCACCCGCTTCCCGGCAGACGAAGTTCGCGTTAGCCCCGGCCGGAAGTCCCGGGTCGTGCCGGATCGCCGGTCCGCGGGTCTCCAAGGGCACGGCGTCGATCCCGGGGCCGTCAGCCCAGCGCACGACGACATGGGGGACGCCCGCGAGACAGTATCCGATCCGGAGCTCGCCCGGGCCGGCCTCCGCCGCGTACTCCGGCCGCACGTCCGAAACGGGCTCGAGGTCGAATTCAGGCTGCCCATTGACCATCCGCGCGGCAAGGACGCCGGCCCCGGTCTCGATCCGAAGCCCCTGCGGCCCGGCCCTGGCGTCACCCAGCTCCGCGGCCAGCCGGGTGGCGCAAAGCGTCGCGTTGCCGCACAGCGACGCCAGCGAGCCGTCGGCGTTCCAGTAGTCGATGCCGAGTGTGGCGCCCGGGACTGTCGACGGCCGCAGGACCACGATTCCGTCGGCCCCGACGCCAGTCCCCCGGGCGCAGATCCGCCGGATCGCCTCGGGGGTCGACCAGTCCGCGACCGACTCCAAGCGTCCGTCCAGGAAGACGAAGTCGTTCCCCGACCCGCTCATCTTGTAGAAGCGGCGGTGCCCCGCGACGGTCATACCCGGCCCGTCAGCGCCCACCAGCGCAGTCGCCAGACCATCCAGATCGCCTCGCGCACGATCCCGCGCGACATCTTGCTCTCCCCCTCGGTGCGGTCCGTGAACACGATCGGGATTTCGACGATCCGGAAGCCCTTCTTCCAGGCCCGGAAGCTCATCTCGATCTGGAAGGCGTACCCGTTCGACCGCACGGCCGTGAGGTCGATCGCCGACAGCACCCGGCGCCGGAAGCACTTGAAGCCCCCGGTCGAGTCGTCGAGGCGGAGCCCGGTCACCCAGCGCGCATAGAGGTTGGCCCCGTAGCTGAGCATCAGCCGGCTCATGGGCCAGTTCACGACCGTCACCTTTCCCTTCCGGTAGCGGGAGCCGAGCACGAGGTCGGCGTTCGCCGCGGCCTCGATGAAGCGCGGCAGGTGTCCCGGGTCGTGCGAGAAGTCGGCGTCCATCTCGAACACGTACTCGAAGTCGCGCTCGAGTGCCCACGCGAACCCGGCGAGGTAGGCGGTGCCGAGCCCGAGTTTGCGCGGCCGATGCAGCACATGCACGCGGGTGTTCCCCGCGGCGCGGTCATCGGCGATGCGGCCGGTGCCGTCCGGTGATCCATCGTCGACGACCAGGATCTCGAACGCCGGCCCCTGCGCCAGCACGGCGTCGATGATCCGGGTGACATTGACCTGCTCGTTGTAGGTCGGAACGATCACGAGGGCGCGATCAGGCACTCCGGGCGGCCCTCCGGTCGAGCATGAAGCCGGCCGCCAGCCAGAGGAGGCCGAGGGCGAGCCCAAGCAGCGAAATGGCCTTGCCGGTCTCGTAGGCCGGGCTGCGAAAAGTCAGCTCCACTTGCCTGGCCCCGGCCGGGAGCGCGACGCCGATCAGCGTCATGTCGGCGCGCCCGATCACTGCCGGCTTGCCGTCCACGGTGGCGGCCCAGCCGGGATAGAAGTTCTCGCTCACGACGAGCGCGCTCCCCTCCGGCGCCGGGTTGGGGAGCGTGAGCGTAATATGGCCGGGATCCCACTTGCCGACGATGGCGGTGTCGCCGTGGGCCCGTGGGGGCTCGGTGAGGGTCGCGGCCGTGACGTTGGCCGACGAGTCGAAGATGGCCACCGTTCGCACGTCGAATCGCGGGTCGAGCACGGTGCCGAGCACGGCCTCGTCGGAGGCCTTCACGATGGCCGGAGTGACCCACGCGGCCGGGTTGTCGCCTGGCATGCGATACAGGTACACCATGCTCCCCGCCGCGTTGCGCACGGGGCCGGCCACCTTGGTCGTGCCCTGGAAGGGCGGCTGTGGCGTGTTGGTGAGCAGGAAGCGCATGTTCGAGAGCGCCCAGAAGTTCGGGTTGGCCAGCTGGCGGTAGCCGTCGTTCGTCCCGATCAGCTGATCGTACCGGCCGAGCTCGTTGCCGTGGTAGCCGTACACCGAGCGGATGCGGTGCGTCATCAGTGCGTCGTAGCGCAGGAACGGGTCGTTGTCGGCCTGCCGTCCGCCGAGCTCGAGGTTGAGTACCCGCCCGGGCTGCGGCTGCCGCTTGAGGTACTCGATGGTCTCGTCGCTCGCGTAGAGCTGCGCCGCGGGGTCCGAGAAGCGCCAGTAGAGCCGCTCGATGGTCCACAGGTCCACGCCCACCAGCAGTGCGAAGCCCCACGCCGTCGCCGCGGCCGGCACGCGCCTGCGCGAGGCGACCACGCCGAGCACGAGCGCCATCGCCGCGAAGAGCGCCACGCGCATCGCCCCCAGCGTGAGCTGGCGCTGGTTGTCGTCCACCAGCTCGGCGCGCCCCGGTCCCGCGATCGACGCACCGAGGTTGGCGAGGCCGCCGCCGGCCGCGAGCACGACCAGCACGAGCACCGCGGCACCGCAGGCGATCGCCCACCGCCGCGTCGCCCCGGACGCGACGATCCGCTCCATCCCGAGCGCGGCGAGCCCGGCGATGGCGAAGGCCGCCAGGTAGATGATCGTGCTCGGCGCGCGGAAGTACGTCGTTCCCGGCACGATCTCGTACACCAGCCGGAAGAACGGCGTGTACCCGCCGAGGGCCCACAGCACCGCCACCACGCCCAGCACGACGAGGAATCGCCTGAACGCGCGGTGGGCGGTGCCGCCGAGCGCCGCGGCGGCGAGGATCAGCGCCACGACGCCGAGGTACTCGCTGTGGAAATGGATGCCGTTGCGTCCCCAGTAGTTGTCGAGGATGCCGCTGAACTGCGGCAGCGCCGTGTTGATCAGCTCCTCGGGGGGAAACGAGTACGACGTGGCGTGCTCATACCCGCCGAGCATCCCCTTGGCGCGCGGCGACCAGCTCACGTACTCGCGCACCGGCCAGAACTGCACCATCCCGATCAGCGCGCCCACCACGGCCGCGGCGAGTCCCTGGGCCACGATCGCCAGCCGCTGGCGGGGACTGGGCACCACGCCCTGCGCGTCGGCGGTGAACAGGAGGAAGATGCCGTACGCGGCGGTGGCCAGCAGCAGGTATTGCAGCAGCTGCGGGTGCGGGCTGAGCACCGCGAGCCCGACCACCAGCCCGAGCGCCCCCCACGCCCAGCGGCGGCCGTCGCGCACCGCGACGTGCATCAGCACGAGCGCCACCGGGAAGAGCGCCGAGACGAACAGCTTGCCGTCGTGGCCCGGCGAGGCGTAGCTCGCGATCGGGCCGCTGAGCATGTAGGCGAGCCCGCCCACCAGCGACCCGTGGAACCCGATCCCGGCACGCCGCAGGAAGAGCCAGGTGGCGAAGCCCGCCAGCCACAGGTGCAGCACGAAGCCCCACGTCATCGCCACGTCGGTGGGGAGCACCATCCGCAGCAGAAAGGTGGGATAGAAGATGTCGCCGTGCATGGCCGCCACATACGGCAGGCCGCCAAAGAGGTACGGATTCCAGAGGGGGAACCCCTCCCCCGCCCTCAGGCTCGCCGCCGCGAACTCGCGAAAGGCGTACCCCGCGATGTACTGGTCGCTGCGCGGGTTGACGAGGAACCGCCCGAGCAGGGCGGGCCAGCCGAGCGCGAAGGTGGCGAGCGCGTACACGAGCGCGGCCCCGGCGGCGCTGCCGGACTTCGCGGGCGGCGCCTCCGCCATCGGTGCGGGGGGCGAATCAGTGCGGGGCATCGGTGGGCGAGGGAGGGTCGCTCGCGCGCGGGACCGATCGCGCGAGAAAGGCAAGGCCGGGGGTGACCTCGAGGACGGTGATCCAGAGGCGCGACACGACGGCGAGGACCGCCGCGTGCGGGTAGTCGGTGAATCCGAGGCGGGTCAGCGACTCGATCATCACCGCTTCGCGGACGACGATCCCGCCCGGGGCGAAGATCGCGACGTAGCCGGCGAGGTACGACGCCGTGTAAACTGCGATGGCACCTGCGAGGCCGCCAGTTCCGCCCTGCGAGAGCTGCATCGCCACGTCGCTGCCAGCCGCGGCCGGCGCACCGATGGTCCCGCGCGCGAGCAGGTGAAAGGCCGCGCCGTAGAGCACCCATCCCGCCACGCACCCGCCAAAGGCGACGAGGATGGAGCGGGCCGGCACGCGGGCCGTGCCGAGGTCGCGCCCGGTGAGGCGCGACGCGAGCGCGACGAGCCAGGGAATCGTGACCGGCGCCGACAGCAGGGCGCCGGCGAGCACGATCGCGGCCACCACCGCGCCCCCCGGCACCCGCAGCACGTTCACCCCGGTGGACAAAATCACGGCCGCGCCGGCGAGCAGGTTCACGAGGTTCACCAGGATCGACGACCCGGTGGCTGCCAGGGGCGAGACGCCGGCGCGCTGCGACAGGGCCGCCATGGCGCCGATCTGCCAGACCTTGCCCGGCGCGTATCGGCCCAGCGACGACACGAACCAGATGTGCGCCGCCGCCGGCCACCGCAGTTCCCCGCCCCACGCGCCGAGGACGCGCCGCCAGGTCTCGATCAGCACCACGTACGTGAGGAGCACGATAGCCGCCGACGCGATGACCGGCCACCACTCGGGTGCGAGTGTGCCGGCGGTTGCCGCCACCGCGTCCCACTCGACCGCGAGCCGGCGCCCGGCAAACCACAGCACGATGGTGGCGAGCGCCGCCTGCACGGCGACGCTCCATCCCCGCCGCGATGCCGGTTCAGGCATGGGGTGCGTGGGCGGCGGTCGCGCGGGCGGGAGCGAGGAGGCGCCGGGCCGCGGCGTCGATGGCCTGCTCGTAGATCCCGAGGTATCGCGACGCGACCGCGTCGGGGGAGAACCGCGCGAGGACCTCGCGACGACCGACCGCGGCGAGGCCGGCGGCCAGGTCGGGCCGGGCGAGCATCGTGTCGATCGCGTCCGTAAGTGCGGCGCCGTCGCCGGGGGGCACGAGCAGCCCGCTCTCGCCGTGCCGCACGACGTCGCGCAATCCCCCGCTGTCGTACGCGACGACGGGTGCGCCGCAGAGATGCGCCTCGACGGCCACGAGCCCCAGTCCCTCCTCGCGCGACGGCACCACCACCACCGCCGCCCGCTGGTACCAACCCGGCAGCGACTCGTGGGGGAGCGCGCCGTGGAAGTGGACGCGGTCGCCGACGCCGAGTTCGAGGGCGAGGGCGCGCGTGGCGGCGGCATCGGGGCCGTCGCCAACGAGGTCGAGCTTCGACGGCGCGTGCACCCGCGCGAAGGCCCGCACCAGGTCCGCGGCACCCTTCTGTGCGTTCAGGCGCCCCACGAACAGCACGCCGGCGCGGGCCGCGGTCGCGGCCGGCGGCGCGAGCAGGGTCGTGTCCACGGGCATGGGCGCGATGTCAGGCGCCAGTCCCGGGCAGGTGGCCGCGGCGCGCTCGGCGAGCCAGCTCGAAACCGCGGTCACGCGGTCGCTGCCGCGGGCGACGTAGCGAAAGAGGCGCCGTCCGATGCCGCGGGCGGCGGCCAGCCGCACGTCGGTGCCGTGAAGCGTGGTCACCAGCGCGGTGGTCCCCGGCTGCGACCGTGCGACCAGCCCCGCCGGGAACCACCAGTGCGCGTGCACCACGTCGGGGGCGAGCTGCTCGCGCGTGCGCCGGACGGCGGCCCGGCCGAGCGCGAGCATGCCGGCGAGGGCGAGGGCGCCCCCGACCGATTCGCGCACCTGCTCGACCATCGTGCCGGTGTAGGCGAGCGTCTCGAGCGGTGCCGGGGCGTAGCGGAACCGCCGCACGGCGACCCCCGCGATGGTGTCCGACGGGGCGAGGCCCGGCCCCGCCGGCGCGAGCACCGAAACGTCGGCCCCCCGCTCGCGCAGCGCCACGGCGAGGCCGAGGAGGAATGAGCCGGCCGCGTCCCCGGCGTGGCGCGGGAACGCATGGGTGACGAAGAGGATCTTCACGTGGCGCTGGCCGGGACCGGCGCCTCAGGCGCCGGCGCCGGGCGGACGCAGGCCGTCGAGCTCGCGGCGCATCTCGCGAAGCTCGGCCCGCTGCTGCGCGATCTGCTCGCCGAGCAGCCCCGTGGCGAAGAGGATGCTGCCGAGGATCAGGCAGGTCTCGACAAGCGTGAGCAGCGGGCGGTAGCCGACGCCCGCGAAGACGCGGATGCCGATCGCGACGATGCCGGTCGCGAACCCCGTGGCGAACAAGAGGGCCCCGGCCATGCCGAACAGCAGGAGGGGCTTCTGGCCGAAGCGCAGCTCGAACCAGACCGCGAGCATGTCGAGCACGCCCACCGGAATGCGGCCGATGCCGAACTTCGAGCGGCCGGCGCGGCGCGGGAGCACGGCCACGGGGATCTCGGCGACCGAGAATCCCTGCGCCGCCGCCACGACCACCATGTAGCGATGCCAGTCGGCCCGCCCGGGGAGGGCATCCATGATCTCGCGGCGGTACGCCTTCACCGAGTTGAGGTCGCGCACCGGGACGTCGAACAGGAGGCGCGACAGGCCGTTGTAGACGCGGGACACGAACGCCTTCTCGTAGTACCCCATCTTGTAGCCGGTCACGATGTCGGCCTCGCCGGCGAGGATCGGGGCGACGAGGCGCGGGATGTCGGCGGGCATGAACTGCAAGTCGGCCGGGTAGAACACGAGCACGCGGCCGCGGGCATTGAGCCAGCCGGTGCGCAGCGCCTCGGCGATGCCGCGCTGGCTGCGGTGCGCGACGGGGCGCAGGAAGTCGTACTGGGCGGCGAGGCGGCGGAGCACGGCCGGCGTGTCGTCCACCGAGCCGTCGTCGATCACCACGACCTCGAACGACGGGGCCTGGCCGCGGAAGGCTTCGGCGGTCAGGCGCAGCAGCTCGGGGAGGTTCCCGGCCTCGTCCTTGGCCGGCACGAGCACGCTGACGTCGATGGCCGCGCCGGCGGGCGGGAGGCTCACGAGGGCGCCCTCATACGCGCCTCCGCATGCGGGCCGAGAGCACGCCGAGCTGGTCGCGGTACTTGGCCACGGTGCGGCGGGCAATCACGACACCGGACTTCCGGAGGATGTTCACGATCGCCTGGTCGGTGAGGGGGCGCTTCGCGTCCTCGCCCTCCACGAGCCTGGCGATCTGGTCCTTGATGCCGCGCGCCGACACGTCCTCGCCGCCGGTGGTCGCGAGGCCGGACGAGAAGAAGAACTTGAGGGGAAGCACGCCGCGCGGTGTCTGGACGAACTTCTCGTTCGTCACGCGGCTCACCGTGCTCTCGTGCATGCCGATCACCTCGGCGACCTCGCGCAGGGTGAGCGGCTTGAGGTACTGCACGCCCTTGGCGAAGAAGTCGCGCTGCCGTTCCACGATGTAGTGCATGACCTTGAGCATGGTCTGGCGGCGCTGTTCGATGGCCTGGATCATCCAGTTGGCGGAGTTGAGCCTGCTGGCGATGAACTCGCGGTTCTCGCCGTCGAACTTCTTCTTGTCGCGGGCGATCTCCTGGTAGACCTTCGACAGCTTGAGGCGCGGCAGGTTGGCGTCGTTCAGGAAGACGTGGTAGCGCCCGTCGATCTGCTCGACCACGAGGTCCGGAATGATGTAGTTGTCGCCGGCGCCGCTGAAGCGGAGCCCGGGCTTCGGGTCGAGCCGGGCGACCTCGTCGGCGGCGGCCTGCACGTCCGCCGCGGGGAGTCCGAGGCGCTTGGAGATCTCGCTCCAGCGGTGGTTGATCAGCTCGCCGAAGCAGTCGTGCACGAGGCGCCAGGCCACGCTCGACTGCCGGTCGTGGTCGCGGAGCTGGAGCAGGAGGCACTCGCGCAGGTCGCGCGCGCCGACGCCGGCGGGATCGAGCCCCTGCACGACCACCAGCATCGCCTCGGCCTCGGCCACGGTCACCATCGGCATCCCCTCGATGCTCTGCCCCGCCGCCTCGGCGGCCCGGCGGATGTCGGCGTTCAGCGCCTCGACGATCTCGTCGAGCGACACGGCCAGGTAGCCGTCGTCGTTGATGTTGCCGATGAATTCCTCGGCCACGCGTCCCTCGCGCGGCGACAGGTCGAGGAGCTGCAGCTGCTCGAACAGGTGGCCGGCGAGGTCCTGCCGCCCGACCGACACCGGCTCGAAGAACTCGCGGTCGTCGCGCTCCTCGCGCTGGCCGTTTCCCTCGAACCCGTCGAGGAGGATCTCCTCCCAGTCCATCTCCCCCTCGATCTTCTCCTTCTGCTCGGCGGGGGTCTCCGGGACATCACTCTCCTTGACCTCGACCTCGGCGCCGGCCTCGGCCTCGGTGCCCTCGTCGTCGTCGTCCGCCTCGACCATCTCGAGGAACGGGTTGTGGAGGAGCTCCTGCTTGAGGTGCTGCTGCAGGTCGAGCAACGGCATGTAGAGCAGGTCCATCGCCTGGTAGAGGCGTGGATTGATCTTCAGCTCCTGCCGAAGCTGGTGGGTCTGCTGCAGCGAGGTCTTCATGCCGCCGCCTCGTCCGTCGTCCCGACGGGGGGCACGGGGTGCCCGGCGGGGCCCGGCGGGCTGTCGCCGCCGGCGAACCGGACCCGCAGGCGCGCCGTGAGCGTGGGGCCGAGGTAGAGCTCGGCGGCGGTGTCGTCGAACACCAGCTCGCGCACGCTGCCGGACACCTTCACCGCCCCATCGAACATGATGTAGGCGCGGTCCACGATGTCGAGCGTCTGCTCGACGTTGTGATCGGAGATCAGCACGCCGATGCCGCGGTGGCGCAGCCCGGCCACGATCTGCTGGATGTCGTGCACCGCGATCGGGTCCACGCCCGCGAACGGCTCGTCCAGCATCATGAACTTGGGGTTCGTGACGAGCGCGCGGGTGATCTCGAGCCGGCGTCGCTCGCCCCCCGACAGCTGGTACGCCTTGCTCTTGCGCAGGTGCTTGATGCTGAGGTCGTCGAGCAGCGACTCGAGCCGAGCGCCGCGCTCGGCGCCGCCGATCGGCAGCGTCTCGAGGATCGCGTTCACGTTGTCCTCGACCGACAGCTTGCGGAAGATCGACGGCTCCTGCGACAGGTAGCCGATGCCAAGCCGGGCGCGCCGGTACATCGGCATCTCGGTGATGTCGCGCCCGTCGAGCATGATGCGGCCCGCCACCGGCGGGATCAGTCCCACGATCATGTAGAACAGGGTCGTCTTGCCGGCGCCGTTGGGGCCGAGCAGCCCGACGATCTCTCCCTGCCGGAGGTGCACGGAGACGTCGTTCACCACGCGGCGCTTGCGGTACACCTTCACGAGGTGCGAGGCGTCAAGGGTGCTCACCTGCGCCGGGGGGCCGGCGGGCCCCGGCACGGCGGCGACGGCGTGCTCCAGCGAGTCCCGGCTCAGGGCCTCGAACTGCGCCCGCGCCGCGGCGATCTCGTCCATCAACAGCGGCGTGACCCGCAGCAGGGCATCCGGGGTCGCGAGCCCGCCGGCGGGCAACTCCACGGCGCCCTCGGCGGCGAGTCGGGGGAGCACCGAGCTGGCGAGGTGCGCGCGCACCTCGTCGAGCGAGAGCCGCCCGGCCTCGCGGTCGACGTCGCGCCCCTCGGCGCGGAGGGCGGCCAGGTACTCGTCGCGGTAGCGCACGGAGACGTCATTGAACACGGCGCGTCCGTGCTGGTCGGCGACGCCGATGACGGCGCGGGTCGCGTGCAGCAGCGACCGGTCGGCGGTGGCAAGCCGCTCGAGGCGCTCGCGCAGGCCGTCGCTCACGGCGTCCCCACCGGCTTGATGGCCGGCGCGGGAGGGATGGCCGGCGCGGGAGTGGTGGCCGGCGCACCGCGGGCCGGAACCGGGAGCGTGGTTCCCTTCGCGGGCGCCTTGCCGGCCCCCTTCTTCGCCGACACGACCGTGTCCCTCGACGCCTCGAGGTACACGCCGACCGCCTTTTCGTCGACCTGCACCGTGCGCAGGCCGGTGGTGTCGAACCGGACCGTGATGAAGGCGCCCCGCACGTAGTTGACGCCGGGCCGCTCGACCTTGCCCGTCGACGAGGCGACCTGGTAGTACGAGCGCGCCGTGCCGGTGGCGACGATCGACTTCACGCGGGACTTGCTCGCCGTGTCGGCCGCCGGAATGCTGTCGAACTCGGCGACGAGGGTGTCGCCGCGGATCCAATCGCGCTCCTTCGAGCGGATCTTCACCGAGTCGGGTTCGCTCTCGGCATACGCGCCCCGCAGCGCCCGCACGAGGCGCACCCGCTGCCGGGGCATGTGCACGTCGAGCGAGTCGGCGATCATGCGGCGCCCGGGCGAGACCACGAGCGCGCGCCTGCGGCCCCACGCCTGCGCCCGCTCGATCCGGCTCGAGTCGACGTGCAGCAGGATCGTGTCCGACGACAGGTCGAAGTCTTCGCCGATGGCGCGCGCGGAACCCCTGGCCTTCACCCGCTCAAGCTGCCGCTCGCGCGTGAACAGGTCAATCACCGTGCTCTCGAGGGTGAAGGGACGCTGCCCCTTTCCCCGGACGACGGCGTTCCCCACCAGCTGCGCGAAGTTCGTCCCCGCGTCGAGGCGCGCCGAGTCGGACGCCGAGGTGATGTCGCTGCGGTCGATCGTCACCCGGCCGCCGAGGAAGATCAGGGAGTCGTTCTGCCCGAGGGTGCGGTCGGCCTGCACGATCACCGGCTCATGCGGCTTGCCGGCCGAGTCCTTCTGCACCAGGCGGGTCAGGCTGCGCTGCGGCGACCACATGCGCGATTCCTTGCGCACCGCCGGCACGGCGCGAAAGTACTCCACGTTCGGCCCCTTCATGGTGGTGCCGCTCGGCAGCGTCACCACCACGTCGCCCTCGGCGTACAGCCGCTCGTCGGTCATGAAGTAGGTGAGCTTCCGCGACTCGACCCGCGCCCGCGGCTCCTTGTAGCGCACCGAGCCGAGGAGGATCACCATGTTGGTCGTCTCGTAGTACTCGGCGCTGTCGCTCTGCAGGGTGACGTCCTGCTGGTCGCACTTGGCGAAGACGCCGCCCCCGATGAACGACTGGTAGCGGCCGCCGGGGACCTGCACCGAGCGGAGCCGGGTGTTCGGCGTGTTGGTGAAGGTCAGGTTGCAGCGGCCCCCGGGCACCTGCGCGCCAGCGGCGCCCGTCGCGGCGAGCACGCCGGCAAGGGCGAGCAGGGGGCGCGCGATCGGGCGCATCAGGGGCGCCTCGTCGGGAGCTTGAAGGTGCTCCCCGGCGGGCGCGAGGGGGCCGGGGCGGAACGCCCGGCGGCGGCGGGGGCGGACGAGTCGCGCGTGCCGGGAGGCGCCACCGAAGCGCGGACAGCCGGGCCGGTGCCGTTGTCGGTCACCACGCCGGCGGCGCCCCGGGCCCCCTTGAGCACCTGCACGCTCGTCATGTTCGGGTCGGAGAGGAAGCCGACCCCCTCGAGCTTGCGCCCGCCGGGCTGCGTGAGCACGAACGCGCTGTCGCCCGAGATCAGGTTGCGCGCCTGGTCGTAGCGGAGCTGCTCCGTGGTGAGCACCCGGCCGTCCTTGGCGTGCACCACGACGTCACCCGTTGCCTCCATGTTGGCCTGGCGAGTGTTGAACGTGCCGAAGCGCGACGTGAGCTCGGTGTTGCGCTCCCCCGTGACCGAGTGGAAGAAGGTCCGGACGCCCCGCATGACGATCCGCGTGTTGTCGTCGAGGAAGAGCGCCGTGTCGGCGAACAGCTCGGCCTTGATCACGCCGTCCTTGGTGATCAGCGACCGCGCGCCGAACATGACCTGGTCGGCGGAATCGACGGCGGAGTCCCGCGCGCTCACGGCCACGGCGTCGCCCTTCTGGCAGGCAGCGGCGAGGAGGGCGGCCAGCGCGCCGGCGACGACCGGGGCGGCCCTCACACCACCCCCGCCCGCATCAGGTCGTGCAGGTGCACCACGCCCACGAGCACCCCGGCCGCGTCGGTCACGGGGAGCGCCATGATGCCGTGCTCCTCCATGCGGTGCACGGCGGCGCTGCCGAACTCGTCGTCTCGGGCGGTGCGGGGCGTGCGCGTCATGACGTCGCGCACCGGCACGGAAAAGACTTCCTGCCGCTTCTCCATGAGGCGCGTGAGGTCGCCGGCGGTGATGACGCCGAGGATCTTCCGCGCGCCGTCGGCCACGATCGCGATCCCGCGCCGCTCGGCGAGCAGCACCACGGCCTCGCGCATCGTCGCCCCGTCGCCCACGACCGGCAGCCGCTCGCGCTCCATCACGTCCGACACGCGCAGCAGCTTCCTGCCCAGCGCCCCGCCCGGGTGCAGCCGGGCGAAGTCCTCGCGGCGGAAGCCCTTCGCCTCGAGCAGCGCCACCGCCAGGGCATCGCCGAGGGCGAGGGCCGCCGTGGTGCTGGTGGTGGGCGCGAGGTCGTGCGGGCAGGCCTCCTCGCGCACGGCGGCGTCGAGGGTGACCTCGGCCCCGCGCCCCAGCGACGACTCGGTCGCGCCGGTGATGGCGATCGTGTGCACGCCGAACCGCGCGAAGTGCGACAGGAGGGGCACCAGCTCGGCCGACTCCCCGCTCTTGCTGAGCAGGATCGCCACGTCGTCGGCGCCCACGATGCCGAGGTCGCCGTGCATTCCCTCGGTGGGGTGCAGGTAGACCGCCGGCGTGCCGGTGCTGGTGAGCGTCGCGGCGATCTTGCGGGCGATCAGCCCCGACTTGCCGACCCCCGACACGATCACCCGGCCGCGCGACGTGGCGATCATCTCCACTGCCCGGGCGAAGCGCGCGTCGATGCGCCCCTCGAGCTCCTGGAGGGCCTCGCGCTCCATGCGCACCACCCGCCGGCCGCGCTCGATCGACTCGGCGGCCGTGGCCGCGACCGGCTTGGCGGCGCTCACCGGGCCACCATCGCGTCGGCCCGCTCGGCCACGTACCGCTCCGTGACCGCCTGCCACTCGCCGCGCTCGCGCAGCAGCCACTCGGCGAACTCGCGCACTGCCCCGTGGCCGCCCCGCCGCTCGAGCCGCACCGCGGCCAGCGCGAGCACCTCGGGCACGGCGTTGGCGACCGCGACCGGGAGGCCCACGGCGCGCAGCACCGCCACGTCGGGCCAGTCGTCGCCCACGAAGGCGACCTCGTCGAGGGTGACGCCGCGCGCCGCGCAGATCTCGCGCAGCGCGGGGAGCTTGCGGGCCTGGCTGTCCTGGGCCACGTCGGCGACGCCGAGCTCGGCGGCGCGCAGGCGCACGCCCTCGCTCACGCGGCCCGTCACGATCGCCACGTGCAGCCCCGCCTGCTGCAGGAACTTGATGCCAAGGCCGTCCTGGATGTCGTAGCGCTTGAATTCCATCGGGGCGCCGTCCACCGCGCCGAGGTAGATGCCGCCGTCGGTCATCACGCCGTCGACGTCGAGGGCGACGAGCTTCACGCGACGGGCCAGCCGGCGCGGATCCATCAGACGTGCACCATCGCCCACAGCTCGACCGCGCGCGCGACGATGTCGTCGAGCCCGTCGAGGGGGATCATGTTCGGCCCGTCGCTGGGGGCGTCGGCCGGGTCGGGGTGCGTTTCCATGAACAGGCCGCTGGCCCCGGCGGCCACGGCGGCGTACGTGAGCGGCGGGATCATCTCGCGCACGCCGCCGCTCGCGCCGCCGGCGCCCTTCCCCGGCTGCTGCACGGAGTGCGTGGCGTCAAAGATGACGGGGGCCTTCGTCGCCGCCTTGAGCCGCGCGAAGTCGCGCATGTCGACCACGAGGTCGCCGTACCCGAAGAAGGTGCCGCGCTCGGTCGTCGCGACCTCGGTCGACCCCGCCGCGCGGACCTTGTCGAGCGCGCCCACCATGCCCTCGGGGTGCATCCACTGCCCCTTCTTGACGTTCACCGGCTTCCCGGTGGCGCCGGCGGCCATCAGCAGGTCGGTCTGGCGGCAGAGGAAGGCGGGGATTTGCAGCACGTCCACCACCTGGGCGGCCGCGGCGCACTGGTCGGGGAGGTGCACGTCGGTGAGGATCGGGAGGCCCGTCGCCCGCTTGACCCGCGCCAGCGCCTCGAGCCCCTCGTGCAGCCCGGGGCCGCGCGCCGCCCCGGCGTTGGACCGGTTGGCCTTGTCGAAGCTCGCCTTGTACACGATGCCCCCCGGTACGTGCTCCGCCAGCCGGGCGAGGTGCTCGCCCACGCGCAGGTTGAGCGCGTCGGTCTCGAGCACGCACGGTCCCGCGATCAGGAACAGCGCGTCGTCGCGCAGGCGAGCTGCCACCCTACTGCCCCGCTCCCGTCGCGGCGGCGTCGTGCAGGTCGGCCCGGTCGGCGCGCTTCTGCCGCACCGCGGCCGCCACGAAGCCGGCGAACAGCGGGTGCGGACGGTTGGGCCGCGACTGCAGTTCGGGATGGAACTGGCAGCCCACGAACCATGGGTGGTCGGGGAGCTCGATCATCTCCACCAGCGAGCCGTCGGGGGAGAGCCCCGAGAGCTTGAGCCCCTTCTCCACGAACTGGTCGCGGAAGCTGTTCGACACCTCGTAGCGGTGCCGATGGCGCTCGCTCACCTCGGGAACGCCATACGTCTCGGCGGCCTTGCTCCCCTTGGCGAGGCGGCAGGGGTAGGCGCCGAGGCGCATCGTGCCACCCATGTCGGTCACCTTCTGCTGCGACTCCATGAGGGACACCACGGCGTGGTGGCACTCGGGAGCGAACTCGCTCGAGTTCGAGTCGTCGAGCCCGGCCACGTGCCGCGCGAACTCGATGATCGCCACCTGCATGCCGAGGCAGATGCCGAAGAACGGCAGCCGCGTCTCGCGGGCGGCGCGGATCGCCTCGACCATTCCCTCGACGCCGCGCACGCCGAAGCCGCCCGGCACGAGCAGCCCATGGTACCCGGCGAGGAGCCGCTGCGCGGCGCCCGGGTCGGTGAACAGGTCGCTCGACATCCAGTGCAGCTCGACCCCCACCTGGTTGGCGATCCCGCCGTGGATCAGCGCCTCCTGCACGCTCTTGTAGGCGTCCACGAACTCGGTGTACTTGCCCACCACGGCGATCCGCACCTTGTCGGCCGGCTCGACCACGCGCTGCACCATCGCCCGCCAGGGCGCGAGGTCGGGGGCACTGGTCTCGAGGCCGAGCTTCTGCACCACCCGCTCGTCGAGCCCCTGCTCGGCGAACGAGCTCGGGATCTGGTAGATGGTGGGCACGTCGCGGCTCTCGATCACGCAGCCGAACTCGACGTTGCAGAAGAGCGCGATCTTGCGCTTCACGTCGTCGGAGAGCGGGCGCTCGGTGCGGCAGATCAGAATGTCGGGCTGGATCCCGATTTCCATCAGCTCGCGCACCGAGTGCTGCGTGGGCTTGGTCTTGACCTCCCCCGCCGCCGCGATGAACGGCACCAGGGTGAGGTGGATGAACAGCCCGTTGTCGCGGCCGATCTCCTGGCGGAACTGGCGGATCGCCTCGAGGAACGGCAGCGACTCGATGTCGCCCACCGTGCCGCCGATCTCGACGATCACCACGTCGTTGTCGGGCGCGAGCCGCTTCATCGCCGCCTTGATCTCGTCGGTGATGTGCGGGATCACCTGCACCGTGCTGCCGAGGTACTCGCCGCGGCGCTCCTTGGTGATCACGTTCAGGTAGATGCGCCCGGTGGTGACGTTGTTCGCCTGCGACAGCGCGCGGTCCATGAACCGCTCGTAGTGGCCGAGGTCGAGGTCGGTCTCGGCGCCGTCGTCGGTCACGAACACCTCGCCGTGCTGGAACGGCGACATCGTGCCGGGATCGACGTTCAGGTAGGGGTCGAACTTGAGCGCGGTCACCCGCAGCCCGCGCTCGACGAGCAGGCGCCCGAGCGAGGCCGCCGCGATCCCCTTGCCCAGTGACGAGACAACGCCTCCCGTCACGAAAATGAACTTCGTCGAATGCGGCCGGTTGTTGGTCTGCATCAGCGTCGCCCGGTGGTGGTGGTGTGCGGCAGGGAGTCCCACTGTGCATTGGCGCGGACGAGGTCGTCCTCGGTGTCGATCCCGCCCAGTTGCGCGTCGGTCACGTGCGCCACGCCCATCGCCCAGCCGGCGGCGAGGGGACGCAGTTGTTCCAGCTTCTCGATCAGTTCCAGCGGATGGGGCTTGAGCGTCACCCATGCCGTGAGCGCCGAGTGCGTGTAGGCGTACACGCCGATGTGCTGGCGCACCTGGCCCGCGAGGCGCCCCGCGTCGGCGGGGTCGCGCAGGAACGGGATCGAGGCGCGCGAGAAGTACATCGCCCGGCCATCGTCGGCGGTGACGACCTTCACGACGTCGGGACGCGCGAGCACTTCGGCGGGCGCGAGGCAGGCGGCGGTGCCCAGCGGGTACTGGCCGGTGGCGACGATGTCCACGGCGCCCCGCACCGCCTGCTCGCTCACGAAGGGCTCGTCGCCCTGCACGTTCACGATCGTGCGGAAGGCGCTGAAGCCGGTCTGCACGGCGACCTCGGCCACGCGGTCGGTCCCCGACGGGTGGTCGGCGCGGGTGAGAACGGCTTCGGCGCCGGCCTCGCGACAGACGGAGGCGACGTCGGGGCTGTCGGTGGCGACCACCACGCGGTCGGCGACGCCGAGGGCGCAGACGCGCTCCCAGACGCGGACGATGAGGGGGCGGCCAGCGAGGAGGCGCAGTGGCTTGCGGGGGAGCCGAACGGCCGCCAGCCGGGCGGGAATCACGGCGAGCGTACTCACGGGGTCATGCCCCGTGCCGGGTGCCTCGGGGACGCAAATTCCACGCCACGGAATGTACCACCAATGGCACGTTTTTTCCAATGACGGCTAAGTCCCGATGGGGCTTGCGAATGGGCGTGGCATCCTCCCGCAGAATTCATCCGGTTGGCTCCGGCCAAGAGACATCTCAATTGTCAGGATGCTCAGAAGCCATCGCGTGAAAGCGAGCGGTTGGATCGATAGTCGCGCGCCTCACCGGGCGTTGAGGGCGAAGCTCAGCCCTTCGTCAGTCTGTCGAGGCCGTGGTTGGCCCCTCGCGCGCGAGTACTTGAATAGGAACGCGCGAATCCGCGCCTTACTGCACGCACTGGCCCGAGGTAGTTCCCGTCACCCCCTTGCTCGCGCTCGCAGCATTGCCGGCAGCGTCAGTTACAGTCACCGAGAGCGTCCTTGATCCAAGCCAGTTGACGGTGAGGTCGAGGATGGTCGAACTAGAGCCGAGGGACGCGCCGTTCGAAGTCCACGCGAAGCTGAGCGACGGAACGCCGCCGACGACGGCTCCTTCATATTGAACGGTGCACGGCTTGTGCACGGTCGATGGCCCGGCGATGCTCGCAGAATAGAGCGCAGTGACCGTAATCGATGCTGTGTCGGGTACGCAGTCCGAGGTCCGGGTCACGACCGAAAGCACATGCGTTCCAGGACTCAGAAACGTTCGCGCGTATTGGTTCCCCACGGCGCCATTCACCTGCTGCCCGTTCACACTCCATTGATACATATACGAGATGGAGTCTAGCTCCGTGACCTTTGCATATGTCGCGGTCTGCCCGAGCACAACCGAAGACGGTCCGAACACCGGCCCGCCTGTGGCGTACTGCCCGACATTTCCGGGCATCTCGATCCATTTCTCCAACAAGTCGTAGTTTGCTTGGTATCCAGCCCATACGGAGAGTCGGGCTTGATCGAGCGGGTGGTAGTCGTTGTGGGATCCGCCGATGAACGTCCCGGCGAGCTGCAGCGTCGTTTGGGGAGAATTGAAAATGTTCTCCACCCAGTAGCCGCTGGCGGAGCCGACGTTCTCGGCATAGCGGTTCACGACCATGACGCCGCCCGGCTGAGGAACGTACTCGTAGGTTCCGACGAGCAGGAAATTGAACGGGATGTCCGTGTTAAGGGCTCGAGCGGAATAGGGACACCGACGCGGCTCGAACATGAAATAACTGACTTCGTAGTACCCCCAGTTCGGGCTCGTAAATATCTCTTCGCAGCGTCGAGGATCGAGCTGACCGCCTCCACACGCACAAGCTCCGACCGTCGCCGCCGACAGCAAGCAGCGTAGAGCACGAAAGTCAGTTCCCGAGGCGCGATCGATCATGGCGAAACTTCGCGGCGCGAGGGAACCACGACCTCGAACTCCAGCGGTACGCCAACTCTCCGCTGAACCAAGCTTCGTCTCCTCTCGAGGTCGACAAGATGGGTTACGGAGTCGACTTCGCGCTGCGCTGGCTTGGCGCGCAGCAACGACAACGGACCAGCTCTGCGTTCCCAACCGACATAGATGACCCGTTCCGCGACCGACTCGCCCGAACTCGTAGCGGTTAGCTCGATCGGTTGCTCAAGCACGAGCCGCCAACGCGCCAGCTCTTTCTGGCTGCCGAAGCGCGGCTGTATCAGTACAGGCAACTGTGAGATGCGACCGTTCGTCAGGCGCCCGGCGAAGGCCACAGCATCTTCGGGGCTGACCGGTACCTCCCCGAACCTCGGCGGAATCGGCGACTCTCTGATGTCAGAGATACTTGGGTTCAGCCTGGCGCCGCTCGAGACCGCGAGTAGCGCTTCTGAGGCGAGCGCTGAGAGGCTGACGCTAATGAGTGGCACACTTCCATCTAGGCACAGCTGAACAATCCAGTGTGGCCCGACGAGGCGCGCAATGCGAGGGTCCGGCGCCAGTTCGAGCTCGTACGGGGTCTCGGCAAGATACGCTCTGCCGCACGGGTGCACCTGCTCAAGCGAGAACTCTCGCTCCGTGACTGAAGTGTATCGTCCCAGTGCGGGGGGGCCAAACGTGTGGATGTATGCATCTGCGATGCGCATCGCCTGTTGGGCTTGGAGCGTGTCGCCGCCGGGCTCGCGCAGCAGCAGCCTTCCGTTCGGGCCGAGGGATCTGGCGACATCGAGAGTCAGGAATCGCGCGATCGAGGCGTCCGAGTTCGGCGCGATTGTGCGAGCTTCGGTCGCGCATCCGCTTGAGATTGCCAACACGAGTACCGTGCTTGCAGCACGAGCGCAGCGCAGCAGCTTGATTCGGAGCATGAGCCTCACCTCCGTACGACTCGACCCCGCACCCGCGAGCGACTCTCTTCGAGCGGCGAGGCCCCCCGAGCGCACCAAGCGCGCACATGCTCACGCGCTGGTTGCGCAGCTCGCGAGGAGCTGCTGACGCCGCAGGTCTTCGACACTCACACCATAGCATTCGCTCGATCGTCGCGCAACGCCCCGTACCGGCTGCCGCCGCGAGCAAGCGCGCGGCGGGCGATCCTGTGCGGTACGTTGGGCCACCTTCGACCGCCAGTGGGAGGATTGCGTCTCCGTTCAGTCGCTTCGGATTGCCCCTACGACCGAGTCTGTCTCGCGCTCGCGGTCTCAGGGCACGTCCAGTCTACCCCGGCGGCAGCGACGCCTTCAGCACCCTCACAAAATTCCCGCCGATGATCTTAGCGATCTCCTCCGCCGTGAACCGCTCCTTGAGCAGCGCCGCGGTGACCAGCGAGATGCCGCTCGCGTCGAACGGCTCGGTGGTCGCGCCATCCCAGTCGGAGCCCAGCGCCACATAGTCGATCCCGGCCACGTTCACCGCGTGCCGAATCGCCTTGGCCGCGCTCTCGGCCGTGGGCGTGCAGATCGCGCCGTCCCAATAGCCGATTCCCACCACGCCACCAGTGGCGGCGATCGCCTTGAGCTGGTCGTCGGTCAGGTTGCGCGGCCCCGGACAGGTCGCCTGCACCCCCGTGTGCGACACGATCACCGGGCGCGTCGCCATGCGCAGCACGTCGTTCACCGTGGCCGGCGACGCGTGCGCCACGTCGACGATCATGTTGAGCAGCTCCATCCGGTGCAGCACCAGCCGGCCGAGCGGCGTGAGCCCTCCCTTGCTGAGGCCATGGGCGCTGGCCGCGATGTCGTTGTCGAAGAAGTGCGTGAGGCCCAGCATCCGGAAGCCGTGCGCGAACAGGGTGTCGACGTGCTCGAGCTTCCCGTCGAGGGCGTGCAGTCCCTCGGTGCTGAGCAACGCCCCCACCACCTGCTCGCCGCGCACCCGGCGGGCGAGCAGCGAGTCCACGGCGCTCCGCTTCGTCAGCAGCAGCAGTTCGCCTCGGGTCTTCGCCGCCGCGTCGTAGAAGCGCTGGGCCTGGAAGAGGGCCCGCTGCGTGCGCGAGTTCCAGGTGCGGAGCGGCCACAGCTCCACCCGGGCGAGCAGTCCGATCTGGTCGGTGGTCGAGTCGTTGGACTCGTAGTTGATCCCCTTGGGGGTCTGCGTGACGGTGGAGAAGACGGCGATGGCGAAGTTGCCGTCGCGCAGCCGCGGCAGGTCCACGTGCCCATGGCTGGCCCGCTGCGTGATGTCGCGCCCCCAGAGCAGCACGTCGTTATGCAGGTCGGCGACGACGAGCTGCTTGTGCAGCGCCTCGGCCGCCTCGTCCCGCGGGTACGGCGGGTCGATCGCGCGCTTGTTCATGAGCCGGTCGGCGATCCCGGGCACCGCGAAGTACCCCGCCAGGCATGTCACGACCACGAGGGCGACGAGCAGGGCCAGCAACCGCTTGAGCGTGCGCATCTGAAGTGACTTCCGAGGTGAACGTGAACCGGGGAGCGACCGCGCTATGGCCCGATCGCGGCCGCGAAGGTGAAAACCGAGCGCCCCGACGCGGGGTCGTACATGAAGTCCGTGCGGAGCACCGCGAAGTCGAAACGGAGGCCGACCTCGTTCGTGATCTTGCCGTACGTGCCCACCCCCGCGCTGCCGAACACGTGGCGCAGCGAGAGCTTCGGCGTCCCCCACAGGGGATCGTCCCACCGGTCGATGGGAAAGGTGTAGAGCTGCTCCCCGTACAGGAGCTGGTCGCCGATCTTGTCGAGCACGTCGCGCGTGGTGAGGGTGCCGGCGCCGCCAAGCGCGTGCCAGCGCTGCGGAGGCGCGGGGCCGCCGACGGTGACGACGGCGTGGCCGCCGGCCCGCCAGTACTGCGTGCCCCACGTGGGCACGAGCAGCGAGCCGTCGATCACCGCCTGCCCCCACGTGGCGGGGCCCGGCGCCTGCCACGGGTACTCGGCGCGAACGCCGAGGGTGACCGGGATCCGCGCCGCGTAGTCGAGCCGGATCTCGGCGGTTCCGGACTGGATGTCGCCCGCGAGCACGGCGGGATTGGGGCGGCGCAGGCCGAGCTGCGTCGTCTGGCGCACCACGCTGAACAGCTCGGGCACAGGCGTCGCGAGCGACGACGCGCGCTCATACAGGGCGCCGGCGCGAAACAGCATCTGGCCCTTCAGGAACTCGATCGGCCGCGAGATCGCCCCCTCGCCGCGCCAGGCGCGGTAGTAGTTGCGCAGGTCGGAGCCGACGAACAGCGACGTCACCGTGTTGTCGAGGGTGCTCGCGATCCATGCCTCGTTGGTGTGCGTCTCGCGGCGGCCGTCGAGGTCGAGGGCCCATGCGGCGCCGAACGGGACGCGCAGGTGCACGCTCGGGTCGATCGCGCCCAGTTGCGAGTGCCAGCCGACGATGGTGGTGAGCTGGATCTCGGTGCCGGCGAGCACCCAGTCGGGGCCGTACTGCACGCCCGCCGCCTGCACGCGGTCGTACGAGAGTTCGCGCAGTCCGTAGAACCCGGGAAGCTCGAACCAGAACCGGCCGGCGACCTCGGACTGCCGCGAATACTGCAGCACGTGGCGCGGGCCGCGGTCGCGCAGCTCGTAGCCGTGCCGCGGGAAGCTGTAGCTGGAATCGCGCACCCAGGCCCAGGGGCTGTGCATCACGCGCCCGCCGATCGCGATCGCGCGCCCCTCGATGCGCGCCCCCGGGCCGAGCATGAGGTCGCCGCCGGCCACGATCACGTCGCCCTTGACGCTGGCCTGGAAGCGCGCCGACCCGCCCACGACCACCAGGGTGTTGGGAAAGTTCGTGTCGCGCGGCACGATCGGCGCGGTCCCCGGAACGAGGAACCAGGTCGAGTGCGGATGCGACAGGGCGCGGCGCAGCAGGTCGCCGGCCACGCCCGGCGCCGCTCCCTCCACGCTCACATCGGTCGCCTGCGCGCCGGCGGCCGCCGCGACCGACGCCACGGCGGCGAACAGCGCCGCCATGCCGAGCGCCGACCGGCGCGCCACCGATCGCGTGAAGCGACGTGGACCGCGGGTCACCGGGCGAGGTTCAGGAAGTTCTGCAGCAGCTGCCGGCCGGCCACCGTCAGGACGCTCTCGGGGTGGAACTGGACCCCCCACACCGGATGCGCCACGTGCTGCACGGCGTGGATCTCCGACGGATCGTCAGCGGCGGTGGCCGTGATGCGGAGCGCGGGCGGCAGCGACTCGCGGTCGACGATGAGCGAGTGATACCGCATCACCTCCAGCGGCCGCGGCAGCCCCTCGAAGAGGCCCGTGCCCTCGTGGTCGACGCGCGACGTCTTGCCGTGCATCACGCGCCGGGCACGCACCACCTTGCCACCGTACGCCTCGCCGATGGCCTGGTGGCCAAGGCAGACGCCGAGGATCGGGACGGTCGCCCCCCAGCGCCGGATCACGGGCACGGTCACGCCCGCCTCGGCCGGCGTGCACGGCCCCGGCGAGAGGACGATGGCCCGCGGCCGCAGCGCGCCGACCTCGTCGACCCCGATCTCGTCGTTGCGGCGCACGACAGGCACCTCCCCCAACTCGCCGAGGTACTGCACGAGGTTGAAGGTGAACGAGTCGTAGTTGTCGATGACGAGGAGCATGGCCGGGGAAATCTACGTGCCGACGTCATGAGCGGGGATGGAACTGCTTGTGCACGCTCCGCAAATACTCACGGTCCACGTGGGTGTAGACCTGCGTGGTGCCGATGTCGGCGTGGCCGAGCATCTCCTGCACCGCGCGCAGGTCGGCCCCCCCCTCGAGCAGGTGGGTGGCGAAGCTGTGCCGCAGCGTATGCGGCGACACCGCCCGCTCGAGCCCGGCGCGGTCCACGTACTTGCGGAGGAGCTTCCACGCGCCCATGCGCGACATCGGCGTGCCGCGGGCGTTGAGCAGGAGGACTCCCTTCCCGCCCCCCTTCTCGAGCCGTGGCCGCAACTCGCGCAGGTAGAGGGCCACCGCCCCGATCGCGCTCCGCCCGATCGGCACGAGGCGCTCCTTCTCTCCCTTGCCGAAGACACGCACCAGCCCCTCGTCGAGGGCCACGTCCTTGACCGTGACAGAGATCCATTCGCTGACCCGGAGCCCCGCCCCGTAGGCGAGCTCGAGCATCGCCTTGTCGCGGTAGTACAGCTCGTCGTCGTGGGTGGGGGCGGCGAGCAGCCTCGTCACCTCGGCCACCGTCAGCACCTCGGGGAGGGTCTGCCAGCGCTTCGGCGTCTCCAGCCGCTCGCTGGGGTCCACCGTCACCAGCCCCTCGGCGACGAGGAACCGGAACCAGGTGCGGAGCGCCGAGACGTTGCGGCGGATGCTCGCCGGGGCGAGGCCGAGGTCCTTGAGGAAGAAGACGTAGTCGCGAAGGAGCCTGGGAGTGAGCGCCGCGGGGGTCATCGCGTTCTTCGCGAGCGCCCACGTGACGAAGCGGGTCACGTCGCGGGCGTAGGCCTCGAGGGTGCGCGCGCCGAGCCCCTGCTCCAAGGCCAGGAAGTCCCCGAAGCGCTCGATGAGGAAGGCGCGGGCGACCTTGTCGGGGAGGGTCATTCGGCCTCGTCGCTGTTCCCGGGAACAAGCAGGTCCTTCGCTTCGCTCAGGACGACGGCACGGCGGCGGCGGTGGTACCACCACGCGAGCACCGCAACCACCGCGAGGGCGGACACCACCACGGTCATGTCGCGGCCATAGCGGGTGACCGTCGCGATCACGGTGTCGAGGTTGGCGCTCACGCGGTAGGCGAGCCACATGACCAGCCCGTACCAGAGCCCCGAGGCCAGCGCCATCACGGCGAGGGCCGCGGGAAACGGGACGCGGAGCGCGCCGGCCAGCGGCGCCACCACCGCGCGCACCGCCGGCACCAGCCGCATGCCGAAGATCGCCAGGAGGCCGTAGCGGATGTACAGGGCGCGCACGCGCTCCTCGGCGGCTTCCTCGGCCTTGGGAGGGCCGAAGATCCAGCTGCGCACGCGCTGGGCGCCAAGCCTGCGCCCCGCCCAGTAGGCCACCGACGCCCCGAGCAGGTTGCCGGCGAAGATGCTGGCGAAGGCGGCCTCCGCCGTCCCCTCGCCGCGGGCGGCGAGGAAGGCACCGAGGGCCACGATGCTGTCGGTGGGGAGCGGCGGGAAGACGTTCTCGATCGCGGCCGCCGCGCCGAGGGCCACGTAGAGGGCCACCGGCGGGAGCGTCTGCAACCACGTCAGCAGCTCGGTGAACAGGCCGTTCACGAGAACGACCTTGGCGCGCGCTAGCTGTTGCGCGGAACGAGCGTGGCCACGGCGAGCACCGCGAGTCCTTCACGGCGCCCGATCCACCCCATCCCCTCGTTGGTCTTCCCCTTCACGCTCACGTGCCCCGCCTTCACGCGCAGCGCGTGGGCCAGCCGCTCGCACATCGCGTCGCGATGCGGCCCGATCTTCGGCTGCTCGCAGATCACGGTCACGTCGCAGCTCTCCACCCGCCACCCTCCCGAGAAGACGCGGTCCACCGCGATCGACAGCATCTCGATGCTGTCGCGTCCCTTGTTCACCGCCTCGTGGTCGGGAAAGAGGGTGCCGACGTCGCCGGCGCCCACGGCGCCGAGCACGGCGTCGGTGAGGGCGTGGCAGACGGCGTCGGCGTCGGAGTGGCCGGTGAGGTGCTGCTCGGCCGGGATGTCGATCCCCCCGAGGCGCAGCGGGCCGCCGGGGGCGAAGCGGTGCGAGTCGTAACCGATGCCGGTGCGCGACATGTCAGGGTGCTCCGGTGTGGCCGAGCCCCGTGCCCATCAGGCCGCGGCGCCCGCGGTCGCGAGTTCCGGGGCAATGATGGAGTAGTCCTGCCGCCGCCGCATCGGCGTGAAGCCGGACTCGGTGATCAGGCGGTCCATTTCCCCCACTGTGGTGCGGTAGGTGGTGTTCGCGCTCGAGACGACGTTCTCCTCGATCATCAGGGAGCCGAAGTCGTTGCAGCCGAAGTGGAGCGCCGCCTGCCCGATCTTGAGCCCCATCGTGACCCAGCTCGCCTGGAGGTTGGGGACGTCCTGCAGCACGATGCGCGAGATCGCGACGGTGCGCAGGTAGTCCACCGCGTCGGTCTTCGGCATCTGGCTCATCTCGGGCGTGTTCTCGGGCTGCAGCGGCCAGGTGATGAAGGCGGTGAAGCCGCCGGTGCGCTGCTGCAGCGCCTGCACGCGGGTGAGGTGCTCGAGCCGCTCGGCGAGGGTCTCCCCGATGCCGTACATCATCGTCACCGAGGTCTTCATCCCCTCCTGGTGCGCGATCTCCATGATCTCGAGCCAGCGGTCGGCGCCGGCCTTCTTGGCGGCCACGATGTCACGCACCCGCTGCACGAGGATCTCGCCGCCGCCGCCGGGGATCGAGTCGAGCCCCGCCGCCTTGAGCTCGCGCACGATGTCGCGGGCCTCCAGGCGGAAGGTCTTGGCGAAGAAGTCGACCTCGCTCGGGCTGAAGCCGTGGATGTGGATCGGGTGATGGCGCTTGATGTAGCGCATCAGGTCCAGGTACCAGTCGAACGGGATGTACGGGTTGTGCCCGCCCTGGATCAGGATCTGCACGCCGCCGAGCGCCTTGGTCTCCTCGATCTTCTCGCCGATCTGCTCGAACGAGAGCGTGTAGCCCTCGGCGTGCTTCGGCCGCCGGTAAAAGGCGCAGAAGCCGCAGTCGGCCACGCAGACGTTCGTGTAGTTGATGTTCCGGTCGACGATGAAGGTGACGATGTCGCCGGGGTGCTTCTCGCGCCGGATGCCGTCGGCCAGGGCGCCGAGCTCGAGGAGCGGGGCGTTGGTGTAGAGGTCGAGCAGCGAGCGGTCGATGGCGGTCATGGTCGCGGTGCGAAGGGCGGATCGGGCGCGCTAGGCCGCGCTGAGGAAGACGAGCTTGCCGGCCGGGACCTTCCCCGCCTGCTCGAGGCGGTTGAAGAACTCCGACAGGCCCTTGAGGTGCGGCAGCGACAAGCGCCAGTCGAGGCCGGACAGGTAGGCCAGGCAGTCGCGGTCGTTCACGCCGGTGGCGTCGTGCGCCTGCCGCGCGAGCTCGGGGAGGTGGGCGAGCCCCCAGTCGCGGCTCTTGATCAGCGCGGCATGGGCGCCGAGGGCGTCGTCGGTGGGGGTGGCGCGCTGCGCGACCCAGACGGCGAAGACGAACGGCAGTCCCGTCCATGCCTTCCACTCGGCGCCGAGGTCGTAGGCGTACGGGAACTCCCGGGTGGCGGCGTGGTCGCCGCTCTGCAGCAGCAGCGCCGCGTCGCCGATCACGAGGCGGGCGTCGGCCCGGTCGGCGGCGGGAAAGTCGCGCGGCTCGGCGTCGCCGGGAATGAAGTCCGGCTTCGCGCGCCAGACGTGGGCGAAGAGCAGCTCGAGCAACGCCACGCTCGTCATCGAGCTCCGGCTCACGACCACGCGCGCGCCGCCGAGCTCCTGCGCCGGGCGCGACGAGAAGAGCATCACGCTCCGCACCGGCCCGTCGCAGGTGATGCCGAGGTCGGGCAGCAGCAGGTAGCGCTCCCAGTCCCGGGCGTACTCGACGGCGCTCACCACGCTCACGTCCAGCGCTCCCTCGGCCATCAGGGCGTTGAGCCTCGTGGGCACGCCGCTCACCAGCTCGGCGTCGAGCGGTACGATGCCGCGGTCGATCGCCCCGTACACCGGGTAGCAGTTGATGTAGGGGATTCGCCCGACGCGCATGGTCAGGCGGCCCCGGCGGCGGCGCGCGCGATCGCGTCCTGGTCCGGGAGGGCCGCCAGCTCCCCCTCGAACGTGCGCAGCACCTTGTAGAACGAGTCGCGCTCGGCGGGCACCTTCCCCGCCCCGCGGATCAGGCGCAGCAGCTGGTCGAGGGTCATCCCCTGCGGCGTGTGGGCGCCCACGGCGTGGTAGATCTTCTCGCGCACCACGGTGCCCTCGAGGTCGTTGACGCCGAAGTGGAGCGCGACCTGGGACAGTGGCTGCGTGACCATGATCCAGTGCGACTTGATGTGCCGGAAATTGTCGAGGAAGAGGCGGCCGACGGCGAGCATCTTGAGGTCGTCATTCCCCCCCGTCGCGGTGCCGGTGCGGCCGAGCTGCGCGCCGAGGGCGTTGTCGTCGGGGTGGTAGGCGAGCGGGATGTAGGCCAGGAAGCCGCCGGTCTCGTCCTGCAGGTCGCGCAGCATCTGCAGGTGCTCCACGCGATCCTGGTGCGTCTCGACGTGGCCGTAGAGCATCGTGCAGTTGGAGCGGATGCCGAGCTGGTGAGCCGCGCGGTGCACGCCGATGTAGTCGGCGCCGCCGAGCTTCTTGCCGGCGATCTGCTCGCGCACCGCGGCGCTGAAGGTCTCGGCGCCGCCGCCGGGGAGGGTGTCGAGGCCGGCGTCTCGCAGGGCGGCGAGGACGTCGCTCCACGTCATCTTCTCGATCCGCGCGATGTGCGCGATCTCGACGGCGGTGAGGGCCTTGATGTGGACGTGGGGGAAGTTCGCCTTGAGGGCGCGGAACATCGTGACGTAGTACTCGAGCCCGGCCTGCATGTCGAGGCCGCCGACGATGTGGAACTCCTTGGTCAGCCCGTCGGCCGCGTGGGCGGCCTCTGCCAGCACCTGGTCGAGGGTGTAGCGGTAGGCCCCCTGCTCCTTCGGCAGCCGCGCGTAGCCGCAAAACGCGCACGTCTTGCGGAGGACGCAGATGTTGGTCGGGTTGATGTGCTGGTTGGCCGCGAAGGTGACCACCTCGCCGTTGAGGGCGCGATTCGCGGCGTCGGCGAGAAGTCCGAGCCCGATCAGGTCACGGGTGTCGAAGCCGGCCAGGGCGTCGGCACGGTCGAGGCGCTCGCCGGCGGCCAGCTTGGCCGCGATGGTGCGCAGCGCGGGGTCGCGCAGGCGGTCGATCGGGAGGTTGGGAAGCGGCTGTCGCACGGGCATTTACGATAGCCAAATGCGCGGGCCGGGGGGAGGGTTCCGGGGCCGCGGGAAGGGCGCTCAACGCCGAATCGCGTAGAAGCCGTGAGCCCCGGGGACAAACAGGTACGAGGTGTCCGCCGCCGGGCTCATCCAGAGCGGGTCCTGCGCGCCGACGGACACCTCCCAGAGCGTGGCGCCATTTTGCGCGTTCACCGCGGAGAGCTGCCCGGAGAGGTAGGTCAGGTAGACGACGTCACCGACGGCGGTCATCGGGCTGACGATCGATCCTCGGCCCGGTGAGCGCTGCCAGAGCTGCGCGCCGGTCGCCGCGTCGAGGCCGCTAAGCGTCGTCAACCCCGCCGACGCGACGACAACCACTCCATTGGCGACGACAAGGCGCTGGTCGTCTCCTTCCGTGGGCCGCAGCGCCGCGGGGCGATCCCGCTTCCACACTTCATCTCCCGTAATCCGGTCGAACGCGTGCACGCTGCCGTTGGTCGACGGCACGATCACGAGGGCGCCGGAGAACCCCGCCCTGTTCCATCCACCACTCGGCTGGCCGGGCGTCGCCGGAAGGAGCTCCCGCCTCCAGCGCACGGCGCCCGTCGAGCGCTCGAGCGCCGCGACGCCGCCCGAGACGGGATTCGTGGCACGGGTGTATACCACGGCGACCAGGTCGCCATCCACCATGGGATCGAACACCCTCGTCGGCGTCGTATCGGTCGCGACGGTGCTCTTCCACGCCAGGTGCCCGTCTGTGCCTCCAATGGCGAATGCGAACCCGTTGGTGGAGCCGGCATAGACACGAGTGCCGTCCCGATCCAACGCGCCGTGCCCGACGTTACCCTCGGGGCCATCGCGAAAGACCCACCGGAGCGCACCGGTCGCGCGATCGAAGGCATAGATGTCATAGTCGGGATAGACGACGACATCGCCGATCACCACGAGCGCCGTGCCCGGCGCGATTCCCCCGTTGTAGGGCGGCGAGGCCCACCGGGCCGCGCCGGTGCGCTTGTCCAGCGCGAAGACCTGGTGATTCGCGGCGGCGAAGAAGGCGAGGGAGTCGTCGAAGGCGGGAACGGTCAGCTCGCCGAGCACGTTGTACTTCCACGCGACACGCGACTCGCCCGCAGGCGACTCGCCGCCGAAAAGCCCTGACAGCCGATCGCATGCGGCGGCGACCAGGAGCGCACCCCAGAAAAGCGTCGCGATGGAGCGACGATTGGATCTTCGGCTCGCGGATGCCGGCATGAAGCTAACAGTAGAGCGGGCCACCGCAATTCGTAACGGTCACCGACTTCGCGCGCGTGACACTTAATCCAGCAGCATCCTCGACACGCAAGGTAACCGAGTAGTCCGCGCCCGTGTTGGTGAACTCGAATGTGGGACTTGGGCCGTCCTGCAATGCAACATCGTTCACGCTCCACCTGAACGCATAAGGAGCCGTGCCGCCGCTGATGGCGACGCTGAATGCGTCCGTCATGAGCTGAGCGGTTGCACTCGGGCCGACGATGGAGCCGACGCTCAGAGCGAGCGCGGGAGCTGGTCGGGTGGGGACTCCGATGCGAAGCAGCGCGAGTCTCAAGACATCTCGCGATTGAGAGTAGCTGGCGAAGTCCAACGTGTCATTGCCGGTCTCCCGCACGTGCCCAACGTCGACCAAGACGTACGAGGCGGTTGGATTCGGCATCCTCTGGCGCTCGAGCGGCACGACGCCGTCGCTCGGGCCGCAAGTCAAGTCCGATTGGAGGACACCGATGAGTCCGCAGTAGATGCGGTCCATAGACGCAATGGCAAGCGCCCCTTCCAGCCACATCCAAGCGTGTCCCTCCTTCTCAGCCCACAACGGATCGGACGTGTCAATGTCGTATTGCCAATGCGCCCACGCCGCGAGATAAAGCCCTTCGAAGAAATCGCGAGTGTTCGTAAAGTCGTCATATAGATGATGCCGGAACGCCGAAAGCACGCATCCGAATGCCATTCGAAGAGTTCAATGTCGAAGACACTTCGATGCGATGACTCGTCATCGCGGACTCGTGCGCTAGATTGGCACCACTGTTCAGATCTGCGAGATACCCGCTCGCCGGGTGCATTTGCGAAAGGACGTCCGAGTTGTTCACGTGCACTAGTGCATAGATAAACCCGAACTGACCGACAACGTCGGCGATAGCGAAAGCGTACTCGCTGATTGCGAACCAGTGAACGGACTGCTCGAGATAGGACGAATACAGTACAATAGGCGCAAGCACGGACTGGATGACGACGGTACCGGCGACGGCGAGGGTGCCGTTCTGCGCTGAGGCGGCGAGCGGTGCTCCTGTGTGAAGCGTCCCGACCGTGATAATGCCCTTCCATGCCGAACCAGAGCGAAGCAACTCCCGGCCGACGAGACCTCCGTTGCTGTGCCCAATGTAGACTGTGTTGGAAGGGAAACCCGTCCATTGTGCGCGCAGAGAGTCGGCCTGCGCTGGGAAGGACTTGCCGGCGCCGGTTGTGAAGTTGTAAAACTCCGCATCGAATTCCTTCGCCAACGCCCATTTCACACTGTTCCAAGTACTGCGGTCACTCAAGAAGCCGTGCTGCATGAGTACAGCATAGGGCTGTGCGTCGACTGCGGACACCGTCAGACCGCACATCCAGAGAGCAAGGCAGCAAATGCCCGCTCGGCGAGGGAGACTGGTTCGCAAGCGTAACATGTCGAGACCTCGGGTTACTCAATGACTAGTCTGACGAGCGTGAAGCGAAGAGACTTGCGAGTGCTGCCCGGCGCTGTCGACGAGAAGAAAATGCGAGACTCGGAGCGGACGAGGTCGCCCGATGGGAGCGGCGAGTAGGAGTGCAACTTCTCGACGACACTGCCGTCGGCGGTGCGCACCAGTTCACGCAGAGTCGCGCCGCTCGTGCTGTCCACGATCATTTCGAAGTGTGTGCC
This sequence comes from Gemmatimonadota bacterium, assembly GCA_016191225.1. Taxonomy (GTDB): domain Bacteria; phylum Gemmatimonadota; class Gemmatimonadetes; order Gemmatimonadales; family Gemmatimonadaceae; genus JACPPC01. Next base: position 3,622 of record JACPPC010000011.1, on the reverse strand, counting down.
GTGGGAGTCGCTCGAGTAACGCTCAGTTCCCGCGCCGGCTGGTTGGGACGCACCTAGACGTCCAGTGAGTTGCAGGCGGCGTGCCGAGGCGGATGATGGGCGTGTGATGAAGCGTTCAAGTGGATCCGATGTGCGATCGGCCGAGCGCTGGAGCTGTTTCGGTCTCGGCGGCATGCGAGGGAGGCGCTCGCGGGCGAGCCGTCCGGAGATCGAATCGAATGCGAGTGGCAACGCTACACGCTGTCCGTTCCCGAGGATGTCGCCCCGCGAAGAGAAGACACTAGGAACGCCGGCATCAACGGCTACGGAAGGAGCGAGTGGGCGAGCAACGCCATCAAGCGCGCTTACGCGTGATAGCGAGTGCCATTCGCCACTGCTTGTGCGGTTGTACTCGAAGTGCAACGTTGACGAGTGTGCGAGCACCGAGTTGCCCGCGGAGCCGTCGGGCTCGATGGTGACCTCCAGGTCCGCGACGAGCGTCGCGGGACTGCTCAAGTTCGCGACGCTCACCTCAAGCGGGCCTGAGGCCTGACGGAAGTGAACCGTGTTCGGTAGCTCGCCAGAGCAAGCGGCGATCGAAAGGGCCAGTATCGCAGAGTGGATGCGCGTGCAGGAGGAACGCGAGAATCCTCCTCGTTGGCGCTCGCTCGTGCTGGCAGCGCGCATTCGATGTGCCAGTGCTATCGGTGTCATTCGATATGTCCTCCGTTTCCGTGCAAGAGAGCTCCCAGGAGCGGGGAGCGCATTCGCCATCAACCTGTAATACGACTCCCACCGTTGAGTGTGAACTCGAATGCGAGATCGGAGCGACGGGCGCCCTCAGGATTTGCGTGGCGACATCTCAGTCGAGCACCTCTAATGTAAGCGGAGATCGCGCGATGCTCTGGCGACCGCAAGCGGGTTGTCTCGATCGGGCCGTCAGGCAAGCACTTCATGTGCGAGCGGCCGGGCACTGTGCAAACACTCGGCGTCTGCATCCAGTGGTTGCACTTAATACGCACTGCGCAGGGCTCTTTGTCAAGATGCGACACTGTCTGGGGGGCGTCTCCATTCGAACGGAGACCGCCAACGTGCTCGTGACGTGAGAGCAGAGAGGCGGTCTCGTCACGGCAGCGCACGCGCCGGGTCTCGGTGCCCGCACTTGCGGCGGCCTCAGGTGGGTGTGCATGCCGGCAGTACGCGCCTGCTGTAGCGCTGACCGTGCGCTAGCTGTGGTGGGTTCAACCGGTGGGTGCAACAGTGGTTGATTGGTTGCTCTCATCGGAGGTTGGTTCCATGGCACAGCGGCGACGTCCCCGACTGACGGGGCGACAGCGGGACGAGATCTGGACCCGGTGGCACGCGGGCCAGACGTTGACGGGGATCGGGGCCGCGCTCGGCCGGTACGCTGGGGCCGTGCGCGGCGTGCTGCTGGCGCACGGGGGCGTGGCCCGCCCGCCCCGCACCCGCGCGGCGCGGGTGCTCACGAGTACGGAGCGCGAGGCGATTTCGCGCGGACTGGCGGCCGGCCGTTCGCAGCGCTCGATTGCAGCGGAGCTCCACCGCGCCCCGTCGACGATCAGTCGGGAGATTGCCCGCAATGCTGGCCCGCTGCGCTACCGTGCTGAGTCCGCCGACACCCGGGCGTGGGCGACCGCGCGGCGCCCGAAGCGCTGCCGCTTGGCGACCCATCGCGAGCTCCGGCGCGTCGTCGCCCAGCAGCTCCGCGCGCAATGGTCGCCGGCGCAGATCGCGGGCTGGCTCGTGACCGCCTACCCGGCCGACCCGACCATGCGGATCTCGCATGAGACGATCTACCGGACGCTCTTCATCCAGGCCCGCGGCGCGCTCAAGCGCGAACTGCAACAGCACCTGCGGACCCGGCGCACGATGCGCCGGAGTCAGCGGGCGTCGACGACGGGGCAAGGGCGTGGCCAGATCGTCGACGCGGTGTCGATCAGCGCGCGGCCGCCCGAGGTGGCGGACCGGGCCATCCCGGGGCACTGGGAAGGGGATCTCCTGGCCGGCGCCCGGAACTCGCACATCGTGACGCTCGTCGAGCGGCAGTCGCGGTTTGTGCAGTTGATCCGGGTCGGTGGCAAGGACACCACGACCGTCGTGCGCGCCCTGATTCGCCGGGTGCAACGTCTCCCCGCCGGGCTGATGCACTCGCTCACGTGGGACCGTGGGACGGAGATGGCGCAGCATCACAAGTTCACCGTCGCCACCGACGTCGCGGTCTACTTCTGCGACCCGCAGAGTCCGTGGCAGCGCGGCAGCAACGAGAACACCAACGGACTTCTGCGCCAGTACTTCCCCGACGGGACCGACCTGTCGGGCTACAGCCAAGCCTATCTGGATCGTATCGCGAACCGGCTCAACACTCGCCCCCGCAAGACCCTTGGCTTCCGCACGCCCGCGGCGGTCCTGGCCCCACGTGTTGCACCGATCGGTTGAACCCACCGTTGTTATTGAGGAGATTGTTCACAGGAGCGTAGCCAGCGTGCAGACTGGGGTTGTCGAGACACTCAACCGACACCCAGTCAGAGGCTTCTGTGAACATCCACAAGAATGCACGATTGACCCGCGCGGGGCGACTCGCGGTCGTGGCGGCCATCCGCGCCGGCCACCCCGCGGCGGCGGTCGCCGGGGGCGCGGCCTGCTCCGTCCGCACGGTGTGGAAGTGGGGCGCCCGCCATCGCGCCGGGGGCCCGGCCGCGCTGGCGGACCGCTCCTCCCGTCCCCGGCGCCTCGGGACGCAGCTCCCGCGGCATCTGCGCCGCGCCATGCTGCGGGGGCGGCAGCGCCACCGGTGGAGTTCGACGCGGATCGCGCAGGAGACCGGCATCGCGCTCTTGACGGTGATCCACTTCCTGCGGCGCCAGGGCCTGCAGCGACTCCCGCGGCTCGAGCCGCCGCGCGCCGTGCGCCACTACGGGATGCACGCCCCCGGCGAGCTGCTGCACGTCGACACGAAGTCGCTTGGGCGGATCGGGCGGGTCGGGCATCGCATCCGCGGCGATCGGCGCACCCGGGTGCGAGGCATCGGCTGGGAAACGGTGCACGTGGCGATCGACGCGTACTCCCGCGTCGTCTACGCCGAAGTGCTGCCGGACGAGCGGGCCACCACGACCGCCGCCTTCCTGGCCCGCGCGCTGGCCTGGTACGCCGCGCTCGGGGTCCGGGTCCGCTCCGTCCTCACCGACAACGGGAGCCCCTATCGGAGTCGGCTCGTCGCGGCGCTCTTCCAGAGCGAGGGCATCACCCACAAGCGCACGCGCCCCTACACCCCCCGCACGAACGGCAAGGTCGAGCGCCTGATCCAGACGCTGCTCCGGGAGTGGGCGTACGTGCGCCCCTATCCCTCGTCCCAGAAGCGCACCGAGTGGCTGGCCCGCTACCTCCGGACGTACAATGAGGTACGCGGGCACTCGGCCCTCAACTACCTGCCCCCCCTGCTGCACTTGGCGACCGCCCTGTGAACAACCTCCTCACCAACAACATCTAGTGTTGCGTCCCGCTAATTGCTTTCGCAAGTCGCGTGAGCTTCGCGAGAATGGAGTCGGCCGTCGCCGTCCAGCTGAACGGACGCGCGGTGCGATTGTAGCGAGTGACGTAGGCATCGATGCGCGCGATCAGCTCG
>JACPPC010000021.1 GCA_016191225.1 Gemmatimonadota bacterium | reverse complement strand
GTGAGCTCGTCCTGCTCCGCCGGCGAGAGTGTGAGCGCGAAGCGATGCGGGCGACCAATCGGCATACCGTCTCCGGTGAAGGTATCACCAAAGACGGTGCAAGAGTAATGCCAGTAACTAACGGGACAGGACACTAGCGCACCAGCATCGCGTCACCGTACGAGTAGAAGCGATAGCCGCCGGCGATCGCCTCCCGGTAGGCGTGCATCGTGAGCTCGTACCCGGCAAAGGCGGCCACCAGCATGATCAGCGTCGAGCGGGGAAGGTGGAAGTTGGTGACCATCCGGTCCACCGCGCGCGGCAGCCGCGGCGGGTGGAGAAAGATCGCCGTCTCGCCGGTCCCGGCGCGATAGCGCCCGTCCGCCCAGCAACTCTCGAGGGTCCGGACGGTCGTGGTTCCCACCGCGCACACGGCGCCGCCCCGGGCCCGCGTCTCCTCCAGCAGGCGCGCCGTCTCCTCGCCCAGCTCGTACCACTCGCCGTGCATCGCGTGCCGCGACAGGTCGTCGGCCTCCACGGGCTTGAACGTCCCCGCCCCCACGTGCAGCACCACCTCCGCCCGCCGCACGCCGGAGGCCTCGATCCGCGCCAGCAGCTCGGGGGTGAAGTGCAGCCCCGCCGTGGGCGCCGCCACCGAGCCCATCTCGCGCGCATACACCGTCTGGTACCGCGCCGCGTCGGCGTCGGTGTCGCGCCGCGTGATGTACGGCGGGAGCGGCACGTGCCCGAAGGCCGCGATCGCGTCCTGCTCCGGCAGCTCCGTCACGAGCCGCACCAGCCGCGTGCCGCGCTCCGTGCGCGCCCCGATCTCCACCTGCAACAGCTCGGCCACCGTCACGAGCCGCCCCGGCTTGAGCTTCGCCCCGGGGTGCACCATCGCCTCCCACCAGCCGTCGCCGTTCGGCCGGAGCAGCAGCACTTCGGCCGGCGCTCCGGAGTCGCGCATGCCGAGGAGCCTCGCGCGCAGCACCCGCGTCGTGTTGAGCACCAGCGCGTCGCCGGGGGCGAGGTACTCGACGATGTCGCGAAACACCCGGTGCTCGATCCGCCCGCTCGCGCGGTGCACGACCATCAGCCGGCTCGCGTCGCGCGGCTCCGCCGCCTCCTGCGCGATCCGCCCCGGCGGCAGCGCGAAGTCGTAGTCGGCGGTGCGGGTGCCCGGGGCGTGGGGAGTCATCGTTGCCGGCCGTCGCGTTCCTGGCACCGCGCGCGTCGCGCCGGCCGCGCGGCGCCGCACGCTCGGCTCAGAACAATCCCGGCTGCGGCTCGTCCGGCCGCGCGGGCGTGAACCCGAAGTGCCGGTACGCCTGCGCCGTCGCCATCCGCCCCCGCGGCGTGCGCTGCAGGAAGCCGTTCTGCACCAGGAAGGGCTCGTACACCTCCTCGATCGTGCTCGCGTCCTCGCCCACCGCGGCCGCGATCGTGCCGATCCCCACCGGGCCCCCGTCGAACTTCTCGATGATCGTCTTCAGCACCCGCGCGTCCATGTCGTCGAGCCCGAACTCGTCCACGTCGAGCAGCTCGAGCGCCTGCATGCACACCGCGTTCGTGATCACCCCGTCGGCCTTCACCTGCGCGAAGTCGCGCACCCGGCGCAGCAGACGGTTGGCCACGCGCGGCGTCCCCCGCGAGCGGCGCGCCAGCTCCACCGTCCCCCCCTCGTCGATCCGCACGTTGATCACCTCGGCCGTGCGCCGCACGATCTGCTCGAGGTCCGACGCCGCGTAGTAGTTCAGCCGCTGCTCGATCCCGAACCGCCCCCGCATCGGCGCCGTCAGCATCCCCAGCCGCGTCGTCGCCCCGATCAGCGTGAACTTCTCCACGTTCATCGTGATCGTCTGCGCCTTGGGGCCCTCGGAGAGCCGGATGTCGATCTTGTAGTCCTCCATCGCCGGGTACAGGAACTCCTCGATCACCGGCCGCAGCCGGTGGATCTCGTCGATGAAGAGGATGTCCCCCTCGCGCAGGTTGGTCAGCGTCCCCACCAGGTCGCCGGGCTTCTCCAGCGCCGGCCCCGACGTCGCCCGGATGTTGACCCCCAGCTCCCGCGCGATCAGCTCGGCCAGCGTCGTCTTGCCCAGCCCCGGCGGCCCGAAGAACAGCGTGTGGTCCAGCGGCTCGCGCCGCGCCCGCGCCGCCTCGATGTAGATCCGCAGGCTCTCCTTCACCTTGTCCTGCCCGATGAACTCCGCCAGGCGCTGCGGGCGCAGCGACAGTTCGACGGCGGACTCGTCGGCGATTTCCTCGGGAGTGGTGATCTCGGCGCGGGCCATGCGTCCTTATGGTAGTACGGGGAATGTCGGTGGGGCGCGCCCCGGTGCCGAATATATGCCGAAGCTCCTCATCCCGCCCCTCGCTGCCGATACTCTTCTGTGTGCGCAGCGCACCTGGCCCTTCCGGGCGGGGTCGCGCGCGCCCGACACACGAGGACGCGCAATGCCCGGACGCGCTGTGCGATTCGACCGGCCCTGGCGGCTCGCCGCGGGGCTTTCCGTGGCCGCGGGGCTCGGCGCCTGCGAGCTGCCGACCTCCGCACCACGATGGCAAACCAAGTGGGAAGTCCCCGCCGAGAGCACCACCGTCGGCGTGGCCAACTTCCTGCCGGCCGGGGTGACCCTCGCCGCCCCCGGCGGCCCACTTCTCGTCACCGTGCCCACGCCGGCGCCGATCACCACCACCCTCGGCACCATCTGCGGGGGCTCCTGCGCGGTCACCGCCACGATCCCGATCCCCGCCTTCAACAACGCCGCTTCGCCGGTCTCGGGCTCGTTCAGCCTCCCCGCCGCGGTCAACTCCGCGATCATCGTCGGCGGCGGCTTCATCGATGTCGCCGTCACCAACAACTTCTCCTTCGATCCCCTCCGTCCCCCCGGCACCGCCGTGCGCGGCTCGTTCCGCCTCAGGCTCACCAACGGCGCCGTCACCGTCGCCGACACGACCATCGACGGGGCGATCGCCGCCCTCACTCCGGGTGTCCCGGCCAGCTTCCGCATCGCGCTCCGTCCGGGCACCATCGGCGGCGGCACCCTCGCCTACCAGGCCACCGTGACCTGCCCCGGCTCCGCCAGCACGGCGTCCATCAACCCCGCCCAGACCTTCGTCGTCGGGCCGAGCGTCGCGGCGCCGGGCATTCCGCTCCTCGGGGCGAGCGTGGCCCTCGTGTCGCAGGCGTTCAGCGACAGCTCGGCGGCCTTCGACCTCTCGCAGCTCGACGTCGATTCCGCGTCGGTGGAGGCCTTCGCGCTCGTGCTGCGAATCCGCAACCCGTTCACCGTCGCGGGCACCTTCAATGCCACCATCACGGCGCCCGGCGTGGCCGCGGCCACGCACTCGCTCTCGCTCGCCCCGGCGATCAGCGACTCCACGGCATCCAACACCACGTCGGTCGTGACCTTCACCGCCGCCGAGTTCCGGCGCTTCCTCGGGCGCTCCGGCGTGCGGCTCAGGTTCGCCGGCACCGTCAGCGGCACCGGCCCCGGCAGCACCGTCGGCGTCCAGGCCAGCAAGAAGCTCAGCCTGCAGGCCAATCTCCGGACCACTCTCACGGTTGGTGGCCAATGAACGCCAGACTGATGGTCGCCTTCCTGCTGGTCGGGTCGCGCGCCGGCGCGCAGGTGATCGCGAACCCCAGCGCCGCGGTCGCCGCCATGGGCGGCACCGGCACCGCCGCCGCCCGCGGCCTCGACGCACCGGCGTGGAATCCCGCCGGCCTCGGGCTGCCGGGGACGTCGGCCTTTTCCATCAGCCTGCTGCTCAACGCCAACGGCGCGGGTGGCTCGGGCCCGATCGGCATGTCCGACTTCGCGAAGAAGTACCCTGGCGACACCGTGCCCGACGCGGTGCGCCGCACCTGGCTCGACCGGGTGCGGTCCGGAGGCGGGCAGACGATCAGCGGGGCGGCCGACTTCTCGCTGCTTGCGCTCAACATCGGCCCGGTCGGCTTCTCGTACTCGGCCACGGTGCGCGGCGCCGGGCGCATTCCCACCGACGCCGCCGAGCTGCTGCTCTTCGGCAACTTCGGCTACGCCGACTCGCTGCGCGCCTTCAACCTCGCCGGGGCGCGCTTCGATGCCGCCGCCTTCTCCACGGCGGCCCTCAGCTACGGTGTCCCGCTCAACGTGCGCATCGGCAGCTGGGAGGACCAGCACTTCGCGATCGGCGTCACGGCGAAGTACATGATGGGCCACGGCCTCATCGTCGCGGCCGACGCGGGCTCGGCGATCGCCACCGCGCCGGTGGACGTGGACGTGCGGATCCGCACCGTGAGCAGCGACACCGGGTCGAGCAACGGCGGCAGCGGCGGCAACGACCGCACGGCGATCCTCGGCAGCGGCATCGGGGTCGACCTCGGCGTCGCCTGGGAAGGGGGGCCGTTCAAGGTCGGCATCGCGCTGCGCGACATCGTGAACTCGTTCAAGTGGACGAGCGGTGACTTGTACACGCAGACCACCGCCCTGCGCTACACGTCGGGGGTCCGCACGCAGGACACCGGCCCGTGGAAGAAGGTCTCGGCCCTCGGCGCCGCGGCGCGCGACTCGGTCGAGCGGCTGGTCAATCCCCTCGTCGTCGATCCCAGCCTCGCGATCGGCATGACGTGGGACGTGGGCGGCCGGCTCACCCTCGCCGGCGAGTTCCAGCAGCGGACCGGGGGCGGATTCGCCACCAGCCCGCCGTCGCGCTTCGGCGTCGGCGCGCAGTGGAAGGGGATCCCGTTCCTGCCGCTCCGGGTCGGCTACTCGCAGACGCCCGACGCGAACTTCGTCACCGGCGGGATCGGCTTCGACTTCGCCTTCGTGCGGCTCGACTTTGCGGGCGGGGTGAACACCAGGACCGGCGGCGACGGCACGGCGGCGGTGGCGCTGACCTTCGGGCGGCACTGACGCATCCCGTTGTCATCCTGAGCGCAGCGGAGGATCTGAATTTCCACCAGCAGGCCCTTCGCTGCGCTCAGGGCGACTACCCGCCGAGCTTCCCCAGCCGAACAGCGGCCGCCTCGAGCGTCTCCGCCCGCTTGCAGAACGCGAACCTGGTGAGCGACTTCCCCTCGCCCGACCCTTGGTGGTAGAAGCTCGACCCCGGCACGCTCGCCACGCCGACCTCCTCGATCATCCACCGCGCGAACGTGCGGTCGTCGTCCTTGGACAGGGCGCTGAAGTCGGCCAGCACGTAGTACGCCCCCTGCGGGATTGTGAACTTGAACCCCGCCTTCGCCAGCGCTGGGCAGAGCACGTCGCGCCGGGCCCGGTAGCCCTCGTTCATCTCGTCGTAGTAGGCGCGGTTGAAGCCCATCCCCACCGCCCCCGCCGCCTGCAGCGGCGCCGGGGCCCCCACGGTCAGGAAGTCGTGCACCTTGCGGATCGCCGCGCTCTGCTCCGGTGGCGCGATCGCGTAGCCCAGCCGCCACCCGGTGCAGCTGAACGTCTTCGACAGCCCCGAAATCGTCACCGTCCGCTCGCGCATCCCGGGGAAGGTCGCCAGCACGTGGTGCGCCCCCTCGTAGCGGATGTGCTCGTAGATCTCGTCGGTGATCGCCCACACGTCGTGCTCGCGGCAGAGCTTCGCAATCAGTTCCAGCTCGGCCCGCGAGTGCACCCGGCCGCTCGGGTTGTGCGGCGTGTTGACGACGATCGCCTTCGTCTTCCCCGAGAACGCCGCCGTGAGCCGGTCGGGGTCGATGTGCCAGTCCGGCCGCTCGAGGGGCACGAACGTGGGCGTCGCCCCGCAGAGGATCGCGTCGGGCCCGTAGTTCTCGTAGAACGGCTCGAACACGATCACCTCGTCCCCCGGGTCGAGCAGCGCGAGGCACACCGCCGCCATCGCCTCCGTCGCCCCGCAGGTCACCGTCAGCTCGCGCTCGGGGTCCACCTCCATCCCGTACCACGACTGGTACTTGGCCGCGATCGCGTCGCGGAGCGGCTTGGCCCCCCACGTGATCGCGTACTGGTTCACGTCGGCGTCGATCGCCGCCGCCGCCGCCATCTTCATCTCGGCCGGCATCGGGAAGTCGGGGAATCCCTGCGCGAGGTTGATCGCGTCGTACTGCGCCGCCACGCGGGTCATCTCGCGGATCACCGACTCGGTGAACGTCCGGGCTCGCTGGGCAATCACGCTATCGGGCTCCGATCCGGGTGAGGGCGGCGCGCACCAGCTCCGGCACGTTCGCGCCGGCCGCGCCGTGGTCCACTGCCGTGCGCACCGCCTGCTCGGCCGCCGCGGGGGCGTAGCCGAGCTGCACCAGCGCGCGGATCGCGTCGTCCACGCCGGCCACCGCCGGCCGCGCGCCGCCGGCCGCCGGTTCCCCCGCCAGGTCGTCCAGCTTGTCGGCGAGGTCGAGCACCAGCTGCTCCGCCTTCTTGCGCCCCACCCGCGGCACCCGCTGCAGCGTCACGATGTCCCTGGCCCGCAGCGCCTCCACCAGCCGGTCGGCGGTGAGCGACGACAGCAGCGCCAGCGCGAGCGCCGGCCCGATCCCCTTGGCCCCCAGCACCCGCTGGAAGACCCGCTTCTCGTACGCCGTGGCGAAGCCGAACAGCTGCCAGCCGTCGTCCTTCACCACGAGGTGCGTGTGCAGCGCCGCCGGCTCGCCGGCGCGCGGCAGCGACTCGTAGGTGCCGAGCGGGATCGCCATGTGGTAGGCCACGCCGCCGTCGGTCATGATCTCCACGGCGTCGAGCGCCTTGTGCACCAGCCGCCCCGCCACCTGGGCGATCACGCGCAAGCGAGGGTCAAGGGGCGATCCCAACGATCACTAGCGGCACCGCAGGAGAGGAGCGACCCTGTCGGAGCAAGTTGTAGAGCTCTCCCTCGTAGTAGGCAACGCCAGAAGACATGAGATCCTGAAGGCTCTTCATCGGAAGGATTTCAATCCCGACGTCGATCTTGCTCCCAACGAAGAATGCCATGTGTTTGACGAACAGATCGTAGGCGACGAACGAGTACTTTCCGAACTGTACCTCGATGTGGATGCGCTCCTTCACGAAATCGGTTTGATTGTAGGACCCGATCGGCGTCTTACCCGCGGCCTCAATGGCCTTCTTCTGAAGCTCCGGCGACATCGTCAGTGTCTGACGAATGAGCTCAGCGTCAGCCGTGACCCAATATGACACGCGATCCTCGTGCCATCCTCTCTTCGCGAGGCGCGCATGAAAGGCCTTGTTCATTGCCACCGGGCTGTAGAGCAGTCCCTTCTTCGCCTTGCGCTTCTCCTTCGACACCTTCGTCCTGCAAGATGCCGCATCTATCCCGTCGATGACCTTGGATATCTCCTCCCAGATGTGCGGCTTGTGCACCTGAATGTGCTCCCATCCGTTCAGATGAGAGTATCGCTCGACAATCTTCACCGATGGCCTCCGCCGGGGAGGGCAGGATTGTAGACGGGCTTCCCCATAGGACGTGTGCGCAATGTCCCGGCTCGCAACTCGTGCAGGCGATCCCAAGCCACGTCCACGAACTCCTGTTCGGTATCGCAGCCATAGCCTGTGCGGCCGTGCTTGACGGCGGCGATGACTGTCGAGCCGACTCCCATGTACGGGTCGAGCACGCGATCGCCGCCTCTGGTCATTGACAGTACGAGTCGTTCGACGAGCTCGACCGGGAACTGGCAGGGATGAACCGTCTTCTCGACGTGGTTGCTCTTCACGTTTGGAATCACCCAGACGTCACCTGGGTTTTTTCCGAGCGGATTGCCGCTCAACTGCCCTTTGCGAGGTCCCTTGAATGCTTTCTTGTTCGGGTACTTTGACGGAACGCGAACTGGATCTACGTCGAAGTAGTAGTCATCGCTCTTCGTGAACCAGAGAATGGTTTCATGCCGACCGGACAAGCGTCGGGTGCAATGCAGTCCGTGCTCGAAGTGCCAAACGATTCGATTTCGAAGCTTGAGGCCATGGCTCTTGAACACTGGGTACAGCGCCAGGTCCAGCGGGACAACCTCACCGTCGCGGCTGATGTGGTTTCCAACCTGCCAGCAGAGCGAACCGTCCGGTCGGAGCAGACGCACGCACTCGGCGATCACCTGCGCTTGGTCGGCGAGGTAGCGATCGAGAGGATTCCTGCGCTCATAGCTCTTCCCGATGTTGTATGGGGGCGAAGTCACGATGAGCTGGAAGGACGCGTCCGGGAGCGCGCGCGTAAACGTGAGGTTGTCGACGCACGACATGTGTGCATCGCGATCACGCGGGAGCCTGCGGACGTCGACGGCGAGCGAGTTCTTTGGCATCTTCCGTCCGTCTCCAGATATCGGGAAGAGGTCCACCTGCGACGCGAGGTCCGTCGCCAACTCGCGCCGGCCCTCCTCTGGGAGGACCTCGGCAGTTGGTGTCGATTCGATCAGAAGAACGTCCTGGAGAGCCATCTCCCACTATCGGGTCACGGCGCCCCAGCTACATAACCGATAAAACTACAGCGGCAAAAGACTGTTGCGCTGGGTAGACTTTCCCGGCACCTCAGCCCCCACCTTCGGCAGCCGCGGCTCGAGGCAGCAGGCCAGCGCCGCCGCCACGCCATCGGCGGCGTCGTTCGGCTCCGGCGGGTGCCTGAGCCGCAGCAGCTTGGCGATCATGAACTGCACCTGCTCCTTGCTCGCCTGGCCCGTCCCCACCACCGCCTTCTTGATCGTCGCCGGCGGGTACTCATGCACCGGCAGCCCCGCCTGTTCGGCGGCCAGCAGGATCACCCCGCGCGCATGCCCCAGCACCACCGTCGTGCGCACGTTGCGCGCGTAGAACACGTCCTCCACCGCGACGTCGGTCGGCTGGTGGCGGGCGATCAGCTCGCGCACGCCCTCGTGGATCTCCCGCAGCCGGGTCGCCAGCGCGTCGCGCGGCGCGGTGCGGATCACCCCGCACTCGACGAGCGTGTTCGTCCCGCCGGCCGAGCGGCGCACCACCCCGTAGCCGGTGACGGCGGTGCCGGGATCGATCCCGAGGACGAGCACCGGTGTGGCCAGCGCGCTAGCCGTTCGACTGCATGGCGGCGACATCCATGTCGAAGTTCGCGTCCACCTTCTGCACGTCGTCGAGGTCCTCGAGCCCCTCGAGCAGCTTCATCAGCGTCTCCGCCGCCGGCCCCTCCACGCGCACCGTGCTCTTGGGCACCCAGGTCAGCTCGGCCTCGGTGGACTTGTATCCCTTGGCCTCGAGCGCCGCCCGCACCGCGTGCAGGTCGGCCGGCGCCGTGGTGACGGTGAACACGTCGTCTTCGCGGGCGAAGTCCTCGGCACCGGCGTCGAGCGCCGCCTCCATCACCGCGTCGTCGTCGAGCTGCGCCGCCTCGATGCTGATCTGTCCCTTGCGGTCGAACATGAACGCCACCGAGTTGGTCGCCCCCAGGTTGCCGCCCCCGCGCGAGAGCTTGGCGCGCACCTCGGCGACCGTCCGCGTCGGGTTGTCGGTCAGCGCCTGGATCATCAGGGCCACGCCGCCTGGCCCATACGCCTCGTACACGACCTCGACGTAGTCCGCCCCTTCCAGCTCGCCCGTCCCCTTCTTGATCGCCCGCTCGATGTTCTCCTTGGGCATCGACGCCGAGCGGGCGGTGTCGATCGCCGTGCGAAGCCGCGGGTTGCCGTCGGGGTCGCCGCCACCGGCCTTCGCCGCCACCGTGATCTCGCGGATCATCTTGGTGAACTTGGCGCCCCGCTTCGCGTCGGTGGCGGCCTTGTAGTGCTTGATCTGCTTCCACTTGCTGTGACCAGCCATGGTCCGTCTCGCGTGCGGGGAAGGGAGGGCAGCCCGCAATATACCGGACCGGGGAAGGTCCCAACAACGGAACGGGGCGGCCCCGCCATCGCGGAGCCGCCCCGTCACCCGCCGTCATCCTGAGCGAAGCGAAGGATCCGCTTCTCCGGCAAGCAGGCCCTTCGCTTCGCTCAGGGCGACCAGCTCACGGCGACCACTGCACTCCCAGGCTCGCCCGGAACCCCGACACGGACTGGTTCACCACCGTCCCGAACGCCGCGCTCGCCCCCGGGTACACCGCCCAGTTCCCCACCGGGATCCGCACCCGCAGCCCGGGGAACACCAGGTTCCCCGACGCGCTCCCCTGCGAGATCATCCGGAACTCGAGGTTCGGCTCCCACACCACGTTGCCGCGGTGGATGCCGTACGCCACGCCCAGGTCCACCACGTTCGACGCCTCGGCTGTCCCCGAGAGCTGCTTGCCGCTCCCCGTGTACAGGTCCCACAGCGTGAGGAAGAGCTCGTTGCTCCCCACCGGCATCGAGTACACCACCTGTGCGATCGCGCGCGCACCGGTGTTCACCGTCGTCGTGTCGTTCGTCTTGGGCGTGCCGAACGCCGAGAAGATCAGCCCCAGCGCGAGCCGCCCGCTGCCGACGGCGCGCTGGCCTCCCACACGCACCCGGTATTCGTCCCCCGGCGTGTACTTGAGGTTGGCCGACGCGGCCGACAGCGCCGTGTACTCGGTCGCCTTGCGCATGCTCGCGCCGGCGCCGAGCTCCCAGTCTCCCGCGGTCCCGGCAAAGGCCAGGCCGACCGTGCCGGCCAGCCCCGAGCCGTAGCTCGGCACCGGGTAGGTGTAGAAGTCGATCCCGATCGCCTGCGCCGCCACCACCTGCGTGTTGTCGATCGTCGCCTTTCCCGTCGGCACGTTGAGGCCGATCGTCAGCACCATGTTGTCGCCGCGGATCGCGTAGTTGCCGCGCACCTGCGTGTCGGTGAGGCCGCCGATCGTGCTCGAGGCCCCGCCGGACGACGTCGTGGTGCTGGCAAACGCCGTCGCGATGTCGATCAAGAATCTCGAGGTGATCGGCACCACGGCCACCATCGGCAGCGCGATCTGCGACGTCGTCGTGCCCGACACGGTGTACGACACGAACTGCGGTCCCGCGCGGAAGGCCGTTCCCTCGCCGCCCTGGGCCGCCGCGGAAGTGGCGAGGGCGAGGGCGGCGCCCGCCATAAGGAGGGGTCGCATCAGAGCTCCGGCGGCCGGATGACGAAGGTGATCGTGCCCGTGGACTCCGGCAGCGGCGTCGTGCCGGAGACCGGCGGCCGCGGCGCCTGCGGTGGCGGCGCGCCGCTGGTCGTGGTCGTTCCCTCGACCCCGCCACCCGTGAGCGTCTGGCCGCTGCCGGCCTGTGTCGCGTTCTGCGACACGTTCACGTCGTTCGCGGCCGCCTGCGCCGTCCCCGTCTGCACGTCCATGCTGCCGCTGCTCGCCGCACGCACCACCGCCCCCTCACGTGTGCCGCTCTGCGAGGCCTGCACCGTCGCGTTCGAGACCTGCGTGCCCTGTGCCGCCGCCGACGCGCCGGCCGCCTTGATGCTCGCGCCGCCGAACCCGGGATCCATCGAGCGGGCGTCGTTGAACAACCGCGCCGCCTCGAAAAAGTCCCCCCGGTCCTCGGCCATCAGCCCGCGGCTGTAGGCGAGGAACGCCCGCAGGCTGCGCGTCGGCTTGGCCGCCACGATCTGGCTCCGCTCGTCGGCCGTGAGCGTCACCCCCAGCCGGTCGAACAGGTCCAGCACCACCTTCTTCTCGAGGTCGAACAGCTGCTCCAGCTGGTCGTCTCCCGTCGCCACCGGCGACACCTGCGCCGTCTGCACGCTCACCGCCGCGGTCGTCAGCGTGATGTTCGGCCCGACCTGCGTGATCGATCCCTGGATCAGCCGGCCGGCCTGCAGCATCTTGCCCGCCCGCACCTTGGTCGCATCGTCCACCCGGTCGCCCTGCGACCGCGCGACCTCGTCCAGCAGCACCTGCATCCGCTCGCGCTCCAGCAGCGTCAGCTCCTTGGAGCGGGCGAGGTCGGTGATCAGCAACTCGGCCACGCCCCGCTCCAAGGGCCTGAGCGACGTGTCGGCGCCGCTGAACCGGAGCGGCGGGACGGCGATCGTGTTCGGCGGCCCGGGCTGGCTCGACAGCTGCGCTTCCTGCGCCACGGCCGCCTTGGCCGTCCCCTCCAGCTCGCGGCGCGCCACCGTCGCCAGCCGGTCGCGGATCTGCTTCTTGGTCCTGGCGCTCGTCCCCACCGTCAGGTACCGGCTGTAGGCGTCGCGTGCCGCGGTCAGGTCGTTCATCGCCTCGGCCGTCATCCCGGTGTAGAGCGCCGTCACGCCGTCGTTCGGCAGCGCCCGCTCGGCCGCCGCCAGCGCGTCCTTGGCCTCGGGGTACTGCCGCACCTGGAAGTACGCGATCCCAAGGGCGCGCAGCGCCGCTGCCGAATTCGGGTTCCTGGCGCGCTCCGCTTCCAGCCGCGTGACGGACTCCTGCGGCGTGCGGGCGCCGCCGGTGGCGCACCCGGCGAGCAGGATGAGGGCAAGGGCCGCTCCCTGCGGCCGGCGGGGGTTCTTCACATGAGCTCCTAGCGATCGGGGTCCAGCATGTCCTCGAACCGCATCCACTGCTGGTAAAAATACAGGTCCACGTACCCGGTCGAGCCGCTCCGGTTCTTGAGGACGTGGAGCTCCGTCGCTCCCTCGATCCCCGTCGGGTACGCGTACATCTCCTCGCGAAACAAGCCCAGCACCACGTCGGCGTGCTGCTTCACCGCCCCGTGCGCGCCGAAGTCGTCGAGCTTCGGGCGCAGGTCCTTCCGGTCGCGCGCGAATGCCGGCAGGTGCGACGTCACCACGATCGCCAGGTCGAGCTCGATCGCCAGCTGCTTCAGCTGCCGGATCGTCGCCGCCAGCTCCTCGTCGAGCGACCGCACCGACTGCGCCACCGCCTGCAGCGAGTCCAGCACCAGGAAGCGCGGCCGAGGGGCCCGCCGCACCTCGTCCCGCACAGCCTCGAATCCCCCCACCGGCAGCGGCTTGAACGTCGGCGCGCCGTCCCGCAGGCGCACCGCTGCCGCCCCCAGGCTCACCCGCGTCGCCTCGTCCAGCGTGCCGCGGCGCATGTCGTCCACTCGCGCCCGCCCCTCCACCGCGATCGACCGCTCCAACAGCCGCTCCACGCTCATCTCGGCCGACAGGAATGTCGTCGCGATTCCCGCCTGCGCCGACCGCAGGGCGAACGCCAGCGCCAGCGACGACTTCCCGCTTCCCACGTCGCCGCCGAGCACGAGCAAGTCCCCGTGGCGCGGGCCCCCGCCCAGCACCCGGTCGAGGCTCTTGAAGCCGGTCGACACGGTGTCGGTGGGGGACGCGCCATCCGCCACGGCATCGACGCGCCTGAGCACGCTGGCGGCGGGGATCGGGTCGGGGCGCCGAACCATGCGCCTAGTATCAGCCAGAACCCGTACTGCGGCAAGCAACGTCAGCCCCCCAGTTCCCGCACCAGCGCCTGCACCTCCCCGACCGTCATCCGGTCGAGGTGGGGCGACGTGACCTGAATCACGCTCTCCAGCGCCTCCCGCAGGGCCGGGGCGTCGCCCCCGGTCGCTTCCAGGGCGCGGAGCAGCGGCGCCCGGAGGCTGGCCGGGAGGGTCAGCGCGCCGAGCCAGGCCCGGGCCGCCGCCGCCAGAGCCTCCCGCAGCGGAACCGGCAGCGGCGGGTGCAGCAGCAGCCCGGCGGCGAGCCGCCCCAGCACGAGCACCGCGAGCACCGTCTCGCGGCCCCCGCCGAGCGGGGCGCGCGCCGCCCGGGTGGCGAGGGCCGGGACGCGCGGCCGCGGGGTAGCAAGGGCGTACGGCGGGACGGGGAGCATCGGGCAGCGAATGTACCGTGGCGGCGCCATGCCACGCAGCGACGTGGCGCACGAAACGGCGCCCCGCGGCTGCTGCGGCCCGACCGGCGCGCCGTCGCGCGACGCCCCGCCTTCCGTTGCTGCTCCCCACGAGGACGCATAGGTTATGACGCTCATGGCTCCACGAATGCGCTCCGTGCTCTGGGTGGACGACGAGGCGGAGCTCCTCGAGCCGCACCGGCTGTTCCTCCGGAACAACGGCTTCGACGTGCAGGCGGCGAGCAACGCCGACGACGCCATCGCCATGCTGCGCCGCCAGCCCTTCGACCTCGTCCTCCTCGACGAGCAGATGCCGGGCAAGCGCGGCCTCGACGCCTACCGCGAGATGCGCGAGGTCTCCCCCGCGACCGCGGTCGTGATGGTCACCAAGAGCGAGGACGACGCCACCCTGCGCGAGGCCCTCGGCGCCAGCGTGCGCGACTACCTCGTCAAGCCGATCTCGCCGCGCCAGGTCCTCACCGCCATCACCCGCGTGCTCGACGGCGAGAAGATCCGCCGGCAGGCCGTCGCCCGCGCCTTCGTCGAGCGCTTTCGCCAGCTCGAGGCGGTGCGCGCGCGCGACCTCGACTGGCGGGGCTGGATTGAGCGCTTCGACGAGCTGATGCGCTGGGACGTGGACCTCGTGGCCGCCGGCGAGAGCGGGCTCCACGAGTCGCTGCGCGGCCTCTATCCCGCCCTCCAGTCGGACTTCGCCGAGTACATGAACGGCGCCTACCCGCGCTGGCTCGCCGACCTCGAGGGGGACCGGCCCCCGCTCTCGGTGGACATCGTCGGGGAGTTCCTCCTCCCCATGCTCGGCGACCGCAAGGCGGCCCTCTTCGTCGTCATCGACTGCCTGCGCCTCGACCAGTGGAAGGTCATCGAGCCGCTCGTCGCGCAGTTCTTCGACATCGACGTCACGCACTACTTCTCGATCCTCCCCACGGCCACGCCGTACGCCCGCAACGCCCTCTTTTCCGGCCTCTTTCCCGGCGAGATCGCGGCCCGCTTCCCCGACTGGTGGCGCGACGACCGCGAGGATGAGTCCCTCAACGCCCACGAGCGCGAGCTCCTCGACGCCCACCTCACGGAGCTGCGCGGCCGCACCCCCGTGCGCTACGAGAAGATCAGCACCGCCCGCGACTCGGCCGACCTCGAGCGCCGCCTCTCGAGCGTGATCGGCGCCGACGGCATCAGTGCCTTCGTCTTCAACTTCGTGGACCTCCTCACCCACGGCCGCTCCGAGTCGAACATCCTCTACGAGGTGGCGAAGGACGAAATCGCCCTCCGCGCCCTCACCCGGCAGTGGTTCGAGCGCTCGTCGTGCTTCGCCCTCCTCAAGGAGGCCGCGCGCCGCCGGCTCCCCGTGCTCGTCACCAGCGACCACGGCTCGGTGCACTGCAACACTCCCGCCACCGTCTTCGCCAAGCGCGACGCCACGACCAACCTGCGCTTCAAGCTCGGCGAGGACCTGCGCGCCGAGCGGGCCGACCAGGCGCTCGCCTTCCGCGACCCCACGGTGCTCCGCCTGCCGCACCGCGGCCCCGGCGTCAACGCCCTCCTCGCCGCCGGCGACACCTTCTTCGTCTACCCGACCAAGCTGCGCGAGTACCAGTCGCGCTACCGCGGCTCCTTCCTCCACGGCGGCGTCACCCCCGAGGAAGTGATCCTCCCGCTCTGCCTCCTCACTCCCCGGGGCTGACGTGCACGCCTGGCGCCGGCTCCTCCAGTTCGTGCGCCCGCACCTCTGGCGCATGGGAGCGACCGTCGCGCTGTCGATCGTCGCCGCGATGCTCGACGCCTACTCGTTCGCCCTCCTCATCCCGTTCCTGAACGCCCTCTTCGGGCTGCCGCCGATCCCCGTCAACAGCAGCCTCGCCAGCCGCATCCTCGAGGCGACGATCGGCGCCTTCCTCGATCCCGCCGACAAGATGGGATCGCTGCAGAACGTGATTCTCGCGATCCTCGCCATTGTCACCGCGAAGAACACCCTCGTCTGGCTTGCCGGGCAGTTCGGCGCCCAGCTGCAGGAGTACGTCGTCCGCGACCTCCGCGACGCCGTCTACCGCCACCTGCAGCGCCTCCCCCTCGGCTACTTCACCCGCAGCCGGCAGGGGCAGCTCCTCTCGCGCGTCCTCGTCGACACCGACCAGACCAAGCAGCTCGCCACCGAGCTCGTCACCCGCGCGATCCAGAGCAGCGCCCTCGTGCTCAGCTACATCTTCCTGATGTTCGCCATCTCCTGGAAGCTGTCGCTGATGGCCCTCGTCGTCGTCCCCGTGCTGATGGCCGCCCTCCAGCCCCTCCTGCGGCGCCTCCGCAGCGGCTACCGGCGCCTCCGCAACGACTACGGCGAGATGATGAGCGTGCTGCAGGAGGTCCTCGGCGGCATTCGCCTCGTGAAGGCCTTCCGCGCCGAGCGCTACGAGGACCAGCGCTTCCTCTCGGCCAGCCACACCTACTCGGCCGGGATGGTGAAGGTCAGCCGCGCCGCCTTCCTGTCGCAGCCCCTCACCGAGGTGATCGGCACCGTCATTACCGTGTTCGTGCTCTGGATGGGGGCCCGCGAAGTGCTCGTGGCCGGCACCATGCAGGGCTCCGAGCTGATCGGCTTCCTCGCCGTGGTGCTGCGCCTCATGCAGCCCCTCAAGCAGCTGAGCCAGGTGCCGGCCGTGGCGCAGGGCTCGGTCGCCGCCGCCGAGCGCATCTTCGAGGTCCTCGACGCCGAGACCGAGGAGGCCCGCGACCGTGGGACCCGCACCGTTGACGGCGTCCGCACGGGCATCGCCTTCGACGCGGTCTCCTTCGCCTACGAGACCGAGGCGGTGCTGCGCGACGTGACCTTCAGCGCCGGCAAGGGCCACGTCGTCGCCCTCGTGGGGGCGAGCGGGGCGGGGAAGAGCACCCTCGCCGACCTCATCCCGCGCTTCCACGAGCCGACCGCCGGCCGGATCCTCCTCGACGGCATCGACACCCGCGAGCTCACCCTCCCCTCGCTCCGCGCCCAGGTCGGCATCGTCAGCCAGGACACGGTGCTCTTCAACGACACCGTCACCGCCAACATCGCCTACGGCATCCCCGGCAAGTTCACCGCCGCCCAGGTCGAGGCCGCCGCGCGCGCCGCCAACGCGCATGACTTCATCACCGCCCTCCCGCAGGGCTACGACACCGTGCTCGGCGACCGCGGGCTCCGCCTCAGCGGCGGGCAGCGGCAGCGGCTCGCCATCGCCCGGGCCCTGCTCATCGACCCGCCGGTCCTGATCCTCGACGAGGCCACGTCGGCGCTGGACACCGAGTCCGAGCGCCTCGTGCAGGAGGCGATCGACCGGCTCCTGTCGGGCCGCACGGTGGTCGTGATCGCCCACCGCCTCTCCACCATCGCCCACGCCAACCTGATCCTCGTCCTCGACCGCGGCCGGATCGTCGAGCGCGGCACCCACGACGAGCTGCTGGCGCGGCAGGGGGCCTACGCCCGGCTGCACGCCCTGCAATTCCGCGACACCGAGGCCACCGCGCCGTGAAGGGAGGCCCGATCGCATGACCGGCACCATCCCCCCTCCCGCCGTCAAGCCGATCGACGTCGCTGCCCTGCGCGCCGCCGAGTGGCCGTGGATGCTCACCGGCGAGACGACCTACCTCAACAACGCCAGCCTCGGCCCGATCCCGCTCCGCGCCGTGCGCGCCCTCGACGCCTTCACGCGGCTCCGCCACGAGCCGCAGCGCATCACCGTCCCCTACCAGTTCAGCGTGCTGGCGAAGGCCCGCGAGCTCGCGGCGAGGCTCGTGGGGGGCAGCCCCGACGAGGTCGCGCTGATGGTGAACACCACCTACGGCGTGAATGTCGCCGCTCGCTGCCTGCCCCTCCGGCCCGGTGACCTCGTGCTCAGCGTCGATCGCGAATTCCCGGCCAACGTCTATCCGTGGATGGCCCTCGAGGCCGGCGGGATCGAGTACCGGCGCCTTCCCTGCGTCGACGAGCTCCCCGACGAGGCGGCCCTCCTCGACGCCATCGCCGGTGCGCCCCGGCTCCGCGTCGTCACCGTCAGCTGGGCGTCGTTCTCGTCGGGGGCGGTGGTCGACCTCGCCCGCATCGGCGCCGCCTGCCGCGCCCGCGGCGGCGTGACCTTCGTGGTGGACGCGATCCAGGCGCTCGGCGTCGCGCCGCTCGACGTGAACGCCTGCCACGTCGACATCCTCGCCTGCGGCGGGCAGAAATGGCTCCTCTCGCCATGGGGGACGGGCTTTGTGTGGATGCGGCGTGAGCTCGTGCGTTCGCTCGCCCCCAATCCCGTCGGCTGGATGGCCCCCACCGGCACCGACGACTTCACGCGGATGCTCGACTACCACCTCGGCTGGCGCGACGACGCGCGGCGGTTCGAGGTGATTTCCCTCCCGTTCCAGGACTTCGCCGGCTTCAACGAGGGCGTCGGGCTGTTGCTGGAGCTCGGGATCGACGCCGTGCACGCCCACGTGGCCGGCATCCTCGACGCCGCGATCGCGGTCGCCCGCGACCGCGGCCTGCGGCTCGTGACGCCCGCCGAACCGTCACGCCGCGCGGGAATCCTCGCGATCGTCCCCGCCGGCGACGCCAGGGCGGCCTCGAGGAAGCTCCTCGCCGCCGGCTACACGCACACCGTGCGCGAGGGTGCGGTGCGGCTCTCGCCGCACTGCTTCAGCGACCCCGCCGAGGTCTGCCGCGCCGTGGAGATGCTCGCCGCCCCGTCGTCCTGAGTGGAGCGAAGGACCTGCGTTTCGCCGGCCCTACCGCCCGAACGTCGCCGTGAAGCTCGCCGTCGCGAGCTTGTTCGCGTTCAGGTTGAACCCCACCATCGCGCCGCTCGCCTCGCCGGTCACGTCGACCTTGTCGACCTTGAGCGCGAACACCGTGAAGATGTAGCGGTGCGGCTTGTCCCCCTTGGGCGGGCACGGGCCGCCGTACCCCGGCTTGCCGAAGTCGGTGCGCCCCTCCACCGCCCCCTTGGGCAGCGCCGGCCTGGTGCTCCCCGCGCCGGCCGCGAGCGACGTCACGCTCGCCGGGATGTTCACCACCGTCCAGTGCCACCAGCCGCTCCCGGTCGGCGCGTCGGGGTCGTACACCGTGATCGCGAAGCTCTTCGTCCCCTCGGGGGCGCCACTCCACGACAGGGCGGGAGAGATGTTCCTCCCCGTGCAGCCGAAGCCGCCGAACACGTGGTCCATGCCGATCGTGCTTCCCTCCTTGAGGGTCGGCGACGTGAGGGTGAATCCGGGGACGGGGGTGGAATCGGATGGGCGTGGCATGGCGGCAAGGCTCCCCAGGGTGGCGAGGGCAACGGCGGCGACGGCGAGCGAATGACGATGGCGCATGACGGTCTCCTCTGTCAGGGGTGGGGACCAATTGGTGCGTCTGCGAAGATGCGATTGCGCGCCTTCTCCTCCGCTTGCTACGAGCGCACGCGAACCATTGCGAAGTCGCGCCTGCCCTTGCCCACAATCACATACTCGCCTCGAAGCAGCACCTCGTCCTCGAACACGAATCGCCCCGATGGGCTCAAGCGGTTTCGGTTGACTGTGACGCCGCCCTGCTCGAGCAATCGTTTCGCCGCACCGTTCGAGACCGCGAGGCCCGAGAGCGTGAGCAACTTGAGCGCGTCATACTGGGGCCTTGCCGGCTGCACAGCCTTCCTCAGGCGTTCCAAAGCTTCGTTGCCTCGTGACTCGGCGCTGTGCGGCTGAGACTCGAACGGATCCACACCGACAATATCGGTGGGAACGACTGTCACGCACGGAATCTCCCGTGCCAAGAGCGAAAGAGCCGAGTCGTCAAGCAGTGTCGCTGCAAGTGAACCGAAGAGGAACTCCGTCACTTGCTCCGCGGCGCGAACCGCCGGCGCACCGTGAACGCGCGCCGTGACATCGCGCGCCAGCGCTCGTTGCGCCGCACGCTCCTCCGGCCCTTGCGCTAACTCAGCCTCGATTTCTCGTATTTCCTCGGGTGTCTTCAGCGTGAACAGCTTGAGGTACTTGGCCGTGTCGGCGTCCTCGCTGTTGATCCAGAACTGGTAGAAACGGTACGGGCTCGTCCGCTCGGCGTCGAGCCACACCGCGCCCCCCTCGCTCTTGCCGAACTTCGCCCCGCTCGCCGTCGTCATCAGCGGGAAGGTCACGGCGTGCGCGTCCACGCCCCTCGCGCGGCGCAGCAGCTCCGTCCCGGCGAGGATGTTCCCCCACTGGTCGCTCCCGCCCAGCTGCACGGTGACGCCCGCCCGCTGGTTGAGCTCCAGGAAGTCGTACGCCTGCAGCAGCATGTACGAGAACTCGGTGAAGCTGATCCCCCCCTCGAGCCGCGAGGCCACCGAGTCCTTGGCCAGCATCCAGTTCACCGAGAAGTGCTTCCCCGTGTTGCGCAGGAAGTCCACCAGCTTGAGCTCACGCAGCCAGGCGGCGTTGTTGAGCAGTTGCGCCCCCCGCGCGCCCCCCGAGAAGTCGAGGAACCGCTCGAGCTGCGTGCGGATCCCCGCCACGTTCTCCTCGATCTGCACCAGGTCGAGCAGGGGCCGCTCGCTCGTGCGGCCGCCGGGATCGCCGATCATGCCGGTCCCGCCCCCCACGAGCGCCACCGGCTTGTGCCCCGCGCGCTGGGCATGCACCAGTCCCATGATCGGGATCAGGTTGCCCACGTGCAGGCTCGGCGCCGTCGGGTCGAAGCCGCAGTAGATCCCGGTCGGCGAGGCCAGCGCCGCCGCGGCGCCCTCGGTGGACTGGTACAGCATTCCGCGCCAGCGGAGTTCGTCGAGCAGCGGCAGTCGGCCGGCGGTCGTCATGGCACCAAAGTATCAGCCGCCGCCGCGCGCCGCCCTCTCCCCGCCCCGCGACGGCCCGGCTAGCTTGCCCCCCAATGGCCACGCGCCGCAGCTCGAGTGCTTCCCGCGCGCCCGCGGTCGGGCGCTGGTGGTCGCGCCACCCCCTGCTGGTGCGACGAGCGGCCCTCGCCCTCGCCTTCGCGCTGGGCGCCGCCGCCGGCGGGGGCCTCGGCACCTGGAACTTCGTCTGCTCCGGCGGGCAGTGCCCGTCGGCCAAGGTCCTCGAGTCCTACCGCCCGCGACAGACCTCGCGCCTCTACGCCGCCGACGGGCGCTTCCTCGCCGAGCTCGGCCTCGAGCACCGCACCCTCGTCACGATCAATCGCATTCCCGCCGTCGTGAAGGACGCCTTCCTCGTCACCGAGGACCAGCGCTTCTACGCGCACCGCGGCGTCGACTGGTACCGCGCCCTCGGCGCCGCCCTCGCCAACGTGCGCGCCGGCCACATCGTGCAGGGGTTCTCCACCATCACCATGCAGCTCGCCCGCAACGTCTTTCCCGACCGGCTCACCCGCGAGAAGTCGCCCCTGCGCAAGCTCCGCGAAGTCCGCGTCGCCCGCGAGATCGAGGCCCGGTACTCCAAGGACCGCATCCTCGAGCTCTACCTCAACCAGATCTCCCTCGGCAACGGCGCCCACGGCGTCGAGACCGCCAGCCAGCGCTACTTCGGCAAGCCCGTCACCGACCTCAGCGTCGCCGAGGCCGCCACCCTCGCCGCCCTCCCCAAGGCCCCGGAGCGCTACAACCCGCGCCGCTTTCCCGAGCGCGCCGTCCAGCGCCGCAACACGATCATCGAGCTCATGCGCCGCGCCGGGAAGGTCAGCGACGCCGACGCCTCCCTCGCCCGCGCCTACCCGCTCCGGCTCGCCCGCCGTGCCGACGCCGGCGACATCGGCCCCTACTTCGTGGAGTGGGTCCGCCGCGAGCTCGACGACCATTTCGGGCGCCAGCTCTACGAGCAGGGGCTCAAGGTCTACACCACGATCGACCTCGACATGCAGAGCGCCGCCGAGCGGGCGATGGAGCGCCAGCTCCGCGCGATCGAGGGAGGGACCTACGGCCCCTTCCCGCACACCACCTACGAGCAGCTGCTCGCCCGCGGGAGCTCCGCCGACGAGAACAACTCATCGTCCCCGTACCTGCAGGGCGCCTTCGTGGCCATCGACCCGCGCTCCGGCGCCGTCCGCGCCCTTGTCGGTGGCCGCGACTTCGACGACAGCAAGTTCAACCGCGCCACCCAGGCCCTGCGCCAGCCCGGCTCGACCTTCAAGCCGATCGTGTATGCCGCCGCGCTCCGCGCCGGCAAGTCCGCGTCGTCGCTGGTGAACGACGCCCCCGTGAACGTGATGCAGCAGAGCGGGCTCCCCTGGACGCCGCAGAATTACGACCTCGCCTTTCACGGGCCGATGACCATTCGCCACGGGCTCACCCTCTCGCGCAACATCATCGCCATCAAGACGGGCATGGAGGTCGGCGCCGAGGCCGTGGTCGACATGGCGCATGCGTTCGGCATCACCACCGACGTGCCGCCGTACCCGTCCATCTTCATCGGCTCGGCCGATGTCTACCCGGTCGAGATGGTCGCCGCCTACACCACCTTTGCCACCCTCGGCATCCACTCGGCGCCGTACGGCATCACCCGCGTCGAGACCGCCAACGGCGCGGTGCTCTGGGAGCCGAAGGCCCGCCGCGACCAGGTCCTCTCTCCCGAGGAGTCGTGGCTGATGGTCAGCATGATGAAGGACGTCGTGCTCCGCGGCACCGCCTTCCAGGCCGTCTGGGAGGGGGGGTTCCACTACCCGAGCGCCGGCAAGACCGGCACCACCAACGACGGCGCCGACGTCTGGTACATCGGCTACACCGCCGACCTCGTGGCCGGCGCCTGGATCGGCTTCGACCGGCCGCAGAAGATCAAGGGCAACGCACAGGGGGGCGTGCTCGCCGCCCCGGCCTGGACCACCTTCATGAACGAGGTCTACCAGCGCCGCGCCGCGCCCCCCGACTGGCCACGCCCCGGCGCCATCCTGCTGCGCGAGATCGACCGGCGCACCGGGCTGCTGCGCGGCCCCGCCTGCAGTCCCGCCGACGTCGTCGTCGAGTTCTACATCCCCGGCACCGAGCCGCACCAGGAGTGCGACCCCACTGTGGTGCAGCAGGTCGTGAAGGACTCCACCGAGGCCGCCGCGCAGGGCCGGCAGCCCGATC
This sequence comes from Gemmatimonadota bacterium, assembly GCA_016191225.1. Lineage (GTDB taxonomy): Bacteria > Gemmatimonadota > Gemmatimonadetes > Gemmatimonadales > Gemmatimonadaceae > JACPPC01. Next base: position 135,036 of record JACPPC010000021.1, on the reverse strand, counting down.
CCGCGAAGGCCGCCAAGGCGCGGGCGGCGCCGGTCCCGCCGCGATGACCTGGCTCCCCCTCGACTGCCACGCCCACACCACACTCTCCGACGGCGCCCTCACGCCCGACGAGCTGATCGCGCGCGCCGCCGAGCTCGGCGTGCGGCCGAGCATCTGCGATCACGTCTCCGGCGACGTGAATCCCGCCGTGCGCTCCATCCCGCACGTGGAGTTCTACCTCGCCGAGCTGGAGAAGCACGAGGGCATCGGGCGGGGCGGCGAGTTCTGCTGGCACGACTCGCTCTGGCGGGAGGTGCCCCTCGACATGGCGCGGCGCTTCACCCACCGCGTCGGCTCGTTGCACGCCGTCTTTCGCCCCGGTGGCGGCACCATCCATGCCTTTGCACGCGACTTCCCGGCCGGGATGAGCCCCGACCGCTACATGCAGCTGCACGTCGAGAACCTCCTCCGGCTCACCCTCGAGATGCCGGTCGACATCCTCGCCCATCCCACCCTGCTGCCGCTCTCGCTGCGCGCCCTCCCCCTCGAGGAGCTGTGGACCGAGGCGCACGAGGCCCGCGCCGTCGAGGGCCTGCGCCGCGCGAAGATTGCCTTCGAGGTCTCCAACCGGTATCGCCCGCACGAGCGCTTCATCCGGCGCGCCATCGCCGCCGGCGTGCGCCTTTCGCTCGGCTCCGACGGCCATGCGCGCGAGCAGGTCGCCGACATCGCCTGGCCGCTCGCCGAGACGCGCCGACTCGGCGTCAAGGACGCCGACCTCTACGACCCCTGGGTGCACGGCTCCCGGACCGGCTTCTTTGGCGGTGCGCCCGCGCGCCCCGCGTGATCGCCCCGCCGCGCCGCCGCAGCGCCCGCGCGTGATCGCCTATCGCGCGGCCGTCGTTCGCCCCGTCACCGCGCCCGACGTCGCGGACGGCGCCGTGGTCGTCGACGGCGATCGCATCGCCTGGGTCGGTGCGGCCCCGCAGGCCCCCGCCGCCGAAGTCCGCGACCTCGGCAACGTCGCGCTCGGCCCCGGCCTCGTGAACGCGCACACGCACCTCGACCTCACCCTCACCCGCGGCCTCCTCGATGGCCTCGGGTTCTTCGAGTGGATTCGCGCCCTCGTCGCCATGAAGCGCGAGGCGGGCTCGGCCGCGCTCTTCCTCGACTCGGCGCGCGCCGGGATCCGCGAGGGACTGCGCCACGGGGTCACCACCGTCGCCGACACCTCGGACAACGACGCCGCCCTGCTCGCCATGCGCGCGGAGGGTGTGCGCGGCGTCTGCTACCGCGAGGTCTTCGGCCCCGATCCGGCCCTGGCCCGGCCAATGCTGCAGGCCCTGCAGGCCCAGGTCGCGGCGATGCGTTCGCTCGAGACGGAGCGCGTGCGGGTTGGCGTGTCGCCCCACGCCTCGTTCTCGGTCAGCGACACGCTCTACCGTGCCGTCGCGGCGTGGGCGCGTGAGGAGGGCCTCCCCGTGGCCGTGCACATCGCCGAGAGCCCCGGCGAGTCGCGCCTCGTGCGCGATGCCGGCGGCGAGTGGGCGTCGTACCTGCGCGACGTCCGCGGGCTTGCCGTCGTGCCGCGGGGCCGCTCCCCCGTCGCCCTCCTCGAGTCGTGCGACGTGCTCGGCCAACGCACGCTGCTCATTCACTGCGTCCACGTCGACGACGCCGACATCGCCACGATCGCGCAGCACGACTGCGGCGTCGCCCACTGTCCGCGATCGAATGCGTGGTTTCGGCACGGGGCCTCACCCGTCGCCGCGCTGCGGGCGGCCGGCGTGCGCGTGGGGCTCGGCACCGACTCCGTCGCCCTGCTCGACGGCATGGACTTGCTCGCCGAAGCCGAGGCCTCGGCGCACCTGCCGGCCCAACCGGCGCCCGCGAGCGGCCCGGCCGGCGCGACGGCCGCTCGCGCCGCCGACCTGCTGCGGTGGGCCACCATCGACTCCGCCGCGGCCCTCGGGCTCGCCGCCCGGATCGGCTCGCTGGAGGTGGGAAAGCAGGCCGACCTTGCCGCGTTTCCCCTCCCGCCGCGCACGCCGTACGCGGCATCGGTGACCGACCGGACCCACGACGCGACCTTCGTCGCCGTGGCCGGCGCCGAGCTCGTGCGGGACGGCCGGATCGTGTTCCCGGACAACGGGTTAAGGGAACGAAGCGAGGTCCATCGGACCCGCCTCATGGAGTGGCGCGCGCGCAACACCGCGGGGTAGATTCTCCGGGTCCCTCGGGAGGCCCCTGATGGCGGACGGCCGCACTTCGAAAATCTGGCGCGACGGCGAGTTCGTGAACTGGGAAGACGCGACCGTTCACGTGATGAGTCACGCCCTCCACTACGGCTCCAGCGTGTTCGAGGGGATCCGGTGCTACGAGACCCCCTCCGGCCCGGCCGTCTTCCGCCTCGGCGACCACATGCGCCGGCTGCACGACAGCTGCCGCATCTATCGCATGCCGCTCGAGCACTCGGTCGAGTCCCTCGTGCAGGCCAGCGTCGACACCGTGGCCGCCAACGAGCTCCGCCACTGCTACATCCGCCCGGTGGTCATGCGCACCGGCGAGCAGATGGGCGTGTACGGCATCGGCGTGCCCGTCGAGACGTTCATCATCGCCTGGAAGTGGGGACACTACCTCGGCCAGGACGCGCTCGAGAACGGCGTCGACGTGTGCGTGTCGAGCTGGCGCCGCGCCGCCCCCGGCACCGTGCCCATGATGGCCAAGGCGAGCGGCAACTACATGCAGTCGCAGCTCACCAAGATGGAGGCGCGCCTCAACCACTACGCCGAGGGGATCATGCTCGACAACTTCGGCTACGTGGCCGAGGGGTCCGGCGAGAACCTCTTCCTCGTGCGCGACGGCGTGCTCTACACGTCGCCGCTGGCGAGCGCGATCCTCGGCGGCATCACGCGCGACACCGTCATGACGCTCGCCCGCGACCTCGGCCATGAGGTGCGCGAGATGCAGATGCCGCGCGAGATGCTCCACCTCGCCGACGAGCTCTTCTTCTGCGGGACCGCGGCCGAGGTCACGCCGCTGCGCAGCGTCGACCAGATCCCCGTGGGCTCCGGCACGCGAGGGCCGGTCACCCGCGCCATCCAGGAGCAGTACCTGGGCATCGCGCAGGGGCGGGTCGCAGACCGCCACGGCTGGCTGACGATGGTCCCCGCCCTCAGCGAGAGCAGTAGATGATGAGCCGCGTCCCGCGGAGCGACCCATGACCCACGGCTGTCTCGCCCTGAACTCGAGCTTCGAGCCGCTCACCATGGTGCCCCTCCGCCGGGCGCTGCGCCTGGTGATCGACGGCAAGGCCGAGATCGTCGAGGCCGACGAGGGGCGCAACGTGCGCTCCGAGAAGCTCTCGCTTCCGCGGCCGATCGTCATCCGGCTCATGAAGTTCATTCATGTGCCGCGGCGCTTCCGCCGGCAGGTCACGAACACCTTCCTCTTCGCGCGCGACCGCTACCGCTGCCAGTACTGCGGGCGCACGCAGGCGGAGCTCCGCCCGCGCGAGGCCCTCACGCGCGATCACCTGATTCCGCTCAGCCGCGGCGGCACCAACGACTGGACCAACGTCGTCACCGCCTGCAGCCCCTGCAACACCCGCAAGGCCAACCGGCTGCCGCAGGAAATCGGCATGCATCCGCTCCACGTGCCCGTCGAGCCGCACTTCGTGCACCTCTCGTGGGCCGTGCGCCGCCTCACCCCGCAGCAGGCGCGATACATCCGCACCTTCTACGGCGCCGAGACCCTGCACCACCTCGAGGAGCTGGAGCGGAGCCGCCGGCCGCATGTCGTGGCCGAGCCCAGGCACGCGGAGAAGGGCAGGGGCTAGCAGGCCCCCGTCGTCCTGAGCGCAGCGACGGGCCTGCTTTTCGCCTTCCGTCCCGCGCCCTCATTCGGTGCCCCCCTGCTCCGGCAAGGCCGTCCTCGCCGCCGGTCGCCGGCTCGGCGTGCTGGTCGCCTCCGCCTGCGTCGGCGTCGCCGCCGGCCGCCCCGTGCGCGTCAACCTCGTGAGCCCGGCCGGCGTGAAGATCCCCTCGTGGTGGTCGTTGCCCTGCTTCCGCGAGCCGGTGAGGCCGCACGACTCCGAGGAGGCCGCCAACGCCGCGAGGTCGGCTGCCGGCGGCGGCAGCTTCGTCGACCCGGAGGTGGTGGCGCGCCTCGTTGCCTTCGTTGCCGGCCCCGACGCCGCGCACATCATCGGCACCGAGCTGCCCGTGGGCGACCGGTGCGCACTCCAGTCGTCCCGGGCGCGCCGCCGACCGTGGTCAATGCCGAACCGGAGCGCGATCGTCCCGTAACGCGCGCGTCACGGACGCCTCATTCGACTCCTGCATCCTCAGGGCACCACCCTCAGGGAGCGCGCATGATGCTCGGCGGACGAGGCGCGTCGTACGTGGGAGTGCTGGCGGTGTTCGCGCTCGCGGTCGCCGTCCCCGGCGTCGATTCGGCGATCACCCCTCCGCCGCCGAAACCGTTCGGAGGCAGCGTTCGCTGCCTCGCGCTGACCTGCGCGCCGGCGACACGGGCCTTGGCCGCGTCCCGCCGATCGGCTTGTGGTCGCCGATCCTGTTCCAGTCGATCGCCGTCCGCGGCCACCGGATCCTCGTTCGCTCGATTGCGATCCCCTGCGCTCCCGCCGCGCGCCATCTACCGCGCTGACGCCAGGATTCCCCCCCCGCACGTGATCCTCGCTGACACCGACTGCTTCAGCCCGGCCGTGGACGAACGCATTTCGCCGTCGCCCTGGTCATCGCGGGGTTCCCCGTCCCGCGTGCCCTCGGGATCTCGATGCTCCCCGCCATCGAGCTCCTCGTGGGGTCGCTCGGTATCGGCAGCACGATCGATCCGCGCCATCCTCCCGCCCTCGTCGCGATACCGCATCGCTGTCCCGACCGCCCAACGCCCCGTCTCCCCCGTGATCCTCCGTGTCCCTCGGCGGCTCCGCGGTTGCGCCTGCTTCGCGCCCAGCCGGGCCAGCTGTTCACGCACATCTCCCCACCGCTACGGCGGGCTGAACGTGACGCTCCGCCGCTCGTACTGCCGCGTGTCCGCCCCCAGCAGCTTGAGGAATATCCCCTTCAGTCCCCGCCCCAGCGCCGTTCCCGCCGGCTTGTCACCCCGCACCGCCGGGTTGAAGTCCCCGTTCAGCCAGCTCTCCACCTCGTTCAGGTCGCTCAGCGACAGCGTCTCGACGTCCAGTCGCACGATGTAGTAGTACCGGTCGTCACGCCGCGGCACGAGCGGCACCCGTTGCGGCGCCTCCGCCGCCCCCTGCGCGTCGGCGAGCTTGTCGAAGCGCCCCAGCACGCTCACCCGCTTGTCGAGCCGCCGGATCACCGCGTACACCTTGTCGAGCGCGTCGTAGCTGATCACCACGTCCCACTCGCGCGCCCCCTCCTGGTCATTGAAGAACCGCCGGATCGACCACAGCTCCACCCGGAAGTGCAGCCGCGCCGGGAAGCCGTTCTTCAGCCGCTCCTGCAAGTCCCGGTCGTCGAGCACGCCCCGCGCCGCGACGAGTGGCCCCGTGCTCCGCTGCTCGGACGGCGCCGGGAGCGCGATGTCGATCGTCACGCCGCCGTCCGCCTGCGCCCGGGCCGGACGCACCACGCCCCCGCCGAGGCTCAGGGCCGCGGCGAGGGCGAGGGCCGGCAGCCGTCGCGCCGGTGGGGACAAGGCGATCGTCGTGCCCAGGGCGCGCCGGTCCTAGAATCGATGGCGCAGGCGAACGAACCAGACGCCCGGCCGCGAGCCTTCCGACAGCGCCTTGGCGTAGTACACTCCCACCGGGTCGAACTCGAACCCGACCCCGGCGTCGGTGCGGAACGTGGAGAACTCCGGAATCCTGCCGCTGTAGCTCACTCCCGGAATGTTGCCCCCCACCGTCCAGCCGCGGCCGGCATCGGCGAACAGCACCCAGCCGCCGCTCCGCGAGCGCGAACTCCACCGGCTCGGCGACCGCCGGGGTTCGCGCCGCCCGGCGTACGGCGACGCGTCGAACGTGTCGAACACGTTCGAGAACAGGTTGAAGTCGAGGCTCCCCCGGAACTCGATCTGGCCGAGCAGGATCCGGTCGCAGTTGGCGGGGGCGCCGTACAGGTTGCCGTTCAGGCACTCGCCGGTGTTCGGCGCCAGCCCATTGTATTCGCGGAACGCGAATCCCGGCATGCTCCCCGGGCCGCTCACCGACAGCTTTCGCTGCGCCGGCAACGGGTCGCTCCCCGGCAGCAGTCCCCCCGCCACGATCCGGAAGTTGAGCTGCGCATCTGGCGACATGCGGTTGTAGCGGCGGAAGTCGAGGAAGCCGCGCGAGTACGTCGCCGGCCCCTCCGGGTTCACGAAGGTCGCCCCGGCCAGGGGCGCGTAGCCCACCCGCGCCAGCCGTCCCTCGCCACGCTCGTAGTCGGCCCGCACCCACCAGCCGTTCGTCGGGTCGTCGAGGTCGTTGCGCGTGTCGAACGTCCACGAGACCGTCGCCAGTCGCATCTCCCCCTCGTCCACCAGCGGGAGGGCGCGCCATCCCTCGGACAGACGGAAGAGCGATGCCACGTTGGTCGCCAGCGCGTTCTTCCACGTCTCGTTCGCGTACCCGAACGTCAGCTCGCCGCCGTCGCCGGCGAACAGCCTGACGTAGGCCTGGCCGCCATGCCGGCCGTAGTAGTCGCGGAAGTCGCGCTGGAACAGGGCGCTCGCCAGCCCGACCTCGACGTCCGACATCTGCCACGTCTCGGTGCCGTCGATCACGTCGTACAGCTTGCCGCCAACCGCCACACCGTTGCGGTTGCCGAAGCGAAGCTCGAGCCGCCCGCGGTGGCCAACCGTCTGCGGGTTCCACTGCCACCCCTGGATCGTGCGGAAGATCGCCAGGGCGTCCACGCTCAGCCGCGCGACGCCGAGGTCCTTCCGGATCAGCGGCCCGAACACGAGCGGGAATCCCTCCACGCGGTTGTACGTCTTGGCCGAGCTCAGCAGCAGGCTGGAGCCCGCGCGCTCGCGCGACCGCCAGCGGGTCCACCAGGCATCGTCGTCGGGGTCGCGATCGACGGGCATCTCCGTCGCGACGTCGCTCCGGTCGCGGTTGAGGGCCACGCGCTCGCGGTACACGCGCACGTCGCCGCCAATCCATCCCTCGGTGCGACCCTCGAGCGTGCCCCCGGCCACCAGCACGTCGCCCTCGATCCGCGATCCCGGCGCCAGCCGCACGTCGCTGTTGATCGCGATCACGCGACCCCGCACCCGCCCGCGCACGGTCAGGGGCCCGCCCTGCACGGCCACGTCGCCGCGCACGTCCTCCCCCTCCTCGATCGTGGCCGGCCCCGACTCGCGCCGGGTGCGGGGGGCGTTGTAGACGTCGAGCAGCTCGCGGGCCACGGACCGGGGAACGGACCGCGAAATGCGGTCGGCCTCCTGGTTCTGCGCCGTCGCGGCGCGGGGGCTCGCCACGACGGCGATGACGGCGCCGACGAGGAGCCGCAGGGTCAGCATTCGCATGTAATCCTCCGATGCGGTGTCGACCCCCCCAGGGGCATTCCCCGTACCACCGCGAAATCCGCGCTGCAACTGTCGCTGCCGCAACCGCTTGTGCCGTGTACCGCGCCCCGCGGTGTGTCGGGTTGTCCCACAGCGGACACACGCCGCCTGTGTCGCGCGGACGTCATTCGCCCCCTCCCGGAATGCCCAGCCGGCGCATGCGCCGATAGAGGTTCGGGCGGTCGGTCTGCAGGCGCCGTGCCGCCTCCGCGATGTTGCCCCCGGCCCCCGCCACCGCCCGCGTGATCAGCGTCCGCTCGAACTCGTCAAGCGCGTCGGAGAGGGGAAGGTGACCCAGCGCCGAGATGCCGGGGGGCGTCGCGCGACTGACGCCGTCGGCGAGCGGGGTCACGCCATTGCCGTTCGACGGCAGCAGCACCGAGCGCACCTGGGCGCCGTGCACCTTCGACCCGCCGTGCAGGATCGACAGCCGTTCCACGATGTTCCCCAGCTCGCGAACGTTGCCGGGCCAGCGGTACGCCATGAACTCGCGCATCGCGTCATCGCTCCACTCCACCGTCGCGCGCCCGGTGCGGCTGCGCTGCACCTGCATGAAGTGCGACACCAGCGCCGGGATGTCGCTCGCCCGCTCGCGCAGCGGCGGCATCGCCACCGGGATCACGTCGAGCCGGAAGAGCAGGTCCTCGCGAAACAGCCCCGCCGTCACCGCCGCGCGAAGGTCCTTGTTCGTCGCCGCGACGATGCGCACGTCCACCGCGATCGCCTTGCCGCCGCCGAGCCGCTCGATCTCCCTGGCCTCGATGGCGCGCAGCAGCTTGGCCTGCGCCTCCGGGCCAAGGTCGCCCACCTCGTCCATGAACAGCGTGCCCGTGTGCGCCAGCTCGAACCGCCCGATCCGGCGCTCCTGCGCGCCGGTGAACGCCCCCTTCTCGTGGCCGAACATCTCGCTCTCCACCAGGTCGCGCGGGATCGCGGCGCAGTTCACGCGCACGAACGGCCGGTCACGGCGCGCGCTGGCCATGTGGATCGCGGCGGCGACCAGCTCCTTCCCCGTGCCGCTCTCGCCCGTGATCAGCACCCGGGCGTCGGTCGGCGCGACTCGCGCGATCAGCGACCGCAGGGCCTCCATTTCCGGGCTCGTTCCCACCATCGTTCCGTCGAGGCCCGCCTCGCTGCGAAGGGCGCGCGCTTCGCGCCGCGCCGCCCGCAGCTCCATGGCCGTCGACAGCGACAGCAGCACCGCCTCGGGGCTGAGCGGCTTCTCGAGAAAGTTCACCGCCCCGAGGCGCGTCGCCTGCACCGCGTCGGCGAGCCCCGCCTTGCCGCTCATCATCACCACCGGGACGTCCGGCGACTGCGCCCGGAGCGCCGTGAGCACGCCAAGCCCGTTCGGCTCCCCCGGCATCATCAGGTCGAGCAGGATCGCGTCCGGCTCGCTCTCCCTCGCCGCGGCAATCCCGGCCGGGCCATCGGGCGCCTCGCGCACCTCGTACCCCTCCGCCGACAGCACCGCGCCCACCATCCGCCGGATGTTGGGCTCGTCGTCGATGATGAGCACCGTTGGCATCAGCGCCCCCCGTGGCGGCGGTTCACGCGCCGCTCCCGACCTGTCGCTCCACCGGCACCGGCGCCGCGCGCTCCGACAGCAGCCGGGTGGTGAAGCGCTGCCCCTCGCTGATCCGCTCGACCTCGATCGAGATCGAGTCCACCGCGTGCTCGATGCGCTGCAGCCGCTCGGCCAGCTCGCGCGACAGCGCCGCGTCGGGCTTGCCGGCCGGGGCCCGGTCGAGGCGCCGGCCGAGGGCCCGCATGATCGGGAAGAGCACCAGCACGAGTCCCGTCACCACGAAGAAGGTGACGCCGAGGATCATCGCGCCCTCCGGAACGTCGTCGCTTCCCGGCCGCGGCGTCGGCGGCGGGACGACGATCACCCCTTCGGTCGGCGCCTGCGGGGCCGTCGGTGCGATCACCGGGCCGGAGCCCGGAGCCTGCGCGGGGTCTCCCGGTCGCGGCGACGATGGCGGGCGCGGCGTGCCTGTTGCCTGCATCACTGGCGTCGCTCCTCGGCATGGGGAAGCGCGGCATGGCCGCCGCGCTCGGACAGCAACCTGGTCGTGAATCGTTGGCCTTCGGAGATGCGCTCGACCTCGATCGCGATCGAGTCGATGGCCTGCTCCATGCGCTCGAGCCGGGCCTGCACTTCCGCCGGCACCGCCGGCATGCCGGGCGGCGACTCGATCCGTCGCGCATACGCCCGCGCGATCGGCCAGCCGATCACGCAGAGCGGGATGACCATGAAGATCCCCACGATGGCGACGATGTCCTCGCTCACTGCGGCATCCGCTCCCCGGCCGGTCCGTCAACCGGCAGCACGAAGGTGATCTCGGTGCCGGCACCCGGTGCACTCGTGGCGCGCACCGTGCCGCCATGCGCCAGCACCGCCTGGCGGGCGATCGCGAGCCCCAGGCCCGTGCCCCCCGGCTTGCTGGTCACATACGGGTCCCAGATGTGCGCAAGTTTCTCCGGCGCGATCCCCGACCCCGTGTCGGAGACCACCAGCCGCACGGCGGCGCGCCCCCCGAGCTCGCCATTCCCCCGCTCCACGCGCACGGCGATCCCCCCCGCTCCCGCGCGGCAGGCGTCCACGGCATTGAGCAGAACGTTGGACAGGGCCCGCGACAGCGCATCGTACTGGCCCCGCACCATCGCCGGCGCGTCGGGGGCCACCTCGACGCCGCGCAGCATCGCCTCCGGCACCGTGGCGCGGGCCGTGTAGCGCGCCAGCTCGGCCACGTCCACCTCGCTCGCCGGTCCATCCGGCAGCCGCCCGAACTGCGCGAAGTTGCGCGCCAGGGTGTCGAGCCGCTCCGACTCCGTGGCGAGCACCTCGATCGCGTCCTGCAGGCTCGCCGGCGCCTCGCGCTTGAGCCGCGCCACGGCGAACCGGATCGGCGTGAGCGGGTTCTTGAGCTCGTGCGCCACTTGCCGTGCGCTCTCGCGGAACGCCCGCAACCGCTCCTGCTCCACCAGGCGGTCGCGTCCCTGCGACAGCTCGGCCGCCATCGCCCGCATGCTCCCCCGCAAGGACTCGAACTCGGGCGCCCCCTTGGCCGGCGGCTCGTCAGGGAGGGGTTCGTGTCGCGCGATCAGGTCCGTCCAGCCGACCAGTTCGTCGACTGGCCGCGACAGCTGCCGCGAGAGGTGCCCCGCCACCCGCGAGACCAGCAGCGCGAGCAGCGCGAGCAGCACGATCGACAGTACCGCGACGATCGGGAGGGCGTGTTCGGCGAGGTAGTTGAGGCGCTTCGCCTGCGTGAGCGAGGTCGTCAGGTGCTGCGCATGCGCCGAGAGGGCGCTGTCCTCCGTCGGCGAGAGGGGCTGCCTGCGCGCCGCCTCGATCACCTTGTCGCCACTGGCCGCGACCGAGTCCCACGCGGCGCTCGCGCCGATCATCGGCAGCACCGTGCGCAGCGATCCGCTCCAGAGCAGCGTGACCGCGATCGTCGGAACCAGCGCGAACAATGCCAGGATCACGAGCAGCCGCTTGCGGAATGCGAGAGAACTCACGCGCCCTCGTACGTTGGCCGTACCGTGTCCGTTTCGCACGCCCCGGGGCCCGCGCCGCGGCAGCATCGAGCCTGGCGCGAGCCAGGGGCCTTACGCAACGCGTTGCAAGACACTACATTATACATCCGAACGGGGTGCGGTATGCTGTCGGATAGATGTCCGGCCACGCGCCCGTTCGGACAGGCGACACCCCCGGATGGTCTATCCGGTGAGGCCGCCGAGTCGGTAGTCCGGCGCCTTCAGCCGCTGATGGCCGTGTGATCGGAAGGTCCCCCGCACCCGCGCGGAGGCCCCGGTCGATGCGACGCAGTGGGTTGAATGCGAGGATACGCCGGCGCTCACTCACAGGAATGGTATGCACAATCGTCACACCTCCCGGGCCGCCGCCGGCGCGAGAAAGTCGCCTGCCCCGGTCCACCGCGGCCCGCAGGCCGCCGCACCGGTGGCGCCGGTCGCCGCCTCCGGCGCCTACACGCACGCCGCGAACGCCGCACTGCTGATCGACTTCGACAACGTCACCCTCGGCATCCAGAAGGACCTCGGCAAGGAGCTTCGCAGCCTGCTCTCCTCCGACGTCATCAAGGGCAAGGTCGCCGTGCAGCGGGCGTACGCCGACTGGCGCCGCTACCCGCAGTACGTCGTCTCCCTCGCCGAGTCGTCGATCGACCCGATCATGGCGGTGGCCTACGGCAGCGCCAAGAAGAACGCGACCGACATCCGCCTCGCCATCGACGCCGTCGAGCTCGTTTTCACGCGCCCCGAGATCGGCACCTTCATCCTCCTCTCGGGCGACTCCGACTTCTCGAGCCTCGTGATGAAGCTCAAGGAATACGGCAAGTACGTGATCGGCGTCGGCATCCGCGAGAGCGCGAGCGACCTGCTCGTGCAGAACTGCGACGAGTACTACAGCTACAACGCCCTCGCCGGCCTCACCCGCACCGCCGACGACGAGATCTCGCACCGCGACCCGTGGCAGCTCGTGAGCGAGGCCATCGAGCGGATGAAGCGCAACGGCGACGTGATGCGCTCCGACCGGCTCAAGCAGGTGATGCAGGAGCTCGACGCGGGCTTCGACGAGAAGAACCTCGGCTACAGCAAGTTTTCGCGCTTCTGCATGGAGGCGGCCAGCAAGGGCCTGCTCGTGGTGAACAAGCTCGAGAATGGCCAGCTCGAGGTCGCCCCCCCCGGGGACGCGCCCGCGGCCGCTGCGTCGTCGCGTGAGCCCAGGACCGAGGGGGCCGAGGGAGAGGAGCGTGGCGGGCGCGGGCGTCGCGGCCGCCGCGGCGGCCGTGGCCGCAGGGGCGAGCGTCCCGCCGCCGGTGAGGGCGCGGCGGAGACGCCGGAAACCGTCCTCGCGATTGTTCCCGACGAGGCGCCCCACGCCATCTCCCAGCCGATCAAGCTGCACGATGCCGGCGGCCCGGAAGTGGGGCTCGATGGCGAGCGACTGAGCCGCGTGGAAGCGTTCGACCTCGTGCGCCGCGCCGTCGCCCAGCTCATCACCGGCGACGACGTCGTGCGGGCCGGCGCCGTGCGCCGCAAGGCGCACGAGCTCCTCGGCCGCGACAGCGAGTCGCTGAGCGAGCGCAACTTCCCGCGCATCCTCAAGGACGCGCATGAGGCCGAGATCATCGACCTCCGGCGCCGTGGTGACGACTGGGAGATCGGCCTGGCACAGGCCGCGAGCGTCGCCGACCAGCTGACCGCGGCGGCCACCGCCCACGCGCCGCCCAAGTTGGCCGCTCCCCCGCCACCGCGAGGCATGGGGCCGCGTGGCGCGCCGGCGAGCGGTCGCTCGCGCGGTCCCGCGCGCGGAACCCTGCCGCCGGTGGACCTCTTCGCCTACGGCGTGGTGGAAGACCACACTCCGGTGCCGGCGGGGAACGGGTCCCGGCCCGGCGAGGGTGACGGCGTCGACGGGTCCGCGACCGATGCCACCACGGTGAAGCCCAGGCGCAAGCCGGCGGCGAAAAAGAAGCTCGCCGACGATGGCGAGAAGCCGAAGGCCAAGCGAGCCTCGCGCGCCAGGAAAGCCGTCGCGGAGTAGTGCCGCGCCGTCCTCCTCCTGCGCGCGCTCCCCGTCATCCCGAGCGCAGAGAGGGATCCGCCTTTCCCGTCGCACGCGAACGCGCGTGGGGGGCCATCCTCCCACGCGCGTTCTATGGCCGCCCCACCGAGGTCGTGTCGCGCGAGCTCCTCGGCACGGTCATGGTCTCGCGCGTGGGGGGCGTGCTCACCGCCGGGCGGGTCGTCGAGACCGAGGCCTACCTCGGCGAGAGCGACCCCGGGTGCCATGCGGTCGCCGGCCGCACGAAGCGCACCTGGCACCTGTTCGATGCCGCCGGCGCCGCCTACATCTACTTCACCTACGGCATGCACTGGTGCACCTGCGCCGTCACCGAGCGCGAGGGATGGGGGAGCGCCGTGCTGATTCGCGCCCTCGAGCCGCTCGCCGGCATCCCGGTCATGTACCGACGGCGCGGCCCGGCCGCGACCCACGACCGGCTGCTGGCGAGCGGCCCCGCCCGGCTCAGCGTGGCGCTCGGCCTCGACGGGGCGCTGGATGGTGCCCCGATCACGCGCGGCGCGCTCGTGTTCCGCGCAGGCACGCCGGTGCCCGACGCCGACGTCGCGATCACGGGACGTATCGGCTTCAGCGCGAAGAACCCGGCCCGCGATTGGCCGCTGCGGTGGGTGCTGCGCGACAACCCCTGGACCTCGCGGGGGGCCTGATCGGCGGGCCAGAGCCCGGGCGACCCGCGCGACGGCATGGCCGGTATCGTGCGCTCGCGGGCACCGGCGCCATCCGCGTCTGCGGCGGCGAGCGCGCCGAGAGCAGTTCGCCCTGCTGCCGCGTACCGAGCCGAGGCGCCGGGAACGTCGGGCAGCAGCGCGCGGATCGAGTTCCCCGGCGCGAACCGGACGTCCCACACGAGCGTCACGAGGTTGATTCCCGTGACGCGCCTGCCGACCGAGGCGACCTGGCGCACGGTCGCGTTCGAGGCCGGGAGGCCGTGATCGAGCCTCGCCATGCCGTACCTGCGCGCGGCGACGGTGCGCCAGCCGCGCGGATGCGGTTGCATGGACCCCCGCCCTCGACATCCCACGGCGCCCGACGCAGCTTGGGCATGCGCCATGGCCCTCGCCGCTCCGCCGTACCCCGACTTCGATACGCCCGTGCTCGGCACGATCTTCGCCGCGCGCATGGACGTCGTGCGTCGCCTGCAGGCGGGGGACCGGCTGATTCTCGTGCCCGACCCCCCCGAAGCGCAGATCCCGGCGGTCTGGGTGCACGCGGCCGGCGGCGACGTGATTGGGCACCTGCCACTGCAGATCGCGGCCTGGCTCGCGCCGTGGATGCTGGAGGGGGGGCGCTGCGGCGCGACGGTGCAAAAGGTCAGCGGCGACGACGTGGCGAGCTGGCGGCGGCTGGTGATCGCGGTGCACTGCCACTGACGACGCCGGGCGCGCCGGTTAGATCACCCCGAGCTTCGCCCCGACCGTCCTGAACGCCCGCACCGCGAACTCGAGGTCCTCGCGCGTGTGGGCCGCGCTCACTTGGCACCGCACCCGCGCCTGGCCCTGCGGCACCACCGGGAACCCGAACCCCGTCACGAAGACCCCCTCGGCCAGCAGCGCCTCGCTCATCGCGATCGCGGCCGCCGTCTCGCCCACGATGATCGGGACGATCGGCGTCTCCCCCGCCAGCGGCTTGAACCCCGCCTCGGTGATCGCCCCACGGAACCAGGCCGTGTTGTCGCGCAGGCGCTGCACCCGCTGCGGCTCGGCCTCGATCACCTGCACCGCCGCGAGCGCGCTGCTTGCAACCGTCGGCGGAAGGGCGTTGGAGAAAAGCTGCGGGCGCGAGCGCTGGTTGAGCCAGTCGCAGAGTGCCGCGCTCCCCGCCACGAACCCGCCCGCCGCCCCGCCAAGGGCCTTGCCGAGCGTGCTGGTGATGACGTCCACCTCGCCCAGCACCCCGAAGTGCTCCGCGGTCCCCCGCCCGGTCCGGCCGAGCACGCCCGAGGCGTGCGAATCGTCCATCGCCACCACGGCATCGTGCTCCCGGGCGATCTGCAGGATGTCCGGCAGCCGCGCGATGCTCCCCTCCATCGAGAACACGCCGTCGGTCCAGATCACCCGGCGGCGAGCCGCCGCGTTGGCCCTGAGCTTCGTCCGCAGGTCGTCCAGGTCGCCGTGCTGGTACACGGCCGTCGTGCACTTGGTGATGGCCTTGGCGAGCCGGATCGAGTCGATGATCGACGCGTGGTTCAGGGCGTCGCTCACCACGAAGTCCCCCTCCTGCACGATCGTCGCCGTGAGGGCCTCGTTGGCGTTCCAGCAGGCGGGGTAGGTGAGCGAGGCCTCCGTGCCGACGAAGCGCGCCAGCGCCGCCTCGAGGTCGCGGTGCACCGCGAACGTGCCGCAAATGAACCGTACGCTCCCCGTGCCGGCGCCGTACGTGCGCAGCCCCTCGTGCCCCGCCTCGACCACCTTCGGGTCGTTGGAGAGGCCGAGGTAGTTGTTGGACGAGAGCACCACCACTTCGCCGCGCCCCTGCATGCGCACCCGTGCACCCTGCGGCGACTCGAGAAAGTTGAACCGCTTGTAGACCTTCTCGGCCTTGAGCTGGTCGAGCGAAGCCTGCAGCTCCTGCGTGAACCGGGCGTTGAGCGACATCGGCTATCCGTTGGGGGGGGCGCCGGCACCGCCGGCGAGGATCCACTGCAGCATGGTGGCATCGCAGTTGCCGCCCGAGACGATCACCCCCACGCGGGCACCGGCCGCCGGCTTCACCGCGCCGCCCAGCACGGCCGCCAGGGCGAGCACGCCCGTGGGCTCCATCACCTGCTTCATGGTCAGCATCGCGAACCGCACCGCCTCCACGAGCGCCGTGTCGGGTACGGTCACCATCTCGTCCACCAGCGCGCAGACCAGCTTGAAGGTGAGCTCGCCAGCCGACAGCGTGCGGGCGCCATCGGCGATCGTCGCCGGGGGCTTCGGCAGCGTCACCAGCGCCTTCGTCCGGAACGACCGCGTGATGTCGTCACCCAGCTCGGGCTCGACGCCGATCACGCGGCACGCGGGGCTCATCGTCTTGGCCGCGACGGCCGTGCCGGACAGCAGCCCGCCCCCGCCGACGCAGGCCAGCAGCATGTCCAGCGGCCCCACGTCCTCGATCAGCTCGGCCGCGGCCGTTCCCTGGCCCGCGATCACGTCGGCGTGGTCGAACGGCGGCACGAGCGACGCCCCCGTCTCCTGCTGGATCCGGCGCGCGAGCTCCTCGCGCCGGCTCTCGGCCGGGTCGTACCGCACCACGGTGGCGCCGTACCCCTCGGTGGCCGCGAGCTTGGCGTGCGGCGCGTTGGCGGGCATCACGATCGTGCTCCGCACGCCGAACAGCCGCGAGGCGAGCGCCACCGCCTGTGCATGGTTGCCGCTCGAGAAGGCGACGATCCCCTTGGACCGCACTCCGGGTTCCATCGCCGCGAGCGTGTTGTACGCCCCGCGGAACTTGAACGCCCCCATCCGCTGCAGGTGTTCGCCCTTGAGGAAGACCCTTGCGCCCACGCGGGCGTCGAGCGTGCGCGAGGTCAGCACGGGGGTGCGGTGCGCGACGCCCTCGATCCGGGCGCGCGCCGCCGTCACGTCGGCGAAGGTGGGCAGCCGTGGCGTCATCGTGGTTCCGCCCCCGTCAGCCGATCTCGAACACCACTTTCCCCGCCTCGCCGCTCTTGATGGCGTGGATCGCCGCCGCGAATCCCTCCAGGGGAAAGCGGTGCGTGATCACCGGCGTCGGGTCGAACTTCCTCGAGCGCAGGAACTGGGTCATCTGGATCCAGGTGTCGTACATCCGCCGGCCGACCACGCCGTAGATGGTGACCCCCTTGAAGATGATCTCCCGGGCAAGGTCGAGCTCCATCGGCTTGCTGGGGATTCCAAGCATCTGCACCCGGCCGCCGTCGCGCACAAGGGCGAAGGCCTGGTGCACGGCCGCCGGGACGCCGCTCATCTCGAGCACCACATCCACGCCCAGGCCGTCCGTCGCACGGCGCACCGCCGCCTCGGCCTGGTCGGGCGTGACCGTGTCGTGGGCCCCCATCTGCCGGGCGAGCGCGAGCCGGGTGGGGTTGACGTCGGAGGCGATCACCCGGCTCGCCCCCGCCGCGGCGCAGATGCCGACGGCGAAGATCCCGATCGGGCCGCAACCCGTCACGAGCACCGTCGCCCCGGGGATGGTCGTGCCGGTGAGGGCGGTGTGGAAGGCGTTCCCCATCGGGTCGTGGATGCCGCCGATCTCGTAGGGGATGTTGTCGTCGAGGTGCCAGACGTTGGTCGCCGGCATCGCGATGAACTCGGCGAAGCACCCGTCGCGGTCGACGCCGATGATGCGCGTGTTCGGGCAGACGTGGGAATTGCCCGTCCGGCAGAGGTGGCACCGCCCACAGACGATGTGCCCCTCCGCCGTCACCCGGTCGCCGAGCTTCACGTCGGTCACCAGCGAGCCGACCTGCACCACCTCGCCCGCGAACTCGTGGCCGACCACGAACGGGGGCTTGCACCGGCCCTGCGCCCACGCGTCCCACTCGTGGATGTGCACGTCGGTGCCGCAGACGCCCGCGCGCTTGACGCGGATCAGCACCTCGTTGTCCTTCATCGTCGGCTCGGGCACGTCGCGCAGCGCGAATCCCGCGCGCGCTTCCGTCTTTACCAGCGCCTTCACGCAGCACCGTGGGTCGGAGGTCGGGCCCGCGCGCCCCACGGCGCACCGGCACACCCGGAGGTGCGGAGGAAAGGTCGTCGGCGCGCCCGGGCGTGGGAAGGGCGCGGCACGGTGGGAGGGCGCGCGCCGAGGCGGGGCCCGGCTACAGCAGGCTCGCCACCTGGCCGCCATCGACCTGGATCGCGGTGCCGGTCATGAAGCTCGCGCGCGCCGAGCAGAGGAAGGCGACCACGTCGGCGAACTCCGACGGCTCCCCGGAGCGGCCCATCGGGATCGCGGCGGTGCGCTGGGCGAGCAGCCGCTCCAGCGGCACCTGGTCGCGGGCCGCGCGCGCCTCGGCGAGCTCGCGGGCGCGATCGGTGTTGAAGTGCCCGGGCAGCGCGCAATGCACGGTCACCCCGTCGCACGCGACCTCGTTGGCGAGCGACTTGGCGAAGCCGAGCAGCCCCGCCCGCGCCGTGTTCGATAGGAGGAGCCCGGGGAGCGGTTGCTTGGCGGCCATCGACGTGACGAAGACCACGCGCCCCCAGCGCGCGGCGCGCATGGCGGGCACCGTCGCGTGCGCGAGCCTGATCGAGCCCAGCAGGTTCTGCGCGATGGCGGCCTCATACTGCTCGTCGGCGGTGTCGGCAAAGCTGGTGCTCGGCGGGCCGCCGGCGTTGGCGACCACGATCGCCGGATCGCCGACCGCCTCGCGCACTCCCGCCACCAGCCTGACGATGTCGCCGGCCTGCGAGAGGTCGGCGGCGAGGGCGAGGGTGCGCGCGCCGGTGTCGCGCGCGACCTCCGCGGCGGCCGCCTCGACGGCGTCACGGCGCCGCGCGGCGAGCACCACCGTGGCGCCCTCGCGCGCGAGCGCGTGCGCGATCGCGCGCCCGAGTCCCTTCGATGCGCCGGTGACAAGCGCGACGCGTGCGGTGATGCCGAGGTCCATGCGAACGAGTTCCCGGTGATCGGCGATCGGTCGTCGCATGCGCGACGCGCATGATGACGCGGCCCGTGCCGAAAGAAAACTATTGCGCGAAAAAATGGCCGTTCCTATATTCGCCCAACGTGATTAATCACGAAAGGCGTTCCGATCGCGATGCGCGAGTGTCCACCTGCCGCGCTGGTGTGCGCCCGGCGCCATGCGCCGTAACCAATCGTCCCATCATTCGTCAACGGTGTACGGTGCGTGTGCCTGCATGGCGCGCCACAACTGCCTGACCTCCTCGTGCACCGCGCGAACGGCGCGGTGCTGCAAGCGGAGCCGGACCCGACGCGGGTGCGGCTGTCCCACCTGACGATCCACCGGGGGATCGACCGGGTGTAACTCAGTTCTGGAGCTCACAATGGCTGCCAAGAAGAAGACCAAGAAGAAGGCCACCAAGAAGAAGGCGACCAAGAAGAAGAAGTAGTCCAGCGAGAATGCAGAAGGGGCCGGCGACTTTCGCCGGCCCCTTCGTGCTTCTGGCGCCAAGTGCGAGCGGGATACGGACCGCTCGCCGAGTCGCCGGTGCGACGGGTCGCGCCTGACCTGCCTAGGCCGCTTGCGCGGCGCGCGCCTCCGCCGGTTCCGTGGGGGCCGGACCCCAGACATACGCCGCGAAGCGCGGCGCGCGCTCGTCGCGTGACCCGCGCGAGATCACGATGCCGATGGGTTCCTGCTCCTGCTGGCCGCGTTCGTCTATCATGGAAAGGGCCCTCGCCCGGCTTGCGAGACGGGATGTCTCGCCGATGAGAGCCATTGCAGCTTCGGTGCCAGTGCGGATCCATGAGACAAGTGCATGATCCACAATGACTTGCCGATGCGCCCCGGCTCGCGCGAATCGCTGCTCGTGTCCCCCTGACACCCGCCCGAAAACTTGGCTCGTGTCGTGCGGACACGAGGTGAAACCGTCAGGCGGGTCCCTTTCGCGCGAGGAACGAGGAGGTCAGCCCCGCGCTCCGCTCCACGGAGATGTCCCATCCGTGGTATCGCCGCCGCAGCTCCTCGAGGGTCAGCGCCGACGCGCCGGCGATGATCGTCTGCACCAGGTGCACGCCACCGTCGCGGGTCGCGCTCTTGAGCACGTCGATCACGCGGCCGCGCTCGCTCGCGGTGATGCCGGCCAGCGCCTCGGCCGAGCAGACGACGCCCGTTATCGGCCCCTCGGGATTCCAGCTCTCGAGCCCGGCCACCACCCCGTGCACGCGCTCGGCGAGGCCGGCGGCGAGCGCGGCGTGCATCACGCGCTCCACGACGTCCTCGTCGCCGTCGAGCGCGGTGACCTGGCAGCCGTTCGCCGCAAGAAAGAGGGCGGAGCTCTCGTCGGGGGCGCCGGCCACGAGCACGCGGGCGTCGTCCTGCTGCGAGACGCGCACGAGCGGAGCGGCTGGCGAGAGTCCCCAGTGCTGCGGGTCGCGGAACTTCTCGATCTGCCGGATGCGACGCCGCTTCCAGGTGTCGTAGGCGGGAACGCGCAGCCGCTTGCGAATGATCCGGTCGACTTCCTCGACGAGGAGGAGCTCGCTGAAACCCATCTGCGCCTGCGACTCGAGCGACGCGACCGCCTCGTCACCGATCGCGAGCAGGGCGTGGCGGGGAATGGTGTCCTTGTAGCGCTCGATCTCGCTCTCGACGTAGAGCTCATATTCGTGTCGGAGGGATCGCTGCTGGACCATCAGGGCACCGGCCTTCTGGGGAATTGTCTGCCCGCCAATATGGGAGAATTGAGGTGAGACGCAATAGGCAACCTGCTCACAAGGCTGAAGATGACTCGGCGCGATAATCATATGTTTGCAGCCAGCGTCACAGATGAACAGCGCTCCAGCTTGCTCGCTTCACGGCGCCGCGCACAGTATTGTCCGCGCACTGCACCCATCTGGAGGGCCCGACCCCATGCGTCGCGCGCGCTGCCTGATGTTCCCCCCCTGCTCCGCGCTGGTAGCGTTGCTCGTGCTGCTCGCCAGCCCGCGTCGCGCCACCGCCCAGGGCGGCACCCACCAGCACGATGCCGTGTCGACCTCGCCGGGATCCACGGCACGCCTTGGCACGATCTCCTTTCCCACGTCCGCTCCCCCTGCCGCGCAGGCGAAGTTCATCGAGGGCGTACTGTACATGCACTCCTTCGAGTACGCCGACGCGCGGGCCGCCTTTCGCGACGCCGAGCGGCTCGCCCCGACCTTTGCGCTCGCCTACTGGGGCGAGGCCATGACGCTGCACCACCCGGTGTGGAACCAGCAGGAGCGCGACAGCGCGCGCACGATTCTCGCCCGCCTCGCGCCCACCGCGGCGGCGCGGGCGGCCCTTGCCCCGACGCCCCGTGAGAAGGCCTGGCTCCACGCCGCCGAGGTGCTCTACGGCGAGGGGAGCAAGGCGCGGCGCGACACGCTCTGGCTGCGGGAGATGCAGCGAATGGCGGCGGCATACCCGGAGGACGACGAGGTGCAGGTCTTCACGGCGCTCGCATGGCTCGGACTCAACCAAGGGGTGCGCAGCGTGCCCGATTACATGCGGGCGGGCGCGATCGCGCAGCGCATCTTCGAGCGGAGTCCCCGGCACCCGGGGGCGGCGCACTTCGTGATCCACAGCTTCGACGACCCGACGCACGCGGTGCTGGGGCTCCGGGCGGCGCGGGCATACTCCGGTATCGCCCCGACGGCGGCGCATGCGCAGCACATGACCACCCACATCTTCCTCGCCCTCGGCATGTGGGAGGAGAGCAACGCGCTGAACACGATTGCGCTCGAGGCCAGCAACGGGCTGAGCGGCCACTACCTCTCGTGGCTGGCCTACGGCTACCAGCAGCAGGGGAGGTTTCGCGCGGCCGGTGAGTTGCTTGACTCGGCGCAGGCGCGCACGGCCGCCGGCCGCGCCCGACTGGCCCGGGCCGTGGCGCAAGTTCGCGCGGCGCAGGTGCTGGCGTCGAACGCGTGGTCGAGCCCGCTCCTGGGCGGGCTGCTCGACTCCACGGCGGGGGGATACGCGCGAGCGCTCAACGCCTTCACGGTCGGGATCGCGGCCTCCAATCGCGGCGACTCGAGCCTTGCGCGCACCGCGTGGCGCCGGCTTGGCGCCGTGCGCGAGGCCATCGCCGGAACCGACGCCGACGCGGTGATCGAGCGCGAGCAGGTGCGCGTGATGGAGCGGCTGCTCGATGCGTCGATCGCCGCCCACGGGGGGATGCTCGCGCGGGGGGTGGAGTTCGCGCGAGCGGCGGCCGAGCTTCACGACTCGCTTCCCGTGGAATTCGGGCCGCCGGCGATTCCGTTGCCGCCGTACGAGGCGCTCGGCGAACTCCTGCTCGCGTCGGGCCGCGCTGCCGACGCGCAGCGCGCCTTTGCCACCGCGCTCGACCGGAATCCGGGGCGCTCGTCGGCACTCGACGGCCTGGTGCGCGCCGCCACGGCGGTCGGCGACCCGGCGGTGGCGACCGAGGCGCGGGCGGCGCTTGACCGCAACTGGCGGCAGGCGGATGCCCGTGGTGCCCCGGCACGCGCCGGGAGCCCGGTACCGCGATAGCCGGGGGCGCCTCGGCGATCGGAGCTACGCCGGAGGCTGCCCCCTCCGAGGCACGACGGGCAGGCGCAGGTGCACGACCGGCTGGCCGGCGTCGATGCGCACGCGCCGGGCCAGGCTGGCGGGGGACTCGGTCACGGCGCCCACGACCAAGGTGACGTTGCGCGGCACCTCGCAGGTCGACCAGCGGCCGAACTCGTCGGTGGGAGCGCGGCGCCCCCTCCATCGCACGGGGCCCGGATCGCCGGTGTCGGGGACGGCGTCCGCCGTCCAGTGCACCTGCACCGAGTCGTTGGACCACGGTTCTCCGTCGGCGTCGAGGGCGACGCCAAAGACGAGCACCTCGCGCCGGCGCACGCCGGCATCGCCGCAGGCGGCCGCCAGGAGGTCGTCGTCGGAGAAGGTGAGGCTCGCGCTGGCCGTCCGGTCGCCGTCCGCCACC
Source organism: Gemmatimonadota bacterium (assembly GCA_016191225.1). Lineage (GTDB taxonomy): Bacteria > Gemmatimonadota > Gemmatimonadetes > Gemmatimonadales > Gemmatimonadaceae > JACPPC01. The sequence goes on along the minus strand of JACPPC010000021.1, from coordinate 112,344 downwards.
GTCAGCTCGCGCCACAGGGGACGGACGACGAGGTCGCGCATCTCCGGCGTGGTGATGCCGACGCGGTAGGTCCCCGGGGGGATGCGCTGGAGGTGTGCAATCCCGGCGCTGTCGGCGAGGCCGAGATAGGGCGCGCCCGCGAATGCCAGCGTGGCGCCGGCGGCGTGCAGGACGCCGGACGCGGTGCCAAGCCGGACGTCGAGTGCGCCGGACTCGCGCCGGTACGACTCGTCGCCGTCGGCCCGCACGGCCCGCAGCTCGCCGCCACTCACGTTGAGGCGCGTGACCTGTCGCCGGGTCTCGGTGTGCTCGAACCCGCCGTCGCGCACCCGCAGCAATGCGTCGCGCGTGCCGGGGAGGCGGATCTGCCACCGGTTGAGCGCGAACTCGCCGCTCGCGAGGCGCGCGTACTCGATGCGCCCGCCGATCCCCGCGCGCCGCACCTCGACCGGGACGTTGGTGTAGCCGAACTCGACCAGCTGCAGCTCCGCGGAGGCCCGGTCCAGCCACGCGGTCCCCGCGATGTCGACGATGCCATTGCGCTCCCGTGCCGGCTCGAACTCGGCACCGATCCATCCGGGGTGCCCGTCGGGCGGTGGCCGGAGGCGAAAGCAGTGCGTGGCGGCGAACTCCTCCGAGAGCAGCGCCTCGCCGTCGGGGCCCAGGTACACGGCGGTGCCGCCGATGTCGCGACGATATCCGAGGCGCGCCAGCGACGCGGGTGCCTCGCTCACGAATGGGCGCGCCGTGCGACCGCTGCCGGTGCCGACGGAGTCCTCGTACAGCGTCTCGTCGGTGGCCGAGCTGCGGCGCTGGTAGCGCAGCCATTCGCTGTCGAGCCGCCCGCTGGTGAGCGCCAGCTGCGCCGCGGAGAGCGCCTTGCGCGCCTCGTCCCAGAGGCGGAAGACCTCCTGGGCCGAGTCGGGGCGGATGCGGCACTCGCGCTCGCCCCGCACGGTGACGCGGGCGAGGGTGACCGGTGCGCCGAGCAACACGAGGCGCAGGGTGACGGGCGTGCCGGTGCGCACGAGGGTGGCCGGCGACTCGGTGGGCTGGAACCCGATGCGCAGCAGGCGAACGCGGTAGCGGCCCTCGCGCGTCAGGTCGACGACGAAGCTCCCGACCGACGAGGTGAGGGTGCGCGCCACCACCGTGCCCGCGGAGTCGGTGACGTTGACGATCACCGCCCGAGCCGGGGTAACGCTGTCGGCGAACACGACCTCGCCGCGCAGCCGCTGGGCCCGCGCGGGCGCCGCCGCGAGCACGAGCGCGCCGAGCAGGGAGGTGACCGCGGGAGAAAGGATGCGCATGGCGGGAATACTACCAAGGATGCCGACGATGGCGGCCTGGGACGAATCGCCGGAGATTCGGCATCAAGGCGCGAAACGCGGCCGACCCACCGGTGCCGGCGCGGAACAGCCGCGCGGACCGTGCTCGGCGACGGCGGCGGTGCCGGGGTCCTTGCACGAGCTAGCTTGCGGGGCATGCCGGAACTCCCGGAGGTCGAGCACGCGGTGCGACGACTGCGGGTGGCGCTCGTGGGCCGCGCGATCGTGCGGGCGCGGGCGCTGCACCGGTCGTTGCGGCGCAGCATGACGCCAGCGCGGTTGCGGTCACTCGCCGGCCGTACGGTGCGCGAGGTGTCGCGGCGCGGCAAGCACCAGCTGCTGCACCTCGACAGCGGGGCACTGTTGCACGTGCACTTCCGCATGACGGGAGACTGGGAATGGCACGCCACGGGGGCGCCATCGCCGGCCCATGTACGGTTCGCCCTCGAGCTCGACGATGCCACGACCGTGGTGCTCTCCGATTCGCGGGCCCTCGCGACGGTTGCCTTCGTGCGCGGCGTCGCCGACCTGCCCGCGCTCGGTCCGGAGGCCGACGACCCGACGCTGACGGCGGACTGGCTGCGCGCCGCGCTGCGGGGGCGGCGCGGGGCGATCAAGACGGTGCTGCTCGACCAGCGCCTGCTGGCGGGAATCGGCAACATCTACGCGAGCGAGGCACTGTGGCACGCACAGCTGAGTCCGCGCGCGAGCGCGGCGTCGCTCGCGCCCGCGCGCGTGACGCGACTGCTGGCGGGCATCCGCAAGGCGCTCGCGCGCGGGATGGCGCGCGAGGGGCGGCATGAGGAGGGCGAGAGCCACGAATTCCTCGTGTACGACCGCGAGGGCGCACCATGCCACCGGTGCGGTGCGGCGATCCGGCGGCTCGTGCAGGGGCAGCGGTCGACGTACTGGTGCCCGAGGTGCCAGCGGGTGTAGGGGATGGAGCGGGCGCTCACGCGATCGCTCGACGGCGCGGCGCGTGGCGCCGCGCCGTCGAGCCGGGAGGCACAAGCAGGCCCCTGGCCTCGCTCCGGACGACGGCGGACCTACTCCAGCGCCTCGAGCATCGCGCCCTTGATGTAGCCGGTCTCGGGGATGCCGAGCACCTCGGGGTGATCCGATGGCTGGCCGGTGAAGGCCCGGAGTGCGAGGCGGCGCCCGCTGTCCTGCGCGGCCTGCTGCAGCATGTCGAGGAACATCGGCCGGCCGAGGTGAAAGGAGCAGCTGGCCGTGAAGAGCATGCCGCCGGGGGCGAGGAGCCGCATGGCGCGGAGGTTCACCTCGGTGTAACCGCGCACGGCGGCGGGGAGCGACGGCTTGTTCTTGGCGAATGCCGGCGGGTCGAGCGCAATCGTGTCGAATCGCTCGCGCCGCCGCTCGGCCTCGCGCAGCCACTCGAAGGCGTCGGCCTCGACGGTGGTGAGGTTGGTGAACCCGTTGAGGGCGGCGTTGGCACGGGCCCGCTCGAGGGCCGGGCCCGAGCTGTCGAGGGCGGTGACCTCGCGGGCGCCGCCGGCGAGGTGGAGCGCGAACGAGCCGTGGTAGGCGAAGCAGTCGAGCGCGCGGCCACGGGCCACCGCCCCGACGGCGACGCGGTTCTCGCGCTGGTCGAGGAAGGCGCCTGTCTTCTGCCCGTCCCACGGCGCCGCCAGGTACCGCACGCCGTGCTCGGTGACCTCGATCTCGCGCGGCACGCTGCCGTCGAGGAGCTCGACGCCGAGCGGGAGCTGCTCCTTCGCCCGCAGGGCGGCGTCGTTCCGGGCGAGGATGCCGGCCGGCTCGGCGAGGTCGCGCAGCGCGTCGACGACCGCACCGCGGCAGGTTTCGAGGCCGGCGCTCATGAACTGCACCACGAGCCACCGGTCGTAGCGGTCGACCACGAGCGACGGCAGGGCGTCGCCCTCGCCGTGCACGAGCCGGTGCGCGGTGGCACGCGTGGCGAGGGCGGCCCGCCGCTCGATCGCCGCAGCGATGCGGGCCCGCCACCATCCGGCATCGATCGTGGCGCCGGCGTCGCGGTCGAGGAGGCGGAGGGCGATCTGCGACGCGGGGCTGTAGAGCGCCCAGCCGAGCGGGCGTCCGTTGCGCTCGCGCACGGCCACCACTCCCGCGCGGTCGCCCGGGGAGCCGAGCAGGTCGGTGGCGAAGATCCAGGGGTGGCCGCGCAGCCACCGGCCCGCCCCGCGGGCTGAAACGAGGACGGCGTCGCTCATGGCGAGACCTCGAGCTGGTCGCCCATCGCCGCGCGGAGGGCGCGCGCCGCCCCTTCCGGATCGGGGGCGGCGAAAATGGCGCGGATCACCGCGATTCCCCGGGCGCCGGCGCCGATCGCAACATGCGCGTTCGCGGGCGTGATGCCGCCGATCGCGACCGCGGGCCTGGCGCCAAGCCTCGCGAGGCGCTGGAACCGCGCGGGGCCGATGGCCTCCCCGGCGTCGGCCTTGGAATCGGTGCCGAAGAGGGGGCCGATCCCCACGTAGTCGGCGAGGCGCGCGTCGGCGAGCTCGCGCTCCTCGCCCAGCGAGGCCCCGATCACGAAGGCGGGCGGGGCCATCGCCCGGGCCGCCGCCACGGGGACATCGTCGGCGCCGAGGTGTGCCCCGGCCGCGCCGGCCGCGAGCGCAACGTCGAGCCGGTCGTTCACCACCACCGGCACCGTGAGCCGCGCGACGAGGAGTCGCGCGACTTCCACCAGTTCGCGCGGGGCGACATGTTTGAGCCGCAGCTGCACCATGGTCGCGCCGCCCTGCACGGCGGCGGCCGCGCGCGCGGCGAGGCCGTCGTGCCCGTCGCGCAGGTCGTCGGTGATGGCGATCAGCCGGATCGTTCTTTCGTCCACCAGGACTCCCGCATGCCAGGTGACCCGACGCTTCGTGCGATACGCGGCGCCACGCAGGTCGACGCCGACGACGCCAGCCAGATCCTCGCCGCGACGCGCGAGTTGCTGGCCGCGATCGTGGACGAGAACGGCCTCGCCGCCGCCGACCTGATGGAAGTGCTGTTCACGGCGACACCCGACCTGCGCGCGACCTTTCCCGCCGAGGCGGCGCGGGAGCTGGGGTGGACCGACGTGCCGCTGCTCTGCTCGCAGGAAATGGACGTGACCGACGGCTTGCCGCGGTGCATCCGGGTGCTGCTGCGGGCGCACACCGCGCGCAGCCGCTCCGAGGTGCGGCACGTGTACCTGCGCGGGGCGCGGGCCTTGCGACCCGACCTCGCCGCGGGCTGAGCGGGACCCCGGCCGGCAGCGTCGGGCGGCATCACGGCTTGGGCGTGGGCGCCACGGGAAGCGCGTCGCGCCTTGCCGACGCCTTCTTCGCGGCGGCCTGCTTCCGCCGCGCGCTGCGGGCCTCGCGATAGCCGCGCACGGCCACGGCGTGATCGCGATAGGTGGTGCTGAACACGTGCCGGCCGTCGGGGCGGGCGACGAAGTAGAGGTATGGCACGTCGGCGGGATGGAGCGCCGCGTCGATGCTCGCCTCGCCGGGCGCCGCGATCGGCCCCGGCGGCAGCCCCTTGACGCGGTAGGTGTTGTAGGGCGACTTCACGCGCAGGTCGCGAAAGAGGACGCGGCCGGGCTTGCGGCCGAGGGCATACTGCACGGTGGGATCGGCCTGCAGCAGCATGTGCTTGCGCAGCCGGTTGTGGTACACGGCGCTGATCACCGCGCGCTCCTCCTCGCGAGCGGCCTCCTTCTCGACGATCGACGCCAGGGTCATGACGTCGTGGCGACTCATGCCGAGCGCCACGGCGGCGGCGGAGCGCTCGGGGGTCCAGCGCCTCTCGAAGGCGCGCACCATGTCGGCCACGATGTCCGCCGCGCCGGTGCCGTCGGGATAGGTGTAGGTGTCGGGAAAGAGGTAGCCCTCGACCGTGGGGGTGGGAATGTCGAGGTGCCGGCGGAGGCCGGTGTCGCGCACCGCCGCGTTGAGCGAGTCGGCGCTGACGCGCAGGTCGCGGGCCATGAGGGCGAGTGCCTGCGCCAGCGGCAGCCCCTCGGGAATCGTCACCGTATGCACGATGCCGCGGCCGCGCACGAGGTCGTCGAGGATCGAGTTCCACGAGGCACCGGGGGCGACCATGTAGGTGCCGGCCTTGATCGCGCGGTCCTGCCTGATCCAGCGGGCGTAGAGCCGGAACAGGACGGGAATGCGCACGACGCCGGCATTGGCCATCGAGTCGGCGGCGACCCGCATCGAGACCCCGGCGGGGATGACGACGCGCCGCGGGGCGCGATCGACGGCGTCGCCGCAGGCCTCGAGCGCGACGGGCAGCGCGGCGGGCAGCGCGATGGCGAGCGCGGCGACCAGCGCCCGTCGCGCGGGCGCCGGTGCGCGAGGGGGGCGGCGCCGGCTAGTCGGCGGGAAGCGCGAGGGCATGCTGCAGGAGGACGGTGGCGGCGAGGGCGTCGACGTCGCCCTTGCGGCCGCGGGAGGAGCCGCCCATCTCGCGAATGGCACGCTGGGCCGACGCGGTGGTGAAGCGTTCGTCGACGAGGCGCACGGGGAGCCCGCCCCGACGCGCCAGCTCGGCGGCCACGACCCGCACCTCGGCGCAGCGCGGCGTCTCGTCGCCATTGCCGTCGAGGGGGAGCCCCATCACGACGCGCGCGGCCTCGAGTTCCCGCGCCCGACGCAGCACCTCGGCCACCGGCGGGCGCTTGCCGGGGCGGCGCTCGATGTGCCCCGCCGGCGACGCGATCAGCCCCGTCGGGTCGCTGATGGCGAGCCCGATGCGGCGCTCGCCCCAGTCCACGGCGAGGACGCGGCCGCCCGGAGGGGTCACGCGGCCGCTACTCCGCCATCGACGCGAAGAACTCGCGGTTGGACCTGGTGCGTTGCATGCGCTGGAGAAGAAACGCGATGGCGTCATCCTCCGCCATGCCGCCGAGGAAGTGGCGGGTGAGGAAGACCCGGTTGGCCTCCTCCTGGTCGAACAGGAGGTCCTCGCGCCGCGTGCCGGACTTGGCGATGTGGATGGCGGGGTAGAACCGGCGCTCGGCGATCGAGCGGTCGAGGACGAGCTCCATGTTGCCGGTGCCCTTGAACTCCTCGAAGATGACCTCGTCCATGCGCGACCCCGTCTCGACGAGGGCGGTGGCGACGATGGTGAGCGAGCCCCCCTCGGCGCAGTTGCGCGCCGAGCCGAAGAAGCGCTTGGGCTTCTCCATCGCCTTGGCCTCGAAGCCGCCCGACATGAGCTTGCCAGAGTTCCTGGCGACGGCGTTGTGGGCGCGGGCGAGGCGCGTGATCGAGTCGAGGAGGATGATGACGTCCTTGCCGTGCTCGACGAGGCGGCGGGCCTTTTCGCTCACCATCTCGGCCACCTGCACGTGCCGAGCCGGGTCCTCGTCGAACGTCGAGGCGACGATCTCGGCCCCGGGCACCGAGGCCTTGAAGTCGGTCACCTCCTCGGGGCGCTCGTCGATCAGCAGGAGGATGAGCACGGCGTCGGGGTAGTTGGTGCAGATGGCGTTGGCCATCTTCTGCAGCAGGATCGTCTTGCCGGCGCGGGGGGGGGCGAGGATCAGCCCGCGCTGGCCGAAGCCGAGCGGGGTGACGAGGTCCACGATGCGCATCGCGACGTCGGGATCGTGCCTGGTCTCGAGGCGCAGGCGCCGGTCGGGGTAGACGACGTGCAGGCTGTCGAACGGCACGCGCGCCGACGCCACCTCGGGGGAGTCGCCGTTCACCGACTCGATGGTGTCGAGGGCGACGAACCTCTCCCAGTGCTTCGGCGGCCGCAGCGGGCCGGTGAGCGTGTCGCCGGTGCGGAGCTTGTACTGCGAGACGAGTTGTGGCGCGATGTAGAGGTCGCCGGGGCTGGCGAGGTAGCTCGACTCGGGCGTGCGGAGGAAGCCGTACCCCTCGGGGAGGAGCTCGAGCACCCCCGACGCGCGCACGGTCACCCCGTCCTGGTGGAGGAGGGCGCGCTCGATGCGCAGCACGAGCTCGGGAATGCCGAGCCCCACGATGCCGACGATGCGGAGCTCGTCGGCCATCGCCTGCAGCTCGGCGAGGGACTTGCGCTTGAGGTCGGTGAGGTCGACCAGCATGTCGGGGGTCACGCCGGCGCGCGCGCGAGTGCGGCGGCCGTGGGAGTGCGTGGGGGAAGGGGGCGCCCGGTGGCCGAAATGGCGGGGCGGGGGAGATGAACGCGCCGGCGGGACCTGGGCCGGCGGCGGATGCGCGAGGCGGGATTCGAACCCACGACCTTCGGCTCCGGAGGCCGACGCTCTATCCAGCTGAGCTACTCGCGCGTTGGGCGAACGGGGTAAGCTAGGCGGGGCGCGGGTGGGCGACAAGCGACGAAACGGACTTTCGGTGACCGTGCCGGGCCGGCGGCCCGTGGTGCGCCGCCGGCCCGCCCCCGATGCCCGTCGATCAGACCGCCTCGGACAACGAGGTGAAGTTGAAGTCCCGGCACCGGATCGGCGGCACGACGACCGCCGCCCCCGCATTGCCGCTCTCGCTCGCCGACACGCGCACCGGCCTGCCCATCGCCTCGAGGTTGTTGAGCATGAAGATCGGCGACTCGTTGAAGCGCAGGTTGCGCACCGCCCTGGTGATCCTGCCGTTCTCGATCAGGAAGGTGCCGTCGCGCGTGAGGCCGGTGAAGAGGATCGTGCGCGGGTCCACGGGGCGGATGTACCAGAAGCGGGTCACGAGCAGCCCGCGCTGGCAGCCCGCGACCAGCGACTCGATCGTCTCGGTGCCACCGGACATTCGGAGCGAGCCGCCGCCGAAGCCGCCGCCGGCGCCGGTGGGCTCCTTCCCCTGCTTCCTGGCCCAGTACCGGTCGTAGTTCAGGTTCTTCACCACGCCGTTCTCGATCCAGGTCACGCGCCGCGCCGGCAGTCCCTCGCCGGTGAACGGGTTGCCTGCGGTCTCGGGGTCGAACGGGTCGCTCACGAGGGTCACCCGCTCGTCCACCACCTTCTCGCCGATCTTGGTTCCCCCGCCGGCCTTCGAGAAGAACGACCGTCCCTCGTCGGCGCCGCGGGCATTGATCGAGCCCTGGATGAGCTGCACCAGGTTGCCGACCGCGGTCGGCTCGAGGATCACGGTGTAGCGCCCCGGTTCGACCGCGACGGCGTTCACCGACCGCCTGGCCTTCTCGATCGCGCGGGCGCCGAGGGCGGCGGGGTCGATCGACGACCAGGCATTGCTCGCCCCGCCCGCCCAGCCGGAGCCGGTGCCGTCGGCGGTGCGCACCGTGGTCGTGAGCGCGACGTCGGTGTCGCGGTCGTAGGCGAACAGTCCCTTGCTGTTGGCGATCGCGCCGGCGGTGGCCCGGGTCTCGAGGTAGCCGGTGCTCACCAGCCCGGCGGCGCGGGCCTGGTCGGTGATCCTGCCCACGGCCGCCGCGCGGCCGGCCGGATCGAGCCGCGCCGTGCTGTCGCTCCAGCCGACGCCGGGCTGGTACGACTGGGGTTCGAGCTCCGGCATCAGTTCGGGGTCCACGGGCGAGAGCTTCGCCAGGCGCTCCGAGTTCTCGACCACGGCCCGCAACCCGGCCTCGTCGAGCCGGTTGGTGCTCGCCGACCCCACCCTGCCGTCGACCACCGATCGCACGGCGACCGTGGTGTTGCTGTTGTCGCCGGCGGTGGAGATCTGGTTCACCGCGAAGCGGGTGTTGCCGCGGGCGCCGGTGCCGATGATGACGCGGCTCTCGGTGGCGGTCGCGAAGCCGAGGACGCGCCTGGCGAGGGCCTGCGCCTCGTCGCGCGACATGACCTTCGGCTCGTCGAGCAGCGTGCAGGGGCGGCTCACGCCTGCCTCCCGGTGTTGATGACGTTGATGTTGCGGTGGCGCGTCGGCACGCAGCCGTGGCTGACCGCGTTCGACTGCGCCGGCTGGCCCTTGCCGTCATTGAACGCCCCGCCGAGGAAGTAGCTGGCCTTGCCGCCGAGCATGTCGAGCGCCCCCCAGAAGTCGGGGGTGCGCATCTGGTAGGCGACGTCCTTGAGCATGCCGGTGATCCTGCCCCCCTTGATCTCGTAGAACAGCTGCCCGCCGAACTGCGCGTTGAAGCGCTGCTGGTCGATCGAGAACGAGCCGTCGCCGATGATCGCGATCCCCTTGTCGGTGGCGGCGATGAGGTCGTCCCAGCTCAGGTCCTTCTCGCCGGGCAGGAGCGACACGTTGGGCATGCGCTGGAACTGCACGTCGGCCCACGACTGGGCGTACGAGCAGCCGTGCGAGCGCGTCGGGCGGCCGGTCTTCCTGTAGTACCAGTCGAGCCAGAGCGCCTGCTCGCGGGTGGTCTGGTAGTCCACGAACATGCCGCCCGTGATGATGTCGAACGACTCCGGCACCACGCCGTCGTCGTCCCAGCCGGTGGCGGCCAGCGACCCCGGCTGGGAGCGGTCGCCGCGGATGTTCATCAGCGGCGAGCCGAACTTGAGGGTGCCGAGCACCTTCTCGGGGGGGAAGACGAAGCTCGTGCCCGCGTAGTTGGCCTCGTACCCCATCGCGCGGTCGAGCTCGGTCGGGTGCGCCACCGACTCGTGGATCGTGAGCCAGAGGTGGCTCGGGTGCAGCACGAGGTCGTAGCGCCCCACCTCCACCGGCTTGGCGGAGAGCTTTTCCACCGCCTGCTCCGCCCACCTGGGGGCGTTCTCCTCGAGCTTGTTCTCGGTCACGTGCTCGTAGCCGCGCCCCATCGGCGCGATGTCGTTGCTCTGGCGGGTCTGGAAGTCCCCCTTGCCCACCGCGGTGATCCCCACGCTCGGCTGGGTGCGGAAGATCGTCTGTGCGACCAGCGCCCCCTCGCTGTTGGCGTACGTCTTCTCTTCCTTCAGGAAGAACATGCTCGAGTTCACGAACCGCGCTTGCGGGTTCTTCATCGCCGCCGCGTTGGTCGCGAGCAGGAGCGCGACCTTGTCCTCGATCGGGATCGTGAACGGGTCGACCTTGGCGTCGCTTCGCCAGGTGCCGCGCTGGTTGCCGGGGGCGGGAGCCAGCGTCACCGGCTTGCGGCCGGCGGTGCGATTGGCCTTGGCCTGCGCCACGGCCTGCCGTGCGACCCGCGCGAGGCCGTCGGTGGTCAGCTCGCTGGTGGCCGCGAAGCCCCACGAGCCGCCCACCAGCACCCGCACGCCGGCGCCGAGAGTCTCGTTGTCCGACAGGCCCCCGACGCGCTTCTCGCGGGTGAAGATCGTTTGCGTGCGGTTGAGGCTGATCCGGGCGTCGGCGTACTCGGCGCCGGCGGCCCTGGCCGCGTCGAGCGCCTTCATCAGCAGCTCGTTGGTCACGGCATCGCCCGGGGAGGGCGCGCCGGCGAGGACGGCGGCGCGCTCGGCGGCCTCCGCGCGTCCCGTGGCCGCGAGGGCGAGCCCGGCGGCGGCGGCGGAGGTGGTACGGACGAAATCGCGGCGACTGGTTGACACGGCGGCCTCGCGAGGGGTGAACTTCCGGTGCGCCGGGGAGAAACCATTTGTCCCGGCGGCCGTTCCAAGAATCAGCCATCTTACAACGCTTGCCAGACGTCAGGCGTTGTCCGTCGCCATCCGGTTGCCTCCCCAGCCACGATTCGCGTGACCGCTGCGCCCTCCACCGCCGCCCCGGGTTCCACACTGCCGCGGGATGCCCTGATCGCCGCCGCCGGCCGCCTTCGAACCGAGGTGGGCCGCCGCATCGTCGGACAGCGCGACGTGCTCGATGACCTGCTGATGGCGATCCTCGCCGGCGGCCACGCCCTGCTCGTCGGCGTGCCCGGCCTCGCCAAGACCCTCCTGATCAAGTCGGTGGCGGAGGCGATGCGGCTCGACTTCCGCCGGATCCAGTTCACCCCGGACCTCGTGCCGAGCGACATCACGGGCACCGAGATCATGGAGGAGGACGCCGCCACGGGGCAGCGCGGCTTCCGCTACGTGCGCGGCCCGATCTTCGCCAACATCGTCCTGGCCGACGAGATCAACCGTACCCCGCCGCGCACGCAGGCGGCCCTGCTCGAGGCGATGCAGGAGCACCGCGTCACCGCCGGCGGCGAGACGATGAAGCTCCCCGAGCCCTTCTTCGTGCTCGCCACCCAGAACCCGATCGAGCAGGAGGGGACCTATCCCCTCCCCGAGGCGCAGCTCGACCGGTTCCTGTTCGACATCCGCATCGAGTATCCCTCGGAGGACGACGAGGTGCAGATCCTGCGCGCGACCACCGGGGCCGAGCCGTCGCCGCTGACCGAGATGCTCGGCGCCGCCGAGGTGATTGCCCTGCAGCGGATGGTGCGCGAGCTCCCCGCCGCCGACGCCGCCCTCCGCTACGCCGCCTCGCTCGTGCGCGCCACGCGCCCCGACGATGCGCAGGCGCCCGCCAGCGTGCGGCAGTACGCGCGCTGGGGCGCCGGCCCGCGCGCGGGCCAGGCGCTGATCCTCGGCGCCAAGGCGCACGCGCTGCTCGACGGGCGCCTGGCCGTGGCCCCCGGGGACATCCGCCGCGTGGCGATGCCGGTGCTGCGCCACCGGGTGCTCCCGAATTTCGCTGCCGAAGCCGAGGGCGTCGGCGCCGAGCGGCTGATCCGCGACGTGGTGGCCGCGATCGTGCCCCCGCGCAGCGACCTGCGCGTGTAGCGTGCCCGCCGCTCCGGGCTACGGCGCGCTGCTCGACGCGTTGCGCGGCGTGTCCTGGCCGGCGCGGGTTGCCAGTCGGGGCGCCACGGCGGGAACGCACAAGTCGCGGCTGCGCGGCAGTTCGGCCGAGTTCACCGAGTATCGCGCCTACCGCCAGGGCGACGACCCGCGGCGGCTCGACTGGAAGCTCCTCGCGCGCACCGACCGTGCCTACCTGCGCATCACCAACGAGCGCGCGACCCTCCCCACGCTGCTGGTCGTGGATGCGTCGGCCTCGATGCGCTTTCCCGCAGGCACGGCCGACAAGTGGGCGCAGGCGCGGGCCGTCGCCGTCGGCCTCGCCGGCGTGGCGCACGCGGCTGGCGACCCCGTGGCCCTCGTCGTGCCGGGGTCCCCGCCACGCCGGCTCCCGTTCCGGGCCCGGCGCGGCGTGGTGAGCGACGTGGCGCGGGTGCTCGACGGCGTGCCGCCCGCGGGCGACGCCGGCCTCGCCCCCGTGCTGCGCGAGCAGGGACGCGCGGCTCGCCTCGCGATCGTCACCGACCTGCTCGGCGACGGCGCCGCACTGCTGCGGGTCGCGCGCGAGCAGCGGTCCCGCGGCGTGGAGGTGGTGCTGGTGCACGTCGTGGCGCGCGAGGAACTCGATCCCCCCGCCGGCGCCCGGCTCGCCGAGGACCCGGAGGCGCCGGAGCTCCGGCGCGCGCTGGTGGGGGCCACGCGAGAGCCGTACCGCGCCGCCTTCGCCGCCTGGCGCGCCGGGGTGGCACGCGCGTGGCGCGCCGCCGGGGCACGGTACGTCGAGGTCGTCACCGACGAGCCGTCCGAGCGCGCGGTGCGTCGCGTCGTCGGCACCTCGCACGAGGGAATCGACGCGTGACCTTTGCCGCCCCGTGGTTCCTGGCGGGAGGCGCGGCGGCGATGCTGGCCGTGCTCGCGCTGCACTTCCTGGCGCGCCAGCAGCCGGACCGGTGGCTGCTGCCCACGGCGCGCTTCGTGCCCGAGAGCCGCGAGCGGGCGTCGGCGCGGAGCGTGGCCCTCACCGACCGGATCCTCCTCGCCCTGCGCATGGCGGCGATCGCGGCGGCGGCGGTGGCCTTCGCGCGGCCGTCGCTGGCCGTGTCGCGGCGGGCGCGCCTGCAGGTCATCGTCGCCGATGCGTCGCGGGCGGTGCGGGATTCGGCCGACGTGGCGCGCGAAGTCGCGGCGGTACGGCGCGACGGCGATCGCGTGCTGTGGTTCGGGGCGCGTGGGGGGCGCGAGGCCGCGTCGCTCTCGGCGGCGCTGGTGATGGCCGTGCGCGAGGCGCATGCCCGTCGCGACGACGCCGACTCGCTGGCGATCGTGCTCGTGTCGCCGCTCGCGCGCGAGGAGTTCGACGCCGCGACGCGCGAGGTGCGCGCCAGCTGGCCGGCTGGAATCGAGCTGCGGCCGGTGGCGCCGGCGGTCGATCCGGCGCCAGCGGGGACGCTGAGCCTGCGGGCGTCGGCCACGGATCCGCTGCAGGCGACCCTGTCGCTGGCCGGCATCCGGCGCGCGGCCGATGCCCCCGTGCGCCTCGTGCGTGACGCCGCCCTGACCGCCGCCGACTCGGCGTGGGCCGCGCGCGACGGCCACGTGCTCGTGCACTGGCCGGCGGCCATGGGAGCCACGCGCGACACGATCGGTGGCGTCATCACGGGGCGCACCGTGTTGGTGGCCTCGTTCGCCCGGGCCGAGGGGCCGGGGCCTGGCATCCCCGTCGCGTGGTGGGCCGATGGCGTGGTGGCCGCGATCGAGCGGGCCACCGGCAGGGGGTGCGTGCGCGCGGTGGCGGTCCCCGTGACGCCGGTTGGCGACCTCGCGCTGCGCGAGCGCACCCGCGACCTGCTGCGCGACCTCACGCGACCCTGCGGCGCGGCGCGCGACGGCAGGCCCGCCGACTCGGCGATGGTGCGACTGCTCGTCGGGAGTGGCACCCGCGCGTTGCCGGCGGCGGCGCTGCCCGCGCGCATCGAGTCGGGGCGTGCCGCGGCCCACTGGCTCATCCTGCTGGCACTCCTCCTGCTCGCCGGCGAGCACCTCGTGCGCCGGCGCGGGGACCTCGCGTGACGGCCCGCGACCGCGTGCGGCGCGTGCAGCGCATCCTGCTCCTGGGTGCGGCCACGAGCGCGCTCGCGTGGGGGGCGCTGGCGGGACTCGCCGTCCTGGCGATCGCCGCTACCGCCGACCTGATCTCGCCCCTCGGGCTCGCCGCGCGATCGCTCCTGCCGCGGACGGCCGCCCTCGCGGCGCTCGTGGCCGCGGCGGCGGTCGTGCGGCGCGCGCATCGCGCACGGCAACTCGACCGCGTGGCGCTCTGGATCGAGGAGCGAGCGCCGGCCTTGCGCTACGCCCTCGTGACCCGGCTCGATCTCCCCGCCGCCGACAGCGCGAACCGCCCCCTCGCCGAGGCCCTCGACCGGCAGGTGGACGCCGTGCCGTTCGAGCCCGTGGCATGGCGTGCCGCCCGCCACGCCCTCGCGATTCCGGCCGCGGCGGCCGTGGTGGCGGTCCTCCTCCTCCTCGCGCTGCCACGTGGCGTGGTCGCCCGCGTCGCCGCTCCCCATGCCGGCGACGCCGTCGCGCGCGCGGCGGCGAAGGACAACGCGCTGGCGGCAATCGTCGTCACCGTCGAGCCGCCGGCGTACACCGGCCTTGCCCCGCAGGTGCTCGACGATCCCGCGCACGCCGCTGGGGTGACCGGCAGCCGCGTGCGCATCGAGGGGCGTGTCGCCGGCGGGCCGGTGCGCGCGACCGCCGACACGGTCACGATTCCCGTCACGACCGGCGGCGACCGGTGGCGGGCGGCGCTGGCCATGCCGGCCGCCCCGGCGGTCGTGCGCCTGCGCCAGCGGTCGCGCGAGCGACTGCTCCTCCTCGAGCCGCACCCCGACTCGTCGCCCGTTGTGACGCTCGTGAAGCCCGCGCGCGACACGGTGCTCCGCGCGGCCTCCGGAGTGCTGCCGCTGCACGCCACTTTCCGCGACGACTTTGGGCTCGCCGAGGGCTGGTGGGAGTTCGTGGTCAGCAGCGGCGAGGGCGAGAACTTCAAGTTCCGCACGATCGTCCTCGGCCGCGCCGGCTTCGGCAACGCACGCAGCGCCGAACGCGGGTTGCGCCTGCGCCTCGACTCGCTGGCGCTCGAGCCCGGCGACCTCGTGCACCTGCGCGCCGTGGCCCGCGACGGCAACACCGTGACCGGGCCGGGCGAGTCCGGCTCCGACACGCGCTCGATCCGCATCGCCCGGCCGAGCGAGTACGACTCCGTCTCGGTCGAGGCGCTGCCGCCCCCCGACGCGCTCAAGGGACTGATCAGCCAGCGCATGCTCATCCTCCTCGCCGAGGCGCTCGAGAAGCGGCGGCCGCGGATCAGCCACGAGACGCTCGTGGACGAGTCGGGGCGCATCGCCCGCGACCAGAACGCGCTGCGCAAGCAGGTGAGCGATATCATCTTCGCGCGGCTCGACGACGCCAGCGGCGGCGAGGAGTCGGAAGGGGAGGCGGAGAAGCGCAAGGACATGTCGCCCGACGAGCTGCTCGCCGCCGCCAGCGCCGCCACCGACAAGTCCGGCACCGGCGCCCTCGATTTCGCCGGCGGCGAGTCGCCGGTGGTGGCGATCAACCGACCGATGCTCGAGGCCTACAACGCGATGTGGGAGGCCGGGCGAGCCCTCGGCATCGGCGAGCCGAAGAGGGCCCTCCCCCACATGTACGCCGCCCTCGCGGCGATCCAGCGGGCGCGCCTCGCCGAGCGCATCTACCTGCGCGGCAAGCCGAAGGACGTCGTGGTTGACCTCGCGAAGGTGCGGCTCGTCGGCAAGCGGGAGGGGATCGGCCCCGCTGCGCGGCTCCCGCGCACCAGCGAGGACGCGGTCATGGCGCGACGCGCGGCGCGCTTCGACGCCGCGATCGAGCGCCTCGGCACCGCCCGCGCGGCCGCCGTCGACTCGCTCCTGTTGCTGCGTGCCGAGCTGCTGGCCGCCGCCCCCGCCGTGGCGACGCCGCTCGGCGACGCGATCGACGCCCTGCGCGAGGGGCGCGACGCCACCGCGCCCCTCGTCGCCGCACGCCGTGCCCTCGCCGGCGCCCCCGTGGCGCACACCGGCCTGTCGCGCTGGGGCGGCGCCCGGTGAGCGCCTTCACCTTTGCCACCGCGCAGTACGACTCCGGCGACTGGGACTCCGCGCCGCAGGTGCCCGCCAACGTGATCGACGCGGTGGCGCGCTACACGTCGATCGACGTCAATCCGGCGGGAGTGATCGTTCCGCTCGCCAGCCGCGACCTGCTGCGGTACCCGCTGGTGTACCTCACGGGGCACCTGCCGGTGCGCCTGGCGAGCGCCGAGCGCGACATGCTGCGCACCTACCTGGGGCGCGGCGGCCTGCTGTTCGTGGACGACCACAACCACGATGTCGACGGCCAGTTCCACAAGAGCTGCAGCCACGAGCTCGCGCGCGTGGTCGGGGCACCACTCAGGGACATTCCCAACGGCCACGCACTCTACCGGGCGTTCTTCACCTTTCCAGACGGGCCACCGGCCACGAGCCACGAGCTCAACGGCTGGGGCGACAACCTCGTGCACACGCACCTCCTTGGCGCCATGCGCGGGGACCGCCTGCAGGTCCTGTACAGCAACAAGGATTACAGCTCCGAGTGGGGGTACCATCCCGACAACAAGCGCTTCCTCTCGATCGACAACACGCGGTTCGCCGTGAACATCGTGGTCTATGCCCTCACGCGCTGACCTGCGCCGCCGCGCCGAAGGGGGGCTGCGTGCCACCGCGTACGCGGCGCTGGCGCTGGCGTTCCTGCTCGCGTTCCGGGCGCGTGCGCCGCGACCCCGCCTGCGGACGGTGTCGCCGTCGTCGCTCGCGGCCCTGCTCGCCGACGTCGCGCACTCGGCCGACTCGGTGGCGCTGTCGGCCGATTCCGCGCTCGACCCCGTCCACCGCGACTGGCTCGCCGCGCACCGCGCCGCGGGCCGCTCCGTGCGGTGGGCGGGGGCGGCGATCCCGGCCACCGCCATCGCCGTCGAGCCACTCGGCGATCCCGGCGGCGGCGACCGCGTGCTGGTCGCCGCGCCGCCCGCGTCGAACCCGCGCCTGGCCGACAGCGCCGGCGCGCTCGACAGCGCCCGGAGCGCCTCTGGCGGGGCCTCGTTCCTTGCCCCCGGACTGGTCGGCGCGGCACGGGCGATCGTGGCCCGGCAGTCGGCGCACGCGCTTCGCCTCGACTCCGTCCTCCCGCGCCGCGTGGTGGTCTTCGGGCGGCCGGGGTGGGAGGCGAAATTCGTCGTGGCTGCGCTCGAGGAGCGGGGCTGGACGGTGGATGCCCGCTTCCCGCTGGCCCCCGACACGGCGACGGTGCAAGGGTCGCCCGCGCGACTCGACACCGCGCAGGTGGCGGCGGTGGTGGCGCTGGACGCGAGCGCCGAGCGCGAGGCCGCGCGCATCGCGGAGTTCGTGCGGCAGGGCGGGGGACTCGTGCTTGGCCCGGGGGCGTCGGCCGGAGCGCGGTTCGCCGCGCTGAGGGTAGGGCCGGCCGGGGCGCGCGTGGCCCCCACCGTGCTTGAGGTCCGCGCGGGCGATCCGCGCCGCGCCCTCCCGGTGCTGCCGGTCGAGCGGCCCACCCCCGACGCGATCGCGCTCGAGCGCCGCGACGGAGTGGTCGCCGTGGCGGCGCGGCGGGTCGGTCCGGGGCGCGTGATCGAGGTGGGATACGAGGATACCTGGCGCTGGCGCATGACTGGTCCGGAAGGAGCGGTGGAGGCCCACCGGCGGTGGTGGTCGGGACTCGTCGCGTCGGCCGCCTACCGGGCAACCCTTTCGCGAGCGACGACTGTCGAAGTTCCCGACGCGCCGCTGGCTCGCATGGTGGCCACGCTTGGCCCGCCCGACACCTCGCTCCGTGCCGCGCGCGCAGGTGCGGACGCCGGCGGGGATGGGCCCGCGTGGTGGCTGTGCGCGCTGGCGCTCGCGGCGCTGGTGACCGAGTGGGGCTCCCGCCGCCTTCGCGGGCTGGCGTAGCGTGGCCGTGCCCCTCTTGAATCCCCCCGTTTCCCGATCGCGTACGGCGGCACCGGATCTCTCACCCCCCGGAGGGCGTGCAGCGCATGAATGATCGTCGGGAGTTTCTCAAGCACGGTGCCGCCATGGCGGCGCTCGTCGGGTCGGCGCGTGACGCGAAGGCGTTGGCGCGCCTTGTCGCATCCGGCGGGCCTCCATTGCCGCCCGAATCGGTCCCCGAGACGCCGAAGATCAAGGCGCTCATGGCCGATGCCCTTGGTGCCGCGAAGGCCGCGGGCGCCTCGTACGCGGACGTCCGCATCGGGCGCCAGCGCCAGAACTTCGTCTTCACCCGCGAGCAGCAGATCCAGAACGTGGTGGACACCGACAGCATGGGCTGCGGCGTGCGGGTGATGGTGGACGGGACGTGGGGGTTCGCCGCCTCGCGCACGCTCACCACCGAGGGCGTGACGGGCGCCGCCAGGCAGGCCGCGGCGATCGCCAGGGCCAACCGTCCCGCCCGCGGCACGCCCGTGGACTGGCTCCCGGTGAGCGGCGTGGGCGAGAAGTCATGGAAGGGCGCCTTCTCCGTCGACCCGTGGTCGATCTCCGTCGAGGAAAAGGCGCAGCTGCTGCTGCAGGCGAACGCCGAGGCCCTCAAGGTGCCGGGCGTGAAGTACATCTTCAGCGGGCTGTTCTTCGTGAAGGAGGACCGCAACTACGCCTCCACCGACGGCTCCGTGATCCTGCAGGAGAACGTGCGCAGCTGGCCGCTGATGCAGATCACGGCGATCAGCAAGGACTTCACCGACTTCCAGAACCGCGGCAACGTGGTCCCGCCGATGGGGCGCGGGTGGGAGTATGTGAAGCAGTGCGACCTGGTGGGGAACGCGAAGCGGTGGGGCGAGGACGCGGCCGCCAAGCTCGGGGCCAGGCCGGTCGAGGTGGGCCGCTACGACCTCGTGCTCCACCCGAGCAACCTGTGGCTCACGATCCACGAGTCGATCGGGCACCCGACGGAGCTCGACCGCGCCCTCGGCTACGAGGCCAACTACGCCGGCACGAGCTTCATCGCGCCCCCGGAGAAGATGCTCGGCAAGCTCAAGTACGGGCCGTCGATCATGAACATCCAGGGGGACCGCTCGCAGGAGGGCGGCCTGTCGACGATCGGCTATGACGACGACGGCGTGCAGCCGGAGAACTTCCTGATCGTCAGGAACGGCATGTTCGTCGACTACCAGACCACCCGCGAGCAGGCCAGGTGGCTCGACTGGTGGTACAAGCAGAACAACCAGCCCGTGCGCTCGCACGGCTGCTCGTATGCGCAGGGCTGGGACAACGTGCAGTTCCAGCGGATGCCGAACGTGTCGCTCCTCGCCGGCGAAAAGGACCTGTCCTACGACGACATCATCGCCGGCGTGGACAACGGGATCGCGATCGAGGGGGACGGCTCGTTCTCGATCGACCAGCAGCGCTTCAACGCCCAGTTCGGCGGCCAGATGGCCTACGAGATCAAGGGCGGCAGGAAGGTCGGCCTGCTGAAAGACGTCGCCTACCAGATCCGGACGCCGGACTTCTGGAACAGCATGGAGGCGATCGGCGGCAAGCGGAGCTACGAGCTCGGCGGGTCGTTCTTCGACGGCAAGGGCCAGCCCGGCCAGGTGAACGCCGTCAGCCATGGCTCCGTCCCGGCCCGGTTCAGGCAGGTCAACATCATCAACACCGGGAGGAAGGCATGACCGCCCCCAAGCGCCTCATCGAGCGCGAGTCCGACGGCCAGCTCCTCTCGCGCAACGAGATCTTCGACGTCATCGACAAGTGCGTGAAGATGTCGAAGGCCGACGAGATCGAGATCAACCTCAACAGCACGGTGACGGGGAACACCCGCTTCGCCGCCAACCAGCTCTCCACCTCGGGCGCCACCGCCGACGTGCAGCTCGTGGTGTACAGCGCGTTCGGGCCCAAGCACGCGGTCGTCACCACCAACGACCTGTCGGACGAGTCGCTGCGGCGCGCGGTCGCCCAGTCGGAGGCCCTCGCCCGGCTCGCCCCCGACGATCCCGAGGTGATGCCCCGCCTCGGCGCGCAGGTCCTCCCCACCGTCAACGCCTTCTTCGACTCGGTGGCGCAGCTGACGCCGGGCGACCGCGCCAAGGCCGCCCTCACGGCCCTCGCGCCGGCCCGGGCGAGCAAGGACGTCCACGCCGCCGGCTTCATCATCACCAACCAGACGGCCCAGGCCATCGGCAACAGCAAGGGGCTGCAGGCCTACCACCGCAGCACCAGCGCCAACTACCAGCTCACCGTGCGCACGACGGATGGCACCGGCTCGGGCTGGGCGGCTGCCGACGACCACGACTGGAACAAGCTCGACTTCAACCAGCTCAGCACGCGGGCCATGGAGAAGGCGCGGCGGTCGCGCAACCCGGCCGCGATCGAGCCGGGGCGCTACACCGTGATCCTCGAGCCGCAGGCGGTGGGCGACCTCGTGCAACTCATCGCCAACTACGCCGATGCCCGCCAGTCGGACGAGGGGCGCAGCCCCTTCGTCAAGCAGGGGGGCGGCAACAAGATCGGCGAGAAGATCATCGACGAGCGCCTCTCGATCCTCTCCGACCCGCTCGACCCGCAGCTCCTCGCGCCGGCCTTCGACGGCGACGGGCTGCCGCTCACCCGGCGCAGCTGGGTCGAGAACGGCGTCCTCAAGCAGCTGCAGTACTCGCGCTTCTGGGCCCGCAAGCAGGGCAAGGAGCCGACCGGGAACGCGAGCTGCCTCAAGATGGTCGGCACCGGCACGCAGACCGTCGAGCAGCTGATCGCCGGCACCACCCGCGGCGTCCTCGTCACGCGCCTCTGGTACCTCCGCGAGGTCGACCCGCGCACGATCCTGTACACCGGGCTCACGCGCGACGGCACCTTCCTCGTCGAGAACGGGAAGATCACCAGGTCGCTGCGCAACTTCCGCTTCAACGAGTCCCCCCTCTTCATGCTCAACAACCTCGAGGGGATCAGCCTGCCGGAGCGGATCGCCGGCACCGAACAGGGCGGCGACATCGCCATGCCGGCCGTGAAGGTGCGGGACTTCAACTTCACCTCGCTCTCGGAAGCGGTGTAGGCCGCCCGTGCCGGGCCGTTCACGAGGGGGCCCGCCATGCGGCGGGCCCCCTCGTGCAGCCGGACCCGCGACGCCCGCCCACGCGCCGCGGCCGTTTCTTGCCGGTGCCGGCCACGGCCGTACCTTTGCACCGGTGTCGCTCCTCGACCTGTTCGACCCCGCGCTCCTCGGGCGCCGCGCGCAGCCGGCGATCGAGGTCGACGGCCCGGGCGGCACCCTCGCCCTCACCTTCGGCGAGCTCGAAGCCCGCAGCAACCGCCTCGCCCGCGCCATCGCCGCGCGCGGCGTCGCCGCCGGCGACCGGCTCGCGACCTGCCTCGCCAACCGCATCGAGGTCATCGACCTCTGGCTCGCCTGCGCCAAGCTCGGCGTGATCGTCGTTCCCGTGAACGTGCTCTACCGGGAGCGCGAGGTGGCGCACATCCTCGGCGACGCCGCGCCCGTGGCCGTCGTCACCACGCCGGAGCAGGCCGGGCAACTCCCCCGCGGCGTCACCTGGTGGGACATCGCTGCGCTCATCGCCGAGGCCGACCGGTCCGGCTCAAGTCGCCCCGTCGTCGCGGCCGCCGCCGCGACCCCCGCCGCCCTCGTGTACACGTCCGGGACCACGGGTCCCGCCAAGGGCGCGATCCTCACCCACGGCAACTTCGCCAGCAACGCCCGCACCCTGATCGACGCGTGGCGCGTCACCGGCGCCGACCGCCTCCTCCTCGCCCTCCCCCTCTTTCACGTGCACGGGCTCGGCAACGGCGTGCACGCCTGGCTGGGGAGCGGCTGCCACCTGCGCCTTGTCGAGCGCTTCGACGCCGCCCGTGCCGCCGCCTGGTTCGCGGAGTACGGGCCGACGCTCTTCTTCGGCGTCCCCACGATGTACGTGCGCCTCGCCGAGGTGCCGCCCCACGAGGCGCGCGCGATCGGGAAACGGATGCGGCTCTTCGTCTCGGGCTCCGCCCCCCTCCCCGCGCCGCTGCACGCCGCGTTTCGCGAGCGCTTCGGTCACGCGATCCTCGAGCGCTACGGCATGACCGAGACGCTCATGATCGCCGGAAACCCGTATGACGGCGAGCGCCGGGCGGGGACGGTCGGACTGCCCTTCGCGGGCGTCGACGTGCGCATCGTCGGAGCGGCCGGCGCCGATGTCCCCCCCGGAACGAGCGGAGAGCTCTGCGTGCGCGGGCCCGGCGTCTGCGCCGGATACTGGCGCCGCCCCGACGCGACCGCGTCGGCGATGGCCGACGGCTGGTTCCGCACCGGCGACATCGGCGTCCGCTCGGCCGACGGGTACATCACCCTCGAGGGCCGGCGCAGCGACCTGATCATCTCGGGGGGGTTCAACATCTACCCGCGAGAGATCGAGGAACTCCTCCTCGAGCAGCCCGGGGTGCGCGAGGCGGCCGTGGTGGGCGCCCCCGACCCGCTGCGCGGCGAGGTGCCGGTCGCGTACCTCGTGACGAGCGGCGCCGCCGATCTGGCCGCCCTCGACGCCGCGCTGCGGCGGCAGCTGGCCTCGTTCAAGGTCCCCCGCGCCTTCGTGCGCGTGGAGGCGCTGCCGCGCACCGCCATCGGCAAGGTCCAGAAGCACCTCCTCGCCGGGCTCGTGCCCTCATGACCCACGCCCTCGACCCCTGTGGAGCCGTGTCGTGATCACTCCCCTCACCCCGCTCGAGTTCGCCCGCCGGGCGCGCGCCCTCTACCCCGACCGCGATGCCGTGGTCGACGGCGATCAGCGATGGACCTACGCGCAATTCTTCGAGCGCTGCGACCGCTGGACGGCGGCCCTCGAGAGCCTCGGCGTCGCCCCGGGCGACCGCGTGGCCTACGTCGCGCCGAACACCCATGCCATGCTCGAGGCCTTCTACGGCGTGCCGCAGGCCGGTGCCGTCGTCGTGCCCCTCAACTACCGCCTCCTCCCCGCCGACTGGGTGTACATGGTCAACCATTCGGGGAGCCGCGTCGTCTGCGTCCACGAGGATTACCTCGCTGCCGTCGACGCCGTCCGCCACGAGATGCCAGGCGTCGAGCACTTCGTGGCCCTCGAGGGCCGCCGCCATGGCTTCGCCGACTACGAGATGCTCCTCGCCAGCTACCCGCCCGGCGTCACGCGCCGGGAGGTGAACGAAAACGACCTCCTCACGATCAACTACACGAGCGGCACCACCTCCAGGCCGAAGGGGGTGATGATCACGCATCGCAACGCATGGGTGAACGCGGTTGGCACCCTCGTGCACCATCCCATGACGTGCGCCGACCGCTACCTGTGGACGCTCCCGATGTTCCACGCGAACGGGTGGACCTTCACCTGGATCGCCACCGCCGCCGGCGCCACCCACGTCTGCCTGCGCAAGGTCGACGCCCCCACCGTCTATGCCCAGCTTGCCGCCGAGCGCATCACCATGCTCTGCGCCGCGCCCACCGTGCTGATCGCGATCGCCAGCGCGCCGCCGGCCCTGCGTGCCACGGCGCCCCGCGGCGTGCGCGTGCTCACCGCCGGCGCCCCGCCCGCCGCGCACACCATCGAGCGCGTCGAGGAGGAGCTCGGCTGGACGATCACCCACGTCTACGGCCTCACCGAGACGGCGCCGCTGATCAGCATCTGCGAACCGCGCGCCGAGCACGCGGCGCTCGCCCCCGCCGTGCGCGCCGGCGTCAAGGCGCGCCAGGGCGTCGAGCTCGTCACATCGGGGGAGTTGCGCGTCGTCGACGAGCGGATGAACGATGTCCCGCGCGACGGGGCCACGACCGGCGAGATCGTGGTGCGCGGCAACGTCGTGATGGAGGGGTACTACCGCGATCCGGAGGCCTCGGAGCGCGCCTTCCACGGCGGCTGGTTCCACTCCGGCGACGCCGCGGTCGTCCATCCCGACGGCTACATGGAGATCCGCGACCGGCTCAAGGACGTCATCATATCCGGAGGCGAGAACATCTCGTCGATCGAGGTCGAGGGGGTGCTCCTGCGCCACCCGGCCGTACAGGAGGTCGCCGTGGTGGGGCTGCCGCACGAGAAGTGGGGCGAGGCGCCACATGCCTTCGTTGTCCTGAAGCCCGGCGCAACCCTTGCCGACGATGAACTGCGCACCTTCGCCCGGCAGCACCTGGCCGGTTTCAAGGTGCCCAAGGGCACCACGATCCTCGCCGAGCTGCCGAAGACGGCCACGGGCAAGATCCAGAAGTTCGTCCTCCGCGGGGGGCACTCGGCGATTTCGCGGCAATAGCGCACCGCGCGCCGGAATCCCGCGCCACCTACCGCCCCGGCGTCCTGCCCAGGCTCCGGATCTCGAGCGAGCCGTTCCCCGACGTCAGCTTCAGCCGCCGCCTCGGGCGGTCACCGCCGATCGTGCCCCGCAGCCGGTTCGGCGAGAACCGTCCCTCGATCGTCACCGGGAAGTCGGTCGTCACGCTCCCGTTTCCGGTGCGCGCGTCCACCGCCGCCGCGAAGTCCGCCGGCAAGTCGAGGATGATGCGCCCGTTCCCGGTCGAAAAGGTCATGTCGTCGGGATCGCTCAGCTTCTCGATCCGCGCCCGCAGCACTCCGTTCCCCGACGACGCGTTCACCGGGCCGCTCACCCGCTCGACCGTGATGTCGCCATTCCCGGACGATGCGTCCACCCGCCCCTGCACGCCGCTCACCATCACGCGTCCGTTGCCGCTCGACACCCGGGCCTCGGCCGCCGCCGCCGCGAGCGACACCGCGCCGTTGCCGCTCGACACGCGCACCCGAACCCCCCGCGGGAGCTGCACCGTGATCGTCACCCGCGCCCGCTCCCCCCAGCGCCAGCCGTCGCCCCGGCTGTCGCTCCGCACGCCGTCACGGTCGCACTCGTCGCCCTCGTCAAATACCGCGCAGATCGTCAGCCCGTCCTTGTCCTTGAGCATCACGAACGCGATGTCCTCCAGGCGCCCCCGCCGCACCTCCTTCTCCGCACGGAACTCGACCCTGTCACCGGTCCCCTCGGTGATCGCCACGCTCCCCAGCCGGGCATGAATGCGCACCCAGTCGCCGGCGGCGACCCGCTCGGACATGGTGACCACCGAGTCTCGCTGGCCAAAGGGCCGCTGGGCGGGCAGGGCAGGGAGCGGCAGCGCGAGGGACAGCAGCAGCAGGGCGGGGCGGGTGGCGGGATGCACGGGGTTCCTCGGCAGGTTGGCTCACCGTTCGACACGCCGCGCCCGCCCCGGGTTTGAACACGGAACAGGCGCGCCGGCCCCTCCTGAGCCGGGGCGCCGGCTCCCGTGGCGTCACGCCGTCTGCAGCGCCCGTGCCGGCGACCGCGCGAAGCGCAGACGCGCCGCGACCCCCCACGCCCCCTCGTCCACGGCCGCGCTGACCGCGGGGACGGCGACCTCCACCTCGCCGCCATCGAGCAGCGTTCGCTGTGCCAGCAGTTCGGCCGTCGCCCGGTGCTGGTGCGCGAAGGCGCGGCCCACGAGCAGCCGGTCCACCGCCCCCACCTCGAGCGCGCGCGCCACCGCCTCGGCGCCCAGCGCACCGTGCCCTCGCGACCACGACGCCTCCTCGACCTGCCGCAGCAGCGCGCGCTGCCGGGCGGCCTCGAGCGAGCCCACGGCCGCGCCCGCCACCCGCACGATCTCCGCGCGCGATGCGTGCACCTGCAGCGCCGGCGCCAGCGCGACCCGCGTTGACAGGTCGTCCGGAAGCCCGTCGGCGAGCAGCGAGACGGTCTCCGACGCCCCGCCGATCACGATCGCCAGGTTGTCGCCGGCCAGTTGCGTGATGCGCTGCACCGACGCCGTCACGTGCCGGTGCCACGCCTCGCGCGCTGCGCGGTCGGCCGCGTCGGCCTGCGTCGCGCCGCGCGTGCCGACATGGAAGCCGACCCTCGGCGCGCCACCCATGTGCGTCCCGGGCATTGACGTTGCCGCCGACTCGATCCCCTCCAGGTCGGTCAGCGCGCCGCGCGACAGCTGGTAGGCGAGCAGCCGGTGCCGGTCGCCGAGCGCCACCAGGGCGACGCTCTCGTCGTGCGCCGCGAGGTAGGGGAGGATCCGCGGTCCCACCGTCCAGGTCACCGACGGCTCCACGTCCCGCGTCAGCACCTCCACGTACTCGTCGCCGTCGGCGGAGGCGAAGCCCGCCCAGCCGTGGGTGAACAGGCGCGTGCTCCCCGAGGGAAGGTGCCGCATCAGCCGGGCGACGCACTGGTCGAACCGCACGCGGTCGGGCGGTGCGTCGTGGAACAGCGCCGCGCGGGCATCGGCGATGCCGCGCAGCACCTCGATCCGCCAGTGTCGGCGCACGGAGGGGTCGGCGGAGGCGCCCTCGACGAGGACACTCAGCACCTGCGTGTCGTGATGGGCCTTCAGGAAGCGCTGCAGTTCCAGGGGCAGGGGCATCGTACACTCCCGTGGTGGTTCGCCGCGTGGAGGGAGGGTCCGGGCGACGTCATGGCGATTCCCGTTGCGCCCGCCTCCCTCGGTTGCATGATTGTCCCCGTATCGCGCCGTGGCTGTCAGGGATCGACCCCCACGTCCGGGGGGTCGACGCCGTCGGACCTTCCCTCACAGCGGCGAGTCGCTGCGGAGGATGCCCGCTCGCCGCGGGGGCCGAACCCCGACAGACATTGCCCGGGAAGGCCGCAAACGTTCAGGTGAACGCCCGCAAGGAGGAACCATGCGTGGCCTGTTCGGGGATCGACGCGCCGCCGGCCGCTACCTCGCCGCCATGCTCGCCGACCATGCGCACGAGCCGGGACTCATCGTCCTCGGGCTGCCTCGCGGGGGCGTCCCCGTCGCCTTCGAGGTGGCGGAGGCACTCGATGTGCCGCTCGACGTGTTCACCGTGCGCAAGCTCGGCGTGCCGCACCACGAGGAGCTCGCCATGGGCGCGATCGCCGCCGGCGGGGTCCGCGTCCTCAACGACGACGTCGTGCGTGAGCTCGGCATCGCCACCGCCGACATCGAGGCCGTCGAGCGGGCCGAGCGCGCCGAGCTCGCGCGCCGCGAGCTCGCCTATCGCGGCGACCGGCCTCCGCCCCGCCTCGCCGGTCGCACCGTGCTCCTCGTCGACGACGGCATCGCCACCGGCGCCACCGCCCGGGCGGCGGTCGCCGCGCTGCGCGCTGCCCGCGTGGCCCGGGTGATCGTCGCCGCGCCCGTCGCCTCGCGCGAGGCCTGTGCCCTCGTCCGCGCCGTCGCCGACGGCTGCATCGTCGCCGTCGTCCCACCGTACTTCATGAGCGTCGGCGCCTGGTACGCCGACTTCGGCCAGACCACCGACGACGAGGTGCGCGACTTGCTCGCCCTCCGCGGGGCCCGGGGGGGAAGCGAGCACGGGCGCCTCGTCACCTCGTGATCGGCACTCGCACGGCCGCTGGAACGTGACAGCCCCCGTCCGCGTGACCGCGGAGCGGGGGCAGCCTTCGCCATCAGTCGGGGCGAGAGGATTTGAACCTCCGACCTCCTGCTCCCGAAGCAGGCGCTCTACCGGGCTAAGCTACGCCCCGATTTCGGTAGGGTCTTTCCCAACATGTGCTGCCTGGATGCCACCCTGCTGCCGCTACCACATGCGCCCGGAGAGACTCGAACTCCCAACCTTCTGATCCGTAGTCAGATGCTCTATCCAATTGAGCTACGGGCGCTTGGAGTGCCGCTTCCGTCCCCTCGCACCAGTCAATTCGACACCCGTGCGCGAGAGCCTCGAAAGCTATCGGTGCCGCCGGGGATGGTCAACACGCGGCAGTCCGGCCAGTCGCCCGGGCCGCGCGCCATCCCCGGCGCCGGCGTCCGCTAGCTGATCGGCTTGTACCGGAAGGCCACGATCCCGCCCTTCGGCACCGACACGCGGAAGTCCTTCGACCCCTTCGCCTTCACCGCGTCCACCTTCGCGTCCGCCGTCGTCACCACGTTCCCGTCCTTGTCCAGGAACTCGATCGTCATCACATAGCTCCTCTCGGCGGCGCCGAGGTTCTCCAGCTGCCCCACCAGCAACGCCTCGTTCGCACCCCGGTTGAAGTTCGTGAACGTCACCTTCACCGGCATCTTCGTGTACAGATCGTTGTACTTGAGCACGGAGTCGGTGTACGCCTTGCGCTGCTTCACGCTCGCCGCGTCCTTCCCCGTGAATCCCTTCGCGATCCCCTGGTACCCGTACACGAACCAGAGCCAGTTGTCGGGGTTGTTCGGGTCGATCCGCGTGAGCCTGTCCGCCACCGGCAGCACCTTGTCAAACTTGTTCAGGCCGTAGTACGTCGCCGCCAGGTTGTTGAGGGCGTCGCGCTGGTTGGGGTTCTGCTCCACCGCCAGCTCGAACATGCGCGTCGCCTCGGCCGAGCGGTTGATGCGCGTGAAGGTCACGCCGGCCTGCACCTTCTCGTAGTCGCCGTACTTGGCGGGGTTGCCCAGCACGTCGGCATACACGCCGATCACGGCCGCCGTGTCCTTGGCCGCCACCAGCAGCTCCGCCAGCATCGCCCGGGCCGGCGCGGCATCGCGATCGTACGGCGCCTCGCCCAGGAAGGTGCGCAGGTCGGCGACCGCCAGCTTCGTCTTGGCCACCTTCTCGTCGCCCGTTGCCCGCTCCGCGTCCTCGGCCGAAACCCGCGCGATGCCCAGCAGCGCCTGCCGCCGGATTTCCACGTACACCGTGTCCGTGCCGGCGAGGCGCGCGGCCTCGGTCAGCAGCGAGCGCGCTCCCGCCAGGTCCTTGCGCGACATCGCGACCTGCCCGAGGACGTACGGCCCATACGCGCTCGTCCGGTTGATCACGCGCGATCGCTGGGCGTAGAAGGTGGCCGAGTCGAGGTCGTTGTTCCCAAGCTTCGTGAACGCCTTCTGCACGAGGTTGAACCACGGGCGCTGGGCGCGCCACGGTGACGTCTGCGAGGTGCAGGCCGGGTTCCACGTCTCGATCGACGTCAGCAGCGAGTCCACGAGCACGAGCAGGTCGAGGGGCTTGGCCGGGTCGTCCGCGAATCCCGCGGCCCCGCGCGTCACCACGAAGGTCGGCGGCATCCCGGGGTCGCCCATCCAGGAGGCGATCGCCTGCGCCATGTACCAGCCGCGAGCCTCGGGATTCTCCTTGAGGTCGGAAAGCAGGCGCACGACCTCCTTGAAGCCCTTGGCGCGCTCGGCCGGGTCGCGCGACATCGAGGCGCGGGAGAGGGACAGCCCCGCGATCGGGATCTGCCGGGGGCGGCTCTCCTCGAACTCGCACTTCTTGTCGGAGGGCTGCTGCGCCCCCGCGGTGGCGCCCAGCAGCATCGCTGCGGCGACGGCATGCCAACGAATCAGGTTCACGACACGACTCCAGGAAGACGAATGCGGCGATGGGGCCGGGCCCTCGGGGCCCGTCGCGGGCAGCGCACGCGCGCGCCCGGCCGCCATCCGGTACCGGCGCGCGGGGGCGCGGGTTCGCGCGCCGCGCAATCTAGCCACGCCGGTCGGCGCCGCCAGCGAAGCGCACCAGCCCGCGCCGGATGCGAACGCCCCGCGCCGGCGTGGCGCGGGGCGATGGGCGGTACAAGACTCGAACTTGTGACCTCCACGATGTCAACGTGGCGCTCTAACCAACTGAGCTAACCGCCCGACGGTCGCCCGGTCACGACCCCGGAGAGCGGGAAACGGGACTCGAACCCGCGACCCCAACCTTGGCAAGGTTGTGCTCTACCAACTGAGCTATTCCCGCACGATGGTCCCGCTGCTGCACCCGCCACCCCTTCCCGCCGATGGAGGTGAGGGGAATCGAACCCCTGACCTCTTGAATGCCATTCAAGCGCTCTCCCAACTGAGCTACACCCCCGGCGCCCGGGCACCCTCGAGGGCGTCTCCGGGAACACGGCAAGCTATTTCTGCGTAGTACGAGTGTCAACCAACGAAGCTGGCGCAAGCGCCCAACAGCGCTATCTTCCAAGGTTTCGTCCAGCTCGCCCGGCCTGCTCCATCGGCCGGCTGAATCCCCCGTGACGCCGACGCGCCGGTGCCCCTCGCACCGGCGCATCGCTCCGGGCCCCGAATCCCTCCCGACCGCGCGGCTCCTGGTACCCACCATACAGCAATGACCACCGACACCAAGCGCCGCCGCCGGCGCACGACCCCGGCCGAGATCGCCCCCGGAGAGCCCGAGCGCGACATCCTCGACCAGTACCTCTACGAGGTCTCCACCTATCCCCTCCTCAAGGGGACGGAGGAGCTCGAGCTCGCCCGTCGCATCCGCGCCGGCGACGACGACGCGCTGCAGGAACTCGTCAAGCGCAACCTCCGCTTCGTCATCTCCGTCGCCAAGAAGTACCAGAACCGCGGCCTTCCGCTGATCGACCTCATCGGCGAGGGGAACGTCGGCCTCCTCACCGCCGCCCGGAAGTTCGACCCCGACCAGGGCGTCAAGTTCATCTCGTACGCCGTCTGGTGGATCCGCCAGGCCATCCTGTCGTCGCTCGCGCGCCAGGGCCGCACCGTGCGCGTCCCCCTCAACCGCACCGCCGACCTCTCGCGCATCATCAAGGCGTCGGAGATCCTCCGCCAGAAGCTCCGCCGCGAGCCGATGCCGGAGGAACTCGCCCAGCTCACCGGCCTCTCGGTCGACGTCGTGCAGTCGCTCGCCGCCCTCAACACCGGCGACGTGCGCCTCGACGCGCCGATGGACCCCGAGGGCGACCGTTCGCTGATCGAGCGGTTCGTCGCCGACGAGATGCCCGACACCGAGGAGGAGGCGATGAACCGCTTCCTCACCGACGAGATCGAGTCCGCCCTCGGCACCCTCCCGCCCCGCGACGCCAAGGTCCTGCGCCTCTACTTCGGGCTCGAGGGCGGGCGCGAGCATACCCTCGAGGAAATCGGCTCCATGCTCGGCGTCACGCGCGAGCGCGTGCGACAGCTGCGCGATCGCGCCCTCAAGCGCCTGCGCGAGGGCGAGGTCGGGCGCGCCCTCGGCTCCTTCGCGGCCTGAGGCGCGACCGGCCCCGGCGGGGCCTCGCCCTGCTCGACGCTTCATCGTGCGGAAACACGAAGGCCGCCCCCGTCCCGGGGCGGCCTTCGTGCGCATGGCCTGCGGCGGCCGGCGCGGCGCGCCGCCGCCGCGAAACCGGGCCAACGACCCGCGTGCGCCCTCGTCCCGTGCCGACGTCGGTGGGTCGTCGCCGCCCGCCTGGCGTTCCGTTGTGACCCGGTTCACGACACCGCGCCGATCCCACCCCATATTACAAAGCTGATGTCCCGGCGCCCCCCCCCCGCCGATCCCCTCCCCATCCGGATGATCGCGTGATCCAGTTGCAGGACGTGCACAAGGCCTTCGGCGAGAAGCGGGTGCTCAGCGGCTTCTCCCTCGACGTCGCCGAGGGTGAGACGATGGTCGTCATCGGCTACTCCGGCACCGGAAAGTCGGTCGCGATCAAGCACATCGTCGGGCTCCTCGAGCCCGACGCCGGGCGCGTGATCGTCGACGACCTCGAGGTCGGCCGGCTGCGCCGCGGGGAGCTCTACCGCTTGCGCGAGCGCATCGGGTACGTCTTCCAGTTCGCCGCCCTCTTCGACTCGCTCTCGATCGGCGAGAACGTCGCCATGGGGCTCCGCAAGCAGGGCAAGCTCAGCCACCGCGAGGTCGACGCGCGTGTCCACGAGGTCCTCGAACTCGTCGACCTTCCCGACGCCGCCGACCGCTTTCCCGCCGAGCTCTCGGGGGGGATGCGCAAGCGCGTCGGCATCGCCCGCGCCATCGCCCTTCGCCCCAAGTACATCCTCTACGACGAGCCCACCACCGGCCTCGACCCCGTCACCAGCGCCGTCATCGACGAGCTCATGATCCGCATGCGGGAGAAGCTCGGCGTGTCCGCGATCGTGATCACGCACGACATGCGGAGCGCCTATCGCGTCGGCTCGCGCATTGCCATGCTCTACGACGGGCGCGTGCGGCAGGTCGGGACCGTGGACGAGATCCGGCACACCCGCGATCCCGTGGTGCGCCAGTTCATCGAGGGCAAGGCGCACCTCGATGCCAACGGCGCCGCCGGCGATCCATGAAGCCCGCCGATCAGGAGGAGACGTCGGCTGGCGGCGTGGTCGTGCGGCACGACGCCGGCGGGGCCCGCGTCCTCCTCATCCGGGATGCCTGCCGCAACTGGGGCTTTCCCAAGGGGCATGTCGAGGCCGGCGAGGCGGTGGGGGCCGCCGCCCTCCGCGAGGTGGCGGAGGAGACGGGACTCGACGGGCTCGCTGTGCGCGCCGACCTCGGCGCGATCGACTGGCGCTTCCGGCTGCGCGGCCGGCCGGTGCACAAGCGCTGTCACTTCTTCCTCATGGAGACCGCGCGCAGCGACACGCGCCCCCTCCACGCCGAGGGGATCACGGCCTGTCGCTGGGCCACCTTCGACGATGCCGAGCGGCTCCTCGCGTACGAGAACGCCCGCGCGATCCTGCGCCTGGCCAGGGGGCTCGTCATCCCGGGAGAGGGGTCGCGCCGCCTCCCGCCGCCCCCCGCGGTGCCGGGCGACGGGGCGTGCGCCGGCGCGGAGGCGAGGGACCTCACGCGTGCCGACGCCGGACCCCCCGGCGCATGACCGCGCGCGCCGCCGCCCGGCCCGTGCAGACCCTCGTCGCCTGGGCCGTCCGTGACCGGGCGCGCCACTTCGTGCGCGACGCCATGCCGCGCCGGCGCCACCGGGTGGTCACGGTGCGGGACACCACCGAGTTCCTCGCCGCCCTGCGCGCGAGCCTCGTCGACGCCGTGCTCGTCGACCTCGGTGGCGCCGGCGAGGAGGCGTGGCGCGTCGCCGCGCTCGCGCGCGAGTTCCCCAGCATCCCGTTCGTCGCCCTCCTCCCCGGCCGGGCCGCCGACACTCCCGCGATCGAGCGCTGCCTGGCCCTCGAGTTCGCCGACATCCTGTTCGAGGGCATCGACGATGCGGCCGCCGAGGAGCTCCTTGATCCGCTGGGCTTCTCGTCGCGGTTCGCCGCCGCGCTCCGCGACCCGCCCCCCGCCCTCGCCCTCGGGGCCGGAGTGCCGCTCGACGCATGGCATTGCGTGGTGGCGCACGCCGGGCGGCCGCTGCGCACCGAGGCGATCGCCCGGGCCCTCGGCGTCACCCGCGAGCACCTGAGCCGCACCTTCGGCGCCCACGGCGCCCCGAACCTCAAGCGGGTGATCGACCTCGTGCGGCTCATCGCCGCCGCCGAGCTGGCCAAGAACCCCGGGTACGACGTCGGCGACGTCGCGCGCGTACTCGGCTTTGCGTCGAGCTCGCACCTCTCCACGACGTCGCAGCGGGTGGTGGGGACCCGCCCGGCCTCGCTGGCCCGGCTCCGCACCGTCGACCTCGTGGACCGGTTCGTGCACGGCCGCACCCGGAGCCGGGCCTGAGTTCATGATAGCCGGACTTCACACAGGTCGCGGCACCTTCCGCACAGCGCGGAATGCGTCAGGCCCTTCTCAACGCTGCCAACTCGCCTGGGTGTAGGATCCTGGCACGGGCAGCGCGACCCACCGTTTGGTGATCAGGTCAGTGACACCGATCCGCCCTGCCGCCCGACCAAGCAGGTAGCGGGCATCCGACGACCATGCCAGAAGTCCTCCATCGTCGAATGAAGTCGAACCCGCTGGCGCATGGATCGAGTCGACCACAACGCCGGTCGGTGTGCTGATGAGGACCCATGATCCCCGAAAGCCGGCCAATCGGTCTCCTGCTGGACTCCAGCGAGGACGGTCGAAGGCGCGCGGAAAGGTCACCGTCGCGCCCGTTGTCATGTTTCTGACGATCAGGTCGGTCACAGGCGTGCTCGTGAGGTAGGCGAGTCGCACACTGTCCGGGTGGGGGTCCATGTCCCTGGCGTCGAATGTCAGTCGCTCTCGCCCCGATCCGTCCGGATGCATGCGATAGGGAAACACGAAGCTTGATCCGGCGGGTTGCGAGACGAAGTAGAGCCACAAGCCGTCGGCTGAGAAGCGACCGCCTCCGTCGATGTCGAACGTCGCGTCGCGCAACGGTGTGAACGTCGACGGCGGCGTCCAGACCCGCAGTTCGTCTCCGTACGTGAACACAACCCGCGATCCGTCCGCAGCGTAGTGCGGAAGCGAGAACGGGGTGCCCGGGGCGCCGATGACCGTGCTCTCGCCGCCGTCGGGCAGGATCCGGATCGCCGACGGCTCGGTGGTGACCGTGGTGGAGGCGAGGACGAGGTATCTGGCGGGCAGGAGAGCGATTGTGTCTGTCGTCGTCAGCGTCGGGAGGCCGGGTGAGGAGAACCGCAGCGTGTAGGGGCCGGAGGGACCGTGCAGCCGGAGCGCTCCGAATACGGCAAGCCCAGCAGCGCTGGTCGCCGCCGTCGCTCCGCTGAGGGTTGCGGCTGGGTCGCCGGTGGCGATCGCAGCTGTCACGACGACCCCTGCCACCGCAGCAGTGGCCCCGGCTGAGTTCACGAGTTGGGCGCGGGGACCGAACAGCACCGTCGCGCTATCGACGATCACGGCCGGGATCGCCGACGCCTGCAAGGCCGCCGGCACCGGCGCGGTCGCCGGGGAAGTGGGAGTCGCGCTCGGGGTACTGCCGCTGCCACCGCCACACCCGGCGAGCGCGGTGAGGAGCAGTCCGAGAATCCGACGCGCGATTGGCGCAGCGGGCATGCGTTCCGGTGCTGGAGGTGGCACGAACGGGCGTCGGAGGCCCGGGTCCCGGGGCATCGCCGTCGTCGCATCATACGACTCGCCGGGTGCGGCCGCCACACGGGATCGCGGTTGAACGCTTGAGGCAGGGCAGCGGCGTGCGTACGTTTAGGGGCTGTCCCGCGCCCGCCACGCCACACGACCGCCAGACCATCTCAAGCCCCGCCATGGCTACCGACACGATGCTCCGCCCCGGTGAAATCAAGGACATCCTCCTGCGCGAGATCGAGGCCGCCGACCTGCGCGCCCTCGACGTCGAGGAGGTCGGGACGGTGCTCGAGGTCAAGGACGGCATCGCGCGCATCTATGGCCTGACCCGGGCGATGGCCGGCGAGATGCTCGACGTGAAGTCCTCGGAGACCGGCGAGACGATCACCGCCCTCGCCCTCAACCTCGAGGAGGACAACATCGGCGCGGTCATCCTCGGCGACTACCTCCGGCTCAAGGAGGGCGACGAGGTCCGCCGCACCGCCCGCGTGCTCGAGGTCCCCGTTGGCCCCGCCCTCGTCGGCCGCGTCGTCGATGCCCTCGGGCGCCCGATCGACGGCATGGGGGAGATCAGGGCGACGTCCACCCGCAAGGTCGAGTCCGAGGCCCCCGGCATCATCGTCCGCCAGCCGGTGAAGGAGCCCCTCCAGACCGGCATCAAGGCGATCGACTCGATGATCCCGATCGGCCGCGGCCAGCGCGAGCTGATCATCGGCGACCGGGGCACCGGCAAGACCGCGATCGCCGTCGACACGATCATCAACCAGAAGGGCACCGGCGTCATCTGCGTCTACGTCGCCATCGGCCAGAAGGCATCCACCGTCGCGGCCGTCGTCGAGCGCCTCAAGCAGACCGGGGCGATGGAGTACTCGATCGTCGTCGTCGCCTCCGCCAGCGACCCGGCGCCGATGCAGTACATCGCCCCCTACACGGGCTGCGCGATGGCCGAGTACTTCATGTACAACGAGGGAAAGCCCACCCTCTGCGTCTACGACGACCTCTCCAAGCAGGCCGCCGCCTACCGCCAGCTTTCCCTCGTCCTGCGCCGCCCGCCGGGACGCGAGGCCTACCCCGGCGACGTCTTCTACCTCCACAGCCGACTCCTCGAGCGCGCCGCCAAGCTGCGCGAGGACCCGGGCGTCGTCGACGGCAACATCCTCAAGCCGGGGGGCTCGCTCACCGCCCTCCCGATCATCGAGACGCAGGCCGGCGACGTGTCGGCATACATCCCCACCAACGTCATCTCGATCACCGACGGGCAGATCTTCCTCGAGTCGGACCTCTTCTACGCCGGTGTGCGGCCGGCGGTGAACGTCGGCATCTCGGTGTCGCGCGTGGGCGGCTCGGCGCAGATCAAGGCCATGAAGTCGGTGGCCGGGCGCCTCCGCCTCGACCTCGCCCAGTACCGGGAGCTCGAGGCCTTCGCCTCCTTCGCCTCGGACCTCGACGCCACGACCAAGCGCCAGCTCGACCGGGGCGCCCGCACGGTGGAGGTCCTCAAGCAGGGCCAGTACCGGCCGATGCGGGTCGAGCAGCAGGTCATGATCATCTTCGCCGTCACCAACGGATTCCTCGACGGGATCGCCGTCCCGGCCCTCAAGGCGTGGGAAGAGGGGTTCCACGAGTACATGGCCGCGCAGCACCCGCAGGTCGGCGAGGGCATCCGCACGCAGAAGGCGCTCACCAGGGAGCTCGAGGCCGCCCTGCGCCAGGGCATCACGAGCTACAGCCAGCTCGCGGCGAAGTAGCCGCCTCCCCCACCCGCACCGATACCGGCGATGGCCAAGGGCCGCGAGCTCAAGGGACGCATCAAGTCCACCGAGAACACCAAGAAGATCACGCGCACCCTCGAAATGGTCGCGACGTCGAAGATGAAGCGCGCCCAGGACCGGGTGGCGGCCGCGCGCCCGTATGCCCGGGCCCTCGCCGAGGTGATGGCGAACCTGCATGCCCCCGAGCTCGCGGAGCAGTTCCCGCTCCTCCGGCAGCCCGCCACCGTGCGCTCGGCGGCCGTCATCCTCCTCACCGCCAACCGGGGCCTCTGCGGCGCCTTCAACTCGAACCTGATCAGGGAAGGGCGCCAGCTGCTGCAGCGCCTCGAGTCCGGCGGGGCCCAGGTCGAGCTGCATGCGGTGGGCCGCAAGGGGATCGGCTACTTCAGGTACCTCGGCCGCCCGATGGCGGTGCAGCGCGCCGACCTCACCGACAAGCCGTCGGCCGCCGACGCGGCGTCGCTGATCGACGACGTGATGGCGCGCTTCGGCTCGGGCGCGCTCGACGCCGTGTACATCGTCTACAGCCGGTTCAACTCGGTGATGTCCACGCCGCCGACCAGCGAGCGCGTCCTCCCGGTCGCCGTCCCCGCCCGCACCGGCGCGGCCCGCGACTTCATCCTCTCGCCGGGCGCCGAGCAGATCCTCACCGAGCTGCTCCCGCTCGCCGTGCGCAATGCGATGTACCGCGCCCTCATCGAGACCGCCGCCGGCTTCCAGTCGGCCCAGCGCACCGCGATGAAGAACGCCACCGACAACGCGAACGAGATGCTCACCACCCTGCGCCGCACCTACAACCGCGGCCGCCAGGCGCAGATCACGCAGGAAATCGCCGAGATCGTCGGCGGTGCCGCCGCCCTCAGCGGCTGACGCCGCCCCCCTCCCGACTCGCCCGCCTCCCACCGCACCGCCCCGCACATGACCGCCGTCGCCCCCACTGCCACGTCCGGCCGGATCGTCCAGGTCATCGGCCCGGTCCTCGACGTCGCCTTCGAGAACGACCACCTCCCCGAGCTCTACAACGCGGTCGTGGTCATGATCGGCGACCGCCGCGTCGTCGCCGAGGTGCAGCAGCACATCGGCCGCAACCAGGTGCGCGCGGTCTGCATGTCCACCTCGGATGGCGTCGAGCGCGGCATGGAGGCGATCGACACCGGGGCGGCGATTTCGGTGCCCGTGGGCGCCGCCGCCCTCGGCCGCATCCTCAACGTGCTCGGCGAGCCGGTGGACAACGGCGCCCCGATCGCCGCCGGCGCCCCGCGGTGGCCCATCCACCGCAAGCGCCCGGATTTCGTCGCCCTCGAGCCCAAGACCGAGATCTTCGAGACCGGCATCAAGGTCGTCGACCTCATCGCGCCGTTCGTGAAGGGGGGCAAGATCGGCCTCTTCGGCGGCGCCGGGGTCGGAAAGACCGTCGTCATCCAGGAGCTGATCAACAACGTCGCCAAGGGGCACGGCGGCAAGTCGGTCTTCTGTGGCGTCGGCGAGCGCACGCGCGAGGGCAACGACCTGTACCTGGAGTTCAAGGAAGCGGGGATCCTCGAGAAGGTCGCGCTGATCTACGGCCAGATGAACGAGCCGCCCGGCGCCCGCCTGCGGGTCGGACTGTCGGGGCTGACCGTGGCGGAGTACTTCCGCGACGAGGAGCACGCCGACGTGCTCGTCTTCATCGACAACATCTTCCGGTTCACGCAGGCCGGCTCCGAGGTGTCGGCCCTGCTCGGGCGCATGCCGAGCGCGGTCGGCTACCAGCCGACGCTGGCCACCGAGATGGGCGACCTGCAGGAGCGCATCACCTCCACCCGCGACGGGTCGATCACCTCGGTGCAGGCGATCTACGTCCCGGCCGACGACATCACCGACCCGGCGCCGGCGACGGCCTTTGCCCACCTCGACGCCACGGTCGTGCTGTCGCGGCCGATCTCCGAGCTCGGCATCTACCCCGCCGTCGACCCGCTCGCCTCGACCAGCCGCATCCTCGACCCGCAGTACGTGGGGGAGCAGCACTACAAGGTGGCCCGCGACGTCCAGCGGGTGCTGCAGCGCTACAAGGAGCTGCAGGACATCATCGCGATCCTCGGCATGGATGAGCTCTCCGAGGAGGACAAGCTGATCGTGAGCCGCGCCCGCCGGGTCCAGCGATTCATGTCGCAACCCTTCGCGGTGGCGCAGCAGTTCACCGGTATCGAGGGCAAGTACGTCAAGCTGCAGGAAACGATCTCGAGCTTCGAGCGCCTCGTCGCGGGCGAGTTCGACCAGTTCCCCGAGCAGGCATTCTTCATGTGCGGCGGCGCCGACGACATCAAGGCCAACGCCGACAAGCTGGCCAGGAGCTGATGGCGATGCTGACGGTCGCGGTCATCTCCCCGGAACGGGTGTTGTTCGAGGGCCAGGCGCCGAGCGTGGTGGCGCCGGCGCACGACGGGGAGGTGGGGATCCTGCCGCAGCACGCCCCGATGATGGCGCTGCTCGGGACGGGGGAGCTCCGGCTGGGGAGTGGGGAGCGTTTCCGGGTCCGCGGTGGCTTCCTGCAGGTCGCGGACGACCAGGTGCGGGTGGTGACGGAATGGTCCGAGCCGGCCTGAGGCGGGACGGGCCGGGAATTGTCCACAAAAGGGGGCAGCGAGTATCGGCTGCCCCCTTTTGTTTCTTGTCTTGCGAACCCCGAACCGCCGCCCTACTATGGCGGTATCTGGCGACCCCGGCTTTCCGGGGGCGCCGGCTCGTCGTCGTGTTCGCGGCACACGTTTGGTGCCGGGGATCACGAACCGGGCCGCTGATTGACAAGCGACCGATGAACGGGAGCAGCCACGCGGCGGCGCCGAAGCGTCGCCGCGAGCATGAGGAGGAACTCAACCCCAATCGCGGGAGGCCGCGACACCCACGCCCTGTTCGGACTGGACGTGCACGACCGCACGGGAAGGTCGCAGGTGCTCGACGCAGGTGAAGGTCGCTGGACACCGCACGCGCGGTGCATTCGCAGGCGCAAGACCATTCACACGCTTCATCGAGGTATCGGATGAACATTCGGATACGGTTCATGAGCGGGATCACGGCGCTGGCCGCGCTGTGCCTGGCGGCATTCAGCGGCCAGGCCCAGGCCCAGGGCGCCACGATCACCGGCAAGGTGGTGTCGGAGCAGGGAAATCCCCTGCTGGGCGCCAACGCCACGATCGCCGACCTGGGCGTTTCGGTCGGGTCGAACGTGGCGGGCATCTACACGATCACGATCCCGGGCGCGCAGGTGCGCGGGCAGACGGTGACGCTGCGGGTTCGCGCCATCGGCTTCGTGCCGCAGCAGCGGCAGGTCGTGATTCGCGCGGGGACGCAGACGATCGACCTGACGCTGCGCAATGACGTCAACAAGCTGTCGCAGGTGGTCGTGACCGGCGTGACCGGAGCCACGGAGGCCACCAAGGTCCCGTTCGCGACCAACACGGTCAACGCCGCCGACCTGATCGTGCCGGCCACCAACCCGCTGTCGCAGATCGTGGGCAAGGTGCCGGGGGCGAACATCGTCTCGGCGAGCGGGCGTCCCGGCGCGCAGCCGGCCGTGCTGCTCCGCGGCCCGACAGCGATCTCCGCCGCAGGCCGCGGGCAGGACCCGCTGTACATCGTGGACGGGGTCATCCTGAACGGCCCGCTCCCGACGATCAACCCGCAGGACATCGAGAGCGTCGAGGTCGTGAAGGGTGCGGCCGCCGCCTCGCTGTACGGCGCGCGCGCCGGCAACGGCGTCATCCAGATCACCACCAAGTCGGGGAAGGGGCTGGGCGGCTCGGACGGCGTCCGCTTCTCGTACCGCGGCGAGTACGGCGTGGGCGACATCGAGCGCCGCTTCGGCCTGGCCCAGCGCCATGGCCTGTACCTGAACGAGACCCAGGATCGCTTCTGCCAGTCGGGCTCGATCGGCGCCGGCACCACGACGCCCAGCCTCGCCATCGACTGCGTGCAGACGATCAACTACCAGTCGGAAGTGTACCGGATCAACGACCAGGGCGGCGACTTCGCCCTCCCCCCGCCGACGTTCACGCTCGACCCGAGCTCGGCCGTGGCCGGCTCGCGCATCCGCAACCGCTTCCAGACCGAGAAGTGGCCGGGGGCCACCTACGACGCGGTGGACCAGTTCGCCCAGCCGCAGCCGTTTTACATCAACAACCTGGACATGACCGGGCGCTATGGCCGCACGAGCTTCTATGCGAGCCTCAACGCGCTCAACCAGGGCGGCTCGATCCGCTACCTGCAGGGGTACCGCCGCAACTCCATCCGCGCCAACATCGACCACGGCGTGGGGAGTGACTGGAACTTCGCGATCCGCGCCTACTATGCGCGCTCGTTCGAGGACGGCAACAACTTCGAGGATGGCGGCGATGCCGTGTTCTTCCGCCTGACCCGGGTGCCGCCCATCTCGAACCTGCTCCGCACCGACAGCAAGGGCCGGCTCTTCATCCGCAACAACCTCCAGGGAAGCGGGCAGCAGAACTTCAACCCCCTCTACTACCTGCAGGCGATCCAGAACTCGGTCGACACCGACCGCTTCATCGCCGGGACGTCGGCGCGCTACACGCCGGCCTCGTGGCTCGACGTCGAGGGCAACTTCTCGTACGACAACACGGGCCAGTCGCAGAAGTACTTCTACGACAAGGGCTTCCGCTCGACCGTCGCGTCCCCGGCGAACACCGGCGGAGTGCGGCGCAACTACTCCGCCAGCCAGGCGTACAACGCCAGCCTCAACACGACGCTGCGCAAGGACTTCGGCGCCACGCTCCGCACGCGCCTCAATGTGCGCACGCTGTACGAGCAGCAGGACGGGCTCGGTTACAACCTGAGCGGGACCACGCTCGGCGCCACGAGCGTCACGACGCCGGGCAACGTCACCGACCAGACCTCGATCACGATCGGCGGCTCCGAGACCTCGGTCCGGCAGATCAGCTACTTCGCCGGCCTGAACGTCGAGTGGAAGGACCGCTACATCGTGGACGCCCTCATCCGCCGCGACGGGTCGTCGCTGTTCGGTGAAGGCAACCGCTGGGCGAACTTCGGCCGCGTGTCCCTGGCGTGGCGCATCTCGCAGGAGCCCTGGATGAAGATCAAGGGCGTCAGCGAGTTCAAGCTGCGCGCCTCCTACGGCACGGCCGGTGGGCGTCCGCGCTTCAACGCGCAGTACGAGACGTTCGCGGTGTCCAGCTCCGGCATCCAGTTTGGCGCGCTCGGCAACCGCCTCCTCGCCCCGGAAACGATCGGCGAGACGGAAATCGGCTTCGACGCCGAGTTCTTCAACCGCGTGGGCGTGAACTTCACGTACTCGCAGTCCGACGCCGAGAACCAGATCCTCCAGGTGCCGTCGCCGGCCATCACCGGCTTCCAGAACCAGTGGCGAAACGCCGGCACGCTGCGCAACGAGACGTACGAGCTGGCGGTCAACGTCCCGATCTTCACCGGTCGCGACCTGAGCTGGCAGGTGCGGGGCGTTTTCGACCGCAACCGTGCGACGATCACCAAGCTCGGCCCGCCGCCGTTCGACTTCGGCCCGAACGCGCAGGGCGCGACCACGCTCTTCCGCGCCGTGCAGGGCCGTCCGTACGCCGAGATCTACGGGCGGACTTTCCTCAGCAGTTGCATGCAGTTGCCGACGTCCGGCGTTCCCGGGACCCTCGGGGCGTCGACGAACTTCCAGAGCGAGTGCCTCGCCGGCCGGATGTTCGGCAAGAACGACGAGGGGTACCTGGTGTACACCGGCAACACCGCCGCCAGCCCGACCGACCTTGGCTCGGGCATCACGGCCAACCGGTGGAACACCGGCCTGACGGGGACGTGGGCCCCCTGGGGCGCCCCGCTCACCTTCGGGCACCCGATCGTGCTGCGTGACAACAGCGGTGGCGGCGTTGTCGGCCCCATCGGGTCGGCGCTCCCCGACTACCGGTGGGCGTTGTCGACGAACCTCCAGTTCAGGAAGCTCACCGCCTACGTCCTCGTCGACGCGACGATGGGCCGGGCGATCTACAACAACGGCCGCGGGTGGGCGCAGCTTGACTTCCTCGCCATCGATGGCGACCAGGTCGGCAAGTCGGTGCAGAGCGCCAAGCCGATGTCGTACTACTACCGCGCCGGCCCGCCGGACAACGGGAACGGCATGGGCGGCTTCTACGATATCCTCGGCGCCAACACGCGCGTGACGGAGAACACGAACTTCGCGAAGGTCCGCGAGGTGTCGCTCTCG
This sequence comes from Gemmatimonadota bacterium, assembly GCA_016191225.1. Classification (GTDB taxonomy): domain Bacteria; phylum Gemmatimonadota; class Gemmatimonadetes; order Gemmatimonadales; family Gemmatimonadaceae; genus JACPPC01. The sequence goes on along the minus strand of JACPPC010000021.1, from coordinate 69,722 downwards.
TACCGCGTGGGCCGCGTGCAAGGGCTGTTCGGCGACTGGAACGTCAGCATGATCGGTCGCAACCTGTACACGTTCACGAACTACCGCGGGTTCGACCCGGAGGTCGGCTTCGCCACCGGCACCGCCGGGAACAATGCGGGCTCGGCCGCCATCAATGCGGTCGATGCCTTCACGTTCCCGAACACGCGCACCCTCACGTTCTCGATCGGCACCACCTTCTGATCCGCTAGCTGCTGCCCGATGGTGGCGCGCCACGCGAGGCGCCGCCACCGGGGAGTGGCGCTTTCCGAGGATAGATGATGCACATGACGAATCGGTTTCGGCTGATCGCGGGTGGGGCGGCCCTCGCACTTGGTGCGGTGGCCTGCTCGCCGGACGATCAGATCACCGTGCAGAACCCGAACGCGCCCGATGCCGCGCGCGCGCTTGCGCGTCCGGCTGACGTTGAAGCGTTCATCTCCGGGTCGTTCGCCAGCTTCTGGGGAGCGACGATGGGGGGTAGCAACGACAACATCAACAACCAGATGGCGTCGATGTCGCTCGAAAATGGCTCGAACCTGGCGAACTTCGCCATGGGTCCGCGCAGCGCGATTCCGCGCTCGCCGGTGCTCAACACCCGCGGAAACTCCGTCGCGGCGGGCAACATCAGGGAGTACAACGGCCTTTCGCGTGCCGCGGCAGCGGCAGCGGTGGCCATGCAGCGCATTCAGGGGACGTTCACGCTGGGGTCGACGGCCCAGGATCTCAGGGGTCGAGCCTTCGGCAACTTCGTGCTGGGGCTCGCGCTGGGATTCCAGGCGATGATCTACGATTCGGGTTCGGTCATCACGGCCAGCAGTGCGCCGACGAACTACATACCGCCGCTCGTCGGGGCCGACTCCGTGTTCCGCGTGTCGATGTTCCTCCTCGACTCCGCGATCACGCTCGCCTCGCTTCCGGCGGCGACGGGCGGGAACGGGTTCCCGCTGCCGAGCACGTGGATTCCCGGCAACGCGCTTTCGGCCGCGAACTTCGTGCGACTGATTCGTTCGTACAAGGCGAAGATCCGCGCCGGGATGGCGCGCACGCCCGGCGCAGCGGTGGACTGGGACCTCGTGTTCGCCGACGCGCAGAACGGCATCACCGCAGACCTGACCATCACCACCAACACGTCCACGAGCTTTTCGATCGCGTGGCCCGTGCAGCACTACCTCTACAACACGTGGCACCAGGCAGTCCCGATGATCCTCGGGTTCGCGGATACCTCCGGCGCGTATGCCTCGTGGCTGTCGCAGCCGTTGTCCGCGCGCGGCAGCGCGGCAGCGCCGCCGTTCCTTATCGCGACACCCGACAACCGCCTGCCGTCGGGGACCTCGCTGAACGCCCAGATCGTGTCGTCGGGTGGCGGGTGCGTCGCCGTGGCGCCCGGCACGCTCTGCAGCGCATCGAACATGGTGCCGACGGTCTACGCCGCACCCTCGCCGTTGGCGACGGTCGGCGGGCGCCCATACTTCAGGGCTCGCCCAGCGGGAGAGAATGCCTGGGACGGGACGTTCATCAACTCGCCGTACGACTACTACCGCATGCGCATCTGGTACAACGGCACGTGCGGCGGCTGCTCATCGGCTCGCAACGGTCCGTTCCCGCTCTTCCTGCTCGCGGAGAACAACGCGCTGCTGGCGGAGGCCGCCATGCGCAAGCCGACACCGGACTTCCCGGCGGCCACGGCGGCCATCAACGTGTCACGCCTGGCGGCTGGCCTGCCAAGCGTGGCGGGTATCGCGAACCTGACGACGCCCGTGCCGAACTCGTCCGGCACCGCGAACGATTGCGTGCCCAGGACGCCGACCGGGCCCGCGAACGCGCTCGTGTGCGGCAACCTGATGGAGGCGATGAAGTGGGAGAAGCGCATGGAGACCATGTTCGCCACCTACGGTGGGTGGTTCCTCGATTCGCGCCGCTGGGGTGACCTGCCGCAGGGGACCTCGCTGCAGTGGCCCGTGCCCTACGGGGAGCTCGACACGCGCTTCAAGCAGGCGTACAACCGTCCCGCATCCGACGTGGCCGCGCTCGGCACGTACGGCTACTGATTTCGTGAACCAGCCGCTGCGCCGGCGGGTCGGACGTCCCGGGGCGCACTCCGAGAGGGGTGCGGCCTTGGTGCGGCCGAACCGGAGGGTTCGCCGACTTCGTTCCGCGTGCGCCCTCGGCGCGGCGACGCTGGTCTGTGGGTGCTATGAAATGCGTCCGACCATGGACATCCAGCCCGGCCCGGACGTGCAGTTCAGGGTTGAACTGACCGACCAGGCACGGGTCGCGGTGGCCAGCCAGCTCGGCCCCGAGGTGCGTGATGTCACGGGGCAGGTGCTGTCGCGGACGGGCGACGACGTGGTGATGGCCGTGCGGGAGGTGGTCTACCTGCGCGGTGACATGCTCAAGATGGCGGGAGATTCGGTGCACTTCAGCCGGCAACAGATGGCCAACGTGACCGAGAAGAAGTTCTCCTTGCCGAGGACGTTGCTGGTGGCGGCGGGTATCGCCGTCGCGGTCGGAGTCTTTCTGGGATCCAAGAGCCTGTTCGGCGCTGGCGGCTCGAGCCCGGAAGGACCGCCGGTCGGCGACGGGAATTCGAGCTTCCGCCGCCCCTAGTCGGATCGAGATGTGCCCGGTGCGGAGGGGTGGCGCGGGAGGCGCCGCGCCACCCTCCAAACCGAGAACCTTCACGTGGAGCCAGTAGAATGAAGCTTTCTCGTCTTGCATTCCTTGTCGCGGGGGCCGCGGTCGCGGCCGGCTGCGACGTGAACGCCGGCGGCACGCCCACGGTCAACCCCCCGGCGGCGTACGTGCGGTACGTCAACGCAGTGAGCGACCTGAACGCCATCGACATTCGCTTCGTCGACGTGGTCGAGGGATCGCCGAACTTCACCAACATCCAGTTCAGGCAGTACACGCCGTACCAGGCGGCGACGGCGGGCACGCGGGCGCTTCGTGCCTTCGTGAACCCGACGCCGTACGCCGCCGTGGCCACCCCGACCCGGCAGCAGCTCATCGCGCAGACCGTGCTCGATGACCAGAGCTTCACGCTGACGGCCGGCACCTACTACACCATCTACCTCGTCGGCCAGTCCGGACTCGCGTTCAGCAATCCGGATGTCGCGACAGGTGGCACGGGCAACGTGCCGAACGGGACGCCGACCCCTGGTGGCGTGAAAATGTACCTCGTCGCGGACGCCTTCCCGACGATCACCAACCCGCCGGCGGCGACGGTCTACGTGCGCTCGGTGAACCTGGGCCAGGCGGCTCCCGCGACGTCCGCGCTGGGCACGCAGGACATCTACGTGTCCCGGGAGACGGACGCCCTTCTCACGTCCGTCGCCAGCCCGAACGGCACGCTGTGGGCGGCGGTGCCGCCGCATCCGGCCGCCGGCTCGGTGACGCCGTACGTTGCGCTTGCCCCCCGTCCGACCGCCGCCGCTGCCTCCGCCCCGGCGGCCCAGCCCAGCACCTACCGCTGGTCCACGCAGGCCACGGCCGCCCCCGGCGTCGTGGTGGCGCAGCTCCAGTCATACGTGATCGGGCTTGCCGGCAACACGACTTCCAACGGGACGGGCGGTGCCCAGGTCGCTGGGTCGATCATGACCGCGCTGGTCTACCCCCGCTCGGTCGCCGGCTCCGCCGCGCCGCAATCGGCCGCGTCGGGTCCCGTGCCGGCGTTCACCGCGCCGTCGGTGTTCGTCATCGTCGATCGCAACCCGCCGCGCACGGCTCCGTAGGCGTTCGTCGCGGTTTGGCAGCTTGACAGCCGCCGCCGGGTCCTTCTGGATCCGGCGGCGGCTGCCTTCTTGGGGCGAGGCGAGCCCCATCGCGCTGCGGCGTCCACGAAACCGCCGCCATTCCTGTCCGTCAGCCCCGGGCGTCGAGAAGCCCCGCCACGAGGCCCCAGGAGCGCGCAGCGGCACCCAACCCCCGCCGGACCACCTGTCGGGCGGCTTCGCCGGCCCGAGCGCCCGCGTCCCGGTCTCCTGAAAGCCAGCTGCCGATCGCGGCCTCGAGCCCGGCAACATTGTCTGCCGCCGCCGCACCCCCCGCGGCGAGCAGCAGCATGGCGTCGCGGCTCCGGCGGTGCAGCGGGCCCACCACCACCGGCACCCCGAAGGCCGCCGGCTCCAGCACCGAGTGAAGCCCGGCCCGGTGAAAGCCGCCCCCGACGTACGCGACCGTCGCCAGGGCGTAGAGGTCGCCGAGGACTCCCACGCGATTCACCAGCAGCACGTCGGCCTTCCCGGCGTCGGCCGAGTCGATCGCGCCCAGGCCAAGCCCCGCCCGGCGTGCCCACCGCTCGATCGCGGCGCAGTGCGCCGGGGTGGGTTCGTGCGGCGCGATCACCAGTCGCGGCCGCTCCCCGTGAGGGGCCTGTCGCAGGAGGCGGTCCCAGGCGCCGAGGAGTGGCCCCTCATCGGCAGGCCAGGTCGAGCCCGCCACGAGTGTGGGACGCGTGTCGCCAAGCGAGGCCAGCAGCGAGGAGCCGCGATCGATCCCCCGCGCGCGCGCCCATACCTGGTCGTACCTCGTGTCACCGGTGACCGCGATCCGGTCGGGGCGAACGCCAAAGGCCACCAGTCGCGCGGCGTCGGCCTCGTCGATCGCGCCCACCGCGTCGAGGGCCGCGTACGCATCGCGCAGCAGCGCCCGCGCGAAGCGGTCACCCCGCGACGATTCCTCGGCAAGCGTGGCACTCACGAGGCCAAGCCTTACCCCCCGCGCCGACGCCTCCGCGACGAGAACCGGCCAGACGTCGAGCTTCGAGAAAACCAGCGCCGCCGGTCGGAGGGCGTCGAGCGCGGCGCGCGCGTTGGTGGCGGTATCGAGCGGCAACGGGCCGACGAAGTCCGCGTCGAGGGTCGAGGCAAGTCCCTCGGCGCTTGGCGAGAACCAGGTGTAGGCCAGCTGGAGTCCGGGCATGGCCGCCCGCGCCAGCTCGAGGACGGGACGGGCCTGCAACCCCTCGCCGACCGACGGCGCATGCACCCACAGCAGTGGCCGCGAGGCCTCGCGCTGCGCACGCCCCCAGGCCACGAGCCCGGCACGCGCCACATGCCGCGCGCGGAGGCTTCGTGCCACCTTGCCCCCACCGCGAGGGGCAAGCGCCGCCAGGGCCTCGGCGAGCGCACCCGTGGCGCGATAGGCGCCCCGCAGCAGCCAGTGCACGGGCGCCAGCCCCCGCTGCTAGCTGCCCCTCGGTGACCGCGCCCCGGCCGGAGCCTTGGCGGGGGCCTTCGCCGGCGCCTTGCCTGATGTTGCCGCGGCGGCCTTGGCCGCCGCCCGCGCCACCATCGTGTCGAGCACACGCGTGAAGTCTGCCGTCGGCACGTTGCCCGCGAAGGCGGTGTCGCCGATGAAGAAGCTCGGAGTGCTGTTGACACCGGCACGCATGCCGCGGTTCACGTCGGCGTCGACAAGGGGGCGGGCCTTGCGTCCGGTCACGCAGGCCCGGAGCGCCATGCGATCGACACCCTGCTGCCCGGCAACCGAGTCGAAGAACTGGCCTGGATTCGGCAGCTTCGCCCACTTGTCCTGCGAGGCGAAGAGCGCGTCGTGCACTCCCCAGAACTTGCGCTGCGAGGCGGCGCACATGGCCACTTCCGCCGCGGGTGCCGCGTTGGCGTGCATCGACAGCGGGAAATTGAGGAAGGCAACGCGCACCTTGCCCGTGTTGACGTAGTCCGCCCGGAGGCGGGCGTCGGTGGCATCGTGCCAGGCCTTGCAGTATGGGCACTGGAAGTCGCTCAGCACGACCACCCACACCCGGGCCTGCGCGCTGCCAAGGATGCGACCGCTGTCGGCGCGGGCAAGGAGCGCCGTGTCGAACGCGGCGGCCGGCGCGGCCGCGCTTCCCGCTCCGGCGTCCCGGGACGCCTGGGCGAGCAGCTGGCCGGGCGCCGTCCCCGCAGCCAGCATGGCGGCGACAGCGAGGGAGGGGAGCAGGGAACGCAGGCGGCGTGGTGTCACAGGTCTGGCGGATGTCAAGGGGGGAGCTCAGCGAGGGTTGGCGTCGGGAAGCTATCGTCCCGTCCACGGTTGGGCGACGGCTGAATCCCGTGGCGGTCCGACACGGTAGTATGCAGCAGGGCGCGGCCGCATCCGGTCGCGCATCGCCATAGCGCCGCCCCACATCGGAGCGACACCTGGGTTCGACCGTGCTCGCGTGGCCCCTCCTGCTGGTGGCCGCGATTCAGTTGCAGGTCCCGGCGCCGACCGGGATGGTGAACGACTTCGCCGGCGTGATTCCCGCGGCGAGCGCGCAGCGCATGGAGCGGCTGCTGCTCGAGGTCCAGCGCAAGTCTGGTGGCGACATCGCCGTCGTGACGCTGCGCGACCTCCAGGGGCGCGACGTGGGCGACGTCGCGCTGCGGATCGGCCGGACCTGGAAGCTCGGCTCCAACGCGGCCATCGGCGAGGCGAGGCGGAACGCGGGCGTCGTGGTGCTGATCGTGCCCAAGGAAACCAGCGCGGACGGGCGCGGGCACATCAGCATCCAGACGGGGCAGGGCGCGGAGGGCTTCATCACCGACGGCACGGCTGGCGACATCCGGCGGGAGGCGTTGCCCTTCCTGCAGCAGCGGGACTACGGTGCCGCCGCCGAGCTGGTCGCCCAGCGAGTGGCGGAACGGTTCGCGTCCAACTTCGGCTTCGCGCTCGATTCGACGGCCACGGCGCTGGCCCGGCCGCGGGCGCCGCCGCGCCGGTCGCGCGGGATCAACCCGATCGTCTTCTTCCTCGGGTTCTTCGTGCTGATGGCGTTGCTGAACGCCGGCGGAAGGCGCGGTCGCCGGCGCGGGCTTCCGTGGATCATCCCGTTCGGCGGTGGCGGCGGTGGCGGCGGTGGCGGCTGGGGGGGCGGAGGGTTCGGTGGTGGCGGCGGGTTCGGCGGATTCGGTGGTGGCGGCGGATTCAGTGGCGGCGGCTCGAGCGGAGACTGGTAGCCCATGACAAAGATGACACTCGACACCCTGGTCGCACGACTGCGCGCCGCCCTCGGCGACGGGCTGCAGGCGGTGGTGCTGTACGGCTCGGCCGTCGGCAACGAGCACCACGAACGGCACTCCGACGTGAACGTGCTGGTGCTCGTCAAGCGGCTGGGGAGCGCCGAACTCGGCAGCGGCATGGCCGCCGCGACGCACGCCTGGCGCGAGGCCGGCAACCCCGCGCCGCTGCTGCTGACGGTGCGCGAGTGGCATGGGAGCGCCGACATCTTCCCAATGGAGTACGCCGACATCCTCGAACGCCACCGGGTGCTGCACGGTGCCCTGCCGACGGAGGGGCTGGTGGTCGCGCCACGCGACCTGCGGCTGCAGGCGGAGCATGAGGCGATGGGCAAGCTGTTGCAGCTGCGCGCGGGCATCCTCACGGCGGGGGACGACGCCAGGCGACAGCGCGCCCTGCTGTCGGCGAGCCTCTCCACGTTCATGGTGATCTTCCGGGCCGTGGAACGCCTGCACGGGGTCGCGCCGGCGGCGGACTACGACACCCTGGCGCGCGCTGTGGCGGCACGGGCGGGATTCGATGCCGAGCCCTTTGTGCGAGTGGCGGAGCACCGGCGCGGCAGCGACCCCCTGGCCGACCCCGGGCCGGTGCTGGCCGGGTACCTGGCCGGTGCGGAGAAACTCGCGACCCATCTCGACGTATTCACCATCGGGAAGTAGCGTGCCGACGCGTCCGCGGCCGGGCGGCCGCGGCGCGCGCCGCCTTCCCCAACCCATTCGGAGCAGGCACACACCATGCGACGCATCAGGCTGGCCCTCCTGGCACCCCTCGCGCTGGCGCTTACGGGGTGCGGCTACAACACCATCCAGAAGTTCGACGAGCAGGCGCAGGCGGCGAAGCAGCAGATCGAGGTGCAGCTTCAGCGCCGGGCGGACCTGATCCCGAACCTCGTGAACGTGGTGAAGGGATTCGCCCAGCAGGAGCAGGAGGTGTTCACCAAGGTCGCGGCCGCGCGTGCCGGGCTGCTCGGCGCGGTGAAGGGGGGCGACCCCGCCCAGATGGCCGACGCGAACCAGGCGCTCACCAGCGCCCTGGGGCGGCTGATGGTGGTGGCGGAGGCGTATCCGCAACTCAAGAGCGACCAGTCGTTCCTGCGGCTGCAGGACGAGCTGACGGGGACCGAGAACCGGATTGCCGTGTCGCGGACGGACTACAATGGGGCCGTGCAGTCGTACAACACCTACATCCGGACCTTCCCGGCGGTCCTGACGGCGAAGGTGACCGGGGCGAAGGAGCGGACGTATTTCGAGGTGACGAACGCTTCGGCACGCGAGGTGCCGGCGGTGGACTTCAGCAAGCCCGCCGCGCCGAAGCAGCCATAGGGACGTCGGCGCTTCGGCATTTGTTCGGTTTGGCCTGATTTGGAGCAGCCTGCGTCAACGCGGGTGGGGGCTGGAGCGTTATTGACACGGCCGTGACGCGCCTGTAGCGTCGTGGCATATGAACTCGAACCGCCTGAGGAATCTGCAGGCGGCGCCGCGCTCTTCGTAGCTGGAGAGGCGACGCCCGGCCATTGGGCTGGGGGTCGCCTCTCTCGTTTTCCGGCCCGCCGAGCGGGTCTGGGCGGGCTCCAACGCGAGCCTGAAGGGACGCGGAATGTGGACGAGGAGCAGCCCGGACAGCGGGTGAGCCCGGGCCAGCGGACCACCTTCAAATGGCGGAGGACGGAGCAGTCGGAGATGTGTCGTCGCGGTAGCGGCAATCCGCGCGCACGGCGCGCGGTCAACCTGTGGAGGATCGAGGAAACATGAATCGCAAACTGCTTCGTCTGATGAGCGTGGTGGCGGGCCTGGCGATGCTGCCGATGGCCGCCTATGCGCAACAGGCGACGATCACCGGGACGGTGAAGAGCGAGGGGGGCGACCCGCTCGCGTACGCCACCGTGGTGGTCGAGCGCCTGAACGCGGGAGCGCAATCGAACAACGCCGGCGTGTACACGATTGTGGTGCCCGGCGCGCGCGCCGAGGGCCAGACGGTGACGCTGACGGCCAAGCTGGTGGGCTACAAGCCGCAGTCGATGACCTTCGTGCTGACGCCGGGCACGGTGACGAAGGACTTCCGGATGGAGAAGAACCCGCTCCTGCTCGGCGAGGTCGTCGTGACGGGGTCCGGGACGACGAACGTGCGCGAGAAGCTCGCGACGTCGATCTCGTCGGTGAAGAGCGAGGACATCAAGAAGTCGAGCGAGACGAACATCGTGAACTCGCTGGCGGCCAAGGCGCCGGGCGTCGAGGTGACCTCGCAGGCGGGCGACCCGGGAGCGGGCTCGCTGATCGTGATCCGCGGCTTCAAGACGCTGCAGGGCAACGGCCAGCCGCTGTTCATCGTGGACGGCACGCCGATCGACAACTCGTCGACATTCACGTCGACGACGGGCGATATCGGCACGGTGACCTCGAACCGCGCATCGGACATCAACCCGAACGACGTGGAGTCGGTGGAAGTGCTGAAGGGTGCCGCGGCGACGATGCTGTACGGGCAGCGCGCGTCGGCGGGCGTCATCCTGATCACGACCAAGGCGGGGCGCGCGGGCGAGACCCGCTACACGCTGACGTCGAACATGGCGTTCGACGAGGTGAACCGCGAGATCCCGCTGCAGCGGCAGTATGACCGCGGCACGAACGGCGTGACGGTGGGCAACGATTGCGCCGGCGGCTTCGGCTGCTACCCGCAGTCGCGCAGTTGGGGCGCGTTGATCCCGGCGGGGACGCCCACATACGACCACTGGGGTGAGCTCTTTCGCACCGGCAGCACCTTCGACAACCAGCTGAGCATCTCCGGTGGCGATGCGCGCCGCACCTTCTTCCTGTCGGCGGGCGCGACCAACCAGAGCGGCGTGATCGTCGGGCCGAACAACGAGTACAACCGGTACACGGTCCGCCTCAAGGCCACGCAGCAGCTGACCGACCAGCTCAAGATCGGCGGCAACGTGAGCTACGCCGACGTGCGCGGGAAGTATGTGCAGCGTGGCAACAACCTGAACTCGCTGCTGCTCGGCGGCGCTCGCACCAACGCGACCTTCAACAGCGCGGCCAAGTGGAAGACGGTGGACGGCTGCCAGGTGTCGTATCGCTACCCGAAGCCGGTCCTTGGCGACCCGTGCGCCGACCCGGTGTACGACAATCCGTTCTGGGTGGTGAACGAGCCCCGCAACACGAGCAATGTCGGCCGCATCGTGGGCAACGTGCTGCTGGATTACCAGCCGATGAACTGGCTGAAGGTCAACTATACGCTGGGCACGGACTACTACAGCGACGAACGCGTGAGCTCGCTGCCGCCAGGCTCCGCCGGCGACGGCCTGCCGGGCCAGCTCTACCAGGGCAACTACACGGGCCTGCAGATCGACCACAACCTGCTGGCGACCGGGCAGTTCGAGGTCAACCCGAACGTGAACCTGCGCGTGTCGCTGGGCCAGAACCTGAACCTGCGCAAGTTCAGGATCCTGCAGGTGCAGGGAACGGGATACACCGACCCGACGCTGCTGACGCTCAACAACACGATTCCCTCGAACATGCAGCCGCAGAACTTCGAGTCGAAGACGAACATCGCCGCCTTCTTCGGCCAGGTCGAGGCCGACCTGTGGAACCAGGTGTTCCTGAGCGGCGCCGTCCGCATGGACCAGGCGTCGTCGTACGCGCCGGACCGGCGCACCAACTACTTCCCGAAGGCGTCGGTGGTCTGGAACGTGACCAACACGCTGGGGAACACGTCGCAGAAGGGGATGCTGTCCTTCCTCAAGGCCCGCGTGGCCTACGGGCAGGTCGGTCGTGAGCCGTACGCGTACCAGACGCTCACGACGTACTCGAACGCGAACGGTGCCTACGCCTACGGCGGGGGCGCCACGACGCCGACGCAGGCCGGCAACAACGGCATTGCCGCGTTCGGGACGCTGGGCAACGTGAAGATCGGTCCCGAGATCACGACGGAGACCGAGTTCGGTGCCGACTTCGGCCTCTGGAACCAGCGGATCGACGGCGGCATCACGTACTACAACGCGCAGACGACGGACGTCATCCTCGGGGTGCCGCTCCCGCCATCGACCGGCTTCTTCAGCGTGAACAAGAACGGCGCCAAGATCGAGAACACCGGCGTCGAACTCACGCTCAACGGCCGCGTGATCGACCGGTCGGACCTGCGCTGGGAGATGGGGATCAACTTCACGGCGAACCGGAACAAGGTGAAGGACATCCTCGGGGCCGAGTACGTGGGCCTCGCGGGGGGCTTCGGCGCCTCGCTGGCGGTGAAGGACGCGCCACTCGGCGTGTTCTACCAGACGGACTTTGTCCGCTGCCTGTACAACGTGCCGGACACGGACAACATCCAGGCCGGCTCGGGCGTCCCGGGTGACGACATCAACAAGTACTGCCGCAGCAAGAACGCCCCGAACGGCGCACTCTTCCTCCCGGCCAGCGGCTACCCGCTGTACGACCCGAAGAACCGCATCACGGGCAACCCGAACCCGAACTACCTGCTCGGGTTCCGCAACAACCTGACGCTGATGAAGAAGCTCAGCGTCTCGATGCTGATCGACATCCGCAACGGTGCGGCGAACTGGAACGGCACGCGCGGCGCGCTCGAGAGCTTCGGGCGCGCTATCAGCACGACGCCGCGCGCGATGCGCTCGCCGGCGGGCACGGGGGCGTACACGGGTGGCCTGCGCACGTTCGGCAAGGACATCCAGCCGGGCCCGTCGACGGGCCCAGGGGCCGGGACCGCCGTGCAGGTGGGCGAGAACTGGTTCCGCACCGGCATCGGAGGTGGCGTGTTCGCCGGCCCGGGCGGCCAGCTCGTGGACGACGGTGCGTACACCAAGCTGCGCGAGATCTCGGTGGCGTACACCTTCGACGACAACTTCGTTCGCAAGAACCTGTCACTGTCGAGCATCGACGTCCGGCTGTCGGGGCGCAACCTGATGGTGTGGACGGACTACCAGGGCGTGGATCCGGAGACCAACCTCTACGGCGCCACGGGCATTGGTCGAGGCATCGACTACTTCAACAACCCGCAGACACGGTCGTGGGTCATCAACATCACCCTCAACCGCTGAGCGACCGATGACCAACATGATTTCACTTCGCATGCGGGCGGCGCTCGGCGCCGCCCTGGTGGCTGGCGGTCTGGCCGGTTGCGTGGACTTCACGGGCCCGGGCCTCGATACGAATCCCAACGCGCCCGTGGCCGGGTCGAGCGCGCAGCTGTTTACGGCGGTGCAGGCGTTTCAGCAGGCCGGGATGACCGGCGACATGAACCGTCTTGCGACGATCTGGATGCAGCAGATGGCCGGGGTGAACCGGCAATGGCTCTCGTTCGAGCGGTACGAGATTGACGAGAATACGCAGGGATTCGACAACTTCTACACTGGTGGCGGGCTCGTCGACTTGCGTACCGTCCAGGCGGCTACGCGCGCGGCCGGCAACAAGAAGTTCCTGGGAGTCGCGCAGATCTACGAGGCGATGAGCATGGCCCAGGCCGCGGACGCGTGGGGAGACATTCCCTACTCGGAGGCCGTCTCCGTGCTGCTGAAGCCGACCCCGAAGCTCGACCGGCAGGACTCGGTGTACGCGGCGCTTCAAGTACTGCTCGACAGCGGTCTAGCGAACCTTGCCACGGGAGTCGGCGTGGGCCCCGGTGCGTCGGACCTCGTTTACGCGAACAGCACGGCCAGATGGACGGCGCTCGCGCACACGCTCAAGGCCCGCTTGTACCTGCATACGGCTGAGGTGGTGGGCGCGACGGCGTACTCGAAGGCGGCCACCGAGGCGGCGCTGGGCATCGCAAGTGCGGCCGGCGATTACAACACCTACCAGAGTAGCACGGTGGGTGAAGAGAACGGCTGGTTCCAGTTCAGGCGCAACCGCGGCACCGACATCTCCGCGGGCAAGTTCCTCGTCGACCTGATGGTCTCCCGCGGTGATCCGAGGTTGTCGGAGTACTTCGCGACGGCGCAGCAGCCATCACCCGTCCCAGGCGGGGCTCCGTTCGACAGCATCAAGGGGGCAGCCCCGGGCGACGAGGATGACGGCACGCAGTCGTGGCTGAGCGCGGCGCGTGCGGCGTCGTCGTTCAACCAGCCGCTGGTGACGTACGCCGAAAATGCCCACATCCTCGCCGAGGCGCAGACGTCCGCGCGCGGAGGCGCGGGTGACGCCACGGCACTCGCCACGCTGAACACGTACCGGACGTCGATCGGCCTCGCCGCGCTCTCGCCGGCGACCGGTTGCGGTGGCATTGCCTGCACGGGCACCGCGCTGCTGCAGGAGATCCTGACCTCGAAGTACATCGCCCTCTTCCAGCACATCGAGGTCTGGAACGACTACAAGCGCACCTGCTGGCCGAACCTGGCCCCGAACGTAACGGCAAGGGCGCCGACGACCAAGATTCCGGCCCGGTTCTACTACGGCTCCGGCGAGCGGCAGACGAACCCGAACATCCCGTCGCCGTCCGTTCAGCAGGCGAACCCGAGGAATCGCATGGACCCGAAGAACACCACCACGGTCGGCGGCGCGGCCTGTCTTGGCGAGCCGTAAGACACTCTCACCAAGCTGATGGTGGCAGGAACCCACGGCCCGCTCCGGAGTAGTTTCCGGGGCGGGCCGTCGGCTTTTCCCGCCGCGCGGCCGGCCGTAGTTTTCCCATGGCGCATGGGGCATCCCGGCCCCGGCCCACCTTGCCCGGTGCTCCCCGTGAAGTTCTTTCGCCGATTCCGTGCCGTGATTGCCATGCCCGCATTGCTGAGCGCCGGGTGCTACTCGTACACGCCACTGCGGACGGCGCCGGGGACAGGCGAGGAGGCGCGGGTGCGCCTCACCGAGCTGGGATCGGCCACTCTGGCGCCCAGGATCGGCACCGGGGTGATCGCGATCCGGGGCCGGCTCGTGGCCGCCGACTCGGCGTCGCTCACCCTGTCGGTGGTCGGCGTGACCAACCGCCAGGAGCTCGAGGACCCGTGGATCGGCGAGAAGGTGGTGGTGCCGCGGCAGTTCGTCTCCGGCTACGATCGCCGCAACCTCAACCTGGCGCGATCGGCGCTGCTGGCGGGTGGCGTGGTGTTCGGCGGCGCCGCGATCATTGCCGGGATCAAGCTCGGTGGCGACCTGCTGGGCCGGAACGGCGGGAACAGCGGCCCGGGGCGCTAGCGCACCTCGTAGAACGACGCCCTGATGTTCTTCTCGATCGTCCAGATCAGGGACTGGCCGGGTTGCAGCCTGACCAGGACGCGAAGGGCGGACTCCGGGCCATAGGTGCGGGCCCCAATGGGCTCCGCCAGCAGCCGCACCTCCCCACCCTTGGGGTCGAGCCACCGGTCGAGGGCGCCGCTCCACTTGTTGGCCGCGCCGACGCGCGCCACCCGCTCGGGCGAGCTTCCCCGCACGATCGAGATCACGATGTCGTCATAGCCGTGATTCTCGACGTGGAGCATGATCGCGCCGAGGTCCGAGGTCGCCGGCTCGGCCGGCGCCGAGATGCCCGCCGGGGGATTCGGGGCGGGCGACGACGCGCGGCCGGGGAGAAAGCTGCAGGCGGCGGCGAGCACGCCGGTGGCGAGCAGGGAGGTGCCACGACCGGCGAAGCGCAATAGGGTCACGGGATCGACCGTGCAGGGGGAGGGGGGTGTGCCGGCCCGCGCGATCGCCGGTCGTGCGGCACGTTGCCCCCCGTGCCGAACAAGGTGTCAGCCTTCCGGCTTGGGGAACAGGGGGGCGCCCTTGGCGACCTTCCAGCCTGCCGGGTCGAGGGTCGCGAGCGCCGCGAACCGTTGGTCGGCGACCGCGCCGGGGCCGCCCAGCTGTGACCAGAGTTCGGCGGCCTTGCCCGGCATGAATGGCTGGACGAGGACGGCCAGTCGGGCGAGCTGCCGAACGAGCGCGCCGAGGGTCTCGTCGAGGTCGGCGGCGAGCACCGGGTCCCTGGCCTGCCTCCATGGGGCGCGCCGGTCCACGTACTCGTTCCCGCGCTGGACGCAGGCCCAGATGTGCTTGAGCCCCTCATGCAGCAGGTAGCCGTTGGTGCCGTCCATGGCCGCGTGATAGGCGGCGATGCTCGCGTGGTCGTCGGCGTCGAGGCCGGTGCGCGGCGCGCGCGGCACGACGCCCCCGCGGTAGCGCTCGACCATCGCGATCACGCGACTGGCGAGGTTGCCGAAGGCGTTGGCGAGGTCGGCGTGGTAGCGCTCGTCGAACCGCTCGAACGAGAAGTTCCCGTCGGCATCGAACGGCACCTCGCGGAGGAGGAAGTAGCGGAAGGCATCGGCGCCGTATCGGTCGATCGCCTCGCCGAGCTCGAGCTTGACGCCGGCCGACTTGGAGAAGCGTTCGCCGGCGAGCTGCACGAAGCCATGGGCCCAGACGCGCCCGGGGAGGGCGATCTCGGCGGCCTGCAGCATGGCCGGCCAGATCACGGCGTGCAGTCGCGTGATGTCCTTGCCGATCACATGGAGCTGGGCCGGCCAGCGCTCCTTCCAGCCGGCGCCGGGATAGCCGGTGGCCGTGAGGTAGTTGGGGAGGGCGTCGAACCAGACCCAGGTGCCCTGCGCCACGCCGTCGGACGCGGCAAGGGGAAAGGGAATGGCCCAGGAGAGCCGGGCGCGCGAGATGGAGATATCGTCGAGCCCCCGCTCGATGAGCGACAGGACCTCGTTGCGACGCGACTCGGGGGCGAGGAAGTCCGGCCGGTCGGCGAAGAGTTGCCGGAGGAACCCCGCGTACTTGCTGAGCCGGAAGAAGAAGTTGCGTTCCTCGGTCCACTCGAGCGTTCGGGTGGGGTGCAGGGCGCAGTGCCCGTCGACGATTTCGTCGTCGCGCTTGAACAGCTCGCAGCCGACGCAGTACCAACCCTCGTACGCCTTCTCGTAGAAGTCGCCCGGCGAGGTGTCGGCGATGCGCCTGATCAGGGCGCGGACGCCGGACTTGTGCGCGGGGTCGGTGGTGCGGACGAACTGGTCGAACGACACGGCGAGGCGCTCCCACGTCTCGCGAAAGCGGCCGGCGATCCGGTCGACGAACGCCTGCGGGTCGACGTCCCGGGCCGCGGCGGTCTGGGCCACCTTCTGCCCGTGCTCGTCCATGCCCGTGCAGAAGTGCACGTCGAAGCCGGCGAGGCGATGATACCGGGCGATGGCGTCGGCGCCGACCTTCTCGAGCGCATGCCCGAGGTGCGGATCGCCGTTCGCGTAGTCGATGGCGGTGGTGAGGTAGAAGCGGGGCACGATCAGCGGTTGGCGTCGTCGGGGGGCGCGCCGCCGGAGGAGGCGTCGCCCGGGGCATCCCCAATATCGCCGTGCGCCGCCTCACCGTCGGCCCCGGGGGCGCCGTCTCCCGCACCCGCGCTTCCCCGCCCGCGGCGGCCGCCACGCCGCCCCCGGCGACGCTTGCGGCGCAGTTCAGCCGCCGCACCCTCGCCGGGCGCCGTCGCCCCGCCGCGGCCGTCGCCGGCGGCGGCGGGCCGCGCCGTCGTCGGCGCGGCATCCGGTGCTGCTGCAGGGGAGTCGCCGGCGAGCGGGGCGTCGGGGTCGGGGACGAAGTCGTCGTCGCGCGAGGCGGCGACCTCGGGAACCGCGAGTTCCTCGGTCATGCCGCGCAGCTCCCCGGCGGCGCGCTCGGCGTCGAGCTCGGCGAGGGGCACGATCCGCGACTCGCCCTCAGTGTTGCGCAGGGTCACGCGCTCGCGGAAGATGTCGTTGGCGATGACCCTCTCCTCGCCGCGCGCGGTGGTGAGGACCTTGCCCTCCTTGGGAAAGCGCTTGCGGGCCTGGACGTAGAATTCGTGCTCGTAGCGGAGGCAGCACATCAGCCGGCCGCAGGCACCCGAGATCTGCGTCGGGTTGAGCGAGAGGCGCTGGTCCTTGGCCACCCCGAGGTTGACGGGACGCAGCTCGGGGAGCCAGCTGGCGGAGCAGTACTCGCGGCCGCAGCGCCCGACACCACCCAGTCGCCTGGCCTCGTCGCGCACGCCGATCTGCTTGAGCTCGATGCGGGCGCGGAACATGGCGGCGAGGTCGCGCACGAGGGTGCGGAAGTCGACGCGCTTTTCGGCGGTGAAGTACAGGGTGAGCTTCTTGCGGTCCCACTGCCACTCGGCGTCCGAGAGCTTCATGACGAGGTGATTGGCGCGGACGCGCTCGGCGGCGCGGCGGCGGGCGTCGTCGTCGTCGAGGCGGGCCTGTCGCTCGCGGGCGACCTCGGCACTTGTGGCGAGGCGGAGGACGCGGAAGGACGGCAGCTCGCGTCCGGTGCCATGGGCCAGCCCCGCATTGCGCACCTCGGCCGCCTCGCCGGTGCTGTGGACGCGGCCCAGGTCCTCGCCGCGGTCCGCCTCGACGATCACGGGAGTGCGAAGGGGAGGCGGCTCGGGGCCCTCGTAGCGGTAGAACTCGCGGCGGTTGCCCTTGAAGGCCACCTCGACGCGATGGGCCCGCGGCGGCGGGCCCGCATCGGTCGCCGGGGCCAATGGCGGGGGCGCGGCCGCGGTCGCCCCACTGGGCACGGCTTCACCGGGCTCCGGTCGAGCCGACGGCGGCTGGTCGAGCTCCGTGACGGGCGACGACTCCCCCGTCATTCGTTGAAGATCCCCATGCGCAGGAACTTCTCGCGGCGGCGGCGCACAAGCTTGTCGGGCTTGAGGCGGCGGAGCTCCTCGAGGTGGTGCAGGAGCGCGACGTGGAGGGCCTTGGCGGCCTCCTCGTGATTGGCGTGCGCGCCGCCCGGCGGCTCGGGCACGATGTCGTCGATGACGCGAAGCTCGAGGAGGTCGGGGGCGGTGATGCGGAGGGCCTTGGCGGCCTTCTCGCGCATCTCCGGGCTCTTGCCGTCCTTCCAGAGGATCGAGGCGCAGCCCTCGACGGAAATCACGGAATAGACCGAGTTCTCGAGCATGAGGACGCGGTCGGCGACGCCGAGGGCGAGGGCGCCGCCGCTGCCGCCCTCGCCGATCACGGTGGCGATGATCGGCACCTCGAGCCGGCTCATCTCGAACAGGTTGCGGGCGATCGCCTCGGACTGGCCCCGCTCCTCGGCGCCGATCCCGGCCCAGGCGCCGGTGGTGTCGATGAGGGTGAGGATGGGGACCTGGAACTTCTCGGCGAGCTTCATGAGGCGCAGCGCCTTGCGGTAGCCCTCGGGGTGGGGCATGCCGAAGTTGCGCTTGAGGTTCTCGCGGGTGTCGCGGCCGCGCTGGTGGCCGATGACCATCACGGTCTCGTCGTCGAGGCGGGCCCAGCCGCCGACGATGGCGGCGTCCTCGCGAAAGGCGCGGTCGCCGTGGAGCTCGATGAAGTCGGTGAAGCAGAGGCGCAGGTAGTCGGCGGTGAAGGGGCGCCGCACATGCCGGGCGACCTGGACGCGCTGGATGGGCGAGAGGTTGCGGTAGATCTCGGCCCGCAGCGCGTCGAGCTTGCGCGTGAGCGGCACGATCTCGTCGTCGACCTCGACCTGGCGGTCGCCGGCGACCTTGCGGAGCTCGTCGATCTGCTTCTCGAGCTCGGCGATCGGCTTCTCGAACTCCAGTGCGACGGAAGTACCCACGCTAGCTCCCGCGTACGAGGCGCACCCGCTCGGTGCCGAGCAGGTTGCGCAGTTCAGTCAGTGCGGCGCCGGTCGGCGAGACCCGCAGCGAACGGGACCGCCAGCGGGCCGGGGCGGACTCGCCCTCGGCCAGCCAGCGCAGCTCGAGGGGCGAGGCCCCCGGATGGGCCTCGGCGACGGCGCGCACGTCGCGCATGACCCCGGGGGTGAGGCCGGCGCCGGAGCCGAGCTCGAGGGCGACGGCGACCTGCCCGCTGGCGCGCACCTCGGCGAACTTCTGGACCGTCTCGACGATGAAAGTCGGCTTGTCGGCCCCCTGGTCGCGGCGCCCGTAGGCGCCCCGCAGCAGCACCGGCACGTCCTCGCGAATGCGGTCGGCGAGGGCGGCCCAGGCTTCGGGGAAGACGAGCACCTCGGTGGTGCCGGTGAAGTCCTCGATGGTGAGCCGGGCGAACTCGGCGCCCGACTTGCGCGAGACCTGGCGCTTGATCGCCGTGACCACGACGCCGAGGGTGATCGGCTCCTCGGTCCAGGCGCCAAGCTGGGCGACGGAGTGCGAGACGAGGAGCTCGCACTCGGTGCGAAAGGGCTCGAGGGGATGCCCGGAGATGTAGAACCCGATGATCTCCTTCTCGCGGGCGAGGCGGTCGGCCTCCCCCATGGGGGCGACGTTGGGCAGGGTGCGGTCGGCAATGGCCGAGGCGCCCGGGCCGGCTCCCGCGTCGCCGAACAGCGACGACTGCCCGCTGAGCCGCTCGGACTGCTCGAGGGCGGCGCCCTGCAGCGCGCCGTCGAGGGCGGCGAGGAGCTGGGCGCGGTGGGCGCCGCCGACGCCATCGAGCGCCCCCGAGGCGACGAGGGCCTCGAAGACCCGCTTGTTGCAGAGCCGCAGGTCGACGCGGCCGCAGAGGTCGTGCAGCGAGGTGAAGGGCCCGGCGGCGCGGGCGGCAAGGATCGAGTCGATCGCCGCCCGGCCGACGTTGCGGATGGCGCCGAGGCCGAAGCGGAGCCTCCGGTCGGCGATCACGGTGAACTTGTACCCCGACTCGTTGACGTGCGGGGGGAGCACCTCGAGGCCCAGCTCGCGGGCCTCGGAGATGTACTTCACCACGGCGTCGGTGTCGCCGATGCACGCCGAGAGGAGGGCCGCCATGAAGTCGGCGGCGTGGTGCGCCTTGAGCCACGCCGTGTGGTACGCGACCACGGAGTAGGCGACCGAGTGCGACTTGTTGAAGCCGTAGCGGCCGAAGGTCTCGATCTGGCTGGCGATCTCCTCGATCTGCTTGCGGGGGTGGCCGCGGGCGAGGGCCTTGCGCACGAAGGCGCCGAGTTCCCGGCGGATCAGGTCGGCGTCCTTCTTGCCCACCGCCTTGCGCAGCACGTCGGCCTCGGCGAGCGAGATGCCGCCGAGCAGCTGCGCGATGCGCATCACCTGTTCCTGGTAGGTGATGACGCCGTACGTGGGGGCGAGGATCGGCTCCAGCTCGGCGAGCGGGTAGGTGACCGCCTCCTCGCCGCGCTTGCGCCGGATGTACACCTTGTGCATGCCGGCGTCGAGCGGACCGGGACGCAGGAGGGCGTTCGACGCCACGAGGTCGTCGAAGCGATCGCAGCGCATCGAGCGCAGCACGTCGGTGGCGAGCGGCGACTCGAACTGGAAGACGCCGGCGGTGCGGCCGGCGCGGAGGAGCCGGTAGGTCGCCTCGTCGTCGAGGGGGAGGGCGTCGAGGTCCACCTGCTCGCCGGTGCGCGCCGCGACCGACTTCACGGCGTCGTGAATGACGGTGAGGGTCGTGAGGCCGAGGAAGTCCATCTTCAGCATCCCGGCCTTCTCGAGCGCGTTCATGTCGTACTGGGTCACCACGACCGTCTCGTCGTCGCCGGCCCCCGAGCCCTTCGTGGTCTGCGTGCACACGGGGACGTAGTCGTCGAGCGGCCCCGGGGCGATCACGACACCCGCCGCGTGCACCCCGGTGTGCCGCGACAGTCCCTCGAGGGCGATCGCGAAGTCGAGGAGCTGGGTGTAGCGCTCCTCCGACTTGTAGAGGCGCTTCACGTCGGGGATCTGGGTGATCGCCTCGGCGACGGAGAGCGAGAAGTTCGGCTGGTTGGGGATGAGCTTGGCGAGCGCGTCGGTCTCGGCCGGGGTGAAGCCGAGCACGCGGCCCACGTCCTTGATGGCGGCCCGCGACTTCATCGTCCCGAAGGTGACGATCTGGCCCACGGCATCGCGGCCGTACTTCTGCCGCACGTACTCGATCACCTCGCCCCGCCGCTCGAAGCAGAAGTCGACGTCGATGTCGGGCATCGACACGCGCTCCGGGTTCAGGAAGCGCTCGAAGAGGAGGTCGAAGGTCAGCGGGCAGACGTCGGTGATGCGAAGGCTGTAGGCGACGAGCGAGCCGGCGGCCGACCCGCGCCCCGGACCCACGGGAATCCCCCTGTCGCGCGCGGCCTTGATGAAGTCGTGGACGATCAGGAAGTACCCGGCGTAGCCGGTCTTGGTGATGACCCCCAGTTCGTAGTCGAGCCGCTCGCGCACGTTGGCGGGAAGTGGCTCGCCGTACCGCTCACGCGCCCCCGCCTCGGCGAGGGCCCGCAGCAGCTCGTTCTCGCCGGCGACCCCGCGCGGGAGCGGGAACGACGGCAGGTAGTGCTTCTTCTCGAACGTGACGTCGACCTGGTCGGCGATGACGAGGGTGTTCGCGAGGACATCGGCGCGATCGGGAAAGAAGGCGGCGATCTCGGGGGCGCTCTTGAAGTAGAGGCCGTCATCGTACCGCATGCGGTCCCGGTCCGCGTAGTCCTTGCCGAGCCCGATGCAGAGCAGCACGTCGTGGGCCTCGTGGTCGTCGTGCCGCAGGAAGTGGCTGTCGTTCGTCGCGACCACCGGGAGTCCGAGGTCGCCGGCGAGCCGGAAGACCTGCTGGTTGAGCCTGGCCTGTCCCTCGCTGTGGTGCGCCTGCACCTCGAGGTAGTAGCGGTCCTTGAACAGGGTGGCGTACCACTCGGCGGTCGCCCGCGCGTCGTCGTACCGGTCGGCGAGCAGGTGCGACGCGACCTCGCCCGCCATGCACGCCGAGGAGACGATGATCCCTTCGGCATACCTGGCGAGCAACTCGCGGTCGACGCGCGGCCGGACGTAGAACCCCTCGGTCCACGCCAGCGAGGAGAGCTTGACGAGGTTGCGGTACCCCTGCCGGTCGCGAGCGAGGAGGACGAGGTGGTAGTAGGGCTTGGCGCCGGCGGCGACGCGGGCGCGCAGCCTGCGGTCGGTCGGCGCGACGTACGCCTCCATGCCGATGATCGGCCGGAGTCCCTGCCCGCGCGCCTTGTCCTGGAACTCCCACGCCGCGTGCAGGTTGCCGTGGTCCGTGATGGCGAGCGCCGGCTGCTCGAACTCCCTGGCGCGAGCGATCAGGTCGTCAATCCGGTTCGCGCCATCGAGCAGCGAGTACTCGGTGTGACAATGGAGATGGACGAAGGACATGAGACCCGTATGATAGGCCTTCGGAGGGGTGGCTGTCAAAGCATTGCCGGTCGCGCGGACGGCAGATAAGTTGATGCGCTGTAATGATTTGGACATAATGACGGCTTTCCTGACCATGACTATTTCGGAAAGATTGTGATGGCTCGCTGGAGACGGTGGCTCCTGCTTGGCGGCGGGGGGCTGTTGTCGGTGCTCGTGGGGGCAGCGGCGACAACGCGAACCGGTCGCTATATCGCCCGCGCGGCCTGGGAGGAGGGGGGCATCCTGGCCCGGCGAAGGCCGATCGCCGAGGTGATCGCCGATCCGCGCACCGACGCCCGCACCCGCGGCATGCTTGGGCTTGTGCAGGCGGTGCGGCGGTACGCCGTGGACTCGATCGGGCTCTCGGCCGGCCGGGCCTACACGACCTACAGCACGCTGCCGGGGGATACGCTGGTGCTGGTGCTCACCGGAGCGAGGCGGGACCGACTGATCCGGGTGACCTGGTGGTACCCGATCATCGGGTCGGTGCCGTACCAGGGATTCTTCCGGCCCGCGGACGCCGAGGCGGCGCGAGCAGAACTGGAGGGGCTCGGACTCGACGCCGAGCTGCGCCCCGCGAGCGCCTTCAGCACGCTGGGGTGGCTCGACGACCCGCTGCTCTCACCGACGCTGGCCGGCGACTCGGCGAGCGTGGCCGAGACGGTGATCCACGAGCTGCTGCACACGACGTACTTCGTGCCCGGCGCGGTGTCGATGAACGAGTCGTTCGCGAACATGGTGGGCCACCGGGGCGCGCAGCGGTTCTTCCGGTCACGGGGAGACAGCGCCAATGCGCGGCTGGTGGGCGACCGCTGGAACGACGAGATCCGGCTGGGAGCGTTCTGGTCCTGGTACGCGATGCGCCTCGACTCGGCGTTCCGCGCCCACGACCGCGACTCGCTTGCGCGCCTCGCGGCGCGCGACACGCTCGAGACGCAGGCGCGCACGGTGCTGCGCGACTCGATGGGCACGTGGTTGCGGTCTCCACGGCCAGCCGGCTGGGCCGACCGCGCCCCGCTCGGCAACAATGCCGTGCTCTCGAAGACCCTCTACCGCACCGGACTGATCACCCTCGACGCGGCGGTGCAGGCCAATCGCGGCGACCTGCGGAAGGCGATTCGGCAGATCATCGAGGTGGACACGCGGGCGCGGAAGGGGCCGTAAGGGCGGGGGAAGCGCCGCGGGGGCGCCAAGCAGGTCGCTCGCCGCACCGGGGACGACGGCAAGGCCTGTCCGTCGGGGCGCTCAGGACGACGGCGGATCAGGCGTTGAAGCGACCGCGCAGCAGGGCGCGCAGGTCCACGGGCTGGGCGGGGGGCGAGGTGTCGGGCGGGGCCGTGGCATCGTTGTCGCCGAGGGCCACGCGCTCCATCGTTTCGCGAACGCCGCGGTCGAGGAAGCGCGACAGCTGGTCCATGGTGTAGTCGGCCCCGCGGCGCGTGCCGTAGGTGTGGATCGGGTAGGTGACGAAGAGGTGGTTGCGGGCGCGTGTCATGGCGACGTACATGAGCCGCCGCTCCTCGTCCACCTGGTCGTCGTCGCCGATCGCGCGGGCGAGGGGAAAGAAGCCGTCCACGGCCCAGATCACGAATACGACGTCCCACTCGCGCCCCTTGGCGGAGTGCGCCGTACTGAGCACGAGCACGTCGTCCTCCTGGTCGGCGCCGCCGGCGGCGAGGTCCTGCGTGCCCTGGGGCGGCTCGAGGGCGATGGCGTTCAGGAACTCCAGGCGCGAGGGATAGCCGGCCGCGATCACCTGGAGCTGGTCGAGGTCGGCCAGCCGTGGCTCGGGGCGGTCGTACTTGTCGCGGAGCAGTTCGTCGTACATGGTGCGCACGCGGGCGATGTCGGCGCTGACCTGGGCGTAGTCGGTGGGGGTGGCGTTCCGCATGGCCTCGAGCAGGGCAACGAGGGCGTCGTGGGCGGGGCGGGCGCGCGGCGGGGGGGCGTACCGGCCGAAGGCACCGGAGTCCCAGGCGAGCTGGGCCATGGTCTCGATCGCCGCGCGCGCCGTCGTCTCGCCGATGCCGGGCATGAGGAGGAGGATGCGGTACCAGCTGACCTCGTCGCGGGGATTCTCGAGGATGCGCAGGAAGGCGAGCACGTCCTTCACGTGCGCCGCCTCGAGGAAGCGCAGGCCGCCCCACTTGTCGAACGGGATCTTGCGGCGGGCCAGCTCGATCTCGAGGTCGGCGGACATGTAGCCGGCGCGGAAGAGCACCGCCATCTCGCGCAGCGGCACGCCCTCCTCGTGCAGCTCGAGGATCCGGTCGGCGACGAAGCGGGTCTGCTGCGACTCGTCGCGGGCGGCCACCAGCCAGGGCTTCTCGCCCCCGGTGCGCGCTGTCCAGAGCCGCTTGCTGTACCGTTCGCTGGCGCGCGAGATCAGCGCGTTGGTGCAGTCGAGGATGGGGGCGGTGGAGCGGTAGTTCCGCTCGAGGGTTACCACGCGCGCGCCGGTGAATTGCGCCGGGAAGTCGAGCATGTTGCGCACCGTCGCCCCGCGGAACGAGTAGACGCTCTGGGCATCGTCGCCCACGACGGTGAGCCGCCCGTTCGCACCGCACAGCCCCCGCAGGATGCGCGACTGCAGCGCGTTGGTGTCCTGGTACTCGTCGACCAGCACGTGGTCGTGCATCGACGCGATGCGCGCCCCCAGCTCGGGCGACTGGTCGAGCATCAGCGCCCAGAAGAGCAGGAGGTCGTCGTAGTCGACCAGGTTCCGCTCCGCCTTGCGCCGCGTATAGTCGCCCCACACCCGCTCGATGTCCTTCTGCCAGTCGACGAAGGCGGGGAACTCGTCGTGCAGGAGGGCGTCGAGGGAGCGCTCGGTGTTGACGTGGCGCGAGTAGAGGTACTGCAGCGTTTCCTTCTTCGGGAATCGCTTGTTCCGCTGCGCGACGCCGAGGGTGGCCCGCGCGATCTGCATCAGGTCCTCGGCGTCCCCCTGGTCCATGATGGTGAAGTCGCCGGGGAGGCCCGCGGCGGGCCCGAACCGCCGGAGCAGCCGGTTGGCGGTGGCGTGGAAGGTCCCCCCCTGCACCGACCGGCTCGCCGAGCCGACCAGTCGCTCGGCGCGGGAGAGCATCTCCTGCGCGGCGCGCCGCGTGTACGTGAGCAAGAGGATGCGCTCGGGGCGCACGCCCGTCTCGATCAGGTGCGCCACCCGGTGCACGAGGGTGCGCGTCTTTCCCGTCCCGGCGCCGGCCACGATCAGCAGCGGCGCGCCGCTCGCCGTGGCGGCGAGGCGCTGCTCGTCGTTCAGCCCGTCGAGGTGATCGGGAGCCCCCTCCGCGCGCGCGTCCACCTGGCGCTCGCGCTGGCGATAGACGCGGGGGGCATCGGCCATGGGGGGAATCTAGCCCCCCGCCGCGGCGGCTACCGCGCCGGTGTGCCGAGGCGCAAGAAGATCAGCGAGTCGTTCGGCACCGGCAGGAGGCGCCGGTCGGCGGGGGCGCGTCCTGCGCGAGCAGGCCGGCGAGAGGGCCGGTGCGCCGCCTCCCGGTCATGTCGCGTCCGCCTCGTCGACCCAGGCGCGCGGTGTGAGCGCCAGGAGGTCGGACATGGCCTGCACGACCGCCGGGCGTGCCATGGCTCCGAGCGCCCCGGGCGCCTCGCCGGCGGCGGCAAGGCCGAGTTCCGTCACCTCGCGCGCCACGCTTGTCATGTCCACGCCCGCGAGGCCACAGGGGACGATGAGGTCGAAGAACGACAGGTCGGTGGTGACGTTGAGCGCGAAGCCGTGCCAGGTCACCCACTGCCGCGCGTGAACGCCGATCGAGGCGATCTTGCGGCCGCGCGTCCAGACGCCGGTCTTCCCCGGGTGTCGCGCGGCGGCGATCCCGAAGGCGGCGAGGGCCCGGACCTGCACCTCCTCGAGGGCGCGCAGGTACCAGTGCAGGTCCTGCCGGTGGCGCGTGAGGTCGACGATGGGGTAGCCCACGAGCTGGCCCGGGCCGTGGAAGGTGATGTCGCCGCCGCGCTCCGTCTCGTGCACCTCCACCCCGCGGGCGGCGAGCAGGTCCGGCGTGGCCGTGAGGTGCCCGGCGCGGATCGAGCGGCCGAAGGTGATGACGGGCGGGTGCTCCACCAGCAGGAGGACATCCTGGGGGAGCTCACCGCCGATGCGACGCGCGGCGAGGTCGCGCTGAAGCGCCAGCGCGGCGCCGTAGTGCAGCGTGCCGAGGTCGGCGACCCAGAGCTCGCGCGGCGCCACGGGATCAGGCGTGGATCATCTTCCCGAGGGAGTCGAGCACGGCCTCGGCGACGGCCTCGGAGAGCGTCGGGTGCGCGTGCACGGCGAGGTCGACCTCCTCCACCGTGAACTCGTTCTCGCGGGCGACCGCCAGCTCGTGGATGATCTCGGTGGCGTGCGCGCCGACGATGTGGGCGCCCAGGATCTCGCCGTACTTTGCGTCGCGGATGACCTTCACGAAGCCGTCGGTCTCGCCGGACGTGCGGGCGCGGCCGTTCGCGGAGAAGGGAAACTTGCCGACCTTGTAGTCGAGCTTCCGCTCCTTGCACTGCGCCTCTGTGAGGCCGATCGACGCGACCTCGGGATGGCAGTACGTGGCGTTGGGGATGTTGCCGTAGTTCACCGGGTGCGGATGCCGGCCGGCGAGCTGCTCGGCGAGGACGTGTCCCTCGCGCGAGCCCTTGTGGGCCAGCATCGGCGGGCCGGCGACATCGCCGATGGCGTAGATCCCGCCGGCGGTGGTCTCGAACCGCTCGTTGACCTTGATGAAGCCGCGGTCGGTGAGCTGGACGCCGGCCTCCTTGAGGCCGATGTCGTCGGTCACCGGGGCGCGGCCGGCGGCGACGAGGACCTTCTCGACCTCGAGCTCCTTCTTCTCGCCGCCGGACTCGACCGTCATCCTCACGCTCGAGGCGCCCACCTTGACGCTGGCGATCTTCGCGCCCGACATCACGTCGATGCCGCGCTTCTTGAAGGCCCGGGCGAGCTCGGCCGAGCAGTCCGCGTCCTCGAGGGGGAGGATCACGGGGGCGACCTCGATCAGCGTGACCCTGGTTCCGAAAGCGCTGAAGACGTCGGCGAACTCGCAGCCCACCGCGCCGGCGCCGACGACCGCCATCGACTTCGGCGCCTTGTCGAGGACCAGCACCTCGTCGCTCGAGAGCACGGTGGTCTTGTTGAGCTCGAGGCCCGCCTGCGGCAGTCCCTTCACGCGCGAGCCGGTGGCGATCACGACCGCCTTCCTCGCGGTGTGGACCTCGGCCTTCCCGTCGGCGCCGGTGACCCGGACCGACATGCCGCCGGCGAGCGTGCCGGTGCCCCTGAGCGTCGTGACCTTGTTCTTCTTGAACAGGAACTCGACCCCCTTGGAGTTCTGCAGCGAGACCGCGCGCGAGCGCTTCATGGCCGGGCCGTAGTCGAGCTTGACCTCGCCGACGGTGATGCCGTGCTCCGCGGACTTGCCGACCTTGACGGCGAGCGACGCGCTCTCGAGCAGCGACTTGGCGGGAATGCAGCCCCAGAGCACGCAGGTGCCGCCGAGCCCGTCGCGCTCGACCACGCCGGCGCTCAGGCCGAGCTGGGCGCAGCGAATGGCGCCCACGTAGCCGGCGGGGCCGCCGCCAAGGAAGATCACGTCGAACTGGGCCATGGTCGGGAGGGGAAGCGGGGCCGCAGCCCCTAGTACACGAGCATGAGCGGATTCTCGATCATCCGCCGCAGCGCCTGCAGGAAGGTGGCGCCCACCGCGCCGTCGACGGCGCGGTGGTCGCAGCTCATCGTCACGCGCAGCACCTTGCGGGTGCGCGCCGTGCCCGCGTCGAGCACGACCTGGTCGCTCGCCGTGCCGATGGCGAGGATGCCGCACTCGGGCGGGTTGATGATCGCGGTGAACTGGTCGATGCCGAACATGCCGAGGTTGCTCACCGAGAAGGTGGAGCCGGTGTACTCCTCCGGCTTGAGCTTGCGCTCACGGGCCTTCTTCGCGAGCTCCCTGGCCTCGCGCGAGATTTCGCGCATGCGCTTGGCGTGGGCGTCGAAGATCACGGGGACGATCAGGCCGTCGTCGGTGGCGACCGCCATGCCGAGGTGCACCCGGTCGTGCTGGCGGATGCGGTCGCCGAGCCAGTGGGCATTGACCTCCGGATGCTGCGCGAGCGCGGTGGCGACCGCCTTCAGGATCACGTCGTTGACGGAGACCTTGTAGTCGTCGCCCATGGCGGCCATGGCGGCGCGCATCTCGCTGACGCGGCCGAGGTCGTACTCGGCCGTGAGGTAGAAGGTCGGAATCGGGCCGATCGACTCGACGAGGCGGCGGGCGATCGTCTTGCGGATCTGCGTGAGCGGGATGTCGCGGAAGCCGGGGCCGGCGGCGGCGGGCGCCGGGGCAGGCATGTCCCCCGCCGCACCCGGGACGGCGGGCCGCGCACCGCCGCCCGCGAGCGCCGCCTCGACGTCGCGCTTGACGATGCGGCCGCCGGGGCCCGATCCGGAAACGGCGCCGAGGCTGACGCCCGCGTCGGCAGCGAGGCGGCGGGCGAGGGGAGAGGAGCGGCCGGTGCCGCCGGAGGCGGGCGGTGTGGCGGCGGGACTCGCGCTCGGCGGCGGGGCCGGCGTCCCCGAGGTCCCTCCACCGGCGGCTGCGCCGCCGGGTCGAGGCGACGGCGCGCTCGGGGCAGGAGGCGCGGCCGGGGCGCCGGCGACCAGGGCCCCGATGTCCTCGCCCGCGGCGGCGATGACGGCGAGCAGCGTTCCCACGGGCGCCGAGGTGTCCACCGGCGCGAGGATCCGGCGCAGCACGCCGTCGGCGCGGGCCACGAGCTCCATGACCGCCTTGTCGGTCTCGACCTCGGCCAGCACGTCGCCTGCCTTCACGGCGTCGCCCTCGGCCCGGGTCCACTTCACGACGCGCCCTTCCTCCATCGTGGGCGAGAGGGCCTCCATCACCACTTTCGTCGCCATCAGCGGCTCACAGTCCGGGTTCCCGTCATGCGATCAGTCGAGGTAGAGGACTTTCCGCGCGGCGGCCACCGTCTTGGCCACGTCGGGCTTGGCGTGCTTCTCGAGCGTCCTGGCGTACGGCATCGGCGCCTCGGCCTGGTGCACGCGGAGCACCGGGGCGTCGAGCCAGTCGAAGGCCTCGCGCTGCACGTAGTCGGCCACCTGTGCCCCGAGGCCGCAGAGCTCCCACCCCTCCTCCACCACCACGCAGCGATTGGTCTTCCGCACCGTGGCGACGATCGCCGGGACGTCCATGGGCCGCAGGGTGCGGAGGTCGAGGACCTCGGCATGCACGCCGTCCCGGGCAAGGGCGTCGGCGGCCTGGAGGGCGACGTTGACCATCTTGCCGTAGCTGATCAGGGAAACGTGCTCGCCGACGCGCTTGACTTCGGCCACGCCCAGGGGAATGACGTGGTCACCGTCGGGGACCTCGCCCTTCATGTTGTAGAGCATCTCCCCCTCGAGCACGATCACCGGGTTGTCGTCGCGCACGGCGGCCTTGAGGAGCCCCTTGGCATCGGCCGGCGTGCCCGGCGCCACCACCTTGAGGCCGGGAATGTGGGCGAGCCACGACTCCCAGGCCTGCGAGTGCTGGGCGCCCAGCTGCAGGGCGGCGCCGTTGGGGCCGCGAAAGACCATCGGCATCGCGAACTGCCCCCCCGACATGTAGAGCATCTTGGCGGCGGCGTTCACCACCTGGTCGAGGGCGAGGAGGGCGAAGTTCCAGGTCATGAACTCGATGATGGGGCGGAGCCCGACCATGGCGGCGCCGACGCCGACGCCGGCGAAGCCGAGCTCGGTGATCGGCGTGTCGACCACGCGCATCTCGCCGAATTCCTGCAGCAGCCCCTTGGACACCTTGTAGGCGCCCTGGTAGACGGCCACCTCCTCGCCCATCAGGAAGACGCGGTCGTCGCGCCGCATCTCTTCGCGCAGCGCGGCGTTGAGCGCGTCGCGGTAGGTCATCACGGTCATGGCGTGGGCCTCAGCCCGCGCGGGCGGGCATGGCGCCCGCATCGCTGGTGGTGTCGACGAGGACGTTCTCCCAGAGGGCCTCGAGGGGGAGCTCGGGGCTGGCGTCGGCGAAGTCGAGGGCGTCCTGCACCACCGCCTTGACCTCGGCATCCATCGCCGCGATCTCGTCGGCGGAGATCTCGCCGGCCTCCTCCATCCGCGAGCGGAGCAGCGCGATCGGGTCGCGCTTGAGGTACTCCTCGAGCTCGTCCTTGGTGCGATAGGTGCCGCTCACCGCGTCGCTCATGGAGTGCCCCATGAAGCGGTAGGTTCGCACCTCGAGCAGGGTGGGCATGCTGTCGGCGCGGGCGCGCTGCACCGCCTTGCCGATCGCCTCGCGCACGGCGAAGACGTCCTGCCCGTCGACCACGTCGCGGGCCATGTCGTAGCTCTGGGCCCGCTCGTAGATGTCGTTGATCGCCGAGGCGCGCTCGATCGCGGTGCCCATGCCGTAGCGGTTGTTCTCGATCACGTAGATCACGGGGAGCTTCCAGAGGGCGGCCATGTTGGCCGCCTCGTGGAAGGCGCCGTTGTTGATCGCCGCCTCGCCGAAGAAGCAGACGCAGACCTGGTCGCCGCCGCGGTACTTGATGGCGAATCCGACGCCGGTGGCGATCGGGATGTGGCCGCCCACGATGCCGTGCCCGCCGAGGAAGCCGAGCTGCTTGTCGAACATGTGCATCGAGCCCCCCTTGCCCCGGGCGCAGCCGTCGCTGCGGCCGAAGAGCTCGGCCATCACCGCACGCGGGGTCATGCCGCGGGCAAGGGCCTGGCCGTGGTCGCGGTAGGTGGTGATCACGTAGTCGTCCGGGCGCAGCTGCGAGAGCGACCCGGTGCTGACCGCCTCCTGCCCGATGTAGAGGTGGCAGAATCCGCCGATCTTGCCGAGGGCGTAGGCCTCGGCGGTGCGCTCCTCGAAGCGGCGCTGGAGGAGCATCGAGTGGAGCAACTCGCGATTGAGCGCCGCCGAGGCGGCGTCGGGCTTCTTCCTGGCCATCATGGGCGAACGGGGGTCAGACGCCGGCCGCCTGGACCTGCTCCCAGGCGTGGTAGCTCGAGCGCACGAGCGGTCCCGACTCGACATGCCGGTACCCCAGGGCGAGGCCGTGCTCGCGGAACATCGCGAACTCGGCGGGCGTGACGTAGCGGTCGAGCGCGATGTGCCCCTCGGAGGGGCGCAGGTACTGGCCGAGCGTGAGGATGTCGACGTCGACGGCGCGGAGGTCCCGCATGGTGGCGAGCACCTCCTCGTTCGTCTCGCCCATGCCGAGGATGATTCCCGTCTTGGTGGGAATGTCGGGGGCATACGACCGGGCGAAGCGGAAGATCTGCATCACCCGCTCGTAGCGGCCACCCGGACGCGCCTTCTTGTAGAGGCGCGGCACCGTCTCGGTGTTGTGGTTGTAGATCTCCGGGCGGGCGTCGAGGACGGCGCGAATGCTGTCCTCGCTCCCCTGGAAGTCGGGGACGAGCACCTCGACGCTGGTGTCGGGACTGGCGGCCTTGATGAGCCGGATCGTCTCGGCAAATCCCCAGGCGCCGAAGTCGGGGAGGTCGTCGCGGTCGACCGAGGTCAGGACGACGTGCCGGAGGTTCATGCGCCGCACCGCCTCGGCGACGCGGGCGGGCTCGGCGGGGTCGAACTTCGGGGGGCGGCCATGGGCGACGGCGCAGTAGGCGCAATTTCGCGTGCAGACGTCGCCGAGAATCATGAAGGTGGCGGTGCCATGGTCCCAGCAGTCGCCGACGTTGGGGCAGTGCGCCTCCTCGCATACTGTGTGGAGGTCGAGTTCCCGCATGAGCTGCCTGAGGTGGGTGTAGTTGGTGCCACCGGGCGCGCGGACCTTGAGCCACGCCGGCTTGCGCACCGGGAGCGGGTCGGCGCGATGGCGCCCCATGATCTGGTAGAGGGTCTCGGTCATGCGAGGAGTGAAGATAGGAGAGCCGGCGCGAGCCGCGGCGCTGCATAACCTTCCAAATACAACTTAGACAGTTACCCAAACCTCGCCACCGAAAACGGCTCCAGTGGCCAGGGTGAGGGTACACCGGACGCCAGCGCCGCGATGCATTCGGCTGTCAGCGGTGCCATCAGAATCCCGTTCCTTGAATGCCCGCAGGCGTACAGCACGGTCCCGTGCTCGGGGTCGGGCCCGAGGATCGGCAACTGGTCGGGGGTCGTGGGACGGAGCCCGGCCCAGTGCTCCATGACGGGGAGTCCCGCAAGCCCGGGGGCGAGCCGGCCGGCCGCGTCCGCGAGCCGCGTGGCCGCTTCCGGGCTGGTGCCGGCGTCGAAGCCGGCGTGTTCCATGGTCGCCCCCACAATCGTGCGTCCCGCGGGGCGCGGGACCACGTACGCGCCCGGACCATGGATCACATGACGAACCGGTGCGGCCGCGAAGCCGATCATCTGCCCGCGCACGGGCACCACCGGGATCGCCCGCGGCAGGCCCTCGAGCTGCGACACCCATGCGCCGGCCGCGACGACGAGCCGTCCGGCGGCGATGGTCCCGCCGTCGGCGAGCAGCAACTCCGCGGTGCCGCGCCCGAGGCGGATGCCGCGCGCCTCTCCAGCGGACGCGACGTGGTCGGTCGCGCCGATGGCCTCGTCGAGGGCCAGCAGCAGGTGCTCGTTGTCGACGGCGCCGTCTCGCTCGTGGAGCAGGGCGCCGAGCGGCGCCACGATTCCCGGCTCGAGCTCGGCCGCCTGCAGCGGGGTGAGCCAGTCGCTGCCGGCGCCGGCGGCCGCGCGCAGCCGTCCCGCTCCGCCCTCGTCGGCCGGGACCTGGAGTATCCCGAGCCGGTTGAGCGCCACTCGCCGGCCGCTCCGGCCGGCAAGCTGGTCGAGGTAAGGGGGCCAGGCGTCGCGGCAGGCCGAGGCGAAGGCCGCGACCGGGGCGGTGGCGCCCTCCGTGGAGGGCGCGAGCATGCCGGCGGCCGCGCCGGACGCCGATCCGGGGCGGGTCGCGGCGCTGAGCGCGACGGTGAGGCCGCGGTCGGCGCAGGCCAGGGCCGCGGTCATGCCGACGAGGCCGCCGCCCACGATCGCGACGTCCACCGTGCGCCCGTTCATGCGTCGCCCGGCCCGGCCGAAACTCCCCGGGGGAGGCCGCCGTACGGCCCGCAGGACCTGATTGGGGAGAACCTCATGCTTCGCACGATCTTCATGGTCGGCATCTTCGCGCTGCTTGGCCTGTTCGCACTCAAGTTCGTCTTCGGGATCCTCGGCGGCCTGCTGGGGCTGTTCATCGGGCTGCTCTTCCTCGCCGCCAAGATCGCGCTGGTTGGTGGAGCGGTGTACCTCGTGGTACGGGTGGTGAGCCCGAGTTCCGCGAAGCGCCTGCGGGAGAAGTTCTCCGGCACGAGTTCGATGTAGGCGCGCCGCCCCGACGCCACGGCGGGGGCTGGCACCGAGGTGCCGGCCCCCGCGTGCGTCTAGGACGTGGCGGTGCGCCTGCCGGCCGTGCTCCGCAGCCTCGTGCGTGCCCCCCAGACCCACGATCCGAGCTGCATGGCATCGCGCCACGCGTGGCGCCGGGTGGGTCGCTGGCGCAGGTCGTAGCGCGGCGCGAGGGTGACCGTCTCGACGCGACGGGTATGGGGGAGGGTCGCCGCGAGGAGTTCCAGGTTGGCCGCCCAACCCTCGCCGCGCACCACCGGCTGCTCGCCGGCGGCCCTGACCACGTCCTTCACGGTTGCGATCCGCATCAGCCGCATGGTGGCCAGGGGGTCGGTGATGCCGGGAAGCCGCACGAAGGGGCGTAGCACCCAGGGGGCGACGCGGCGAAGCCTGCGCACCTCCGTGGGGATTCCCTCGGTCGGCGCCCGCTCGGCGAGGACGACGTCGGCGCCGCCCTCGAACCGCTTGACGAGCTCGGGAATGTGCTCGGGGGGATCGGTGAAGTCGCCCTGCAGCAGGATCATGGCGTCGCGGCGCGCGTACCGTGCTGCCTTGGCGACGTGCCGGCAGAGGGCGTCGACCGCGGCGGCGTAGCCCCGGCGTTCGCGGGAGCCGATGATGGTGAGGGGAAGCACCTCGGTGTAGCCGGCGAGGGTTTCCGCGGTGGCGTCGGTGGAGCCGTCGTTGCAGACGACGACCTCGAATTCGCGCGGGTAGTCGCGAAAGACGGCGCGAATGCGCCACAGGAGGACGCCGATCGTGGGCGCCTCGTTGTGCACGGGAATGCAGCAGTACAGCACGGAGTCACGGGGCCAGGTGGGAGGCGCGCGGGCGCGCCACGGGATCGCGAAAGCTAGGGTGGGGCGCCGGCGCGACGCCACCCGCGGCGCGCTTGCCGGGGCACGCGCCGCGCAATAGCGTCCCCGGTCGCGCCATGCCGGCGCGCGAGTCCCGAGCGGAGTGCCCGACCATGCGCCACCTGATCGCTGGAGCAATCGTCCTCGCTGCCGCCTGTGCCGGCGGCAGCGCGCGGGTGGCGACCCCCGCCGGCCCGCGCGTCGCGGCCCCGCCCGGCGCCGACGAGCTGCGGCGCGACCTGATGGCCTTTGCCGACGACTCGATGCGGGGACGCGAGGCGGGAACGCCCGACGCCTTCCGGGCGGCGCGGTTCCTTGCGGCGCGCGTGCGCACGATGGGCCTCGAGCCGGCGGGCGACTCGGGCTTCTTCCAGCGCGTGCCGCTGTCGCGCACGAGCGTGGCGGCCACGTCGCGGGTGGAGGTGCTGCTCACGTCGGGGGCGCGCCTGACGATCCCGGTCGGGCCGTCGATCGTGCCGCTGCTGGCGCTGGGTCCGGGCGCGCCGCTCCCCAGGCGCTCGGCGGACGCGCCGCTGGTGTTCGCGAACTACGGCGTGGTGAACACGAAGCTGGGGCGCGACGACTTCGCGAGCCTCGACGTGGCGGGAAAGGCGGTGGTGATGATGGTCCAGGCCCCGCCGGGGGCGGACAGCGTGCAGCGGCAGGCGTTCGAGGCGCCGCAGGGGATCTCGGCGCGGCTGCAGCGGGTGCTGGGCATGCGGCCGGCGGCGGTGGTTCTCGTGCTGGCGGGCTCGGGCAGGGACATCTTCGAGCAGGTGTCGTCGCAGCTGATGCGGTCGCTGACGCCGCTCGACACGTCGCGCATTCCGAGCGAGGATGAGCGGCCACTGCCGCTGGTGCTGATCGCCAGGGAGGTGCCGAACTCCCCGCTGGTGCCGATGGGGTGGCCGGCCAACCAGGCGGCACAGTTCAACTGGGGGACGAAGCTGATCGCGCGCATCGAGGCCACGCGAGACCGGGTGACGGAGTACAACGTGGTCGGCATCGTGCGGGGGAGCGATTCCGCGCTCAAGAGCACCTACGTGGCGGTTGGTGCCCACCTCGACCACATCGGCATCCAGGGGAGCGGGCCGGACTCGATCGCCAACGGGGCCGATGACGACGGGTCGGGGAGCATCGGCGCGCTGGCGATCGCCCGTGCGGCGGCGCAGGGCGAGCCGATGAAGCGCTCGTGGCTGTTCGTCTGGCACACCGCCGAGGAGAAGGGGCTGTTCGGCTCGGCGTACTTCACCGCGCACCCGACGGTGCCGATCGACTCGATCGTGGCGCAGCTCAACGCCGACATGATCGGCCGCAACGGCGCCGACTCCCTCTACATCGTGGGCCCGGCGTCGGCGCCGAAGAGCCAGAGCGCGCCGCTGGGGGCGATCGCCGACTCCGTGAACGGCGCCCTGGCACGCCCGTTCACGATCGACCGGTCATTCGACTCGCCGACACACCCGGAGCGCATCTACTACCGGAGCGACCACTTCAACTACGCCTCCAAGGGCGTCCCGATCCTCTTCTTCACGTCGGGACTGCACCCCGACTACCACAAGGTGAGCGACTCGCCGGACAAGATCGACTACGCGAAGATGGCGCGGATCTCGGAGTACGTGTGGCGCGTCGGCCTCGCGGTGGGGAACCGTCCCACGCGGCCCAGGCCGCCGGGACCGGCGGCGATGTGAGCGGGTGCGTGACAGCGGCGGCGACTTCGGTTGCCGCCGCTCTCGCTTGCGGGAGGGAACGGCGGTAGCACTCCGCGGCGGCGAGTGCCACGCGCCGTGGTGACCCGGCGCACGCATCGAATTCGGGCTGGCGGTGTCGATACTGGCAGGAAGGCGGCGGTGGCACGGCACGTGCATTGGATGTGCGGGCAGCGGCCTCCCCCCTCACCGAGGTGGTGCGCGATGATCCTCGCCAACGTTCGACGTCACCTGACGCGCGACGACGCCCAGCTGGTGCTGCGGCTCGTGGGCCGGGGCTCGTCCCGCGAGGCGGCCGACGCGGAGTCGACGCTGCGTGACCACGGGATCGACACCCTGCTCGACGACCGCCGGACGCTGGAGGGACTGGTGCGCACGCCCCTCGGCGCGCGGGCGAGCTGGCCGCTGTTCTCCTACGTGGTGGTGCGGCACGCCCTCCGGGCGCAGGGGGAGGAGGACCGTACGTTGAGCGACTACGTGGCTTCAATCCTGGTGCACTTCGGGCTGCGGGACCGCGCGCGGCGCGTGGCCGGGAGTGACGACGAGGTGTACGACACCGTGGCGGCGCTGCTCGAGGATTCGGAGCATGGGGACCCGCGCCGCACTTTCCTGGTGCGGGCGCACCTCGGGAACTACGCCCTCTGGCTGGCCGGGTGCTTTCCCGACTTCATCGAGCAGCGCCGCTGGCGTCGCGGCGGCCCGGACCTCGGCTACTACGACGAGATGGGGCGCCGCGGCTTCCGGATGGCTGCCGACCACCGGCTGTCGGCGGAGCACGGGCTCACCGGCCTGTTCACGGCCGTGGCCGACCACTACGGCGCGCTGCGGCTGGCGCTGAACGCGGTGAGCGACACGCTGCTCTTCCCGCATGTGCACA
Organism: Gemmatimonadota bacterium; assembly: GCA_016191225.1. Taxonomy (GTDB): domain Bacteria; phylum Gemmatimonadota; class Gemmatimonadetes; order Gemmatimonadales; family Gemmatimonadaceae; genus JACPPC01. The sequence continues at coordinate 32,845 of JACPPC010000021.1, read as the reverse complement.
CGCCGGAGCGGCTGATGCGGCAGGTGCGGGACGCGTCGCGCTGGCGGCTGGCGAGCTGAGCGGGGGTCAGCGGGCGCGCCGGGGGGGGCGCGGCTGGTGCGCGGGTGGGAAGCGGGCGGCGCGCTGGCAGCGCGGCCGGCGCTCCGGTACACTTCGCTGCAATCGTCCCCACCGTGTTCGAAGAGCTGAAGGACTCGCTGCGCGAGCTGATTTCGACCCGCCTCTCGCCGGATGACCGGCGGGCGGCGGTGCAGGCGATGCGCGACGCGCTGGTGCGCGCCAAGCTGGGCATCGACGACCTGCGCGCCGGCGTGGGGCAAACGCGCACGCGGCTGGCGCAGGAGGAGGCGGAGCTGGCGACGATCGACCGGCGCCGGCAGCTCGCGGAGCAGATCCAGGACGCCGAGACGGTGGCGGTGGCGACCAGGTACGCCGAGCACCACGCCGAGCGCCTTGCCGTGCTGCGCCGCAAGCTGGAGGCGCAGGAAGCGGAGCTGGCCCTCGCCGAGCGCGACGTGGGGGAGATGACGCAGCAGCTGAGGGTCGCGGCGAGCGGCGGCATGCCGGGACCGGCGCCCACGGCGACGGTGGCCGATGCACTCGACCCCGACGCCGCCCTCGCGCGCGACTTCGAGACCCTGTCGCGGTCGCAGGCCCGCGAAGCCCGTGAGCTCGATGCCGATGCGCGCCTCGCCGAGCTCAAGCGCCGCATGGGGCAGTAGGCCGGAGCGCGTGACATCGCCCGGATGGCTGGCCGTCGCGCTGTGCGCGACGACCGGCGTCGCGCTCGGCCAGGACCCGACCGCAGCGGTCCCGGTGGCGGCGCGGACGGTGCGGTGCGCGGGCCAGGTGATCCGCCGCATCGACTTCGACGTCGACTACCCGATCACGCGCCTCGACCTCGCCCGGGTACCGTCGCTCAAGCGGCTGCAGCGCAAGGTCCACCAGCCGACCCGCCCCGAGGTCGTGCGGGCCTTCCTGCTGCTGGCGGAGGGGGACCGGTGCGACGAGGCGCGGCGCGCGGAGTCGGAGCGCCTGCTGCGCGCGCAGACGTTCATCGCCCAGGCGAGGGTGAGCGTGCTCGACGCCGGCGACGGCGGGGTGGTGCTGGTGGTGAACGTGGTGGACGAGTTTGCCGTGCCACTGGACGTACAGGCGGCGACGACGAGTCCGTACGTGCGGCGCTTCGGGACGGGGAGCTCGAACCTCGACGGGCGCGGGATCACGCTGGTGGCCGGCTGGCGCACCGGGCTTGGCTACCGCGACGAGTACTCGCTGCTGGCGAAGTCGTACGCCTTGCGCGGTCGACCGCTGCAGGTGACCGCCACGGGCACGCTGCGCACGCTGGGCGGCGACTGGCTGCTGGACGTGGCACGGCCATTCATCACGGACTACCAGCGGGTGGCGTGGCGGGTGAGCGTGGGGCAGGCGGACGGGTACCTGCCGTTCGCACGTCCCGACACGGAGCCGGTGTCGCTCGGGCTGCGGCGCATCACGGCCGACGCGGGCGTGATCGCGCGTGTCGGGCCGCCGGGCAAGCTCTTCCTGTACGGTGCCTCGCTGTCGCGCGAGTTGCTCGAGCCGTCGTCGAACCCGGTCGACCTCCGGCCGACGGGGCCGGTGCCCGATACCACCACGGCGCTCGCGGGTCGCTACACCCGGTACGACGCGCGCCGCGTGAATCTGCTCGCCGGAATCCGGCGGGTGCAGTTCTTCAACGTGTCGGGGTTCGATGTGCTCGAGGGAACGCAGGACGTGCGCACCGGGGTGCAGGCGGGGCTCGTGGTGGGGCGAGGCCTGCGCGCGCTTGGCGCGACGGAGGCCGACCTGCTGCTGTCGACGGACCTGTTCGTGGGCACGGGCGATGCGCTGCTGTACTCGATGGTGGACGCGCGGTGGCAGGCGCAGCGGCACGAGCGGGACGCCAACTGGGACGAGGTGATGTGGGATGCGGCGGCGACCACGTACTGGCGGCACTCCAGCAACCGGACCCTGATCGTCACGGCGACGTGGGCCGGGGGCTACCGCAACTCAGCGCCGTTCCAGCTGACCCTGGGTGACCCCGTGGGCGGGCTGCGGGGCTTCGTCAATTCGCGCCAGGCGGGCGGGGAGCGATTCGTGCTCCGGGCCGAGGATCGGTGGTACCTGGGCCGCATCTCGACGCTGGCCGCGGTGGGGCTCGCCCCCTTCGCCGGGGTCGGGGTGATGACCGCCCGTGACGCCCCGTTCGGCGCGACCACGCATCCGGCGGCGGCCATCGGGCTGAGCCTCCTGGCGGCGGTGCCCCCGCCGTCGCGGCGGCTGTTCCGGCTCGACCTGACGCTGCGCCTCACGCCGGACGGGGTATCGCCGGTGTTCTCGATCGCGACGTCGGGGGCCGACGTGGCGCGGATGGGCTTCCGCGAACCGGCGGACATCCTGCGCAGCCGGGCGCGGGCGATCGCGCCGTCGGTGTTCAACTGGCCGTAGGGCGTCTCAGGCCTGCACGCTCGCGGTGAGCCGGCGAAGCAGCGGCACGAGCAGCAGCAGGAGCAGCGAGGCGCCGATCGACGTGGCCATGGGGATGGCGAAGAAGGCGGCCTGGGACTTGACGGTCTCGGTCATGGCTGCGATCGCGCCGCCGACGAGCCCGGCGGCCGAGTTGGCGAGGAACCAGACACCCATGAGGAGCGAGGCGAACCGCACCGGCGCCACCTTGGTGACGTAGGAGAGGCCGACCGGCGAGACGCAGAGCTCGCCCCAGGTGTGGAAGAGGTAGGCGGCGAGGAGGAAGACGGGGCTGACCTTTCCGCCGGCATCGACCAGGCGGCCGCCGATGACGAGCGCCACGAACCCGAGGCCGAGCAGGAAGAGGCCGATCACCATCTTGAAGGCGGTCGGCGGCTCCCTGCCGGCCTTCGACAGGCGCAGCCAGAGCCCGGCGAAGACCGTGGCGAAGAGGAGCAGGAAGAGGGAGTTCACCGACTGGAACCAGCCGGTCGGCATGAGGAACGAGCCGATCGTGCGGTCGGTGTGCCGGTCGGCGAAGAGGTTCATGGAACTGCCGGCCTGCTCGAAGGCCGCCCAGAAGAGCACGATGAAGGTGACGACGATGAAGAGGGCGATCACGCGCTTGCGCTCCTCGCCGTGGGTGCCGAGGACGGCCGTGCCAATGGCCCCGCCGATCACGGCGCCCATGAGGAGGGCGACCCAGTTGCCACTGGAGGCCAGCGCGGCGACGCCGAGGCCGGCCGCCCCGCCCACGATGCCATGCCAGGGCCTGGAGGGACTCTCGCCGCCGGCGCCGGCGGTGGCCGCCGCACCTCGGCCGGGGGCGAGGCCGATGCCGGGGAGGTACTTGTCGCGGAGCAAGACGTAGGACACGGTGCCCAGCACCATGCCGACGCCCGCGGCGGCGAAGCCGTAGTGCCAGCCGACCTTCTCGCCAAGGGTCGAGCAGACGAAGGGGGCGAGGAAGGCGCCGAGGTTGATCCCCATGTAGAACACGGTGAATCCGGCGTCGCGCCGAGGGTCGCCGGCCGCGTAGAGCTGGCCGACCATGGTCGACACGTTCGGCTTGAAGAATCCCGTGCCGACAATGACCAGCCCCATGCCGGTGTAGAAGGTGGCCATGTTGTCGATGGCCATCACGAAGTGGCCGGCGGCGATGACGATCCCGCCGATCACGAGCGAGTTGCGCGTACCGAGCAGGCGGTCGGCGATGTAGCCGCCGACGAGCGGCGTGAGGTACACCAGGCTCATGTAGTTGCCGTACAGCCGCGCCGCGTCGCCGTCGCTCCACTTGAGCGCGTTGACGAGGTAGAGCACGAGCAGGCCGCGCATGCCGTAGAACGAGAATCGCTCCCACATTTCGGCGGCGAAGAGCAGGCCGAGCCCCCTGGGGTGGCCGAAGAAGGAGCGATCGTCGCGTACGGACTCGAGGGTTGGGGCGGGGGTGGTGGCCACGGCGCGGCGGGTTGCGGGGGGTCAGTCGGTGCGCGGTTCGAGCGTGACGACGGGAAGATGACGCGCGGGCTCGCGGGTCGCACCGGCGGCGCGCTGCGCCTCCCACGCGACGGTCGTGGGGGGCTGCTTGAGGCAGGCCGCCCAGTGCCCGGGCGCCTTTTCCTCGAGCGGGGGCACGAGGTGCCGGCAGGCGTCGTCGCGCGAGGGATGCTGGCAGCGCGAGTGGAAGGCGCAGCCGGAGGGGAGGGCGCGTGGCGAGGGCGGCTCGCCGCCGAGCACGATGCGCCGGGCGCGCACGGTGGGGTCGGGCACGGGAATCGCCGACAGGAGGGCCTGGGTGTACGGCATGAGCGGCTCGCGGTACAGCCGGGCGACCGGCGCCAGCTCGACGATCCGTCCCATGTACATGACGGCCACTCGGTCGGCGATGTGCTCGACGACGGACAGGTCGTGGGCGATGAACAGGTAGGTGAGGCCTCGCTGCCGCCGCAGGTCCGTCAGCAGGTTGATCACCTGGGCCTGGACCGAGAGGTCGAGCGCGGAGACCGGCTCGTCGCAGACGATGAAGTCGGGACCGACCGAGAGGGCCCGCGCGATGCCGACGCGCTGCCGCTGGCCCCCCGACAACTCGTGGGGGTAACGGGTCGCCCATTCCCGGCGCAGGCCGACTTCGTCGAGGAGGTCGCGCGTGCGGCGGTCGGCCTCGGCGCCCTCGGCGAGCCGGTGGACAAGCAGCCCTTCCTTGACCGTGTCACCGACGGTCATGCGCGGGTTGAGCGACCCGTACGGATCCTGGAAGACGACCTGCATGCGGCGCCGCAGGGCGCGCAGGTCGCGCGGCGAGAGGGCCAGCACGTCGGCGCCGTCGAACCGCACCGTGCCGGCGGTTGGTTCGTGCAGCCGGAGGATCAGGCGACCGGTGGTTGTCTTGCCGCTGCCCGACTCGCCGACGAGGGCGAGGGTCTCGCCACGAAACACGTCGAACGACACGCCATCGACGGCCCGCACCACCCCGCGCCGGCGGCCAAGCCACCCCGCCGCGACGGGAAAGTGCTTGGCGAGGCCGCGCACGGCGACGAGGGGAGTGGAGGGCGCGGGTGCGCTCATGCCGGCGCCGCGGCGGTGGCGGGGATGCGGCGCCTCGGTTCGGCGACGAGGTGGCAGCGCGCCGCATGCCCCGGCGTCACCTGCACCAGCGCGGGGGCCTCGGCGGCGCACTTGTCCCAGGCATGCGGGCAGCGGTCGCGGAAGCGGCACCCGCCGGGCCACGCGGTGGCGGGGGGCACGGTGCCGGGAATGGCGTCGAGCCGCTCGCGCCGGTCGCCGCGCCGCGGCATCGCGCGCAGCAGGCCGCTGGTGTACGGGTGCGCCGGCCGGGCGAACAGCGTGCGCACGGGGGCCGACTCGACGATCTCGCCGCCATACATGACCAGGACGCGCTGGGCCATCTCGGCGACGATTCCGAGGTCATGCGTGATCAGCAGGACCGCGCTGCCGGAGGCGCGCTGGACGTCGCGCAGGAGGTCAAGGATCTGCGCCTGGATCGTGACGTCGAGCGCCGTGGTCGGCTCGTCGGCGATGATTAGGGTGGGGCCCATCATGAGGGCCATCGCGATCATCACGCGCTGCCGCATCCCTCCCGACAGCTGGTGCGGGTAGTCATGGGCCCGCGCGGTGGCATCGGGGATTCCCGTGCGCTTGAGCATGGCCACGGCGCGCGCCCACGCGTCGTCGCGCGCGGCGCGGTCGTGGATGCGCGCCACCTCCGCCACCTGGTCGCCGACGGAAAAGACGGGGTTGAGGGCGGTGGCCGGCTCCTGGAAGATCATGGCGATGCGATTGCCGCGCAGGGCGCGCATCGCCGGTTCCGGGAGGTCGAGCAGGTCGCGCCCGTCGTAGCGGATCGCGCTGCCGCGCTCGATCCGTCCCGGCCGGTCGATGAGGCGCAGCAGGGAGAGCGCGGTGACCGACTTGCCGCACCCCGACTCGCCCACGAGGGCCACCGTCTCGCCCCGCGCGATGTCGAACGAGACGCCATCGACCGCGCGCGCCACGCCAGCCGGTCCATCGAACAGGACCACGAGGTCGCGGACCTCGAGCAGCGGGCCGGGCGTCGGATCGCGATCGGTCATGTTCGGGGCGGCGCGTGGGGTGCCGGGGGGCTGCGCGTGCGGCAAGAAGATAGGGCGCGGGGCGCGGTGTGGCAGCCGGCGCGTCACCGGGCCGAGGCGGCGACGGCCGCCTGCGTGCCCACGCGGCGCTCGATGGCCGTCGCCAGCGACTGGCAGGCGAACACCGTGCCGACGATCGCGAGGCCGGGGAAGACCGAGGTCCACCAGGCCTGCCCGAGCACCTCGGTGCCATCGTGGATGAGCGTCCCCCAGCTTGGCGCGGGTGGCTGAACGCCGAGGCCGAGGTACGAGAGGCCGGCCTCGATGGCGATCGCGTTGCCCACGGTGAGGACCGCGGCCACCAGCACGGTGCCGGCGAGCGTGGGCAGCACGTGCCGCCAGGCGAAGCGCCAGCGGCCGACGCCGAGCGCCCGCGCTGCCTGCGCGAAATCGAGCCGCGACGCCGCGCGGGCCCCGTCTCGCACCAGCCGAGCGAGGGTGAACCAACCGGTGCCGCCGAGCACGACGACCAGCGCCCAGGTGGGCAGCGTGCCGAAGCTGGCGGCCAGGGCGATCAGCATCAGCACGCGCGGCACCGAGAGCAGGGCGTCCACGGCGCGCATCAGCAGCTGGTCGAGCCATCGCGGCCCGGTGCCCGCGAGCAGTCCCACGGTCGTGCCGAGGAGGGCCGCGATCACGGCCGTGCCGAGGCCGACCGCGACCGAGATGCGTGCGCCGTGGAGTACGCGCGAAAGCAGGTCGCGGCTGTAGACATCGGTGCCGAACGGGTGCGCCCACGACGGCGCGAGCAGGCGCATGTCGAGCGGGCCCGGCTGCTCGATCGGGGTGAACGGCGTGAGGAGCGGGGCGGCGGCCGCCACGACGACGATCAGCGCCGGCGGGAGCGCCGCGAGGCCCCAGCCGTCGCGTCGCGAGGCACTCATGCGGTGCGGCGGAGCCGCGGATCGGCCCACTGCTGCAGGAGGTCGGCGGCGGCGGCGCCGATGGCCACGAGCACCGCGCCGATCAGCACGCACGCCATCACCAGCGGGTAGTCGCGGGCACCGATCGCGTCGATCGCCACGCGACCCATGCCGGGCCACGAGAAGATGCCCTCGATGAAGACGGCGCCGCCGAGGAGGCCGGGGAGGGCCACGCCGAACTGGGTGATCACGGGCAGGAGGGCGGCGCGCCAGGCATGGCGCAGGAGCACCCGCGGCGGCGCGGCGCCCTTGGCGCGTGCCGTGCGCACGAAGGCGCCGGCGAGGGCGCGGTCGAGCGCGACGCGTTGGTGCCGCGCGACCTGGGCGGCCGTGAGGAGGGCGAGCGTGCCGGCGGGGAGCACGAGGTGGCGGAGGCGGTCGACGGCGCGCCACCAGGGGGGGAACGACTCGTGCAGGTCGTCGGTCATGCCGCCGGCCGGGAACCAGGGAAGCCAGTACGAGAAGGCGAGGAGGAGCACGAGGCCGAGCCAGAAGTCGGGCAGGGCCCACGTGGCGAGGGTGGTGGTGCCGAGGGCGCGGTCGAGCCAGCCGCCAGGTCGGCGGGCCTGCGCCAGTGCCGTGCCGATGCCGAGGGCGAAGCTCAGCACGAGGGCCACGCCCATCAGCTGGATCGTGTTCGGCACCGTGGCGCGAATGACGTCGGCGACCGGGCGATGTTGCGAAAACGAGTAGCCAAGCTCGCCGCGGGCCAAGCTCATCGTCCAGCGCCCGAACTGCTCCGGCAGGGGGCGGCCGAGGCCGTACACGGCGCGCCAGTGCGCCCGCACTTCGGGCGCGACGCGGGCGTCGTCGAGCGACGCACCGAACGGGTCGCCGGGGGCAAGGTGGATGAGGGCGAAGGTCGCCACCGCCACGAGCCCAACGACGAGCGCGGCCTGCCCACCGCGCCGGAGCAGGGCCCGCAGCACGCTACGGCTTCGGCGCGGCGGCCATGCGATCGCGCGCGATCCGCTGCGCGGGCGGGATGCTCCAGTCGGCCAGCCCGGAAAGCCAGCCGGTGGCCCGCAGCCGCGGGAGCTGGAGGCGCGTGTGCACCGCCGCCACCTGCCTCGGCTCGTACAGCCAGATCGCCGGCACGTCGGCGTTGATCACGCGATAGGCCCGCACGATGTGGGCGCGGGCCGCCGCCGGCGACATCGAGGCGGCAGCGCTGTCGACGATGGCGTCGAAGGCCGGGTTCACGTACGAACTGCGGTTGCTGCCGTCGCGCGCGGCGGCGCCGCCGCCCCAGCTCTGGCGCAGCGACGTGACGGGCGTGGGATCGGTGTTCACCGAGTTCAGCACGGCGTCGAAGGCCCGGCGCTTGAGACGGTCGCTGAAGACGGCCGGCTCGAGGGTCTCGATGTCGACCTGGACGCCCGCCGTGCGCAGCTGCTCCTGCATCAGCGTCGCGTAGCGGACGCGGTTGCGGCTCGGCGAGGGGACCATGACCGAGAAGCGCAGGGGCACGGCACCGCGCTGCCGCAGGCCGTCGGGGCCCGTCCGCACCCAGCCCAGCGAGTCGAGCAGGTGCGCCGCCAGCGCGGGATCGAACGGGGCCTGCCCGAGCCCGGTGTCGGCGGGCACGAGGGCCGTCGGGGCCGGCGCGAGCGGGATCGTGGCGAGGGAATCGAAGACGCTCCGCAGGAGGGTCTTGCGGTCGATCGCCCGCAGCAGGGCGCGCCGCAGCGCGAGGTCGCCGAAGAGCCGGTGGGGGCGCGAGGTGCCGCCGTCGCGCAGCGCGAACTGCAGGAAGGCGTAGGTGAGCGCGGGGTAGGGGACCGCGCGCAGCTCGGGGTGGGCGCCAAGTCCCGCCATCGTCTCGGGGCGCAGGTTGTCGAGCACGTCGACCTCGCGCGTGAGCAGCCGGTTCACGCCGGCCTGGTAGTCGCGCGTGACGCTGAAGATCACGCGGTCCAGCCGCGCGCGGCCGGCGTAGTTGCCGGTGTCGCTGGCGATCTCGAGGCGCATGCCGGGCTCCCGGCGCACGAACCGGAAGCGCCCCGTGCCCACGGGCGCCAGGCCGAACGGCGCCGTCCGGAGCTGGTCGTGCGGGACGCCACGCAGCAGGTGCTCCGGGTGGACGAGCATCTGGTACGTGGCGTCGAAAAACTGCTCCGGCGACCGCCTGTGGAACCAGAAGACGGCGGTGAGCGAGTCGCGCTCGGTGACCGAGTCGATGTTGGCGAGGAGCGGGGCGAACGGGGCGCCGGTGAGGGTGTCGGCGTAGAGGCGCCAGGTGAAGCGCACGTCGGTGGCGCGCACCGGCCGGCCGTCGTGCCAGCGGGCGCGGGCGTCAAGCGTGAAGGCGATCGACAGCGAGTCCGCGGACCACGACCAGCTGCGGGCGAGCCGGGGCCGGAATCCCTGGTCGCCGACGGTGTTCAGGTTGTCGCCGATGTCGGCGAGGCGGTCGAACAGGAGCTCGGCGACGACCTGTCCCTGCTGCGTGGCGCTGAGCGCGGGGACGAGGTAGTCGACGTCGGCGTTGACGGCCATGACGACGGTCCCGCCGCTCACGTCGCTCGCCGACCCGGGATCGGAACAGGCGCCGAGCGACATGGCGGTGAGCAGCGCCACCGCCGCCAGCGCCGGGCGCGCGGGCGTGCGGCGCGGGGCCTGCGGAACGAGGGGAGCGGCGGGGCGCGTCGGGCAGCGGTTCATGTCGGTCGGTCGGGGGAGGGAGCCGGCGGTGGCCGTCAGCGCCGCCAGGTCCAGGCGTCGTCGCGATACAGACGCGCGAGAGCGGCTCCCGGTTGCGCCGCCGGGTCGAGCGGCGCGAGCGGCACGAGCGCGTCGCCGACCAGCTGCGCGAGGGCATCGGCCAGCGCCCTGGTGAACTCGGCCTGGCCCGGCTCGCGCCCGATGGTCTCGCGCAGGGTGGCCGCGGGCGGCATGCCGGAAAGGGGCACGAGGCTCAAGGCGCCGAGCAGCGGCTGGTCGTCGTCGACCAGGACGGAGCCCTGCTGCAACAGCGCGCCGCCGTCCCGCCACTGCGCCACCCCGGCGAGCTTGCGGCCCCGCCAGGTGAGCTCGCCGCGCGCCGGCTCGGCGAAGCATGCCGTCGCGCCGGGGGGGGCGTGGCGCCTCCGCACCGCCGCGACCTCGACGTCGGCGCCAAGGGCGCCGAGGGCGGCGCGCAGCCAGGCGGCGGTGACGGCCGCGACGCGCGCGACCGATGCCGCGGCCGCGATCGGCGCGGCGAGGGAAAAGGTGTGCTCGCGCGCATGCAGGATCGCCCGGCCGCCGGTCGGGCGGCGCACCACGTCGATGCCGAGCTCCGCGGCGCGCGCGGGCGCGAAGACGCCGGCGCCCCGCTGGTTGCGGCCGAGCGAGAGGGCCCGCGGCGCCCAGCCGTAGGTGCGCAGCACGCCCTCGCCGGTGCGGGCCGCATGCTCGAGCAGCGCGTGGTCGACCGCCATGTTCGCGGCGGCGCCGGCGTTTGGGCTGGCGAGGAGCCGCCAGCGCGTGGCGGGGAGGAGGTCGCGCACGGCGCACAAGCAAGCGCCGGGAGCCTCGTCGCACCAGTGGCGCGCAGCGAACGAACCGGGTGGCGGTTACGTTTCACTCGCGAGACTGCGGCCGCACCCGCGGCCATGACGAGCCGAGCAACGCGCGCGCCGGCGCGCGCGATTGAGCCCCTTGGGAGTCCCATGACTGCGACCACCGCCCCCCTTCGCCTGGCGCCCACCGGCGCCTTCGCGCCGCGCCACATCGGTCCCGACGACGCCGCCATTGCCGAGATGCTCGCGGCGGTCGGCGCTCCCTCGCTCGAGGCCTTCCTCGAGTCGGTCGTGCCGGGGAACATCCGGTACCGCGGCACCCTCGCCCCGTCCGAGGCGGCCACCGAGCACGAGGCGCTCGCCGAGCTGCAGGCGATCGCGAACCGGAACCGCGTGCTGCGCTCGTACCTCGGCATGGGCTACAGCGGCACGCTGGTGCCGCCGGTGATCCAGCGCAACGTGCTCGAGAACCCGGGCTGGTACACGGCCTACACGCCGTACCAGGCGGAGATCGCGCAGGGGCGGCTGGAGGCGCTGCTGAACTACCAGACGATGGTCATCGACCTCACCGCCCTGCCGATCGCCAACGCGTCGCTCCTCGACGAGGGAACGGCGGCGGCCGAGGCGATGGCGATGGTGCACGCGGTGGCGGGGAGCGGCGCCCGCACGGTGTTCGTGGTGGCCGACGACTGCCACCCGCAGACGATCGCGGTGGTGCGGACGCGGGCGGCGGCGCGCGGCTGGACCGTGCGGGTGGTCGCGCCGGACCGGATCAGCTGCGACGCGACGACCTTCGGCGTGCTGCTCCAGTATCCATCCACGGAGGGGGCGGTGCGTGACTATCGCGCCCTGTGCGAGGCGGCCCACGCCGCCGGTGCGCTGGTGACCGTGGCGGCCGACCTGCTCGCCCTCACGCTGCTGGTGCCCCCGGGCGAGTGGGGGGCGGACGTGTGCGTCGGCAACTCGCAGCGATTCGGCGTTCCGCTCGGCTTCGGCGGGCCGCACGCGGCGTTCTTCGCGACGCGCGACGAATACAGGCGGCACATCCCCGGGCGCATCATCGGCGTGTCGCGCGACGCCGACGGCCGGCCGGCGCTGCGGATGGCGCTCCAGACGCGCGAGCAGCACATCCGGCGCGAGAAGGCGACGAGCAACGTCTGCACCGCGCAGGTGCTGCTGGCGGTGATGGCGGGGATGTACGCCGTCTGGCACGGTCCCGACGGGCTGGCGGGGATCGCGCGGCGGGTGCACGGGCTGGCGACGCTGCTCGCCGGCGGGCTCGACAAGCTCGGGCTGACACTGGCCCACGACACCTTCTTCGACACCGTCGCGGTGGAGGTGGGCGCGGGGAAGGCGGAGGGGATCGTCGCCGCCGCGCGCAACAGGGGCATGAACCTGCGGCTCCTTTCGCCCGGACGCGTCGCGATCGCCCTCGACGAGACGACGAGCGAGGCGGACGTCGTCGAGCTGCTGGGCGTGTTCGGCGGCGTGGGCGGGTCCCTGGCGGGGATGGCGGCCGAGTCCGAGGCGCGGTTCGACGAGCGGTTCGCGCGCACGAGCCCCTTCCTGCTGCACCCGGTGTTCCACACGCACCGCTCGGAAACGGAGATGCTGCGCTACCTCCGCACGCTGGAGAGCCGCGACCTGTCGCTCACGCACTCGATGATCCCGCTCGGCTCGTGCACGATGAAGCTGAACGCGACGGCGGAGATGTTCCCGGTCTCGTGGGCGGGGTTCGGCCAGCTGCACCCGTTCGTCCCCGACGAACAGGCGGCGGGCTTCCGCGAGATGTGCACCCAGCTCGAGGGCTGGCTGGCCGGGATCACCGGCTTCGCCGCCGTGTCGCTGCAGCCCAACGCCGGCTCGCAGGGGGAGTACGCCGGGCTGCTCGTGATCCGCGCCTGGCACCACGCCCGCGGTGACACCGGGCGCCACGTCTGCCTGATCCCGCAGTCGGCGCACGGCACCAACCCGGCGAGCGCGGTGATGGCGGGGATGACGGTGGTGGTCGTGAAGACGGATGCGCACGGCAACATCGACATGGCCGACCTGCGGGCGAAGGCCGCGGAGCACGGGCCGGCGCTCGCCGCCCTGATGGTCACGTACCCGAGCACGCACGGCGTGTTCGAGGCCTCGATCCGCGACACCTGTGCGATCGTGCACGAGCAGGGCGGGCAGGTGTACATGGACGGCGCCAACATGAACGCCATGGTCGGCGTGGCGCGTCCCGGCGACATCGGGGCCGACGTCTGCCACCTGAACCTGCACAAGACCTTCTGCATCCCGCACGGCGGCGGCGGCCCGGGGATGGGGCCGATCGGCGTGGCGGCGCACCTCGCCCCGTACCTGCCGGGACACCCGGTGGTGGACACCGGCGGGACGCAGGCCGGCGGCGCGGTCTCGGCGGCCCCGTGGGGGAGCGCGAGCATCCTTCCGATCTCGTGGATGTACATCCGCATGATGGGCGGCGAGGCCCTCGCCCGGGCGACGGCGGTGGCGATCCTCAACGCGAACTACATGGCCGAGCGCCTCGAGCCGCACTTCCCGGTGCTGTATCGCGGGCAGAACGGGCGCGTGGCGCACGAGTGCATCATCGACCTGCGGCCGCTCAAGCCGACGAGCGGGGTCGAGGTCGAGGACGTCGCGAAGCGCCTGATGGACTATGGCTTCCACGCGCCAACGGTCTCGTTCCCGGTGGCGGGCACGCTGATGATCGAGCCGACGGAGAGCGAGCCGAAGGCGGAGCTCGACCGCTTCTGCGACGCGATGATCGCGATCCGGGCGGAGATCCGGGCGATCGAGACCGGCGAGGCCGACCGCACCGACAACGTGCTCAAGCGGGCGCCGCACACCATGCGGCAGTGCGTGGCCGACGCCTGGACGCGTCCCTACACCAGGGAGCAGGCGGCCTTCCCCGCGCCATTCACGCGCGAGCACAAGTTCTGGCCCGCCGTCACGCGGATCGAGAGCGCCTGGGGCGACCGGCACCTCGTCTGCGCCTGCGTGCCCACCGAGGCCTACGCGTCGTAGGGGGCCGGACGCGCCAGAGCACGAGCGAGGTCCCGGCGCGGATGGCGCGCCGGGACCTCGTCACACCGGGACCGGCGGGCTACTGCCCGACGTGCTTCGCGTAGGCGGCGGCGTCGAGCAGGCCGGCGCGCGCGGCGCCGACGCGGAGCTTGATCATCCACCCGTCGCCGTAGGGGTCGGTGTTGACGAGGGCGGGCTCGCCGTCGAGGCGGCCGTTGACGTCCACGACCTCGCCCGCGAGCGGGGCGAAGAGCTCGGAGACGGCCTTCACGGCCTCGATCGTCCCGAAGGCGGCGTGGGCGTCGAAGGTCGCGCCCGGCCTGGGGAGCTCGACGTACACCACGTCGCCCAGCTCACCCTGTGCGAAGTCGGTGATCCCGACGATGACCACGGCCGGGTCGGCGGTCGCCTTCACGTACTCGTGATCCGTGGTGTATTGCAGGTCCTTCGGGATGTCCGCCACGCGTGCGCTCCGGGCTCGGGGTCGTCTGCGCGGGGAAGGTACCCGGCCGCGCGGGACCCTTCAAGCGAGCGGGGGCGACGGCGGGGCGCGGGCGCTACCGCGATCGCGGCGGCCGGGCCCGCGCCGGCTCGCCTGCGGCGGCGGCGAGATCAGCCCAGAGGGCGTCGACGCGCTCGTGCAGTTCGGCGAGGGAGCCGTCGTTGTCGATCACCACGTCGGCACGGGCCCGCTTCAGCTCGGCCGGCATCTGCGCGGCGATCATCCGCATCGCCTCGTCGGCGGGGAGGGCGCGGTCGCGCACGATCCGGCCGAGGCGCACGTCGCGCGGGGCGTCCACGAGCACCACCCGGTCGAAGTCGCCGGCGAGGCCGCGCTCGAAGAGCAGGGGAATGTCGCAGACGACCACGGTGTCCCCGCGGGCGCGGGCCGCCGCCACGAGGCGGCCGCGGCGCTGCCCGACCTGCGGGTGCACAATGCTGTTGAGCGCCTCGAGCTCGTCGGGGTCGCTGAAGACGCGGGTGCGCAGGCCGGCCCGGTCGAGCGAGCCGTCGGGGGAGAGGACGCCCGGCCCCCAGCGCTCGACGATGGCGGCGAGGGCCGGCTCCCCCGGTGCGACGGCCTCGCGGGCGAGGAGGTCGGCGTCGATCACGGTCGCGCCGAGCGCGGTGAGGCGGCGCGCGACCGACGACTTGCCGCTGGCGATGTTGCCGGTGAGGCCGACGAACAGCACGCGCCTACTCCGCCGCCACCTGGGCGCCGCCCGCGACCTCGGCCAGGAGGGTGCGCATGGCGAAGGCGGCACCGCCGCGGGCGCGGATCTCGTGCGGCGTGGCGTGCAGGTAGCGCTGGCAGGTGTTGCGAAAGGCGCTCCCCGACGGGTAGTCGAGCGCGAGAGCCACCGAGTCGGCGCTGCGCGACTCGTCCTCGAGCAGGTGCGCGGCAACCACCAGCCGTCCCCACGCGAGGAGGCGCTGCGGCGGGGGATATCCCGCCTGGGCAAGCTGGTCGGCGAGGGCGCGCCGGGAGATCGCGAGCAGCTTGCCGAGCCGGTCGGGGGCGAGTCCCTCGTGGGCGCGCGTGACGGCGATCAGGAGGGCGTCGCGAATGAGCGGCTTGACCTCGCCCAGCTGCTCGCGCACGAGCCCCGTGACCGACCGCGCCTCGGCGAGGTCGACGGTGGCCCGGAGCACGGCGGGGCTGTCGTCGCGGTCGGCGAGGACGAGGGCGTCGATGCCGGCGCGGCCGGCGTCGAAGAGGTCGCGCCCGCGGTCGGCGGCGCCAAGGACGTAGGCAACCTGCGTGACGCGGGGGAAGCGGCGCCGCATCGTTCGCAGGTGCTCGAGGTTGAGGGCGCCGTCGGCGTAGAGGTCGAAGAAGGCGATCACGACCGGCTCGTGCTCGCAGGCGCGCAGGAGGTCGGGCCAGCCGGCGCAGGGCAGCACGGTGTGCCGGTCGCGGAGCGCGGTGCGCAGGCGCGACAGCCAGGCGGGCCGCGGGAGGAGGGCGGCGATCACGCCCATGGCACGGGACGGAGCGCGGGTCGGGTGACGCGGGTCACAGGCAGCATTAATGTTAATGTGACGATTCCCACCGCCAGCGTGACAGCGCCCGGGTTACGGTGACCACAGCTTGTCGTCACGTGGCGGGGACCCGTCACCGCAGCGGAGGCATCACGGCAATGGACGCACCAGCAGCGTACGCGGCACGACGCGCGAGGCCCGACCGGCAGCTTCGGGGCGGCTTTTCGCTGCTCGAGATCATGACCACGCTGGTGATCATCGGCGTGATCATGGGGTGGACGTTCATCAAGCTGGACCCGCGTCGCAACCAGGCCGACGCCGGGCTGGCGCTGGTGCGGACGGTGATGCAGCAGGCGATGCGCAACTCGGTGCAGCGCCAGCACGACATCCTGGTGTCGTTCGACACGGTAAACCGGCGCATCCGCTACGTGGAGGACGTGAACAACAACGGCGCGGTGGACGCGGGCGAGCGGGTGCTGTGGAAGCCGCTGGAGAACCAGACCAAGTTCGCGCGGCCGCCGGCGATCATCGCCGGGAGCTACTCGGCGGCGGCGGTGGTGGGGGGGCGGCTGCGGACGGTGGACGGTTTCCCCACGGTGATCGCGCGGCGTGGCGGGTCGCTGTCGAGCGACCTGCAGGTGTTCGTGGTGACGCTCCGTGGCGAGCGCGACGACTTCCGGGCGATCGCGGTGACGCAACCGACGGGGCGCGTCGAGACGTACACGTACGCGGGGGGCACATGGTCGATCTTCAACCGCTAGCGCGGCCGGCGGCGGGGCTCGCCCGCGGGCGGCGGGGCCGGGCCGGCATGTCGATGATCGAGGTCGTCGTGGCGGTGATCATCCTCGGCGGCGCGCTCCTGTCGATGGGGATGTTCGTGACGAACTACACGCGCACGACGCGGTCGACGAACGCGCGGGCGCTGGGCGGGCAGCTGGTGTCGACGCGGCTCGAGACGATCAAGACCTGGAACAACTACTACACCCTCATGTCGACCTTCACGACGACCGAGACCGACGTGCTGCCGGGGTACAACCGGCGGACGTACACGAAGCAGATCGGCGGGTCGTCGGGGTCGAAGCAGGATCACATCCTCGTGACCGTGTCCGTGTACGGGAAGGCGATCCCGGACACGATCAAGAACACGATCGCGATCCCGAGGTTCTGACCATGCGCGCCCACGCCGAGCCCGTGCCCCGCGGCCGCCGCGGCTTCAGCCTGATCGAGGTGACCGTCGCGATGACGATCTTCCTCCTCGTGCTGAGCTTCAGCCTGCCGTTCTTCAACTCGCAGTCGCGGGCGGTGTCGCGGGCGAGCGGGCAGGGGGACATGACGCGCGCCCTGCAATTCGCCCTCGCGCAGATCGACCGCGACCTGCGGATGGCGGGGGCGGGGACGTACGCGCAGCAGCCGATGCTGGTGCAGATCGGGGCCAACGCGATCACCTTCAACGCGAACATGGCGAGCGCCGACTCGGCCGACGTGCGGTCGGTGTACTACGACCCCGACGCCGACCCGACGACGATGACCTCGCTGACCACGTCGGCCAAGATCACGCTGCCGACGAGCGGCACCAGGCAGTACCCGGACACGAACTACATCATCTCGGGCATCCGCAGCCCCGCCGAGACGATCTCGTACTGGGTGTCGTCCGATTCCAGCACGTCGCGCACCGACGACTACATCCTCTGGCGGCGCGAGAACCTGACGACGCCGGTGATCATCGCGCGCGGCATCATCATCGGGGCCGGCGGCTCGATCTTCTCGTACGTGAAGTCCGACACGGGCGGCGCGGTGAGCACGGTGACCGGGCTGCCGCGGTACCACAACGCACCGATCCACGGGTCGCCCGGCGACAGCGGGGCCTACGCGATGATCGACTCCGTGCGCGTCGTGAACATCTCCCTCACCGGGAGCTACGACGACCCGCGGACCGGCTCGCGCACGGTCACCGTGACGACCGCGGTGCGGGTCGCCAACTCGGGGCTCGTGCAGCGCACCACCTGCGGCGAGTCGCCGGTGTTCGGCAAGACGATCACGGCCGTGATCGGGTCGTCCCCACTGCGCGTCACGCTCTCGTGGCTGCCGTCGGTCGACGAGTCGACGGGCGAGAAGGACGTCGAGCAGTACGCCGTCTTCCGGCGGGCCGCCGCGGCCAGCGCGTTCGACGAGCCGATCGACAACGTGGCGGCGGGCCTCGCCACGTACACCTGGATCGACACCAACATCTCGTCGGGCGATTCGTGGGTCTATGGGGTGGCCGCCATGGACTGCAGCCCCGCCCTGTCCCCCCCCTCCGTGACGGGCACCGTCACCATCCCGTAAGGAGCCGCCCCGCATGCCGCACTCCGCGCACGTCCCCGCCCGCCGCCCGCCGCGACTCGTGCAGCCGCGCCGCGGCGTGGCGCTGATCCTGACGATGATCCTCACGGTCGCCTTCGCCGCGATGGCGATGGGGGCGATCTACATGACCGGCAACGCCGCGCTGATCGGCAGCTCCTACGACCGCGAGCGCGACTACCGCTACGGCGCCGAGGCGGCGCTGGGGATCGCCAAGAGCCAGCTCAGCGGCGGCCTGTTCACCCTGCCGGACAGCGGATACACGACGATCATGAGCGGGGCGACGATCACCGGCGCCGACGGCGCGGTGGTGCCGCGCGTGCTCGTGAACCTGTACGCCGGCCCGACGGGCTCGACGTCGGGGCAGGACGGCTCGTTCGCGAGCATCGTTGCCGAGGCCACGGATGGCTCGGGGGCGCGCTACGTGCGGCGCCTCGAGCTGGCACAGGAGACCTTCGCGAAGTTCGCCTACTTCTCGGTGCGCGAGAAATTCCCCACCGGCGGCACGATCGTGTTCGGCGGCGGCGACGTGATCTACGGCCCCGTGTTCTCGAACGACACGATCAGCATCAACACCGGCACGTGCCCTGTCGCGTCCTTCCGCGACCAGGTGCAGACGGCAAAGATCATCAAGAACCCGTCGTGCGCGGCTTTCTCGGCGTATGGCTACCAGATCAACATGCCGGGCATCCCGCTGCCGACGGACGCGAAGCTGGCGACGCTGAGCGGGTACGCCTCGCCGGCAAACTTCCTGTTCACGGCGCTCACGATGACGCCGTACGTGACGCCGCCGTCGGCGTCGTACACGCCGACCGATACGAGCTTCCTGGTGACGACGCGGCTCGAGTTCACGAATTGGGACATCGGCAACAACGGCTCGGTGACCGACCCCGAGGACGGCTTCTTCCGGGTGGTGGACGGGCGGGCGACACCGATCACGGTGCCGGCCGCGCTTCCCGCCGGCTGGAGCGGTGCCGGCATGACGGGAGGCGACACGCTGCAGCCCAAGCCGCCCACGACGGCGACGGAGATGGGGCGCTACATTCGCGGCGACCCCGTCGATGTCTGGACGGGGCCGCAGGCGACGGCTGCCGGGTTGTCCACCTACCTGACGCGGTGGGACACGGTCTCGTCCCGCCGCGTGAACAACTGCGGCGACTGGCACACGCTGGGGGCGCCGGGGTTCGGCTCGGGGCGCCACAAGCAGTTCTTCCCGCTGTCCGTGCACCGGATGAAGTGGTTCCGCGACACGCTCACCAAGCCGGTCGCGCAGGGCGGCCCGCCGGTCACCATGTTGGCGGCGGGGCGCGACTCGCACACCGTGCACCCCTCGGCCTCGCTCGCCGGGCGCCTGATGCGCAACGCCGACGGCAAGTCGGAAGGGGTGCCGCGCTGTTACCTGGGCGGGGACCCGCACCTGGTGGCGATCGAGCGCTACCAGATGGGCGGCACCGACTCGACGACGTGGCAGAAGGGCGGCTCGGACACGACGTTCACGGCGAGCGGGCGCTTCAGCGCCTGGCGCACGTACCCGGGCACGATCGACGGCCGGCTCACCTCGGGACCGGCGAGGCGAAACGACGCGAACTACCTCTTTCCGCTGTACCGTGGCATCAACCCGGGCTCGCGCGGCGTGATCCAGGTCGACGGTTCGATCGGCGTCAGCGGCGTGGTGCGAGGGCGCATCACGATGTACGCCAGCGGCGGGAACATCGTGATCGTCGACAACACGCGGTACGCGATCAGCCCGGCCGGGGCCGACTGCCTCGGCGAGCGCGACATCCTCGGCCTGATCGCCTCCAGGAACGTGACGATCGCCGACAACGCGCTGCTCGATCCGCAAGCCTTCGTCGCGCCCGCGCCGAGCATTCCCAACGCGGAATTCAAGAGCATGAGCCCCGGCTTTCCCGCTGCCAAGCCGGCGGAGTACCCGAACCTCCTCGACCCCACGACGTCGCCGACGGTCGGCCTCACGCTGCACGCGGTGATCATGACGCTCGACGATGCGTTCCGGAACGAGGGGTATCGCGGCGGCTCGATCGCGGCGACCGCGGCGACGTGCGGCACGAGCCTTTCGGGACGCGGGTGCCTGAACCTGACCGGCGGGCTGCTGATGGACACGCGCGGCATCGTCGCCCTCCTCGGCCAGACCGGGTACGTGAAGCGGTACGCCTACGACCGGTGCGCGGCGACGCGGCCACCGCCGTACTTCCCGACGACCGGTCGGTACATCGACAACCGGTTTTACGAGATCGACCCGGTGAAGTTCAACCGGCTCGGGGTGACGGAGTATTTCGAGCACCTGACGGCCGGGCGCTAGGCGGCGCGCGCCGCCGGCGAGACGCGGGGGCGTCGCCCGCGAGGGCGGCGCCCCCGCGCGTTCCCGGGCTACCGGCCCGAGTGACGCATTCCCTCGGCGGTGACGCCGAAGGGGATCGCGACCTGTGACTCGTCGCACCGGGGCACGACGTGGCAGGCGCGGCAGCGGGCCTCGTACGATTCGTGCCCGCCGACCATGATCGTGGGGGAGTCCCAGCTCGCCGGCCGCCCCTCGATCAGCCGCTGGTTGCGGCTCGCCGGCGCGCCGCAGAGCACGCAGATGGCGTGGAGCTTGTCGACGAGCTCGGCGGTCGCGAGCAGGTCGGGCATCGGCCCGAAGGGCTCGCCGCGAAAGTCGGTGTCGGTCCCGGCGATGATCACCCGCCGTCCGCGCCCCGCCAGATCGGCGGCGACCTGCACGATCCCCCGGTCGAGGAACTGCGCCTCGTCGATCGCGATCACCTGCGCGGTGGGATCGATGCGCTGCGCGATCTGCGCCGACGAGTCCACCGGGAACGCGTCGATCGTGCGGCCGTCGTGGCTGCTGACGGCGAGCACGCCGGCATAGCGCTCGTCGAGGTGCGACTTGAACACCTGGATGCGCTTGCGGGCGATGATCGCGCGCCGCACCCGGCGCATCAGCTCCTCGCTCTTGCCGCTGAACATGACGCCGACGACGACCTCGATCCATCCGCCGGCGATCTGGAACGAGCCGCTCACGAATCCTCCCGCCGGGGCTTGCGGCTGCGGCGCAGCGCCTCGCCGCGGTCGGACCACTCGCGCCGGTCGCCACCCTCGGCGGGGCCGCGCGGGCCTCGCGCCGGGCCGCGCGTGCCCTCGCCGCGGTCGCGATCGCGGAGCGGGGCGCCGATGCGGTCGCGCGGGGGGCCAGGGCGGGGGCCGCGATCCGGGCGGTCGCCGCGCACGGAACGGTCGCCGCGTGCGCCCTCGCGTGGCGCATTCGACCGGGCGGGCCGGTCGCCACGGTCACCCCGGTCGCGTCGCGGCGGACGGTCTCCGCGATCTCGCGGCGTCACGTCGCGGCGGGGACCACGCGGCTGGTCGTCGCGGTCGTGGTCGCGCCGCACGAATGCCGGTGCCGCGGCGGGAGCCGCCGGCGTAACGGGCGACTCAACGGCGGCGGCTCGCGGCGCCCGGGCGCGCGCACTCTCGAGCAGCCGGAGGGTGGCGGCCGCGATGGTGGCCGCGTCGTGGGCGGCGAGGAGGGGCTCGATCACCACCAGCTCGCGCAGCGGAAGCCCGGTGGCGAGGACGGCGGCGATCTCCTCGCGCAAGGCGAGGTCGTGGCGGCGCATGGCGGCCGACGCGGCGGCCGCGATGTCGAGCGGCAGCAGGGCGCCGCCCGAGAGGGCGGCGAGGCGCCCGAGTTCGCGCGGCTCGGCGAGCACCACGGCGCGCACGGGGGTGGCCGCGGCCACGGCGTGCAGCACGTCGCGGCTGCCCGGCACGTCGAACAGCACCACGAGCGCGGCGTGCGACGGAATGGCGTCGCCGCGCACGACCGTGACGCTGGAGCCGGCCCCACCGAGGCCGAGCGGGCGCAGCGCCCCCTCGACGGCCGTCGCCGCGGCATCGGATTCGACCACCACCGCCGCCGACGGCGGATCGAGCGCGTCGAGGAGCGACCGGAGGGCGCTGGCGTGCGCACCATGCGCCACCGTGAGCACGTGCAGCGGCGACTCGAGCGGGGCGCCGGCGGGGCCGGCCTCGAGCCGGACCCGGCGGAGGTGGCGCTCGGCGAAGGCCTTGAAGCCCTCGCCGACGCGGGCGGCCGTGGCGATGCGCAGCGCCTCGCGCGGCACGTCGGCGAGGAACGCCTCGAGGGCCTCGGCGCGGCTGGCGAGGAGCTCGTCGGCGCCGCCAATCACGAGGGCGCGGAGCGGCTCGAGCTTGAGCTGCGACGCGCGCAGGAGGGCGAGGGCATCGTCGAGGGAGATGGCGAGCGCGGCGGGGGCCCCCTCGGCGAGGAGGCGCGCCCCGCGACGGGCGCTGGTGGCGGCGACCACCCGCACGGGGGCATCGGCCAGCCGCTCGGCGGTGGCGACGCCGAGAGCGGGGTCGGGGACGAGGATCAGGACCTGGAGCCCGCCGGCGGCGGCATCGGCCCGGTCGAGCGCGGGGCCGGTGGCGGCGGCAAGCGAGGCGGGGTCGAGCGAAAGGGTATGCAGCACCGGCTGCGCGCGAGGCGCGGCGGCGGTGTCGTCACGGCTGGTGGTCATCACGTCGGCTGCAGGAAATGGCGCGGCCGTGGCCGCGTCGGTAACATTGCAATCTGCAAAGATAGCCGCCCGCCGCCCCCTTCGCTCCCACATCCATGACGCTCACCGCCGCCGACGCGACGGCTGCGCCGTTTGTGCCATCGGGCAACATCACGCAGCTCCGCGAGTCGGCCACGATTGCCGCCTCCGCGCGCGCGAAGGCGCTCAGGGCGCAGGGGCGCCCGATCATCGACCTCGGCGCCGGCGAGCCGGACTTCGACACGCCGGCCTTCATCCGCGACGCCGCCAAGGCGGCGCTCGACGCCGGCGCGACGCGCTACACCGCGACCGAGGGCATCCTGCCGCTGAGGGAGGCGATCGCGTCGCGGGCGAACGCGCTGCTGCCAGCCGGTGCGGCACCGGTGGCGGCTGGGGACATCGTGGTGGGGAACGGCACCAAGCAGGCGCTGTTCAACGCCTGCTTCGTGCTCTTCGGCCCGGGCGACGACGTGCTGGTGCCGACGCCGGCGTGGGTGAGCTACTACGAGATGCTGGGACTGTCGCGGGCCAATGCCGTGGCGGTGCCCGGGCGCCTTGCCGACGGGCTCCTGCCCGACGTGGATGCCCTGGCGCGTGCGGCGACGGCGCGGACGCGCGGGCTGATGCTCAACTCGCCCTGCAACCCGACGGGGGCGGTGTACGGGCGCGACCAGCTGGCCGGGATCCTTGCGTTGGCGGCCGAGCGGGACTGGTGGGTGATCTCGGACGAGATCTACCGGCGCATCGCCTACGACGGGCCGGCGGCGTCGGCGTTCGAGGTGGCGGCGCAGCGAGACCGGCTGGTGGTGGTCGACGGCGTCGCCAAGTCGTACGCCATGACCGGCTGGCGGATCGGCTGGGCCGTGGCACCACGCGCCGTCGCGCAGGCGATCGGCAACCTGCAGTCGCACACGACGTCGAACGCGGCGACCGTGTCGCAGCACGCGGCGCTGGCGGCCCTGACGCGGCCGGCGGAGGCGGAGCCGGCGATCGCGGCGATGGTGGCCGAGTTCCGGGCGAGGCGCGATGCCTGCCTCGCGCTGCTCGCCGGCGGCGAGTCGCCGCCGGCGGTGCACCCGGCGGGCGCGTTCTACCTCTTTCTCGACGTGAGCGCGGCCGCCCGCGGCCCCGACGGTGCCGGCGCCGCCTTCGCGGCGACGATGCTCGAGCAGCACGACGTGGCCGTGGTGGCCGGGAACGCGTTCGGGGCGCCGGGCTGGGTTCGGATGTCGTACGCGGCGCCGACGGCTGACGTGCTGGAGGGGCTGCGCCGGATCGTCTCGGCGTGGCGGACCGGACGGTCGTCACGGTAGCCGGGGCGGTCGCGTGAGCGTCCACGTCCATGTTGCCTCGCTCAAGGGCGCCCCACCTGGTGTGCGCTTCCGCTGGGACGCGGACACCGAGATCCTCTCGGCCGAGATCGCCGGCGGCCCCGGACCGGGAGGCCTGACGGGCTCGATCGAGCTCGAGGGACAGGATGGCTCCTGGCTGGTGCTGGAGGTCGACGGCGGGCGGATCTGTTCGATCGAGGTGGCGGTCTGGCCCGAGGTGCGCACGGTGAAGGGACTGGCGGTGCCGGCGGACGTCGCCGCGGTGTCGCTGAGCGTGCCGGCGCGCTCATCGCAGCCCGGGATCGCGACGATGGAAGTCACGGCGCCGCTGCGCGCCGAGTCCGATCCGTCGGAGAAGACGATCCATTTTGTGCTGTCGCAGGGGCGCACGCGCACGGTGCGCGTGGGCTCCGACGTGCTGTTCGACCTCGACCGCCACGACGCCATCACCGGTGTGTGGCTCTGCAACGTGCCCCCGTTCACGAGTGCGCCATGATCACGACGATCGTGCTGGTGAAGGCCCACCCCAAGCGCGTGCCCGAGTGCGGAGCGGCGCTGGCCGGGATCGACGGGGTGCGCGAGGTCTACTCGGTCTCCGGTCCGTGGGACCTGGTGGTGATCGTGCGGGTGACGGAGTACGACGAGATCGCGCAGGTGGTGACCGAGGAGTTCCCCAAGGTGCCCGGCATCGAGCGCACGCAGACGCTGACGGCGTTCCGCGCCTACTCGAAGGGCGACCTCGAGCAGGCGTGGGACATCGGCGTCGAG
This sequence comes from Gemmatimonadota bacterium, assembly GCA_016191225.1. Taxonomy (GTDB): domain Bacteria; phylum Gemmatimonadota; class Gemmatimonadetes; order Gemmatimonadales; family Gemmatimonadaceae; genus JACPPC01. The sequence goes on along the minus strand of JACPPC010000021.1, from coordinate 8,274 downwards.
TAGGCGCGTGACTGTCCCGGCGGGCGCCGCGGCGGGCGCCGCGGCGGGACAGGCGGCGCTGCTGGCGATGGCGCGGCGCACGCTCGGCGCGGCGTCGCCGCGGGCGCTGGTGAGCGGGGCGGGCGGGGCGCCGATGGAGGTCGCGCGCGACGCGCGCGACGAGGCGCGGCTTTCGCCGGCGCGGGTGATCGAGGGCGACACGGTGCGTGCGCACCGCGTGGCGGGCGAGCCCGACGCGACGTTCGGCGCCTTCCTCGACGGCATCCAGCGCACGGAACGGGTCGGGTACCTGGACGCCGCGCCGATCGTGCTCGGCTCCGTGGCGGCCGTGGTGCGCGAGCGCCACGAGGGCCGGCTGCGCACGTGGGGTGGCGGCTTCGCCCGGGAGACGCGGGTGTACCTGCCCCTGGCGCTCCTGCCGGCGGATGTCCCCGCGCAGTTTGAGGAGCGGGGGTTCGCGATCGCCGACACGCTGGCCGGCCGCAGGGATCGCGCGGTCGACCGGTCGGCCGGGCCTCACCCGTTGGAACTGGAGCGCGCGGCCTGCGACGCGATTCGCGAGCATCGCGGCGCGATGGAGCGCCGCCTGGCGGACGCCTGGGTGGAGCGGGGCCCCGGGGCGCTCTGCGTGGACGGCCCGCTGCCGGGAGACGCCGCCAGCCGCTCGCCGGCCGTGACCGGCGTGGTGAAGAGCCACCGGGAGCTGCAGGTGGCCGGTGAGGCGCTGCGCGTGGTGCTGGCACTGGCGGCGGGCGAACGGTCGAGCGTGCTCGAGCGCACCTCCGCCACGCGCGTGAGCGTGGCCACATGGTACCTGCGCCTGCGCGATCCCGCCGGGCGGCATCCGCTGTGGGGGCTGGTGCGGGTGGAAGCGGCGCACGCGCCGGGAGGCGATGGCGTGGCGCTCGCGGCGCGGGCCGACGCCGTGTCGCGGATGGTCCTCGCCGAGTCGCGCCCCCTCGCCCTGCCGGACAGCCGGTGGGACGTGATGGTGTACCCGATCCGCGACTGCGAGGAGTTCCTGCGGGCGTCGCTGTAGCCGGCGACCGGCCGCACGCCGCCGTGCAGCCGTGGGGGAGGGGCAACGCTATCTTTCCCGGATGACGGATTCCGCGCCTGCCGCCCCGCTGGGACGGGTGGTGGCGACCGAGCGCCGCCCCAACACGCCGCACGAGTTCCACTTCTGGACGGCGCTCGACTCGCCGGTGGGCATCGGCACGATCGTGCGCGTGGCGGGGACGCAGGCCGTGCTCGGCGTGCGGCCGGTGATTTACGGCGTGGTCACGGACGGGCTGTCGTACTCCGACCTCGCCACGCCGCTGCACGACGTGCTCGGGTTCGACGGCCGGCCGGCGGGGCCGGGAGCGGCGCCGACGCACCGCACCGAGATCCGGCTGTACACGGCGGCGGTGCTGCGACACGTCCCCGAGGAGCCGCTGCAGCCGGTGCCGCTGGGCGAGGTCTTCCTCGCCTCGGCCGCCGACGTGTCGGTCGCGCTGCGCATGGACGGGTACCTCGCCGAGGGCGCGCAGACCGGGATACCGCTCGGCGTGTATCGCGCCGGCGGCACCGACGCGCCGATCTGGCTCGACGCGGACTTTCTCGTGGGCCCCGAGGCGGCACACTGCAACATCAGCGGCGTGTCGGGGCTGGCGACCAAGACGAGCGCGGTGGAGTGGCTGCTGGCGTCGATCTTCGCCCACTTCCCGGCGAGCAAGGGGCCGGTCGCGGCGGTCTGCTTCAACGTGAAGGGCCCCGACCTGCTGTTCCTCGACCAGCCCGGCGCGCTCGAGGATGCCGACCGGGCGATGCACGAGCAGCTGGGCGTGCCGGCCGAGCCGTTCGCGGCGGTGCGGTACTTCGCGCCGCTCACGGCCGGGGGGATGTCGCTCGACACGCTGCGCAGCCACGAGGCGCTGCAGCACAACGTCTCGCCGCTCACGTGGGGGCTGCGCGAGGTGCTGCAGTACGCGGAGGTGCTGCTCAACCGCGACGACGTCGACGCCAAGGCCGACGCGCTGATCGACTTCGTCAAGGAGCGGGTGCTCGACCAGCTGTTCAGCGACGAGGTGCTGTCGCAGCCGCACACGGTGAGCACCTTCGCCGGCCTCGAGGCGTGGTTTCGCGACCTGCTGCGGGGGATGGAGAGCCGCAACCAGGACGGGTGGCGCACGCACCACGTGGCGACGATCCGCAAGGTGCGCAACCGGCTCGTGAACATCGCCACGCGCTGCGCCGGCCTGGTGACCGACGGCGGGGTGGTGAGCGACTTGCCGTGGGGCGCCTTCGACGACCGCGGCCTGTACGTGGTGGACGTGGCGAACCTCGAGGAGGATGCGCAGGACCTGATCTTCGCCCGGGTGATCAGCATGCTGCGCGAGCACCTCGAGCGGGGCGACCTTGGCGTGCGGCAGGTGGTGGTGTTCGTGGACGAGCTCAACCGCTACGCGGCGAGTGACGGCCCTGATACCTACGTGCGGCGGATGCTGCTCGACATCGCGGAGCGGGGCCGCTACCTGGGGCTGGTGCTGTTCAGCGCGCAGCAGTTCCGGTCGCAGGTGCACCGGCGCGTGGTCGGCAACGCGGGCACGGCGCTCTTCGGCCGGATGGACGCCGACGAGCTGGCGACGCCGGGGTACGCCGTGCTCTCGCCGGCGGTTCGGACGCGGCTGGCGACGCTCGAGAAGGGGCAGCTGATGGTGCGGCACCCGCACTTCACGCAGCCGATCTTCGTGCGCTTCCCGCGGCCGGCGGTGTGCCGCGGCCGCGACGGGATGGAGCGGTGGCCCCCCGCGGCCGAGCCCGGCGTCGAGGTCGCGCTGCTGCGCGCGCTGAAGCCGCTCGACGACACGCTCCCGCTGGCGTGGGCGCAGGACCTGGTCGCGCTGCACGGCGAAGAGGAGGTGCTGCGGGTGCGGCACGCGGCGCTGCGCGAGCGGCCGGCGAACGTGCGGGAGTACTTCCAGCGGGCGCTGCGGGGGCGGGCGCCGGCGCGGGAGCCGGCGCCCGCCGCGACGCGGCCCCGTGCCGTGCGCCGTGTGCCCGACGACGATCCGTACGGCCCCTGACCGATGCGGCTCGTCCACTTCGCCGACCTGCACCTCGGGATTCGCCAGTACCAGCGCACGAACCCCAACGGCCTCAACCAGCGCGAGGCCGACGTGGCGCAGGCCTTCACGCGCGCCATCGACCGGACGATCGCGCTCGCGCCGGACCTCGTGCTCATCGCCGGCGACGTCTTTCACACGGTGCGGCCGACCAACCAGGCGCTCCTGCACGCCGTCCGCCAGTTCCAGCGACTGGTGACGGCGCTCCCCGAAGCGCCGGTGGTGATGGTGGCGGGCAACCACGACGCGCCACGCTCCAGCGAGACCGTGTGCATTCTCACGCTGTTCGCGCAACTCGGCATCCATGTGGTGCACAAGGGTGCCGAGCGGCTGTCGTTCCCCGATCGCGAGCTGTCGATCCTCGCCGTGCCCGACGTGGTGGGAATGGTGCGTCCCCGCCTCGAACCCGACCCGCGGGCGCGGTGGAACGTGCTCCTGCTGCACGGCGAGGTGGATGGCGTGATCCCGATGCACGCGGCGCCGGTGGACCGGGCCACCGCCGGCTACACCCCGGCCGAGCTGGCGGCGGGCAAGTGGGACTACGGCGCCCTCGGCCACTATCACGTGTACCGGCAGGTCGTCCCCGGCCGGCCGGTGTACTACTCGGGCTCGACCGAGTACACGAGCCCGAACATCTGGGGAGAGCTGCGCGAGGAGCGCGATGCGAAGCTCCCCGGCAAGCGGATCGTCGAGCACAACCTCGCCACCGGCAAGCACACGCCCCACGCGATCGAGGCCGTGCGGCAGGTGATCGACCTCCCGCCGGTGAACGCCCGCGGCCTCTCCCCCGAGTCGGTGGACGCGGCGATCCGCGCCACCGTGGAGCGTTCACGCGCGAAGATCGACGACGCGATCGTGCGGCTGGTGGTCGACGAGATCCCGCGGCACGTGGCCCGCGAGCTCGACCACGCGGCCCTGCGCGACTACCGCAAGCGGGCGCTGCACTTCCACCTCGACGCGCGGCGGCCCGAGCCGATCCGGCTCACGGCGATCTCGGGGGCCCCAGGGCGGCGTCCTTCGCTCGCCGAGACCCTCCGCGACCGGCTCCACGCCCGCCCCCTCGAGGCCGACATCGACCGCGAGGCGCTGGTCGCCCTCGGCCTCCAGTACCTGCGCGAGGCGGAAGACGTGGTGGCGCCGGCCGCCGTGGGCGAGGAGGAGGGGCCGTGAAGATCAACCGGCTCCAGCTCGTGAACTTCCGCCAGCACGCCGACTCGCTGTTCGAGTTCGAGGGCGGGCTGACCGGCATCATCGGCCCCAACGGCTCGGGCAAGAGCACCGTGCTCGAGGCGATCGCGTGGGCGCTCTACGGCAACGCGGCCGCCCGCGGCACGCGCGACTCGATCCGGTTCTCGCGCGCGCCGGCCCGGTCGTCGGTGCGCGTCGAGCTGGGCTTCGAGCTCGGGGCGCACCGCTTTCGCGTGGTGCGCGGGCTGACCAGCGCCGAGCTCTACCTCGACGACAGCGCGGAGCCGATCGCCAACTCGATTACCGCCGTCGGCGACTTGCTGCAGCGGCGGCTCGGGATGACGCGCAGCGAGTTCTTCAACACCTACTTCACGGGACAGAAGGAACTCGACGTGATGGCGGCGATGGGGCCGACCGAGCGGGCGCAGTTCCTGTCCCGTGTGCTCGGGTACGAACGGCTGCGCACGGCGCAGGCGCTCGTCCGCGACCGCCGCAAGGTGATCGCGGCCGAGATCGCGGTGCTGCGCGAGGGGCTTCCCGACCCGGCCGTGGTGGCCCGCCAGCTGCAGGAGGCCGACGACCGCCGCCGCGCCGCCGACCGGCGGCTGGCGGTCGCCGAGGAGGCGTTCGCCGGGGCGTCACGGGCGCTCGCCGCGGTCGCCCCGCAGTGGACGCGCGCCCAGGCCGAGCGCGAGCGCGCCCAGCAGGCCGAGACGGAACGGCGGGTCGGGCAGGGGGAGGAGGCGGCACTGAGTCGCGACGTGGCGCGGCTGGCCCGCGACCTGCACGAGGTCGCCGCCGCGCGCGCCGAGCTCGAGGCCCTCGCCACCGAGCTCGCCCCGCTGCCGGGACTGATGGTCGAGATCCAGCAGTTCAACGCGCTCGCCGGCGAGGAGGGGCGCCGCCGCACCCTGCTCGCCGAGGAGCGCGTGCTGGCCGACGAGCTGGCGCGGCTGCGCGACCGCCGGGAGCGCGTGAGCACCGCTCCCGCGCTCGAGGAGGAGGCCACGGTGCAGCTCGAGCAGAAGCGCCACGCGGTGGAGGCGATGCTCGCGGAGCTCGAGGCGCGCCGCACCGAGTGGGTGCGCGACCGCCAGGAGGCGGAGACCCGGCGCGAGGCCCTGCTCAAGCAGTGGCGCGACGCCAAGGAGCAGCGCGACCGGATCGTGGCGCTCGGCGAGGAGGGGACCTGCCCGACCTGCGCCCGCCCGCTCGGGGACCACTACCGGCAGGTGCTCGACGTGCTCGACGCGCAGCTCGAGACGGTGATGGTCGACGGCAACTTCTTCAAGCGGCGGCTCGAGCAGCTGCAGGAGGTGCCCGAGGAGGTCCGCGCGCTCGACGAACAGCGCCGCGCCCTCGCGCTCGAGGCGGGGGCGCAGGAGCGGCGCCTGGCCAAGGTGCAGAGCGCGGTGCAGGAGCTGGCGCAGCTGGGGCGCGACATCCACGCCAAGGAGGAGCGGCACGCGGGGCTGCGGCGGGACATCGACAGCCTGCCGGCGGGGTACGACACGGCGCGCCACGCGGCGGTCAGGCGGGAGATCGAGCGCCTCACGCCGCTCGATGCCCGGCAGGCCCGCCTCGGCGCGCAGGTGGATCGCGAACCGCAGCTCCTGCGCGAGCGCGACCGTGTGACGGCGCACCTCATGGCCGTGCGGGGCCGCATGGCGGCGCTGGCGGCGGGCATCGGCGCGCCGCTCCTTGGCGACGCCGAGTACGCGGCGCTGCGCGCGCGGCACGAGGAGGCGCAGCAGGCCGCCCGCACCGCCGAGCTCGACGCGGTGGCGGCGCGCGGCGAGGCCGAGGCGGCCCGCGTGGAGGCGGCCCGCGCGGCCCAGGCCCAGGCCGAGCTGGCGGCGGCGCAGCAGCGCCTCGCCGTGCGGCAGGGGGAGAAGCGGCTCCACGACGAGCTCGACCGGGCCTTCTCGGACGTGCGCACCGACCTCAACGCGCAACTGCGGCCGGAGCTGTCCGAGATCGCCAGCCAGTTCCTGAGCGAGCTCACCGACGCCCGCTACGGCGAGCTCGAACTGAACGAGGACTACGCCCTGTCGGTGCGCGAGGACGGCGTCCCCAAGCCGGTGATTTCCGGGGGCGAGGAGGACCTCGCCAACCTCGTGCTGCGCCTCGCGATCTCGCAGATGATCGCCGAGCGGTCGGGGCAGTCGTTCTCGCTCCTGATCCTCGACGAGGTGTTCGGGTCGCTCGACGAGTCGCGGCGGCAGCACGTGCTCGAGCTGCTGCGGTCATTGCATCATCGCTTCGAACAGGTGATCGTGATTACGCACATCGAGGGCGTGCGCGACGGACTCGACCGGGTGATCAGCGTGCGGTACAACGAGGAGACCGGGGCATCGGACGTGACGCGGGGCGAGGCCATCACGGCGCCGGACGACGACGCCGGGGCGGAGCTCGCCGGCCTCGGGGCCGCCTGATGGCGACTGCCCGCCACCTGCGCACGCAGGGGCCGCTCGACGGCCCCTACCCGGTGCGGCTCGCCGACATCACCGCGCTCAACGGCGTGTTCAGCGACGCGTTCACGGAGCGGTACCGGCGCGACGGCCTGGTGGGGGTGCGCGTCCCGTTCCTGAACCCGCTGATCTGGCGCTACGCGATCGAGGGGGCCGGCGCGGGGGCGATGCTGTGGCGCGACGACCGCGGGGAGATCGGGGCATTCAACGTGGCGCACGCGTCGGGGGCCGAGGGGTGGATGGGGCCGCTGGCCGCGCGCCCCGACCTGCAGGGGCACGGGATCGGCAAGGAGATCGTGCACGCCGGCGTGGACCGGCTGCGACAGCTCGGCGTCCACACGCTGGGCCTCGAGACGATGCCGCGCACCCTCGACAACATCGGGTTCTACTCGCGGCTCGGGTTCGTGCCCGGGCGGCTCACCCTCACGCTCACCGTGGACGCCGCCGGAGCCGAGCGCTCGCCGCTGCTCCTCGGGGCGCTCACCCCGACCGACAAGGCGGCAATGATCGCCGCCTGCCGCGCCCTCGTCGGCCAGCTCGTGCCGGGGTACGACTTCACGCGCGAGCTCCAGCTCACCGACGAACTGTCCTGCGGGGACACCGTGCTCCTCCGCCGTGGCGACACGCTGGCGGGATTCGCCATCTGCCACACGGTGCCGCTGGTCGAGGGGCGCGCGCGGGAGGAACTGCGGGTGCTCAAGCTCGTGCTCGCCGACGAGACCGACGGGGAGCGGATGGCAATCGCGCTCGCCGACTTCGCGCGGCGCAGCGGCACGCGGCGGGTGGCCTTCCGCGTGCAGGGAGAATACTCCGGGCTGCACCGGACCCTCGTCGGCATGGGGGCACGCGTGCGGTGGAGCGACCTGCGCATGACCCTGCACGGGTTTGCCGAGCAGCGCCCGGAGCGGGGGGTCGTGCTGAGCAACTGGGAGATCTGAGCGGGGAGGCCGCCGGCCGGCCGTGCCGGCACCAGGTCCCCCGCCCGCCGCCTCAGCCCCCCTTCCTTCCCTCGCCCGGCGCCGCCGGCCCGGGGGCGCCGCGATCGACGATGCGGTGCACGAGCAAGGCCACGCCCAGGGTCAGCAGCAGGTGCACGTAGCCCGGCGCCTCGTACTTGAAGGTCGCTATGCCCCAGGTCACCAACATCGCGATCGCGAGGACGATGCCTGCATCCATTTTCGTTGACGCTCCCGGCACGTGGCCGTAGATTCGGTGGCGAGGGGCGAAGAGACCTATTCTTTGAGCCGATAAGTCCTTCGAGTAGGATCCGACAACTTTATCTCGGTCATGCCCCAGTGCGGGGAAGGCCAACGGTAGGGTGAGGGCCTCATCATTCGACTGGGCTTCAAAAACCTCTCTTCGTTCCCGTTCCACCGGAAGCCCCGCCCCTCAAAAGGCGGGGTTTTCGCGTCCGGGGGGTTGTCGCGGGCGGCGCGGTGCCGCGCGCGCCGCTCGCGCGCCGCGCCCCCTGCCGACACGCCCCGTGGCCCCGCGCCGCGCCCCCGTGC
>JACPPC010000017.1 GCA_016191225.1 Gemmatimonadota bacterium | reverse complement strand
TGGTGATGCCGGGGGACAACATCCAGATGACGATCGAGCTGATCACGCCGATCGCGATGGAGGAGCAGTTGCGCTTCGCGATCCGCGAGGGCGGCCGCACCGTCGGCGCCGGCGTCGTCACCAAGATTCTCGCGTAACCCGCACTCACCGGGTCCCGGGGACTGGCCGCTCGAGGCCAGCCCTGCCGGGCCCCTGACGCACTAGACGAAGGAACGTTCCGATGCCGCGCGACAAGATCATCCTGGCCTGCAGCGACTGCAAGAACCGCAACTACTTCACCACGAAGAACAAGCGCGTGCATCCCGAGCGCGTCGAGTGGAAGAAGTTCTGCCCCCGCTGCAACAAGCACGTGGTCCACAAGGAAACGAAGTAGCCGTGGCGGGGACCGAAGTCGTCGCGACGGGATTCGGGGCGTGGCTCGCGCGCGTCCCCGGCCGGCTCGTCGCGTTCTACCACGACGTGATGGCCGAGCTGCGCCGCGTCACCTGGCCCGACCGCCCGCAGGTGCAGCAGCTGGCGATCGGCGTGATCGTGCTCTCCCTCTCCATCGGCGCCCTGATCGCGCTGATGGACCTCGGGCTGCAGCAGCTGCTCGTGCGCTGGATCCCGGCCCTCTTCGCGGGGCGCTCGTGACGATGATCGAGGCGACCGCCCACCACTACTACGCGATCCAGACCACCTCGGGCCACGAGAACAAGGTCATGGGGTTGATCCAGCGCAAGATCGAGCAGGACCCCGCCCCGGAGCAGGGCCGCCTGATCCGCGCCGTGATGGTCCCGACGCAGGAGGTGGTCGAGATCAAGAACGGCAAGAAGGTCACCGTGGTGCGCAAGATGCTCCCCGGCTACGTGCTCGTGGAGATGGTCGCCAACCAGGAGACCATGCACGAGATCAACGGCATCCAGGGCGTGATCAAGTTCGTCGGCAAGGACAAGGCCCCGGCGCCGCTGCGGGACGAGGAAGTGCGGCGCCTGAAGGGCGAGGAAGTCGCGGTCGAGGAGGCCGCCCCCAAGGAGGAGATCCCCTTCCTCGTCGGGCAGGCGGTGGCGATCACCGAGGGTCCGTTCACGGACTTCAACGGGACCGTCGAGGAAGTGATGCCGGACAAGGGGAAGGTTCGCGTCTCCGTCTCCCTCTTCGGGCGCCCGACCTCGGTGGAACTCGACTACCTGCAGCTCAAGGGCTACTAGCGGGCGCCCGCGGGCGGCAGTGACGGCAACGGAACGAGCCCTTGCGCGGGGCGGCCGCTGGGCGGCGAGGAGCGCATCGAGTTCGGCACGACGCACGACGAGCGACCAGCATGGCACGGGCCCTTGCGCGGGGCAGCCGGGACACCGGCGAGGAGCGCACCGTCGGATACCACCACGACGCTAATCACACCGTGGGAGTTCGACGCGCCGTGGCCACGACTGTGGCCGGCCGGCGCGACAACGACAATCGAGGATTCACATGGCCAAGAAGGTCACCGGATTCGTCAAGCTGCAGATCCCTGCCGGCAAGGCGAACCCGGCCCCTCCCGTCGGCACCGCCCTCGGCCCGCAGGGGATCAACATCATGGCGTTCTGCAAGGAGTTCAACTCCCGCACGCAGGGCCAGGATACGATCCTCCCGGTCGAGGTCACGATCTACGCCGACAAGAGCTTCAGCTTCATCCTCAAGACGCCGCCGACCGCGGTGCTCCTGGCGAAGGAAGCGGGCGTCGAGAAGGGGTCCGGGACGCCGAACCGCGTCAAGGTGGGCAGCGTCAGCAAGGCGCAGGTCCGCAAGATCGCCGAGCTCAAGATGCCCGACCTCAACTGCGACACGATCGAGAGCGCCATGGCGATGGTCGCCGGGGCGGCCCGCTCGATGGGCCTGGAGGTGCGCGACTGATGCGGACCCACGGCAAGAAGTACAACGCGGCCGCCACGAAGCGTGACGCCGCCGCGGCCTACCAGCCGAAGCAGGCGATCGAGTTCGTGAAGACGGGCGCGTTCGCCAGGTTCGACGAGACGGTGGACGTCGCCGTGCGCCTCGGGGTCGACCCGCGCCACGCCGACCAGGTCGTGCGCGGCACCGTCGTCCTCCCGGCCGGCACCGGCAAGTCGATCCGCGTCCTCGTCATCGCCGTCGGCGACAAGGCCCGCGAGGCCGAGGCCGCCGGCGCCGACTTCGTCGGCAACGAGTACGTCGCCAGGATCAAGGAAGGGTGGACCGAGTTCGACGTGATGGTCGCGACGCCGGACCAGATGGGCCAGGTCGGCCAGCTGGGCCGCCTCCTCGGCCCCCGCGGCCTGATGCCCAACCCCAAGGCCGGCACGGTCACGATGAACGTCGGCCAGGCGGTGCGCGAGCTCAAGGCCGGCAAGATCGAGTTCCGCGTCGACAAGGGTGGCACGGTCCACGCCGCGATCGGCAAGGTCTCGTTCTCGCAGGAGGCGCTCGAGCAGAACTTCGGCGCCTTCATGGACCAGATCGTGCGCTCCAAGCCCGCCGCGGCGAAGGGCGTGTACATCAAGACCGTCGCCATTTCGAGCACGATGGGGCCCGGCGTCCGCATCGACACCACCCCCTACCGGTAACCCGCGATGAAGCGATCCGACAAGGAACAGCTCGTCGCCGAGCTGAAGCAGAAGATCACCGGCGCCAGCGCACTCTACTACACCGACTTCACCGGCCTCAACGTGAAGCGGATGACGGACCTCCGCCGCCGCCTCCGAAGGGCCGGCGTCGAGTACGTCGTGATCAAGAACTCGCTGGCCCTCAAGGCCGTCAACGAGAGCGGCCTCACCACACAGCCGCTCAAGGGTCCGACGGGCGTGGTGGTGGCGAAGGACGCCATCACCGCCGCCAAGCTCCTCACCGACTTCGCGAAGGAGAACGACGCGCGGCCGGCGGTGAAGGGGGGTCTCTACGACGGTGCCGTGATCGACGCGGCGATGGTGAAGAAGCTCGCCGCGCTGCCCACGCGCGACGAGGCGCTCGGCCAGCTCGCCGGCGCGTTCAACAGTGTGCTCGCCATGTTCGCCCTCGCCCTCGACGCGCGCATCGCGCAGCTCGAGGCGTCCAACTGATTCCCCAGGCGTCTGCCTGACCCACACGCCCCAGGATGCCCTGGGGGAACCACGGAGACCACGACAATGCCCGCAACGCTCAGCAAGGACGACATCCTCGAGGCCCTGGCGAACATGAAGGTCGCCGAGTTCGTCGAGCTCAAGGATGCCTTCATGACGAAGTTCAACGTCACCATCTCCGCCGTGGCCGCGCCGGCCGGCGGCGGGGGCGGCGGCGCCGCCGCCGCCACCGAGGAGCAGACGGAGTTCTCCGTCGTCCTCAAGGAAGCCGGCGCCAAGAAGATCCAGGTCATCAAGGTGGTGCGCGAGCTCACCGGCCTGGGCCTCAAGGAAGCCAAGGACATGGTCGACGGCGCCCCGCAGGTGGTGAAGGCGGGGGTCTCGAAGGACGAGGCCGCGTCGGTCAAGGCGAAGCTCGAGGAGCAGGGCGCGACCGCCGAGGTGAAGTAAGCCGGCCGGGGCCGGCCGCATCCGCGGCCGGCTCCCTCCCGCTCACTTCCACCCGGCCGCGTCGTGATCCGAATCCACCGTTCCCGCTCCTGAACCACCTGATCCCCTGCGCCGCCCCCGCCGCCCCGGCGGGGTGCGGGGCCGGGGCGTCTTCACCTGTCCCAGGGTGAACCATGGCTGAGATGCTCAAGCAGATTTCCTTCGGCAAGCTCGATGAGGGCATGGACATGCCCCATCTCCTCGACATCCAGACGCGCGCCTTCGATGCGCTGCTGCAGCTGGATGCCGCCGCCCACAACCGCGAGGACATCGGCCTCGAGCGGGTCTTCAAGGACCTGTTCCCGATCACCGACGTCCACGAGAACTTCTCGCTCGAGTTCAAGAGGTACACCCTCGGCGAGCCCAAGTACTCGGTCGAGGAGTGCATCGAGCGCGACATGACCTACTCGGCCCCCCTCAAGGCGACGCTCTCGCTGCGCGTCTTCGAGGACCAGATGGGCGAGAAGCGCCTCAAGAACGAGATCGAGAAGGAGGTCTACCTCGGCGAGCTCCCCCTGCTCACCTCGCTGGGCACCTTCGTGATCAACGGCGCCGAGCGCGTGATCGTCAGCCAGCTCCATCGCTCGCCCGGCGTCGTGTTCGAGGAGAGCACGCACCCCAATGGCCAGCGCCTCATCTCCGCCCGGATCATCCCGTTCCGCGGCTCGTGGGTCGAGTTCACCGTCGACATCCACGACGTCGTCTTCGTGCACATCGACAAGAAGAAGAAGTTCCCGGCCACCGCGCTCCTGCGCGCCTTCGGCTTCGGGACCAACTCGCAGATCCTGCGCCTCTTCTTCGCGGTGCGTGAGCTCGACCTGACCAGGAAGCGCGAGAGCCGCCTCGACCAGCGCGAGGTGCTCGGCGCGATCATCGCCGAGGACATCACCCTCGCCGGCGAGAAGACCGCCGAGGACGCGCCGAAGCTCAAGACCAAGAAGGCCCGCGCCGAGCGCGAGCGTGCCGAGGCCGACCTCCTCGTCAGCGAGGGGGACGAGCTCACCGAGGAGGTGTGGAACCGCCTCAAGCGCCAGGGGATCGAGCGCATCAAGGTCTTCGCCTCGCACACCCGCATCGACCTCCGCGACGAGCAGGACGCGATCGAGCGCGGCGAGCGCCCCGAGCGGCGCCGCCTCGCCCTCGATGTCGTCGACGCCGACGGCGAGGTGATCGCCGAGGTCGGCCAGCTCCTCAACGACACCACGATCAGGCGCATCCGCAAGGCCGACGTGCACAAGGTCTCGGTCTTCGTGGTCTCCGGCCGCGCCGAGAGCACCCTGATCAAGAACACCCTCGCCAAGGACCCCACCAAGTCCGAGGACGAGGCGCTGCGCCAGATCTATGCCCTGCTCCGCCCGGGCGACGCGCCCAACAAGGAGACGGCCAAGCAGGCGCTCGAGCGGCTGTTCTTCTCCCCCAAGCGCTACGACCTCGGCCGCGTGGGGCGCTACAAGATCAACCAGCGCCTCGGGCTCAACACCCCCGCCGGCCACACCGTGCTCTCGACCGGCGACTTCATCGAGATCATCCGCTACCTCGTCGAGCTGCACGAGGGGCGGGGCCACACCGACGACATCGACCACCTCGGCAACCGGCGCATCCGCTCGGTCGGCGAGCTGATCGCCAACCAGTTCTCCGTCGGCCTCTCGCGCATGGCGCGCCTCGTCAAGGAGCGGATGTCGATCAACACCGACCCCGAGAAGATCTCCCTCGACGACCTCGTGAACGCCCGCACGGTCTCGGCGGTCATCCAGGCCTTCTTCGGGTCGAGCCAGCTGTCGCAGTTCATGGACCAGACCAACCCGCTCGCCGAGCTGACCCACAAGCGCCGCCTGTCGGCCCTCGGCCCGGGCGGCCTCACGCGCGAGCGCGCCGGGTTCGAGGTGCGCGATGTGCACTACTCGCAGTACGGGCGCATGTGCCCGATCGAGACGCCGGAAGGCCCGAACATCGGCCTGATCACGTCGCTGGCCTGCTTCGCGCGGGTCAACGACCTCGGCTTCATCGAGACCCCGTACCGCGTGGTCAGGAACGGCAAGGTGCTCTCGGAACTCGCCTGGCTCGACGCCAACCGCGAGGAGGACACGATCATCGCGCAGGCCAACGCCCGGCTCAACGACGACGGCACCTTCGTCGACGAGCTCGTGCTCTGCCGCCAGCGCGGCGACGTGCCGCTCACGCCGCCGAGCCGCATCGACTACATGGACGTCGCGCCGGAGCAGCTCGTCTCGATCGCCGCCGCGCTGATCCCGTTCCTCGAGCACGACGACGCCAACCGCGCGCTGATGGGCTCCAACATGCAGCGCCAGGCGGTCCCCCTCCTCAACCCCCGCACGCCGCTCGTCGGCACCGGGCTCGAGGAGAAGGTGGCCCGGGACTCCGGCGCCGTCGTGATCGCGCGCCGGGCCGGCGTGGTCACTCGCGTCACGGCCGACGAGATCATCGTCGACGCCTGCGCGCTCGAGAAGGGCACCCGCAAGTCCGACGACCGCGTGCCGCTGCAGCGCCTCACGCAGCAGGACCGGTACCGGCTGCGCAAGTACTGGCGCACCAACCAGGACACCGCGATCAACCAGCGCCCGCTCGTCCGCCGCGGCCAGAAGGTGAGGGCCGGCGAGGTGCTCGCCGACGGCGCCGGCACCGAGATGGGCCAGCTCGCCCTCGGCGCCAACGTCACCGTCGCGTTCATGCCCTGGTACGGCCACAACTTCGAGGACGCGATCGTCCTCTCCGAGCGCCTCGTCAAGGACGACGTCTACTCGTCGATCCACATCCAGGAGCTCGAGCTGCACGTGCGCGACACCAAGCGCGGGCAGGAGGAGATCACGCGCGAGATCCCCAACGTCGCCGAGGAGTCGCTGGTCGACCTCGACGAGCGCGGCATCGTGCGCATCGGCGCGCACGTGAAGCCGGGGGACATCCTCGTCGGCAAGATCACGCCCAAGGGCGAGACCGAGCTGTCGCCCGAGGAGAAGCTCCTCACGGCGATCTTCGGCGAGAAGGCCAAGGACGTGAAGGACTCGTCCCTCAAGGTGCCCCCGGGCATGGAGGGGGTCGTCATCGACGTGAAGATCTTCTCGCGCGTCGAGGACCAGGTGGTGGAGAAGGACCGCGGCGAGCGCATCGGCGAGGTCCGCCGGCTGGAGGGCGAGGAGAAGCTGCGCGTGAACGACGTGCGCGACGGCGAGCTCAAGGACCTGCTCGAGGGCCAGGTGGTCTCGATGGCCCTCAAGTCGGGGACCGTCGAGGAGGCGATCCCCGCCGGCACCAGGCTCACGGAGGCGCTCCTCGCGGGCCTCCGGATCTCCGGCATCGACCTCAAGACCTTCCGCGTGGAGAGCCGCAAGGTCAACGAGCAGCTGCGCGAGATCATCGACGCCGCCAACGAGGAGAAGGGAAAGATCGAGGAGAAGGCCGAGGAGCGGATCGACCGCATCCTCCAGCCCGACGAGCTCCCCCCGGGCGTGATCCAGCTCGTCAAGGTCTACCTCGCCGAGAAGCGCAAGATCTCGGTGGGCGACAAGATGGCCGGCCGCCACGGCAACAAGGGCATCGTGGCGCGCATCGTCCCCGAGGAGGACCTCCCCTTCCTGCCCAACGGCCGCCCGGTCGACATCGTGCTCAACCCGCTCGGCGTGCCGAGCCGCATGAACGTCGGCCAGATCCTCGAGACCCACCTCGGGTGGGCCGCGCGGATCCTCAACTTCTACGCCAAGACGCCGGTCTTCCAGGGCGCCAACGAGCGGGAGATCGGGCTGCTGATGAAGCTCGCCGGAACCATCTGGGGCCGCGACGCGCTCGAGCTCGAGGCCGCCGCCCCGGCGATCACCGACGGCGACGTCAAGGCGCTCCTCACCGACCTCGCGCCGGCCCACCCGGAGCACGAGCGCGTGAAGCTGCTCCACGACGCATCGATCGACGACCTCGGCAGGCGCGGGGTCAGCGCAGAGACGCGCGACCTGCACCACCGGGTGCGCGACTTCCTCGCCGCCGCGGCGCGGGAGCTCGCGGCGAGGGAGACGGCGGAGCTCGGCCACCAGGTCGCGTTCCACTCCGCCGAGCCCGACGGCGACCTGCCGGTGGCGCGCGCGGGCGAGTTCAAGGCGGCCCTCAAGGCGCTCGACAAGCGCGCAGGGGCCGAGGGCCCCGACCTGCTCGAGGAGCAGGAACTCCCGGCGCTTGCGGCGATCCTCCGCAAGAAGTCGGAGGCCGACGTCGACGCGGCGGCGGTCGAGCTGATGCGGCTCGCCGGGCTGACCCCGGGCGGCAAGGTGCGCCTGCGCGACGGCCGCACCGGCGAGCCCTTCGCGTCGCCGGTGACGGTGGGCGAGATCTACATGCTCAAGCTGTCGCACCTCGTCGACGACAAGATCCACGCCCGGTCGATCGGGCCGTACTCGCTCGTCACGCAGCAGCCGCTCGCGGGCAAGGCGCAGTTCGGCGGCCAGCGCTTCGGCGAGATGGAAGTGTGGGCGCTGGAGGCCTACGGGGCGTCGCACACGCTGCAGGAGATCCTGACGGTCAAGTCGGACGACGTGAACGGCCGCAGCCGGGTGTACGAGGCGATCGTGAAGGGGCAGAACCTGCCCGAGCCCGGGATCCCGGAGTCGTTCAACGTGCTGGTGAAGGAACTGCAGGCGCTGGGCATCAAGGTCACGCTCGGGTCGTCCGGCGCCGGCTATGCCCTGGCGGAAGGCAACGCCCTCGGTGGGGAGGAATAGCCCGTGATCGATTTCCGCAGCTCGCGCGAAGCACGCGCCTCGTCGTTCGACTTCATCCAGGTCCGCATCGCCTCGCCCGAGGAGATCCGCGGCCCCCGCGACGGCAAGGAGCGGGAGCGGCTGGAGATGGCCGGCCTGCGCCAGTGGTGGTCGTGGGGCGAGGTCACCAAGCCCGAGACGATCAACTACCGCTCGTTCAAGCCCGAGAAGGACGGCCTCTTCTGCGAGCGCATCTTCGGCCCGGTCAAGGACTGGGAGTGCCACTGCGGCAAGTACAAGCGGATCCGCTACCGCGGGGTGATCTGCGACCGCTGCGGCGTGGAGGTGACGCTGAGCAAGGTGCGGCGCGAGCGCATGGGCCACATCGAGCTGGCCGTGCCGGTCGCACACATCTGGTTCTTCAAGACCCTCCCCAGCCCGATGGGGAACCTCCTCGACCTCACCCTCCGTGACCTCGAGAAGGTGATCTACTACTCGAACTACGTCGTCATCGAGCCCGGCAACCAGGAGGCCAGGACCAACGACCTCCTCGACGAGGACCAGTTCCTCGAACTGCGGGCGAAGGCCAAGCTGGAGGGCGACCACGCCTTTCACGCCGACATCGGCGCCCCGGCGGTGCGCGAGCTCCTCAAGCGCATCGACGTCGACACCGTGGCCGACCAGCTGCGCGCCGACGTCACGACCGAGACGTCGCAGCACCGCAAGAAGCAGCTCCTCAAGCGCCTCAAGATCGTCGACGCCTTCCGCAACTCGGCGCAGGGCGCCGACGTCCGCAACAAGGCGGAGTGGATGATCCTCGACGTGGTCCCGGTGATCCCGCCGGACCTGCGCCCGCTCGTGCCCCTCGACGGCGGCCGCTTCGCCACTTCCGACCTGAACGACCTCTACCGCCGCGTCATCAACCGCAACAACCGGCTGATGAAGCTGATCACGCACCGCGCGCCCGAGGTCATCCTCCGCAACGAGAAGCGCATGCTGCAGGAGGCCGTCGATGCGCTGTTCGACAATGGCCGCCGCAGCAAGGCGATCCGCGGCCGCGGCAAGCGTCCGCTCAAGTCGCTGTCCGACATGCTCAAGGGCAAGCAGGGGCGCTTCCGCCAGAACCTGCTCGGCAAGCGCGTCGACTACTCCGGCCGCTCGGTGATCGTCGTCGGCCCCGAGCTCAAGCTCCACCAGTGCGGCCTCCCCAAGGCGATGGCGCTCGAGCTCTTCAAGCCGTTCATCATCCACAAGCTGGTGGAGAAGGGGATCGCCGAGACGGTCAAGCGCGCCAAGAAGATCGTCGAGCGCGAGAGCCCCGAGGTGTACGAGATCCTCGAGGAGATCATCCGCGACCACCCGGTCCTCCTCAACCGCGCGCCGACCCTCCACCGCCTCGGCATCCAGGCGTTCGAGCCGGTGCTGGTCGAGGGGAAGGCCATCCGCATCCACCCGCTCGTCTGCGCCGCATTCAACGCCGACTTCGACGGCGACCAGATGGCCGTCCACGTGCCGCTCTCGTTCGAGGCCCAGATCGAGTGCCGCGTGCTGATGCTGTCGTCGAACAACATCCTCAAGCCGTCCGACGGCCGCCCGGTGGCCGAGCCGAGCCAGGACATCGTGCTCGGCTGCTACTTCGCCACCAAGGCCGGCCCCGACTTCGAGGCCGTCCGCCACGACCCGAAGAAGGCGGCCGCGCTGCCGCGCTACGCGTCGGTGGCCGAGGTCGAGATGGCCATGACGCACGGCCGCGCCGCCTACGGCACCCCGGTGCAGTTCCGCGTCGGGACCGGCGCGGGCGCGCGCTGGGAGGTCACCACGGCCGGCCGCGTGCTCTTCAGCGCGATCGTGCCCGAGGCCCTCGGCTTCCAGAACAAGGACATGAAGAAGAAGGCCCTCGGCGAGCTCGTCTTCGAGAGCTACCGCTCCGGCGGCCTGTCGGTGACCGTGGAGTTCCTCGACCGCCTCAAGGAGTTCGGCTTCCGCAACGCCACCCGCGGCGGCGTCTCGATCGGCATCGAGGACCTGCACATCCCCGCCGACAAGGAAGTCCTGCTGGGCGAGGCCGAAGAGCGCGTCGAGCGCTTCCAGCGCGCCTACCAGACGGGCAACATCACGAACGGCGAGCGCTACAACAAGGTGATCGACACCTGGACGCACGCCAACAGCGACATCGCCGACGCGATGGTCAAGGCGATGCGCGACTCGAACGGTGGCTACAACCCCGTGTTCATGATGTTCGACTCGGGGTCGCGCGGCTCGCGCGACCAGATCCGCCAGCTGGCCGGCATGCGCGGCCTGATGGCCAAGCCGCAGAAGAAGCTCACCGGCGGCATCGGCGAAATCATCGAGAGCCCGATCAAGTCGAACTTCCGCGAGGGCCTCTCCGTGCTCGAGTACTTCATCTCGACGCATGGCGCCCGCAAGGGCCTCGCCGACACCGCGCTCAAGACCGCGGACGCCGGCTACCTCACCCGCCGCCTCGTCGACGTCGCGCAGGACGTGACGATCTCCGAGGAGGATTGCGGCACGATCCTCGGCCTCGAGGTGTCGGCGCTCAAGGAGGGCGAGGACATCATCGAGCCCCTCGCCGAGCGCATCGTCGGCAACGTCGCCGCCGAGGACGTGGACGACCCGCACGAGCGCGACGAGAGCGGGCGGGCCACCCTGCTGGTCGAGGCCGGCCAGCTGATCAGCGAGGAGACGGCGCGCGCGATCGAGGAGTCCGGGATCGAGTCGGTCAAGATCCGCTCGGTCCTCACCTGCGAGGCCAAGCGCGGGCTCTGCCGCATGTGCTACGGCCGCAACCTGGCCACCATGCACATGGTCGACATCGGCGAGGCGGTCGGCATCATCGCCGCGCAGTCGATCGGCGAGCCGGGGACGCAGCTCACCCTGCGCACGTTCCACATCGGCGGCACCGCCGCCCGCATCGCCGAGCAGACCGCCCGCAAGTCCAAGGTGGCCGGCGTGATCGAGTACGGCGACCGCCTGATCAACATCGTCAACCCCGACGGGCAGAAGATCGTCACGTCGTACGAGGGCGAGCTCTCGATCAAGGCGTCGAAGGACCGCCACGCCGCCGTCGTCGCCCGCCTCCAAGTCCCCCTCGGCGCCATCCTCATGGTCGAGGACGGCGACAGCGTGGCCAAGGACCAGGTGATCTTCACGTGGGACCCGTACACCAACCCGATCATCGCCGACCTCGAGGGGACCGTGAAGTTCGTGGACCTCGTGGAGGACGAGTCGGTGTCCGAGGAGCTCGACGAGCTCACCGGCCTCCGCCAGCGCGTCGTGATCGAGGACCGCGAGAAGAAGCTCCACCCGCACATCGAGATCTGGCAGGTCAAGGGCGGCAAGGAAAAGCGCGTCCGCGACTTCGTCATCCCGGTGGGCGCCCAGCTCACGGTGCAGGACGGCCAGGAGATCTCGGCCGGCCAGATTCTCTCCAAGGTCAACCGCGAGGCCTACAAGACCCGCGACATCACCGGCGGCCTCCCCCGGGTGGCCGAGCTGTTCGAGGCCCGCCGCCCGAAGGACCCCGCCACGATCTCCGAGATCGACGGTGTCGTCCGGTTCGGCGAGATCAAGCGCGGCAAGCGCGAGATCTTCGTCCAGCCCATGGACGCCTCCGGCTCGCTCGCCGAGGGGGCCGAGCCCCAGCTGTACGAGGTCGGCGCCGGCAAGCACCTCCGCGTCCACGAGGGCGACCGCGTCCGCGCCGGCGACCGCCTCTCCGAGGGACCGGTCAACCCGCACGACATCCTGCGCATCAAGGGCCCCCGCGCGGTGCAGGAGTACCTGCTCAACGAGGTGCAGGAGGTCTACCGCCTGCAGGGCGTGAAGATCAACGACAAGCACATCGGCGTGATCGTGCGCCAGATGCTCCAGAAGGTGCGCGTCATCGAGTCGGGCGACACCGAGTACCTCGAGGGCGAGCACGTCGACAAGCAGCTCTTCCGCGACATGAACGACCGCGGCCGCAAGAAGAAGCAGGCCCCCGCCCGCTCGGAGCCCCTCCTCCTCGGGATCACCAAGGCGTCGCTCACGACGCAGTCGTTCATCTCGGCGGCGTCGTTCCAGGAGACGACCCGCGTCCTCACCGATGCTGCGATCCGCGGCGCCAAGGACGACCTCCTCGGCCTCAAGGAAAACATCATCATCGGGCACCTCATCCCCGCCGGCACCGGGCTCTACCGGTACCAGGACGTGGACCTCGAGGGCGACTCCATCCCCGTCGGCGAGCCGCCGATGGCCGCCATGGCCACGGTGGCCGACGGCGGCCTCCTCGCCGGGATTCCCGGGCTGGGAGAGGCCGGGATGGCCGTCGGGTTCGACACCGACTGACCCCCGCGCCGGCACGCCGGCGGAGGGAACGGTGGACCTGCGGAACCGGGCCGGCGCTCAGCGCCGGCCCGGTTCCGTCGTTCGGCATCGGCTATCCTTGACGCTCCGCGTGAACGACAGCCAACTTCCCCTGCGTCGCCTCGTCCTTTCCGCCGCCGCGCCGGACACGCCCCCGGGCCCCGGCCACGCCGTCCCGCCCCCCAGCTCCCGCGTCATGACCGTTGCCAAGCGCGCGTGGTCGCCCGCCCCGCGCCCCGATGGATACCCGCCGCCCGTCGGACCATACTCTTCCGCCGTCCGCGCCGGCAACCTCGTCTTCGTCTCCGGCCAGACGCCGCGCGACCCGGCCACCGGCGACATCGGCCAGGCTGACCTCAAGGTCCAGGCCCGCCGCACCCTGTACAACCTCAAGGCCGTCCTCCGTGCCGCCGGCGCCGGCCTCGAGGATGTCGTCTCCGTCACCGTCTTCCTCGCCGACGAGAAGGATTGGGGCGACTTCAACGAGGTCTACACCGAGTTCTTCAAGGAGCCGTACCCCTCGCGCACCGCCGTCGGCTGCCAGCTGCGCGGCATCCTCGTGGAAGTCAGCGCGATCGCGATGGTCGATGCGTCGGCCAGCGGGTCGAAGGGATTCCGCCCCGACATGACGCTCTACTAGCCGCGCGATGCTCCTCGACGCGATCGCCGCCACCGGGCAGGGCGCGCGAGGGCTCGGGGCCTCCTCGGCGGTCCTGACCCGATTCGCGGGCGCCGTGGTGCGGGCCACCTGGTCGTACCCGCGCACCGCCTACCGCCTCTGGTGGCGGTCCGTCACCAACCAGGTGCGGTTCACCGCTGCCGACGCCATCCCCTTTGTCGGCACGGTCGCCGTCGCCGTCGGCGGCATCGTGATCGTCGAGGCGAGCGCGCAGGCCGTCCGGTTCGGACTCTCCGACACGCTCGGCCGGCTCCTCGCCAGCGTGGTGGTGCGCGAACTCGGCCCCCTGCTCACGGCGATCCTCGTGATCGGCCGCTCGGGCACGGCGATCGCCGCCGAGCTGGCCGCATGCCGCGTCTACGGCGAGACCGACGCGCTCGAGGCGATGGGCGTCAATCCGCTGCACTACTTCGTCCTGCCGCGCATCCTCGGCGTCGGCATCTCCGTGGCGGCCCTCACCCTCCTCTTCGACGCCGTCACCCTCTCCAGCGGCCTCCTCGCCGCGCGCCTCATCCAGAAGATCTCCCTCGCTGACTACGTCGGCTCGCTCCGCCTCGCCATGCAGCCGTGGGACATCGTGGAGGTCTCGATCAAGGGGATGATCGCGGGCATGGGCATCGCCGCCCTCTGCTCGTTCGAGGGCCTCCGCGCCGGCCGCGCCCCGACCGAGATCCCGCGCGCCGTCACCCGCGGCGTCGTCGCCTCGCTGCTGTTCGTCGTCGGCCTCGCGGGCCTCTTTGCCGTGGTGCGGTACACCCGATGACCGCCGCGATCTCGGCGACCCAGCTCAAGCCACGGCTGCCGCTGGCCGAGTGGCCCGATCCGGTCTCGCTCGAGGTCGACGAGGGGGGCTGGGTCGTGATCCGCACAACCCCCGCGCGCAGCGGCGCCCTGCTGCGGCTTTGCGTCGGCCTCGATGAGCCGGCGCCCCACGGCAACATCGAGCTCCTCGGCCACCGTCCCGGCCAGCTCCGGCGCGACGCCGCCTTTCATTTCCGGCGGGCGCTCGGCGTCGCCCTGCAGCCCGACGGGCTGGTGAGCAACCTCCCCATGCTCCGCAACCTTGTCGTTCCCCTCGTCTACAGCGGCCAGCGCTCCCCCGACGAGGCCGACCGGCGGGCGCGGGCGGTCCTCGACGCGCTGCACCTCGGCGACTGGACCGACGCCCGGCCGAGCGAGCTCCCCCCGGACCTGCGCCAGGTCGCGGCGCTGGCGCGGGCCCTCGCCCCTGAGCCGAAGCTCCTGTTGCTCGAAGACCCCCTCAACGCCGTGCGTTCCCGGCAGGCCCTCGAAGTGCTCGAGTACTGCAAGCGACAGGTGCCCACGGCACTGGTGACGGTCTTCCGCCGCTCCGAGCCCCTCTACGACCTCGCCGACGCCCTGATGCTCTGGGACGCGCGCGGCCTCGTGGCCGCCACCGAGGGGGTCGCATGAAGTGGGAGCCGGCGGACCTCCGCGTCGGGCTGCTCCTGATCGGCGCGACCGCGGTCGGCGTCGGGTCGTTCGTCTGGCTCTCGCCGGCGGTGACCGACAACTCGATCCAGTACTACGCCGACTTTCCCAGCGTCGAGGGACTCGACGAGCAGTCCAAGGTGTCGGTGCGGGGATTCCAGATCGGCCGCGTGAGCGACATCCTCGCCACCACCGCCGAGGACGGCACGATCCAGTTCCGCGTGCGGATGAAGATCAACCCCAGCCTCTCCGGCGGGCGCCCGCTGCGCATCCCCAAGGGCACCGTGGCCCTCCTGCGCCCACCGGCCCTGCTCGGCACGGCCGACATCTCGCTCGAGATCCCCAGCAGGCAGACCGATCCGCTCCCGCCGGGATCCGTGCTCAAGGGCGCCATCGGCCAGGCCCTCACCGACCAGCTCAAGGAGCTCGCCACCGGCGTCGGCGAGGACACCCGCAAGACCCTCAAGTCGGCCACCAGGCTCATCGACTCGCTCACCACCGTCGCCTCGCAGGTCCGCAGCGCGGCCGTCGTCGCCACCGACCTGCTCAACACCGGGAAGACGGAACTGCCGACGATCCTCGCCAACGTCAACAAGGACCTCAACGGCGTCGACTCGCTGGTGCACGAGTTCAAGACCCTCTCGCCGGCCCTCAAGGTCTCGCTCGACAGCGTGAACCGGCTCGTGTCCGACACCCGGCGGACGATCAACCAGGTGTCGAGCATGGCCAAGGACCGCGAGCCCGAGATCGGGCGCATCGCCGCCAACCTCGACTCCACCGCCGTCCTCCTGCGCTCGTTCGTCGAGCAGGTGGCCCGGCGCCCGATGCGGGCCATCACCGGCGTCACGATCCCGGTCATCGCGCCGCGCGAGCCGCCGCCGCCCGCCAAGGCGGCCGTCGCACCGGCCGCTGGCACCGCCACGAGCGCGGCCACGAGCCCCGCCGGCCCGCCGCCCGCGGCCACCGTGCCGAGCGCCCAGGCCACGCCGGTGAAGCCGCCCTCGCGCTGAGCGTGCCATGATCCAGGCCGTGATGTGGGTCGCGGGCTCGCTGCTCGCGATCCTCGTCGCCCTCGTGATCCTGCTCGTCGCCGGGCGCGGTTGGCTGCGGCGCGTGGCGGCGCGGGCGATCCTCAGGCACCGGCCGCGCATCAGCCGCTACAAGTTCACCGCCAAGCCGTACATCGCCGCCGAGCTGCTCCGGGACGAGCGCATCGCCGAGGCGGTGCGGGCGCACGCGGCGGAGCACCGGCGCGACGAGCGCGAGGTCTGGGACACCGTCGGCGCCTACATCGACGAGATCGTCCCCTTCTTCAACGTCTTCCTGACCTACAAGGTCGGCATCGCCCTCAGCCGCGTCCTCCTCGACACCTTCTACAAGGTCTCCGTCGAGTACGCCGCCCCGCAGGCCATCCGCAAGCTGCCCAGGGACAGCGTCGTCATCTACCTGATGAACCACCGCTCGAACGCCGACTACGTGCTCGTCAGCTTCGTCCTCGCCGGCGAGGTCTCGATCTCGTACGCGGTGGGGGAGTGGGCCCGGGCCTTCCCGCTCGAGTACTTCTTCAAGAGCTTCGGGTCGTACTTCATCCGCCGGCGCTTCCGTGAGCCCCTCTACCACAGGGTGCTCGAGCGGTACGTGCAGCTCATCACCCGCAACGGCGTGACGCAGGGGATCTTCCCCGAGGGGGGCCTGACCCGCGACGGCAGGCTCCTCCCCGCCAAGATCGGGCTCCTCGACTATATCATCGGCGTCGCGCGCGACCCGGCCTACCGGGAGCGCCTCCACATCGTCCCCGTCGCGATCAACTACGACCGCGTGCTCGAGGACCGCTCGCTCCTGCTCGAGCTCGCCTCGCGCGAGGGACGCGCGCGGCGCCCCGGTCGCATCGCCCAGATGCGCGAGGTCGGCAACCACCTGCTCCTCAACCTCGGACGCGCCGCCACCCGACGCTTCCGCCGCTACGGCCGCGCCGCGGTGACCGTCGGGGAGCCGCTGGCGCTCGCGGCCTGGTTCGCTGCGGAGGGCGGGGACGCCCTGTTCGCGCTCCCGCGCCCCGAGCGACTGGCCCGCGTGCAGCGCCTGGCCGACGACGCGCTGGCGCGCATCGGGGCGATCATCCCCGTCACCCCCGTGCCGCTGGCCTGCGCCGCGATCCAGTCCCTCGACGCCGACTTCATCCCGCGGCAGCGCCTGCTCGACCGCATGCGCGAGATGCGCGAGGTGCTCGTCGAGCTCAACGGCCGCGTTCTCCGCGCCGACCGCGACATCGAGGAGACCTTCGAGCGCGCGTTTCGCATGCTCGCCATGCGCAAGGTGCTCGTGGCCAGCGGCGAGGGGTACGTGGTGCTCAAGCGCGGGCGGCCGCTGGTGAGCTACTACGCCAACTCGATCGCCCACCTGCTGGGCCCGTTCGAGGCGGGCGTGCGCGAGCGCGACGCGCTGCAGGCGCTGGTGGTGTCGCGGTAAGGACGAAGCGACCGGGCGGCCGCGTGGCTCTAGTCGGGATCGGCCAAGTTGGCACTTGACGCCCCCCCAGGCCTATCGTGATCAAGGCAGAGTCGGGTCAGTCCCGGTTCAGCCGTGCGCGCCGCCGGTGTCCCACGGAGCTGGGGCTGGCCCGAGCGACTCATGCATTCGCACCGCTCACTTGAGGTCATCCTGATGACCGATCCCGTTCGCTCGGCTTGGCCGGCCTCAACCGTGTTCTCGAAACTTGCAGTGTTTGCGGTCATTGGCAGTCACGTGATCAGGATCGGTGGCTATACGGCCGAGACGGCAGGAACGGTGCTGACCGTCTGCTCCAGCTTTGACGTGAACTACACGGATGTCGGCTGGGTCCGCATCCTCTGCACCATGACGGCGTCGTACGCCGCGGGCTCAGGCGACAGTGGTGGTCCGGTATTCGAGCAGTGGGAAGCGGGAGACCCGGCGATTCCAGTTGGCATCCACATTGGAAGGTCAAGCAGCCCCGTGAAGTCATGGATGTCGCCGCTGAACGGAATTGACGCAGATTTTGGTTGGAACTGGGTGTTTCATTGAGCATCATCCGTCCGCAACATGACCTGCGGTAGCCACGGATGGGGCCTGCGATGAGTCTTCGTCGACGTCAATCGACTCGATCCCGCCGTTCCGTCCTGGCGCTCCTCATTTTGCTTGGCTGCGGTCCGTTCGATCCGCCGACGGGCCCGACGATATGGGAGGCGATTATCGATTTCACCGGAACCTCACCGATCATCGCGAGCGACACCGCGCGACTCGGTCACGACTACTTGGTCAAGGTGATCTCCACGGCCGAGACCTGCATGGATACCGTGGCAACTACGGTTCGGTACGAGGGAGCGATCGCGATTCTGGGGCCACGAATCCGTCCGCTGTCTGCTGAAGAAGGCGGCGACGTTTGCCTCCCGCGAATGGGCGGATTGGAGCATCGCGCCACGCTCCGATTCGAATTCCTGGGTCCCGCGACTTTGCGCGTGGAGGCCAAGTCCCCTGCGGGCGCGCCCGTCACCTTCGAGAAGGCGATCACGGTGGCGGCGCCGTAGCTCGGCGGCGCCCCGCGGGCCTACGGCTTCTTCTTCTTGGCCTTGACCGGTTTCTTGCCCGGTTCAGGCGTGCCCGCGTCGTTGAACCCGACGTCGGCCGGCTCGGTCGGCTCCGCGGTCGGCGCCGTCACCGTCGCCTCGGGCTTCTTGACGGCCGGCTTCTCCTCGCCCGACGGCTTCCTGGCGACAACCTTCGTTTCCTTTCCCTTCGACGCCGGCTTCTCCTCGGCGACCGCGGGCGGGGCAGTATGGGGCACGTGCGCCGTGGCCGGGGCTCCGCTGTCCCCGGCGGGCGCCCCGGCGACCGACGTGGAGTCGGTCGCCACGCGCGCCGCCGAATCGACGGCCGGCGCCGGCACGGGGGCCTGGACCACCGGTTCGGGGGCCTTCTGCTGCTGCGTGAAGTACCACGCCGCGCCCCCCCCGCCCACCACCAGCACCCCCGCCACCGCCGCGATCATGGCCGCCGGCGACGACTTCTTCTTCACGGTCGTTGACGGGCGCGCCGGCGCGGCGCCCGGCTTCTGCACGATCGTTTCCGCCGCCGCGCTCCGCGGCGTCGGGCGCTTGCCGAGCGGGATCGGCGACAGCGGCACGCTCATACGCGGACGGTTCTCCATCCCCGTCTTCACCAGCTGGATCATCTGCGTGCGCACCGGACTGTCGTCGGCAAGCACACGCGCGTCGAGCGCCTTCACGAACTCGGTCAGGTCGGGAAAGCGGTCCTCCGGCTTCTTCTCCAGCATCCGCATGATCGTGTCGGCGATGTTCTTCGGCAGGTCAGCGCGCCTGGCGAGAAGCGGCTGCGGGGGATCCATCAGGTGCCCCTTCATCACCGTCATGATCGAGTCGCCCTCGAAGGGCGTGTGCCCGGTCAGCATCTCGTACGCCACGATGCCGAGCGAGTACTGGTCGGCCGCGCCGGTGATATGCGTCCCCGAGTACTGCTCCGGGCTCATGTAGTACGGCGTGCCCACCGTGGAGCCCGTCATCGTGAGCCCCTTCGCCTCGGCCACCTTCGCGATCCCGAAGTCGGTCACGATCGCGTTGCCATCCTCGTCGACCATGATGTTGGCCGGCTTGATGTCGCGGTGCACGACCCCCTTCTTGTGCGCGAACTGCAGCCCCCCCGCGATCTGGCTCAAGAGCGTGCGCGCCATGTCCACCGGCAGCGGCCCGACCTCCTTGATGATCGAGTCGAGCGGCCGCCCCTCGATGTACTTCATCACGAAGTACACCAGCTTCGGCGTCTGCTTGACCGCGTAAATCGGGATGATGTTCGGGTGTTGCAGCCCCGCCGACGTCTGCGCCTCGCGCTTGAAGCGCGCCACCGAGTCGTCGCCCTGCAGCAGGGCCGGGTTCATCACCTTGATGGCGACCTTGCGGTTCAGCGCCAGGTCGAGCGCCAGGTATACGCTCGCCATCCCGCCGCGCCCCAGCAGCCCGTACACGTCGTACTCGCCGATCACCGTCTCGATCAGCGTCTGCAGGACCTCGTCGCGGGGGACGTCCGTGACCGTGGCCGCCGCCGACAGCGCCGCCGCGATGTCCGTGCCGCAATGCCCACAGAACCGCGTCCCGGCCGCGTAGGGCTGGGCGCAGTGCGGGCAGTTGAGGGTGGTGGTGGCTTCAGCCATGCGGCGTGGGCGACGTGAGGAACATCACCAACCAGTCCGTGCAAGGATCGAGCCGCCGGGGACTCCGGCGGGCTCGCCCACGTGCAATGTACTGATTCTCGGCGGCTTGGCGAGGCCCCTCAAGCCGAAAACGCACGTTTGTGACCGGGGACGCCGGCGGCGCGATTTGCCACGGACGGCGCACCCCGCGGCCGGCTGCGGGGCAGGTCCGTCCGCCGGCCTCCGGAGCGCCCCCTAGGGATCCCGCTCGGGCTTGGCGGGGACCGCCGGGGCCTGCACCCCGATGTCGAACGGAGCGCTCGTGATCTCGGGGAAGCCGTCCGCCGTGGCGCGGATCGAGTAGCCGGCCCCCGCCCGGTTGATACGCACGTCCTTGAAGTCGGCGAAGCCATTGCGCGTCTCGATCGGCCCTTGGCCGCGCAGCTCGCCTCCCCCCGGGTTGTTCTCGATCGACAGGGTGATTCGCACGTGCGCCGTGTCCACCACGTTCCCGACTTCGTCCTGCACCTCGATGCGGATCGGGGGCATCTTCTGGTCGGGCGCCACGCTCGCCGGCGACGTCTTGAAGAACAGCCGCCGCGGCGCGCCATAGCTCGCCACGGCGAAGACGGCGCTCGTCCCGTTCACCAGTCCCGGCGCCGAGGCCACGAGCGCCACGCCGGCGCCCCCTTCCGAGATCGACAGCTGGTTGAACGTGGCGACGCCGTTCTCCGCCTTCTGTTCGCGCGCCCCCTCGAGCTTGCCCGTCGCCCCCTGCGCCACCGCCAGCGAGATGAGGTAGTTCCCCTGGCCAACCTCGTTGCCGATCGAGTCGCGCACCGACACGCGAATGCCGTCGAACGCCACCTTGGCGCGGCGCCCCTCGTTGGTGGCGGCTCCCTCGAAGCCGAGGGTGTAGGGGGCCCCCGGGGCGATCGTGAACGGCTGGCTCTGCGCCTCGGTGAGGACGCCGGCGGCGAACAGGAACCGGGCCTCCGAGGACGCGCCGCGCACCTTGTACTTCGAGAGGTCGAAGGGCGCCTCGCCCTGGAGCGTCGCGTTGGTGGGTCCCTTGGCGGCCGCGCAGGTCCCGGGCGGTGGGTTGAACGTCCCCTGCCATCCAAGGATCACGGGGCCGACCGTGGTGGAGGTCGACTTCACCGAGCACGACAGCGAGATCGTCACGCCCGACGTCGCCGAGAGCACGCGATTGCCGTGTGCGTCCGCCACCCAGACGCGGATCGTGCCGCTCATCGGCGACCCGGCCACGAAGTTCCCCGGCGGGTCGATCACCACGAGCTTTGCCGCGGGCCCGAAGGTCGCGTCGAACGGCTGGCTCGTGGCCGGCGTGAGCCCGGGCGTGCGCGCCACCAGCGTGTAGCCCGCCGCCGCCCGCGTGAGCACCAGGTTGCCGAAGGTCGCCACCCCCGCCGTGGCCGGCTCCGACTTGGTGCCCCCCAGCTCGGGGCGCAGCCCGGTCGGGTCGGCGCCAAGCGACACCGTGATGTTGTCGGTGGCGGTCGTCACGACCTCTCCGTTGCAGCGCTGCACCGACACGCCCACCGCGATCTGCGCTCCCGCCACGACCCGGGTCGGCTGCTGCGTGAAGCCGAGCTTGCACGGCGCGCTCGCCTCGACCACGGCGAACGGCTCGCTCTTGGCGGCCGCGATCGCCCCCGAGCTGGCCGCCAGGGTGTATCCCGTGCCCGCGGCGCTCAATGACAGGCCGGCGAACGTCGCCCGGCCCGACAGCGCGGTCGCCGTGTTCGTTCCGTTGAGCGTGGCGCTGGCCGCGTTGGCGTCGAGCGCCAGCGTCACCACGTCGGCCGAGCTCACCACCACGTTGCCGATCGAGTCGAGCACGCTCACCACGATCGACGGGGCGATCGAGCCCCCAGGGTTGCTCACCGGCACCGGCGACTCGAACGCGAGGTGGTGCGGCAGTCCATGCGGCCGCAGGGTGAACGGCTCGCTGCGGGCAGCGCTCAGCTTTGGTGCCGAGGCGACGAGCGTGAAGCCGCCCCCCTCCTCGGTGATGCGCGCGCCCACCAGGCGGGCCTCGGTGGGCGAGGTGGCGCGGTTGTTCGCCGCGCGCGCGACCAGGGTGATCGCGCCGGCCAGCACCGCCCGCGCATTCGACGTCGAGCCGAGCGCCAGCGACACTTCCACCGTTCCCGCGTTGCGGGGCGTGCCCAGCGAGTCCTGCACCTGCACCAGTCCGCCGAGCTGCCCGTTGCGCAGGCCGTCCTGGGGGTGCTCCACGAACGCCAGCTTGTACGCCGGGCCGACCACCGTGAAGGCCGCGCTCGTGTCGGGCGTGAGTGTGCCCGACGATGCGACCAGGCTGTAGTCCCTCCCGAGGCGCGAGAGCGACAATCCGTCGAACGTGGCGACCCCGTTCACCGCCCGGCGCCGCAGCGCGCCCCCCAGCGTGCTGTTGCCCGGGTTGGACGCCACGGCGATGCCCACCTCGCTGTTGTCGCTCACCACCGGGTAGTCGTGCGCGTCGCGCACCTCGACCCGGACGGGCTCGTCGAACATCTGCCCCTGGTTCACCAGCCTCGGCACGGACACGATGTGCAGCTTGGTCGACTTGCCGGGCGTCGACGTGAAGCCTTGGCTCGTGCCGCGGGCAAGCGCGGGGAGGGTGGCCGAGCTCGCCACGAGCGCCGCCGTGCGCCGGGGAGGCAGCCCGTCCACCTTGAGGCCGGAGAAGGTCGCGACCCCGTTCACCGCGCGCGCCGGGGCGGCCCGCAGGGGATAGTACGGGTCGACGCTCAGCACGATCGAGTCTGTCGCCTCCCGCACCAGGTTGTCCCCCGCGTCCACCACCGCGACCTCGATCGTGCCCGGCATCTCGGCGCCGTACTCGTACTCGCGAGGCTGCGTGCGGAAGCGGAATGCCGCCGGCGGGCCGGTGGCGACGTCGAACGCCGGGGAAGTGTCGCTCGCCATGTCGGGCGCCTTCGCGATCATCCGATAGGCCGTGCCGCTCTTGGGCACCCACACGTTGGTGAAGCTCGACACCCCCTCGGCGGCGTCGACGTCCTTGATGCCGGCGATCGCGCCGTCGGGCGGGCCCCCGGTCAGCTCGAGGGTGACCGTCTCCGAGAAGGTGCGGTTGACCACGCCGTTCGAGTCCACCGCGACGACGCGCGGCGGTGGCGACAGCAGCGCCCCCGCGACGACCGCGGTGGGCGCGCCGACGAGCCGCAGCTTGACCGGCGCCCCGACCTTCGTGACGCCGAAGAAGTCGGTCGTGTCCTTCACGAACGCCTTGCTGCGGAAGATGATCCGGTAGCCCTCGCCCGCCGCGCTGACCTTCAGGTTGTCGAAGGTGGCGATCCCGCCCTGCGCCTCGACGGCGGTAACGCCCGACAGGGTCCCCGGCGTGCCCGGTCGCGGCAGCAGCGACGCGAACACCGTGTCCATCGCGTTCACCGCGATCGCGCCCCCCTGGTCGACGATCCGCACGTGGATCGGCGGCGTGATCGGCTGCTCGACGCCCAAGTTCAGCGGCTCGGACACGACCTCGAGCCGCGCCGCGGGTCCGGCATTCACCGTGAACGCCGTCGAGGTGTCCGGTCGCAGTCCGGCCGAGCTCGTCGCGACCAGCCGGTACGTGCCGGCCTGCATGAACGTGGCCGCGAACGTCCACCGACCGCTGGCGAGCGCGGGCGTCGTGCCGAGGCGCAGCACGCGCGGCCGGTTTCCCACCACGATCAGCCCGATCTGCCCGATTGCCGCCGCGGGAGGGCTGGGGATCCAGACCCCCGACGAATCGAAGGCGGCCACGACAACATTGCCCGACGCGGGGGCGACGCCGGCCACTTGCCCCGACGGCGGCGCGAAGACGCGCAGACGCCTCGCCGGCCCGGGCTCCCGCACGGCGAACGGGAAGCTCGTCGCCGGGATGATCCCGGGAGTGCTCGTCGCCGCCACGAGGGTCAGCCCCTCGCCAAGGGCGGCGAACTTGAGGTCGTTGAAGATCGCCTGGCTTCCCTGCGTCACCCTGGTTAGCGTGCCGCTCACCGTCTCCGCGCCGCCACCGCCGAGGCTGATCGTCACCGGCCACCCCGTTACGCCCGAGACGAGGTTCCCCCCCGAATCCTGCACCAACACCGCCAGCTGCCGCAGGAACTGCCCGTTGCGCGCGATGTTGGTGGGCTGCACGCGGAACCCGAGCCGTGCCGCGGCGCCGGGGACGATGTTGAGCGGGTTGCTGGTCGCGCTCGCCACGCCAAGGGCCTGCGTCGTTGCGAGGAGGCGGTAGGTGCCGCGCAGGTTGATCGACACGCTCTCGAACGTCGCGATGCCGTTAGCCGCCGCGACGGTGAACGTGCCGCTGATCGTGCCCCCCTCCGGACCCGAGAGGAGCGAGAGGGTGACGCTGTCGGTGGCGGAGGTGACGCGCGTTCCCGCCGAGTCGAGCAGCGCGACCTGGATGCCCGGGCGGATCGCCGAGCCGCCGAAGGCGGTCACGGGGGGCTGGGTGACGAAGCCGAGCTTGGCCGGCGTCCCCGCGACGCGCGCGCCCTGCGCGCCGAGCGCCCCCGGCATGGCGAGGGCGAGCATGATCGCCGGCACGATCGCCGACGTGAGCGCCACCGCGGCGACGACGCGGGGCGTTGAAGCGACACACCGGCTCGCCCGGTGCGCGGCGAGGGCGGGGCGCTGGTGCGAAGGCGGCTGGCGGAGTGGCGTCACGAGGGCGCGAGCGGTCGCTGGCGGGCTGGAGGTGGGTGCGGTCGGTGCGACATCAGGGCGACGATTGCGCATGGTGGCGCGCAAAATCATCAGACCTGCGCCTCGCTGCCGCAAGGGCCAGATCATGCAACGCCTTGACCCACCGCATGCTGGCTGGTAAATATCTGTGCTTGCCCCGAAATGCCACTTGACGGCGTTTCAGGGGTTCCTTCCGTTCCCCGCCCACGCACCTGTTCGCCCCTGATGCCAACGATCAACCAGCTCGTCCGGCAAAGCCGGCGCGATGTCGAAAAGAAGGAAAAGGCGCCCGCGCTGAAGTCCAATCCACAGAAGCGCGGCGTCTGCACGCGCGTGTACACCACGACGCCGAAGAAGCCCAACTCGGCGCTCCGCAAGGTCGCGCGCGTCCGGCTGACGAACGGGTTCGAGGTCACCGCCTACATTCCCGGCGAGGGGCACAACCTGCAGGAGCACTCGATCGTGCTCATCCGCGGCGGCCGCGTGAAGGACCTCCCCGGCGTGCGCTACCACATCGTGCGTGGCTCGCTCGACGCCTCGGGCGTCAACGGCCGCAACCAGAGCCGCTCGAAGTACGGCACCAAGAAGCCCAAGGCTGCCGCCGGGGGGAAGAAGTGAGCCGCCGCAAGAAGGCCATCAAGCGCCCCGTCCTCCCCGATGCGCGCTACGACAGCCAGACGGTCAGCAAGTTCATCAACGCGATGATGCTCCAGGGCAAGAAGAGCACTGCCGAGCGCATCTTCTACGGCGCGATGGACCTCGTCGAGGCCCGCACTGCGCAGCCGGGCGTGAACGTGTTCAAGCAGGCGCTCACGAACCTCAAGCCGGTGGTGGAGGTGAAGTCGCGCCGCGTCGGCGGCGCCACCTACCAGGTGCCCGTCGAGGTCCGCCCGGAGCGCCGCACCGCCCTCGCGATGCGCTGGCTCATCTCGTTCTCGCGCGACCGCAACGAGAAGTCGATGCCCGAGAAGCTCGCCGCCGAGGTCATTGCCGCCTCCAAGGGCGAGGGCAATGCGGTGAAGAAGAAGGAAGACACGCACCGCATGGCCGAGGCCAACAAGGCCTTCGCGCACTACCGCTGGTAACGCACTTCGGGACCGGCCGACAGCCGGCCCGCCTCGCAGCCGATACTCCGACGGGCGCCCGCAGCAGCGGGCGCCCGTCGCGCGTGCGGGGGCCTGGCACCCCGCTTGTTCGCCGGGGTATGCCCCTGCCAGATTCCACCGCGACGGCGATGCCGCCCGGGCGGTGGCATGCTCGTTGCACTCGATAGCGCGCCCCTCGCGACCGTCCGGTCGCGGGCTTCTCCTGCCGCCCCGCGCATGACCGCCACGGCCCTTCCGGCCCCCGCCACCGACGACCGCGCCTCGGCCCGCCTGGCGTGGCTCCCGCTCGCCCTCGTGGCGGCGGCGTACTTCTTTCTCTTCGCGCGCCCGGGGTGGATGCTCGTCGGCGACTGGTGGAACAACCCCGAGGCCGGCCACGGGCTGCTCCTCGCCCCGTTCGCGGCCTGGCTGGCGTGGAAGAAGATCGGACTGCTTCCGGATGCCAAGGGCAACCTCGGGCTCGGCCTCGCGATCCTCGTCTTCGCGGTGCTGATCCGGTTCGCCGCCGGGCTCGCCGCCGAGCTGTTCACGCTCAAGTCCTCGATGCTGATCGCCGGCATCGGGTTGGTGGTCTGCTATCGGGGGGTGCGCCAGGCCGTCGCGTGGTGGCTGCCCATCGCCCTGTTCGCGCTCTCGATCCCGCTCCCCGAACTCGTCATCAACGCCATTGCCCTGCCCCTGCAGTTCAAGGCATCGCAAATCGGCGCCGCGCTGCTGCAGGCGCGGGACATCCCCGTGCTGCTGACCGGCAACGTGATCCGGGTCCCCGGGCACGAGCTGTTCGTGGCCGAGGCGTGCAGCGGGCTGCGATCGCTCACCGCCCTGCTGTCGCTCGGCGTTCTGATCGGCGGCATGTTCCTCAACACGCCGTGGTCGCGCCTGTTCCTCGTGGTCGCGGCGCTGCCGATCGCGGTGCTGATCAACGGCGTGCGGATCTTCCTGACGGGATTCCTGATCCTGTTCGTGAGTCCCGAGACGGCGAAGGGCTTCATGCACACGACAGAGGGGTGGGTGATGTTCATCGTCGCCTTCGCGATCCTCGGCGCGCTCGCCTGGGTGGTGCTGCGCATCGAGGACCGTGTACGTGGCGTGCGACGGCCGGATCCGGTGGACGGCGACCCGTCGGACGCGGGCCCGGCGGAGGTGGCGCATGCCTAGGTACGCGGCCTGGCTCCCCGGAGCGGTGCTGGCGGCGGGATGCGTGCTGGTGACGGGCCAGCGCGAGCAGCTGGTGATGCCGCTCGCGGCACCCCTGACGTCGATTCCGCAGGCGATGTTCGCGATGCCGGGGCACGACGTCACGATCGATGACGAGCAGCGGCGCGTCGCGGGGATGTCGGACTACGTGTACCGGGTCTTCCGGCGCGACAGCCTCGACGTCTTCTCGGTGTACGTCGGGTACTACGACTACCAGCGCCAGGGGAAGTCGATCCACTCGCCGAAGAACTGCCTTCCGGGCGGCGGGTGGGAGCCGATGTCGCAGAGCGTCCAGTCGGTGACGGTCGATGGCCGGTCGCACCTCGTGAACCGGTACCTGCTGGGCAAGGGGCCGGCCCGGGCGCTCGTCTACTACTGGTACCAGGGGCGTGGCCGGATCGAGTCCAACGAGTACCGCGTGAAGTGGGACCTGCTGCGCGATGCGGCGCTGTCGGGACGCACGGAGGAAGCGCTGGTGCGCCTGGTGATCCCGGTTGCGCCGGACTTCAGCGGCTACAAGGGCCAGAAGCCGGTGCTCCCCGACGAGGTGAAGAAGATGATGACCATGCCGCAGGCGGACTCCCTCGCGCAACGGGCCGCGGTGCAGTTGATTCCCGAGGTCATGCGGGTCCTGCCCAAGGCGCCATCGGCCACCTGAGCGCCGACCGGCGCCATGGCGCCATGCGCACCGTCTCCAGCTCCTTTCACCTCCGAGTCCCATGATCACCATCGAGAAACTGTCGGAAGGGCGGGGACGCCTGCTGGCCGCGGGATTCTACGGCGTGTGCGGCGTCTTCCTGCTGTCGCCGTCCCTGGACGTGATGGGCGCGATCGTGCCGATCCGGTTCGACAACATCCAGTGGCGGTTCGGGATGGTGATCAGCCTCGCGCCAACGATCATGGTGCAGGCGGTGGCGCTGGGGGCGACCGCGGTCTTCGCGGTGCTGTGGGGCCACAAGAACGTGCTGCGGGCGATCTCGATCCTGGCCATCACGCTGGCCGCGCTGTACGCGATCATGGCGCTGATGTTCGCGATCGACATCCTGCAGTTGCGCGGGGCGATCCCGGACGGCCGGCGGGACCCGTTCTACGTGATGGTAGGCAAGTGCCTGACGCAGAGTCTGGTTGGGGGGACCTCGCTGGCCGTGCTGGGGATGGGGGCCTGGCGACTGACGCGGACGAAGGTGGCCGATCCGAAGAAGGAAGTGGAGCGGGCGGCCCGGGCGGTATTGACGAAGAAAGCGTGAGTCGATGGCCGCCAAGCAGTGCTGCGCCAGGATGTGGCACCGCTGCAACGTGCGACAGGTAGTGTCACGTGGGCGGCGGCGACCGTTACAGCACAAGTGTTTGTGCCACAGCGGGTTGCGCTGGTTGGCAAACAGACGGTGCGTGCGTTCGGGCGCGGTACGGAACCTGCTCTAGTGGTGTGCGGCGCAGCAGGCATATGGCCCGACGATGGGCCGAGGGCGCCACGAAATACTTCACCGGAGCGTCAGATGAGACTGGGGAACATCGTTCGTTCAGGGCTGGCCGTGGCCGCGTCGCTTGGGTTCGCCTCAATGGCGAGTGCCCAGACGTGGTACGCCGCGCCGACGCCCGACAACTCGGGCACGGGAGCATACTGGAACAACAAGTCCTCGGACAACTCCGGGGCGGGTGTCTGCAACCTGGGCGCCGTGCTGATGGGCATCGCGACGAACCCGACGTGCAACAACGAGGTGCCGACGCCGATGCTGGCCCTCACCGCTGCTCAGCAGCTGACGGGCTCGGGAGTGCCGCGTGGCACCTTCCTCGGTGGTGGGACGGCGATGGCCGGAACGAGCTTCATGTTCTCGGCCGGGTCGTACACCTTCAACCTGTATGGCCGCATCGCCGGTTTCGCGAGCGGTCCGACGCCGGGGCCGCGCTTCGGCTACTACACGTTCAACAGCGTGGGTGACCGGGTGCTGACCGAGCTCCTCGTCGGCGCCACGACCGGCACGCAGTCGTTCACCTCGACGAGCAACTGGGGTTTCTGGCTCAGCTCGTATGCGCCGGGCACCGGCGTCGCCACGAGCCCGCCGTTTTCGGTGTGGTTCTCGGACATGGCCAAGTGCGTGACGGGGAGCCTGTCGGGTACGTGCACGGGTTCGGCGTCCGGCTCGGCCTCGCAGCAGTTCGCCCTGTTCAGCAGCACGATCGCTCCGGGTGCGGGCAGCAGCCTGATCAGTTCCACGTCGCGCTTCTGGCTCGGTGGCGAGGATAACGCCTGCAAGGGCGGGCACGATGCCCTGGGCGTGGCCTGCACCAAGGGGGACAGCGACTTCGACTATCAGGACGTGGTCGGCTCGTTCGCGGCGACCACAGTTCCGGAACCGGCCTCGCTGGCCCTCGTGGGCACGGGTCTCCTCGGCCTGATCGGCGTCGGCCTTCGCCGCCGCAACAACAGCTAAGTCGCACTCCGGCTCATCTGACGTGAACGGCCCCCGCTCCCCAGCGGGGGCCGTTCCCTTTCGATGGCAGTGCAGCCGGCCCCCGCGGAATCGCGCCGTGGGGGCCGACGTGTTTCGTGGAGGACGCGGGCGCGCGCGGATCTGCCCGGACGCCAGGGCCGCGCGGGCCCATCTCCAAGCAGCCCGTTGACATAGCTGCGCGCGTCCGGTACATTGCCATGCTGTCCTGAATTGGGCCTGAACGCTTGCCCGATCCCGGACAACTCAACCAATCGCCGGCAGCCTCAGCCGGCGCGCCTCGAGTCCCCACCCGTGCCGCAGTGGCGGGTGCACCCGGCGGCAGCGGATGGATACCGGTCTCCCCACACGAGACGCCTGGTCCAGCCGCGTTTTTGTTCTCTTGCACCTGCAGGACTTCCGGCGCCGCCGGCGCCCGCATCGATACGAGTCCCGACCTCATGCCACGCGAAACGCCGCTCGAGCACTACCGCAACATCGGCATCATGGCGCACATCGACGCCGGCAAGACCACGACGACCGAGCGCGTCCTCTACTATACGGGGAAGTCGCACAAGATCGGCGAGGTGCACGACGGCGCGGCCACGATGGACTGGATGGAGCAGGAGCAGGAGCGCGGCATCACGATCACGTCGGCGGCGACGACGTGCTTCTGGCAGCGCCACGGGCAGTCGGACAAGGCGGGCGCGGGCCCCGAGTATCGCATCAACATCATCGACACGCCGGGGCACGTGGACTTCACGGTGGAAGTCGAGCGCTCGCTCCGCGTCCTCGACGGTGCGGTGACGCTGCTGGACTCCGTGGCGGGCGTGGAGCCCCAGACCGAGACGGTGTGGCGCCAGGCGGACCGGTACGGCGTGCCGCGCCTGATCTTCGCCAACAAGATGGACCGCGTGGGCGCGAACTTCGACCGCTGCCTCGCGATGATCCGGGACCGGCTGAGCAAGAAGTCGTTCCCGATCCAGCTCCCGGTCGGGTCGGGGGAGCTCTTCACCGGCCACATCGACGTCATCGAGCGCAAGCAGTACATCTTCGACGACGAGACGCTCGGCAAGTCGTTCGAGGTGGTGGACGTGCCGGCGGAGTACCGCGAGGCGGTGGAGCAGGCGCGCCACGACGTGATCGACGCCGCGGTGGAGCACGACGAGGCGCTGATCGAGAAGTACCTGTCGGGGGTGGAGCTGACGGTCGAGGAGATCCGCCACGCGATCCGGCAGGCGACCACGGGCGGGCACATCGTGCCGGTGCTGTGCGGCGCCAGCTTCAAGAACAAGGGCGTGCAGGCGCTGCTCGACGCGGTGATCGACTACCTGCCGGCGCCGACCGACGTGCCGGCGATCAAGGGGCACCTCCCGCACCACGACGAGACCTTCGAGGATCGGCCGGTGCAGGACGACGCGCCGTTTGCCGCGCTGGCGTTCAAGATCGCGACCGACCCGTTCGTGGGGAAGCTGACCTTCTTCCGCGTGTACTCGGGGACGCTCAAGGCCGGCTCGTACGTCTACAACAGCACGAAGGACAAGCGCGAGCGCGTGGGCCGGCTGCTGCAGATGCACGCGAACAAGCGCGAGGAGATCGAGGAAGTGCGGGCGGGTGACATCGGGGCCGCGATCGGGCTGCGCGACACGCGCACCGGCGACACGATGTGCGACGAGGACAACCCGATCATCCTCGAGGCGATGAAGTTTCCGGCGCCGGTGATCGACGTGGCGATCGAGCCGAAGACGAAGGCCGACCAGGACAAGCTCGCGATCGCGCTCCAGAAGCTGGCCGAGGAGGACCCGACGTTCCGGGTGCACTCGGACGCCGAGACGGGCCAGACGATCATCTCGGGGATGGGCGAGCTCCATCTCGAGATCATCGTCGACCGGATGCAGCGCGAGTTCAAGGTCGACGCGAACGTGGGCCGCCCGCAGGTGGCGTACCGCGAGACGATCAAGCGTCGCGTGGAGAAGGTCGAGGGGAAGTTCATCCGCCAGTCCGGCGGCAAGGGCCAGTACGGGCACGTGGTGATCAACGTCGAGCCGGCGGGGGCGGGGCACGGCTTCGTGTTCGAGGACAAGATCACCGGCGGCGTGATTCCCCGCGAGTACATCGGCCCGGTCGAGGCCGGGATCAAGGAGGCGCTCGAGAACGGCGTGATCGCCGGGTATCCGATGGTGGACGTGAAGGTGGAGCTGATCTACGGCTCGTACCACGACGTCGACTCGTCGGAAATGGCGTTCAAGATCGCCGGGTCGATGGCGGTGAAGGAGGCGGTCAAGGGGGCCGCGCCGATCATCCTCGAGCCGATGATGAACGTCGAGGTGGTGTGCCCGGACGCGTACATGGGCGACATCCTCGGCGACCTGTCGGCCCGCCGCGGCAAGATTGGCGGGATGACGCAGCGCGGCGAGGCGCAGGTGATCGCGGCCAGCGTGCCGCTGTCGGAGATGTTCGGCTACTCCACCAAGCTGCGCTCGCAGTCGCAGGGGCGCGCGGTGTACTCGATGGAGTTCAGCCACTACGAGGAAGTGCCGAAGGCGAAGGCCGAAGAGATCATCAGCAAGGTGAAGGCGTAGGCGCCCTCACCCGACCAACACCAGACCATCACCTCCAGAGACACGACCGATGGCAAAGGCGAAGTTCGAGCGGACGAAGCCGCACGTGAACGTGGGGACGATCGGCCACGTGGACCATGGGAAGACGACGCTGACGGCGGCGCTGACGAAGGTGTCGGCGGACAAGGGGTACGGGACGAAGTACGTGTC
>JACPPC010000016.1 GCA_016191225.1 Gemmatimonadota bacterium | reverse complement strand
GACACGTACTTCGTCCCGTACCCCTTGTCCGCCGACACCTTCGTCAGCGCCGCCGTCAGCGTCGTCTTCCCATGGTCCACGTGGCCGATCGTCCCCACGTTCACGTGCGGCTTCGTCCGCTCGAACTTCGCCTTTGCCATCATCGGTGCGTCCCTGCGCGACTGGTTCGTCGAGTGAAAATCGGTGAATGTGCCGGCTTGAACCCGCCGGGTGTTCGTCCTGCCGGTGCCCCTGCCCTGCGTCCCGCCCCAACGCGCTGCCAGAGCTCGCGATCGGGATTGAACCGATGACCTCACCCTTACCAAGGGTGTGCTCTACCAACTGAGCTACGCGAGCAAAGCCCGCGGGCCCCCACGCACCGCACGCCGGGCGCTGTGCTGGTCAGGGAGGAGTCCGGGGAGCTTTGAAACATAGCCAACGCTTAAGCGAAAGCAACGGGCCGGGTTGCGACGAATCAGGAGAACAGGCTTCGAGCCCGAACAAACGCCGATTCGACGACCCGAACGCGCCTGCCACCCCCGTGAGCCATCCCCTGATGGCGCGCGCCGCGCCCGAGTCGCACCCTTGCCCGTGCCTGGCGGCGGCACCAACGCCCCAGCTCGGGGCATCGTGTGGCCGCCGGGCGCTCCCCGCGCACCGGAGTCTCCCATGCGTCACGCGGTCGCACTCGCCCTCACGATGTTCCTCCCCGCAGGCACGGCAGCGCAGGCTCCCGCCACCGCTCCCCCACCCACCCGCCAGGGATTCACCCTCGGCGTCGGCCTCGGCGCCGGCAGCGGCGAGCTGACCAGCGAAGTGCTGGGCGTCTCGTCGAAGGCGGAGCGCAGGATCGACGCGTCCGCCTACGTCATGATTGGCGGCGCGATCAAGCCCAACCTCACCCTCGCCGGCGAGGTGAGCGGCTGGCGGCACTCCGAAGGGGGGGCCGGCGCGAGCCTCGTCTTCGCCTCCGTGGTGGCGCTCGTGTATCCGAGCGCCACCTGCGGCTTCTTCTTCAAGGGTGGCGGCGGCGTGGCCAGGACCGAACTGTCGGCGCTCGGCACCACCGTCGACGCCACCGGCTCGGCCGGCGTGCTGGGCCTCGGCTATGACATCCGGGTGTCGCGCGGCTTCGCGCTGTCCCCGTATGTCAACGTGCTGCTCATGCCCA
Source organism: Gemmatimonadota bacterium (assembly GCA_016191225.1). Classification (GTDB taxonomy): domain Bacteria; phylum Gemmatimonadota; class Gemmatimonadetes; order Gemmatimonadales; family Gemmatimonadaceae; genus JACPPC01. The sequence goes on along the minus strand of JACPPC010000016.1, from coordinate 25,078 downwards.
ACTTCGAGGTCGCCGGCTCGCCCGGGGTCAAGATCGGCGGCAACCTGCTGCAGGCGGGGCTCGCGCTCACCTGGCAGTGACCCCGACGCACAACGCCCCGGCGCGCATTCGCCGGGGCGCCGGGGCCACCGATCGCTCGACACGGTACCGCGAGAGCGGGAGACGGGACTCGAACCCGCGACATCAAGCTTGGAAGGCTAGCGCTCTACCAACTGAGCTACTCCCGCGTGGTGCGACAACCATGGTAGGGGAAGGATTCGAACCTTCGAAGGCTTGCGCCGGCAGATTTACAGTCTGCTCTCGTTGGCCACTTGAGTACCCTACCGGGCCGGCACAGGCGCCGCGACTTTCGTAGTTCCCAGAGCTGACGGCGAGAATCGAACTCGCAACCTTCTGATTACAAATCAGGTGCTCTGCCAATTGAGCTACGTCAGCGTGCGGCGCGCTGCGCGAGGGTCGAAAACAAACCGGGTCCGCTCGGCAGGTCAAGCGCGCGCGTCAGGCGACGCACCGAGCGGACGCGCCGTCACGGCCGCGGCGGCGACCATGGCTACGCCCCGGGCTTCCAGCGCGTCCCCTGCGGCGTGTCCTCGAGCGCGACCCCCCTGGCCTCGATCTCCCTCCGGATCGCGTCGGCCCGGCTGAAGTCGCGCGCCTTGCGCGCCGCCGCCCGCGCGGCGAGCCGCTCCTCGACCCAGGCCGCGAGCACGTCGTCGGCTCCCGCGGCCTCGGGGACGATGTCGAGCACGCCGTCGATGACGCCGAAGACCCGCCGCGCCTCGGCCAGCGCCGCCGCGTCGCCGCCGCGGCGGTCGAGCTCGCGGTTGGCGACGGTGATGAAGCTGAACAGCGTCGCCATCGCCTCGGGGGCGTTGAGGTCGTCGAACAGCGCCGCGCGCGCGCCGGCCTCCGCCTCGCGCGCGGCGACGGCGAGCTCGGGCGTTCCGCCCGTCTCCGTCGCGAGCCGCGCGGCGAAGTCGGCCACGCGCCGCACTGCCGCCAGCGAGCCTTCGAGGGCCTCGCCGCTCAGGTTGATCTGCTTGCGATAGTGCGTGGAGAAGACGAAGTGCCGCAGCGCCGCCCCCGAGACGCCCTGTGTGCGCAGGTCGGCCACGTTGGTCACGTTGCCGACGCGCTTGGCCATCTTGGCGCCGTCGACCTGGAGGAACTCGCCGTGGCACCAGAAGCGCGCGAACGGCTTGCCGGTCGCGGCCTCCGACTGGGCGATCTCGTCCTCGTGGTGCGGAAAGACGAGGTCGACGCCGCCGGCGTGCAGGTCGATCGTCTCGCCGAGGAGGTCCATCGCCATCGCCGAGCACTCGAGGTGCCAGCCCGGGCGCCCGCGGCCCCATGGGGAGTCCCAGGCGGCGCCGCTCGCCTCGTCCTCGGGCCTGGCGGCCTTCCACAGGGCGAAGTCCTGCGCATTCTCCTTGGCGTAGTCGTCCTGCGCGACGCGGGCGCCGGCCTTGATCTCCCGGGTGTCGAGGCGCGACAGCCGCCCGTAGGCCGGGAACTTCCCGATCGCGAAGTACACCGAGCCGTCGTCGGCCTTGTAGGCGACGCCGCGGGCGACGAGCCGCTCGACGAGGGCGATCATCTGCGGGATGTAGTCGGTGGCCTTGGGATAGTGCTCGGCGTCCTCGATGCGCAGGTGGGCGCGGTCGGCGTGGAAGACCGCGGTGACCGGCTCGGTGACTTCCCGGATCGTCCGGCCCTGCTGCGAGGCGCGGGTGATGATCTTGTCGTCGACGTCCGTCAGGTTCATGACCTGCTCGACCTTCCAGCCGGCAAGCCGCAGCGTGCGCCGCAGCAGGTCCTCGAACAGGAAGGTCCGGAAGTTGCCGATGTGCGCCGGATTGTAGACCGTCGGCCCGCAGGTGTACATGCGCACGGTGTGCCCGTCCGCGGGGGCGAACGGCTCGACGGCGCGTGACAACGAGTTGTAGAGCTGCATGGGGGCAAGCTACCCCGCGTCCGGTGCGCCCTACCAGCCCCCGGCGGCGTCCGTCCCGCTTCCTTCGGCGACGACGCGGGACCAGGCCACGCCGATGCCGAGCTGCCGGCAGTGGGCGAGCACGCCCTCGGGAGTGGCGTCGGCAAGGGGGACGCGCACGCGTCCCTCGCCGAGGGCGGCGGCGCCACGCCGCGCGGTGACGAGCCGGCGGGCGTGGATCGGGGGCTCGACCCGCACCTCGAGGGCAAGGCGCCAGGCCGGGCTGTTGCGGTCGGGCTCGTCGCGGATCTTGCCGTCGGCGAGCACGAGCAGGCGGGCGCAGCTCTCCAGCGCCCCGCGCTCGCGGGACGTGCAGATCACGGTCGTCCCCTCGGCGACGAACTCGCGCACCAGCGCCACGAGGCTGGCGCGCGACGACGGCGCCAGCCCCGAGAAGATCTCGTCGAGGAGGAGGAGCCGCGGACGGGTCACGAGCGCCTGGGCGAGCGAGAGGCGCTTGCGCTCAGGCCGGTCGAGGTCGGAGACCGGGGCCCCGGCGCGCGTGGCGAGGCCGACGCGCTCGAGGACCGCGTTCACCCGCTCGCGGCGCTCGCCGGGCGCGAGGTCGCGGACGGTGGCGTAGTACTCGATCGCCTCGCGCGCGGTGAGGAACGGGTACCACGCGATCCGTTCGGGCACCCAGGCGACGCCGGCCGGGCGCGGCGGCCGCAGGGGCTCGCCGAAAATCGTGACGGCGCCACGATCGGGGGCGAGCAGGCCGGCGAGGACGCAGAGCAGGGTGCTCTTGCCCGAGCCCGGCGGGCCGAAGATGCCGAGGAACTCACCCGGCTGGGCATGGAACGAGACGCCGCGCAGCACGTGGGCCGTGGAGGCACAGCCGCGCGCGCCGGCGTGCCAGCTGCGCGAGACATCGCGAACGACGAGGGCGAGGGTCATGGTCGGCTCCGCAAGGGTCGGCCGCCATGATGGGGACGTGCGCGCAGAGGTACGCCACCGCCGTGACGCCTGCGGTGTCACCGCATTGCGGGCCGGCTCAGCCGGTGCGGGCGCGATGGAAGGCATCGACCGCCTCGACGATCGGCGCCGGGTCGTAGCGCACGGGGTCGGTGGCGGGGAGGCCCGACTCGTCGGCCGCGCGCGCGATGGCGTCTCGCGCCGCCGCATCGCTGAGGTCGAACGTGTTGAGCGACAGCGCGATCACGGGGGCGGGACGGAGGGGGGCGATCACGGCCTCGTGCAGGGCGATCAGGTCCCTGATGGGCGGGATCCGCACCCACTCGTTGCTGTCGACCGTCTGCCGGGACGGCTGCGTGCAGAGCACGAAGGCGTGGGGGAGCGAGCCATGGATGAGGCCGTAGGTCACGGCGGAGTAGCCGGGGTGGATGAGCGACCCTTGTCCCTCGACGAGCACGATCTCGTTCCCCCTGGCGGCGTCGAGGACGAGGCGCTCGGAGGCGCCGCCCACGAAGTCGGCGACGACGGCATCGACGCCGATTCCCCATCCTTCGATCAGGATGCCGGTCTGGCCGGTGCCGGCGAAGGCGACCTTGCGACCGCGCCCCTTGAGGCCGTCCCGCAGCTGGAGCGACGCCGTCATCTTGCCGATGTTGCAGTCGGCGCCGACGGTGAGGACGACCGTGGCCGCGACGTCGCGCACGCGGCCGGTGGAGATCGGCAGGTCGGCGGGGGGCTTCCGCAGGTCGTGGATCGGCACGCCGAGCCGCTTCGCGAGCGGGCCGAACTCGGCGTCATCGCCGATGAAGAAATGAAGGCCGCTCCAGACCTCGAGCCGCTGCTCGATCGCCTGGCGGATCCACCCGCGCCACTCCTGCGGCAGCTGGCCCCCCTGCGGGGCAATGCCGATCAGCAGCGCGTTGGGCTTGTGGGCCAGTCCGGCCTCGAAAGTGCCGACCACAGGAAGCGCGCCGCCGAAGCCGATGACCTCCTGCGCCGTCCGGCCGGCCTGCGTCGAGTCGAGTACGGCGACGCAGCGCCCGGGCGTGTAGCGGATGACGCCGTTGGCGGTCTTGGACGAGAGGGGGCCGAACTTCCCCTCGGCGAGGACGAGAAAACGCAGGTCGGAGAAGTTCACGGGCGGCCGTGGCGGGTGGGAGACGGCGCGAAAGCTACACGCCGATCACGCCGTCCCCCAAGCGCCCGGGCACGCGCCGGGCGCGCGGCTACTTGCCGTCCTTGCCCAGCTCCTCGATCTCGGCCAGCAGCACTTCCTCGGTGGACATCTTCACCGGCTCGGCCTTGCCCGCCGCGAGCTGCTTGTTCGCCGGCGGCGCGCCGGCGGGGAGCATTCCCATCTTCTGCTTGAGGGCGAGCAGCTGGTTGTCGGCGTTGAGGCCGCCGGCCACCTTCTCGAGCGCCTTGAAGTCGCCCTGCAGCCGGTCGCCGGAGAACTCCTCGTCGATCTCGCTGGAGGCTTTGATCATGCGCTCGTTCTGCTCGATCTTCTCCTCCATCCGGGCGAACGCCTCGAACGCCGACTTGTCGGACATGCTCGACATGGTCTCGGCGATGCGCTGCTGCGCCTGGGCGCGGCGCTGCCGCGCGAGCAGGAGGTTCTTCTTGCGCTTGGCCTCCTCGATCTTGTCGTTGAGGTCGCGCAGCTGGTTCTTGAGCTTCTCGGTCTCGACGCGGTGCTGCTGCCAGGTGGCGTCGAGCTGCTGGCCGTGCCCCGCGTGCTCGCCCTGGCGCACGAGCGCCTGCTTGGCGAGGTCGTCGCGCCCCTGCTGGATGGCGAGCATGGCGCGCTTCTCCCAGTCCTCGGCGAGCTTGAACTCGCCCTTGGCCTGGTCCTGGAGGCGCTTCTCGTCGGCGATCGCGGTGGCCACCTGCTGCTTGGCCTTGGCGAGCTGCTCGCGCATGTCGACGATGATCTGGTTCAGCATCTTCTCGGGATTTTCCGCCGAGGAGATGAGGTCGTTGATGTTGGACTTGATCAGCGACGCCAGGCGATCGAAGAGTCCCATGGTCAGCGGGCCTCGCGGAAGGTAGAGAGCTCGCGCATGTGGGAGCCGAGGGCGAGCGTCATGCTCTCGTACGACGCCAGGAACTCCTCGTAGTCGAGGTGGCCGAGTTCGAGGGCCTCCGTGAGGACGATCGCCCCGTTGGCGATCCCGTACGACCCGTGCAGCAGGTCGCTGGCGTTGAGCTCGAGCAGCCGGCGGCTGAGCCCCGCCACGGCGCCGGTGTCGGCGGGAAGGTCCATGACCTTGACCCGGAGCACGAGCACCGGCGGCAGGTAGTGCACGATCACGTCGATATCGAGCGCGCCGGCCGGCCGAACCGCCCACAGCCCGGGTTCGACTTCGCGATACGTGGCGCCATCGGCGCCGAGCCTGTCGAGGAAGGCTTCGATGTCTTCGCGACTGACCATCTGCGCTCCGTGAGGGGTCATGCGCCCTTGTACGGCGCCGGTGTGTCGGAAAGTTTCACCCCGGAAGGGGAGCGCGCCAGTTGATCAGCTCCGCTTGATCTGGACGAGGCGTTCCCGCGCGAGGCGGCGGCCGGTGGGGGTCGCCGCCAGTCCGCCACCCGCCGTCTCGCGATAGCGGACGTCCATCTCGCGCCCGATGTCACCCATGGTGTCGATCACCTCGTCGGCGGGGATCGCGAAGGTGATGCCGGCGAGGGCCATCTCGATGGCGGCGAGGGCGATGGCGGCGCCGGTGGCGTTGCGGAAGACGCAGGGCAACTCGACGAGGCCGCCGAGCGGGTCGCAGACGAGGCCGAGGGTCCCCTGCTGCGCGAGGGCGACGGCGTGCATGGCCTGGGTGGGCGTGCCGCCGAGCATCTCGGTGGCGGCGCCGGCGGCCATGCCGGCGGCGGCGCCGGTCTCCGCCTGGCAGCCCCCTTCGGCGCCGGAGAGCGAGGCGCGCTCGGCGACCACGGCGCCGATCAGGCCGGCGGTGGCGAGGGCATCGATGAGGGCGTCGTCGCCGATGCCGCGGGCGTCGGCGAGGCCGGTGAGCACGGCGGGAAGCACGCCCGCGCCGCCGGCCGTGGGAGCGGCGACGATCACGCCCATCGCGGCGTTCACCTCCTGCACGGCGAGGGCGCGACCGAGCACGTCGCGGAACGGCGCGCCGGCGACCGGCGCCGCGGTGTTGCCCGCGATCCTGTGGGCGTCGCCGCCGACGAGGCCGGAGTTGGACATGAGGTCGCCCACCAGGCCGCGCTCGATCGCGCCGCGCATGACGGCGAGGGCCCGGCCGAGGGCGTGGCGGATGTCGGCGACGGTGCGCCCCTGGTCGCGGGACTCGGCGTCGAGGGCGACGTCGGCGAGGCGGACGCCGCGGGCCTCGGCGTCGCGCACGGCATCGGCGAGGGTCTTGTACACGGCTACGCGCTCACCTTGTCGAGCCGGAAGGCCCACTTCACCCAGGGGAGGGCGCGGATCTCGTCGCGCACGGCCTCGGTTGGCGGGTCGTCGACCTCGATGACCATGAAGGCGTCGCCGCCGCGGTGCTGCCGGGAGAGCCGGAGGGTCGCGATGTTGATGCTGCGGTCGGAGAGGATCGACGCGATGCGCGCGATCGACCCCTTCACGTCCTCGGCGACGAGCACGATCGTGTCGTGGTTGCCGGTGAACTCGACGGGAAAGCCGTCGATCTCGCTGACGAGCACGCGGCCCGCGCCGAGGGACGAGCCTTGCATGACCGAGCGGCGGTCGCCGCGCTCGACGGTGAGGCGGACGGTGTTGGGGTGGATCTCGTGCTCGTCGTCGAGGGATGTCTTCTCGAAGCGGTAGGCGAGCCCCTCGCGCTCGGCGATCTCGAGGGCGGTGCGGATGCGTTCGTCGTCGGGGCGGAAGCCCATCAGGCCCCCGACGATGGCCTTGTCGGTGCCATGCCCCTCGCCGGTGCGGGCGAAGGAGCCATGGAGCTCGACGAGGGCCCGGTCGGGGGTGCCGCCGACGAGGCCGCGGGCGAGGAGGCCGAGGCGGCAGGCGCCAGCGGTGTGCGACGACGAGGGCCCGACCATGACCGGGCCGATGATGTCGAGCAGGGAGACCATGACGGAAAGTTAGCGCGCAACGCATTTTCCGGGCGTGGCCCCACTCGCTGCCGGAACCGCGACGTTCCCCGACCCGCTGCGCGGCGTGGTGGTGGTGTCGATCGCGACGAACGTGCCCGGGCCCGCCGCCGCGGCACGCCTGCGAAGCCTTGGCGCGCAGGTGACGAAGGTCGAGCCGCCGGCGGGGGACTACCTGGCGGTGGCCGCGCCGGGCTGGTACGAGGCGCTCTGCACCGGCCAGGAGGTGATCACGATCGACCTCAAGTCGGAGGCGGGGCGCGCCTCGCTCGACGGACGGCTGGCCCGCGCCGACGTGCTGATCACCTCGCACCGCCCGTCGGCGCTGGCGCGGCTGGGACTCGACGCGGCCGGCGTGCTGGCACGGTTCACGCGGCTCTGTGTCGTGGCGATCGTGGGTGAGGCGGGGGCCGGCGCCGAACGCGCCGGCCACGACCTGACGTACCAGGCGGGGGTGGGGCTGGTGTCGCCGCCGGCGATGCCGCAGTCGCTGTTCTCGGACCTCGCGACGGGCGAGGCGGCCGCCACGGCGGCGCTGGCGCTGGTGGTGCAGCGCGCGCGCACGGGTACCGGTGGGGTGGCGGAGGTCGCGCTCGCCGACGTGGCGGCGAGGCTCGCGGCGCCGCGCCGGCATGGCGTGACGCTCGAGAGCGGCGTGCTGGGCGGCGCCCTGCCGGTGTACGCGGTCTATGCCGCGGCGTCGGGGTGGGTCGCGGTGGCGGCGCTCGAGCCGCACTTCATGCAGCGCCTGGCGAGCGGGCTGGGGCTGGATGACTTGACGCACGACGCCCTGGCGGCGGCGTTCCTGCAGCGCGACGCCGAGGCCTGGGACTCGTGGGGGCGAGCGCACGACGTGCCGGTAGCCGCGGTGCGCGGCCCGTGATGGCGGCGACGTGGTGAGCGAGGGCGGGATGATCTGTTCGGTGCATGGTTCGCCCGGCAGCGCCGCGCCGATGGCCGCGGCGGCGGAAGCGCCGCGTCCGCCGGGAACGGTGCAGGTGGTGGAACCGCCGGGGCACCGCGCCAATCCGCCCGGCGAGGGGTCGCGTTCCCGATCACGGGCCTTGCCGAGGCAATGGCGAGCGCGGTGCGGAGCATCGGCGGGAGGCGGTCGGTGGCGTTCGGGCGTTCGATGGGCGGGCATGTGGCGCTGGTGTTCGAAGCCCGGGTGCCGGCGACGCTTGCCGGGATCGCGACGCTTGGCACCAAGTTCGACTGGACGCCAGAGGGCGCGGCGGGCGGGGCACGCCTCCGCGCGCCGGCAGCACGCCACGCACGGCCCCGGCGTGGCGCCCGAGCGCCTCGCCGATGCTCGTCAACGTCCCCCCGCCGTCCCAGCGGGCCCGGATCTCGTCCCGCTGCCGTTCCGCGAGTCGAGGAGGTCGCCGCCGTGCCACGGGAACCGCCTCCGATGAGGCCAACGAAGCGACTGCGGTCGCACCCGGCGGTTGAACCCACCGGTCCTTCGCTGCGCTCGGGGCGACGCCGCACCGCAGGTCCCTCGCGTCGCCCGGGAGGACCTGCGGCTAGCGGACCTTGAGGACGGGCTTGAGGTACCGGCCGGTGTGGCTGCCGGCCACCCTGGCGACCTCCTCGGGAGTGCCGGCGGCGACGACGGAGCCGCCCCGTGCCCCGCCCTCGGGGCCGAGGTCGAGGATCCAGTCGGCGGTCTTGATCACGTCGAGGTTGTGCTCGATCACGAGCACGGTGTTGCCGCGATCGACGAGCCGGTGCAGGACCTCGAGCAGGAGGCGCACGTCCTCGAAGTGGAGCCCGGTGGTGGGCTCGTCGAGGATGTAGAAGGTGCGTCCCGTGTCCCGCTTGCTGAGCTCGGTGGCGAGCTTCACCCGCTGCGCCTCGCCGCCCGAGAGGGTCGTGGCGCTCTGGCCGAGGTGCACGTAGCCGAGGCCGACGTCGCGGAGGGTCTCGAGCTTCTGCACCACCCGGGGCTGGTTCTCGAAGAAGGTGCAGGCGTCCTCGACCGTGAGGTCGAGGACGTCGGCGATGGAGCTGCCGCGGAAGCGCACCTCGAGGGTCTCGCGGTTGAAGCGCTTGCCCTTGCAGACCTCGCAGGGCACGAAGACGTCGGGGAGGAAGTGCATCTCGATTTTCACGAGGCCGTCGCCCTGGCAGGCCTCGCAGCGTCCCCCCTTCACGTTGAACGAGAAGCGCCCGGGCCCGTAGCCGCGGATCTTCGCCTCGGGGAGCTCGGCGAACAGCTCGCGAATCGGCGTGAACAGCCCGGTGTAGGTGGCGGGGTTCGAGCGCGGCGTGCGGCCGATCGGGCTCTGGTCGATGTCGATCACCTTGTCGAGGTGCTCGAGGCCGGTGATGCGGGCGTGCGCGCCGGGAATGACCCGGGCCCGGTAAAAGTGCCGCGCCATGGCGCGGTGCAGGATGTCCTCCACGAGGGTGGACTTGCCGGAGCCGGAGACGCCGGTGACGGCGACGAAGAGGCCCAGGGGAACCTCGGCGTCGACCTCGCGCAGGTTGTGCTCGCGCGCCCCCTCGATGCGCAGCTCCCGCCCGGCGGTGCGCGGGCGGCGGGCGCGGGGGATGGCGACCTGCCGCTCGCCACGCAGGTACTTGCCGGTGAGCGACTCGGGGTGCCCCTCGATGTCCCGCAGCGTGCCGGCGGCCACGACGTGGCCACCGTGCTTTCCGGCCCCGGGGCCGAGGTCGATCACGTGGTCGGCGGCGCGCATCGTCTCCTCGTCGTGCTCGACCACGATGACGGTGTTGCCGAGATCGCGCAGCCGCATCAGGGTGGCGAGGAGGCGGGCGTTGTCGCGCTGGTGGAGGCCGATCGAGGGCTCGTCGAGGATGTAGAGGACGCCGACCAGCTTGGAGCCGATCTGTGTGGCGAGGCGGATGCGCTGGGCCTCGCCCCCCGAGAGGGACTCGGCGGAGCGGTTGAGGGTGAGGTAGTCGAGCCCGACGTCGACGAGGAAGCGGAGCCGCTCGCGGACTTCCTTGAGAATCGGGCCGGCGATGCCGGGGTCGAGGCCGGGGCGCCCGGGGGCGCGCAGCGGGATGGCGTCGAAGGTGGCGAGGACGTCGACGATGGACCGCTCGACGACGTCGCCGATGGAGTGGCCGGCGAGGGTGACGGCGAGGGACTCGGGCTTGAGCCGCTTGCAGGCGCAGGCGGTGCAGGGCGCCGACACCATGAACTCGTCGAGCGACAGGCGCACGGCGTCGGACTCGGTCTCGGCGTAGCGCCGCTGGATGTTCACGAGGATCCCCTCCCAGTTCACGTCGCCCCGGCGACCGCCGGGGATGCCGTGGAGGAGGGCCTCGCGCGCCCTGGCCGGGATCTCCCGCCAGGGGGCGTTGAGGTCGAACTTGAGCTGCCTGCCGAGCCCGGGGAGGATGACGCGGCGCAGGTAGCCGTCGGGCTCGCCCCACGGGAGGATGACGCCCTCCAGCAGCGAGATGCTGTGGTCGCCGAGGATCAGCTCCTCGCTCACCTCCTTGCGGACGCCGAGGCCGGAGCAGGCGGGGCAGGCGCCGAAGGGGGAGTTGAACGAGAAGTGCCGCGGCTCGAGTTCCGGGAGCGAAAGGCCGCACTCCGGGCAGCCGTACTTCTCGGAGAAGAGCTGCCGCTGCGGCCTGTCGCCATCGTGACGCACGACCTCGACGAGTCCCTCGGCGAGCTTGAGGGCGGTCTCGAGCGAGTCGGTGAGGCGGGCGCGGTCGTCGGCCTTCACCACCAGGCGGTCGACGACCACCGAGACGTCGTGGTTCTGCCGGCGGTTGAGGGTGGGTGGGTCGGCGAGCTCGACGACCTTGCCGTCGACCACGGCGCGCACGAAGCCCTGCTTGCGCACCTGCTCGAAGAGGTCGCGGAACTCGCCCTTGCGCTGGCGCACGAGCGGGGCGAGGAGCTCGATGCGCGTGCCGGCGGGCCACGACAGCACGACGTCGCCGATTTGCGAGGCGGTCTGGCGCTCGACGGGGCGGCCGCAGTTGGGGCAGTGCGGCGTGCCGGCGCGGGCGTAGAGGAGCCGGAGGTAGTCGTAGATCTCGGTGACGGTGCCGACGGTGGAGCGCGGGTTGTGGCCGGCGCTCTTCTGCTCGATCGAGATCGCGGGGGAGAGCCCCTCGATCGCGTCGACGTCGGGCTTTTCCATGAGGCCGAGGAACTGCCGGGCGTAAGCCGAGAGCGACTCGACGTAACGGCGCTGTCCCTCGGCGTAGATCGTGTCGAAGGCGAGGGAGCTCTTGCCCGATCCGGACAGCCCCGTGATGACCGTGAGCTTGTCGCGCGGGATGGTGACGTCGATGTTGCGGAGGTTGTGTTCCCGTGCCCCGCGAACCACGAGCGCGTCCTCGGCCATAGCCATCAAAAGTGACCGGCGGCGGAGGCGGAGACAAGCGGCGCCCCCGGGTGCGCACCGGGTGCGTTCCACGGCGCGCCTCCGCCCGGTATCTTTCCCCGCGCACTCCCCTCCCCCCGCCGTGAGACGACGATCGCGGTACCCCAAGTTCGCCCCGCCCCCAGAGGCGACGCCGCCCGCCGCGCCCATCCCGCGCGCGCCCCGCGCGGAGGAGCAGGCCGAGCTGGGCGCCGTGCTGCTGGCGACCCCCGCCGTCGCGGTCGCGTCGCCGCCCGCACCGATGGCGCCTGAGCCGGCCGGACTCGCTCCCGCGAGCGAGCCGGCACCGCGGCCCGTGCCGGCGATGGACGGCGGCTCGTCGCGCGACGTGTCCGTCGATGCCGTGGGCGACGATGCGCGACGCGTTGCCCGCGCAGCCGAGCCGGGCGCGGGGCGCGCGATCGGGCGTGACGTGCAACGCGCGGTCGACCGTGAGGTGGAGCGCGAGGTCGCGCTCGATCTGCCGCGCGATGTCGCGCCGGTCGCCGAGCCGGCGCCGGCACCGGCGATCGCGACCGCACCCGAGCCCACGCCGACGGACGCGCTGTATGCGAAGGCGCGGACGGCCGCCGGCAGGGGAGACCTGAAGGGCGCGCGGCGCACGTACCAGGAACTGCTCGCGATCGACGGGACCCACATCAAGGCGCGCAACAACCTCGCCCTGCTGCACGCCGAGCTCGGCGACCTCGAGGCCGCGCTGTCGCAGTTCGCGGCGGCGATCGAGCGGCAGCCGGAGAACGTGACGCTGCTGGGAAACCGCGCCGCGGTGCTGGCGGGGGCGAACCGCTACGACGCGGCCGAGTCGGACCTGAAGCGCGCCCTCAAGCTGGCCCCCGACGACGTGGAGGCGCTGGTGCAGTTCGCCGTGCTCCGCAGCCGGCGTGCGCGGTGGGCCGACGCGATCGAGCCGCTGCAGCGCGCGGTGGCCATCGACCCCGGGAATGCGCAGGCCTTCTTCCACCTCGGCGAGGCGTTCAACCAGGCGGAGCGGTTCGTGGACGCGGCGGAGGCGTTCCGAGAGGCGGTGCGCCTCGCGCCGCATCACTGGCGCGCGCACAAGGGACTCGGCAACGTGCTCGACCGGCTCGGCCGCGCCGACGAAGCCACGGTGGCGCATCGTGCGGCCCGCGCCGCACAGCAGCGATGACGGACGCCGCGCGCGCGGGGCGGGGGCGGCACCCGGGCGGGGCGACGGCGTGAGTCGTCGCGCGGTGACGGCGGGGGTGATCCTGCTGGCCTGGGTGGCGGGGCTCGGCGTGCTCGCCCGCCGCGAGCTGTTCAAGGGGAGCGGCCAGCGCCTCGCCGAACTCGCGCTGCGGATCTCGCCGGAGACCTTCTACTACGTCGTCGAGCAGGGAGGCGCGCAGGTGGGCTTCGCCAGCTCGGCGATCGACACCACGAGCGGCGGGATCCTCGTCAAGGACGCCTTCTCGGCCGACCTGGCGGTGGCCGGGCAGGTGCACCGGGCCACCGCGCAGAGCGAGGTGCGACTGTCGCGGGGGATGGTGCTGCGGGGGTTCACGGTGCAGTTCGCCGCCGACTCGCAGCCCGTGACGGTGACGGGAAGCGCGGAGGGGGACAGCGCGATCCGCTTCGCGGTGACGACGGGAGGGGGCGCGCCCGAGGCGCAGCGGGTGAAGGTCAATGGCCCCGTGCTGCTGCCCACGCTGGTGCCCCTGGCCATGGCGCTCGGCGAGGTGCCGCAGGTGGGCAGGCGGTTCACGATCCCGCTCTTCGACCCGTCGGCGATGGGGACGCGCGACGTGGTGGTATCGATCCGGGCCGAGTCGCTGTTCGTGGTTCCCGACAGCGCCGCGCTGGACTCCGCGAGCGGGCGGTGGCACGTGGTGCACAGCGACACCGTTCGTGCGTGGCAGATCGGGAGCGACGACCGCCGCTACCTGAGCGGCTGGATCGACGAGCGCGGGCGCCTGGTGGAGTCGGCGCAGGCCGGCGGGTTCGTGCTCAGGCGGACCGCGTTCGAAGTGGCGTTCGAGAACTGGCGGACGGCGCAGATGGCCGCGAGTGCCGCCTCCCGGCCCAACCGCGACCGCGACATCCTGGACGCGACGGCGATCGGGGCCGGCGTGCGGCTCGGCGGCGCGCTCGGCGCGCTCAAGGTGCGGCTGCGGGCGCCATCGCTCGAGGGCTTCGACCTCGACGGCGGGCGGCAGCTGCTGGCGGGCAACCTGCTGTCGGTGCGCCGCGAGACGCGCGACGAGCTGGCGGCGGGAGCCCCGGCGATCCCGACGGGGGCGATCCTCGTCAACCGCTTCCGCAGGGAGCTCGCCGAGGAGCCGCTGCTGCAGGTGAACGATCCCGCGGTCGCGGCGCTCGCGCGCCGGATCGCCGGCGAGGCGACCGACAAGGGGGTGATCGCGGAGCGGCTGGTGCGGTGGGTGTTCGACTCGTTGCGCAAGGAGGTGACCGTGAGCGTGCCCGACGCCAGGCGGGTGCTGGCACTGCGCGCGGGCGACTGCAACGAGCACACGCAGCTGTACGTGGCGCTGGCACGGGCGGTCCAGCTCCCGGCGCGGATCGCGAGCGGGCTCGCGTACGTGGACGGCCGCTTCTACTTCCACGCCTGGCCGGAGGTCTTCCTCGGGTCGTGGGTGGCGGTGGACCCGACGTTCGGGCAGTTCCCCGCCGACGCGGCGCACCTGCGCTTCGTCACCGGCGGGCTGGCGCGGCAGGCGGCCCTGCTGCGGTTGATCGGCACGCTGGAGATCGACGTCCTCGAGCCGGCGCCGGCGCGCGCCGGGGCGGCGGGCGCCACACGAACCTCGCGGGGCACTCCATGATCGAGATTCGGGGGCTGACCAAGCGCTATGGATCGTTCACGGCCGTCGACGGCATCGACCTCCTTGTGCCGAGCGGCGAGGTGTTCGGCTTCCTCGGGCCGAACGGCGCGGGGAAGACGACGACGATGCGGATGATCGCCGGGATCCTGCGGCCGACGGGCGGCTCGGTGCGGGTGGCGGGGATCGACCTGCTGGCCGACCCGGTGGGGGCGAAGAGCCGGCTCGGGTTCATCCCCGACCGGCCCTTCATCTACGAGAAGCTGACCGGGACCGAGTTCCTGCGTTTCGTGGCGGGGCTGTACGACCAGGAGGGGGCGCACGTGGAGCACCGCGGGCGCGAGCTGCTGGCCCTGTTCGACCTCGAGGAGTGGCGCGACGAGCTGGTGGAGAGCTACAGCCACGGGATGCGGCAGAAGCTGATCATCTCGAGCGCGTTCATCCACCGGCCGGACGTGATCGTGGTCGACGAGCCGATGGTGGGGCTCGACCCGAAGGCGGCGAAGATCCTGAAGGACCTGTTCCGCGAGTACGTGCGGCGCGGGCACACGATCATGATGAGCACGCACACGCTCGAGGTCGCCGAGACGATGTGCGACCGGATCGGGATCATCCAGGGGGGGCGGATGCGCGCGTCGGGGACGATGGAGGAGCTGCGGCGAGGCGCGGCCGGCGACGGCCAGGGCCTCGAGGAGATCTTCCTGCGCCTCACGGGCGACGGCGCGGCGCGCGAGCTGGTCGATGTCCTCGACGCCTGACCCGGCCGCCGTCCGCGGGATCACCGCGACCGGCGACCACCCGGCGGTGCCCGAGCGCCCGGACCCGGCACTGCTGCACCTGCTGCTGCCCAAGTGGCTGACGGCGCGCGCGCGCCGGCGCCGACGAGCGGGGCCGCGGGGCGCGCATCACCGTGCTGGCAGGAATGGGGCTCCTGTTCTGGGCGTTCATATTCGCCGTGCTCTACCGGCTGCTGGCGTACTTTCGCGGCGTCGAGGAGATCGGCCCGCTGCTCGCCGGCAAGCTGCTCGGCATGATGCTGCTGAGCTTCTTCTCGATCCTGCTGCTGTCGAACGTGATCACGGCGCTGTCGAGCTTCTTCCTGGCCAGGGACCTCGACATGCTGGTGTCGGCGCCGGTGGACTGGCTGCGGCTGTACGGCGCCAAGCTCCTGGAGACGGTGATCGCGTCGAGCTGGATGGTGGTGCTGATGGCAATCCCGATGCTGAGCGCCTACGGGGTGGTGTACCAGGGCGGGTGGCTCTTTCCGCTGGTGGCCGTGGGCGTGATGCTGCCGTTCCTCGTGATCCCGGCGGTGGCCGGCAGCGCCCTCACGCTCACGCTCGTGAACGTCTTCCCGGCGCGACGCACGCGCGACATCCTGAGCCTGATCGCCGTGCTGGCCGCCGGCGGCGTGGTGCTGCTGTTCCGGCTGCTGCGCCCGGAGAAGCTCGCGCGCCCGGAGGGCTTCCGGTCGCTGGTGGACTTCATCTCCGTGCTGCGCACGCCGACGTCACCCTTCCTGCCGAGCGAGTGGGCGCAGAAGGGGATCATGGCGTGGCTGACGGGCCAGGGGGACGCGCTCCCGTTCTACCTGCTGTGGTCGACGGCGGGCGCGGTCGTGGTGCTGGGGGCGCTCCTGCACCGGTGGCTCTACCCGGTCGGGTTCAGCAAGGCGCAGGAGAGCGCACAGCGGCTGGCCGGGGAGACGAACACGCGGGGGGTGGTGCGGGGCGTCCTGTTCTTCCTCGGCGTGCGGCGGCGCGAGCTGGTGCTCAAGGAAGTGCGGCTCTTCTTCCGCGACGCGACGCAGTGGTCGCAGCTGATCCTGCTGGGCGTGCTGGTGATCGTGTACGTGTTCAACATCAAGTTCCTGCCGCTGACGCAGCAGGGGGTGACGTTCTTCCTCGTGAACGTGATCCCGTTCCTGAACCTGGTGCTGGCGGGCTTCGTGCTGGCGTCGATCGCGGCGCGGTTCCTCTTCCCCGGCGTGAGCCTCGAGGGGCGCACGATGTGGCTGCTGCGCTCGAGCCCGCTGTCGATGCGTGACCTGCTCTGGTCGAAGTTCTGGGTCGGCACCGTGCCCCTGCTGGGGCTGGCGGTGGGGATCGTGGGGGTGACGGACTGGATGCTCAAGGTGAGCCCGTTCATGCTCGCGGTGTCGATGCTCACCATCACGGCGATGACCTTCGCGATCTGCGGCCTCGCGGTCGCCTTCGGCACGCTCTACCCGCAGTTCGAGACCGAGAACGCCGCCCAGATCCCGACGTCGTTCGGGGGGCTGCTGTTCATGATGTCGGCGGTAACGCTGATCGGGGTGGTGGTCGTGCTCGAGGCGCGGCCCGTGTACGGCTACCTGTCGGCGCGGAGCTTCGGGACGCCGACCGACGTGCCATCGATGGTGGTGGGCTTCGGCACGGCCGCGCTGGTGTGCGCCCTCGCGACCTTCATACCGCTGCGGCTGGCGCAGCGCCGCCTCGAAACGCTGGAGCATTAAGAAAAGCGTAACGTGCGCCGCACCACAGGGTTCGGCAGCTTTTCCGTGCTGCTCGCCCTCTCCGATGGGCACAGTCCGCATCCGGCGCGTAGCCCTGCCGTTGCGCGTCCCAAACCACTCAGGAGTTCCGACACATGAAGAGACTGATCTCCGCGTTCGTGCTCGCCGCCTTCGCCACGATGACGGCCACTGCACAGCAGGCCGCCGCGCCGGCCAAGACGGGCGAGAAGAAGGCCGAGGCCGTGCACAAGGCCGGCGACAAGATGGAGAAGAAGGGCGAGAAGATGGAGAAGATGGGCGACAAGATGGAGAAGAAGGGCGACAAGATGGGCGGCAAGATGGGCGACAAGATGGAGAAGAAGGGCGAGAAGATGGAGAAGATGGGCGACAAGATGGAGAAGAAGGGCGAGGCGATGAAGAAGGGCGCCGAAGCCAAGAAGCCGTAACCCGCGTCCACCCCTGGGAAAGACGGCGGGGCGTCGCGACAGCGACGCCCCGCCGTGCGTTCACCCCCCCCGCGGCGGCCCGCCGCGATAGAGCGGGGCGAGCACCCAGATGAGCGCCGCCAGCGCGAGCGCCGCGCCGATCGCGAGTGAGCTCGTCATGCGGCGGCCCGCGGCCAGAGGGCGACGATGCCGCCGAGCACGACCAGCGCCGCACCACACCAGGCCCACGAGACGAGGGGGTTGAACGCGATGCGCAGGCCGGCTTCCTCCGCCAGCGAGATCGTGTGCACGGTGACGTAGAGGTCCTGACGCAGTCCGCGCACGACGCCGGCCGTGGCCACCGGCTCGTATGCCGGGACGCCCCGTGCGTCGAGGTGCTCGCGCTGCTCGATCACGATGTTCGGCCGCGCGATGTCGTCCCTGGTGACGGCGAGGTTGAGGGCGAGCACGCGCCGGCCCGGGAGGTCGAACCGGGACAGCCCGCGGTGCGCGAACCGCCAGGTGCCTCCCCACGGGTCTGGCGCCATCACGCTCCCGCCGGGAGTCACGAGCCGTTCCTGCACGCGCCGAAAGGCGAAGCCGGCCACGCCCACGGCCAGCAGCGCCACGCCCACGATCGCGAGCGCCACGCCGGCGCGGCGGCCGCGCCCGACGCGCGACGCGATTCCCTCCACCACCGCGGCGCGCATCCGGCGGGCGGCGCCGCCGGCGGCGAGCGCGCACATCCCGACGACAATGGCGAACCAGGTCCTGGCGCCGAGGGCGTTGATCACCGGGGACTCCCCGCCGATCCCCCCGGCGGCGAGACCAGTGGCGAATGCCGCCAGCGGAAGGCCGGCCACCGGCAGGCCGACGATCCACGGACGCTCGGCACCGCGTCGTTCGTGCGCGAGGCCGGCCGCGAGGTACGCGCCGGTCGTGAGCCACGGCAGCAGCGACGCCGCGACCGGCGGGTCCCAGGCCCAGAGGGTGGCGCCGGCACTGGCGTCGTACGTCCACCAGGCGCCGAGCGCGATGCCGGTGGTGAGCAGCGACCATGCGACCACGGTCCAGCGTCGCACCGCGCGCACCCGGTTCTCACCCACGCGACGCGTGACGAGCGCGGCGATCGCGAACGCGAACGGCACCGCGGTGGCGACCAGGCCGAGGGAGAGCACGAGCGGCTGCACGAGCATCGCCGGGTGCTGCAACCGCGGTGGCATGCCGAGACCGCCGGGCGGCACAGTGTCCATGCGCCGGTACGGATTCGCGCCTAGGGCCGCGACGGCGAGGAGCACGAACAGGATCGTGGCGAGGGTGCCGGTGGCCCATGGCTCGCCGTCATCTTCGGCCCCACGGCCCGGGCGCACCGCCAGGCCCGCGCAGGCGGCGAGGAGGAACGCACCGAGCAGCATTGCACCGTCGGGGCCGGCCCACAGCGCCGCCACGGCGTAGGCCAGCGGAAGGTCGGCGCTGGTGTAGCTCGCCACGAAACGCAGGGAGAAGTCGCGCCGCGCCAGCGCGGCGAGGAGCCCGGCCACGGCGATCGCGGTGAAGGCGGCCGCGGCAAGGAGGCCGCGCGCGCCGCTCTCCGCGAACGCCGCGCGGCGAAGCCCGCCGCCGGCCAGCGAGAGCGCGGCCGACCACGCCGCCATCACGAGCGCGACCCACAGCGACAGCTCGCCCAGCAGCGTCACGGCCTTGCCCGCCGACGCCGGCGCGCGCGGCCGCGCCTACGCGCCGGCCCCGCCGTCACGCGCCCAGCCGCGCGTCGCCCGCACCGCCCGGTGCCAGCCGGCGAGGCCCGCCCGCGCCGCCGCCTGCGCGGCTCCGGGCGTGAAGCGGTCGAACCTGCGCGAGGCGAGAAAGGCGCCGCCGTCCTTCCAGACGCCGGCGGGGATGCCGGCGAGCCCCGCCGCGCCGAGCGCGGTGGTCTCGATCATGTCGGGGCGCTCCACGGGGACGCCGAGCACGTCGGCCTGGAACTGCATCAGCCAGGCGTTCGCCGTCGCGCCACCGTCGACGCGCAGCCGCTCGAAGCGCGTTCCGCTGCGATCGCGCATCACGCCGAGCACGTCGGAGGTGCCGTAGGCCATCGCCTCGAGTGCCGCGCGGGCGAGGTGCGCCCTCGTGCTGCCCCGGGTGAGGCCGACGATCGTGCCCCGGGCGTCGGGCTCCCAGTGGGGGGCGCCGAGCCCGACGAGGGCCGGCACGAAGTACACGCCCTCGTTGGACGGGAGCGACGACGCCAGCCCCTCGGTCTCGCCGGCGTGCCTGATGATGCCGAGGCCGTCGCGCAGCCACTGCACCGCCGCGCCGGCGATGAAGATCGCCGCTTCGTACGCGTACGCGGGCTGGCCCTTGGCGTCGCAGGCGATCGTCGCCAGCAGCCCGTCGCCGGCCACGGGGCGGCTGGCCCCGGTGTTGAGCAGCAGGAAGGCGCCGGTGCCGTAGGTGTTCTTCCCCTCCCCCGCCTGCCAGCATCCCTGCCCGAAGAGCGCCGACTGCTGGTCGCCGGCGACGCCCATGACCGGGATCGCGCTGCCGAACATCTCCGGCGCCGTGGTGCCGAACGAGCCCGACGACGGGCGGATCTCGGGGAGCATCGATGCCGGCACGCCGAACAGGGCGCAGAGCTCGGGGCTCCATGCTTGCGTGCCGATGTCGTAGAGCAGCGTGCGCGACGCATTGGTGTGATCGGTGGCGTGCATGGCGCCGCCGGTGAGCCGGAAGAGGAGCCACGAGTCCACGGTTCCCATGCACAGCTCGCCGGCCTCGGCGCGGGCGTGCAGCTTCTTCTCGCGCAGCAGCCACTCGACCTTGGTGGCCGAGAAGTAGGCATCGACCACGAGGCCGGTGGTGGCGGTGATCGACGCGGCCCGCGGCGCGAGCTCCTGGCAGCGCGGCACGGTGCGCCGGTCCTGCCAGACGATCGCGCGTGCCACCGCCTTGCCGGTGGCACGCGCCCAGACCACGGTCGTCTCGCGCTGGTTGGTGATGCCGATCGCGTCGGGGACGACGCCGGCCCTGTCGATCGCCTCGCGCCCGGCATCGATCACCCCCTGCAGGATGTCGTCGGGATCGTGCTCGACCCACCCGGGCTGCGGGAAGTGCTGCGGCAGCTCGCGGTAGGCGCGGCCGGCGACGCGGCCGTCGGCGGCGACGACGAGGCAGGTGGTGCCGGTGGTTCCCTGGTCGATGGCGAGGACGTGCTTCATGCGGGGGGCGTGTGAGGGGGAGCGGTGCGCGGTGGCGCGCTGGCGCTGAAATCGTAGGGCGGAAGCACGATCCCCGCATCGGTGACGATCGCCGTGACGAGGGAGGCCGGGGTCACGTCGAAGGCGGGGTTCCGCCCTCGTGCGCCGACGACGACATGCCGCGCGCCGGCCACGGACATGAGCTCGTCGGCGTCACGCTCCTCGATGTCGATGTCGGCGCCGGTGGGCGTGGCCGGGTCGATCGTGGAGGCCGGCGCGGCGACGTAGAACGGGACGTGGTGCGCGTGGGCGGCGAGGGCGATCGGGTAGGTGCCGATCTTGTTCGCGACGTCGCCATTCGCGGCGATCCGGTCGGCGCCGACGAGCACGCAGTCGGCGGCCCCGCCGCGCAGGAGCGAGGCGGCGGCGCCGTCGGCGATGAGGGTGCACGGCACTCCCGCCTGCGACAGCTCCCACATCGTCAGCCGCGCCCCCTGCCACAGCGGGCGCGTCTCGGTGGCCAGCACCTCGACGTGCCGCCCGGCGTCGCGCGCGGCGTACACCGGCGCGAGGGCGGTGCCGATACCGGCCGTGGCCAGCGCCCCCGCGTTGCAGTGGGTCATGACGCGGGCGCCGTCGTTCAGCAGCCGCGCCCCGTACGTCCCGATCCGGGCGCACATCGCCTCGTCCTCGGCACGCAGCCGCTCGGCCTCGTCGAGCAGCACCGCCGCGAGGTGCACCGGCTCGAGGTGCCCCTCGGTGGCGGCACGCCGCCGCAGCCTGGCGATCGCCCACGGCAGGTTGACCGCGGTAGGCCGGGCCGCGGCAATGCGCCGGGCCGCGTCGTCGAGGGCGACGGCAAACTCGCGCGGCGTGAGCGCAACGTGCGAGGTGGCGACCGCCGCCAGCCCCATCGCCCCCGCCACGCCGATGGCCGGCGCCCCGCGCACGGCGAGGGTGCGAATCGCGTCCACCACCTCGTCAAGGGTGCGCAACTCGAGGTACCGCAGCGCCTGCGGCAGGGCGCGCTGGTCGATGATGCGCACGCTGGTGCCGTCGTGGCCCCACGTGACGGCTCGTGGAATCCCGCTCACGTGGCCACCGCCGCGACGGGCACGGCCGGCAGCTCGACCCAGAAGACGGTGCGCACGCCGGGGGACGACTCCACGCCGATGCGGCCGCCGTGGAGCTCGACGATCGACCGGGCGATCGCGAGCCCCAGCCCGGTGCCCGGCTTGCGGCTGGCCTCGGGCCCGACTTGCTGGAACCGCTGGAAGAGGCGCCCGATATGCGACGGCTTGATCCCCGGGCCATGGTCCTCGACCTCGATGCGCACGCCCGACTTCACGTCCACGGCCCGCACCACGAGCGCGCCGCCCGGCGGCGAGTACTTGACCGCGTTGGAAAGCAGGTTCGTGAGCACCTGCAGCATGCGGTCGCGGTCGGCACGAATGAGCGCTCCCGCCGATGGACGGACGTCGATGCTCAAGCTGGACGCGATCAGGAGCGGCTCGATCCCCGTCACCGCGCCCTCGATGAGCTCGCGCGGCACGAGCGACTCGAGCCGCAACTCGAAGGCGCCCGCCTCGATCTTGTTGAGGTCGAGCAGGTCGTTCACGAGCCGGGTGAGCCGGTCGGTGTTGCCGAGCGCGATCGCCAGCAGCTCGGCGGCCTTTGGCGGGAGGGGGCCCGTCGCCCCACCGTGCACGAGGCCGAGGGCGCCCCGGATCGACGTCAGCGGCGTGCGCAGTTCGTGCGAGACCGTGGCCACAAACTCGCTCTTCATCCGGTCGAGCTCCTTCTGGGCCGAGATGTCGCGCATGATCGAGGAGAGGAACCAGACCCCGCCGCGATGCGACTGGTGGGCGATGATCACCTGCGAGACGGGGATCTCGTTGCCGTCGGCGTCGCGCACCACCGACTCGCCGCTCCAGACGCCGCCCTCGATCGCCTCGGGGAGGGAGACCTCCATCGCGTGCCGGAAGGCGGCCGGCGGGTGCAGGAGCGACAGCGGCACCTCGACCACCTCGCCCTGCCCGGCCCGGCCGACGAGCCGCCGGCCGGCGTCGTTGAGCCAGCTCACGAGGCCGTTCACGTCCATCACCGCCACGATGTCGGTCGTGGCCTCGAGGGTCGCGGCGAGGCGTTCGCGCTCGGCGAGGGTCTGCCGCTGCGCGGTCACGTCGCGAAAGACCCCCTGCACCGTCGGCGCGCCCGCCGAGGCCTCGTGGCGCTGCAGGCGCCCGCTCACCACCACGCGCCGCCCCCCCGCGTGGCGGAAGACCGTCTCGACGTCCATCGGCTCGCCGGTGCCGCGCGCGGCATCGACCACGGCCGCGAACGCCGCCGCCCGGTCGGGGGCCACGATGTCGACCACGCCGAGGCGCGACACGTCAACGCCGACATGGCCGAGGGTGTCGCGCCAGGCCCGGTTGGCGTAGAGCACGCGGCCGCGGGCGTCGAGCGAGAGCACGAGGTCGGTGGTCGCGTCGAGCAGGGTGCGCAGCCGCTCCTCGCTGTCGCGCAGCGAGAGCTCGATCTCCTGCCGCAGCTCGATCTCCTCGACGTGGGCGATGGCGATCGTGGTGGCGTGGGCGATGTGCCGCAGCACGTCGCGGTCGGCGTCGGTCCAGCGGCGGGGCACGGCGTCGGCCACCACCACGCAGCCGCGAATGCCGCTCTCGGCGGCGCTGAACGGAACGCCGAGGAAGCCGCCGATGGGACCCGCCGGGTCGGCGGGGAGGCCAGCCACCGCGGGATGGTCGTCGCCGCGCTCGCAGGCGAGCAGCTCGCCGCGGTCGGCCACCGCGCGCACCAGCGCCGCGTAGCGGGGCCGCACGAAGGCGAGGTCCTTGTCCTCGGGGAGGCCGAGGGCGTCCATCACCGAGACGCGATCGCCGGCCATCAGGGCGAAGGCGGCGACCGGCGCCTGCGTGGCCCGGGCGGCGACGTGCGAGACGAGCCCGAAGTGCGCGCGGCGCACCGCCTCGGCCGTGGACGACTCGGAGCGCGTGGCATGCGCGTCGGACTGGCGCCGCGCGGGCGAGGTGGGGTCGGCGATGGTGATGGCGGCGGCTCCCGGTCGTGTCGCGCCCATGGCATGGGCGTGCCGGGAGAAGGTAGCGCGCGGTGCGTGGCGCGGCGACTCGGGAAGCGAGAAAGCACGCGCCCGCAGACGGGTTCTCTCACGGGCGCGCACTTGATCGGCGGAGGGAATACGTGTGCGCCGGCCCTGCCGACTCCTGCTGGGCTCGAGACAGACGAGCGAGCGAGCTCAGCTCACGGCGCTTGGTCGGTGAAGTAGTACACCTCATATGAGGTTGCGCGGCCGCTCTGATCGAACTGCACATTGACGTCCAAGCGCCATTGCCAGAAGAGGTCGCGACGAGCGTTTGGGATAGTCGCGCTCAAGCGCCGCAGTACGCGGTCGTACGGGCGGATGACCAAGCTGTCGCCACCTGAGGATCGAATTGTTCGCAGCATTGCCGACACGTCCTCGATGGATCGTCCCACTAATTTCGCCTCTTCGAGGCGTCGCTCGATGTCTGACTGCGACACGCGAGTCACGTAGACGCAACCGCTCAGTATCGAAGCACACGCCACTGCGGCGACGACTAGTCGTCGTGTCACAATGCCGAGGGCCGCGAGCCCGAGCCTGTTTACGGGGATGTGATTCGGCGATCCCAAGAGATAGCTCTCCAATTTCGACGAAGCCCGCCGAGGTGCGCTTCCCGCAGCATATCATTGACCACGGCGTTGCTGTTCAAGCCCAACGGACTATACGCCTTCTTCGCGCCTTTTATGCGAGAGGCCGTCTGCTCAAACTGCTCGATGAAGAGATCGCACGGACCTTCGTCCTGGACGAGCGGTGCATCCCACTCCACAACTCCCTCCTTCGTCCCCGTCCGAACGCTCGCGATGACTCGCCCGAACGGCGTGTTCTCGCGGTTGACGGAGCTATTGTCCTTCGAGACAGGCTCGCCGCCCTGAGTACCCCGTGCGCCTCCCCCGCTCGAGGATCCGCTTGCGGAACCCGCCGAGCCTCCTGCAGTCGCGTTCGACTCCTTCTGCTCCGGTCCACCTTCCGCGATTCGCGTCGGCTCCTGATTGCTTGTATTCGTCGCGTCTGGAGGCGTGATCTCGATGAAGGCATGCCGCCACAGTCCAATGACGCTCGTGTACCCCACGCGGACGCGACACGTGCCCATCGGATCGCGGAAGCCGATTGGATCGCCCCCACCGAAGCCGTAGGCGTTGAGCCCGCCGGCGAGCCCGATGGGGTCCTCCTGCGTAAACTGCCCAGAAGGCGGATTGAAGTAGCGGTTCCGCTTGTACTGGTAGCCGCTGCCATCCGCCATGCCCGTGATCAGCTCCCCGTACCAGCTTGGCGGCCCGTTCGCCGGCGTCGGCGGCTCCTCGAACGCACTCGACCCGTTCCCGGGGAAATAGTAGGCGTTGCTGCACGCCGTACCCGGGCACGTTCCCTTGTCGAACTGCCCCCGATAGTCCGCGTACGGGAGCACGATGTCCGTGCCCTTGAACAGGTCGAGCGGCGTGTCGATGCCGCCGGCGTGCGTGTACCCGACGCCGCCTGTAAAGGTCGCGTTCGTCGGGTACCCCTCGCTCGCCTCGCCGATCGTGTCGGCGGCGATCTTGACGTCGTACAGCACCTGATCGCCGTCCCAGACGGTGCGCGAGACCTCGTTCCGGCAGCCGCTCGACTTGTCCTGCGCCGTGCAGATCCTGTTCGCCGTGTCGCGGATCATCTGCCGCCAGACGCGGCGG
>JACPPC010000013.1 GCA_016191225.1 Gemmatimonadota bacterium | reverse complement strand
TCTCTCGGGCTACAGCCAAGCCTATCTCGATCGCATCGCCAACCGGCTCAATACCCGGCCCCGCAAGACCCTCGGCTTCCGCACCCCCGCGGAGGTCTTGGCTCAACGTGTTGCACCGATCGGTTGAACCCACCTCTGCTTCACCGGCGCAAGCAGGCCCTTCGCTGCGCTCTGGGCGACTACGGCGTCGCCGTCGCCGTCAGCAGCGCCGGCGGGATCGTGCTCACGATCACGTTGGCCGTGTTCGGCCCCGCGACCGTCCCCATCTTCCACTTCACGCTCACCTCGCCCAGCGCGCTCGTGACGGCGCTCTGCGGCGTGATCGCGCCGCCGCCGCCGACGACCTGAAGCGCGACCGTCACGCCCACCATCGGCACGTTGGTGGAGCTGGTCACGCGGATCACGATCGAGTTGGTGAGCTCGGTGGTGACCTTGCCGGACTGCAGGTTCCCCTGGGCGATCACGATCGTGCTCGGCACGATGCCGCTGGCGGAGAGGGTCTCGGGGTGCACGCCGGGGGCCGACGCGATCAGCGTCTGGGACACGGCACTCGGGCCGAGGGTCCACTTGGCCTTGACCTCGCCATTCTCGTCGGTCCGGGCGCTCGGCGGGTCGACCGAGCCCACCCCGTCGCCGATGGCGAGGTTGACCGGGACGTCCTTGACCCCGTTCCCGTCGTCGTCGGTGGCGCGGAGGACGACCTGCGTGGGGAGGAGACGGCCGACCTGGCCCGACTGGCCACTCCCCTGCACGACGGTCAAGCGGCTCGCGCTGGCGGCGCCCGTGCCGGTGGCCCCGGGTGCGGAGCATCCGGCGAGGAGGGCGAGGGCGAGGGCGAGTGGGGCGCGCATGGTGGCTGCGATGGGTATCGGCAGCCGAGGGCGGCAGCTTGAGCGGTGCCGCGTGTCTAGCGGCGGAGCGCGTACAGGCCGGCGACCCCGGACGCGAACAGGCGCGTTGCATCGACTGCCGGATACGTCCAGTACGTGTTGGCCGTGCCCGACGGCGTCTGCCAAAGAAGCTGCCCTGTCTGAGGGTCGAGCGCGGCGAGCTCGCCCGGAAGGAAGGCGAGATAGATGACGCCGTCAGCTACGGTCATGAGGTCGAGAAATGACCCGCGCTTCGGGTCGATTTGCCAACGCTCGGCTCCCGTCGCTACCTCCAGTCCGGCCAGGGTACCGAACCCGGACGAGCCGACCACCGCGACATCGCCGGCGACGACGACAGGCCTCCAGTCCCCCTGAAAGGCGCCGAGGCGCGCATCCCGTGTGGTGACCCAGGTGATTGATCCGGTCCCTCGGTCAAGTCCAAATGTCCGGCCGTCAGCCGACGACACGACGACGAGCGTGCTCGTGACAGCGGCACGGCGATAGCCTCCGGATGGCTGACCAGCCGCTGCCGGGGTGAGCTCGCGTCTCCAGCGAATCGCGCCGGTGACCGCATCGAGGCCGCAAATACCGCCGGTCGCGACTCCTCCAGGTCGCGAGTACGTCACGACAACGAGGCCAGCATCGACCACGGGGTCGGCGACGACAGTCTGGGTCGAGTCGGTCGCGATCCGGGTCTTCCATACGAGGTGGCCATCAGTCGGATCGATCGCAAAGGCATCGCCAGAACCAGAGCCCGCAAACACCCGCACCCCATCAGTCGCGAGTGATGTATAGCCAGGGCTCCCAGTCGGCAGGTCACGAAAAACCCAGCGTACCGCGCCGGTACGACGGTCGAATGCGAACAGGTCTGCGTCGGGATAGACCACGACGCCCCCGACGACGAGCAACGCGGTGCCAGGCGAGAAGCCGGAACGTCCGGACGTCGCCGCCCACCGCAGCGCGCCAGATCGCTTGTCGACAGCACGAACGCCGCGCGTCACCGTGGCGAAGAACACGGTGGAGTCGTCGATGGCCGGCGTGATGCTCTCGGCTGCCTCGCTGTACTTCCAGACGATTCGGGAATCGGGATCGCCGCCGTTGCCGAGACCGAGCCGCGCTGCAAGGTCTCCGCAGCCCAAGCCGGCCGCCGCGGCCAGCACGCGGAGCATCGAAGCGCCATGCTGGCGTGCCCTTCCCATCACGCTTCGAGCCGATTCGGAGATCAACGGTCCACCGCGGTCGCTCACCGTGACAATTGGCGTTGCCGCCAACCCGGCGGCCAGGGCTGCAGCCTCGCAGGTGAACCAGTTGGCCGCTGAAGGCGTATTATTCACCGAGCCCTCCTCCCCACGCCATGCTCCTTCGCCCGCCCGCCGACATCCCGTCGTCCGAGATCACCCCGGAATCGACCTACCTCTCCCGCCGCGACTTCCTCGGCCGCGGCGCCGGCGCCCTCGCCGCCGCGGCGGCCCTGCCCGGCGTCGCCCGCGCCATGCCGCCGCAGGACAAGGACGAGCTCACGCCGTACGAGGACGTCACCACCTACAACAACTTCTACGAGTTCGGCACCGACAAGGCCGACCCGGCGGAGAACAGCAAGGGGTTCACGACGAAGCCGTGGAGCGTGG
Organism: Gemmatimonadota bacterium; assembly: GCA_016191225.1. Classification (GTDB taxonomy): domain Bacteria; phylum Gemmatimonadota; class Gemmatimonadetes; order Gemmatimonadales; family Gemmatimonadaceae; genus JACPPC01. Next base: position 151,506 of record JACPPC010000013.1, on the reverse strand, counting down.
TCGTGGACGGCCTGGTCAAGAAGCCGTTCACCCTCCAGCTCGAGGACTTCATCAAGCCCCACAAGCTCGAGGATCGCACCTATCGCCACCGCTGCGTCGAGGCCTGGTCGATGGTGATCCCGTGGCAGGGATTCCCGATGGCCGACTTCATCAAGCGGGCCGAGCCGCTGGGGTCGGCGAAGTACGTCCAGTTCTTCACCCTGCACGACCCCAAGCGGATGCCGGGGCAGGAGCGGCCGATCCTGCCGTGGCCGTACACCGAGGCGCTGCGCCTCGACGAGGCGATGCACCCGCTGGCGATGTTCGGCACGGGACTCTACGGCAAGACCCTCCTGCCGCAGAACGGCGCCCCCCTGCGCACCATCACGCCGTGGAAGTACGGCTTCAAGGCGTGCAAGTCGATCGTGCGGATCACGTTCACCGAGAAGCAGCCGCTCAACACCTGGCAGCTCACGAACGCGAGCGAGTACGGCTTCTACGCCAACGTGAACCCCGAGGTCGACCACCCGCGGTGGACGCAGAGCAAGGAGCGCCGCATTGGCGAGTTCCGGCGCCGCGTGACGCTGATGTTCAACGGCTACCCGCAGGTGGCGAGCCTCTACGGCGGAATGGACCTGCACAAGAACTTCTAGCCGCACGGGCACCGTGAAATCGCTCCCCCTCCCCCTGCCGCTCCCCGCGGCAGTCCTCCGCTTCGCGCCCCCGGCCCGCGTCACGCGCGTCGTGCTGTTCGTCGCCAGCTGCCTCCCGCTCCTCGTGATCGCGGGCTGGCTCGCCAGCGACCTCATGTTCCACACCCGCCACCTCGGCTCCAACCCGATCAAGGAAGCCGAGCACATGACCGGAGAGTGGACGCTGCGCTTCCTGATGTTCACCCTGGCGGTGACGCCGCTGCGGCAGTTGCTGGGGTGGAATTGGCTGGCGAAGCACCGCCGCACGATGGGGCTGTTCGCGTTCGCCTATGGCTCCACCCACCTGCTCTGCTGGGCCCTGCTCGACGTTCAGCTGGACTGGATGGACATCGTGACGGACATCATGAAGCGGTGGTACATCCTGATCGGGATGACCGCCTGGCTGCTGATGCTGCCGCTGGCGGCCACGAGCACGGCGGCGATGATCAGGCGCCTGGGCAAGAACTGGGCGCCACTGCACAACCTCGTGTTCGCCACGGTGGTGCTGGGGTGCATCCACTTCTTCATGGCGGTCAAGAGGGACATCGAGGACCCGCTGCTGTTCGCGTCGATCTTCGCCGTCCTGCTCGGGTGGCGGGTGTACATGTGGTGGCGCCGGCGGCAGGCTGCGCAGGTGACGCCGGCCATCGGCTGAACGCGGTGCCCGCCACGACCTGATCGCCGGCGCACGGCGGCTGAGCGCGGCACCGCCGGGGCCGGCGATTTCCCGGCTGGCGGCCCGGACGGGGCGGTTCCATTGTTAGTCGTGCGCGCCGCCCCCGCCGGGCCGCCGCGCCGCCACACGTCCAGCACGGGAGTACCGCGTGCCCTCCGTCTCGTTCAAGGTCAACGGCCAGCGCGTCAACGTCGACGTGCCCGCCGACATCCCGCTCCTCTGGGTCCTGCGCGACCAGCTCAACCTCAAGGGCACCAAGTACGGCTGCGGCGTCGGCCAGTGCGGCGCCTGCACCGTGCACGTGAAGGGAGTGCCGGTGCGATCGTGCTCGACGCTCGCCACGTCGGTTGCCGGGCAGGACGTCATCACCATCGAGGGACTCTCGGCCGACGGCACGCACCCGGTGCAGCGCGCCTGGGAGGAGCTCGACGTGCCGCAATGCGGCTACTGCCAGGCCGGGCAGCTGATGACGGCCGCCGCCCTGCTGGCCGCCAACAAGAAGCCGACCGACGCCGACATCAACGCGGCGATGGAAGGAAACATCTGCCGCTGCGCCACCTACCGCCGCATCCGGGGCGCGATCCACCGCGCCGCCGAGCTGGCCGCCGCGGGCCCCAGCCGCGCCGGCAGCGGCGCCCCGCGCGACCGGGAGGATTGAGCCATGACCACCATCGCTCCCGTCGGTCGCCGCGCCTTCCTCAAGGTCGCCACCCTCGCCGGTGGCGGGCTGCTGGTGGCGGTGTACGGGCCGCGGCTCGGCGTCGCCGCGCGCGGCGATCGCCCCGCCGCCGACCCCCTCGCCGACACGCAGCTCAACGCCTTCATCCGGTTCCACGACGACGGCACCGTCACGATCCTCTCCAAGAACCCGGAGATCGGGCAAGGGGTCAAGACGGCGCTGCCCCTGATCATCGCCGAGGAACTCGACGTGCCGTGGGCGAAGGTCACCATCGAGCAGGCGCCGCTCGACCCGGCGGTGTTCGGGCCGCAGTTCGCCGGCGGCTCCACCGCCACGCCGCTCAACTGGGACCTGCTGCGCCGCACCGGCGCCGCCGCCCGCGCCATGCTCGTGGGCGCCGCGGCGAAGCAGTGGAACGTCGCCGCCGCGACGTGCACCACCGCCGACGCCGTGGTGACGCACGCGCCGAGTGGCCGCACGGCGACCTACGCGTCGCTGCTGGCCGTGGCGGCGACGATCACGCCCCCCGCGCTCGACCAGGTGCCGCTCAAGGATCCCGCGGCGTACCGGCTGGTGGGCAAGCCCCACAAGGACGTGGATATCCACAAGATCGTCACCGGGCAGCCGCTCTACGGCATCGACGTCGTGGTGCCGGGGATGCACCACGCCGTCTACGAGAAGTGCCCGGTGTTCGGCGGCAAGCTGGTAAGCGCCAACGTGGACGAGGTGCGCAAGCTGCCGGGCGTCACGCACGCCTTCGTGGTGAAGGGCGGCCCGGCGCTCGACGGGCTGCTCGACGGCGTCGCGATCGTGGCCGACAGCTGGTGGCACGCCCAGTCGGCGCGCGGCAAGCTCAAGGTGCAGTGGGACGGGGGGGCCACCGCCGCCACGAGCACCGCCGGCATGGACGCAAAGGCCCGCGAGCTGGCGCGCGCGCCGCTCGACAAGGTCACCCGCAACGAGGGCGACGTGGCCGCCGCGCTCGCCGCCGCACCGATGGTGGTCGAGGCGCAGTACTCCTACCCGTTCATCGTCCACGCACCGCTCGAGCCGCAGAACACCACCGCCGAGTGGAAGGACGGCAAGCTGGAGATCTGGTCGCCGACGCAGATGCCGCAGCCCGGGCGCGACCTCGTGGCGAAGACCCTCGGCATTCCGCCGGCCGACATCACGATCCACGTCACGCGCAGCGGCGGCGGATTCGGGCGCCGGCTCAAGAACGACTACATGGTCGAGGCGGCGCAGATCGCCAAGACCGCCGGCGTGCCGGTGAAGCTCCTCTGGACGCGCGAGGACGACTTCGCGCACGACCACTACCGGCAGGCGGGGTGGCACTTCTTCAGGGGCGCGGTCGACGCGCAGGGGCAGGTCGTCGCCTGGCAGGACCGGATGGTGTACGACGAGATCGGCGAGGCCGACTTCCCGTCGCGGTTCGTGCCCAACCTGCGGCTCGAGGTCAGCACCCCGTTCCACGGCGTGCCGACGGGCGCCCTGCGCGCCCCCGGCAGCAACGGGCAGGCGTTCGTGGTGCAGTCGTTCGTGGACGAGCTGGCGTTCGCCGCCAGGCGCGACCCGCTGCAGTTCCGGCTCGACATGCTGCGCCGCCAGGTGACGCCGCCGGGGCCGCGCGACCGTTTCAGCGCCGAACGCATGGCCAAGGTGCTGGAGGTCGTGCGCGACCGCTCGGGCTGGGGGAAGACGCTCCCCAAGGGCCGCGGCATGGGGGTGGCGTTCCACTTCAGCCACCGCGGCTACTTCGCCGAGGTGGTCGAGGCCGGCGTGGGCGCGCGCGGCGGGCTCGTGATCCACCAGGTGTGGGTGGTGGGCGACATCGGGCGGCAGGTGATCAACCCGATCAACGCCGAGCACCAGGCGATCGGCGGCGCGCTCGAGGGGATCTCGCACGCGCTGGCGCAGGAGCTCACGATCGACAAGGGGCGCGCGGTGGAGGCGAACTTCGACGAGTACGCGCTGCTGCGCATGCCCAACGCGCCCCCGGTGGACGTCTTCTTCCACCTCACCGACAACTCGCCAACGGGGCTCGGCGAGCCGGCGCTGCCGCCGGTGATCCCGGCCCTCTGCAACGCGATCTTCGCCGCCACGGGGAAGCGGATCCGGAAGCTGCCGATCGGCAACCAGCTCTCGGCGTAGCGCCCGGTGCGATTCAGCGACCTCACCATCGGGCAGAGTGCCGAGATCACGAGGACGGTCACCGACCGCGACATTCAGGGCTTCGCCGACGTCACCGGCGACACCAACCCGCTGCACCTTGACGAGGCGGCGGCGAAGGGCACGATGTTCAAGGGGCGAATCGCGCACGGGATGCTCGGCGCCGGGTTCATCTCGGCGGTGATCGGCACGCAGCTGCCGGGATTCGGCTCGGTGTACGTGACGCAGTCGCTCGCGTTCAGGCGCCCCGTGCGGCCGGGAGACACGATCACCACCCGCGTGGAGGTCGTGGAACTCATGCCGGCCGAGCGACGGGTGCGGCTCGCGACCACCTGCCGCAATCACGCCGGCAAGGCGGTGATCGAGGGCGAGGCGGTGATCCTGATGCCCGACGAACTTGGCTGACGCCCGGCGCGGCGCCTACTGCCGCGTGAGCTGCCGCTTGCGGGGGCCGACCATCGTGAACAGCGACATCGGGCGGCCCTGCACACCCGACGCCTCGCGCTCGAAGGTCCACTCCACGCCGCTCTCGAGGTTCACGAACCGGTCGCTGCCGAGCGGCGCGAACGGGAGCGAGCGCCTGAGTTCCGGGCGCAGCACCGCGAGCTGGGCGCCGCCGGGGGCGACCGAGATGTCGAACACGATCGTGTCCTTGCCCTCGACCGCGACGAACTTGCCGGCGTAGGCGGCGAGCCGCGCCTCGGGCACCACGACCACGGCCTTCTCGGGCCGCGCGTCGCCCCCCACGCCGTACTGTTCGGCGAAGGCGCGGCGGATCTCGCCGAAGATCTGGGGCGCCACGCCGTTGGTGAGGATCACGATCCCGCGTCCCTTGTTGGGCCACATCGCGAGGTCGGCTACGAACCCCTCGTCGCGCCCGCCGTGGCTGAACACGAGCGAGTCGCCGTCGCCGGCCACCGCCACGCCGAGTCCCCAGTAACGGGTGCCGAACGGTGGCTTCTGCTGCACCTGCTTGCGGACCATTTCGCGCGCCATCGCCGGCGAGAGGATGCCCCCCGGCTCGCCGCGCACCGAGCGCGCGAGGGCGATCGCCCAGCGGCCGAGGTCCGCCGCGGTGGTCCACAATCCGGCCGCGGCCATTTCCGGATAGACGTGAAAGTGCCCCGGCACCGGCGTGTCGAGCTTTTCGTGCCCGGTGGCGGCCTCGGACCAGCGCGGCATCGGGAGGGGATTCTCGTACGTGCTGCGCGTCATTCCGGCGGGGCGCAGCATCAGCTTGTTCATCAGCGCTGGAAACGACTCACCGCTGAGGTCGGTGGCGACGAGCTGCGCGATCGTGAAACCGCCCCCCGAGTAGAGCCAGCGCGCGCCTGGTGTGGTGTCGTTCCCGACCTTGGGTGTATTGGCGGGCTCGACGCCGCCGAGCACCTGTGGCACGGTGGGGATCGGCGCCCCCATCTCGTAGCCCGGGAAGCCCCAGACGGTGAGCCCCGCCGTGTGCGTCAACAGGCGCCGCAGGGTCACCTTCTCGGTCGCCGTGAACGGGCTCGGCGCAAGCCGCCACGACGTGAGCATCCCCGTCACGTCGGCATCGAGCGAGAGCTTGCGCTGCTCGACGAATCGCAGCAAGGCGCTGGAGAAGACCGGCTTGCTGATCGACCCGGCGAGGAAGAGGGTGGTCGAGTCGACGGGGCGCCTGGCGCCGAACTCCTGCACGCCGAAGCCCCTGGCGTACACGACTCTCCAGTTGTCGATGATCGCGATGCTGACGCCGGGAACGTGCCACGACGTCATCCGGTCGAGCAGCTCCATGGCCGTATCGGGGCGGCCGGCCGCGCGAACCGTGAATCGCAGTGCGTGCTCGATGGCGGCGGGGTCCTGGGCGGCGAGGGGGCCGGCGAGCGCGGGCGCGGTGAGGAGGGCGAGGGCCGAGCGGAGTCGGAGGCGGGTCATCGGGCGTGGGAAGGAAGGCGTCAGAAACGTACGGTTTCACCGTCGTCCGAGGCTCGGTGTTCGGCAAACATTTGGTGATCTTGGTCACAGCTCTTGACAACCGGCAGCTTGCCAATACGTATTAGCACACATGGCCAAGCGCTCCAACGCCAAAGTCACGACTCACGATGTCGCGAAGCGCGCCGGCGTCTCACAGCCCACGGTGTCGCTTGTTCTCTCGCGAAATCCCAAGGCGCGCGTCGCTGAGGGGACCCGCGAGCGCGTCATTCAGGCCGCGACCGAGCTGGGCTACCGCCCAAACCTGCTCGCTCGCGGCCTCGTTCGTCGCAAGTCGTTCTCGCTCGGCCTGATCGTTCCCGACCTCAAGGATCCGTTCTTCGCCGACGTCGCCAGCGGCGCCGAGCGCGTGGCGAGCGACGAGGGGTTTGCGCTCCTGTTGTGCGACCGGCGTGGAAACGGTTCGCTGCGCCACATCGAGGCCCTGCGCGGTCGCCAGATCGATGGGGTGATCATCGATGCGGCCGCCGCCGCGGCCCTGCCGGCCGGCGCGCTGGATGGGCTCGACGTGGTGCTGATCGACCAGCCCGATGGTGCCTGGCCGGGTGTCGCCTCCGATGCCGAGTCCGCCGGCCGCCTCGCCGCCGAGCACCTGCTCGGCCTCGGGCATCGGCGCTTTGCCTTCATGGGGCCCGCCGCCGACGTGCACACCTTCCGCATGCGCGAGCGCGGGTTCGTGAAGGCATTGCGCGCGGCGGGCCTCGGCCTCGAGGCGTCGCTCCTGCGCCGTGGACCGGCGACGGTGACGGGCGGCATGGAATCGATGCGCGCCCTGAACGCGCTCTCCGCGCCCGAGCGGCCGACGGCGGTGTTCTGCGCCAACGACCTGATGGCGCTCGGCGCGCACAAGCAGTGCGCCACGCAGGGGGTGCGGGTCCCCGCGGACCTCTCGCTGGTGGGGTGCGACGACATCGAGATGGCGCGCCTCGTGACGCCGGAGCTGACGACGGTCAGCGTGCCGGCGCGCGAGATCGGCGCCAGGGCCGCGAGGCTGCTCGTGGATCCCCGCACGGTCGGGGGCGTGGCAACGCCCAGGTCGCGGATGCTCCCGGTCAAGCTGGTCGTTCGGGGATCGACCGCACCGCAACAGGCCCGCTAGGCATCCGGTGCGCCACGCCGTGATCACCGGGACTGGCGCGCATGTGCCCCGGCGCGTCGTGACAAACGCCGAGTTGTCGGCGCTGCTGGGCACGGACATCGACGACTTCGTGCGCCACACGCTCGGGATCGTGGAGCGCCGCTGGTGCGGCCCGGATGAATCGACGGCGGACCTGGCCGAGGAGGCGGCGCACCGGGCGCTCGCGGCGGCGAAACTCTCCGCTGCCGACCTCGACCTCGTGATCGTCGCCACCGACACGCCGGAGTACATCTCGCCCCCGACGAGCTGCGTGGTGCAGGGGCGAATCGGCGCGGTTGGGGCCGGCGCGTTCGACCTCAACGCGGGCTGCGCCGGCTTCGTGACGGCGCTCGACACGGCGTGGAAGTACATCGCCGGCGACGCGCGCTACAACCGCGTGCTGGTGATCGGTGCCTATGCGATGTCGAAGTTCCTCGACCCGCATGACAAGAAGACGGTCACGATCTTCGCCGACGGCGCCGGCGCGGCGGTGGTCGAGGCGAGCGACCGGGCCGGCGTGCTGGCGAGCGAACTGTTCGCCGACGGCCGGTTCGAGGCCGGGATGGGGGTCTTTGCCGGGGGCACCGCCGAGCCCATCACGCACGAGGTGCTCGACGACGGCAGGCGCAACCGCCTCCGCTTCGTCCAGAAGTACCCGGCGAGCGTGAACGAGGAGGGCTGGCCCCGCATCGCGAGGTCGGTCCTTTCCCGCATCGGGAAGCGCGAGCACGAGGTGCAGCACTGGCTGTGGACGCAGGTGAACCGCTCGACGATCGTAGCCGTGATGGAGGCCCTCGGCGTGCCGCTCGCGCTGGCGCCGATGGTGATGCACAAGTGGGGGTACACCGGCTCGGCGTGCCTGGCGATGCTGCTCGACGACGCGGTGCGCGGCGGCGCGGTGAAGGACGGCGACCTGCTGGTGCTGACGGGCAGCGGCGCCGGGTTGGCGATGGGGTGCGTGGCGCTCGAGTGGTGCGCGTCGTCCGCACGTGGGCCCGCGGGAGTCGCGGCGTGAGCGGGCTCCTGCGCGGGACGAGCGCGGTGCGCCCGCCCCTCGATGGCGCCGCGGGGCCACGCGTGGACGAGGGACCGCTCACGATCGACGTCTTCCGTGAGCGCGTGGCGGCGCATCCGGAACGCGTGGCGCTGCGGCTGCTCGATGGCGACGCGATGTCGTGGCGCGAGTGGGGCGATGCCGCGACGCGGGTGACGGCCGCGTTGGCGAGGGCCGGTGTCGCCCCCGGCGATCGCGTGGTGATCCTCGCCGCGAATCAGCTCGTGTGGCCGATCGCCGACCTCGGTATCCTCGAGGCGGGCGCGGTGTCGGTGGGCGCCTACCCGACGACGGCGACGGAGCAGCTGCTGCACATCATCAACGACTCCGGCGCCCGCGTGCTGGTCGTGGACGACGCCGGGCAGCTGGCAAAGGCGCGTGCGATCGCGCCACGGGCGGCATCGCTGCAGCTGATCGTCCACGGGGTCCCCGAGCGCGCGGGAGCCGTGCCGGGCACGTCGCCGCCGGCGAGCGCGGGAGCGAGTCGCGGGACCGCTGCGGTGCATGAATCCGGCTGGACGGACTGGCTTGCCGCAGGTGCCGCGGCCTTGGACCTCGGCACGCTTCGCCATGAACTCGCCGGGCGCCGCGCCGCGATCGCGCCGGCATCGCTCGCGGCGCTGATCTACACATCGGGCTCGTCCGGGACGCCCAAGGGCGCCCGGCTCACGCACCGGTACATCGCCGCGTCGGTGCGCTCGATCCTCGACGCGCTGCCGCTGGGCGAGTCCGACTCGGCGGTGTCGTTCCTGCCGGCGAGCCATGCCGCCGAGCGGGTGTTCGGGATCTACACCCGGATTCACGCCGGCATGGAAGGGGTGCTGGCGGGCGATTCCGCGAACGTGTGGGAGGCCTGCCGCCGCCACGACCCGACGCTGTTTGGCGGGTTGCCGCGCTTTTACGAGAAGCTGTACGAGGCGCTGATGGCGGCGCGGCTCTCGGCGACCGGCGCCGACCGCGAGCGCTGGGAGACCGCGCTCACCCTTGGTCGTGCGCGGAGCGTGCTGCGGCGCGCGGGGCGCGCCCTCCCGGCCGTCGACGAGGCGCGCTGGCGGGCGTCGCTGGCACCGGCGACGCCGGTGCTGCACGGGCTGCTCGGGACGCGGGTGCGCCTCGCCACGAGCGGCGGGGCGGCGCTCTCGCCAGACGTCGCCGAAACGCTCGATGCCTGCGGGCTCACCGTGCTCGGCGCGTACGGGCTGACGGAACACCTGTGCGTCACCTTCCATCGTCCCGGCCACTACGGATTCGACTCGGTGGGAACGCCGATGGCGGGAACGACGCTGCGCGTCGCCGGGGACGGCGAGCTGCTCGTGCGGCGCAGCGCGCTGACCTTCGACGGCTACTGGCAGCGCGAGGCCGAGACGGTGGCCGCGTTCACGCCGGACGGCGGGTGGCTGCACACCGGCGACGCGGGGACCATCGCGCCCGACGGCACGCTGCGGATCACGGGGCGGATCAAGGAGCTGATCGCCCTCTCGAGCGGCACGAAGGTCGCGCCGCTGCCGATCGAGGCCGCACTCGCCGCCGAGCCGTGGATCGCGCAGGCGGTGCTGCACGGCGAGGGAGAGAAGTACGTCGTGGCGCTGGTGGCGCTGCGTCGCGATGTGGTGCTTGCGTGGGCCTCGACCGAGGGGCTGTCGCGCGACCTGGGGACGCTGGCCGTGCTGCCGGAAGTCCGGGCGCATGTGCAGGCCGCGATCGACCGGGTCAACGCCACGCTCTCGCGCAGCGAGCAGGTGAAGCGCTGGTCGCTGCTGCCGCAGGAGCTGAGCGTGGACGCGGGTGAGCTCACGCCGACCATGAAGGTGCGCCGCGCGGCAGTCGCGGCGCGCCACGCCGAGCGCCTCGCGGCGCTCTACCGGTGACCGCATGCGTCGCGTGACCGCACTGCGGCTGCTGGCGCTCGCGCTGGCGTGCGTGGGGGCCGGGTATGCGGGGGCCTTTCGCGCCGGGGGCGCGGCGCCGTGGGCCAGCTGGGCGATGGTGTGCGGCGTGGCGCTGCTGATGGTGTCGCTGATGGCGCTCGGCGCGGCCCGGGGGGCGGGGACGGCCGGGGTCACGCGCGGGATGGCCGTGCCGCTGGCGTTCACCTTCGCGGTGCTGGTGGGGTGCCTTGGCGCCGGCCTGGCGCTGCCCCCAGGCGAGGCCACCGGCGGCGCGCGGTTGCTCGGCCTGCCGGTGCGGGCGGCGATCGTGCTGTACGGGGTCGGCGTGCTGCCGCTGCTCGTGCTGCCGTTCGCGTACGCGCGCTCGTTCGACGCGCAGGTGCTGCGCGAGGACGACCTGGCGCGGATCTCCGAGGTCGCACGGGCGCACGCGCTGCCGGGACGCGCATGTGCGGGGCGTGAGGCGCTCAAGGCGTCGGGCACGACCGCGAGCCCGCGGGAGGGGGCCTGATGCGGCCGGTGACCCTCCTGCAGGAGGCAGCGCTCCCGGCGTTGCAGACGCCGCAGATCGTGGGCGTGGCGCTCCTGTACTTCCTGGTCGTCGCCGCGATCGGGGTGTGGGCCACGCGCCGGACGCGCAGCGCCAAGGACTTCTTCGTCGCGGGCTCCGGGGTCGGGATCTGGACGCTGGCGATCGCGGCGATGGCGGCGACGCTGTCGGGGTTCGCGTTCATCGGCGGTCCGGGGCTCGTGTACTCGCTCGGCTTCGGCGCGGTGTTCCTGGTGCTGCCGGCATCGCTCACCAACACCCTCGGCGCCTGGGTGCTGGCCAAGCGGATGCGCCTGCTGGGCGAGGTGCGCGGGCTGATCACGGTGCCCGACGCGATCGGGGCACGGTTCCGGTCACCTGCGGCGCAGGGGCTCTCGGCGGTGGCGATCCTCGTGGCGACCGTCGGCTACATGGCGACCAACGTGCTCGCGCTGGGACTGGTCATTGACGCGATCTTCGGCATCGGATTGACGCCCGGGATCTGGATCGGCACGGCGATCACCCTCGGGTACTCGGTGAGCGGCGGGATCATGGCCGGCGTGTACACCGACCTCTTCCAGGGGTCGCTGATGGCGCTGGCGAGCGTGCTGGTGTTCGTGTTCACGCTGCAGGTCGGGGGCGGCGCGCTGGCGATGACCGACGCGATCGCCGCGGTGGACGCGGCCTGGCTCGCGCCGTGGGGGAAGCTGCCGGCGCTGGCGGCGCTGTCGTTCTTCTTCGTCTTCGGCATCGGCTCGCTCGGGCAGCCGCATGTCGTCCACAAGTTCTACATGCTGAGGGACCCGCGGCGGCTGCGGTGGTACCCGCTGATCATGACCGTCGCCCTGGGCGTGACGCTGCTGCTGTACGTGGGCGTGGGATTCGCGGTGAGGGCGCTCGTGGCCGGGGGGCGGCTGGCGGCCCTCGCGTCGCCCGACGACGCGACGCCGGCCTTCCTGCTGCACTTCACGCCGGTGCTGCTCGCGGGCCTCGTCTTCAGCGGCGTGGCGGCGGCAATCATGAGCACGGTCAACTCGTTCATGAGCATCGGGGCCGCGGCGCTCACGCACGACCTCCCGCGGGCCATCGGCCGGCCGATCGCGAACGAGCTGCGGTGGGGGCGGATCTTCACCGTGCTGCTGTCGCTGGCGGCGGCGCTGGTGGCGCAGGCGTCGGGGACCCTTGTGGCCTTCCTCGGGATCTTCGGCTGGGGGCTGTTCGCGAGCACGCTCGTGCCGGCGCTGGCGATCGGGCTCAACTGGGACGGGGCCACGCGCGAGGGGGCAATCGCGTCGATCATGACGGGTCTCGTGCTCACCCTCGGCTGCGAGAGCCTCGGCTACCTCAAGCTGCTGACGCTCCCGGCGGGGGTGACCGTCTCGGGGCTGGCCCTGCTCGCGTCGCTCGTGGCGTTCCTCGGCGTGTCGTGGCTCACCCGCGCACGCGCCGCCCAGCAGCTCGACCCGGACATTCGCCTGGTGATGGAGGTCTGATGCAGTTCAGCGAACTCGCGGTTGGGCAGTCGGCCGAGCGGTCGCACCGGATCACCGACGCGGACATCCGGATGTTCGCGCAAGTGACGGGAGACGACAACCCGCTGCACCTCGACGAGGCGACCGCGGCCCGGACGAGGTTCAAGGGCCGCATCGGGCACGGCATGCTGAGCGCGGGGTTCATCTCGGCGGTGGTCGGGACGCAGCTCCCCGGCTTCGGCGCGGTGTACGTCGCGCAGTCGCTGCACTTCCGGCGGCCGGTGCGCATCGGCGACACGATCACCACGCGGGCCGAGGTGGTGGAGCTGATGCCCGCCGACCGCCGCCTGCGGATGGCCACCACTTGCACGAACCAGCACGGCAAGGTCGTCACCGACGGCGAGGCCGTGATCCTCATGCCGGAGGAGAGTGGATGATCGCCCGGGCAACGCGGCCACCACCCGCTGTCGCGCGCCCCGAGGCATCGGCGCGCCCCACCGGCTCCCCCACCGACTTCCCTCGCTTCCCACCCACTCCAGGAGTTCCGATGTCGCAGTGGTCCCGCATTCCGCGTCGCGCGCTCGCGATCGCCGCCCAGGTGGCGGTGTTCGTGCTGGGCGCGCCGGCCATCCTGCTCGCGCAAGCGGGCCGCGTGTCCGGCACCATCACCGTCGCCGGCGGGTCGCCGGCGCCTGGCGCGCTCGTGACGATCCCGGGCACGCCGTTGAGCGCCCAGGCGAGCGCGGGCGGCACGTACCGGATCAGCGGCATCGCCGCGGGCACGTACGACGTGCGCGTGCAGCGCGTCGGCAGCAAGGTGAAGATCGTCACCGGCGTGGTGGTGAAGGCGGGTGAGGAGTCGAAGGTGGACGTGGCGCTCGAGGCGGCGCCGCAGCAGCTCGGCGGCGTGGTCGTGTCGGCGTCGCGCCGGATCGAGAAGATCACCGAGGCGCCGGCGACGGTGACGCGGTTTGACGCCTCGCAGATCGGATTGACGATCGGCAACTCGTTCGCGCCGGCGCTCAAGGAGGCCAAGGGGCTCGACTTCGTGCAGGCCGGGATCACGGCGGTGGCCGTGAACGCGCGCGGCTTCAACTCGAGCTTCAACAACCGCATGCTGCTCACCGAGGACGGCCGCCTCGCGGTGCTGCCGGAGAACGGCCTCGCGGCGGGCTCCTTCACGACCATCGCCAAGCTCGACCTGGCGGGGATCGAGGTGCTGGTCGGCCCGGGCGCGGCGCTGTACGGCCCCGACGCCTCGAACGGCGTGATCACCCTGTCGACCAAGGACCCGAGGGAGTACCGTGGGCTGTCGGCCGAGGTGAGTGGCGGGTCGCAGGCGTTCATGGATGCCCAGGTGCGCTACGCCGGGCTGAGCGGGAACTGGGGCTACAAGGTCACCGGCGAATACCAGAGCGCGAACGACTACGGCCCCTACAACCGCTATGCACCGATCGGGGGCGTGGCGGCGATCGACACCGGCAACGGCGGCGCCGACTTCAAGACCAACGTCATGCGTGGCAGCGGCTCGGTGGTCTGGTATTCCGACGCCGGGCGGCTGGAGTTCACCGCCGGCGCGAGCAAGAGCAACGGCATCGGCCAGACCAACGTGGGGCGGAACCAGCTGGTGGACTGGCAGTACCGCGTGCTGCAGGCGAAGTGGACCTCACCGCGGTGGTTCGCGCAGCTGTACCGCACGCAGTCGCTGTCGGGGGACACGTACCAGCTGAACGGCTTCGCGCAGAACCGGCTTCGCTACCCGACGATCTCGGTGGATTCGATGAAGCGCCTGTCGGACTTCCCGGCCGACGGCCGCCTGCTGGCCGCCGAGGTGCAGAACAACTTCACGATCTCGATGCTCGCGCCGACGGGGGTCGGCGCGCTGGACAACACCCGCATCGTATGGGGCGTCCAGGTGCGCCGGGACAACGTCTCGTCGATGCAGCAGTGGCTGAGCGACCGCAACACGGGCAAGGAGCTCGAGATCGGGCAGACGGGCGGTTACATGCAGATCGAGACACCGCTCTCGAAGATGCTGCGGCTCGTCCTGGCGGGGCGCTACGACAAGCACGACAAGTACGACGCCCAGTTCAGCCCGAAGGCGGCACTGCTCGTCACGCCCTGGGAGGACCAGACCTTCCGCGTGAGCTTCAACCGTGCCTTCAAGTCGCCGTCGGTCCTGCAGACGGACTTCTACTTTCCGAACTTCAGTCCGTCGGTCGGTGTCTTCGGCAACCAGGACGGCTTCACGATCAAGAGCACCCCGGGTGGCGTGACCACGCTGGTGCTCGATCCGATCAAGCCCGAGGTCAACAACACGTGGGAGCTGGGCTACAAGGGGATCGTCAACGAGAAGCTGTACCTCGACATCGCGGCCTACACGACGAGGTACGAGAACTTCCTCAGCCCCCTGATCGTGATCGCGAACCCGTTTGCGGGGGCCGCGGCCACCAAGGCGTACAACACGAAGACCGGCGCCGAGGCCGGCGGCACCGGGGCGAACCAGATCGCCCTCACCTACGTGAACCTCGGCGACGCGACGCTGAGCGGCATCGACCTGGGCTGGCGCTACCTGGTCTCCAGCAAGATCGCCACGTCGGGGACAGCGTCGTTCATGAAGCTCGACAACCTCAACGCGCCGAGCGGGGCGTTCGCGGCGGCGGGGATCGAGGCGACCGCCTTCAACTCGCCGGTGACCAAGGTGACGGCGGGCATGGACTTCACGGACGTCGCGCCGAACGCCACCTTCGGGTTCACGGGGCGGTTCGTGCAGGGCTATGACTTCCGCTCCGGCGTCAACGTGGGCTCGATCCCGACCTTTGGCACGATCGACGTGATGTACAGCTGGAAGACGCCCATGGATGGCGTGCGGCTGACAGCGCAGGTGCAGAACCTGTTCACCTGCGTCGGGGGCGAGTTCCAGCCCGGCGCCTGGCTGGCCTCGACGATCCGGTCGATCAACACCGACAAGAACGCGTGCGGCTTCAACCAGACGCACGTGGAGATGATCAACATGCCGGCGATCGGCACGATCGCGTTCGTCGGTGTTCGCATCGACCGGTAAGTGGTGCCTCGCGACCTGGGTGACCGTCGTGGCCGCGGGAGCTGACCTGCTCCCCGGCCCGGCGGCCGCGCAGGCGGCGGGGGCGCCGCCAGCGGCCGGGCGCCTCGTCACGGGGCGCACGGCGGCGGCGGGCTCGGCGCGATCGTACACGCTGATGGTCCCCGACGCGCCGCCGCCGACGGGGAGGCGCGCGCTGGTGGTGATGCTGCATGGTTGCACGCAGGACGCCGCCGACTTCATGCGCGGCACGCAGATGAACACGCATGCCGCGCCGCACGGGGTGTTCGTGCTGTACCCCGAGCAGGGGGCCGGCCAGCACCCGCAGAAGTGCTGGAACTGGTATGCCCCCGCGGAGATGAAGCGCGACGCGGGGGAAGTGGCGATCGTCGCGGCGATGGTGCGGGAGGTGACGGCTGCGCAAGGGATCGACCCGGCACGGGTGTACGTGGCGGGAATGTCGGCGGGCGCGGCGATGGCGGCCAATCTCGTGGCGGCCTACCCGGAGTTGTTCGCGGCGATGGCGGTGCATTCCGGTATCGCGGCCGGCGCCGCGGCGGACGTGATGTCGGCGATCGGCGCGATGCGCTCCGGCCCCACGGCCGACGGCGACGCCCTGGGCATGGCCGTGCTGACGGCGATGGCGGATCGTGCCCACGCCGTGCCGTTGCTCGTGATCCATGGCCGCGCCGACGGCGTGGTGAGCGCGAGGAATGCGGCGTCACTCGTGCGGCAGTGGCTCGTGGTCAACGCCTCGGCGAGGCACCTGGCACCGCCAGCGGTGCCGGCCCGGCACGAGGCGGTCGAGGCCACCGGCCGCTACGGCGCCGTGCACGAGGTGTGGACGTCGGCCGATGGCGGGATGCTGGTGGAGTCGTATCTCGTGGAGGGACTCGGGCACGCTTGGTCTGGTGGCGACGCGAACGGGTCGTTCACCGATCCCAAGGGGCCCGACGCCAGTGCGTTGATCCTGACGTTCTTCCTGGCCGGCGCGACCTGAGGGTGAGACCGGTGTCGATGCCGGCGGCGATCGCCGAGCCGATCGCCGAGTGGGCGGTGCACGAGCCGGAGCGGGTGGCGCTGGTGGACCGGGGGCGGGGCACACGCCACAGCTACGCGGCGCTCGACGCGCTGGCGCAGCAGTGGACGCAGGTGCTCGTGGCCCGCGGCGTGCGCCACGGCGGCCGGGTGGCGGTGCTGGCGGCCAACCGCGTCGAGGTGGTGGCACTGTACCTGGCCTGCGGCCGCGTAGGAGCGGCGCTGGTGCCGCTCAACTGGCGGCTCGCGGCGCCGGAGCAGGCGCGGATCCTCGCCGATGCACGGGCGTCGATCGTGGTGGGCGAATCGCGCCTTGCCGCCGTGGACGAGGCCCTCACCGGCGTGCCGTGGGCGGACCTCGACGCGCTGGCGGTGGAGGCGCGGGGCGTGACGCCGGCGGCACCGCGCCGCGTGACCCTCGATCCCGAGTGCCCGGCCATGGTGCTCTACACCTCCGGCAGCACCGGGCGGCCCAAGGGAGCGATCCTCCCGCAGCGGCAGGTGTGCGCGAATGCGATCGCAACGGGCGCGTCGTGGGGGCTCTCGGCCAGTGACACGGCGCCAATCACGACCCCCTTCTTCCACACCGGCGGATGGAACGTGTTCGCCACACCGCTGTGGCAGGTGGGGGGCACGGTGGTGCTGGTCGATGGCTTCGACGCGGCGACCTTCCTCGACATGCTGGCGGAGGAGGCGTGCACCGTGGCGTTCGCGGTGCCGACGCAGTTCGTGATGCTCGCCGACCGGCCGTCGTGGGGAAGGTCACTGCCGGCGCTGCGGTGGCTCATTTCGGGCGGGGCGCCGTGCCCCGCGCCGCTCGCGGCCCGCGTGCGCGCCGCGGGCTACCGGATGCGCGAGGGCTTCGGGATGACCGAGTTCGGCCCGAACTGCTTCGGCATTTCCGACGCGCAGGCGCTGGCCAAGCCGGGGAGCGTGGGCTGGCCGGTGCCGTTCGCCGAGATGCGGCTGGTGGATGACGCGGGGTGCGACGTGGCGGACGGCATGACGGGCGAGCTCTGGCTGCGCGGGCCGCAGCTGTTCAGCGGGTACCTGTTCGACACGGCTCGCACGACCGAGGCGTTTGCGGCCGGCGGGTGGTTCCGCACCGGGGACCTCGCGTCGCGCGACGCCGACGGGGCGTACACGATTCGCGGCCGGCGCAAGCAGATGTTCATTTCAGGCGGCGAGAATGTGTTTCCTGCGGAGGTGGAGGCGGCGATCGGCGGACTGAGCGGGGTGTCGGAGGCGGCGGTCGTCGGCGTGCCCGACGAGACGTGGGGTGAGGTGGGGTACGCCTTCGTCGTCCCGCGCCCCGGCACGCCGCTCGACGCCGAGTCGTTGCGCACCGCGTTGCGGGCGGTGCTCGCCGGCTACAAGGTGCCGCGGGCCTGGACGATCGTGAGCGAACTGCCGCGGATCGGGTCGGGGAAGGTGGATCGCGCGGCGCTCGAGTCCCGCGCCCGGGCAGGGGCATGACCACCGCGCCGGCGAAGTTGTTCGCGAAGGGCTCGACCGTGCACGGGACGCTGGAGTACCTCGGCGCGATGCACGGCCCGGGGACGCTGGCCCGCGTGCTGGGCGCCCTCCCGCCACTGCTGCGCGCGCGGCTCGAGACCGTCGCGCCGACGGGCGAGCTCGACTACGACGACCTCGTGATGCTCTGGTCGGTGGCCGATGCGGCGCTCTCGCCGACCGTCCCCGACTGGAGCGAGCAGGCGGGGGCCTTCTCGATCGCGCACCGCGGGAGCGACATGTACGGCGGCCTGCTCCGCAAGGCGACGCCGGACGAGTTCCTGCAGCAGAGCGTGTCGCTCTTCCAGCTGTTCTACCACCCCGGCGACATCGCGCTGGTGGAGCATGGCGCCAAGAGCGCCGTGGTTCGACTGGTGGGCTTCGACGCACGCACGCCGGCCTTCTGCCGCCGACAGGTGGGCGGGCTGGCGAAGGCGATCGACCTCGCCGGTGGCGCGGCGAGCGAGGTACGGCATGTGCGCTGCGCCCTCGAGGGGGACGCCTTTTGCGAGTGGTCGCTGGCGTGGAAGTGACCGTCGGGTCGCGCCGCCTCCCGCGGGCTAGCTTGTACGGGCCTCCCATGCGCGCCGACCTGCTCGACACCTTCGTCGTCACCGCTCCGGGCCTCTCGCCGCTGGCCGCGGCCGAGCTGCGCGCCATGGGACTCACGCTCGGCAGGGTCGAGGAGGCCGGCGTCTCGCTCCGGACCGACGTCGCGGGGCTCCTCAGGGCGAACCTCTGGCTCCGCACGGCAAGCCGCGTGACCGTGCGACTCGGGTCGTTCCGCGCCGAGAAGTTCCATGAGCTCGAGCGCCGCGCGCGCGCGATCGAGTGGGCGCGCGTGGTCGGGAACGCGGCGACCGTGCGCCTGCGGGTGACCTGCCGCAAGTCGAGGCTGATCCATTCCGGCGCGGTCGCGCAGCGGGTGGGCGACGCGATCAGGCGCGCCACCGGGGCGAGGGTCGTGTCGGGCGCCGCCGGGGCGGACGAGGAGGAGGCGCCACCGGCGGCCGGCGGGGGCGCGGCCGGCGACAGCCCGCAGCTGTTCGTCGTGCGGATCGAGCACGACCGGTGCACGATCAGCGCCGACAGCTCGGGCGAGTTGCTGCACCGGCGCGGGTATCGACAGGCGGTGGGAAAGGCGCCCCTGCGCGAGACCCTCGCGGCGGGACTGTTGCTCGCGGCGGGCTATGACGGCAGCACGCCGCTGGTGGACCCGTTGTGCGGCTCCGGCACGATCGCCATCGAGGGCGCGCTGATTGCCAGGCGCATGGCGCCGGGACTGGCCCGTACCTTCTCGGTGGAGCAGTGGCCCGGCTTCGACGTGACGCGCGCACGCAGCGTGCGCGACGAGGCGAGGGCGGCGATGCGCGCCCAGTCGCCGGTCGCCATCGCGGGCGTGGACCGCGACGCGGGCGCGATCGCGGCGGCGGAGGCCAACGCGGCCCGCGCCGGAGTCGCGGCCGACATCGCATTCGCCAGGCAATCGCTCTCGGCCACGCGCGCACCGGCCGGCGGGCCGGGGTTGATCGCCACGAACCCGCCATACGGCAAGCGTGTCGGCGACAGCGATGCGTTGCGCGCCCTGTACGCGCAGCTGGGTGCGACGGCCCGCGCGCATTTCCCCGGCTGGACGATCGCGATGGTGGGCGCCGACCGCCGGCTCGAGGGGCAGCTCCGGCTCACCCTCGACGAGAGGGCGAGGACGCGCAATGGCGGGCTGCCGGTGCGCCTCCTCGTGGCGAATGTGCCGGGCGCGGATGCCGGCGCCCGGTCCGACGGAGCCGCCTGAGCCGATGCCGACCTTCACGCACGACGGAGCGGAGTTGCACTTCGAGGTGCGGGGGGCGGGGGTGCCGCTCCTGTTCCTCCACGGGCTCGGCTCGAGCGCCGACGACTGGGCGCACCAGATGGAGTCGTTCGCGGCCCGCTACCGGGTGATCGCGCTCGACGCGCGCAGCTCCGGCAGGTCGCGCGACCTCGTGCACCCGCACGGTCCGTTCACGGTGCGGCAGTTCGCGGCCGATGCCGTCGCGCTGCTCGGCGAGCTCAAGGCGGCGCCGGCGCACGTCGTCGGCCTGTCGATGGGTGGGGCGATCGCCTTCCAGGTGGCCGCCACGGCGCCGCAGGTCCTGCGCACGATGACAATCTGCAACAGCGGGCCGAGCTTCATCGTGCGGGGGTTCGGGGCGCGCCTGGCGATCCTGACCAGGCGAATCGTCGCGGCGACGCTCGGCCCGCGGGGGATGGCCAGGATGCTCGCACCGAAACTGTTCCCCAGGCCCGAGCACGCGGCGCTCCGGGCGCAGTTCATCGAGCGCTGGACGCGCAACGACCCCCGCGCCTACGCGGCGTCGCAACGGGCCGTGCTGGGCTGGAGCGTGCTCGACCGGCTGCCGACGATGCGGGTGCCGACCCTCGTGATCGGGTCGGAGTTCGACTATCCGTTCCTGCTCGGCAAGGAGCGGTGGGTGCGCCTGATGCCCAACGCCGAGCACGTGGAAGTGAAGGGGGCGCACCATGCGCTGCCGATGGAGAGTCCGGCGGAGTTCGAGCGCGTGCTCGGCGAGTTCCTGGCGAGGAACTGAGGGGCCGATCGAGAAGCGCGTAACCGGAAATACTCCGCGAACGGCGGGAAGGTCGCGGAGGAGGCACCCGCTCGGGCCTGGGTTGAAGCGGGGCCGGAGTGGCGCGCGCGGGCAGCAGCCAGCCCATGGGCCTCGTTCCCGGGCATCGACTGTCGTTGCTGCCGCCGTGAACCTCCGCGGCCTCCGGGTCTCCGTGGTTGCGCCCTGCTCACCTTCCTCTCCCCACCTCCCACCCCTCCCTCTCGCCGAAAACCGGCCTCCGCCCACCGCTCGTACTCCTCTTGCGCGGTGGTGCGCTCCGCCCCGGCTGGCATCATCTTAGGGCGTGCCCGGCGACCCTCGTGGCGGGCGTCACTTGCGTCAGCATGGAGTTCGCGATGGCAGGCCTTCCGTCACGCATTCTCGCGGCCGTACTCGGCGTCGCGGCCCTCGTTGGCGCCGCTGCAGGCCCGGCCCGTGCCCAGGGGATGGTGAGCGGGCGGGTCTCGATCCTCGAGAAGGCCGGCGAGGCGACGTCGGATTACGGCTCGACCGTGCTCTGGGTCGAGCCGGCATCGGGGCGGTCGCCGCGTCAAGCCCCGGTGATGAAGGCCCAGATCGCCATGGACGGCCGCAAGTTCGTCCCGCGGCTGCGCGTGGTGACGCCCGGCAGCACCCTCGAGTTCCCGAACCAGGACCCCTTCAACCACAACATCTTCTCCAACGCCGACGGCGGGCAGTTCGACCTCGGGCTCTACGGTCGCGGCGAGGGCAAGAGCACCGTCTTCGCCAAGGCCGGCGCCTACCCCATCTACTGCAACATTCACTCGCGCATGACCGGCTACGTGGTGGTGGTGCCGACCACCCTGTTCGCGCAGGCCGAGGGCGACGGCGCCTGGTCGATCGACAAGGTGCCGGCGGGGCGGTACGTGCTGCATGTGTGGCACGAGCGGGCGGCCGAGGTGACGAGGGAGATCAGCGTGACCTCCGCCGGCGCGGGCAACGTGGAGGTGCAGCTCGATGCCAAGGGGTTCAAGGTCGTGGCCCACAAGAACAAGTTCGGCCAGGACTACAAGGACGGCGGAGTCCGCTACTAGTGGTCGTCCTGAGCGCCGTCGTCCTGGGCGAAGCGAAGGACCTGCTTGTCGGCACGGCTTGTGTCGCTCTATCCGGGAGGTTCGCGCTCATTCGCCTCCGGCGGCCCTGCTGGCGGCTTAAACGCTCGAGCCGCGCGATGGGGCCGCGCGTCTCTCGCTACGCCGCCGGCATTGCCGCCTGCGGGAATGAGCACTCACTCCCGGCTGCACGGGGGCGGCGCGTCTCGGGTACTCGGACCGCTGTTCCGCCCGCGTCGCGCCACTCCCCCGTCTTGCAGGTGAGGGCGGGAGGGCGAAACGACGACTGGGCCCTACCCGCCCCCGCACCAACGCGTGAGGGGGGAGGCCGGGGGGTTCCGGCACAGGCGAGTCGGGCGCGTAGCGAGAGACTCGCGCCCTTTGCGAGGCTCGAGCGTCTAAGCGCCCAGCGAGCCGAAGCCGGTCCCCCCCGGCCGACCCCAAAGCTCGTCAGTTGCAGTCAGCCGGCCCCACCCCATTCATCGGAAATGCCGTCGTGACCCTCACCTGGAAGATGTTCCTCGGAACCGCCGCGGTCGTGACCGTCGTCCTGCTCACGACCCTCGCGCTCACCGACCGCTCGGCCGGGAAGGCCGCCGACCAGGCGATCGACAAGAGCCTCGCCAGCACCCGCGAGCAGGTGAGCGCCGTCCTCCGCTCGCGCGACAGCGCGCTCGCCAGGAGCGCCGAGGTGTTCACGCGCAACGCGTTCGTGCGCGCGATCGTGCAGAAGAAGGATCGGGCGAGCGCGGGCGACCAGGCCAACGAGGCGCAGGACCTGATCGGCGCGAGCATGGTGCAGATGACCGACAACGAGGGGGTGCTGCTCGCCAGGAGCGGCGAACCCGGGGTGCGCGCCGACACGCTGGCCGGGAGCGCGCTCATCGGCGGGGCGCTCGAGGGGAGCCGCACCAGCGGCGTCGGGCAGTCGCCAAAGGGGCTGTTCCAGGCCGTGGCCGTCCCCATCGAGTCCAATCCCGGCACCGTGATCGGCGTCCTCATGGCGACGCGCGACATCGACGCCGCGCTGGCGCAGGAGATCAAGCGCGGCGCGCAGAACGACGTCGAGATGGTCTTCTTCGCGATCGATACCCAGGGGAGCACACACGTGGTCGCCAGCACCCTGCCGCAGGACGCGGCGATCGACAGCGTGCTGGCGCGGCGCAGCGAGCAGCTCAAGATGGCCACCGGCATGGCGGGGCAGGCGGCGAGCGACACCACGCACGCCACCAACCGCGAGGAGTTCGCGGTGGGGACCGTGACCTACGTCGGCAGCGGCGGCGCGCTCAAGAGCGCCGGCGGCACCACCCTCGGCGGCTACCTCGCCCTGCGGTCGCGGGCGGTGGAGCTGGCGGCGTTCAGCGCGCTCCGCAAGACGATCCTCGTCGGCGGCGTGGCGGGACTCCTGCTGGCGATGCTGATGAGCTTCCTGATCGCCAAGCAGACCACCAAGCCCATCGGCGCGCTGGTGACGGCCACGAAGGCGGCGAGCGACGGCGACTACAACGCCGCCATCCCGCAAAGCGGCAAGGACGAGATCGGGATCCTCGCCGGGGCGTTCCGCGGACTCCTGGCGGACCTACGGAGCAAGCAGGAACTCGTCGACCTGCTGCAGGCGGGCGGGAGCGGCGAGGTCACGCAGCCCATCAAGGTCACGCCCACCATGGCGATGTCGGCGCAGCCCGGCGCGATCCTCGAACCCGGGCAACTGTTCGTGAAGCGCTACCTCGTGAAGGAGATCCTCGGCGTCGGCGGGATGGGGATGGTCTTCAAGGCCATGGACCAGGAGCTCAACGAGCCCGTGGCGATCAAGACCCTCAAGGGCGACATGCTGAGCAAGGACCCGAGTGCGCTGGAGCGATTCAGGAGCGAGATCAAGCTGGCGCGCAAGATTTCGCATCGGAACGTCGTCCGCACGCATGACATCGGCGAGTCGAACGGCGTCTACTTCATTACCATGGAGTACGTCGAGGGGAAGTCGCTCAAGGACCTGATCCGCATCAGGGGCCGGCTCCCCGCCGCGGCGACGATCACAATCGCCAAGCAGATCTGCCGGGGGCTCGAGGTCGCGCACGAGCAGGGGATCATCCACCGCGACATCAAGCCGCAGAACATCGCGGTGGACCCGAGCGGCGTGGTGAAGATCATGGATTTTGGCATCGCGCGGCTCGCCCAACGTACGGAGCCCGGAGCAACACAGGCGGGGATGGTGGTCGGCACGCCGGAGTACATGGCGCCGGAACAGCTGATGGGCGACGAGGTGGACGGCCGCGCCGACATCTACGCGGTGGGCGTGGTGCTGTGGGAGTGCCTCGTGGGGCAGCCGCCGATCCAGGCCGACAACGTGATGACGCTGATCACGCGGAAGCTGGAGATGATCCCCGAGAACCCGGCGACGGTCGTGGGGGACGTGCCGTCGGCGCTCGGCGCCTTGGTGCTGCGCGCGATGGCACGGGATGCCGCCGAGCGTCCGCAGACGGCGGCGGAGCTGGCGGAGCTGCTGACGGCGGTGGCGGAGGACGGCGAGGGCGGGGGGCGGATCGCCGGGCAGCGAGCGGCGGCGGAGGCGTTGACACCCAAGTTCAGCGCGACCGTCAAGTAGGGGAGGGGCGGGCGAGGAAGGGGAGAGGAGCCGACCACAGAGACACAGAGATCACAGAGGGGCACCGAGGAAGCAACTGCGAGACCTTGGGGGCGCATGCGCCGAGCCTCGCGCCGTGGGTCAAGTCGCTCCCCCGCGATGTGTTCCCAAAGGTCTATCGCCCTTGCCCTTGCCTCCGCCGTGAACCTCCGTGCCCTCCGTGTCTCTGTGGTCAGCTCCTCTCCCCTTCCTCGCCTTTCCCTCCCGACTTCCCGCACCAGCTGGCAGCGCACGGCAGTCGATGGAGGCGGGACGGATGCTGATGGTGACGGCGCCGTATTGCGCCGGAGAGGGGAAGCGGGAGTGCGGGGAGGAGCTCGGCAGGTGGTAGCGATGCCGTTATGCTGACGAAGGCTGACGTCGCCACGCTGCGCAGACTCGTGGGCTCGTTGTACGAGCGCGAACTGACCGCCGTGCTCGAAGGGCTGGCAAAGGCGGTGGACGACTGGCGCGCCGGCCGGATCGATGCGTTCAAGCTGTCCGACGCGATCCACCACGTTCACAAGAAGAACCAGGCGCTGTGGGGCGACTTCAACAGCGGCCTGCCGCCGAACCTGCTCGTGAAGTTGGCGATCGAGCGCGGGGTGCTCCGCGCCGACGAGGTGCCGGAGCCGTTGCTTGCGAAGCTCGGGCCGCTGGAGCCGGAGAGTCCTTCAACGAAGGACTAATCCGCAAACCATTGCTGGCGATAGACTTACGCTGCAGCTTCTGGCTCGGCGTGATTTTGCTCAACATGCTGAGTGAAATTGCTCAATACGCTGAGCAAATCAGGCGACGCGTTGAAGCGACCCATCGCGGCCACGCCGCCGCCAATCTCCGGGCCAGAGCTTGATTTAGGTACGGCGATATCCTAAAATAAGACGCTCCCTTATTTCAGGATCCCGATGCGCCGCTCCCTGCAGGGCCACTACCTCAAGGTCACCAGCGCCGGCGAGGCGTTCAACGCCTTCATTCCGTCGCCGCTGCCGCCGAGTCCGGCGGTGGAGTGGACGCCGGCGCTGCGCGGCCGGTTCGATGCCGCGCTGGTCGCCCTGGGCCGGCTCGACGCGGTCACCGAGCTGCTGCCGAACGCGCCGCTGCTGCTCAACAGCTTCGTGCGCAAGGAGGCGGTGCTCTCCTCTATGATCGAGGGAACGCAGTCCTCGCTGGCGGACCTGATGCTGTTCGAGCTCGACGAGCAGCCGGGCGTGCCGGTGGAGGATGCGCGCGAGGTGAGCCGCTACGTGGCGGCGCTCGAACACGGCCTCAGGCGGCTGCGCGGGGGCTTTCCGCTCTCGCTTCGGCTGCTGCGCGAGGTGCACCAGGTGCTCCTCGGCGGCGGGCGCGGGGCGAAGCTCACGCCGGGCGAGTTTCGTCGCAGCCAGGTGTGGATCGGCGGATCGCGACCCGGCAACGCCGCGTTCGTGCCGCCGCCGTCGAGCGAGCTTGGCGAGTGCCTCACGCAGTTCGAGCGATTCCTGCACGACCGGCCCGAGCCGACTCCGCCACTGGCCAAGGCGGCGCTGGCGCACGTGCAATTCGAGACGATCCACCCCTTCCTCGACGGCAACGGCCGGCTCGGCCGCCTGCTGATCGCGCTGCAGCTCGCCAACGACGGCTTGCTGCGCGAGCCCATGCTGTACCTGAGCCTGCACTTCAAGGAACACCGGCCGACGTACTACGAGCTGCTCAACGGCGTGCGCCAGCATGGCGACTGGGAGGGGTGGCTCGAGTTCTTCGCCGACGCGGTGCTCGCGAGCGCGACGTCGGCCGCGACGTCGGCCAAGCGGCTGCTCGAGCTGGCCTCGGCGGATGGTGCGCGCATCGAACGCCTGGGTCGTGCGGCCCGGTCCGCGCTGGCGATCCATCGGGCGCTGCAGCGGCAGCCGATCGCGACGTCGGCGTCGCTCGCCCAGGCGACCGGGCTCACCCCGGCGACGGTGAACAAGTCGCTGGTGCACTTGGAGCGGGCGGGGGTGGTGACCGAGCTGACGGGGCGGCGGCGTGGGCGGGTGTTCGGGTACGAACGGTATGTGGCCATCCTCAATGAAGGGACGGGGCTGCCGGGGCGGGTGTGACAATCAAACGGCTGGCATATCAAGATCCAAAAACACAGACAATTCGCTTCAGCGCATCACACTCAGGAGCAGCGCCTGCACGAACTGCTCGTGAGGGGCCAGCCCGCCGACCGCAGAGGCGAGATCGAATGGTGGCGAACGAGCACCGAGCACGAGGTGGCTTAGGCGGCGAACAACATGCTCGCGGTGCTGCGGTGGCGGGTGATCTGAGGTGTAAAACGGCATGTACCGCGACAGCAACGAACGAGTGGGCCGGCCACTGATCACCCTTCGGGCGTCGGAAGACGTAGAGACGCTCGACTCGGTGATTCAGTGGGCAGAGCCGAAACGGATGCCGAAGGCGCCGACTCTACGCGGGGCGATTGGGCCCCGAGAGCGCCCGTAATTCCGGCGTCAAATCGACTGGAGAGCTGGTCCAGCGCTGGGTCCGCGCTGACACACCTCGAAGGAGGGAGCAGGAGGGACTTGCAGAGCGCCGCCCCCCGACGGACCTTGAATGGCGCGGCCGACGTAGGCCGCAGACATGTCGCCGGACTCACGCCCGGTGGACCCAAGAAAGCTCCGCGGATTGACGTGCCCTTGTGCTTGATCTTGGACCACCCGAGCGACGCCAGCGCGGTGCTCGCGAGCGCCGAGCAGGCGAGCCGTGGCGCATCCAGCCGCCGGCCGCGTCCGTTCTCTCTCTCTCGAACCCGAACAGTGGCGAGCGAGTTCGCATGCGTGCGCGGGAAGACCGCTCGCAGTCGCTCGGTCGAGGAGAGGGGATCGGGCAGCGCGGCCGCTTCAGCGCCGAGAGCGTCCACGTGATTCGTCCCGAGAAGCATCCATGATGCTCGAGCGGCTCTCGCCCTCACTCGACGTACTCAGGCAAGAGTGCGTGCTCATTCAGGCATGGAAGAAATCAGCTGCGTACATCCGGCACCACAACTGGTACGCTGATACGCTCGAGCTGGACCGCGTCGCGATCGACCTGCAACGATTCCTGGGCGAGATTGCCGATGAACTGGCAACCCCTGGCACATGGAAGAGCGACCCGCTTCGCATCGTGCCAGCTCCAAAGAGTCAGCAGTGGCTTCTGAATGAGCATACGAGGGAGTGGGCACCGGGGGCCGCGAGTAAGATGGCTGGAACCAAGCAGGCAGCTGTCACGATGCTGCGCCCGCTGGCACACGCGACGATCCGCGACCAAGTCGCCGCGACCGCGGTGATGCTCTGCCTCGCCGACCGAGTGGAGTCCAGCCAGGGAGACCCGCGGGCCAATGTCGTCGACGCCGTACAACGCAGGCGAGTCGTTTCATACGGCAATCGGCTCTTCTGCGGCGGCAGTGGAGAGCAACTGGAGCACCGCTGGGGCTCCGCAAAGCTGTATCGCGCGTACTACGAAGACTATCGGACATTTCTAGGGCGTCCTGACATCGCTGCGGCTGAAATATCCACGCAGCGCGGTCACAGGGCGGTGGTTGTACACTCAGACCTTCGTCAGTTCTACGATCGCGTGACGCCTGAGCTCCTCCGCGTCAAGCTGGCCGAGCTTCAGCGACCTGACGATGACGCAGGCTTCTTCGCATTCGCCGGGCGACTACTTGATTGGAGCTGGGCTCCGCAGGATTCACGTGAAGTGAGCAGATATGCGCGTGCGGCCGGAATGGCGAGCTTCGCACGAGTCGCGTTGCCGCAGGGCCTGGTGGCGTCCGGCTTCTTTGCAAACGTAGCACTCGTCACGTTTGACCAAGCACTTCGAGAGTCGATCTCGCGAGAGCTCGCGCCAGGAGTTGTTATCAAGGACGCGTGCCGATACGTCGACGACCTGCGAATCGTGGTGGGCGCAGCGAGGGAGATCGCGTTGGCTGATGTCGAGAACCAAGTCAAAGCGTGGCTGCAGAGGCTAGTCGATCTGCACGCGCCGGGCTTGGAGGTGTCAGCCGAGAAGACCAAGGCAGCGACTATTGGCAGCGACGAGCGCCCCTTCGTCCGTCAAAGCAAGCAGATGGCACGCATTCAAAGCGCTGTATCCGGAGGGTTCGACGCAATAGGGGGGACGGAGATTCTCGACGCGGTGCAGGGATTGCTTCGGTCGCAGCGCCGATACTCTCCCAAACGCGAAGGCGGACAACAGTGGTCGTTCGCACCGGTGGCGGATGTGCGCGATGCTACCGTTGAGAGATTTGCCGCTTGGCGTTTTCGCAATACGTATCGTTCACTGCGGCCTCTACTCGCGGACCTTGGGCGTGACGATGCACTCGAGGCGCGCGCTGACGAGGATGACATAGAGCCGTATTGGCCGGTAGAGCGAACGCGCTCTGAGCTCGACGATGACGCCAGAGCGTTTGCACTGGGGCTCATCGAGCGCTGGGTCGAGGATCCGTCCAACGTCCGTTTGCTTCGCATCGGTTTGGATCTGTGGCCGGCTGCCGACGTCCTGCGGGGCATCCTCGATCTACTGCGCCCGTACACAGAAGGGAGAGGTCGGAGAGGCGCGCCGCGGCGAGTTGCATGGTATTGCCTAGCTGAGATACTGAGGGCTGGCGCGACGGAGACGGGCTTCGTGGAACACGAAGACATGATGTCGCCGCATGCTGGCATAGAGGAATACCGGCGACTCTTGCAAACCGAGGCGATGCGGCTCTTGACTCTGCGCGCCAACTCACTGCCTTGGTACCTCAGGCAACAGGCGCTCCTGTTCGTGACTGCGCACGACCCTAGCGCGGCGCCCCTGTCGAAGATTGGCGCAAGCCCAGAGACGCGAGCGTATCGGGAGCTACTCTACTTCCTTCAATACGGCAAAGGAGAAGAGCCAGCCGCAGAGTTCGCTACGCTCGCAATCCTTTCGCGCCGATCGTTTCGGTCAGAGAGCGCAGGCTCTGCGTTGATACGCGACGGGCTCACAGCCGCTCAGCTCGAGGCGGTTGCACGAAAAGACCCCGCGTTCGGGTTGGAGCTCCTCGCCGCCCGCCCTGAGCTTGCCGAGAAACTAAGCCGAGGCTTGCGTCAAGACCTCTGTCTTCCGGCGAAGGAGGCATCGCCAATTGACCACACGTTGGCAAGTCTTGTGCTGAGCCCCGCGCTTCAAAGCCCACTTCGGAGCGAACTAGCCGCTCTCCGATTCGCTAAGGCGTTTCTGCTGGCGCTTGGACGGACCGAGCGAATAACCGCCATCGCGCCGGGCTCAGTGCGGGTAACGTTTTCCGACGATGTCAGTTCGAGCGCAAGTAGCGGCACTATGGATGTCTCGATCGATGGAGAATCTGACGAAGGGTCGATGTATTGCCCGCCGCCGTGGTGCCCGAGCGGGGAGGCGTGGCGATTTCAACTCGGCTATCTCCTTCGCTTTGTCTTGACTGCCAATCCTGATTTCACGCGCGCCACAGAGAGGGCGGGTTGGAAGGACGGAACCACGATGTATCGAGCAGCGCAGAACCACTGGTACCAACGCTTGTATGGGCTCTTCAATGGACAATCTGCGTTTGGCGATGACTGGCTCCCGATTTCGGATTGGTTCGAGCGACTTCTCTATTCTCTTCTCAGATGGCCCGGCTGCCGGGCAGAGGGCGCCGAGCTCAAAGTCAAGGATGGCCGGCAGCACCTGTTCGAGGCAATCGCCGGCCGCGTTCGATACCTGGAAGAGTTGCAGGAGGAGGCGAACGGGCTACTGCTGCTGCCGCTCGAGACATCTCGCCCCGACGTTGGGCTTGGTTCGAGGCCCTTGCGGGCGTGCGTTGTCCAAACCGTGATTCCGACTGATCAGCACATTGAAGAGGCAGCCGCGGTTGGCGACCTCACGTTGTCATTGCCGAGCTCGCGACAGGGTCACCGAAACCACTTGTCGGCCGCATTGGCGGCCGTCAGGCGCATGCTGGCGCTCCGTGAGACGCATCAATCTCGGGAGGGTCGGCTGGACTGGTTAATCCTGCCAGAGCTCGCCGTTCATCCCAAGGACGTCTGGACACACCTAGTGCCATTTGCGCGTAAGCATCGTACCATCATCCTAGCTGGACTGACGTACGAGCGTGTGAGTCCGAGTAAGGATCTGGTCAACTCTGCTTTGTGGATCATCCCGAGCTGGTCTGCTGCCTATGGGCAGCAGATTGTCGTTCGCCGGCAGGGGAAGTTCCATCTTGCCGCATCTGAGGCGAGACTGAACGATCCTGTCAAGCGACTTGAGGGCTGGCGCCCCTGCCAGTGGCTCATTGGGTACGACTGGACACGGGATGTGGGCACTCGGCCTCTTTGGCTGACGGCCGCTGTCTGTTATGACGCGACGGACCTGTCGCTGGCGACAGCCCTGCGAAATCACTCGGACGTGCTCGCCATTCCCTCTCTTAACAAGGATGTCGACACGTTTGATCAAATGTCCTTGGCGCTTCACTATCACATGTTTCAGTTTGTGGTGGTGGCGAACAATGGTGCCTATGGTGGGAGCAATGCCTATTGGCCTCGTCGCAACCGCAACGAGCGCAGGTTGTTTCACTTGCACGGGCAACCTCAGGCTTCGATCGCGTTCTTCGAGATCGACAACATCGCTGAGCTCATCGCAAGAATGAGTGACCCGACCAACCCGAAACCCATTTGGAAGTCACGCCCAGCCGGGGTACGCGGCTAGGTCGTCGCCGTCGCAATGCACGAAATGCCTGCGCACTTCGCCCGACTTGCACCCTGGCACGCGCGCACCCGCTGTGCCTGGGCCGCACGATCATGCGTGTTTTTTCGGACGACGTGCGGGGAGGGAGCCCTCCTGCGTGCACCCTACTCCCCCTAGCAGCACCGCCCCTCGGAGTAGCACATTCGGAGACTGCGGAATGGACATCTCGCGCAGGTCACGCGCCGGTCTGCCACAAAGTTCCCATGGAGCAGCTAGCCGCGAATGGCAGGCGTCGTAAGGGCGATCGCGCCGCAGGTTGGTTCGCGCTGGCACAAGGCAAGCCTGAAGGCTCGATCCATCATTCGCACACTACATGACCAACCCGTTCTTCGACCACCCGATCCTCAACTCCCCGTACGAGTGCCCTCGCCGGCACTGGGAGTTGGACGACTCCGGTCAACCCACGCAGCAGATCATCGAGAGCCGCAGGCGTGCGTCGTTCGTCACGCCGATCCCGAAGCCGAAGAAGCGGAAGGGCCACGCCGCACAGGAGGCCCTGGAGTTCGACGAGGGCAGCGGGCTCTCAACGAAGGAGCAGCAGTACGACCCGAACTCGATCATCAACGAGGTGCGCGGCTTGGTGGCGACCTGGCGCGCCCTGCCCAATCCGAGTCACTGGCAGGTCACGTCAGAGACGGCCCGCCTGCTTCAACACTGGCGGCATCACCCGTTCAGCGCGATCCGCCCGTTCTTCTGTCAAGTCGAGGCCGTCGAGACAGCCATTTGGCTCGCTGAGGTCGCTCCGCATACCGTGCGCGGCAAGCAACTGCTCGACCACTTGGCCAGCGCCAGCCGGGAAGCCAACCCCGAGTTGCTGCGATGGGCCCTGAAGCTGGCCACGGGCGCGGGCAAGACCACGGTGATGGCCATGCTCATCGCCTGGCAGACGATCAATGCCGTCCGGCATCCCGGCAGCAAGCACTTCACCCGTGGCTTTCTCGTCCTCGCGCCAGGCCTGACCATCAAGGACCGTCTGCGCGTCCTCCAGCCGAACGATCCGGATAGCTACTACAAGGACCGCGAACTAGTGCCCAGCGACATGCTGGACGACGTGAATCGGGCCAAGATCGTCATCACCAACTATCACGCGTTCAAGCTCCGCGAGCGCGTCGAACTTGCCGCCGGCGGTCGCGCACTGCTAAGGGGTCGCACCGGCGACGAGCTACAGACCAAGGAGACCGAAGGGCAGATGATTCAGCGAGTCATGCCCGACTTGATGGGCATGAAGAACATCCTGGTCCTCAACGACGAGGCGCACCACTGCTACCGGGAGAAGCCGGAGGAGCCAGACGACGAGGGCCTGAAGGGGGACGAGCGGAAGGAGGCCGAGAAGAACAACGAGGCGGCACGCGTCTGGATCTCCGGCCTCGAGGCCGTCAACCGCAAGCTGGGCCTCACCCGCGTGATCGACCTTTCGGCGACGCCGTTCTTCCTGAGCGGCTCGGGCTACGCGGAGGGGACGCTCTTTCCGTGGACGGCGAGCGACTTCTCGCTCATGGACGCCATCGAGTGCGGCATCGTCAAGCTGCCCCGAGTTCCGGTTGCCGAGAACATCCCGGGCGAAGAAATGCCGATGTTCCGCAACCTCTGGGAGAACATCCGAAAGGACATGCCCAAGAAGGGGCGCGGCAAGGGTGAGGTGCTCGACCCGCTCAAGCTCCCCACGCGACTGCAAACAGCGCTGGAGGCGCTCTACGGCCATTACGCAAAGACCTTCGCGCTTTGGGAGGAGAAAGGCATCAAGGTGCCCCCGTGCTTCATCATCGTCTGCCAGAACACGGCGATTTCGAAGCTGGTGTATGACTTCGTTTCGGGCTTTCATCGCGCGAACGACGACGGCACGACCACACTGGTGAACGGACGGCTTGCGCTCTTTCGCAACTACGACGAGGTCACCGGGAACGAGCTGCCGCACCCGCGCACCCTGCTGATCGACAGCGAGCAACTCGAAGCGGGCGATGCGCTCGATGACAGCTTCCGCGTCATGGCAGCCGATGAGATCGAGCGGTTCCGCCGTGAGATCGTGGAGCGTACGGGTGATGTACGCGCCGGCGAGAGCATCACCGACCAGGAACTGTTGCGCGAGGTCATGAACACGGTCGGCA
Source organism: Gemmatimonadota bacterium (assembly GCA_016191225.1). Classification (GTDB taxonomy): domain Bacteria; phylum Gemmatimonadota; class Gemmatimonadetes; order Gemmatimonadales; family Gemmatimonadaceae; genus JACPPC01. The sequence continues at coordinate 118,544 of JACPPC010000013.1, read as the reverse complement.
AGCCCGGCCAGCTCGGTGGCGCCACACGCTGCGTCGTCTCCGTCTCGATGCTGACCGAGGGCTGGGACGCGAGCACGGTGACCCACGTCCTGGGGATTCGCGCCTTTGGCACGCAGTTACTCTGCGAGCAGGTCATCGGACGTGCGCTGCGACGCCAATCGTACGAACTGAACGAGGACGGCCCGGACAAGGGCCTGTTCAACGTCGAGTACGCCGACATCTTCGGCATTCCGTTCGACTTCACGGCCAAGCCGGTCCCGAGTCCGCCACAACCGCCTCGCGAAACGGTGCAGGTCAAGGCCGTGCGACCGGAGCGAGATGCACTCGAGATTCGTTTTCCGCGCGTGGAAGGCTATCGCATCGAGCTGCCTGAGGAGCGGCTGAGCGCCGACTTCAATGATGACTCGATCCTCGTCCTGAGCCCGGAACTCGTTGGTCCGACGATCACACAAACAGCGGGCATCATCGGCCAGTCGGTCAACATGACGCTGGAAGGTCTGCGCGACATGCGCCAGTCCACGGTGTTGTTCGAGGTCACGAAGCGATTGCTCTATACGAGTTGGCGTGACCCCGGCGACGAGCCCAAGCTGCACCTCTTCGGACAGCTCAAGCGCATCACGAAGCACTGGCTCGACACCTGCCTCGTCTGCAAGGGCGACACGTATCCGGCACAGCTCATGTACCAGGAGTTGGCCGACATGGCATGCAGCCGCATCACGGCCGCCATCACCCGGCAGTTCCTCGGAGTGCGCCCCATCAAGGCGCTGCTCGACCCGTACAACCCCACCGGATCCACGAACCATGTCCGGTTCAACACGTCCCGACCTGATCGCTGGGAGACCAGTTCCTCACGCTGTCACGTCAACTGGGTCGTGCTCGACAGCGACTGGGAGGGCGAGTTCTGCCGTGTGGTCGAGTCACACCCGCAGGTCCGAGCGTACGTCAAGAATCACAACCTCGGGCTCGAGGTCCCGTATCGCTACGGTTCCGAAGGGCGCAAGTACCTGCCGGACTTCATCGTGCTCGTGGACGACGGCCACGGCCCTGACGACCTGCTGCATCTCGTGGTCGAGATCAAGGGCTACCGGCGCGAGGATGCGAAAGAGAAGAAATCCGCGATGGAGACCTACTGGGTGCCCGGGGTGAACCATCTCGGGACGCATGGTCGGTGGGCCTTCGCCGAGTTCACCGATGTCTACCAGATCCAGACCGACTTCAAGGCCAAGGTCGATGGCGAGTTCAAGAAGATGATCGCCGGCGCGACTGCGCAGCCTGTCACCGCGAGCACATAGTCATGGCAAAGAAGGCGTCCACGCTGAAATCCGTCACGGCGATCACACACGACGCCGACAAGCGGAAGAACATTCCCACGGCCGAGCTGGAGTCTGTGGTGAAACGGGAGGAGCAGGCGCCTCGGCCCCTGCGCTATCCCCGCAACACCGACCTCGATCCCCAGCTTGTCTGGCGCGGCAAGGACGAGCAGGACTGGAGCGACCTCGTCGTCCACGCCCCGCCGCTCTACATCCAGGAAAAGGTCCATCCCAAGGCGCTCATAGATGATCTGCTGCGCCAGACGAAGGAAAGCCAGCACGACGCCGGGCTTCTCGCTCCCGACTTGTTCGCCGATTTCAATGGCATTCCCAAGGGCGCTGACAAGACCGAGTTCTACGCCCACGACCAGAACTGGTCCAACCGCATGATCCTCGGCGACTCCCTCCAGGTCATGGCCAGCTTGGCCGAGCGAGAGGGGCTGCGTGGGCGAGTGCAGTGCATCTACTTCGACCCACCCTACGGCATCAAGTTCAACAGCAACTTCCAGTGGTCCACCACCAGCCGCGACGTGAAGGACGGCAAGGCTGACCACATTACCCGCGAACCCGAGCAGGTCAAAGCCTTCCGTGACACCTGGCGCGACGGCGTCCACAGCTATCTCACCTACCTGCGTGACCGGCTCACCGTCGCCCGCGATCTCCTCACCGATTCCGGCTCCATCTTCGTACAGATGGGCGATGAAAATGTCCACCGCGTACGGGCGGTACTGGATGAGGTGTTCGGGGATGAGAACTGCGTTTGCGAGATTGTACTGAAAACGACGAGCGGCGCCGGAAGCCCGACGGGTGGGACCGTCACGCTAGCCGGCGTGCATGATTACGTTCTCTGGTTCGCGAAACGGAAAGAGGCGGTGAAGTATCGGCAGCTCTACTTCGAGAAGAGTGACATGCAGACTGCTGATCTCTATCGCCGGGTCATCACGCTCTCGGGTGAAGAGCGCAATGCGACCACTGAGGAGTTGAACGGCGTGTCGGCGCTGCCTGAGGGGGCCAGCCTTTTCCGACCTGACAACCTCACAAGTCAAAGTTCGCCTGAGAGCGCGACATTCAAGGTACAGTTTCGCGGGCTTGAGATCGTCCCTGGCAAGGGTGGTTGGAAGACAAATCCACTCGGAATGGGAAGGGTCAGAGCTGCTGGAAGGCTGTATCTGACGCGCAATGAATCCCTTCAGTACTTGCGCAAGTGGGCGGACTTCAATGCTGCTCCCATCAACGATGTGTGGACAGATGTGGGAACCGGATCGTTTACGACAGAGAAGGTCTATGTGGTTCAGACTAATGCGAAGATCGTTGCGCGCTGCCTTCTGATGGCGTCGGACCCCGGTGACCTTGTGCTCGACCCGACCTGTGGTTCAGGCACCACGGCGATGGTTGCGGAGCAATGGGGCCGCCGCTGGATCACGATTGACACCTCGCGCGTGGCGCTTGCGCTGGCCCGTGCTCGCATCATGGGCGCACGCTATCCGTACTACCTGCTGGCCGATTCCCGCGAGGGCCAACTCAAGGAAGCCGAAGTCACCCGCACCGCGCCGAGTTCGCAGCCTGTGCAGGGGAACGTCCGCCACGGCTTCGTCTATGAGCGCGTGCCGCACATCACCCTCAAGTCCATCGCCAACAACGCGGAGATCGATGTCATCTGGGACCAGTGGCAGGCGCAGCTGGAGCCATTGCGCGAGAAGCTGAACGAAGCGCTCAAGAAGGCCTGGCAGGAATGGGAGATTCCGCGCGAGGCCGAGGCCCAGTGGCCAGACGCAGCGAAGAAGCTGCATACCGACTGGTGGCAGGCCCGCATCGCCCGGCAACAGGAGATCGACAAGTCCATCGCCGCCAAGGCCGAGTTTGAGTACCTCTACGACAAGCCCTATCCCGACAACAAGAAGGTGCGTGTCGCCGGACCATTCACCGTTGAAAGCCTCAGCCCACACCGCGTGTTGGGCGTGGATGAGGACGATGAACTGATCGACATGGTAGGTGAGGGCACTCCTGAGTACGGAGCCAAGCAGTCCTTCCCTCAGATGATCCTGGAGAACCTCAAGACCGCCGGCGTGCAGCAGGCGCACAAGGATGACCGGATCACCTTCACCGCCCTCACTCCCTGGCCCGGCGAGGGCCGGGTCTGCGCCGAGGGTCGCTACTTGAAAGGCGATGTGGAGATGCGCGCGGGCATCTTCATTGGCCCGGAATTTGGCACCGTGCAACGCGCCGACCTGGTGGAAGCGGCCCGCGCGTGTGGCGATGCCGGGTTCGATGTGCTCATCGCCTGCGCCTTCAACTATGACGCGCACGCCACGGAGTTCAGCAAGCTGGGCCGTATCCCCGTGCTCAAGGCCCGCATGAACGCCGATCTCCACATGGCCGAGGACCTGAAGAACACCGGCAAAGGCAACCTCTTCGTAATCTTCGGCGAGCCGGACATCGACATGCGCGACCCAGATGGCAAGAGCCTCAAGAAGACGATCGACGGCAAGGATACCTATGTGGTGCCGGACGGTACGAAGATCATGATCAAGGTGAAGGGCGTCGATGTGTTCAAGCCGCAGACGGGCGAGGTCGTCAGCGACAGTGCCGAGAACATCGCCTGCTGGTTCATCGACACGGACTACAACGAGGAGAGCTTCTTCGTCCGGCACGCCTACTTTCTCGGCGCAAATGACCCCTACAGCGCGCTCAAGACCACACTGAAGGCCGAGATTGACGCGGAGGCGTGGGCGAGCTTGCACAGCGACACCTCGCGACCCTTCGCGAAGCCAAAGCGCGGACGGATCGCCGTCAAGGTCATCAACCATCTTGGCGATGAGGTCATGAAGGTGTTCAAGGTCTAACGCGGTGGATTTCCGGATTGCTGACACGTTCACCGCCAGCCTTGCCCGACTGACCAGCGAGGAGCAGAAGGTCGTCAAGACGACGGCGTTCGACCTGCAGCTCAATCCGGCGAGCCCGGGCATGCAGTTCCACAAGCTCGACAAGGCGAAAGACAAGAACTTCTGGTCGGTGCGGGTCAGCAGCGACATCCGTATCATCGTGCACAAGTCACAGGGCAGCCTGCTGCTCTGCTATGTGGGTCACCACGACAAGGCGTACGACTGGGCTGAGCGCCGCAAGCTGGAGACACACCCGACGACGGGCGCGGCGCAGCTGGTCGAGATCCGCGAGACGGTGAAAGAGGTCGTCGTGCCGGTCTATTTGCCTGCGGCGCCTGCGACGCCGGCGCGCCCGGCCCTCTTTGCCGACAAGTCTGACGAGGAACTGCTCGGTTATGGCGTGCCCACGGAGTGGCTGGCCGACGTCAGACAGGCGGACGAGGACAGCATTCTAGCGCTAGCGGTCCGGCTTCCCGGCGAGGCAGCGGAAGCACTGTTGGAGATCGCGACAGGCGGCAAGCCTCGGGCGGCCGCGCTGGCTGTAGCGGCCACGAGTCCGTTCGACCATCCCGATGCGCAGCGCCGGTTCCGGGTGATGACGAACGTCGAGGAGCTGGAGCGCGCCCTCGAGTACCCGTGGGACAAGTGGACTGTCTTCCTGCATCCCGAGCAGCGCCAGTGGGTGGAGCGAGACTACAGTGGGCCGGCCCGCGTGTCCGGCTCGGCAGGCACCGGCAAGACCATCGTGGCGCTGCATCGCGCTGTGCACCTCGCGAAGGCGCATCCCGAAGCGCGAGTCCTGCTGACGACCTTCTCGGACACGCTGGCCAACGCGCTCCACACCAAGCTGCGGCGACTGGTCGGCAGCCAAACGCGACTCGGGGAGCGCATCGATGTGCACTCGCTGAACGCCATCGGTCTGCGCCTCCACAAGTCAATGCTTGGCCCGGTGGCGATCGCCAGCCGCGGTGAAGTACGGGAACTGCTCGACGCGGCCTCGAAGGCGATCGACGGGCACAAGTTCAGCCTGCACTTCCTGCACGCCGAGTGGGACCAGGTCGTGGATGCCTGGCAATTGGAAACGTGGGAGTCGTATCGGGATGTCGCTCGTCTTGGGCGCAAGACCAGGCTGCCGGAAGCGCAGCGGGCGGCGTTGTGGTCGATCTACGGTCGGGTGCGCGAGGAGCTGAAGCAGCGGAAGCTCGCCACGCACGCGGCGATGTTCACCGCATTGGCGGCTGCGCTGGTCGCCGGGAAGCACGCGCCGTTCGATTTCGCCGTAGTCGACGAGGCGCAGGACCTCAGCGTGGCGGGCCTGCGATTCCTTGCCGCCCTCGGAGGTGGTCGCCCCAGCGCCCTGTTCTTTGCCGGCGACCTTGGCCAGCGGATATTCCAGCAGCCCTTTTCGTGGAGGTCGCTCGGAGTGGACATCCGGGGGCGCTCCCGAAACCTCCGCATCAACTACCGCACGTCGCACCAGATCCGGATGCAGGCCGATCGGCTGCTCGGCCCCCAGGTCACTGATGTGGACGGCAATGTCGAGGATCGGAGCGATGCGATCTCAGTCTTCAACGGTCCGCCGCCGGACATCCGTGTGCTCCAGACCGAGGGCGAGGAAGGCGAGTCCGTCGGGGCGTGGATCGCGGAGCAGTCGAAGGCCGGTGTCCTGCCCCACGAGTTCGGCGTCTTCGTGCGGTCGGTGGGGCAGCTCGCGCGCGCCCAAAGCGCCGTCGAGGCGGCTGCGTTGCCCATCAGAGTTCTCGACGAGAAGGTCGAGGCGGCCAGCGGCTACGTCTCTATCAGCACGATGCACCTGGCGAAGGGACTGGAGTTCCGCGCCGTGGTCGTGATGGCCTGCGACGACGAGATCATCCCGTTGCAGGAGCGGATCGAGGCGGTCGGAGACGACGCGGACCTGCAGGAGGTGTACGACACCGAGCGGCACCTGCTGTACGTGGCCTGCACCCGTGCCAGGGATCACCTGCTCGTGACGAGTGTTGAGCCTGCCTCGGAGTTTCTCGATGATCTCGCCGGGAAAGCTCGCGACTCCTCTCACGGTGACTGAGCGCGCCACGGCGCAACGGCGTTGCAAGGCGACGCAGGCACTTTGGGCCACCGCCCCCCCCCGGCTGAACGAGCATTCGACAGCGGTGATACGCTAACAGTCGCATCAGCTCTCTACAGCTCTTGCCATTCCCGCGAGTTCGCGACATGTTCACGGCTCGGCAGCCGACGGCGGCTGTGTCCTTGACTGAGAATTGGCCGTCCGTGCGTTGCGACGAGCTGTTCCTTGCGCCCAAGTGAGCGCAAGAGCGTGGTGCACTCGGCGGCAGCGCGACCTAGCTGCCGACGCGGAGAACGTGCATTGTCCTCGCGCAATTCGAGTGCCTGGTGCGCCACGCAGCAATTCGTCGCAGCCTTCGGCTGCCGATCGCGGCCAGAATCGCCGAAGCGGCATCGAGCGCGACGGGTGCACCCGCATGAGCGCCACAGCGCGCGAGTGCCCAAGGACTCTGCCGAGTCCGAGGTTCGCTTCAACCGCGCATGCGAAGTTGCTGCTCCGCTCCGATGCTGACGGTGGGTCTAACTCATGACTGACGTGCTGATCACATGTAGCAACTGCGGAGCGCAAATCCCTCTAACGGAATCGCTCGCAGGGCCGCTGCTAGAGGCAACTAAGAAGCAGTTCGAGCAGCGACTGCGTCAGAAGGATGCTGAGGTCGCCGAACACGAGCGCGTCCTAGCGCTGCGGGAGGCGGACGTAACTGAAGCTCGGCTAGCGATCGATCACGGAGTGGCGGAAAAGATTGATCTCGAGCGAGCCACAATCGCCGCTCGAGAGGCGGTACGCGCCAAGGCCTTGATGGATGTCGAGCTGAAAGCCAAAGCACAAGACATCAGCGACCTAACTGAACGACTCGCACTCCTCGATGGGAAGCTCGCTTCCGCGCAACTTGCGCAGACTGAGCTACTGCGAAAAGAGCGCGAACTTGACGACACACGACGCGAACTGGATCTCACGATCGAGACGCGCGTTCAGCAATCACTCGGAGAAGTGAGGGAGCAGGCGCGCCGTGAGGCGGGTGAGTCGCTCTTGCTGCGGGTCGCGGAGAAGGAGCAGACCATTGTCTCGATGCAGCGACAGATTGAGGAGCTAAAGCGCAGAGCGGAACAAGGCTCGCAGCAAATGCAAGGGGAAGTGCAGGAGCTGGCACTGGAGAGTCAGCTTCGCAACAGGTTCCCGCTCGATGCGATCGAGCCTGTGCCGAAGGGAGAGCATGGCGGTGACGTGATTCAACACGTGCGAGGCCCAGGAGGGCTTGTGGCTGGAGCGATTCTGTGGGAGGCAAAGCGGACGAAGAACTGGAGCGACGGATGGCTCGAGAAGCTACGCGATGACAAACGTCTGGCCAATGCCGCGCTCTGCGTGCTATCGAGTCAGGCGCTGCCTAAGGGGGTGGATGGATTCGAGTATCTGGACGAGGTCTGGGTGACCCATCCGCGGGTCGCCATGCCGCTCGCCGCAGCGCTACGGCAATCCTTGTTGGAGTTGGCTGCAACTCGAAAGGCGAGCGAAGGACGGCACACGAAGTCTGACTTGGTCTACGAATACCTCACAGGTTCACGATTTCGAGAGCGCGTGCGGGCGATCGTCGAGGCATTCCTCGCGATGAAGGGAGATCTGGATCGTGAAAAGCGCGCGATTTCGCGGCAATGGGCTAAGCGAGAGCAGCAACTCGAACGAGTGATGCTCGCGACCACAGGGTTGTACGGCGATCTAGAGGGTATCGCGGGGTCGTCGTTGGCGGAGATCGAGAGCATCGGGTTAGCCTCGATTGAGGCCGCGACACCGGAGGATGGAAGCGAATGACGACGATTGTGCAACCCGTGCCAGTCGTCCAGGCCGCGCCGAGCGCTCCTGGGCATTGTCCGTACGCACAAGCGGCGCTCCTTGAGCAGGCGCTGGCGCCTGACAAGATGCGTGTCGCATTCCTTCTCGGAGCGGGTTGCCCGGTCTCGATCAGAGTCCCGCGAAATGGTGTGAACGAGGCGCTCATTCCTGATATTGCCGGACTCACCAAGATTGTGCGAACTGAGCTGGAGAGCGATGCGGAAGCGATGGTTGCGTTTGCGTCGGTGCTTCAGAGACTCGCAACGTCAGGCAATGCGACGCCAAATGTTGAGGAGATTCTGAGCCAGATCAGGAGCTTGACGGAGGTAGCGTCGGGCGGACCGATCGACGGGCTTACGCACGAAACGCTGCTGGCGCTGGACCAGCGAGTGTGCGAGATAACGACGGGCGTTGTCAACGAGAGGCTCCCCGACAATAGTACGCCGTATCATCGGCTTGCCTCATGGATCGGCGTCATCCCGCGAAAGGAGCCAGCTGAGGTGTTCACCAGCAACTACGATCTACTCATGGAGGAGGCACTCGAGGAGCGTCGGGTACCGTATTTCGATGGATTTGTGGGGTCGTATCGTACCTTCTTTGACATCGCCGCGATGGAGCAAGACGCGCTCCCGGCGCGTTGGGCGAGGCTTTGGAAGGTGCACGGTTCGATCAACTGGTGGCGCACTGCCACGAGCGACGTGGAGCGTCGATCCATGCGCGAGAGCTCGGGTGACCGACAGCTCATCTATCCGAGTCACCTGAAGTACGACCAGAGCAGGCGACAACCCTACCTTGCGATGATTGACCGGCTAAAGGCGTTCTTGGGCCGCGGACAGGCCGTGCTCGTAACCTGCGGCTATTCGTTCGCGGACCAACACCTGAATGAGGTGATTGTGCAGGGGCTGGAGGGGAACGCAACCGCAATGTGCTTCGGTCTGCTTTACGGAGATCGGGGGAGCTACCCGCTGGCCACCGCGCGCGCACGCGCGCAGGCGAATCTGACCGTGCTTGCTGCTGACGGAGCCGTGCTTGGAACAGTGGAGCGCGAGTGGAACGTCGATCCAATCGATAGCCACGCCCTTCATGGGATCGCGGTCGAAACTGCAGAGCTCGGCGCGAGGAGCGGGTCTGCGCTCGGGAGGCCCAAGTTCCTACTCGGCGATTTTCAGTCCTTGGGCGACTTCTTGGCGCGTCAACTGCCCATCCGCTCGTCAGCGCAGGCCTAGCTCGCCCATGAAGCGCGACCCCACATTCGTCGGAACGGTCCAGAGTGTTACCGGGACGGATGTCACGGTTGAGCTCGGCGATGAAACAGTTACAGGTCTGTCGTTTGTCGCAGGCGCGGCCTATCGAATCGGTCAGGTCGGCACGTTCGTACGAATTCCGATGGGGTTCGCGAGCTTGTTTGGTGTTGTGTCGCAAGTTGGGGCTGGCGCTGCCCCGCTGCGAGAGGACGGAGCGCACACGTATGGCAATCGGTGGCTTCGAGTGCAGCTCATCGGTGAGTCCGGAGCGGGAGGGAGATTCGCCCGGGGCATCTCGCAGCACCCGACGATCGACGATCGGGTTCACATCGTCACAGAAGACGACCTGAAGACGATCTATGGACCCAGTGAGCCATCTGGATTTGTCACGATTGGCACGATCGCGAGCGCCGCGGCGATTCCTGCGCTCGTTGATGTGAATCGGCTGGTGACGCGCCATAGTGCGGTTGTCGGATCCACCGGCGCGGGAAAATCGACGACTGTGTCAGCGGTGCTTCGGGCGCTCTCGAACAGCAGCAGATATCCATCGTCGAGGGTTCTTATTCTCGACATGCACGGTGAGTATGCGCGCGCGCTCGGCGCGCAAGCTGCTGTGTTTCGTGTGTCGGCGGACGCGAGCGCGGGCGAGATCGAGCTCCGGGTCCCGTTCTGGGCACTGACCTTCGACGAGCTCGTCGCGGTCTCGATTGGAGCTGTGAGTGATCAGGCGCGCGCAGTGATTGCAGACTCGGTGCTTCGGCTGAAGAAAGCGTCGCTTGAGGCGAAACCGCGTGACGGAATCGATGAACAGACTCTTACGGTCGACTCACCGGTGCCGTTCAGCATTCATGAGCTATGGTTTGAATTGCACAAGCGAGAACACGTCACGACAATCCCGAAGCCGGGCGCTGGTGCGGAAGAGGTGCTGCCAGCATACCTACTCGGAGACAACGGCGCGCCTGTGCAGTTGGGTGACGCGATGAGCGTAACTGCGCCGCTCTACCGAACCGTGAAGACGACAGGAGCGCCGAACGAGCGCGTACAGTGGGGCAAGGACTCTCTCGGGATTCGGCAACAAGTAGGCCTGCTAGCGTCACGCCTGCGTGATCCAAGGTTGGCCTTCCTGTTTTCGCCTGGCGAATGGCTCCCGGACAAGAACGGATTGCCTCAGCAGGACTTGGACGAACTTCTCCGAGCTTGGATTGGGCACTCAGCACCGGTCACCATACTTGACCTCTCTGGGGTCCCGAGCGCCGTCCTCGGTGAGCTGGTCGGGGCGGTCCTCAGGGTGCTGTACGACGCGCTGTTCTGGGCTCGCAACCTACCTGAGGGAGGGCGCGAGCGTCCACTGCTCGTCGTTCTCGAAGAAGCTCACGCATACCTCGGCCGAGGAGACACTGATTCAGCGTCATCCGCTGTTAGGCGGATCGCCAAAGAAGGCAGGAAGTACGGCGTGGGGCTGATGCTGGTCAGCCAACGGCCTTCCGAGCTAGATCCGACGGTGCTATCACAATGTGGAACGATCATCGCCATGCGCCTGTCGAACGAATCGGACCGCGGACATATCACCTCCGCTGCACCGGAGAACCTTCATGGACTGTTTGACATGCTTCCCGCCCTGCGAACAGGTGAGGCGATCGTGGTGGGAGAGGCCGTGAGCCTGCCGATGCGAGTCCTAATCGAGCGACCACCAGATGACCGCATGCCAGACAGCGTCGATCCACGGGTCTCCGTGGGAGGGAGCGAGGACGACGGCTTTGACGGGCCCGGTGGTTGGAATCAGCGACGCGATGCGCCGAGGTATGACGAAGTACTTGTACAGTGGAGGAAGCAGAACGTCCGCTACGAACACCCTGCCGTGGTCAATGCCACTGAAACATCTCAACAGGAGCACAAGTGATGGACTGGATTGAGGCGCCGGGTTCGTCGACCATCGCGCGGTTCTCCTACGATTCCTCGACCAAGACACTGACAGTCGTGTTTCTCAAGAGCGGCACGTACAACTACTTCGATGTGCCGGAGGCCGTGTTCGAGCAGTTCAAGTCGGCATCATCCAAGGGTCAGTTCCTGGCCCAGAGCATCAAGGGCAACTACCGTTACGCTCGCGGCTAGCAGTCGCGGAGACTAGATGCTAGCGCGCCAGCCCGACCACCGCGTCCGCCACCCTCACTCTCACCCCCGCAATCCCCACCCTCTCCCTGCTCGGATTCACCCGATTCGTCAACAACACCACAAACACCCCCCTCGCCGGATCTATCCATAGTGAGGTGCCCGTAAAGCCGGTATGCCCATACGCCGGCCGCTTCATCCTCGTCCCAGCGCTGTTCTCCCCCGTCGGCGTATCCCACCCCAGCGCCCGTAAGCTGAACGCAGAATCCTGCACCGTCGCGAACTGCCGCGCCGCCTCCGCCCGGAACAACCGCCGCCCGCCCTCGCCAGCGATCGCCCCCTCGCTGAGCCACACCTGCGCGAACCTGGCCATGTCGCTCGCCGTCGAGAACAATCCCGCGTGCGCCGAGACACCCCCCAGCGCCGCAGCGTTCTCGTCGTGCACCTCCGCCACCAGCAACCTCTCCCGCCACGGGTCCCGCTCCGTCGCCGCCGTCCGCCCGCGCTCGGCCGGCGTCGGGTTGAACCGCGTGTCCCACAGGTGCGCCGGACCCAGCACCCGGTCGCGCACCGCGACGTCGAACGCCGATTGCGTCGCCCGCTCGACCACGATCCCCAGGATGATCGCCCCGAGGTCGCTGTAGACCATCCGCGTGCGGTTGGGCGCCTCCAGCGGCTCGGCCAGCACCAGCGCGCGCACCGTGTCGCCTCCGGTGACGCGCTTGAAATACTGCTTGAACGCCGGCAGCCCGCTCCGGTGCGTGAGCAAGTCGCGCACCGTCACCCCCTCGCTCCCGGCCACGCGCCACTCGGGCACCCAGCGGCGCACGGGGTCGTCGAGGTGCACGATCCCCTGGTCCACGAGGGTCGCCATGGTCGTGGTGAGGGCGACGATCTTGGTGAGGCTCGCCAGGTCCCACAGCGTGTGCTCGTCGATGGGGGCCGAGCCGGGAGCCCAGTCGGTGGTGCCGACGGCGACGGTGGCGTAGAGGCGGTCGCGACCCCCGACCACCGCGATGGCGCCTGAGAAGACAGAATCGGCGCGGGCGCGCGTGAGGATCGAGCGGAGGGTGTCGGTGAGGAGGGCGGTGGGGGGAGTGGGGGTGGCGCCGGGGCGGGCGCCGGCGCAGGCGGCGAGGGTGAGAGCCAGGAGGGCGAGCGCGAACCGATGCGCGATCATCGGAAGAGAAAGTACCGCTCGGCAGCGATCGCGCTTCCCCGTCGAATGAGCTTTCGCTGACTCGCCCAAGTCATCGTCCGGTCACCGGGAGCGACCTGACCAGGCAAGTTGCTGTCCGACAACGAGTTAACCGACGCCCAGAGATTTCGGCTGCGGCCCTCGGTTGGCATTCGGATGGCGCAGTGCGTATATACACATGTATACGATCCGTCTACTCTTGTCAGCAGCAGCCCGGAGCGCCGACGCCATGCCCAGGAAATCGCTGCCCACCAAGCCGAGCCGCGGAAAGGCTGACCTCCCGCGCCTGCGCCGCCTGTCCGACCGCGCCATCGCCGCGTCGGCGCCGGACGAGTTGCCGGTGCTGCCGGACTCGTTCTGGCGGAACGCGCGCGTGGTGACGCCGCCGGCCAAACGCGCGATTTCGCTCCGCCTCGACGAGGACGTGCTCGAGTGGTTTCGTGCGGCCGGGCCACGGTACCAGACGCGCATCAACGCGGTGCTCAGGTCGTACGTCGAAGCCGAACGTCGGATTATGACGCCGCGCTGACGCTGCCGGGTTAGGGTAGGCGGGGATGTGCGATCCCTTCTCGCGCCGCGTTTCCCGCTCACCCACGCTTGCCAACCCGGACGGCCGATTGTACCTCTCACCCATGGGCGCGCCAGAGATCGACTTCTCCCGGCTCAACGTCGAGGAGCGCATTGCGCTCATGGGGCGGATCTGGAACAGCCTCAGCGACAAGGACGTTCTGGTCTCGCCCGAACTGGCCGCTGAGCTCGATCGCCGGTTGGCGGAGCACAGAGCCGATCCGTCGGCTGGGAAGGATTGGGAAACCCTGCGCGAGGAGCTGGGCCGCCGGTTGCAATAGATCGACCCTCCCCGAAATGCTCTGCTGTTGCGCGTGCGGGGCGAGCGGCGTATCTTCCCTTCAGTTAACCCCCCCTGCGTCTAGGCGCATGGGCGCGAGGCCGCCGAAAGGCGGCCTCTGCTTTTGTAGCCACTCGGTTGGATGACTCGCACCCATGTTTACATAGACGGATTCAACCTCTACTACGGCTGCCTCAAGGCCACGCCATTTCGCTGGCTCGACGTGGCGGCGCTCTCGCGGCGCATGCTGCCGGGTCACCAGGTCCGGCGGATCAAGTACTTCACCGCGCACGTGAGCCCTCGCGCCAGCGACCCGCAGCAACCGCTGCGCCAGCTCGCGTACCTTCGCGCCCTCCGCACGCTGCCGACAGTCGAGATTCACCTCGGTCACTACCTGTCTCACCGAGCGTCGATGCTCCTGGCGGTGCCACCCGTGAACGGCCCGCGGTTCGCCACCGTCATCAAGACCGAAGAGAAAGGCTCCGACGTCAACCTCGCGTCGCACCTGATCTGCGACGCCTACGAGGACGAGTTCGACGTCGGCGTGCTCGTGACCAACGACTCCGACCTGCTGACGCCGGTGCAGATCGTCACCAAACGCCTCGGCAAGAAGGTAGGCATCCTGAATCCCAGGAAGCACCCGGCGCGGGTGCTCCGGGACTCCGCCACCTTCGTCAAGCGCATCCGCCCGGGCCCGCTTCGCGACTCGCAGCTGCCCGCGGAACTCCGCGATGCGCAGGGCGTGATTCGCAAGCCCGCGGGGTGGTAGCGGCGCCTCGCCCACCCCCCCCTCCGCCGCTAGATTTCCCCCATGCCCGGCGACCCCATCACCTCCGTCTTCAACGACGGCCTCATCGCCGAGATGTTCGAAGCCTGGCGCGCCGATCCCGCCTCGGTCGACACCTCGTGGCGACAGTACTTCTCCACCGCCTCCGCCCTACTCGGCGCCTCTCCCGCCTCCGCCCCCGCCGCCGCGCCCGCCCCGGCCCCCGGCGGACGCCGCTCCTCCGGCGCGATGGCTGTCGTCGCCGACCCGGACCTCGCCCGCAAGGCCGCCGGCGCCGCGATGCTCGCCGACGACATCCGCACCCACGGACACCTCGCGGTGCAGCTCGACCCGCTCGGCACGGCGCCCCTCGGGGCCGCCGAGCTCGCCGCCGAGTTCCACGGGATCACCGAGGCCGAGCTGGTCGACGTGCCGGGGGCCGCCCTCGGCTTCCCGCACATGGCCACCGCCGCCGACGTCATCACGCGGCTCCGCCTGCGCTACCAGTCGCAGCTCGGCATCGAGGTCATGCACCTGAGCGAGGAGAACGAGCGCGCCTGGTTCCGCGCCACCCTCACGGCGCAGGAACTGACGCGGCCGCTCACGCCGGAGGAGAAGAAGGCGGTGCTGGTGCGGCTGACGCAGGTGGATGGGCTGGAGCGCTTTTTGGGGCGCGCCTTCCCGGGGTACAAGCGCTTCTCGATCGAGGGGACGGACGCGCTGGTGCCGATGCTCGACTTCGCGATCGACGAGGCCGCCCACGACGGCGCCGCCAGCGTCGGCATCGCGATGGCCCACCGCGGACGCGTGAACGTGCTGGCCCACATCCTCGGCAAGCCGGTGGGGGTGATCTTCGCCGAGTTCGACGGCAAGCACGCCGACACGCACGACGACGCCAGCACCGGCGACGTGAAGTACCACATGGGCTACGACGGCGTGCGCACCGCCGCCAACGGCACCGACGTGCAGGTGTGGCTGCTGCCGAACCCGAGCCATCTCGAGTTCGTGAACCCGGTGCTCGCGGGGGCGGTGCGCGCCCGCCAGCGCGACGGGAACGGCGGGTTCAACGAGGACCGCGTGGTGCCGGTCTGCATCCACGGCGACGCGGCCTTCCCCGGCGAGGGGATTGTGCCGGAGTCGTTCAACCTGTCGCAGCTCGCCGCCTACCGGGTGGGCGGCACGCTGCACATCATCGTCAACAACCAGGTGGGCTTCACCACCAACCCGGGCGACGCGCGCTCGACGTACTACGCCAGCGACGTCGCCAAGGGGTTCGAGGTCCCGATCATCCACGTGAACGCCGATGACGCCGAGGCGTGCATCATCGCCGTGCGCGTCGCCGTCGCCTACCGGGCGAAGTTCCACAAGGACGTGCTGATCGACCTCGTGGGCTACCGCCGCCACGGCCACAACGAGACCGACGAGCCCACCTACACGCAGCCGGGCTTGTACGCCAAGGTCAAGGCGCAGCCGACGCCGGCGCAGGTGTGGGCGCGGCGGCTGGAGAGCGAGGGAGTGATCGCCGCCGGCGACGCGGCCGCGATCGAGCGCGAGGTGATGACCGCCTTCGACGCCGAGCTCTCGCGCATGAAGGCGGGGCAGGTGGCGATCCCCGCCCCCGAGGACGAGGAGGGGCCGGAGGTCGGCCCCCCCGCCGACACGGGGGTGAGCGCCGACGCGCTGCTGCGGTTCAACGAGCAGCTGCTGCGCTACCCGAAGGATTTCACGCCGCACCCGCGGCTCGCCAAGCAGCTCGAGCGCCGCCGCGACGCGATCAACACCGGCGCGATCGACTGGGGGCACGCCGAGGCGCTCGCCTTCGCCAGCATCGTGACCGGCGGGACGAGCATTCGCATGAGCGGGCAGGACGTGGAGCGCGGCACCTTCACGCACCGGCACGCCGTGCTGGTGGACGTGGAGACGGGGAAGAAGTTCTGTCCGGCTGGCGCCGTCGACGGCGCCCGCGCCGACATCGAGATCCGCAACTCGCCGCTAAGCGAGACGGCGGTGATGGGCTTCGAGTACGGCTACAGCGTGGTGACGCCGGGCACGCTGTCGCTGTGGGAGGCGCAGTTCGGCGACTTCGCGAATGTCGCGCAGCCGATCATCGACCAGTTCCTCGCCGCCGACAAGGCCAAGTGGCACCAGGACTCGGGGCTCGTGCTGCTCCTCCCGCACGGTTACGAGGGGCAGGGGCCGGAACACTCGAGCGCGCGTCTCGAGCGCTTCTTGCAGCTCTGCGCCGACCGCAACTTGCGCGTGGCGTATCCGAGCTCGCCGGCGCAGTACTTCCACATCCTGCGCCGTCAGGTGGTGATGCGGCCGCGCCGGCCGCTGATCCTGATGCAGCCCAAGAGCCTGCTGCGCCTGCCGCAGGCGGCGAGCGCGCTGGCCGACCTCACCAGCGGCGCCTTCCGGACGGTGATCGACGACACCCGCGCGGCGAAGAACCGCGACGCGGTGCGGCGGCTGGTCTTCTGCAGCGGCAAGGTCTACTACGACCTCACCGCCAAGCCGGTGGGGGACCACGTGGCGATCGTGCGCGTGGAGGAGCTCTACCCCTGGCCGGCGGACGAGATCAGCCGCGTGGTGGACCTCTACCCGGCGATCGAGGAGGTGGCCTGGGTGCAGGAGGAGCCGCGCAACATGGGGGCGTGGACTTTCGTCTGGCCTCGGCTGCGCGTGGCGGCGGGGAACGCGATGGAGCTGCGCTACATTGGCCGCGCCGAGCGGGCGAGTCCCGCCGAGGGGTACACGGCCGATCACACGCGGGAGCAAAGCCGGATCGTGAGCGACGCGCTCGACGTGCGCGCCCACGCGCCGCGCCGGAGCAGGGGAGTGGCGAGCCGAGCGTGAGGACGAAAACAGTGATTGCCGCCCTCGCGGCGGCCTGCATGGCGATCGCGCCGCGCGTCCTGGCCGCACAGGACCGCGGCGCGGCGGCTTTGGGCGACCTGGTGCGCGGGCTGGGCGTGAACACGCGCGTGCTGGTGATCGCGGCGCACCCCGACGACGAGGACACGCAGCTGATCACCTGGCTGGCGCGCGGCCGACAGGTGGAGACGGCGTACCTCTCGCTCACCCGCGGCGACGGCGGCCAGAACCTGATCGGCAACGAGTTGGGCGAGGGACTGGGCGTGATCCGCACCGAGGAGCTGCTCGCGGCGCGGCGGGTGGACGGCGGGCACCAGTACTTCACCCGGGCGTATGATTTTGGCTTCAGCAAGACCGCCGACGAGACATTCAACCACTGGCCGCGCGCCGAGGTCTTGGGCGACGTGGTGAAGGTGGTGCGGAGTTTCAGGCCGCACGTGATCGTCGCCGTGTTCAGCGGGACGCCGCGCGACGGCCACGGGCACCACCAGGTGAGCGGGATTTTGGCGCGCGAGGCGTACGACGCGAGTGCCGACACCACGCGGTGGCCGGTGGCGGCGTTCGGGCCGACGTGGACGGTGCAGAAGTTCTACCGCAACGCGCGGTTCTCGCCGGAGCAGCAGACGCTCAAGATGAACGTGGGCGAGTACAACGCGCTGCTCGGGCGGAGTTACGCCGAGCTGGCGGGGGAGAGCCGGAGCCAGCACAAGTCGCAGGGGTTTGGGCAGGTGCAGCGGAAGGGGGTGAGCTGGGATTACCTGCGGCGCGAGGCGAGTCGCGTGAACGAGGCGACGCCGGCGGCGCAGGAGGTGTCGCTTTTCGACGGGATTGATACGACGTGGGCGCGGTTGCGCGCGGCGGCACGAACGACGGCCGAGCGTGCGGCGGTGGACTCGCTGCCCGTGGCGGTGAACGCGGCGCGGGCGGCGCTGGACCTGGCTGCGCCGGCGGGGGCGGTGCCGGCGCTGGCGCGTGTGCTGCGGCTGGTGAAGGCGGCGCGCGAGGGCGGGGCCTGCGGCGTCGTCCCGAGCGGCGCTGTCGTCCTGAGCGCAGCGAAGGACCTGCTTTCGCAGTGCACTCTCGCGCGCGCCGACCTTGCGAGCGCGCTCGCGATCACCGAGCGCCGCGCCGCACAGGCACTGGCCCTCGCGGCCGGAGTCGCGATCGAGGTCACGGCCGACCGCGAGCTGGTGGCGACCACGGACTCGGTGGCCGTCGGCATCACGGTGTTCAATCGCGGCACCGCACCGGTGGGTGTGTCGTTTGCGGTCCTCATGGCGAACGGCATGCCGAGCGTCCCGCTCGGCAAGGGATTCACCGCCGTGCCGGCTGACTCCTCGGTCCGCCGGGGGGTCGTGATCCCGCCGCCGGCGCCTGGCTCGCCGTGGTTCCTGCGTTCTGCGCGCCGCGGCGACCTGTACACGCCGCCGCCGGGAGACTCGACCCTCGCCGAGGACATGCGGCTCACGTCGCAGGTGGAGGTGCTGCTCGAGGTCGCCGGCGAAGTGGTACCGCTCTCCGTCGGCCCGATCGCCTACCGCTTCGCCGACGCGGTGAAGGGGGAGCAGAACCGCCCGCTGGCCGGCGTCAACGCCGTCACGCTCACCCTCGAGAACACCCTCCAGTACGCCCGCGCCAACGAGCCGCTCGACCGCACCGAGCGGGTGACGCTGCGCTCGGCGTCGACGTCGCCGCGCGAGGTCACGCTCACGGTGGCGACGCCCCGCGGCGTGACCGCCGACAGCGCGACGCGCTCGATCAGGCTCGCGCCGACCGAGACCCGCGACGTGTACGTGCGGCTGCGCGGCCGGCTCGCCGTGGGCAGGCACGAGGTGAAGGTCACGGCGACCGACGCCGCGACGGGCGCGGTGTACGCCAACGGCTACACGAGCATCGAGTACGACCACATCCGGCCGCAGCGGATCTTCCGCGACGCGACGCTCGCGCTGCAGGCGGTGGACGTCAAGGTTCCCCCGACGCTCAGCGTCGCCTACGTGCAGGGCGTAGGCGATGCGGTGGCGAGCGTGCTGCGGCAGCTCGACGTCCCGGTCACGCTCCTCGACCCGGCGTCGCTCGGCACCGCGGACCTGGGCAAGTTCACGACGGTGGTGGTGGGCCCGCGCGCGTACGAGTCGAGCCCGGAGCTGGCGGCGCAGAACGCGCGGCTGATGGACTTCGCGAGGAAGGGTGGCACGGTGATCGTGCAGTACGGCCAGTACGAGATGGTGCGCCCGGGGATGCTGCCGTACCCGATCACCCTCGGGCGTCCCGCGAGCCGCGTGACGATCGAGGAGGCGCCGGTGACGATCCTCGACCCGACGAACAAGGTGCTGACGGGACCGAACCGGATCTCGCAGTCGGACTTCGACGGCTGGGTGCAGGAGCGCGGGCTGTACATGCCGAGCACGATCGGCGAGCGGTGGACGCCGCTGCTGGAGATGCACGACCCCAACGAGCCGGAGAACAAGGGGGCGCTGCTGGTGGCGCCGTACGGGCAGGGGACGTGGGTCTATTGCACGCTGTCGCTCTTCCGGCAGCTGCCGGCGGGGGTGCCCGGGGCGGCGCGGATCGTGGCGAACCTCCTTGCGGCCGGGCAGAAGACCGGCACGACGCCCTGATGCGGGTCGCTCGCGCGGGTGCAGCCCGGCGTGCGCATCGCGCGCGCGCCGCGTGCACCAGCGCGTGCGCGGCCGTCGTGGTGGCGCTCTCGGGCTGCGCGCGCGACTCGCGGTCGGTCGTCACGGTGTACTCGCCGCACGGCGCCGAGCTGATGGGCGACCTCAAGTCGCGGTTCGAGCGCGAGCACCCGGACATCAGCATCGACTGGGTGGACCTCGGCTCGCAGGCGGTGCTGGAGCGACTGCGTGCCGAGCGGGCCGACCCGAAGGCCGACCTCTGGTTTGGCGCGTCGGGGGTGCTGTTCGATATCGCGGCGCGGGAGGGACTGCTCGACGCGTTCGTGCCGAGCTGGGCGCAGGCGGTGCCCGACGAGGCACGCGACAGCGCGGGCTTCTGGTTCGGGATCTACCTGACGCCGGAGGTGATCGGGTACAACAGCGAGGCGGTGAAGGCGTCCGACGCGCCGCGCGACTGGGACGACCTGGTGGACCGCAAGTGGCGCGGCAAGCTGGTGATGCGCGACCCGGCGGGGAGCGGGACGATGCGGGCGATCTTCGGCGCGATGCTGCAGAAGTCGATCGTCGAGACGGGGAACACCGCGAAGGGGTTCGACTACCTGCGCAAGCTCGACGCCAACACGCGCGAGTACGCGGCGTCGCCGGCGATCCTCTACCAGAAGCTCGGCAGGCGCCAGGGGGTGGTGACGCTCTACAACATGCCCGACATGGCGACGCGCGAGGCGCGCACGAAGATCCCGGTGAAGGCGGTGATCCCGCGCAGCGGCACGCCGATGCTGGTGGACGGGATCGCGATCGTGCACGGGGCGAGGCACGCGGAGCAGGCGAAGCTGTTCTTCAACTTCGTGGCGAGCCGGGAGATGATGCTCGTCGCGGCGCGGGACCACCTGCGGATTCCGTCGCGGACGGACATCGCGCCGGACTCGCTGCCGGTGTGGATCCGGGAGGCGAAGCGGGAGATCAGGCCGATGGCGCTCGATCGGAAGCTGTTGGCGGATTCACTCGATGTGTGGATGAGGTTCTGGATGGGGAAGATCAAGGGGAGGTACCGGCCCCGTTGATGAGGTTGCTGGAGAGGAAGATGAGCGGGGCGTTCCCGTGGAGGCACGCCGGGGCGCGGAGAGGCACGGGGGAGGCAACGGTTCCGCCGTGCTGAGCCCCTTCGCCCCGCCGGGCTCGCGCTGCGCAGGCTTCGCCCGGGACGACTACGGGTTGCCGGCCTTCGCCGGCCTGGCGATCGCCTTGTAGTACTCCTCCACCTGGCTCCGGAACCGCGCCGGCACCTCGCCGGTGCGGCCGAGCAGCACCGTGCCGCCATTGGCCTCGCCGAGGGCGCGGCGCAGGGCGAACTCGTACGCCTTGAGCCCCTCGATGATCCGGGCCCGCAGGGCGGCCGCGTTGGCGCCGTCGTCGAAGGCCCCGTCGCGCCCGGCGTTGCGCATTCCCTGCATGGCGCGGTCGAGCGGGGCGACGTCGATCCCCTGCCTGCCCAGCTCGTCGCGCAGGGCGCGCGCGTCGGCCACGCGCTCGGCCATCTCGCGCGAGAACTGCCGTCCGTCGCCGCCGGCCTGCGCGCCGGGACCGGCGGAGCCCATGCCACCGCCTTGCGCGTTCGGGTTCTCCCCGCGGCCCAACGCCTGGCCCTGCTGTTCCTGACGCTGGCCCTCCGGTCCCTGCCGGCCTTGTGGCCCCCGCTGTCCCCGTTGCGCATTCGCCGTCTGCTGGCCCGCCTGGTCGCGCAGCTGGCCGGCCCGCTGCTGCGCCTGCTGCCTCGCGCGCTCGTCCATCGACTCCACGCCGCGCACGAGGTCGCGCATCCTGTCGAGCACGTGCGACTCGCCCCGGGCCTGTGCGCCCTCGCCTTGCGCCTCCGCGGCGGCGCGCTGCAGCCGCTGCTCGAGGTCGCCCAGCCCGTCGCCGATCGTCTGCTCGAACGCCTCCAGCTGCTGCTGGGGCACGGTGCGCAGTCCTCCCTGCGACGCCTGCACGCGGTCCTCCATGCGCCGGCTGCGCAAGGTGTCGGCCGCCTCGCCCATGGCCCGCGCCGTCCTGGGCGCGGCCCGCCCGTGCTGCAGCGCCGCCCGGTCGAGGCGCTGCGTGAGGCTTCGCAGCGAGTCGAGCATCGCGTTCTTGCGCGCCGAGAGCGATTGCCGCAGCTGCTGGCGCGCCGCGGCGTCGCCAGTGCCGAGCCCCTTGAGCTCCTCCGCGATCCGCCGCTCCTGCTCGGCGAGGTCGCGGGCCGACTGCTGCGCGTCGGCCACGTCGCGCCGCACCTGGCCTGCCTTCTCCAGGTCGAGGAGTCGCCTGGCCTCGTCGAGCCGCTGCTGCGTCGTGCGTGACTCGCCGGCGCCGCGCCGGCCGTTGGCGGCCGCCTTGCGCATGGCGTCGCTCGCGTCGTGCAGGCGTTGCGCGGCGTCGGCCAGCGGCTGCGACTGCCGCTCGCGAGCAAGCCGCTCGAGCTGGCGCGCCGCCTGCTCGGCGTCGTCGGCCATTTGGCGCTGCGCGGCGCCGCTGCTCGACCCGGCCTGGCCGATGTGGCCAAGGGAGTCGGCCTTGCGACGCAGGCGCTCGTCCTCCTGCTGCCGGCGGGCGGCGAGCTGCCGCAGCTTCTCCCGCACGGCATCGACCTGCGCGTCCTGCTGCTGGCGCGCCGCCGAGTCCTGCCCGCGCCGCGCCGACTCGTACTGGTTGCGGAGCTTGTCGCGCTGCATCTCGAAGATGTCGGCGAGGTCCTGGGCGTCGGCGCCGCCGCCACCACCGGCGCCGGCCTGCTGCCGGCCCTGCATCTGCACCTGGATGTCGCGAAAGACCGCCTCGGCGCGCTGCAGCTGCTGCAGCGCGCGCTGCTCGGGCTGCAGGGCGGCGCGCGGCGATCCGCCGGCGAGCGTGCGCCCGGCGCTGTCCATCTCGGCGGCGGCCTTCGGCATGATGTCGGCGATCTTCTTCCAGAGGCTGTCCTTCGCGATCCCGCGCTCGACGAGGCGCTTGCCGAGCTCGTTCACCTGCTCGCGGAGCTTCTGCTGGGCGAGGCGGACGATGGCGAGGTTCCCGGCGAGGGTCCTCGCCTCGAGCGCGGCGCTGTCGCGGGCCTGGTTGAAGGTGCCGGCGATGATGTCGCGCTGCTGCCTGGAGAGCTGGCCGGGGTTCTCCTGCGGCTGCCCCTGGTCCGGCGGCGGCCCACCCTGCTGCTGGCGGTAGTCGCTGGCGTACGGGCGCACCTGCAGGAAGTAGATGTCGGACACCGCTTCCTGCGCGCCGCTCACCGTGTTGTTGTCGCGGGCCCGGGCGTAGTACGAAATCACGTCGCCGGGGACGAGGTTCATGTCCTCGAGCATGAAGGTGTGGCCGGCGGCGATGTCCCTGATCGCGCGGGCGGTGGCGCCGGAGAGGGGGACGCTCTTCTCGGCGGCGCCATTGATGGAGTAGACGAGGTCGAGCCTCGACACGCCGTAGTCGTCCTGCGCGCGGACCTCGGTGAAGACCTCGTCGACGGCGAGGGCCTTGGCGTCGCGCCCCGGCTTGACGAAAGTCACCGTCGGCTTGCGGTCGGGGAGGACGTCGATCGTGTAGTCGAGCGATCCGGTGAGCATGCGGCCGCCGGGGCCCTGCAGCTCGATCTTGTAGAAGCCGGGCCTGTCGACGCGCAGCAGGGCGATGAGCGAGCCCCGGGAGTCGGGAACGAGGGCAAGGGTGTCGCCACCGTCTATGAGAAGCCGACCGCCGTTGGTGGCCGCCGTGGGCGTCACGCGAACGCGCACCAGCGTCCCCTTGAGCGCGGCGATGTCGCCGGTGCTGTCGACCTGCTGCGGCGGGAGCTGCGTGTACGCCGGGAAGCGGTACTCGAGGTCGAGGCGCTTCACGTACGGCAGGTCGGCGACGCTGAGGGTGTACGTCGGGGAGCGGACGCCGGTCGCCTCGACGGCGTACTCGGTGCGCCCCACGATGTCGAACAGCCGGAAACTGTAGGTGCCGGTGCTGTCGATCGCCATCGCCAGGCGAGTCCACGACGTCGCGTCGGGGTCGCGCACGAGCAGCTCCACCCGCTCGGACTCGAAGCCGCGCAGGGTGGCCGAGATCAACTGGTCGCCGCCGCGCGCCACGGTGGCGTCCCTGGGCTGCACCCCGATCGCGTACACGCCAGCCGCGTCGCCCCCAACTGGGACGAGGAGGAGCCGAGCGCCGTCGCGCACCGCCTGCGGCCCGAACCAGGTCGCGACGGCGGCGATCACGACCGCCGCCCCGAGCAGCATGCCGGACGAACGCACCGTGCGCAGGTCGATCGCCACGTCGGCGCGCCACAGCCCGTCGATCGCCGCCCGCACCACGCGCGACGCCAGCACCGGCGAGCGAGTCGGCACCACGGCGCGCGACATGTCCACCGCCGTCACCAGCGCGCCGTCGAGCGTGCGCTCCTGCTCCTCGGCGTAGAGCGCCACCTGGTGGTCGGGGCGCTGCGCCCGCAGCGGGCGGACCACCAGCCGCCAGGCAAGGAGCGCCAGCGCGCCCGCGAGCGACATGCGGAGCGACACGAGCGCGCCGTCGGAGTACCGGCCCCACCGCAGCAGGTACGACGCGACGACCAGCACCGCGAAGCCGGCCACCACCGCCAGTGCCGCGCCACGCAGGGCATGCTTCCGCCGCCAGCGACGGCGGATGGCGTGCACCGCGCCATCGAGCTGTCCCCGGTCCGTGCCCACTCCACCGATCGCGGTCATGGCCCGCTCCCCAGCCCGGCGTTCACGACATTTCCGCGCGACGACAACCGATTTGCCAGCACCGACTCCGCCCCGGCGCAGACCAGCGCCGCCATCAACAGGTACCACCAGACAGCCTGCCGCCGTTCCACGTCCTCGGGGAGGGCGGTCGTCCCCACCGCGCTCGCCGTCGATCCCGCGGCCGGCGCGGTCACCGCCGCCACGAGCTCCGCCGGGTCGAAGTGCGACAGGTCCGACTCGGCGAGGTCCACGTTCACCGCGATCGGCCGGCCGCTCCCCACCGCGGTATTCGTCCCCCGCAACTCGTAGAACCCCGCCTCGTGCAGCTCCGCGAGTTGCCGCGGGCCCGACAGCGGGATGACCGACCTGCTGCCCGACGGCGCCTGCAGCACGAGCTCGCCCCCGTCGCCCGTGCGGTTGAACATCGCCGTCAGCTCCCCGTGGCGCGAGAGGTCGAGGGGTTCATCGACCAGGTACGAGCTGCGCGAGTCGCGAAAGCGGGCCAGGTGCCGGGCCAGTTCGTGCACGAACGGAAGGAAGACGGGCTGCAACGGCAGGTCGGTCCAGTACTCGTCGATCGACGACGCCCAGAAAACGACCTTGCCCCTGCCGAGCCGGTGCTCGACCACCGCGGGAGCGCCGTCGTCGAACCGGGCGACGACGGCCGACGCGCCGGTTTCCCGCAGCGCGCGGTAGCGGAAGACGTGCGCCGTGGAGAAGTCGCCGCTGCGCGGGGCCGAGAACTGCTCGAAGGCGGGATGGCCGTAGTCGACCTGCGCCACCGAGCCGCCGGCGTCGCGGGTGCGATCGACGACCGGGCCGAGCCGCACCGGCAGCGCGGGGAGCCACTCGGCCGGCGGGCGGTCGCCGCGCACGTCGCCCGCGACGACGAGGAGGCCGGCGCCGGCATCGACCATCTGCCGGAGCCGCGCGCCGACGCTCCCCACGGGAAGGGAAACCTCGTTGAGGACGACGATCGCGCGGTTGGCGAGATCGCCCGGAGTCACGGCGTCGGCGCGGCGGACGTCGACGCGAAAGGTGGGCTGGTCGCCGATGCCGAGGGCGCGCTGGAGGAAGAGGCTTTGGTTGGCGCGCGGGCGCGCCGGCTCGATCACGAGCACCGAGACGGCGTCGCCGAGCGCGACGGTGAAGTGGAAGGCGTTGTTGGCGGGGAGGGCATCCTTCGGGATGCGCACCACGCCGCGCGTCGCGCCGCCGGGGACGGTGACGGCGGGAAAGCGCACCTGCGCCGCGCCACGGGCGGGGACGGTGGCGCGCAGGGTTGCGGCAGGGCGCCCGCCGAGCTCAAGGGTGGCGTCGATGGTGCGGGGCTCGCCGCCGGTGTTGGTCACGCGGGCGGCGACGGTGACGGTGTGCAGGTCGCCGGCGCGGTCGCGGTCGGCGGTGGCCTGCGCGACGGCGAGGTCGGGGGTGTCGCCCCTGGCGACGTCGACCGTGGTGACCGTGGTACCCGGTGGAACGCGCACCTCGTCCTGGCGCACCCACCCCGACCGCTGGAAGTCGCTGATGATCAGGACCTCGTGGCGCGGCAGGTTGGAGCCCTCGAGCATGCGCGAGGCGAGGGCGATGGCGGGGCCGTAGCGCGTGGCGCCGTCGCCGGGGGCGGCGGCGGCGATCGCGCGCTCGAGCTGCGGCCGGCTGCCGGTGGGTTCGGTCGCGGCGGCGGCGTCGCGGGCAAAGAGCACGAGGGTGGTGCGGTCGTTGCCGCCCATCTCCGACACGGCCCGGCGGGCGGCGGCCACGGCGTCGGTCCACCGTGCGCCGTACGACATGGAGTACGAGCGATCGAGGAGGATCACCCGCTCGCGGGCGCCGGTGGCAGCCGCGGCGGCGGCGGCGCGGCGGTCGAAGAAGGGCCGGGCGAAGGCGGCGACGAGCAGTGCCAGCACGAGGCAGCGCAGGGCGAACAGGAGCAGGTGGCGCAGCTTCTGCCGGCGCACCGACCTGTAGGGGATCTTCCGCAGGAACATCAGCGACGGAAAGGCGACGACCGTCTTGCGCTGGCGGTTGATCAGGTGCACGACGACCGGCACCGCGAGGGCGGCGAGCCCGGCGAGGAACCAAGGGGCGAGGAAGGTCACGGGCGCGTCACCGCCGGGTCACGTGCGCGCCGTGCCGCGGCGCTGGCGCGCGGCGAGGTAGCCGAACAGCGCGGCGTCGAGGGGGCGCGAGGTGTCGAGCAGGGTGTAGTCCACCTGTTGCTCGCGCGAACGCCGGGCGAGGGTCTCGGTATGCCGCCGCACCACGGCCCGGTACTCGGCGCGCAGGTAGTCGGGGACGAGGGGCATGCGCTCGCCGCTCTCGATGTCGAGGAAGTTCGCGGCATCGGTGAACGGGAACTCGAGCTCGTCGCGGTCGAGCGGGTGGAAGACGATCAGCTCGTTGCCGCGGCCACGCACGTGGGCGAGCGCGGAGAGGACGGCGTCGGGCTCCTCGTAGAGGTCGGAGATGAGGACGACGATCGAGCGACGCCGGGTCTGCTCGGCGAGCCTCTGGAGGGGGACGGAGAGGGAGGATCGCAGATTCCCCGCCGCGCCGTGTGTTGTGCCGAGCGCTTCCGGGGCGGAGGACCTGCCGCTCGCGCTCGCCGCCCGGTTCGCCCGGTCCAGCGCGTGCAGAACCAGCCGCAGGTGCCTGGCCGCGCACGGCACATAGTCCACGAGGTCGCGGTCGAAGGTCGCCAGCCCCACGCGGTCGCGCTGTCCGCTGGAGAAATACGCCAGCGACGCCGCGAGGAAGGAGCCGTACTCGAGCTTGCTCACCCCGTCGCCGCGATAGTGCATGCTCGGCGAGACGTCGAGCAGGACGAGCAGGTTGGTGTTGGTGTCGGCCTCGAACTCCTTCACGTGGTAGCGGTCGGTGCGGGCGTAGAGCTTCCAGTCGATGCGCCGGATGTCGTCGCCGGAACTGTAGGGGCGGTGCTCGGCGAAGTCGGTGCTCGCGCCGAGGCGCGGCGAGCGATGCAGGCCGCCAATGAAGCCCTCGACCACGGTGCGGGCGAGGAGTTCGAGGTTGCCGATGCGGGCGAGGACGGTGGGGTCGAGGAAGGTGGCGATGGGGTCCTGGAAAGCAGATCCGTCGCTGCGCCCAGGATGACCGGGGCTGCGCTCTGGATGACGGTCGCGCACTACCGCATCCCCGACCTGGGCAGCGGCACGTGGTCGAGCAGCTGCGCGATGATCCTGTCCGACGTCACGCGCTCCGACTGGGCGACGAAGTTGGTGAGCACGCGGTGCCGGAGCACGGGGTTGGCGAGGGCGCGGATGTCCTCGAAGCCCACATGGTAGCGCCCCTGCATGAGGGCGCGGGCCTTGCCGCCGAGGATCAGGTGCTGCGGGGCGCGGGTGCTGGCGCCGTACGAGACCCACTTGTTGACGAAGTCGGCGGCCTGCGGCCCCGGGCGGCTGGCCCGCGCGAGGTGGACCGCGTAGCGCGCCACCGCCTCGGCCACCGGCACGCTGCGCACGAGGCGCTGGAAGCCGCGAATGTCGGCCCCGGTCACGGCGTGCGAGAACGTGTGGTCGGCGTTGGCCGTGGTCTCGAGCACGACCTTCACCTCCTGGTCCTCGCTCAGGTAGTCGATCACGATCTCGAACATGAACCGGTCGAGCTGCGCCTCGGGGAGGGGGTAGGTGCCCTCGAGCTCGATCGGGTTCTGGGTGGCGAAGACGAAGAAGGGCTCATCGAGGGTGTACGTCCTGCCCTGCACCGTGATGCGGTGCTCCTGCATCGCCTCGAGGAGCGCCGCCTGCGTCTTTGGGGGCGTGCGGTTGATCTCGTCGGCGAGCACGATGTTGGCGAACAGCGGCCCCGGCATGAAGGTCAACCTGCGCCGCCCGTCGCCGTCCTCCTGGATGATCTCGGTGCCGGTGATGTCGCTCGGCATCAGGTCGGGCGTGAACTGGACGCGCTGGAACTTGAGGTCCAGCACCCTGGCGACCGTGTTGATGAGCAGGGTCTTGGCCAGCCCCGGCACGCCGATCACGAGGCTGTTGCCGCCGGTGAGGATCGAGAGGAGCACCAGCTCCACGACCTTCTCCTGCCCGACGATCAGCTTGTGCAGCTCGGAGCTGACCTGGGCGCAGCCGGCGCGCAGGCGGTCGGCATGGGCAATGTCGTCCGAGGACTCGAGGGACGGGTGCGCGTCGGAAACGGCCACGTGGATTTCCGGGTGCGGGAGTGTGGAAGTGCGGGAGTGCGGGAGTGCGGGAGTGTGGGAGTGCGGGAGTGCGGGAGTGTGGGAGTGTGGGAGTGCGGGAGTGCGGGAGTGCGAGGGAGTGCGGGGTCGGATCAGGTCCTGTTCAGTGAGCCGGCGGCTTGCTGCGGCAACGTTCCCGCCTGGCGCGACGGTCCGGCCAGGCCGGGCGGGTAGTACCTGACAGCGGCGAAACGGGCGCGACCACGGAGGCCCCGATGGACACGGAGGTTCACGGAGGAAGCAAGGTCAGGTTCAGGGGCGACTGATCGGTGGGAACGGCGCGCGCGGTTCGGGGGCGTACCACGGCGCGAACGCCGGCCCCGGCGCCCCCGGCAATCGCTGTCTCCTCCGTGCACGTCCGTGGCCGTGTCGCACGACTCCGTGGTTACCCCTTCCCCATCTTGCTCTCCCTCCACCTCCGAACGGGCCGAGGCCGCGAACGCGCACGCCGACGCCATCTCTAGTGCGTGAGGGCATACACGAGGTAGTTGACACCGAGCTTGAACGCCTCGTTGGTGGCGTCGACGGCAATGAACCCCTGGCCCGCCCACTGCCACGAGTCGCCGATGTCGGCGCTGTAGTTCACGATCATGAGCAGGCGCTTGCGCGGGTCGTTGTCCTGGTACACGCCGAAGAACTGGGCACGGCCACGCACCGAGCGCACATTGCTGATGTCCACCTTGTAGAACGAGTCGAAGACCGGCTCCTTGCCGCTCATCGGGACCGGGCGCACGCCGGGGAGCACCTTCTGCATCTGCTCCACGAAGTTGGCCCAGTCGCCGAACCCGAAGTCGTCGACGATCACGAACCCGCCCTTGAGCAGGTACTTGCGCAGGCCGGCCACCTCGAGGGCGGTGGGGTGCCAGCCGCCGGGCTCCGAGAGGTACGACACCGGGTAACGGAAGAGTGCCGGGTCGTCGAGCGCCACGAGCGCGCCCCCCTTCACCGGCCCCTGCAGGATGAACGGGCGCATCGACGTGACTTCCTTCAGGATCCGCATCAGGTGCTCGTCGGCGGTGGGGTAGTCGTGCGCCCACCCCGGCCCCTCGTTGGTGAAGTGGCCGTAGCCGCGGTACTTGATCCGCGCGAAGGTGAACCGCCCGTCGTACACCGGGTTGCCGGCAAACTCGGGATGCGACCAGAAATCGTCGGGATTGCCGAACTGCGCGCTGAAGTCTGGGCGCCCGCCGCCGCCCCCCGGGAAGCGCTGCGCCCGGGCTGGTGCCCCGACGAGGGCCAGCGCGCTCCAGGCCAGCAGCACCCTCGCCAGATGCCGCACGATCATGGCTCCCTCCCGTCGACCAGCGCCAGCAGCAGCTCCTGCGCCCGCGCGAAGTTTGGCGCCTCCTCGAGCGCCCGGATCACGCTCGCCTTGGCCGAAGCCGCGTCGGACGCCTCGTACTGCGCCAGCGCCAGCTCGTACCAGGCCTCGGCAACGTCCACCGGGGCAAGGGCCACCACCGCGCGGCGCTCGCGCACCACCTTGGCGCGGTCGCCGAGCCGGCGGAAGAGCACGGCCAGCCGCTGGTGCACCGCGATCTCGAACGGGTTGATGTAGAGCGACCGCTCGAGCACGTCGGCTTCCTCGGCCGAGCGCGTGGTGTCGCCGTTGAGCCCCAGCAGGCCGGCGAGCGCGGTGTGGGCCGTGAGGTTCGTCGGGTCGTCGTACATCGCGCTGCGCAGCAGCGCGATCGCCGGCTCGCGCCGGCCCTCCTTGGCCAGCGCCGCCGCGCGCACCACCAGCTCGTCGCTGTCCACCGGCCGGGCGTCCTTGAACCGTTCCTTCATGTACGCGTCGAACTTCGCGTCGAACGCGGCGAGGTCGACCCCGAGCACGCGGGCAACGACCTCCTCGGTCGTGCGCCCCGCCCCGTACTCGCGCAGCATCGTCACCAGCGCCGCCTCGCCCTTCTCGGCGGCCACCCAGTCGCAGAGGAGCGAGGCCTCGAAGTACGAGAGCAGCACCTGTCCGGGGTACGCGGGGCGCATGAAGCCGTCGTTCATGCGGCTCGCCGGCACCAGCTTTCCGGCGTGCAACGCCTCGAGGAACTCCGGCGACACGTGGAATCCCCAGCCGCGGCGCGCCTTGTGCTCCTCCCACACCGACAGCCCCTCCGAGAACCAGCGCGGGACGCGGTGGTCGGTGGCGCCGAGGGTGAAGGTGTGCGCCAGCTCGTGCCAGGCGGTCGACCCCCAGTTGAAGCCGCCGGCGTCCTTGGCGGCGGGGGAGTCGAAGGCGAGGGTGTTGCCAAAGCTCACGCCGAGGGCGCCGATGCCGGGCATGCCCACCGTGCGCACCGAGAAGTCGGCCTGGCTGCGGAAGACCTCGACGCGCACCCGGCCGGCGGGCGCCCAGCCGTAGCGCGCGCTGAACACCCTCCATGCCTCGTCGACCAGGTCGCCGAGATAGATGGCCAGCACCGCCGACTCCTGCTTCTCGATCATCATGGTCGCGTGCGCCGACGAGATCGTGTCGTAGTTCGCGAAGGTGTCGAGGAGGTCGAGGGTGTTCTTGATCCAGACGTCGTACGGGTCGCCGGCGAACGACGCCTCGAGGGCGGCGCGCCCCTCGGCGATGCGCCCCAGCCGCATGAGGTTCATGCCGAGCAGGCCGCGGGCGCGCCAGTTGGTGGAGTCAACCGCGACCGCCTGCCGCGCGAAGTCGGCCGCGGCGGCGTAGCGCCGCACGCTGCCGGCGGCGTCGGCCATGGTGGCGAGCAGGTCGCCGCTGCGCGGGTAGAGGGACCGGGCGCGATCGCGCACCGCGTCGGCGCCGCGCACGTCGCCGGTCAGGTAGCGGACGGCGGCCGCGACGGCGAGCGCCTCGGGCGAGGCCGGGTTGATGGCGAGGGCCTGGTCGGCGGTGCGGAGGGCGTCGCCGTAACGCTCGCTGCCCATCTGCGCGCGCGCCACCAGCGCCAGCGCAGGCACGTACGACGGGTTGCGGGCGAGGGCGCGGGCGAGCAGGGAATCGGCGCCCGGCTGGCCGTCGACGCCGCGCCGGCGGGCCTCGCCCACCAGCGCCCGCGGGTCGCCGGGGCGGAGCTCGAGCGCGGAGGCGAACGCGGACTGCGCGTCGCCGCTGTTGTACTTGGAGAGGAAGAGCTCCCCCAGCGCGCTGTGCGCGTCGGCGTTGGCACGATCCATGGCCACCGCACGGTCGAGGGCCTTGAGCGCGTCCTTGAACAGCTGCGGGTCGCGGCTGCCGAGGTAGCGGCAGGCCTCGGCCACCGCCACCAGGTCGCGGGCGGTGAGCGAGGCGGCGCTTCCATTATAGATGTCGATGAACCGCTCGAACTCGCGCACGGCCGTGGCGCGGTCGCCGCGGTCGTGGTGCAGCACGGCGAGGCGCACCGCGGCGGTGAGGCTGTCCGCCGCCCGGCCCGCGATCGCCTGCACGAAGGCGCTCTCCGCGCTCGCCAGCCGCCCGCGCGCGAGGAGCACGTCGCCCAGCGGCGTGAGGTACTCCGCCCCGCGCGCCCCCAGCGTGAGCCGGCGCGCCGCCTGCTCGGCGTCGTCGTAGCGGCCGGCGTCGGCGAGGCGGCGGATGTCGGCGGCCGTGGCCGCCGGGGCCGCCGGCACCAGCGGCGCCGGGGCCGGCTGCTGCGCGCGCGCGGCCGGCGCGAACGCGAGCATGGCGCAGGCGGCGACGAGCGCGACGGTCGCCCGCACGATCGCGGCGATCGGCGTGACGGCCGCGACGCATGCCATCAGGCCGCGGCGCGCCCTTGCCGCGGAAAGGCAGCCGATCGCGCGCGCCCTCACTTGCGTCCCTCGATCGCGCGTCCCTCGATCGCGCGAATCTCGTGGGCCTTGCGGGCCAGGGCGATCAG
The DNA here is from genome assembly GCA_016191225.1 of Gemmatimonadota bacterium. Taxonomy (GTDB): domain Bacteria; phylum Gemmatimonadota; class Gemmatimonadetes; order Gemmatimonadales; family Gemmatimonadaceae; genus JACPPC01. The sequence goes on along the minus strand of JACPPC010000013.1, from coordinate 86,019 downwards.
GAGCCGCTCGAGCTCGCTCCCGTACGCTTCGGCGGCGAGTTGGGGCTTCCTGAGCTTGTGGGCCTCGACCGCCTCCTCGAGGGTGAACTTCTCGCCGTACAGCGCGGGGAGGCGCGCGTCCACGGCGCCGCCGCGCGCCGCCAGGGCGCCCATGTCGAGGAAGAAGCGCCGCGCCACCAGCCCGTCGCCGGTGCGACCGTTCGGCTCGCCGGTGCCGGTGCGGTCGCCGTTGTCGTCGAGCTGCGCGTGCTCGGTGAGGATCCGGCTGTCGGCCTCGTACGCCCGCCTGGTCTCCGCCACGGCGTAGCGAAAGGCCTCGAGCAGCGACACGCGGTCGTCCTTGTCGGTGTCGGCGCCGTCCTTGCTGAACGCCTGCACGAACCAGGTCGCGAACTGCGACTCGTTGCGCTCGATCGCGCTCCTGGTGGCGGTGATCACCACCCGGTTGGGCGCCGACAGCACGGGGAGCATGTCGCCGCTGGCGCTGGTGAGGTCGAGGAAGGCCACGCGCTGCGCCGACAGGCGGGCGAGCAGCCGGGCAAAGTCGGCGGCGGTGAGGTCGGGCCCGGGAATGCTGAGCCGCGAGTCGGCGCCCTCGCCGGCACCGTGGCCGAGCAGCACGATCACCACCTGCGACCCGGGGCGCGCGCTGGCCGCGATCCGCGCGAACTGCCCCTCGATGTTCCCCTTGGTGGAGCGGCCGGCGTACATCGGCTCGGCGCGCACGCTGTCCTCCCCCAGCCGCACCACGCTCGACGCCGGGATGCCGACGCGCTGGACCAGCGCGTCGCCGAGCTCGCGCGAGAGCTTCGCGAAGCGCGCCGAGTACACCGGGTCGCCGCCGAGGCCGCTCACGATCAGCACCTGCGTCTGCCCGCGGGCGACGAGGGCTGGCACGAGCGCCGGCACGAGCGACGCGGCGAGCAGCATGGCGCAGCGCTGCAACGCCACGATGGGACCGCGCCCCACCAGCGAACGCGCGCGAGCGGCGCCCGCGGTCACGCCAGCCCCCGGTACTTCCGGCAGCCCCACTCCGCGCCCAGCAGCAGCACCAGCAGCAGGAAGTTGATCGGCATGTCCCAGAGGTCCATCTCGTTCACCACCGTCACGCCGCGCCTCGACAACGCGACGTCCGCGGCGAGCGACCTGGCCCGGGCTGGCGTGTAGAACCGTCCGCCGGTCTCGTCGGCGATGCGCTTGAGCACCGACGCGCGCATCTCGGCGTCCACGAACTCGTCGTCGCGCTCCGCCACCCGCACGTAGGCCGAGTCGCTCGCCGAGCCGCCGGACTTCGACACCGCCTCCACGCGAATGGAGTGAATGCCGGCCCCGTCGGGGGTGAAGGTGCCCTGGTACTCGCCGTCGCGGTCCACCGTCCAGTCGAGCGGCACGTCGCGCCGGTCGCCGGCCGCGTTCACCACATGGGCCACCACCTGCGCGTCATTGAGCCGGGTGAAGGCGCTGTCGACCACCTCGGCGCGCAGCGTCACCGGCGACCGCGGGTTGGCCTGGTCGGCGGTGGTGGCGATCGTCACCCGCCCCGGCACCTCGCTCGTGATCCAGCGCAGCATCTGCCGCCAGAAGCGCTCGAAGGTCGCGTCCTCGACCTCGATGCCGGCGCCCATGCGCCAGGTCCACGAGTCCTGCACCGGCAGCGCCACGGCGAGGCCGCGGCCGTAGCGCTGGTACACGAGCAGCGGCTGCTCGTAGCCCGCGGCCTCGGCGGGGAGCCCCTGCCGGAGCGGCCGCGCCTGCCGCCCCGCGATCAGCGTCACCGCGCCGGGCTTCACGCGCCGAATCCGGTTCACGCTCGTCACCGCCGGCAGCGAGCCCCACTTCTCGGCGACCGTGGGCGCTCCCTTGCCCTGGCGGCCGATGGTGTCGCGCTCCGTGACCACTTGCGTCACCGCGGCGCCCAGCCCGCCCGGCGTGAGGGTGGCGGCGAGGTCGCTCACGAACGCCGGCTCGTCGCCGGTCGCCGCCGTTCCCTCGATCACCACCGGCATCACGTCGGCGAGGGCCGTGCCGGCGTAGCCCCCCTCGGCAAAGGCGCGGCGCCCGCCGAGGAAGAGGAGGCCGCCCCCGCGCGTGCCCACGAAGTCGGCCAGCATTGCCAGCTGGTCCTTGCCGAAGAAGCCGGCCTCGATGCTGCCGAGGATCACGGCGCGGTACTGGAAGAGCTCGGCGCGCGACCGCGGAAAGCCCCCCACGAGCTCGGCGGGACCGTCGACATTGAGGCGCAGGAACTTGTTCTCGGCGGTGCGCTGCAGCGCAACGAGCTGGAGGTTCGAGTCGGCCTCGACGGCGGCGCGGATGAACCGCATCTCGTATCGCGGTTCTCCCTCGACGTAGAGGATCTTCTCGCGCCCGTCGCGCACTCGCACGAGGGCCCCCTGGCCGTTGTTCTGGGTGACCTGCTCTCCCGGCTGCAGCGGAATGCGGAAGGTGAGGGCGCGCGGGCCGGCCTGGTCGAGCTGCACCCGCACCTTCACCACGCCGGCCTCGTCGCCCACGGGGAGGATGACCTGCGAGCGGCCGACGACGCGCCCTTCGTCCTCGACCACCAGCGGCACGGCGGCGCCGCCGAAGCCGCGCTGCCGCACCAGCACGCTCGCCACGAGCGTGCTCCCCTTGAGCACGGAGCGCGACGTCTCGACGCGGCGCACCTCGATGTCGCGGTCGAACCGCTCGGCCCCCACCCCGACCGCGAACACCGGCACCGACCTGGCGCGCAGCGAGAGCAGCATGTCGGCCAGCGGCACGTTGGCGTTGTCGGCGCCGTCGGTGAGGAGCACCAGTCCCGACACCGGCACCGACTCGAGCTCGCGACGGGCGCCGTCAAGGGCGTCGGCGAGGCGGGTCTCGTTGGCGTCGAAGGTGAGGCGCGACAGGTCGTCCACCCGCTCGGCGCCCCTGCCGAAGCGGAAGAGCCGCACCTGGAAGCGCTCGCGCAGCGACGTGAGCAGCGCCCCCTGCCGGTCGTCGAGCATGGCGCGCACGATGTCGGCCCGCGAGGCCCCGTCATGGTCGGCCACCCGCATCGAGCGCGAGTCGTCGACCAGCACGCCCACGAAGTTGCGCTGCGACACCGCGGCGTTGACGACGAGCATGGGCCGCAGCAGGAAGAACACGAGGGCGACGAGGATCGCGACGCGGAGGCCGCGCAGCACCAGCCGGTCGCGCGGGGAGCTCCGGCCCGGCGCGGCGCCGTAGCCGCGCAGCGCCGCGGCCGCGATCGCCGCGCCGAGCACGAGGATGACGACGAGGGGCCACCTTGCCCCGAAGGCGAAGTCGCCCTGCTCGAAGACCGCCGGCCGGTACTTGAACAGGAACTCGAACACCAAGCGGGACCCTTCGCGGATCAGGGTGGGATGGCGGGCGGGGCCAGCCGCGACGACCGACGCCCCGCGTTCCGTACTCTACAGGTAAACGCGTGGAGGGGGCAGTTCATTGGGTTCCGGTGAGACCGTGCCGAGGAGGGGAGTGTTCCCGCCGGCACGAGATCGTCACCGGCCGCGGCCCGCCCCTATGGCGCTCCCGGCTCGATGGTGATGCTGGCGATCGTGTCCCCCTCGAGCACCCCGTCCACGACCTCGATTCCCCGGGTGACCTGGCCAAAGATCGAGTAATCGCGGGTGAGGCGCGGGTTGTCCCGGAGGTTCACGAACCACTGGGCGTCGCCGGTGTCGTGGCCGCGGGTGCTCATCCCCACGGTGCCGCGCGGGTGCGGCACGGCACCGAGCTCGTCGCGCACAAAGCGGGGGAAGCCGACGTACTCGCTGGCGTCGGGGCTCCCTCCCTGGATCACGAAGTCGGGCTCGACGCGATGCCAGGAGAGGCCATTGTAGTAGCCGTTGCGCACGAGGTCGAGGATGCGCGCGGCCATTACGGGGGCCAGGTCGCCGCGGAGCTGGACGGTGAACGAGCCGCCGCCGGCGGAGGGCGCCATGGTGACGAGAAGCTGCACGCTCGCGCCGAGGGCGAGGGCCACGGCGTCGCGCGGGAGCGCAGGCCGGAACGGCGTGCAGAACGGGGCGTCGCCGGCGGGGAGCGTGGCGCCGAGCCGGCGGGCGATCGTGGTGGCGACCCCGGCGACGGTGCAGTCGAAGTCATGGGCGAGGCCGACGAGGGCGGCGGTGTCGGCGGGGGTGGCGAAGTCGCCGATGCGATCGAGGAGCGCGATGCGCGCGTCGCGGGAGGTCTCGCTCGAGTCGCGACGCAGGCGGCGTGCCGCGTCGATGGCCGCGCCGAGGACGGCCGCGGCGCTGGGCGACCCCTTGAGCGCGCCGGCCGCGGCGCGAATGGCCTGGTAGCCCTCGTGGCGAAGCCCCGCGATCAACGCCCGGTCCGATCCGTGGCTTGCCATCGCGGCCAGTCCGGTCGCGGCCGCCTCGCGCACGTTCGCGTCGCGGTCGGTGGACAGGATCGCGAGGGCGACGCTGTCCCTGAGCAGGCGCGCCGCGATGGCGGCATGGACGCGCTGCGGCGCGATGCCGCGCCTTACATGGTCGCGCACCAGTCGCTGCGTGCGGTCGCCCGGCGCCATGCGGGCCAGCGCCACGAGCGCGTGCGCCGACGCATGCCACGACACGCCGCCGGCCTTGCGCGCGACGGGCCCGGGCACGGCGCCGGCGTATGCGCGCAGTTCACGCACCACGGCCGAGTCCGCCGAGCACGCCGCGGTCACGAGGTCCATCGCGCGCAGCCGGACCTGCCAGGCGCCGTCCCGCATGGCGTCCCGCATGAGTGCGCAGTCGCCGCCCTTGCCGGCGAGTGCGCGGAACCGCAGCCGCCAGGCCGGCTCGGGGTACACCGGCGGTGCCGGCAGCGGCGGGAACGAGTCCCGCGCGGCGAACCTCGGGTCGCGCGCCCGCGCCAGCCCGCGGCGCGCGAGCAGCTGCACGCGCGCGTCGGTGTGCGCGAGTCCGTCGGCAAAGGCGGCGCTCGACGAGTCGCGCGAGTCCTCGGCGAGCAGGATGCGGCCCACGAGGGCGGAGTCCTCCCGAGTGAGTGGGCGTCCCTGCGCCGCGCCCGCACTTGCGACGCACGCGAGCGCGAGCGCGAGCGCCGCCGCGCGCCCGCGGTGCCCGCAGGGGCGCGCGCCCGCGACCTCCCTCATCGCGGCGACGGCGGCGTGGCCGGGATGCCGCGCCGCGGGTATGCCGGCGGTGCGGGCACCGCCCGCGGGTCGTCGGCGATCTTCTTCTTGAGGTACGCCACCGCCGCCTCGAGCTGCGCGTCCCTGCCGAGGAAGCTCTGGTGCGGGAGGTTGTCGACCTCGATGTCGGGCACGACCCCCTCCTGCTCGATCAGCCACTTGCGCTCGGGGCCGTAGACGCCGGTCATCGGCGCGCGGGCGACGCCGCCGTCCGAAAGCTGGTTCACGTTGCTGAGCCAGATCTCGCCACCCCACGTGCGGGCGCCGATCACCGCGCCGAGTCCGAGCCTCCGGAAGCCGTCGGCGAAGGCCTCGCCGTCGGACGCCGTCTCCTGGTCCACCAGCACCACCATGTGGCCACGGAAGGCGTACTGCATGTTCCACGTGGCCACGCCGGAGCGCCCCTTGAAGTACATCCACGCCTTGCGCATCAGCTTCTCGAGGATGAACGAGTCGATGTTGCCGCCGCGGTTCTGGCGGACGTCGATGATCAACCCCTGCCGGTCGAACACCGGGTAGAACTCCCGGTACCACTGGTTCACGTCGGCGCCGCCCATCGCCCGCAGGTGCACGTACCCCAGCCTGCCGCCGCCGGCACTGTCGACCGCCAGGCGGCGGCTCACTTCCCAGTCGGTGTAGCGCAGGGTGGCCTCGTTGGCCATCGCCGTCACCACCACGTCGCGGGTGTTCGTCCCCGATCGCACCGTGACGAGCACCTGCCTGCCGGCCTGGTTGCGAAGCGGCACGCCGATGTCGTCCACTTCCAGCAGGTTCACGCCATTCACCGCCGTGATCACGTCGCCGGCGCTGATCCCGAGGTCGGGATCGGCGAGCGGGGAGCGGGTGTCGGGATAGTCGGGGTCGTGCCGGTAGATCTGGTCGATGCGGTAGCCGCCGCGCGCCGCGTCGCGAAAGAGCCGCGCGCCGAGGGTCGCGATCACCACCGAGTCGCGCCCGCGCCGCAGGTCGCCGCCCCCCACGCTGGTGTGCAGCGCCGACAGGTCGCCCACCACCCAGCCGATCAGGTCGGAGAGTTCGTCGCGCGTGGTGACGCGGTCCACCAGCGGCAGGTACTTGCGCAGCGCCGCGGCCCAATCGACCCCGTGCAGGCCGGCGTCGTAGAAGTAGTCGCGCTCCATCCGCCAGGCGTCGGTGAAGATCTGCCGCCAGTCGGCGCGCACGTCGATCGGGTAGGACCAGCCGCCGAGGTCCACGCGGGTGTCGGCGTTCGTCGCCTGCCGCACCGGCCGCGCGTCGAGCACGTACAGCGCGTTGGCGCGACGCACGAGGAGCTTGCGCCCGTTCCGCGACAACTCGAGCGAGCGCACGCTGTCGGCCACGACCACCGCCTCCACCTTCTCGTTGCCGTACCGAAGGCCCCGCAGGTCCGTCGGCGCATCGGGGCCCGTTGCCGTCGCGAGCCAGAAGAGCCCCTCGGCGTTGGCCACGAGGGCGTTGTAGTTCCCGGCGGGCACCGGCACGCGGCGCACCCGCAGCTCGATCCCCGCCACGTCGATCCGGATCGCGCGAACGGGCCCGGCGGTGGCCGCGGGCGCCGTCGTCGCACCGGTCGTGTCCGTGCCGCGCGCGGCCGGAGTCCTCGGCGCCAGCTCGTCGTTCGGCGCGAACGGCGATCGCAGCCCGGCGCGCAGCGACACCGCGTAGATCTCGATCGGCTTGTCGAAGAACGGCTCCGGCTGCCGCGTCCCCCACGGCCCCCCCACCAGCGTGCGGAGGTTGCGGTCCGAGAGGAAGTACAGGAACTCCCCCTTGGGATCCCACGCCGGGTCGGTGGAGTTCACGCGGTCGCTCGTGACCGTCACCGTGCGCCCGCTGTCGGCGTCGTGGAGCTTCACCTGCTGGAAGGTGTTCGTGGACGTGGACACGTAGGCCAGCCACCGCCCGTCGGGAGACCAGGCGAGGTCGGCGACCCCCTCCCGGTTGGTCGACACCTTGTGCTGCTGCCCGGTGGCCGCGTTCACGATCCACAGGTCCTCGTTCAGGTCGCGATACGCGATGCGGCGGCCGTCGGGGCTCGCCTTCCCGTCGAACCGCAGGATCGAGCCGTTGCGCGTGATCGCCGAGTCGCGCCCCACGCCGTTGGCGGGGAGCTTCACGAACTCGAACTCGCCGCTGGCATCGGAAAGCCCGAGCAGCTGCCGGCCGTCGGGCATGAAGGTCACGTCGCGGTAGCGCGTGCCGTCCTGCCGGGACGCCCGCACGAGGCGGCCCTGCCTCGCCGGCGCGACGAACACCCGCCCGCGCGACGTCAGCACCACGCGGTCGCCGTCGGGGGAGAGGTGCCAGCCGGTGAGCGACGCGATCGGGTCGGTGACCCACTTCTCGCGCAGCTGGTCGAGGTCCGACGCGAGGGTGATCGGCACGAGCCGCGGCGCGTCGGCCGTCACCTCCCAGATCCACAGGTCGGCGCCGAACTGGTACACGATCCGCCCCTGCCACATCGACGGCGACCTAACGTCCCAGCCCCGGTGTCGCGTGTGCTGCCGCACGTCCGTCCCCTCGGTCGTCATCGACCAGAGGTTCATGGAGCCGTCGCGGTCGCTCACGAAGTACACGCGCCCCTGCCACACCATCGGCGAGTGGCTCTCCCCCTTGTAGTCGCCCGTGAGCTCCACCGCCTCGGCGGCCCCGCTCACATACTTCCAGATGTCGCGGGCCGTGCCGCCGGTGTACTGCTTGGTCACGTTGCCGTGAAAGCCCGGGCGGGCGAAGTACACCACCTTCCCGGTCGGGTCGTAGTTCGCCTCGCTCGCCCCCACCAGCGGCACCAGCGCCCGGGTGTTGTCGGCGAGGTTCACCTCCACCAGCTGGCGCTTGGGGACGCCGGCGTAGCGCGTGGTACCGTACACGAGCTTGCCGTCGGGCGTCCACGCGGTCGCGAGCGACGGCTCGGCCTCCCAGGTGCGGCGCACCGGCACCCCGCCGCCGATCGGCATCGTGTACACCTCGGCCGGCCCCTCGTACCGGGCCGTGAAGGCGAGGGTCGTCCCGTCCGGTGAAATGACGGGGTTGGTTTCCTCGCCCGGATGCGTCGTGAGGCGTCGCGCCACGCCGCCGCTGGTGGCGACCGCCCACAGGTCCCCCTCGGCGGCAAAGACGATCAGGTCGCCGTGGAGGGCGGGGAAGCGATAGAACCCCTGCACGCCGTCGGTCGCGGCGCGTTGCGCGGTGAGCAGCGAGGCGCAGCAGGCAAGGGCGGCACTGGTGACGGCTAGGCGACGCATGGGGCGGGAGGTCGGCGGATGGGGTGGCGGCGCGTGGACCGCGGAAATCTGTGGCCGCGAGCGCGATCCGTCACGCGCCACACCACCGTCATCCTGAGCGCCAACCCGCCGTCATCCTGAGCGCGACACTTTCGTCATTCCGAGCGCGGCGAACGATCTGCGCCTCCCGTTCGCCCGCCCCCAGCGACGGATCCGCCACTACCGCCGCCGCGCCGTCACCAGCACCGCGATCTCGTCCGTGCGCGGATTGATGAAATCGAGCCGGATCCGCCCGTCCACCGTCTCGCTCACCGTGGCCGGCACCGAGCTGTTGGTCAGCATCCACCCCGCCGGCAGCACCACCGCGTTCGCCGGCCGGCCGAACGAGCGGTCCCAGACCAGTTCGTCGCCCACCAGCCTGTAGCGCGCCGTGTCGGTATACGTCTCGAACATCCGCAGCCGGATCGAGCTCCCCGCCGCCACCGGCGCGAACCGGAAGACGACGACTTCCGTGGCGGGCGTGACGGTGCCCGCCCGGAGGCCGGCGCGGGTGATCGTGTCGCCCGTGAGGATCTCCCACCTGAGCTCCTCGCCGGTGTCGAGGTTGCGGGCGCGCGGCCCGGACACCGTGCTCCCCGGCCGCACGATGTTGAGGTAGGCGGCGGCGCCGGGGCGCGACTCGGTGTAGTCGTGGTACAGGTCGAACGCGTGGGTCTCGGGCTGCTGGAGGAAGTACACGATCTCGCGGTTCTGGTGGGCGCGCTCGTCGAGCCGGTCGGCGAGCGCCGCGGGAGGGGCCGCCGCTGCGCTCGCCATCGCCGCCGCCGGGCGCGCCTTGAGCACCAGCGGCGCCTCGGCCGGCGTCCCGTTCCAGAACGAGATCGCGATCCGGCCGTCGGGCTCTCGCCGCACCTGCGACGGGTAGTTGCAGCTCGTGAGCTCGTAGCCGGCGGGGAGCACGACCGTGTTGCGCTTGATGCCGAGCGAGCGGTTGAAGGTGATCCCATTCCACTCGGTGAAGTAGCTCTTCGCGTCCTCGTACGTCTTGTCGATCAGCACGCGTGCCTCGCCACCGTTGGCGGCCACGGGGCGTGCCAAGGTGACGCGGATGTACGTCTGCGTGGTGTCGGGATTGCGCACGCCGCCGGCGCGGGCGATCGCGGCCCCCACCACGTCGAATGCAAGCGGCCTTCCCGTCGCGCGATCGGTGACGCGCTCGTCGCTGGCGATGCTTCCCTTGCGGATCGGGTTGAAGTAGTGCGTCGCCCCGGGGGTCGTGGCCGTGACCTCATAAAGGATGCGGAACTTCCCCGAGCCCGGCGCGAGGAGCTCGTAGCGCGTGTAGGCGTCGGCCTCCTGCTGCGCGGCGGGCTGCCCCGCTGCCGGTGGCGCGGTGGGAGGTGCGGGATGCTGGGCGGCGGCGGTCGCGTGCAGGGCGACGGCGGCCATGGCGACGAGGGCAAACGAGGCGTGGCGCATGGTGGCGGGGGCGGGAGTCGCCGCGAAGGTAGGACGCCCCGCGGCGCACCGCCAGCGCGCGCCGGCAGCGCTACGTTTCGTGCATGACCGGCGCCGCTCCCGCCTCGCCGCTCCCCCGCGTCGTCATCCTTGGCGGCGGCTTTGGCGGCATGCATGCCGCCCGCGCGCTGCGCCGCGCACCGGTGAGCGTCACCCTCATCGACCGAACGAACCACCACCTTTTCCAGCCGCTGCTGTACCAGGTGGCCACGGCCGCGCTCTCGCCCAGCGACATCACGGTGCCGATCCGGTGGGTGCTGCGCGGCGTGCACAATGCCACCGTGCTGCTGGGCGAGGCACGGGCGATCGACCTCGCCGCGCGCACCGTGACCCTCGACGATGGCCGGCACGCGGTCCCCTACGACTACCTGGTCGTGGCCACCGGGGCGCGCCACGCGTACTTCGGCCACGACGAGTGGGAGGGACACGCGCCGGGGCTCAAGACCCTCGACGACGCGCTCGAGATCCGCCGCCGCTTCCTGCTCAGCTTCGAGCTCGCCGAGCGCTGCGAGACGGACGCCGGGCGCGCGGCGCACCAGTCGTTCGTGGTCGTGGGGGCGGGGCCCACCGGCGTGGAACTCGCCGGCATGCTCCCGGAGCTGGCGCGCCACGCCTTCCACCGGGACTTCCGCCGCACCGACACGCGACGGACGCGGGTGATCCTCGTCGAGGGCGGGCCGCGCATCCTGCCGGGCTTCGTGCCGTCGCTCGCGGCGCGCGCGCACCGCGACCTCGAGGAGCTCGGCGTCGAGATCCGCACCAACGCGGTTGTCACGCGCGTCGACGGCGAGGGCGTGTCGATCGGCGCCGAGCGGATCGCGTCGCGCACGGTGTTCTGGGCCGCGGGGAATCGTGCCTCGTCGCTCACGAGGCAACTCGGCGTGCCGCTGGACAAGTCGGGCCGCGCGATCGTGAACCCCGACCTCTCGATCCCCGGCCATCCCGAGGTGTTCGTGGTCGGCGACGCCGCCGCGGCCACCAGCGAGGGCAGGCCGGTGCCGGGCGTGGCGCAAGGGGCGATGCAGGGAGGCGTGCATGCGGCGCGGAACGTGCTGCGCACGCTGCGCGGCGAGCCGCGCCGCCCGTTCCGCTACTGGAACAAGGGCGAGCTGGCGACGATCGGCCGCAACCGCGCGATCGGCGACCTGGGCTTCATGCGCATCGCGGGCACGCCGGCCTGGGTCTTCTGGATCTTCCTCCACATCATGTACCTCGTGGGCTTCCGCAACCGGCTGGTGGTGTTCATGCAGTGGGCGTGGGCGTACTTCACCTACCAGCGCGGGTCGCGCCTCATCACCGGCCGCGAGCGCGGCGAGGAGGAGGCGCGTCTGCGTCACACCGGCGAGCACACCATCGAGCGCGGGTAGCCGCGAGGGGGAAGGGCGAGGAGGGCGCCTCCGCGGAGTCACCGGGATGCACGGGGGTTCACGGAGCCGGCGCGGGCAATGGCAACTGATTTCCCGGAACGCCCCGCCCGAGCCGAAGGCGCTTCCCTTGCCGGCACCCGCGCCGATGCAGGCTTCCCGGGCCGGGTTCCCGCCCGCGCGCCCCCAGGCCCCGCGCCGTTGCCTCCTCCGGAACCTCCGTGCCGCCCCGTGCCCCGTGGTTGCGCCCGGCGCATCGTCCTCGCCGTTCACCTTCCCGCGCGCTACGTTCGCTGCGGCCTCCCCACGCATGTCCCGCCGCATGTCCCTCCCACTCCCACCGCCCGGCGAGCTCGCCTTGAGCGACTGGCTCGACGCCCTCCCCGTCGCACTCGCCGTCTTTGACGGCGCGCTCGAGCTCGTGCACGCCAACGCGCACTACCGCGAGTTGACCGGTGCCGTCCGCCCGCCCAGCGCGACGGGCGCGCGCGACGCCTTTCCCGTCGCCCGCACGGACCTCGCCCCGCTCGTGGCCGAGGGGCGCGCCGTCGGCGCGCCGCGCACCACGCGCGTCTTGGCCGACGGGCCCGATGGCGCCCGCGCCGTCGAGGTCACCACCGTCCCGGTGGCCGTGACCGGCGCCGCCAGCGGCATTGCCCTCCTCGCCGCCGACGTGAGCGAGCGCGAGGACCTGCGGGCCCACCTCGCCACCAGCGTGTCGCAACTGTCGGTGATCTTCGACCTGATGCCGGAGTCGGTGCGGGTCTTCGACCGCGACGGCCGCATCGTGCGCAGCAACGCCCTGGCCGTCCGCGGCGACGGCCAGGCCGCGGTCACCACGCTCGCCCAGCTCGACGCCCTCGAGCAGCCCCGCTCGATGGAGCACTCGCGCCTCACCCTCGACCAGCACCCGGCCGCGCGCGCCCTGCGCGGCGAGTCGGTGCGCGGCGAGGTGCTCCTCGTCCGCTCGGCCGCGGGCGAGGCCGCCGTCGAGGTCAACAGCAACCCGCTCCGCGATCCCGCCGGGGTGGTGCGTGGTGCCGTGACGGTCGAGCGCGACATCACCGAGCGGGTGCGCCTCGCCCAGCAGCTCGAGGAGCAGGTGCGCGTCGGCTCCGCCCTCTACGTCCACGTGGCCACCGAGGCCGAGCGCCTCGAGCAGATGGTGCAGAAGCGCTCCGGTGAGCTCCTCGCCCTGCAGGAGGCGCTCGCCCGCGACCGCCGCCTCGCCGCCGTGGGGCAGCTCGCCGCCGGCGTCATGCATGACGTGAACAACGCCCTCAACCCGATCATGGCGGCGGCCTTCCTGCTCCACCGCAACGCCGCCGATCCCGACCTCGTGCGCGACTACGCGCGGCGCATCCAGAAGGCCGCCGAGACCGGCGCCGCCACCGCCGCGCGGGTCGGACGCTTCATTCGCCAGGACCCGATCAGCAGCCGGCCCGAGCAGCACTTCGACCTCGCCACCGTCGCGGGCGAGGCCATCGAGATCGCGCAGGCCGCGTGGGCCGACCGGGAGGTCGGGGGACGCATCGAGGTTGTGCGCGAGCTCGCCCCCGGGGTCACGATCGAGGGCATCGCCGGCGAGGTGCGCGAGGCGCTGCTCAGCCTCCTCGGCAACGCCGTGGACGCGATGCCCGCCGGCGGCCGGCTCACCGTGGCGTCGCGCCGCTCCGGCGACGAGGCCCTGCTCGAGGTGCGCGACACCGGCGTCGGCATGACGACCGAGGTGCGCGAGCGGGCCTTCGAGCCCTTCTTCTCGACCAAGGGAACCCGCGGCTCGGGGCTCGGCCTGAGCGAAGTGTACGGCATCGCCCGCCGCCATCGCGGTCGCGCCGAAATCACCTCCGAGCCGGGGCGCGGCACGATCGTGCGCCTGCGCCTTCCCGTGGCCGGCACCGCCGCCCCGCCCGCCGCGGCGGCGCCCGCACCGTCCGTCGCCCGGCGCGTGCTCCTCGTCGAGGACCACGCCGAGGCCCGCCGCCTGCTGCGCGAGCTCCTCGAGGGGGAGGGGCACACCGTGGTCGAGGCCGGAACCCTCGCCGAGGCCCGCGCGAGCCTCGGCGCCCCGGGCGGCGCCCCACCTGTCGACGTGGTGGTGAGCGACATCTTCCTCCCCGACGGCGACGGCTGGGCCTTCGTCGCCGAGCTGCGCGCGCGGTTTCCCGGCCTGCGGGTCGGCGTCATCACCGGGTGGGAACTGGCGCCACCCCCGTCCGTCGCTGCAGACTTCACCCTGAGAAAGCCGCTCGCCGCGCGCGAGCTGCTGGAGCGCGTCGCCGGCCAGGCCCGGTAGCGCGCTCGACGTCCCGGCGGCGACGAAGCTGCCGGGCGTGCCGAACCGGCCATCCCGCCCTCGCAAGGACGAGATGTCGCGTTTTCGTGTGTTGCTCGCCGAGGACGACGCGGATGCCCGCGACCTCCTCGCGAAGGTGCTCGTGTCGTTCGGCTATGTGGTGATCGCGCGGGTGGGCACGGGCCGTGAGGCCGTCGAGCAGGCCAGGCGTCACTCCCCCGACGCGGTGCTGCTCGACGTCCACATGCCCGACGGTTCGGGCATCGAGGCCGCCGAGCAGATCACGCGGGCCAAGCCCGGCACCGTGATCATCCTCTTCACCGGCGACCCCGCACTCCAGCTCGACGAGCGCCAGGTGGCGGTGACGTCGGCCGTGGCGTTCCTGCCCAAGCCGACGCCGCCGGCAATCCTCGACGGCACGCTGCGGCTCGCCATGGAACGGGCCAGGGAGCGCGACCATGCCGTGGCCGACGCCAGGATGCGCCTCGCCGAGCGCAAGTCCATCGAGCGGGCCAAGGGCATCCTGAAGAAGCTCACCGGCGCGAGCGAGCCGGACGCCTTCCAGCGCATGCAGCGCGCGGCGATGAACCTCCAGATCCGCGTGATCGACGTGGCCCACGACATCGAGGCCCATGAGTGGGGGCCTCTGTCGCCCGAGTTGCTGCGCATCGACCCGCCCTCCTGAGCACGGCGAAGGACCTGCCCCGCGCCCTCGTTCTTCCCTCTCCCCACGACCGCGCGGCGCCAGGGGGTAACGGAACGCAACGGGTATCGCCCCGGCCCCGCGCCGCCGCCCCAGGCCGGGAGGGCGACCCTTGGACGTCGCCCTCCGGCGATCGGGTTTCGCGCGCCGTTGCGCGGCGTCCGCGTCGGCCAGACGCTCCCGGAGCCAACCGACCCGGATGGCGCCGCTCCAGCAGGTGCGGCGCGCCGTGCGCGCGAAAGGAGCCGGCTACGCGGCCGTCGCCGGCTCCGACGGCGCCGCCGCGGCGGGCTTGGGCTTCAGGTACCCCTCCATGCCCAGCCCCAGCGAAATCGTCGACAGCACGAGCGCGCCGCACACCCAGAACGGCCACCCGTGCCCCACCGTGTCGAACAGCGTCCCCATCGCGATCGGGAACACCACCCGCGCCGTCCCGCCGAACGTCTGCTGCAAGCCCATGTACAGCCCGCGCTCCCCGGGGTGGATCACCCGCGACAGCATTGCCGTCACGCACGGAAAGGTGAACGCGGTGCCGAGCGGGATCAGCGCCACGAACAGCGCCATCAGCGCCAGGTTGCTCGCGAACGGCAGCCCGCCCAGTCCCAGCGCCAGCAGCACCATCCCCACCCGCGACAGCCGCGGCTCCCCCAGCCGGTCCACCAGCCGCCCCAGCGCCAGCACCCGCGTGATCACCGAGATCACGCCGATGTAGAGGAAGAAGTACCCGATCGTCTCCTCGGTCACGCCGAACTCGTCCTTGAGGAAGAGCCCCAGCACCGCCGTCGCCCCGCCGAACGCCCCCATCGCGATCGCATAGATCCAGATCAGCCGGCTCGAGGGCTCGGCCGAGTGCGAGATCACCCGCAGCGCCGCCCCCGCGGTCGACGTCGCCCGCGGCTCGTGCTTGTGCACCGGGTGCTCGCCGGTCACTCCCTTGGGCTCCTGCAGGTACTTCCAGGCGAAGCCCATGTTGAGCAGGCAGAGCGACGCCGCCAGCAGCCCCGGGGCCGCGTGCCCGATCGAGAACGAACCCGACCCGACCGTGAACGTCCTGCTCCCGACGAGGGCCGCCCACGAGCCGAGCACCGGCCCCAGCGCCACGCCCGCGTTCGTCGCCGCCGACAGCCAGCCGAGGCTCCGCGCCCGGTCCCTGGGCTCCGTCGCGTCGGCCACATAGGCCTGGATCACCCCCACCGTGCCGCCCCCGGCGCCGAGCACCAGCCGCGACAGGAGCAGCACCCAGATCGACGTCGCGTAGCCGAAGATGATGTACGCGATCACGCTCGCCCCGAGCGCCACCAGCAGCGTCGGCCGCCGCCCGAACCGGTCCGAGAAGCGCCCCCACAGCGGCGCCGAGAGCAGCTGGGCCGCCGCGAACGAGCTCACCAGGATGCCGACGATCAGGCCGCCGGCGCCCATCCGCGCCGCGTAGAACGGCAGCAGCGGGATCACGATCAGCGCCCCGACCATGTCGAGGAATGCCGTGAACATCAGCACGTGGAGCCTGGCCGGCACGCGCAGCAACTCGCGCCCCACCACGACCACCAGCACCACCGCCACCACCGCGATCACGACCTGCACGGCCGGACTGTGGAGCGCGCCGCCGACCGACGTCAGGTTGTCTGCTGGACTCACCCTTCGCTCCGCCCCAGCGCCGACGGCGCTGCCGATTTTCCCCCGAATCCGGCCAGCGCCACGATCGTGAGCGCGTACGGAATCATCTCCACGAACTGCGACGGCAGCGCGGTGGATCCCTGCAGCCGGATCTGCACCGTCTCCGCCACCGCGAACAGCAGGCAGGCCCCCAGCGCCCGCACCGGCTCCCACCGCCCGAAGATCACGGCCGCGATGGCGATGAAGCCGCGTCCCGCCGTCATCCCGTCGGTGAACTTGTGCTGGTCGAACGCGAGGTACGCGCCCCCCAGCGCCGCGATCGCGCCCGACAGGATCACGGCAAGGTAGCGGACGCGTGGTACCCCGATCCCCACTGAAGTTGCCGCCTCGGGGTGCTCGCCCACCGCCCGCACCCGCAGCCCGAACCGGGTCCGGTACAGCAGCCACCACATCGCCGGCAGGATCGCGAATGCCCCCCACACCAGCGGGTTCGCGAACGTCGCCGCCAGCCCGCTCCCCAGCCCCTCACCCAGCGCGGCGATGCGCGGCGAGTTCGACGACGAGTCGAACGCCAGCCGCAGCGTGAAGGCGCAGCCGCCGGCCACCAGCAGGTTGAGGGCGATCCCGCACACCACCTGGTCCGCCCTGAACCGGATCGTCGCCATCGCGTGCACGCTTGCCAGCAGCGCCCCCGCCGCGACCCCCGCCCCCAGCCCCAGCGCCGGGCTGCCGCTGTAATGCGTCCCGATCGCCGCCCCGAAGGCACCCGCCGCCATGAACCCCTCGAGCGTGAGCGCGACGATTCCCGCCCGCTCCGACAGCAGCCCCCCGGCCGCCGCGAACAGGTAGGGCACCGAGATGCGCAGCACTTGCGCCACGATCAGGAGCGCGATCATCGCGCCCGCCGCCTGGGCCGAGCGCTCATGACGCCGCCGTCCCGCGCATCACCGCCCGCCGCGCCGCGTCCTGCAACACCCGCCGCACCTCGGGCACGCACACCGCCACCGCCAGGATCACCACCGCCTGCAGCACGTCCATCATCTGCTTGGGGACGACCGCGTTCACCGCCAGCCCCCCCTGCGACAGCGTCGCGAACAAGAGCGCCGCGAAGATCACCCCCACCGGGTGGTTGCGTCCCACCAGCGCCACCGCGATGCCGAGGAAGCCCGCCCCCGATCCGAATCCCTCCTCGTAGTAGTGCTTGTAGCCGAGCACGTAGTTCACGCCCCCCAGCCCGGCGAGCGCGCCCCCCAGCGTCATCGTCACGAGCCACACGCGCGGCAGGCGCACGCCGCCCGTGCGCGCCGCCTCGGCCTGCAAGCCCGCCGCGCGCAACTCGTACCCGGCCCGCGTGCGGAACAGGAACCACCACGCCCCGATCGCCACCCCGATCGCGCCCACGAGCGTCACGTTCGCCGCCGACCCGCGAAAGACCGCCGAGAAGTCGGCGAACCGCGGCACCCCGCCGCTGTGGATCTCCGGCGTGTGGAGCGACTCCGGCACGTGCAGGTGCGACGCCACGATCCAGTTCAGCAGGGCCAGCACGATGAAGTTGAGCATGATCGTCACGATCACCTCGCTCGCGCCGAACCGTGCCTTGAGCGCGCCCGGAATGGCGCCCACCAGCCCGCCGCCCACCACCGCCGCGACCGTGCACAACGCCGCCGCCACCGGCCACGGCAGCGAGGCCGGGATCGCGAGCCCCATCAGCGCCGCCGCGAACCCCCCCGCCGCCAGCTGGCTCTCGGCACCGATGTTGAACAGCCCCGCCCGCAGCGGGATCGCGACCGCGAGCCCCGTCGCGATCAGCGTGGTCGCCTTGTACAGCGTCTGCCCGAGTCCGTACGCATTCCCCCACGTCCCCTCGAGCAGCATCGCGAACACCGCCCCCGGCGACTGGCCGAAGCTCAGGATCAGCAGGTCGCCGACCACGAGCGCGATCGCCAGCGCGAGCGCCGGCGGCAGCAGGGCCTCGTCGAGCTTCCTCATGCCGCCGTCATCCTGAGCGCAGCGCAGGATCTGCTTGCCGTCATGTCGATCGCCGCGCACGATCTGGCCGACGCCATGCCGGGCGCGGCGCGGGAACGGCGGGCGCCCGTCACGCCGCCCCCCTCGCCGCGCCGGTCATGTACGGCCCCAGCAGTGCCGCCGTCGCCTCGCTCCCCGGCACCACGCACACGAACTTCCCCCCGTACATCACCGCCACCCGGCTCGACAGCGCCAGCACCTCGTTCAGGTCCGCGCTCACCAGCACCACCGCCGACCCCGCGTCGCGCGCCGCGCGCAGCCGCGCGTGGATGAACTCGATCGCCCCCACGTCCACCCCGCGCGTCGGCTGCGCCGCCAGCAGCACGCGCACCGGCCGCTCGCCCCCCATCTCCCGCGCCACCACGACCTTCTGCTGGTTGCCGCCACTCAGCGCGCGCGCCGGCAGCGCCGAGTCCGGCGGCCGTATGTCGAACGTCTTCACCTGCGACGTCGCGTTCGTCGCGATCTTCGGCGCGTCCAGCTGCGCCGCCCCCGAGAAGCGGTGCTGCAGCCCGAGGATCAGGTTCTCGGCGATCGAGAAGTCGAGCACCAGGCCCCGGCGGTGCCGGTCCTCCGGGATGTGCGACAGCCCGGCGTCGATCCGCCCCCGCACGTCGAGCGTGCTCACGTCGCGGCCCCCGAGCCGGATCGACCCGCCCGCGAGCGGCGCGAGGCCCGCCAGCGCCTCGATCAGCTCCGTCTGGCCGTTCCCCTCCACCCCGGCGATGCCGAAGATCTCCCCCGCGCTCACGGTGAACGAGATGCCGTCCACCGCCCTCGCGCGGCGCGCCCCCGCCACCGCCAGGTCGCGCACCTCCAGCAGCGCCGCCGCGGGTCCGCCGGAGTCACGCACCCCGGCCTCGCGCTGCGCCAGCGACACGTCGCGCCCCACCATGGCCCGCGCGATGTCGGCCGGCGTCGTTCCCTGCGTCGCCATCCGCCCCACCGTCTCCCCCGCCCGCATCACCGTGATCGTGTCCGAGATCGCCACCACCTCGTCGAGCTTGTGCGTGATCAGCACCACCGTGCCGCCGTTCGCGCGCAGCGTGCGCAGCACCTCCCACAGCTCCTGCACCTCGGGGGGCGAGAGCACCGCCGTCGGCTCGTCGAGGACCAGGATCCGCGCCCCGCGGTAGAGGACCTTGAGGATCTCCACCCGCTGCGCCTCTCCCACGTTCAGCTCGCTCACCTTGCGCGTGGGGTCGACGCGCAGCCCGGTGCGCTCGGACAGGTCGCGCACCGCACGCTCGGCGGCCGCCATGTCGAGGGTGACGCCCTTCATCAGCTCCTGCCCGAGCACCAGGTTCTCGGCCACGGTGAGCGTCGGCACGAGCATGAAGTGCTGGTGCACCATGCCGACGCCGGCGGCGATCGCGTCGGCCGTCTGCCACCCCGTGACCTCCGTGCCCTCCACCTCGGCGGTCCCCCCGTCGGGGGTGTACATCCCGGCGAGGACGCGCATCAGCGTGCTCTTGCCGGCGCCGTTCTCCCCCATCAGCGCGTGGATCTCGCCGGTCGCGACCTCGAGCGACGCGTCGCGGATTGCCCGTACCGGCCCGAACGACTTGGCGATCCCGCGCAGGCGGATCGCGGGCATCGCGGCCGGCGCGGCCGTCACTTGCCCGGCACCTTGATCCTGCCGGCGACGATCCCGGCCCTGATCGCCTCGACCCTCGCCCGCACCGCGTCGGGGATCAGCGCCCTGTTGTTCGCGTCGTACACGTAACCCACGCCGTTCTCGGCCAGCCCGAACGCCGACACGCCGCCCTGGAAGGTGTGGTCGCGCACCCGCTTGATCGCGTCGTACACCGCCGCGTCCACCCCCTTGACCATGCTCGTGAGCACGAAGCCGGGGGCCTCGTTGAACTGGTCCGCGTCGACGCCGATCGCGAGCTTGTGCTGCGCCCGCGCCGCCTCGAACACGCCAAGCCCCGTGCTGCCGCTGGCGTGGAAGATCACGTCGATCCCCGACTGGTACTGCGACAGCGCGAGCTCCTTGCCGCGCCCGGGGTTGCGGAACGCCACCGGCGTCACGCCGGCGTACTGCGCCACGACCGTGCACTCGGGGCATACGTGCTTGACGCCGGCGGTGTATCCCGCCTCGAACTTGCGGATCAGCGGCGAGTCCATTCCCCCCACGAACCCGACCGTCTTCGACCGGCCCACCAGCACCGCCAGCGCACCGACAAGGAACGACCCCTCCTCCTCGCGGAACTTGAGCGCCGTCACGTTCGGCGGCGGCGGGACCACGTTCCCCGCCGCGTCGGTCGAGAGCGCGTAGTCGATCCCCCCGAATCGCGTGTTGGGGTACTCGCGCGCCAGCGTCGCGATGTCGTCGGTGAAGATGAAGCCGATGCCGAGCACGAGGTCCACCCCCTCGGCGGCGAGCAGCCGCAGCCCCGCCTCGCGATCGGTGCCGTCCCCCGGCTCGATGAAGGTGACCTCGGCGCCGAGCTCGCGCATGGCGCGCTCGCCCCCCTCGTAGGCGCCGTCGTTGAACGACTTGTCGCCGCGGCCCCCGACGTCGAACACGATCCCGACGCGGACCGACTTCACCGCGGGCTCCGCCAGCGCGCCGCCCGGGCGCACGAAGAGCAGGGCGACATGCACGGCGAGGAGCGCCCCGATGACGGCGAGCAGCCTGTTCATGAGGCGGGAAAGGTCGCCCCGGGCGGGGATGCCGACAAGGCGGGCGGCGGTGTCGGCATTGCGCGCCGCCTGCGGGCCGCGTCATGCTTGGCGATGGCCACCGAGCTGCAGTCACCCGGGGAGTGGGCGCGCGGGCGCCTCTGGATGTGGCGGGCGCCCCTCCTCGCCTGGACAGGCTGGATGGCGCTCACCGCGATCCGCGACCCCGACTACGAGAGCGTCTTTCGCGGCGCGAACTTCGCGATCCACGAGTTCGGGCACATCGCCTTCCTGTTCTTCGGCGAGTTCATGACGATCGCCGGCGGCAGCATCATGCAGCTCCTCGTCCCCGCCGCGGCCGGGCTGCTGATCCTCCGCCAGCAGGGGGACTGGTTCGCCCTCGCCGTCTGCGGCGGCTGGTTCGCCGGGAGCCTCGCCGAGCTGAGCCGCTACATCGGCGACGCCCGGTCGCTGCAGCTCGACCTCGTGTCGATGGGCGAGGCGGCCCCCGACAGCGACGTCACGGGGCACGACTGGCAGTACCTGCTGATGAAAACCCACCTGCTGCAGCGCGACGTCTCGATCGCCGTCGGCTGCCGCTTCGTGGCGTCGATCATCCTCCTCGCGTCGGTGCTGTTCGGCGCGTGGCTGCTGTGGCGCATGGCCACCGCCCCCAAGCCCCAGTCGTCCTGAGCGCAGCGAAGGACCCGCTTCTGGCAATTGTGCCGCCGGGCGGTCACCGGGGGGATCGTCCCGCAAACGCGCCTCGCGGGATACGGCTCCGCGAGTCGATCGTTTGCTTGGACGATCCCCGGCGACCGCCCGGCCCCGCGCCACACCCGGCCGCGCGGGCCAACATGACAACGCGCCGCACTGAGGGTTGATTGCAGGCATGCCCGACCGCCTCCGCACCCGGTTCCTGGTCATCGGCAGCGGCGTCGCCGGCCTCCACAGCGCCTGGCGCGGCTCCGAGTCCGGCGACGTCGTGGTCCTCACCAAGCGCACCCTCTTCGACAGCACCACCGCCTGGGCCCAGGGGGGCATCGCCGCCGCCCTCGGCGCCGGCGACTCCCCCGAGCTCCACCGCGACGACACCCTCGCCGCCGGCGCCGCGCTCTGCGACGCCGCCGCCGTGCAGGTCCTCGTCGAGGAGGGGCCGGCGCGCGTGCGCCAGCTCGCCGCCGCCGGCGCGCACTTCGACCTCGACCCGCGCGGCCACCTCAAGCTCGGCCGCGAGGCGGCCCACTCCCGCTCGCGCATCGTCCACGCCCTCGGCGACCAGACCGGCGCCGAGGTGCAGCGCACCCTCATGGCCCGCGTGCGCGAGTCGCCCCGCGTCACCGTCCTCGAGCACGCCCGCGTCCTCGAGCTGATCATCGAGGGCGGCCGCTGCTGCGGCGTGCGCGCCAGCGTCGAGGGGCGCGCGGTCGAGATCGTGGCCGACGCCACCGTGCTCGCCACGGGCGGCTGCGGACAGCTCTACCGCTTCACCACCAACCCGGTCGTCGCCACCGGCGACGGCTTCGCGATCGCCCACCGCGCCGGCGTGCGGCTCGCCGACATGGAGTTCGTGCAGTTCCACCCCACCGCCCTCGAGACGCCGGAGAACCCGCTCGCCCTCATCAGCGAAGCCGTGCGAGGCGAGGGGGCGCGGCTCGTGAACGACCGCGGCCAGCGCTTCATGCTGCGCAAGCACAGGCTCGCCGAGCTCGCGCCGCGCGACATCGTGGCCCGCGAGATCTTCCGCCAGCGGCGCGACGGCTCGTCCGTCTTCCTCGATGCGCGCAAGCTCGGCCGCGGCTTCCAGCGCCGCTTCCCCGGCATCTTCGCCATCTGCCGCGCCCGCGGCATCGACCCCGGCAAGGACCTGGTTCCCGTCACGCCGGCGGCGCACTACATGATGGGCGGCGTCGTCACCGACCTCACCGGCCGCACCACCATGCCGCACCTCTATGCCGTGGGCGAGGTCAGCCGCACCGGCGTGCACGGCGCCAACCGCCTCGCCAGCAACTCCCTGCTCGAGGGGCTCGTCTTCGCCGAGCGCGTCGCCCGCGACCTCGTCTCCAACGGCAAGCTGGCGTCCGTCCCGCGCAAGGGGGCGTGGACGGTGCCGGTGCTGCGCGACCGTGGCGCCGCGCAGGTCGCCGCCGACGAGGTGCGCACCGTGATGTGGAACGACGCCGGCATCGACCGCTCGGCCCGCGGACTGCGCCTCGCCGCCGGGCAGCTCGAGGAGATCGACGAGCGCCTCCCCGCCGGCGCGACGGAGGAAGCCAACATGGTGGAGACCGCGCGCCTGATCGTCGAGGCGGCGCTGATGCGCAAGGAGAGCCGCGGCGGGCACTTTCGCAGCGACTTCCCCCGCCAGCGCAACAAGTGGAAGGGGAAGCACATCGAGTGGTGAGCGCACCCTCCGGCTAGCGTGCCGCCTCGTGCAGCAGGTGCGCCGCGAACCAGTCGCCGGCGAGCGTCGCCACCTGCTCGAGCGCCCCCGGTTCCTCGAACAGGTGCGTCGCGCGCGGCACCACCGCCAGCTCCGCGGGGGCGGCGAGGTGCCGCATCGCCGAGCGGTTGAGCGCCACCACGTGCTCGTCGTGCCCGCCCACGATCAGCAGCGTGGGCGCGAGCACGAGCCGCAACGCCTCGCCCGCCAGGTCCGGCCGCCCGCCGCGCGACACCACCGCCCCCACCGACCGCGGGCGTCGCGCCGCGGCCACGAGCGCCGCCCCCGCCCCGGTGCTCGCCCCAAACAACCCGATCGGCCCGTGGAACGCGGGCTCGGCCTTCACCCAGTCGATCGCCGCCACGAGGCGGCCCGCCAGCAGGGTGATGTCGAACCGCAGCGCGCGCGTCACCGCGTCGCGCTCCTCCTCGGCCGGTGTCAGCAGGTCGAGCAGCAACGTCGCGAGCCGGCGCTCCTGCAGCGACTCGGCCACCGCCCGGTTGCGCGTGCTGAACCGGCTGCTGCCGCTCCCGTGCGCGAAGATCGCCACGCCGCCGGCGTCGGGGGGAATCGTGAGGTCGCCCTCGAGGGTGACGCCGCCGCACGGGATGCGGACCGGGTGCCGTCCCATCGTTGCCATCGCCGGCTCCATCTGTTCCCCCTCGGGGCCCACCCGCGGCCCCCGGATGCGTGCACGATGCGCGCGCCACGCGGCGTCGTCCATACGCCAATCGCCGACGCGATGTCGGCGAACCCGTCGGCGCCGCGAGCGCGAGAGCCCGGTGAGGGATTCCCTTATTGCGCACGCGCCCCGCCGGTCCAATTTTCGCGCTGCATCCACGAGACGGTCACTCGCGGATGGATCCTTCTCGCAGGACGCTGCCGGAAGGAAGCGCGGCGGGCATCGACACCGACGCGCAGGTTGTGAGGTCGCTGGACACAATCAAGGCTCCCGGCAACGGGGGCACCTAGGTCGGGACCGTCCGACGAGGGGCAAGAACCCCGGTGAGGCCATGCATCGCATGGCGTGTCGAAACGCTGATCCGGGATTCGCCAGCGGAACGGGAGCCCTCGCACCGAGTAGCGATGCTACGGTGCGGGGGTTCCCGGCATTCGGGCGGCAAGTTCGCGGGTCCGCCCCGGGGGCGGGGCAGGTCGCACCGTTCGCGTTACCTTTCCCGCATGGCCACCACGGTCGCCCCCGCCGACACGTCCGTCCTCCAGGCCGAGATCCGCGCCCTCGCCAGGGCGAAGAACGCCGTCCTCCTCGCCCACAACTACCAGCGCGCCGAGGTGCAGGAGGTCGCTGACTTCGTCGGCGACTCCCTCGGACTCTCCCGCGAGGCCGCCAGGACCCCCGCCAGCGTCATCGTCTTCTGTGGCGTGCACTTCATGGCCGAGACGGCCGCGATCCTCTCGCCCGGCAAGACCGTCCTCCTCCCCGATCTCGCCGCCGGCTGCTCGCTCGCCGCCACGATCGACGCCGGCATGCTCCGCGCCTGGAAGGCCGAGCATCCCGGCGCCGTGGTCGTGAGCTACGTCAACACCTCCGCCGCCGTGAAGGCCGAGAGCGACTACTGCTGCACCTCGGGGAACGCGGTCGAGATCGTCAACGCCATCCCGCGGGACACCGAGATCCTCTTCCTTCCCGACATGTTCCTCGGCGCGCACGTGCGGCGGGTGACCGGGCGCGACAACATCCACGTCTGGATGGGGGAGTGCCACGTGCACGCCGGCATCGACCCCCGGCACATCGACGCCCAGCGCAAGGCGCACCCCGGGGCGGAGTTCCTCGTCCACCCCGAGTGCGGCTGCGCCACCAACGTGGTGGAGGCCGTGTCGGCGGGCGACATCGATCCCACCGGCGTGCAGATCCTCAGCACCGAGGGGATGATCCGCCGCCCCCGGCAGTCGGCGAACGACACCTTCATTGTCGCCACCGAGGTCGGCATCCTGCACCGCCTCCGCCGCGAGAACCCGGCCAAGACCTTCATTCCCGCGAGCGACAGCGCCGTCTGCTCGTTCATGAAGGTCACCACGCTCGCCAAGGTCAGGCACGCGCTCGAGACGATGACCCACCACATCACCGTGCCCCCCGACGTGGCCGCCCGGGCGCGACGCTCGCTCGACCGCATGGTCGCGATCGGAGGCGCCCCCGCGGGTCCGCCCCCGGCAGACCCGGGCGAATGAGCGAGCCCCCCGCCCGCCCCTCCAAGGCGGTCACCCCGCTCTCCACCCCCGCCGTCGACACCGGCGCCCACGCGGCCCTGCGCTTTCCCCTCAAGCCCGATGCCCTGACCGCGCTCGTGCGCACCGCCCTCGACGAGGACGCGGCCCACAACGACCTCACCAGCATCGCCACCGTGCACGCCTCGGCGCGCGCCCGGGCCGTGATCGTCGCCCGGCAGCCCGGCGTCATTTGCGGCGTCCCGCTCGCCCTCGAGGCCGTGCGCCAGCTCGAGGCCCACGGCACGATCCGCATCGACCACGTCGACGGCGCGCGTGTCGCGCCGGGCACGATCATCCTGTACCTGAGCGGCAAGGCGCGCGGCCTCCTCGCCGCCGAGCGCGTCGCCCTCAACTTCATGCAGCGCCTCTCGGGCGTCGCCACCCTCACCGCGAAGTTCGTCGAGGCGGTGCAGGGCACCCGCGCGAAGATCCTCGACACGCGCAAGACCACCCCCGGCTGGCGCCTCCTCGAGAAGTACGCCGTGCGCTGCGGCGGCGGCACCAACCACCGCATGAACCTCGGCGACGCCGTGCTGATCAAGGACAACCACCTCGCCGCCGTCAGTGGCGACGTGGCGGCCGCCGTGCAGCGCGCACGCGCCATCGCCCCCGCCGGCGCCCGGGTCGAGGTCGAGTGCGATCACCTCGAGCAGGCCGAGGCCGCCGTCGCCGCCGGCGCCGACATCGTCCTCCTCGACAACATGACCCTCGACGAACTGCGCGAGGCGGTCGACGCCATCGCCGGCCGTGCCCTCGTCGAGGCATCGGGGGGCGTGCGCCTCGACACCGTGCGCGCGATTGCCGACACCGGCGTCGACTGGATTTCGGTGGGCGCGATCACGCACTCCGCCCCGGCGCTCGACCTGGCACTCGACTTCGACTGACGGGTACGAGCCACACCATCCGCTCGCGCCCGGTGCCGACGTCCATCGCCCTTCACGCACCCATCGGACGCGGCCTGCGTGTCGCCGCGCTGCTGGCGGCGGTCGCGGCCGCCCACGGCCGCCACGCACGGGCACAGTCCGCGGCGGCCGGCACGGCCGCCGCCGCGAACCCGGAGGCGGCCCTCCCCGTGCCGGCCACGCCCGCCGGCAACTCCGCCGCCGACTCCAGCCGCTTCGGCACCACGCAGTTCGCGATCGTGGTGGGGAGTGGCGGCGGACACGTGACGTCGCGCTACACCGGCGTCTCCGTGCCCGGCCGGCTGACGATCATCGAGATCCGCCTGGAGCGCACCATGCTGCGCGGTGCGGGGCTCGACCTCCGGTACGGGGCGGCGCTGTTGCCGCTCGTGAGCATCGAGGGGCAGGAGATCTTCGACAACGAGCGCTGGTCGTGCGGCGGCGGCCCGACGCCCGTTCCCCCCACCTGTGCCCGGCCCCGCACCCCGATGCGCACCGCCTCGGGAGTCGGCATCGTGCCGGTCTTCGTGCGACTCGGCGTCGCCCCCGCGCCCTGGATGGAGCTCTTCGCCTCGGCGCGCGCCGGCATCGCCTCGTTCCATCGCAGCGCCCCCCTCGGCGATCGCGGCAGCCTCGCGCCGCTCGTCGGCGGGGGCGCCGGCGTGGCCTTCACCCCCGGCGACGGCCCGGCGGTCGTGCTCGAGTACGACGTGCTGCAGATGTCCAACGGCGGCATGACCGTCGACTCCCCCGTGCTCGTGGTGCCCAGCCTGCGCCTCGGGATCGCCTGGCGGCGCCAGGACGTGATGACCGTCCCCGGCGACAGCTCGGCGCGGCCGCGGCTCGAGTGGAATGCCGCCTTCGGCGTCGGCGACTTTCGCGCCTGCGGCTACGACGGCACCGCGTCGCTCGCCCTCCTCACCGTGCGACGCGACGGGCGCCTCGCGGGGAGCGATCGCGCCGAGCTGCGCGTGGGCTTCGAGGCGGTGCCCCTGGCGATCGCGATGCGCTCGGGCGGGCCGCTGTCCGGCACCTCGGGAACGATCACGCCCGCGGTGACGGCGAGCGCGGTCGGCGCCAGTTGCGGCGGCGAGTGGGGCGCCGGGAGCCCCGACGTGGGGATCGGCTTCTCCCCCGTGGCCATTCGCGGCATCGTGCGCGGCGGCTCGCGGACGCGCGCCTATTTCGACCTCTCCGGCGGCGGCATCATCCTCACGCGCGACTTCCCGTCGCCGGGGGCACGCGGGCTGAACTTCCTCCTCGCCGTCGGCGCCGGCCTCGAGCTCGCCGTGAGTGCCCGGGAGTCGTTCGTCATCGGGTATCGCCTCGAGCACGTCTCCAACGGCTACACCGCGCGCGTGAACCCGGGCATCAACCTCCACACCGGATACCTCGGCCTGTCGCGCCGGCGCTAGCCGGACGGGGTCCGCGCGCGTCCGCGCACGGCGCTGCGGAACGTCACCGGCCCTTGCCCCGCCCCCCGCGTCGATGAACAATTGGGGCAGTGACTTACCCGCTGCCTGCGGGTGCCACGTCGGCGTCCCCCACCCCCACCGGAGGGCCAGAGCATGACCAGCAGCCAGGCCCCCGCCGGGGACCCCCTCGGACTCGGCGCCCTTGCCGACGATCCCGCCCTCCGCGCCCAGATCGAGGCCGGCCTGCGCGAGGTCACCGCCGAGCATGTGGCGGAGGTCATGAAGAAGAAGGAGAAGGGGGAAAAGAAGGAGAAGCACCAGAAGGAGGGGCGCAAGAACGACCTCCTCAAGCTGATCCACGAGTACCAGCGCCGCTGCATCGAGTTCGCCGACCGCAAGGCGACGTTCATCGTCTTCGGCGCGAACGCGTTCGCGAGCTTCCTCGACCGCTCCAAGGGGCTCAAGGACGTGCGCGACATCCCCATGAACGAGTGGACGGCGAAGATGATCAGCGGCGAGGTCGCGATCGTCTTCCTCGCCGCGGCCGGGTTCTGCGCCATGTGGGTGATCGTGCCGCGCATCGCCCGGCGCGTGCCCCGGGGCGCGATCTACTGGGAGGCGATCCGCAAGTACCCGTCGCAGGAGGAGTGGGTCGGCGCGATGGCCGACTTCACCGAGGAGGACACGCAGCGCATCGTCCTCAAGGGGATCTACGACCTCGCCGGGATCAACGTGCGCAAGTATCGCGTCCTGCAGACCGCCACCTGGATCGGCGCCATCGGCATGGGGGTGGCGCTGCTGCACATCGCACTCTGACCCCCGCCGTCCCGGGCGGAGCCACGGACTTGCCGCTCCGCGCCGCCGCAGGCGCGCCGGCTCGGCCCGACCGCCCCGTGCTCCGCCGCCCGCTCTCCCGCCGCGAGTTCGCCTGACGCGCCGACGCCGCCCTCGCGCGCACTTTCCAGCGTTGTGACATCGGCCCCGACGGCAGGCGGAACAGGTCGCACGGTGACAGCTCGCGTTCCACCCCCCCCACGCCCCGCTCGGCGAAGGTCCGTCGGCCGTGCTTCACGATCGCGTCCCCGGTCGCCCGCCTCGGCTCCCGCGTGTGCCTCCCGGCGTACCCCGTGTGCCGCTCGAGCCGCGGCAGCGGGACGTCCACCATGTCGCGCACGCCGAGCCCCTCGCTCACCTGGTCGGCGGCAAGGCCGGGCACCCCCATCTCGGCGCGGGCGCGAATCACGTCGAGCTTGCCCGTGCGCCCAATCCGGCTGGGTCAGCCGGCGCCGTGCGGCAGCACGCGGTCGAGCACCCGGTGGAGCTCCCCCGGTGTCGTGACCGGCCGCTCGCAGGTGAAATGCCGGCAGACGTACGCCGCGGGCGCCCTGTCGTCCCGAGTGGGACGCGCGACCCGTGTGTCGCCGACTCTTTCCGCAGGCAGGTCCCTCGCGGCGCCCGGGACGACATTGGCCGCCAGCACCAGCCCCGGCACGTACCGCTGCGCCAGCGCCTCCCGCAGCGCCTCGAACCGCGCGTCGGCCGGGTCACCCACCAGCCCCACCGTCACCGCGCCGTGCACCGCCAGGTCGGCGGCGCCAAGCATGTGCCCGAAGGCGCTCGGGTACCGTGCCATCGCCTCGGCGTGCGACGCCAGCACCCGCGCCGCGCGCGCGCGCCCTGCCGCGTCGCCGTCGTGCTCGGCCAGCATCAGCTCCAGCTCCACCGCCAGCGACGTTCCGCTGGGCACGGCGTTGTCCGCCGGGTCGCGCGGCCGCGTGATCAGCGCCTCCGCGTCGTGCGCGGTGTCGAAGTACGTGCCGGTGTCCGCGTCGCGAAAGTGCGCCTCGATCGACGCGGCGAGCGTGCGCGCCCGGCCGAGCCACGTTGCGTCGAGCGTGAGTTCGAACATGGCCACGAAGCCCAGGGCGAGCGCGGCGTAGTCCTCCAGCACGCCCGCAATCGGGGTCGCCCCCGCGCGCGGAACCACGCGCCACACCCGCCCCTCGCGCACCAGCGCCTCCCACAGGTGGGCGGCGGCGCGCAGCGCCGCCGCGCGGTCCCGCGCCCGCCCGAACACCCGCGCGCACTCGCACACGCCCCGCAGCATGAGGCCGTTCCACCCCGCGACGATCTTGTCGTCGAGCCCGGGGCGCACGCGCCCTGCCCGAATCGCCATCAGCGCGGAGCGCCCGCGCGCCACCGCGGCCGCCAGCCCCTCGGCGGACACGCCATGTCGCGTGGCGACCTGCTCCGGCGACCGCGGCAGGTGCAGGATGTTCGCCCCCTCGAAGTTGCCGATGGCGGTCACCCCCCAGTACGACGCCAGCACTTCGGCGTCGGCGCCGCAGGCCGCCGCGAACTCCGCCGCCGTCCACACGTAGAACCTTCCCTCGTGCCCCTCGCTGTCGGCGTCGAGGCTCGACCACCAGCCCCCCTCGGCGCTCGTCATTTCGCGCGCCAGCCAGTCGAGGGCGCGTTCCGTCACCTGGCGCACCTCGGCGTCGCCGGTCAGCTGCCATAGATGCGCGCCAAGCCGCACGAGCAGCGCGTTGTCGTAGAGCATCTTCTCGAAGTGCGGTACCAGCCAGGCGGCGTCCACGGTGTATCGGTGCCAGCCGCCGCCGGCCTGGTCCGAGATTCCGCCGCCCGCCATCGCCCGCCACGTCGCCAGCGCGATCGAGCGCGCCAGCGGCGCCCCCGTGCGCACGGCGTGCCGCAGCAGGAAGTCGAGCACCATCGTGGGCGGAAACTTCGGGGCTCCGCCGAAGCCGCCGTGCCGCGCGTCGTACCCCCGCGCGATCGCCTCCGCGGCGCGAGCGAGCGTCGCCGCCGTCACGTCGCTCCCGTCACGCAGCGGCGCCGCCGACGGTGCATAGATCGCGCGCAGCGCCTCGGCGGTCCGCGTCACTCCGTCCCGCCTCGTGGCCCAGGCATCGGCCACCGACTCCAGCACCCGGCGAAACGACGGCATCCCGTGCCGGTCCTCGGGCGGGAAGTAGGTGCCGCCGTGGAACGGCTCCCCCGCCGGCGTCAGGAAGATCGTCATCGGCCAGCCGCCGTGTCCCGTCATCGCCTGCACCGCCTGCATGTAGATCGCGTCGAGGTCGGGCCGCTCCTCACGGTCCACCTTGATGTTCACGAACAGCCGGTTCATCAGTGCCGCGGTCGCCTCGTCCTCGAACGACTCGTGCGCCATCACGTGGCACCAGTGGCAGGCGGCGTAGCCGATCGAGAGCAGGATCGGCTTGTCGGCGTCGCGCGCCTCGGCCAGGGCGGCCTCGCCCCACTCGTGCCAGTCCACCGGGTTGGCGGCGTGCTGCCGAAGGTACGGACTCGAGCTCGCGGCCAGTCGGTTGGGCATCGGCAATGGGGACAGTCGGGTCGCGGGCGGCGGCGGTGCACGCGCCGGCGGGGGCGTCGCGGTTGAGTTGAAGCGCGTTCGCACGCAACTTACGAGGCCGTGACCGGGCGTGGCGCCTGCCGCCGCCGGGCCGGACTCCTCGCGACCGTCGCCCCCTTGGCTCCATCGGTGCCACGCATCACGACACCGCGCTCGCCCTTCGGCGCGCACGACGCGGTCGAGCCCGACCTCCCGGGCGCGCCGGTCTTCGTTCCCAACCCGCGCCGCATCCTCCGGCCCACCGTCGTCACGCTGGTCCTCCTCGCGGGCGCCCTCTTTCCGCTCCCGGCCCTCCGCGACGCCCTCAACGGACTCGGTTTCGACGGCGGAAAGCTCGCCTACTCCACGGCGTACATCCTCTTCGCCCCCTTCTTCGACCCGCTCGACGCGCTCACCCTCCTCACCGCGCCGCAGCACTATGGCCTGCTCGGCACGGTCCTCCTCGCGTGGATCGTCGCGCGCCTGCGCCGGGCGAGCCGCCGCGCCGGCCCGGTGCTCTGGTGGCGCGAGGGAGTCGTCTTCGCCGGCGTGCTCGCCGGGCTCGTTGGTGTGTACGCCGTCGCCATCCTCGTTCCGCGTCCCATGGCCCGGCTCGTCGTCTACGACGTCGACGCCGTGATCGTCGACTTTCACTCGCATACCAGCGCCTCGCACGACGGCCGCCCCGGCTTCGACGCCGAGCGCAACCGCTCGTGGCACCGGCAGGCCGGCTTTCACGTGAGCTACCTGACCGACCACCTTTCGCGCGACGGGGCCACGAGCTGGCGCGAAATCGCGAAGGGACTGGCCGGCAACCCCGCCCGCTCCGGCGACGGCACGGTGATCGCCTCCGCCATCGAGGCCCGCTCCGGCGGCGAGCACGTCAACATCCTCGGCGCAACCGCCGCCGACCTCGGCATGTTCACCGATGGCGATCACCTCCGGCCCGGGGCACGCCTCCGCTCGGGCCTCACGCCGGTGGTCGTGCAGACGATCCCCGCCCGCCTCGCCCGCTTCGCCCGCGCCGACATCGACTCGCTCACCCCCAGCATCGCCATCGAGGTCAACGACGGCGCCCCGCGCGGCCTCGCCCAGAACCTCCGCGAGCGGCCGCTCATCTACCGGATGGTCGACTCGCTCAACCTCGCCCCCGTGACCGGCAGCGACAACCACGGCTGGGGACGCACCGCCGCGGCCTGGTCGATCGTGCAGGTTCCCGGCTGGCGCTCCCTGACGCCGGACTCGCTCGCCGCGCGCATCGAGGACCAGCTCCGCACGCGGCGCCGCTGGGGGGCCCGCACCATCGAGCGCCGCACCCCGCAGGTCGGCCCGCGCGTGAGCGAGCTCTTTCTCGTGGTGCCCGCGGTGCTCTACGAGCTCAACGCCACGCTGTCGCCCCCGCAGCGGCTCTCGTGGATCGTCTGGACCTGGCTGCTCGCGCACTTCGTCCCCCTCATCCGCTACGGGCTCCTCCGCCGCAAGTTCAAGCGTGAGAGCGGCGGCCATCGCGCCATCACGCCGCCCCGCGGCACGGAGCCCCTCGCATGAACTGGGTCGCGATCGCCCTCGGAGGTGGCCTCGGTTCGGTTGCCCGCTACGCCCTCGGCCTCGCCCTCGAGCGCGACCAAGCACACCTCCCCTGGGCCACCCTCGCGATCAACGTCAGCGGCTCGCTCCTGCTCGGTTTCCTCGCCCGGTGGTTCGCCGCCACCGAGGCCACGCCGGCCCTCCGCCTCGGCCTCATGATGGGACTCTGCGGCGGCTACACCACCTTCAGCACCTTCAGCCTCGAGACCGCGCGCCTGCTCGAGATCGGGGCGTGGGGGCGCGCCACCACCTACTCCCTGCTCAGCGTCGCGCTCTGCGTGGGCGCGACCTTCGCCGGCTTCGCCATCGCGCGCGGACTCGGCGCGCATCCCGTCTCGGCGGCGTAGCCCGCCGTCGTCCTGAACGCAGCGACAGGCCGGCTTCCTCCCGGTCGTCCCGGCCGCGGCGAGGGACCTGCTCTTCCTCGCCGTTCCCCCGTACCTTCCCGCCCATGACCGCCGCCGTCTCCCGCGAACTCGACGCCTTCATCGACGCGAATACCGCCCGATTCCGCGATGAACTCGTCGACTTCCTCCGCATTCCCTCGGTCAGCGCCCGCTCCGAGCACAACGCCGACACCGCCCGCGCCGCCGCCTGGCTCGCCGCCGAGTGTACCCGCATCGGGCTCGCCACCGAGGTCGTGCCCACGCCGGGCCACCCGGTGGTGCTTGCCGAGTGGCGCGGCGCCCCCGCCGGCGCCCCCACCGTGCTCGTCTACGGCCACTACGACGTGCAGCCCGCCGAGCCCATCGAGCTCTGGACCTCGCCCCCCTTCGAGCCAACCGTGCGCGACGGCAAGCTCTACGCCCGTGGCTCGGTCGACGACAAGGGACAGCTCTACCTGCACGTGAAGGCCATCGAGGCCCACCTCGCCGTGCGCGGCACGCTCCCCGTCAACCTCATCCTCCTCGCCGAGGGCGAGGAGGAGGTCGGCAGCGACCACCTCGCCGACTTCGTGCAGGGGCACGCCGCGCGGCTCACCTGCGATTGCGTCGTGATCTCCGATTCGTCCATGTTCGCCCCGGGCCAGCCGTCGCTCCTGTTCGCCCTCCGCGGACTCGCCTACCTCGAGGTCACCGTGCGCGGCCCGGCCCAGGACCTTCACTCGGGCAGCTACGGCGGCGCCGTCGTGAACCCGGCCATGGCGCTTGCCCGCATGCTCGCCACCCTGCACGACGCCACCGGTCGGATCGCGATTCCCGGCTTCTACGACGCGGTCAAGGAGTGGGAGCCCGACGTCCGGTCGCGCATCCGCGCCCTCCCCTTCGACGAGCGTCACTTCCTGGAGGAGGTCGGCGCCGCCGCCCTCGGCGGCGAGCCCGGCTACTCCACCCTGGAACGGCTCTGGACGCGCCCCACCTGCGAGGTGAACGGCCTGCTCAGCGGCTACACCGGCGAGGGGGCCAAGACCGTCCTGCCCGGCGTCGCCATGGCCAAGGTCTCGTGCCGCCTCGTCCCCGACCAGACACCGGCGGCGATCGAGGCGCTCATCCTCGCGCACCTGCTCGCGGCCGCCCCCCCCGGCGTCACCGTCACCGTGAAGCACCTCCACGGCGGCAACCCGTGGCGTGGCGAGCCCGGGGGCCCATGGTTCGCGGCGGCCGGCCGCGCCCTCGAGGCCGCCTTCGGCAAGCCGCCCGTCCTCACCGGCGAGGGCGGCTCCATCCCCGTGGTCGGCGACTTCCAGCGGATCCTCGGCGCGCCGGTGCTGCTGATGGGCTTCGGCCTCCCCGGCGAGAACGCCCACGCCCCCGACGAGTGGATCTCCGTCGACAACTTCGAGCGGGGGATGCGCGCCGTCGCCGCCTTCTGGGATGAGGCCGCCCGGCAGTGACCGGCGCGGGCGAGGTCTGCATCCCCAACATCGGCTCGGCGGGCATTGCCCGCCGGCGCCGTACCGGCTGGTTCTGGACCGCCGTTGGCGTCGCGACGAGCCTTGTGTTTCTCGCCCGCGGCGTGCCGCCGGCGTGGCACCTCGCCCTCCTGATCGTCTATGGGCGTGGTCTGATCGGCATCCTTCAGGCCCGCAAGAAGACGTGAGTGGTGCTGGCATCGCGCGGTCGGCGCGACAGGAGTTTTGGGCGGGCCGACGCCCTGGATGCGTCCCTCGATGCCGCCATCCGGCGGCAGGCCAGGGCGATCTGGCTCGTCGCGGTGACTGGCGCGGTGCTACTCACTGTCGCCAGTTTTGTGGCGGCGGTGGCGGTTGGTCCCCACGGCTCTACTTCCGAATCCCTGCCTGTCAGGGGGAGTCAGCAATGAAGCTTCGTTCGTTTGTCGGCATGGCACTCATCGCCGCCGTTACCGTTCCTGCCAGCGCGTCCGCCCAGTGGCTCGGCCTCACCCAGAGCAGCGCCTGGGAATTCTCGCTCGCCTTCGGCGAGGTCGGCCGCGCCCTCTCCGGCACGAAGGTCATGGGTACCCGCACCTTCGCCGCGATGGACAAGCGGTTCAGCGTCGGCTGGGGCCTGCGCGGCTCGATCATGGGCGGCGACAACCTGCCCCACATGGGCCGCGGCGACCCGCGCGACACCCTCTTCGTGTCGAACCCGGGCGTCCTTGCCCTCAACGCCGTGGTCATGGGCACCGCGCGCCTCACCGGCAACATCGAGCTCGGCGCCAACGTCGACCTGCTCGGCATCTCGCTTGGCGGCGACAAGCGCGCCAACCTCCTCGCGCAGGGAGGCGCCCTCACCGGCGCCCAGACGGCCACGGTCACGAACCTCAACGTGTTCGGCTTCGGCACCGACAACCAGCGCGGCTCGCTCCTTTCCGAGGTCTTCCTCCAGTACGGCGTGAATCCCGAGTGGAAGGTCCGGTTCGGCTACAGCAAGTTCTGGACGGACTACCAGATCGACCTCGTGGTCGACGGCAGCCGCCGCTTCCGCTCGTCGGTGACCGCCGCCTTCATCGGGGCCCGCTACACGCCGCAGTAGGGCGCCACCACCGCGGGGAAGGTGACGAAGGGGGGCGGCCGTCCGTGGACAGCCGCCCCCGCGTCGCATCCGGCGCCCCGGGCTCAGAGCCCGTCGAGCAGCGCGTCGTTGTTGGGCGTGTTGGCGATCCGCTTGATCAGCCATTCCATCGCCGCCTGCGGCGGCATCTGCCCCAGCCCCCGCCGCAGCATGTGCACGTGGTCCAGCTGGTCGGGACGGAAGAGCTTGTCCTCACGCCGCGTGCCGCTCGTCGCGATGTCGATCGCCGGGAAGATGCGCTTTTCGGCCAGCGACCGCTCGAGCTTGATCTCGCAGTTGCCCGTGCCCTTGAACTCCTCGAAGATCACGTCGTCCATGCGCGAGCCCGTCTCCACCAGCGCCGTCGAGATGATCGTCACCGAGCCACCGCCGTTCTCGGGGAGCACGTAGCGCGCCGACCCGAAGAACGCCTTCGGCTTCGACATCGCGGTGGCGTCGAGCCCCCCCGACATCGTGCGCCCCGTCCCCCGCTCGGCGGTGTTGTGCGCCCGCGCCATGCGGGTCAGCGAGTCGAGCACGATCACCACGTCGCGGCCGAGTTCCGCCAGGCGCCGGGCGCGCTCGAGCACCATTTCCGTCACCTCGACGTGCCGCTTGGCCGGCTGGTCGAAGCTCGACGCGATCACCTCGCCCACCCCCCACGAGATCGCCTCGCTCACTTCCTCGGGGCGCTCGTCCACCAGCAGGATCAGCAGCACCGCGTTGGGATGGTTGATCGCGATCCCCTCGGTGATCGCGTGCATCAGCATCGTCTTGCCGGCCCGCGCCGGGGCCACGATCAGCGCCCGCTGGCCGTACCCGATCGGGGCGATCAGGTCGATCGCTCGCCGCGTCAGCTCCGGCCCGCCCTTGGCCGGCCGTCCCGTCTCGAGCGTGAGCTTGCGTTCCGGATAGCTCGCCACGAGGCTCGCAAAGTCCGGGCGCTTGGCGAGCACGGCCGGGTCCTGCTCATTGATCGACTGCACTTCCACCACCACCACGCGGCCGCGATGATCGTGGCCCGTGGTGGCCACCACCTTGTCGCCGCGACGCAGCGCGAGCTGGCGGCACTGCCACGGTTGCACCCAGGCGTCGCCCGGCTCGCCGAGGTAGCTGAACTGTGGACGACGAATGAAGCCGCCGTCGCGTGAGGGGTCGAACCACCCGGACGTCTCGCTGTCGGCGACCACCGGCTGCGGCACCACCGCCGCCCCTCCGCCCTGCTGGTCGCCGCCGCGGTCCTTGAAGCGGCCCCGCCGCCCGCGCCGGCCGTTGCGGCGCCCACCCTCGAATCGCTGCTGCCGGCCGTCGTGCCACTGCTGGCCATTCTGGCCCGGTACTCCGCCACCCCCATGCTCGCCCTCGCCGCCTCCCGGGCTGGCCTGGCTCGTCTCGCCGCCCTCGGCGGCGGGGGCATCGGAGGGAGGTCCCCCACCGCCGCCCTCGTCACTGCCGGGAGCCATGGCGGCCCCGGTCACGGGTCCGCCCTCGGCGGGGGGAGCGCCCTCATCCGCATCACGATACGGATTCGGGTCCATGTTGGGATCGGCTTGCTGGCGGTTGCCATACGGCCGCCGTCCGCGACGGTAAGGGCGTCGACGTTCGTTCATGTACGAATTGGAGCGATTGGTGAAGTTGCCACGCGCAGCCGAAGCCTCCGGCATGGCGTGCTGGACATGCGGTCCTGCTGTTCCCGGTAATGCGCCTGCACGGACGAATGCCGCATGGACGCCGTCCGCCTTGGACGGGATCCCAGGTACGAGGGGCCGGGGTCGATCACGCGCCAATGGCGCGCATTCTGCCTGTTCGAGCCGCGGGCGGGTCTCTCACGCTCGCGGAGGGCTCGGTCGCCGGGTGCCGCAACGTCCGCCGATCAACCACCTGGACGCCACACCGAACGGACGATGAGCTCGTCTCGGAAGCGGCCCGAATCGAACCGCTCGACATTGAATGTGGGGACATGGCCCCGGTGGCGCAACCCGTCCGGGACCCCTCCGCCCCCTGTTCCTGTCGTTCCGGCCACCCCCCGGCCGCGGGTGCGCGAGCGCCGGCCGGCCCTTGTTTACCTTTCCGCGACATGACGCCCCCCGCACCCTCTCCCGGCGACCGAGACCCCGCCGCCCGGGCCGCCGCCCAGCTGCGCACTGCGGTCACGGAGTATCGCGACGGGGGCGACATGAGTGTCCTCCAGCGCCGGCTTGCCGGCCTCGTCGCCAGCTTCAGCGCCGACTCCCTGGCCGCCGCCGCCGAGCCGTGGCGCACCGTGCCCGAAGTCGCCGGCCCGATCTATGAGAAGGTCGTCGCCGAGCAGCCCGGCAACGCCCGCGCCCTCGTGGCCCTCGCCAACGCCTACTGGCTTGCCGGCCGAGGCCCCGACAAGGTGAACGAGATCGCCAGCCGCGCGATCGCCGCCGATCCGGCCAACCGTGGGGGCTGGCACCTGTGGGCCCTCAGCGAATCGGACCAGCGCGAGCGGACGATTCGATGGCGGCAGGTCGTCAGCCGCTTTCCCGACGACGACCTCGCCCGCGCCAACCTCGCCGACAACGCCGCCTCGCTCGCCAGCGCCGAGCGCGACCGCGAGGCGCTCGAGATCGCGATCGGCGAGTACCGCACGCTGCGCGCGCGTGCCACCGACGCCGCGCAGCGCGACGCCCTCGACAAGGCGCTGCTCACCCTTGAGGGCTGGCAACCCTAGCCCGGCCGGGCCTCCGGGGGCGCCGAAAATGTCACGTTTCTGCACCCTCATGTCAGAAATCAGCCCATTTGGTCGTTCCACGAAGGCCGAGACTACACGTCAGGGGGCGTGGCCTCGATCGGCCGGTCCCCCGAAAACCGTCCCGCAGGCGAGGAAACCCAGCAGCCTATGACACACACGGAGACGCTACGCCATCGCGCGTACTTCGAACGGCTCGGTGCCATGAACGAAGGCGATCCGGCATGGCCGGCCACAACCGCCGGCTTGGTCGTCTTGCGACAGCTCGATGCACGCGTGATGCAGGGGGCCGCACGCGATGCCTGGCAGGTGATGGCGGCCCGCGAGGCCGTCGCCCGCATCCCCTCCAGTAGCGGCATGCGCCTGCTGCTCGCGCGACTGCTCGAGCTGGCCGACTCCGAGGCCGAGCCGAAGGCGGCGGCAGTCGGGCCGCGGCTCATGGCCTACGGCCGCGCCCTCGAGACCCTCGGCGAGTGGGGGCTGGCCGCCGACGTCTACACCTCCGCCACCGACGTCGTGCCGGCGGACCTCGACCTCGAGCTCCTCGCCGACGCGCAGGCCCGCCTCGCGTACGTCGAGCGCATGCGCGCCCGCTGGGACGAGGCCGACCTGGCGATCCAGCGGGCGAGCGCCCTCGCTGGCCGCCTCGGCGATGCCCGGCGCGTCCTGCGGCTCAAGGTCTCCAGTGCCAACGTCCAGCTCAACCGGGGGCGGCTCGACCGCGCCGAGGACATCCTTGGCGAGACGCTGGCCCTGAGCGCGATCATGGGCGGGGAAGTGCACAGCGAGGTGCTGCACGCGCGCGGCGAACTCGATTATGACCGGCGCAACCCGCGCGGGGCCCTCGAGTGGTTCGAGCGCGCACTCGGGAGCTCGCCCAGCGAGATCGGGCGCGAGCGACTCCTGCTCAACATCTCTGCGGCCGCCCTCGACCTCGGCGCCCGCACGGTCGCCCGCGACGCCCTGCTCGTGCTCGCCGTGACGGCGCAAACGAGCAACACGCGCTGGCTCGCCGTGGTCAACCTGATCGAAGTGGCGACGCTCGACCGCAACGAACTCGTGTTCGAGCAGTACCGGCGCGAGCTGGCCGCGGAGTCGCTGCCGCCGCGCACGGCGGCGTACTTCGCCATCTATGAGGGGCACGGCTACCGTGCCTTCGGACGAACGGAGGCCGCGCGGCTCTCGTACGAGCGCGCGGCCTCCCTGGCCGTGGAGCACCAACTCGACCGCGTGGCGCGCGACGCAGCAGGGGCCCTCTCGGCCCTCGAGTCGCATGTGTCGGAGCTCCGTCCCAAGGCCGAGACGGCGCTGCCGGCATCGCTGCTGGCCCTCGCCGCGCGCGTACGTGCCCTGCGCGAGGAGGCGGTCGGTGCGGCGTGATTCGATTCGGCCAGCCCGCGGCTGGCCGTCGGATCAGTTGCCGGTGTTCTCGGTCACGCCGTCGTTGCGGCTCGACGGGCCAGTCGGCGAGGTGCAGGCGGCCAGGGAGATCGTGGCGAGGGCGACGAGGGCAAGGGCGAGACGGCGCATGGGTGGAACCTCGAAAGCAGGGTGGGAGTGCTTGGACATCTGGAGTATGAGGGTGATTTCAAGTGGCCGAAACATGTCTTTTATGACATTATGGTGCAGATTTATGACATTCGGACCCAAACTGCGTGCATGTACTGGCCGTTCTGCCTCCTCCACAGCTCACTCACCTGAAGTCGGTCCTCGAACCGACGCACCAGGTGACGTCAGTACTGAGCGCGGGCGAAATGACCGAAATGGCCCGCACAAGGTTCATCGACTCGGTGCTGGTCGATCCCGGGTCGCCGTCAATGATCTCGGTGTCGGACGTGGTCGCCTTCCTGCACGCCTTTCCGTCCACGCCGGTAATCCCCTACACGTCGATGTCGGCCGCGGCGATGAAGGCGATCGGCGAGCTCGCGCCGCACGGCATCGCGCAGGTGCTGATTCATCGCATCGACGACTCGCCGTCGCGGCTGCTCGATGCGCTGCGGGCGCGGCAGGCGGATCCGCTGGCGCGGGCCGTGCTCGTGCGGCTCGGGCCACAGCTGGCGCAGCTCTCGGGGCGGGTCAGGCCCGCGGTGGAGCGGCTCTTTCGTGAGCCCCACGCCTTCTTTGGCGTCGCCGACCTGGCCGACACGGCCGCGGTCAACGTGCGCACCCTCTACCGGCAGTTCGAGGCGGCGGGGCTGGCGTCGCCGCGCATGGTGGTGCTCTGCGCCCGCATGCTCCGTGGCTACCTCTGGCTGCGCGAGCCCGCGCACGCCTCGTCCGACGTGGTGCACAAGCTCGGCTTCAGTTCGCGACAGCAGTTCTCCCGCGTGCTCTCCCGGTTCACGGGCGTCACACCGCGCGAGGTGCAGCGCCGCCCCGACGACGACGGCTTCGTGGGGCGGGTGGTCGCCCTCCTCTCCACTTCAGCGCCGGCGGCGGATGCCGACCTGCCCCGCTTCCCACGCGAGTGACCGATGCTTGGCCGCTTTCGCCTGCTGACCCACATGCCGCGCGTCCTGATCGTCGATGACGAAGCCGCGATCGCGCGCGCGCTGGCCCTCGCGCTCACGCGCGACGGCTGGGCCTGCGTGCAGGCCACGAGCGCGGAGCAGGCCCAGGCCCGCCTGCGGGAGGAGATGTTCGACGCGATGGTCCTCGACCTGCGCCTCTCGGACATGCGGGGCGACGTGCTGCTCCACGTGGCCGCCTCGCTGCAGCCACACCTCGCCGAGCGGTCGCTGTTCATGACGGGCGACATCAGCGCCAAGGCCGAGGCGCTGATCGAGGCCACGCACTGCCCGTTTGTGCGCAAGCCGTTCGACCTCGCCGACGTGCTCGCCGTGCTCCGCGACATGGTCCCGCGCCGCGAGGCCGACACGGCGTAGGCGCCGGGCAATCGTCCCGCACACATGCCGCGCGGTTGGAACTCGCCCGGCGGCGGTTTGCCCGCGCGATCCCGGGCGCCCACGCGGCTCCCGGCATCGGCGCGCCTCCGCTTTCGGTTCTTTCCCACCTGCCCATCGGCCGCGAGAGCCCGGGCGCGAGTGGGCAGTCCCGCGCGCCCCGGCGCGCGGCCCGCTACTTCGGGCGCGGACCCACGACGAGTCTCTCCGGCTCGAGCCGGTCGAGCAGCTTCACCAGGGCATCGCCGATCACCTGCTGCCGGTTGAGCGACAGCGGGTTCCAGCCGGCGCTGAACGGCCCCGGACTCGGATGCCCGCTCACCTCGAGGATCGCCTCGAAGGCGTACTTCACCAGGCGGCCGCTGCGCGGCTCGCGCCACGCTCCCTCTCGCGCGAGGGCCCGGTTCTTCGGCCACAGGCCGAGCGGGAGCGCGAAGGTGCGCACCCGGTAGCCCGGCACCGCGCTGTCGATCGCCATCGCCCCGCGCGCAATCTGCTCCTGCACCACCGCGTCGTCGTACTTGTCGAGCCGCGCGTGCCACAGCGTGTGGTCGCAGAGCTCGAAGCCCTGCTCGGCGAGGAAGCGCACCTTCCTGAGGCGCCACTCCGTCTTCTGTCCATCCACGCCGCGGTCGCCGAAGAAGGCGTGCCCCGCCGCCGCCGCCGGCAGCAGGCAGAAGGTCGCCTTCCGGCGCCAGTCGGGGTGCCGCTGCGCGAAGGCGAGCCAGATCCCGACCGCGCTCCCGGGGTCGACCTCGAGCGTCCCGTCGCGCTCCACGTAGCGGAACTGTCCGGGCGACGCGTCGTCGAAGGTGAACACCACCGGCGACGTGCCGGCGGGAATGTCGAGCTGCCTGTCGAGCAGCTCGCCCACGGTCACCGGGCGGTAGCCGCGTGCGTACAGCAGCTCGAGGTCGGCCTTGAAGCTCGCCACGGATCGCGACCAGCGGCCGTCGGTGGTGCCGCCGATCAGGTGGTACTCGAGGATCGGCACCTTGCCGTCGAGGCGTGGCGCGCGCGCTGGCGCCTGGGCCGCGGCGGGGAGGGCGAGCGCGGCGAGCGACAGCGCGCCGCGCAGGGAACGGACGCACGAACGCGCCGCAGCGGGAACCACGCCACGGCGCGCTCGGTCAACCGAGCACGTGCGAGTCATGCCCGCAACGTACTCGCCACGCACCCCATCAGGGGAGGTGCGGTCCTGCCACGCCTCCGGCGCGAATCGCCTGCCCGATCCGGCCCCCGAACTGCGCTACAGCACGCCCAGCCACTCCGCCGGCCGGGATCCGTATCCGGGAAACACTTCATCGAGTCGCGTCGCACCCAGCTGCCGGCTCGCCACCTCGGCGAACACGGCACGAAAGTCGGTCGTCAGGGCCAGGTCTCGCCCCTCGTACAGTTGCTCGGGGGCGAGTCCGGGCCACCGTCCGTACACGCGATGCCCCTTCACCGTTCCTCCCGCCACGAACATCGTCGTCGCGTGGCCGTGGTCGGTGCCGCCGTTCCCGTTCTGCCGCACCGTGCGGCCGAACTCACTCATGGTGAGGATCACCACGTCGGCCATCCGGTCGCCGAGGTCCTGCACCAGCGCGGCGATCCCCTGGGCAAAGTCGCCGAGTCGCTGCGCGAGCTGTCCGGTGGCGCCCCCCTGGTTCACGTGCGTGTCCCAGCCGCCCACGTCGGCGAACGCGACTTCGAGTCCCACCCTGGCCTTGATCAGCTGCGCCACCTGCCGGAGCTTCTGGCCGAACGGCGACGCCGGGTACGCGGCGCCGTTCGCCGGCGCGTACTGCTGCGGGTTGGCCGCGCGCAGCATCTTCATCGCGTCGAACATCTCGGCGCCGCTCGCGTGCACGAGGTCGGCGCTCCCGGTGCGGTAGAGGGCCTCGAGCCGCTCGGCGTTCCCCCCCGCCGCGCGCAGCGTGAAGGCGTCGATCGAGTCCATCGCCACGGTGGGTGAGGGTCCGTCGAGCGCGCGCGGCGTCTGCGGCGTCATGGCCACGGCGCGAAACGGCGACGCCGGCCCCGCCGCGCACGCCTCGCACGTTCCCGCCGTCGCGAGGTAGCGGTTGAGCCAGCCGGTGGTGGTCCCCTTCACGTCGGGAGTGGCGGTCTCCATGTAATCCTGCGCGTCGAAGTGCGACCGGGTGCTGCTCGGGCTTCCCACGGCATGGATCGGCGCCAGCAGTCCGCGCGTGTACAGGTCGTGCAGCGGCGCCAGCGACGGGTGCAGCCCGAAGGAACCGTCGAGGTCGATCGCGCAGTTGGCGGCGCCCGCGCGCGGCGGTGGCACCGCGATGTTCGGCCGCGCCTGGTAGTAGAACGGCTCGGCGAACGGTACCACCACGTTCAGCGCGTCGGCGGCGCCGCGCTGGAACAGCACGACCAGCGTCTTGCCCCTGGGGGCGGACGTCACGCCGGCGCCGTAGACGCTGCGTCGCAGGAAGCTGGGGTTGAGTCCGATCGTCACCAGGGCGAGCGCCCCCGACTTCATGAAGACCCGGCGTTGCATGGCTCGCTGCCTCGCTCGGCGCCTAGCGCCGCTGGAATTCGGGGGAGCCGAGCGCGAGCCCCACGACCTGGGCGAGCCCGGCGAGGGGAGGCAGCCGGCGAAAGAGCTGGTTCTGCAGGCGCTGCGCCGGTCCGCCGGCGTTGTTGCCGAACAGGGGCGGCGTGCCGCCGGGCAAGGCCATGCCGGGAGGCGCCACGCTGCCGGCCATGTCGTCGTCGCGGCGCATCACCGAGTCGGCCTCGGCCTGCGCCGCCGCCCGGCCGGCGAGGGGATTCGCGCCTGACACGAGGATCGCGCGCGTCTCGGGCGAGACGTCGCCGCCCAGGATCGCCGCGATCACCCCCTCCACCTGCTCCTCGCGGGAGGCGCGAGCCAGCGTGCGCGCCGGCCCCCACCCGGCCACGCTTGCCCCGGGGAGGCGGCTCGCCCCCATGACCAGCCCGAAGTTGATGCGATTGAGGATCGCCCCGGTGTTCATCCACTCGGTGCCATGCTCGGGCCAGCCGTTGGGCGCCTGGTGGCCCCACAGCGGCTGCCCGAGCTGGGCGATCGCGAGGGCCGAGCGCGGCGACGGGTCGCCGTCGGCATCGACGGCGCGCAGCGCGCTCACCACCACCTCAAACGGGCTCTTGACCTTCGACCGCCAGGCGGCGCGCGAGAAGAACTCGGGACTCGTCACAATCGTGCGCACCACCTGCCGGATGTCTCCCCGCGTGCGCGTGAACGTGCGCGTCGCCCGCTCGACGAGCGCCGGCGGCGGGTCATCGCTCACGAACCGGCGCGCCAGCTTGGTGGCGATGAAGCGCGCCGTGGACGGGTGCGCCGCCACGAGGTCGAGCA
Source organism: Gemmatimonadota bacterium (assembly GCA_016191225.1). GTDB lineage: Bacteria > Gemmatimonadota > Gemmatimonadetes > Gemmatimonadales > Gemmatimonadaceae > JACPPC01. The sequence continues at coordinate 41,609 of JACPPC010000013.1, read as the reverse complement.
CCTCCTCGCCGTCCTCCTCGCCGCGGCCGCCGGCCAGGGTGCGGCCGAGCACCACCTTCTCGTCGGCGTCGTGCATCGCGGGGCGGAAGGCGAAGCCGCCCCCCTGGCGCGGCTGGTCGACCGTCCAGCCGGTGAAAGCCCGTGCCACGTTGACCACGTCCTGCTGCGTGTAGCCCCCGTCGACGCCAAGGGTGTGGAGTTCGAGCAGCTCGCGCCCGTAGTTCTCGTTGAGTCCGGCGCGGCGCCGCTGGAGTGGCCGCCGCGCCAGCGCGGGGCGGCGCAACCGCTGCTCCGCCAGCGTCTCGTGCGTGCTGTCGGCCATGCTCTGCCAGTTGTCGAGGTAGGTGAGCATCGCGGGGCTGCGCGCCACCGCGCCGAGCAGGTCGCGAAAGCGGCCGAGGGCGCGGGGGCGGATCACGTCGCGCTCGTAGCTCGGCAGGTAGTGGCGCATGGTGGGGCCCTTCTGGATGAACACGTTGAAGTGGTTCAGCCAGAAGTCGGTCATCACCTCCTGCAGCTGCCGCTCGCTGAGCACCGCCTGCGCCACGCGCGAGGCCTGCAGCTCACCCACCATCCGCTGCACGTTGCGCTGCAGGTCGCGAAAGCGGGCGCTGTCGGCGGCGCCGAGGATCGTGTCGTTCATGGCGCGCTGCGACTGCTGGCGCACGAAGGCCGGCGGCGGGTACTTCTCGAGCAGCTCCCCCGGCGTGCCGCGCAGGGTCTCGAACCGCGCGGCGAACTGCTCGGCGCGCGCGTCGTCGAGGGCCTCGGGCTCGAGCTGCCGTGCGATCCAGGCGTCCACGCCCATGGTGCGCACCCGCGCCGCGTCGCCGCTGCGCGGGCCGAACCCGAGCCGATTGAGCGCCTGCAGCACCTGCTGGTCGTCGGTCTGCTCGCGAGGCGCGGCGCCGACCTCGTCGGGCGCCGGGGCTTCCGTGCGCGACGCCCCGGCGCGCCCGGCGGTGCCAGGAGGCACGCCTCCGGCGCAGGCGGCCGCGAGGGCCAGGGCGACGAGCGGGGCCAGGCGAGGGAAGCGCATGGGGTGGAAGCGGGCGAGGCGGTGCGGCGAACGCTGGACCGGGAGGCGCGACCCGTTGCCACCGGTGCCGTACCGGTGAACATGCGCCACCCGGGTGGCAGACGCGAGGGAGCGGGCCGCGTTAATCGTCTCAAGGAGGGGAGGGGATCGCGCCGAAAGCGGGGAAGGCGCAACCACGGTGACACGGGGATTCACGGAGGCTCACGGAGGAGGCGGGGTGACGGCCGTGGCAACTGACAACAAGCTGACTGTGGGGGAACCACGGCCCTCACGGCGGAAGCGCCGGCATGGTCGTGGACGGCGAGTCGAGTCCTTCACGACCCCGGGTACCTGGTCGTCGCTTCGGCCGCGCACTTCCGTGCGCCTCGGTGCCTTCGTGGTTGGTCCTGGCTCCCTTCCCCTCACGCCTCCCTCCTGGCTCGTTCCACCGGAGGGGCTTGCTCGACCCATGTCCCGCTGGTGTTCATTCATTGGTGACCACGACATCGGGACGGGCGGGGCTTCGGCCGGGGATCCGGGCGGGCGTGATGGCGGCGAGTGCCACGGCCGGCATCCTCGTCGGCCTCTCGTGGAATGCCGGGGACCCATGGTTCGACCTCGCCGCCGGTGGCCACCTCTGGCTCGGCGACCGCGCGTGGTCGCCCTGGCTGTTCATCACGCTGGGCGCGGTGCGCCACCTGGCCGCCTTCGTCGGTATCGGCGCACTCTGGGGTGCGCTCGCGGCGCGCCGGGCGTTTCCGGTGCAACTGCTTTGCGCGGTCGGGCTGGTGGCGGCGGCGGTCGTCCTCTCGCCGGTGCTGCCGGGCCTCGTTCGGCCGCTGCCCGTGGACCTCCGGCCGGTCGAGGCGCTGGCCAGCGTGGTGGCCGGGGCGGCGGGGCTCCTCGCCGGGAGTCGGCTGTTCTCCCCTTGACGCCGCTGCCGCCCCTCTGCACGCTACCGGGGCGGATCCCACATGCCACGACCCTCAACCGTCTCCCCACGCAGTCGCCCTTCGGGGGGCGAGCGTGTCGTGAGCGACGACCTGGGCCTCCTGTGGAGCGCGATCCACGTCGTCGAGGGAGGCGAGGAGTTGGTGATCTTCACCTGTATCTCCGACGCCCGGCGCTCCGGCCGCATCACGAGCATCCCGACCGGGCCGGACATCGTCTTTCGCGACGTCCCCGACGAGGTGCTGCGCGACTGGCTCCGCCATGCGCCGCCGGTCGGGCGGCTGAGTTGACCATCACCACGGGGGAGCCATGCGCGAGTACGGGCCGAAGGAGATCCGCAATGTGGCGGTAGTGGGGCACGGCGCGAGCGGCAAGACGAGCCTCGTCGACGCCCTCGCGTTCGTGTCCGGAGCCAGCAAGCGGCATGGATCGGTGAAGGACGGCACGGCGCTGACCGACACGACGCCCGAGGAGGTCGCGCACCAGTACTCGATCAACCTCGGTTGTGCGTACGCCGAGTGGATGGACACGAAGGTCAACCTGATCGACACCCCGGGCTTCCTCGACTTCCAGGGGGATGCGATCGCCGGGTTGTCGGCGGCCGACGGGGCGCTGCTGTGCGTGAGCGCGACCGCGGGCGTCGAGGTGGGGGCCGAGAAGATGTTCCGCGCCGCGGTCGCGCGCCGCGACCCCGTGTTGTTCGTGGTGACCATGCTCGACAAGGAGAACGCCTCGTTCGAGCGCACCTACGAGCAGATCAAGTCGCGCCTCACGACCCGCGTGATCCCCGTCGAGGTACCGCTCGGCAACGGCCCCGGCTTTCACGGCATTCTCAACCTGTTCGAGCGGACGGCGCGGACCTTCGTGCCCGGCACGAAGGCGGGGGAGTACACCGAGGGCGCGGTGCCGGCGAACTCGAAGGAGATGTTCGACCGCTACTACGGGGAGCTGATCGAGACGATCGCGGCCGGCGACGACTCGTTGCTCGAGCGCTACCTCGAGGGCAAGGAGCTCTCGCGCGACGAGGCGATGGCGGCGATGAAGGAGGAGATGAAGCGGGGCGAGGTCTACCCCCTCTTCTGCTGCGCCGCCGAGCTCACGTACGGCACGCGCGAGCTCCTCACCAAGGTCGTGGAGCTGATGCCGAGCGCCTACGAGATGGAGGAGCTGCACGCGTTCAAGGGCGCCGAGGGCAACAAGACGGTCGAGATTCACGCCGCCGACGACGCCCCCCTCGCCGCCCTCGTGTTCAAGACGGTGGCTGAGCCGCATGTGGGCGACGTGAGCTACTTCCGCGTCTTCTCGGGCACCGTCTCCAACGGGCAGGAAGTGTTCAATGCCACGCGCGACCAGCCCGAGAAGCTGGGCCACCTCTCCATCGCGCAGGGCAAGGAGCGGATCGAGGTGCCGCGCGTGCGCCCGGGCGACATCGCCTGCGTCGCCAAGCTCAAGAACACCCACACCAACGACACCCTCAGCACCCGCGAGCACCCGGTGCGCCTCCCCCAGGTTGAGGTGCCGGAGCCGCTCGTCTGGTTCGCCGTGCATGCCGCCACGCGCACCGACGAGGACAAGCTGCAGTCCGGGCTCCACCGCCTGCACGACGAGGACCCGACCTTCCAGATGCACTACGAGGCGGAGACGCACGAGACGATCGTGGCCGGCATGGGCGAGCGGCACCTCGACGTCGCGCTGACCCGGCTCAAGCGCAAGTTCGGCGTGATGGCGGAGCTCACGCGGCCGCGCATCGCCTACCGCGAGACCCTCACCGCGACCGCCGAGGGGCAGGGGCGCCACAAGAAGCAGTCGGGGGGGCGCGGGCAGTTCGGCGACTGCTGGGTGCGCCTGAAGCCGGGGCCGCGCGGGGCCGGCTACCAGTTTGTGGACGAGATCGTGGGGGGCGTGATCCCCGGCAAGTTCATCCCCGCCGTCGACAAGGGCATCCAGGAAGCGTCGGTGCGCGGCGTCCTCGCCGGGTACCCGATGGTGGACTTCATCGCCGAGTGCTACGACGGCTCGTCGCACTCGGTGGACTCGAACGAGATGTCGTTCAAGATGGCCGGCATCCTCGCCTTCAAGAACGTGGCCCCGAAGTGCCGCCCCGTGCTGCTCGAGCCGGTGGATGTCGTGGAGGTCACCACACCCGACCAGTACCTCGGCGACGTGCTCGGCGACCTGTCGGGGCGGCGCGGCGGGATCCTCGGCACCGACACCGCGCCCGATGGGACCGGAACGGTGGTGCGGGCCACGGTGCCGCAGGCCGAGCTCCACCTCTACGCCACGCAGCTGCAGTCGATCACGCACGGACGCGGGACGGTCCGGCGCCGCTTCGAGGGGTACGAGATGATGCCGAGCGAGGCCGCGCAGAAGCTGATCGCGACTTCGCATCGCGTCGAGGAAGAGATCGAGGCGTGAAGCGGCCGCCTGGGGGGGTGCTCGCGCCCCCCGTCGCGGTGCCAGCCGTTCCCGGGGAGGCGCCGGCCACCGTCAAGGTACCGGCGCCGTTCGCGCCGCTCTTCCGGTCCGCGGAGCAGTTCGTCGCCCGCTACTTCGCCGACCGCGTCGAGGATCCCGCGCATGGCACCCTTTCCATCGCCGGCGAGCGCTACATCCTCGTGCGCGCGGCCTCGATGTCGGTCGAGTTCTTCGACCTCGTCACCTCGCTGTACGAGGACAAGGGGACCGAGATCTCCCGTTCGCTCGCCGGCAACCTGCTCTACGACGTGGCCAACGCCATCGGCAAGGCCGACGCGCGGGCCTTTCACGAACGCATGGGGCTCTCCGACCCGATCGCCAGGCTCTCGGCCGGCCCGGTGCACTTCTCGTACAGTGGCTGGGCGTTCGTCGACATCAGCGGTGAGTCCAGGCCATCTCCCGACGAGAACTGCTTCCTCCTCTACGACCATCCCTTCTCGTTCGAGTCGGATGCCTGGAAGCGGCACGATCGCCGCTCCGACTTCCCGGTGTGCGTGATGAGCGCCGGCTACTCGTCGGGGTGGTGCTCGGAATCGTTCGGGATCCCCCTCGTTGCCGTGGAGATCGCCTGCACCGCGCGCGGCGACGAGCACTGCCGGTTCGTGATGGCGCCGCCGGCGCACATCGAGCGGCGGCTCGACGAGGTCCTGCTTCGCGAGCACGGCGGCGAGCGCCGGCACCGCCACTCCGGCGACCAGCGGGCGCTGATCCCGACCTTCTTCCAGCGCAAGCAGCTCGAGGACGAGCTCCGCCGCACCAACGAGGCCCTCGAGGAGCGCGTGCGCGAGCGCACCGTGGCCCTCGAAAAGGCCAACGCCGAGCTCGCCCTCCAGGTCGCGGCGCGGGCCCGCTCCGAGGCCGTGATCGCCGAGCGCGAGGCCCGCATGGAGCAGGCGCTGCGCTCGGTGCAGGCCGGCACCTGGTACTGGAACCTCGAGACCGACGAGCTCGCCTTCAGCGAGAGCTTCGAGCCCCTGCTCGGGCTCGACAGCCCGGCCCAGGGCGCCAGGGTCGCCGAGCGCTTCCTCGACCGCGTGCACCCCGAGGACCGCGCCTCCCTCGTGCGCGAGCGCACCCGCCTCGGCGAGCGCGGCGGCGACGTGCAGCGCGAAGTGCGCGTGCGCTGGAACGACACCGACCGCAGCTGGCGCTGGCTCTCGCTGCAGGCACGCGTCAGCATGGGCCCCGGCGGCCGCCCGATCCGCGCCCTCGGCGTCCTCATGGACATCACCGAGCGCAAGGCGGCCACCGAGGCCCGCCGCGACCTCGAGCGCAACATGGCCCAGGCCCAGAAGCTCGAGTCACTCGGCGTCCTCGCGGGCGGGATCGCCCACGACTTCAACAACCTCCTCGTCGGCATGCTCGGCAACGCCGACCTCGCCCTCGCCGACCTCCCCGCCACCAGCCCCGCCCGCGAGCTCGTCCAGGGCATCGAGCGCGCCGCCACCCGCGCCGCCGAGCTTACCCGGCAGATGCTCGCGTACGCCGGCAAGGGGCGCTTCGTCGTCGAGCCGCTGAGCCTCAACCGGATCATCACCGACGTGGCCGACCTCCTCGGCGCCGCGATTTCCAAGAAGGCGTCGCTCCACTTCGACTTCGCCGAGGATCTCCCGCTGGTGGACGCCGACCCCACGCAGCTGCGCCAGGTCGCGATGAACCTGATCATGAACGCGAGCGACGCGCTGGGGCAGGGGAGCGGGTCGATTTCCGTGGTCACACGCGCCGAGCGAGCCGAGCGCAAGCTCCTCCGCACCCTGCTGCTCGGCGCCGAGCTCCCCGACGGCCCGTACGTTCGCCTCGAAGTGCGTGACACCGGCGCCGGAATGGACCCCGCCACGCAGGCCCGGGTGTTCGAACCGTTCTTCTCGACGAAGTTCACCGGGCGCGGACTCGGCCTCGCCGCCGTGCTCGGCATCATGCGGGCCCACGGCGGCGCGATCGGCGTCGACAGCGTGCGCGGCCGCGGCACCACCTTCACCCTCCTCTTCCCCGCATCGGCCAAGTCGCGCGAGGACGAATACCTCACGCCGCGATCGGCCTCCCCGTCGGCGGCATCCCCCACCTCAACGGGCACGGTGCTCGTGGTGGACGACGACGAGACGGTGCGCGAGGTCGCCCACCAGATCCTCGAGCGGGCGGGACTGCAGGTGCTCCGCGCGGTGGACGGACAGGCGGCGCTGGCGACCTTCGACGCCGAGGGGGACCAGGTGGACCTCGTGCTCCTCGACGTGACCATGCCCGTGATGAGCGGGGCCGAGACCCTGGCGGCCCTCCGCGCCCGCGGCTGGACGGGGCCGGTCGTGCTGATGAGCGGCTACTCGCTGCAGGAGGCCGACGAGCACCTCGGTCACCTCGGCGCGGCCGGGTTCGTGCAGAAGCCCTTCCGCCGCGTGGACCTGGTGGCGACCGTCATCGACCAGCTGGGCAAGCCGGCGGGGCAGGCCGAACCCGGGGCCTAACGTTTTTCGGTCTCGCGCGTATTCCGGTCAGATCGGTGCGCGCACCGGGTGGTTCGGGAACCCGCACCGGCTGGCACGGGTATCATGTGCCAGGCAGGAATCCCCAGGGGTGGGGACGTACGGGGGCCATGGCAATCCATCGCCGTGCCCCCGTACGCTATTTCCCCCGCTTGTCGTCCTGAGCACAGCGAGGGCCTGCCTCGGTCCCCGACGACCCCGCGCGCCGCTACGGCCGCGCCAGCACCTGGTACTCGGCCGTCACCACGACTTCCTTCCCCGCCCACGCCACCACGCAGCCGCGACCGTCGGCGGCGATCCGCCCCGGGTGTGCGCCGTCGCCGGCCATCGCCGCCACGCACACGAATTGCGCGCTCTCCCCGTTCCCGGCCACGATCGCCCGCGGCGGGAGCATGCCGCCGCGCGCCACCACCAGCTTTGCGGCGTTGAGTGGGTCGGACACGGGCGCCGGCGTGGGGTGCACCAGCACCTCGTACGACGCGACCAGCACTTCGGCGCTGTTCACCCCCACGTAACAGCCGGGGAGTCCCTGGCTGATCTTGCCCGGCAGCACTTGCCAGGCGCCCGGCTGCGCGCCGGGAAGCTGGAAGTAGCCGCGGCAGGCGGACATCGATTGCATGACTCCGTTGCGGGGCCAGGTGCCGACCGGGAACGGCGAGGCGGGAATGACCCCGTTCTCGGCGCGCGACCAGCGGAGCCCCGACACCGCATCGGTGCAGATGGGCACGCCGGCGTTGGGACACCAGCCGCCGGCCACCGCCGCCGCGCGCGGCACCGGAATCGCCGCCAGCGGCGGGATGTAGCTGCGGGCCTGCGCGGCCACCGAGTAGGTGCCCGCCGAGTCGCCCGCCGCGGTGACGCCGAAGGTGACGAGCACCCGCTCCTCGCACTGGAAGACGAGCCGCGCGTTCCGCCCCGCTCCCGAATTGTCGTCGCGCGCGACCTCGCGGCCGGCCGCGTCGAAGGCCACCAGCACGTTGTCCCACGCCGACGTGGCGTTCACCGTCACCTCGCGGTGCGGCTCGCACCCGTACTGCCAGGCGTCGAGGGGACGGCCGTTGTAGCGGTACGAGCCGTCGCCGAGTTCGCCGGTGCTCGACACAGCCTGGCGGAGCAGGCCGCGGGGACGCGAGTTGCGCGGGTTGAACGGCGAGCCGGGTGCGCCGCCCCCCGGCAGCTCGGGCCCGAGCCCCGCGATCGGCTCGGGAACCCCCATCGGGGTGACCGCCACGCCGGCGGCGGCCGTGCCGCGCACGCTGAGCCGGTACTCCCCAACCTCGCCACTCGCGTTGCGCGTGGTGACGCCGAGCCGGTAGGTGCCGGGCACCGGGCAGGTGTAGGTCACGCGCGCGTTGCGGTCGCCGCCGGAGTCGTCGTCCTGTGCAACGACCTTGCCGGCGGGATCGGTGATCAGCGCATACGCGTCCCAGCGGGCGACCACGTCCAGCTGGATCGTCTGGCCCCCGGTGCAGGAGAACCACCAGAAGTGCGCCGGGGTGCCGCGCATGGTGAGGGCGACGCCGGCGAGGGTGGACTGCACCTGCTGGTTGATGCCGATCGTGCCGACGGGGTACTGCCACGCGTTCGCGGCCTGCGCGCCGGCCGTGGGCGCGAGCGCGATGCCGCCGGCGAGTGCGGCGGCGAGTGCGGCGGCGAACGATCGCGCAGCCGCGACGAGCGCCCGCACACGCACGGTCAGCCCGCCGACTTGCGCGTCGCCCTGCGGGGGGCCTTTCGCGCCGGTGACTCGTTGCGAGCACTGATCGGCACCACGTCGGCCTCGGGGGAGGTGATCGGCTGGCGGGGCTGCTTGTAGGTGTACCGCTTGCCCTCGTAGTTGCGGAACACCACTTCGTGCTCGGAAATGCTCTCCACGTACTCGGGAAGGAGGGGCACCTTGCCACCGCCCCCGGGGGAGTCGATCACGAAGTGGGGAACGCCCATGCCGCTCGTCCAGCCGCGCAGCTGCCGGATGATCTCGAGTCCCTTCTCCACCCGCGTGCGGAAGTGCTCGGCCCCCGCCACCTGGTCGGCCATGTAAAGGTAGTAGGGGCGCACGCGGGCCTTGAGCAGTGCGTGCACGAGCTCCTTCATCACGACCGCGTCGTCGTTCACGCCCTTGAGCAGCACGGTGTGGTTGCCGAGCGACAGCCCGGCCTTGCTCAACCGGTCGAGGGCCGCCACCGTCGCCGGTGTCAGCTCGCTGGCGTGGTTGAAGTGCGTGTTCATGAAGATCGGGTGGTACTTCTGCACCATCTCGCAGAACTCCGGCGTCACCCGCTCCGGGAGGTGGGCGGTGATGCGGCTCCCGATGCGGATGATCTCCACGTGCGGGATTTCGCGCAGCCTCTGGAAGATGTACTCCAGCCGGCGGTCGCTCAGCATCATCGGGTCGCCGCCGCTCAGCACCACGTCGCGCACCTCGGGGTGGGCGCGGATGTAGGCGAACGCCGAGTCGTACTGGTTGAGCGGGATCTTGTCCGGGTCGCCGACCTTGCGGCGCCGGGTGCAGAACCGGCAGTAGCTGGCGCACACCGGGCTCACCAGGAAGAGCACGCGGTCGGGGTAACGATGGGTGATGTTCGGCACCGGGCTGTCCTCGTCCTCTCCCAGCGAGTCGATCATCCCGTCCTCGATCACCAGCTCCTGCACCGTCGGCACATACTGGTTCCAGATCGGGTCGCCGGGGGCCTCGATCAGGTCGATCACTTCCGGGGTGAGCCGCACCTGGAAGTTGTCGAAGGCGGGGCGCAGCGCCTCCACGTCGATCTCGCCCTCGCCGAACTTCGCCGCCAGCGCCTCCAGCGAGTCGATGCTGCCCGTCCGCAGTCGTGCCTGCCAGTCGCTCATGCCCCGTCGCTCCCTCGAGTGGTCCCGCCGGCCCGCGTGGCGCCAACGCGCATCGTGTAGATCACCCGGTCGTCGTCCGGTGCGTAGAAGTCCGTCACCGTCGCCGCCGCCCTGCTCCCTGCCCTTTCATAGAAGCGCCGCACCCCCGCATGCTCCGGGCGCCCCGACGCCTCGATCACCAGCAGGCGGCCCCCGCTCGCCGCCACCCGCCCCTCGACCTCGCGCACCAGCGCCGCCCCGATCCCCGTCCCCTGCCGCGCGGGGTCGACGGCGAGCCAGTACAGGTCGAATGTCCCGCGCGTTCCCGGCGTCCGGCCCCAGCAGGCGTAGCCGGTGAGCCGCCGTGCCGCGCCGGTGCCCTCGAAGGCGCCCACGAAGGCGTACCCGGTATCGTCGGTCCCGCCCCCTCCGCCGGGCGCGAACGCCTCGTCGAACAACTCGACCGCGACCGCCACCTCCGCCTCGCGAAACACCCCCGTTGCCGCCACCAGCGCGGCGAGCGCTCCCCGGTCCCCCGGCGCCAGCGGGGCCAGCTCCATGCCAGTCACCCTCGCTGCACGGCCGCCATCGCCCCCGGCGCCGCGCGCTCAGCGATCGCCGGCGGCCGCGCGGGCCTCGGCGGCATCGGCCGCGTCGAGCTTCACCCCCGACAGCCGCGCCGCGTCGTACCACCGCTCCGGCTGCAGCAACGGCTTGCGCCGGAACGCCTCGTCGAGCACCCGCCCGATCAGCGCCGTGTAGTCCATTCCCGCCGCCCGTGCCATCCGCGCCAGTCCGGCGTCGGGGGCGATGTCGGGGTTCGAATTCACCTCGAGCAGCCAGGGCCGGCCGTGCGCGTCGATGCGCAGGTCCACGCGGCCGTAGCCGTCGCCCCCCACCGCGCGCCACGCGGTGCGGGCGATGCGCCGGATCTCCTCCGCCATGTCCGGCGACAGGTGCGCGGGGCACTGCGGCTGCGTTCCCGCGTCCTCCTCCGATCCCGTCGTCCACTTGGCGTTGTAGGTCACGATCCGCCAGTACCCCGTGGGCATCCCGCCGAAGTCGATCTCGGACAGCGGCAGCACCTCGTCGCCGACGATCCCCACGTTCACCTCGCGGCCGTCGACGAACCGCTGCACGATGATCTCGTCCCACAGCGTGTGCATGTCGCGCAGCCGGGCCTGGAGGGCGCGCGCCGAGCGCACCACCGAGCGCTGTTCGACGCCCAGCGAGGCGTCCTCGTTGGCCGGCTTGCAGATGGCCGGGAAGCCGACGGCGGGCACCGGCTCGCCGGCCCGCGACACCGCCCAGGCCGGCACGGGCACGCCGGCCCGCTCGGCCACGGTATTCATCAGGTACTTCCGCAGGCAGAGCCCGGTGGTCAGCGAGCTGGCGCCCGTGTACGGCACGCCCAGCAGCTCGAGGGCGCCGATCGACGGCAGCTCGAGCTCCGACACGCCGTTGATTCCCTCGCACATGTTGAAGGCGACGTCGAACTTGGCCCGGCGCATCCGCTCGACCCAGCGCGCCTCGGGGTCCACCGGCACGCGCTCCACGCGGTGCCCGAGCGCGACGAGCGACTTCTCGATCGCCTCCACCGAGTCGAGGATCGCCAGGTCGGGCGACGGCCCGAGGGCCGACATGCCGTCGAACATCAGCGCGACCTTGTGGCCGCGGCGGCGATGGCTCATGCGCCGCTCCCGCATGCTCCGGCGCTCACGCCGCCCCCCGCCCGAGGGCGATGCCGAGGCGCTCGGCGGCGGTGCGCACGCACCCCTGGATCAGCTCGTCGTAGCTGAGCCCCGCGGTCCGCGCCGCCATCGGCAGGCACGAGTTGTCGGCGGGATTGGGGAGGACGCCCGGCAGCGGGTTGACCTCCACCACGTGGGGCACACCATCGGCGTCGAGGCGCAGGTCCACCCGCGCCCAGTCGCGGCAGCCGGTGGCGCGAAAGGCCGACAGCGTCACCCGCTCGAGCTCGCGCGCAAGCTTGGCGTCCACCTGCGCCGGGCACTCGTAGAGGTCGAGGGTCGTGCCGTCGCCGTCCCACACCCACTTGGCCTCGAAGCCGTAGATCGGAAGCGCCCCCTCGGGGAGCGAGTCGAACTTGAGGCGCACCACGGGGAGGACGCGCGCCCGCTTGCCGTTCCCCAGCACGGCGGCGGTGAACTCGTGCCCCGGCAGGTAGGTCTCCGCGAGCACCGGCTGCCGGTAGCGCGCCAGCAGGAAGGTGCAGGTCTCGCGGAGCTCGGCCGGGGTCCGGCAGTAGTTCCGCTCGGTGATCCCCTTGCTCGAGCCCTCGTGCAGCGGCTTCACGAACACCGGGAAGGTGAGCACGTCGGAGGCGATCCGGATGTCGGCCCTGGTGCGCACCAGCACCCAGGGGGCGGTGCGCACGCCGTGGGCCTGCAGCACTTCCTTGGTGCGCGCCTTGTCGAGGCAGAGGGCGCAGGTGAACGGGTCGCTCGCCGTGTACGGAATGCCGACGAACTCGCAGATCGCCGGCACGTGCGCCTCGCGGTTCACCCCGTTCAGCCCCTCGGCCATGTTGAACACGATGTCGGGGCGCTCGGCGCGCAGCCGCTCGGAGAAGTCCTCGGTGGCCTCGAGGCGGATCACCGTGCCGAGCGCGGACAGCGCGCGCTCCACGGCATCGATCGTCTCGGGAACGTCCCACTCCGCGTATTCGTCGTCGGCCTCGGGGGCCAGCGCCAGCGAGGCCAGGCTCGCGCGCTCCGCGTCGCCGGCCGGATCCGCCACGCCGGCGTCGTCGCGCGCGCCGGCCCCCATGCTCGCCAGCGGCTGCGGCCGCTGGTTGTACGCAAAACCGATGCGCGTCATGTCGCCCCGGAGCGAGTGTGACGTGGCCTGCCCAACGTCCTCATGCGAACGATGTGAACAGTAAGAACACCTTGACGAACGCGCAACGATCATTCGCGAGCGACTTCGTCAATGCCTGCGATCGGCGATGCGTGGTGCGTGCGATGCGGCGGCATTGGACGCGCCGCCGCGCCCCTGGGACGCGCTCAGACCTTGTGGTACGAGATGCGCGCGGCCTCGCGGCGGTCATCGGCCTGGTAGACCTCGAAGTCCGAGAAGAAGCCCGGCGCTTCGGCGGTGAGCACGCGCAGGACCGCGATCGCGCAGCGGCGGATCTCCTGCTCGGCCCCCTCGCTCGAACGCAGCTCCAGCATCGTGCGCCAGGCCCGGGCGTTGGCGGTGACGACGATCTTGGTCTCGGTGCTGTTGGGGAGCACCCCGCGCGCCGCCTCGCGGGCCATCTTGCGGCGGTGGATCTTGTCGGCCACCCAGCCATAGCGGCTCATCAGCTGGTCCACGAGGGCCACGTACGTCGCCTGCGCCGACAGCATCTGGGCCTTCCATGCCCCCTCGAGCGCCTCGTCGCCAATGATCGCCGGCGGAACCACGAAGTGGGCCTCCGACTCGTCCACGTAGCGCTGCGACAGCTGCGAGTAGGCAAATCCTGCCCGGTGCCGCACCAGCTCGTGGGTCAGCGACCGGCTCACCCCCTCGAGCAGCAGCGAGTAGGTGGCGTGCTCGAGCACCGAGCCATGCCCCTGCTTCTTGATGTTCTCCAGGTACTCGCGCGTGGCCCGGTTGGCCGGGTTGCGCTGGCTCATGTAGCAGAGCCGCCCCGCGAACTCGGCGAGGCGCTCGCCATCGGTGCTCTCGCCCATCCGGTGCACGGCCAGGTGGCCCGGCTCGGTGAACTGCGGCCGGGCGAGGACGGTGACCTTCGGTTCGGTGTGGAACACGGCGCGCGGGGGGAGGAAGAATGCGAGCGGGACGGCGCGAAAATGGCGCGGGACGACGTCCGGTTGACGGCGTGCATCGGCCGCCGTTCGCCACGGCCCGCGAAAGCTAGAAAGCCGCGCTCGTGTCGTCCATGCGCGTGACGCCCGCCGCCGCGGGCTCCGCCGCGGCGGCGGGATCGTCCACGAGGGCGAGGCGCGACGTGGCATACGCCCGCCCCATGGCCACACGGTCGAGGGCGGCGCGCGCGGCCGCCGGGAGCGCGGGGAGCGACGGGTCGTACTTCACCGCCTCGATCGCCTGCTGCCCGGCGAGCGGCACGATCGTGCCCGGATTCAGGATGCCGGCGGGATCGGCGGCGGCCTTTACACCGGCGAACAGCGCCGCGGCGTCAGCGGGCCAGGAGGCCGCGGTGAGCGGGGCCCGCAGGCGGCCGTCGCCGTGCTCGCCGGCGAGTGTACCCCCCAGCCGCCGCGTGAGCGACACCACCTCCGCCAGCAGCGCAACCACGGTGTCGCGCCAGCCGGGGCGCCGCAGGTCCACCAGCGGGTTCACGTGCACGTGCGCATCCCCCGCGTGGCCGAAGATCACCCCCCGCGTGCCGTGGCGCGCGAGCGCCTCGCGCACCCCGCGCACGTACTCCCCCAGCCGCTCCGGTGGCACGCAACCGTCCTCGATGAACTGCATGCTCGCCAGCGACGGGTCGAGCCGGGCCAGGATCGGGCTCGCGGCATGGCGCAACGCCCACAGGGCATGCTCGTCCGCCGGCCTGAGCGCCTCGACCACCATCGTCGCGCCGGCGTCGCGAAAGCGCTGTGCCAGCCCGCCGGCGCTCGCCGGCATGTCCCCGGCGTCGTGCACCTCCACCTCGGCGAGCAGCACCGCCTCGCTTCCGGGGGGAATGGCGAGCGACAGCCGGCCCTCCTCCGCGACCTCGAGAAAGGTCCGGTCGAGCAGCTCGCAGGCGCTGGCGCAGCCGGTGCGGGCCAGCGCCGCCCCCCGCGTCGTCCCATCGAGCGTCGCAAAGGCGGCGAGCACGGTGGCGGTGTGCACCGGACGCTCGTCGAGCGCCAGTTCGAGCCCCACGAACAGCGCCAGCGTTCCCTCGCTCCCCACCAGCAGGTCCACCAGCTCGCCCGACTCGCGCCACGCCGGGAGCGCGTAGCCCCCGCTCTCCTTGCGCACGCCGGCGCGCACCGGCATGGGCGTGCGTGCGTGTTCGGCGGCCCATGCCAGCAACCGCGAGACCGCCGGCACCTCCACCGGCGGCGGCGCCCCGCGCCGGATCCACGCCCGGCTGCCGTCGTCGAACACGCAGTCGAGCCCGATCACCCACCGCCGCATCGCCCCGGCGCGCATCGAGTGGGGCCCGGCCGCGTTCGTGGCGGCCATGCCGCCCACGGTGCAATACGCCCCCGAGCTCGGGTCCACCGGAAAGCGAAGCCCCAGCGCCGCCGCGGCCGCGTCGACCGTCGCGCACAGCGCGCCGGGGCCGGCGGTGCATCGCGCCACGGCGCCCGTGGCGAGTCCCGGCCTCGCGAGTCGTGCCCCCGACAGCGACCGCTCCACCGGCCCCACGTGGTCCAGGCGCGTCAGGTCCACGATCACCCCGTCGCCGATCGCCCCCCCCGCCATCGAGCTCCCCGACCCGCGGGGCACCAGGGGGACGCGCCCCTCGTGCGCCCAGCGCACGAGGGCCACCACGTCGGCGCCATCGAGGGGCTCCGCCACCGCGCGCGGCATGATGCGGCCAATGCCGGCGGCCTCGCTGTACGCCGCGCGCGCGGCGTCGTCGGTGCGAAATTGCCCACGAAAGCCAGCGGCCGCGCCGTGCGATGATGGGGTCATGGCCGAAGCCGATTCATGTCCGCATCTTACTTCACATGCGCCGGCAGGAAAACGGCTCGCCCCAGGCGAAGGTCGGGCAAGGGTACCTTGGGCGACCGCTGTCGTGACTCGATCCCGCCCGAGTCGCTGGAGCGACGCCATTGCTGAGGCAATCGCGCGCCTGACGGCCGGGCGTTTGGATCCGGTTTTCACACGATCCGAGCTGCTGGAGCGAGAACTTGCCACGATCGTCGAGCGGACTCAGAGCCGGGGCAAGACGCCGGAACAGACCCTGAGTCGGGAGCTGCAGCAGATGCGCGACCGCGGCGAGGTCGCCTTCCTGGGCAGCGGCAGCTACCGATGGCACGCGATGGCTCCGCTGATTGACGTTGACTACGCCGACTTGACCGACGCACAGCTCGACGACGCGATTCTCGCGGGCCGCTTGCGGGAACGAGTGGTCGACGTGTCCGAGGAGACCGTGCTCGCGCGTCGGCGGCGAGGCCACCAGCGCCTGCATGAACTCACCCTGCGCAACTACGCTGGCTGCTGTGCGGTCTGCGACATCGGCGATCGCCAATTGCTCGTGGCCAGCCACGTCGTCCGCTGGGCAGATGACTTCGACGCGCGAGGGCGGCTGGACAACTGCTTGTGCCTGTGCCAGCCTCACGACGCCCTGTTCGAGTACGGTTACTGGGGAATGCACGACGACGGATCGTTGATCGTGCGTGACCCCATCCCATGGCGTGGAATCCGCGTGTTGCTCGCGGGACCGCCTCGATTCCGAATGCCTCAGTCGCATCCCCCCGCGCCGCTCTTCCTTCAGCAGCACCGGTATCGCCATGCGCTGGGAGCGCGCTGACCCTACGCCGGCTGCGCCGCCGGCACCTCGGCGCCGAGCGTGAACGGCTTGGCCTGCACCTTCGCCACCAGCCACCGCAGCCCGGCGTTGGAGCAGATCAGCAGCGGGCCCACCAGCAGCAGCGCCTTCACCTCGGCCCGCGCGATCTTCACCTGCCCTCCGGAGCGCAGCATCGCCCGGCTCGCCATCAGGTCGCGCAGCGTCGCGTGGGCGAACAGCAGCGGCAAAATGCAGAACACCCGGATCGCCAGCGCCCGCCGCGGGATCGTGAGGGTGTACTCGAGCGCCTCGTCGAGGTCGCGACTCGCCAGCGCGATGAAGTCGGCGATCACCACGTGGTTCGCCCGCTGGTGCGACGCGCTCAGCAGCTGCTCGTGGCTCGACCCCTGCGCCCGCAACGCCTGCCCCGGGATGTAGATCGCGTTCTCGTGCTCGGCGTCCCAGGCGATGTCCTTGAGGATGTTCACCGTCTGCAGCGCCTCGCCGAACTCGCGGCACTTGGCCCGCAACGCCTCGTACCGCGCCCGCCCGATCGTCAGCGGCCGGTGCTCGTGCCAGAGGTCGGTGAGCAGCAGCCCCACCGTCCCCGCCACGTAGTAGCAGTACTCCTTGTACTCGGCGAGCGTCTCGATCCGGATCCCGCGCGGGTACAGCTGCACGAACTTCTTCATGCCGCGCACCATCTCGCCCACCCAGCGCCGCACATGCCGCTGGCTCGCCAGCGGCAGCGAGCGGAAGAGCACGAACACCCGGCTCGTGTTGCGCAGCAGCTCCACGTGCGCCGGGTCGCCGGCAATGTCCGTCACCCGCGCGTCGTACGCGTCGGCCACCGCCGCGTCGTCGAAGCAGAGCAGCAGCCCGTCGAGCAGCTCCGCCTTGCGGGCGACATCGGCACTGGCGTCGTCCTCCACCGTGTCGGCGATCCGGCAGAGCAGGTAGGCCCCCAGCACTGCCCGCCCGAGGTGGCCCGGCAGCCAGCGGATGCTGATCGCGAACGTGCGCGACACCCGCGGCAGGATCTCCGTGGCGAACCGCTCGGCGTCGCGCAGGCGCTGCCGGGCATCGGGGCGGGAAACGGACATCGGCGGGGGTGGGGGGAGCCGGCGCCGCGGAGCCGGGTTCACGAGAGACCGTGAATCTAGCTCATTCTGGACGCGCGGGGACCACCCAGGGGCACGGCGCGGCGCGGGCGCAACCGCAGGCCGGGCAACGCGATCGGACCGCCGGTGCGCGGCGGCATGCGCCTAACGCGGCGGGCGCCCGCTCGACAGCAGGTCCAGCAGCGACGGCGGGCGCTTGTCCTCGCCGTGCTCGAGCCGGTCCAGGTAATGCTCCAGCATCACCAGCGCACGGTCCACCGCCGGCCGGAAGCTGCGCGCCGTCTGCCAGAACGCCACCGGCGACACCGCCACGCCGATCAACGCCACCGGCAGCATGAAGTTGAGCGCGAGCAGCACGCCCGTGCCCATCACGCACACCGCGCCCGCCACCACCCCGCTGCGCAACCGCGACGTGCGAAGTCCCACGAGGTTGGCGTCGAGACGCACGTGCACCCGGTCGCCGTCGAGCCCCGACACCGTGGCCGCGACCTCGCTCGCGCGGCTCAGCGCGTAGCCGCGCCCCCCGAGGTTGAACGACCGCTGCACCGTGCCCACGAGGTCCGACCGCGCCTCCCAGGCGATGCGCGTCGGCGACTTCCGCTGCACCGCCAGCGTCTCCTCGTGGCGCATCCACTCGTCGAGCCGCGCCAGCACGCCGTCGGGCGTTCCCTTCACGATCCGCGTCGCGCTCACCGTGGCGCTGCCGAGCACGCGACTGGCCATCCCGGTGTCCACGGGTGCCAGCCCCCTGGTGCGCTCCTCGGCGAGGGCCTGCCGCAGCGCCTCGGCGCCCAGCCCCACCTCGTTGCCGAGGGCGATCAGCTCGGCCTCGGTCATCAACTCCGGCGCGTCGGCCACGCGGTTCTGCAGCTCGGCCGCGCGCGCCAGCACGCGCTCGAGGGCGGGCCGGTCGATCGGCTGCTGCGCGGGGAGGTTCCTGTCGTCGGCCATGACCGTCAGATCCCGCCAAGGAGGATGTCGATCTGCCGCCGCATGCCGTCGCGCACGGCGTCGGGAATCGGGAACGTCCTCTCGAGCGCCCCCAGCGGGTTCGCGCCACCGTCGCCACGCCCGGCGGCCTGCAGGTAGAACCGCGCGTATCCGTTCACGAGGTCGGCCGACGCCGCGGCCAGCAGCATCGCGCCGCCGCGCACGCTGGCGGCGCTCAGCATCCGGTCGGCGGTGCCGTCGCGCTTCTGCGCCGGGGACGTCTGGTCGGCCACCTGCGTCGCGGCCAGCGTCGCCACGGCATCGTGCACGAAGGTGTACGTGGCCTCGGCCCCCTGCGCCGGCGTGGCGGGATAGCTCGTCGCGATCACCACGCTCTGGCCTTCCTTCACCGTGCGCCCCTCGCCCTCGAGCGGCAGCGACAGCACCAAGTCCCCCGTGGGCTGCTTGGTGCCGCTCAGGAACGGCTGCAGGCGCGGCCGCACGCCGAGCCACACCTGCTCCGCCGCCGCCAGCGCCGGTCCCCGGGCGCGCTGCTCGGCGAGCCAGTACTCGTGGTAGAACTTCTCCTCCTCGTCCAGCAGCCCGTCGAGGAAGAGCTTGAGCCAGGCGCGGTCTCGCTTCTCGGGAAAGGCGCTCGCGAACAGGGCGATCACCGCCCGCGCCTCCGGGGTCTCGGCCTTGCGCCCCTCGCCATCCACCTTGAGGTAGATCTGTCCCGCCTGCAGCAGCTCGGCGAGCGACCCGAAGTAGAGGGCGAAGAACTGCGCCGCCTCGTAGCCGCGATTCGCCTTGTAGCCCTGTGCGAGCTCGGCGCGCGACTCGTCGAGCCTCGTGAGGAGCCCGCGCCGGTTCTTCTCCACCGTGAGCGCGTCCTTGTAGCCGCGGCGGAAGAGCGGCACTGGCGTTGCGTTGTCGTCGCTCACCATGGCGAAGCCGTGGAGCCAGAGGTCCACATGCTCGCGGGTCTTCACCGGCCACGGCTTTTCGGGGAGGACGACCCGGGCGGCACCCTGGCCGGCGCCGGGAACACCGCGCCCGGCGCCGGCGCAGGCGACGACGGCGACGACGGCGACCACGAGCGCCAGGGAAACGCGAACGGTCGGGCGGGGCATGCGGAAAATGATACGCTGCCGCGCGGGCGAAAGTTGCCGCCCCGCGTGGCGGTCGCTATCCGCCCTGCTGCGCGGGAAACTCCCCCGTCACCGGCGCCGTCGCGGCGCGGCCGCAGGTCACGCAGAACTTCCATCCCAGCTCGAGCTCGGTGGAGCAGCTCGGGCACTGCTGCATGGTCAGGTCATGGCCGCAGAAGGGGCAGAACACAAGCTTGCGGCCGTCGGGCAGGGTCGCGTTGCAGTAGCGGCACTTTCCCCCCAGCTGGCCGGCGGTGACGAAGCGCATCGGGGTGACGGCCATGGTGGACTCCGGCGCCGGGGGCGCCGCTGCGGGGGTGGACGTGGGGGTCTGGAAGGCGGCAAAGGCGGCGCTCACGGCGGACATCCGCCGGCCGGTCGGCTCCGCCACCACCGGCTGCGTGGGAGCCGAGGTGCGCACCGCGGGGGGCGGCGCGGTGGCGGGATCGTCGGCCAGTCCCGCCAGGGCGGCCAGTCCCTCCTCGGTGATCGCGACATGGTTGCGCGCGAATTCGCGGAACAGCGCCGTGTCGGGATGCGGCGTCGCCAGTTCCTCGCGCAGCGTGTCCTGCATCTTCGCGTCGCCGCGCATGTAGCCGCGCTCCCCCGAGAGGAGGCGCGTCATTGCATGCTCGTAGTCCTCGTTGGCGTCGAAGCCGCGCGTGCGCCGCAGGGCCCGGTAGGGTACGATGTCCTGCACCAGCTCGAGCACCTCGAACGGCCGGTGCACGTCGCCGGGGGCGCGCTCGCGCACCGTGTGCACGAGGCTCACGAACAGCCGGTCGAGGTCGTCGCGCACCGGCACGCTACCGGTTGGGTACGGGGGCGGCCTTCTCGGCGTCCTTCATCAGCGAGTCCGGGTTCGTCCCGATCTTGCCGCGCGTCGAGCCGCCGGCGCGCTCCACCAGCCGCTCGACGATGTTCTGCTTGTGGGATTGCGCATCCTGCCAGCCGACGAAGTAGCCGGCGCCGCATCCGAGGATCAACGCAAAGATGAACCGCAGCATCTGGGCCCTCCCGGGGGCGGGAACTGGTGCATTGCTAACGACGCCTCACCGGCACCTGTGGTAACGCCCGGGCGGCCCGAAAGGCCCGGGGAAAGGGCGCCGGCCCGGCGGCGAGGTGCCGCGCATTGCGCTCCTCCGCCAGCCAGAGGTCGAAGCCGCTCTCGACCCACCCGTGGCTGGCCGTCTGCTCCCTCGCCGCGCGGGTGGCGAGGAAGTTGGCGTACTCGTTCTGCGTGTGCCCGGCGTGGCCCCGAACCCACCGCCACTCCACCGCGCTCCCGCCGACGCTGGCGATCGCGTCGTGCCAGAGGGCGAGGTTCTCGATCGGGCCGGCGGGCCGCGTCCAGCCGCGCTTCGCCCACCCGTGCACCCAGTCGCGCATCCCGTCGATCAGGTAGCGCGAGTCGCTGGTGAAGACGATCCGGAAGCTCGCCCCCTTGGCATGCAGCGCGCCCAGCGTGTCGCTCACCGAGCGCAACGCCATCCGGTTGTTGGTCGTGTCGGGATCCGACAGCCAGCAGTCGCGCCGCACCAGCTCGTCGCCGTCGCGGGCGAACTCGAGCAGGGCCCCGGCCCCGCCGGGATTCGCCCCCTCGCGCCCGTTCCCCAGGCAACTCTCGTCGGCGTAGAGCGCCACCAGGGCCCGCGCGTCGCTCAACTCACCACCTCCCACCGGTCCACCTCGTCGATCCAGAGGCGCAGCGCGTCGCCGGTCGCGGGGTGCCGCGCGTCGAGCGCCTCGCGCCCGTCCACGACCCGCAGCGCCCGCGGGATCACCACGAACTCGGTGCCGCGTCGCCAGATCGCGAGGCGCCGGCCGCGGTCGATCGCCCCCTCCAGCCGGTCGTAGTCGCGCGCGGTGAGGGTCACCGGGCCCGCCTCATGCGCCGAACCAGCGGCCCACGAGCTCCTCGAGCACCGCCGTCGCGCGGTCGACCTCGGCGAGGGGCACGTACTCCTCGGCGGCGTGCGCCAGCGCGATGTCCCCCGGGCCGAAGCAGATCGCCGGAATCCCGGCGTCGTTCAGCAACGCCGCGTCGGTCCACGCCGACATTCCCTCCAGGCGCACCGCCTCGCCGCGTGCCACCAGCGACGCGCGCAGTGCCTGCACCACCGGCGCGTCCACCGCGACGTCGCTCGGCGACTGCGCGAACACCAGCCGCGCCTCGGTGCGAAAGGCCGGCCGCCGCGCGCGCACGCGCGCGCAGGCATCCTCGGCCTCGCGCACCGCCTCCGCCGGCGTCTCGCCGGGGAGAGTGCGCCGCTCGAGGCGCAGCACGCAGCGGTCGGGATACGTCGACCACCCGATCCCCCCCTCGACGGTCGCGGCGTGCAGCGACGCGTGGCCGAGCAGCGGGTGCCGCCGCTCGGTCAGTTCGCGCTCCTCGATCGCGTCAAGTTCCGCCATCACCAGCGCGGCGCCGCGAATCGCGTCGGTGCCGAGGTCGTACCGGGAGCCGTGCGCCGCCCGCCCGTGCACCGTGACCTCGATCCAGGCGAACCCCCGGTGCGCCGGGCAGATCGCGAGGCGCGTGGGCTCGGTCACGATCGCCGCCTCGGCGCGCACGCCGCGCGAGAGCAGGGTGCGCGTCCCGGCACTCTCGAACTCCTCGTCGGTCACGGCGGCGACCACCACCTCGCCGGCGAGCCCGCGGGCCGCCGCGCGGGCCGCCGCCGCGCACATCGCCGCCACCCCCGCCTTCATGTCGCAACTGCCGCGCCCGCGGAGCCGGCCCTCGCGCTCCGCCGCGTCCCACGGCGCGTGCACCATCCCGTCCACCCCCACCGTGTCGAGGTGGCCGTTGAACATCAGCGACCGGCCGCCGCCGGTGCCGAAGCGCGCCACCACGCAGGGACGGCCGGGGCTCGACTCGACGAGCTCGACGCGCGCGCCCCAGTCGCGCATCACCGCCGCCAGCGCCTGCGCCACCGCCCCCTCGCCCGGGGCACCGGGGGCGAGGCTGGGGTTGCGGGAGTCGATGCGCACGAGCGTCCTGGTGAGGGCGCGCGCGTCGCCGGGGGCGAGGTCGGTCATGTGGGATGGCCGCCGGTGCTCAGCGGCCAACCGTAATTTGCACGCCGGAGCGGGAAATCGTGAACGGGAGCACTTCGCCCAGCGGCGCGGCGGCGCGCCGGATATCCTCGGCGCCGTCGGCGTCGGCGGCGACCAGCAGCACGCATCCCCCGCCCGACGCACCCAGCGCCTTGTAGCCCACCGCGCCGGCCGCCGCGCCGCGCGTGATCAGGGCGTCGATGCGCTCGGTGGGGATCTCCTCGTGCAGCGCGCGCTGGCGGTCCCAGTGCGCCGCCACGAGCGGGCCAAGGGCGCCTGCGTCGCCGCGCTCGAGGACGTCGATCATCTGGCCGGCGAGGTCGCGCATGTGGGCCAGCAGCGCACGCGTCCCGCTGCGGCCGTCGCGCCAGGCGTCGAGCACGCCGGTGATCGTGCGCGACGAGAGGCGCGACTCGCCGGTGTACACCACGACGCAACGCTGCTCGATCGCCGCCAGCACGTCGTCGTCGAGGGCGAGGCGCTTCACGTCGGGGAGCCCGACGCCGAACCGCATCGCGAGCACCCCCCCCAGGGCCGCGGCGCAGTGGTCCTGCCAGCCGCCGGCGACGCCAAGGTCGTCGACTTCCACCGTGCGGCTGCGCGCCACGAGCTCGAGGGGCTCCACGAACTCCCCCTTCCAGGCGGCGATCGCCGCCTGCAGCGCGACCCCCGCCGCCGCCGATCCCCCGAGCCCCGCGCCCACCGGAAAGTCGTTGGCGATCGTGGCATGCACGTCGCGCAACCCGGCCCGTCGCAGTGCGGCGCGCGCGATCGGCTCCATGGGGAGTTCCTCGTGATGCTCGGCCGACGGCTCGAGGGTGATCGTGGCGTACCGCGCGATCGCCGCGGCGCACACCGTGCCCGACTCGTCGGTGCATACCGGCGGGACATCGGTCCAGCCGCCGCCAAAGTCGATGCGCGTGGGAGCGCGGGCGATCACGCGCATGGCGTTGCTGGCGGGGAGCGTCGCAAGGCGGGACACGGCGCAGCCACCCGGTGCACTCCCGGGTGGTTCGAGCCGCGCCTACTTCTTCCTGGCCGCCGGCTTCTTCGCGGCGGGCTTCCTGGGTGCGGCCTTCTTGGGGGCCGCTTTCCTGGGGGCTGCCTTCCTGGGGGCCGCCTTCTTGGCCGCGGGCTTGTGCGCCGTGGGCTTGTGCGCCGCGGGCTTGTGCGCCGCGGGCTTGTGCGCCGCGGCCGGCTTGTGCGCCGCATGGACGGGGGCATGCGCCGGCTTGTGCGCTGCCGCCGGGGCGGCCGGAGCGGCCTTCCTGGCGGCGAGCGCGCTCGGCTTCGCGAGGCCCTTCACCGGGCGGCGGTTCTTCGCGGCGAAATCCTCAGCCTCCTTGAGCAGTTTCTCGGCTTCGTCGGCGGTCATCTGGCCCCGACGCACCATGAATTGCACGAGGTCGCGCGCGCTTTCGCTCGCAAATTGCGCCATGCCGGCCGCAGCATGCACCACTTCCTTCATTGCCGCGGCCATCTTGCTTCCGGCCTCAAGCGAGATCTCGTGGGCACGGGCCGTCATTTCGGCCACGGCATCGCGCACGTCCTGGCCGCGATGACCAGGGCCGCGACGCGGCGCGGGAGGAGTCGCGGCTGGAGGAGCGGCGGGCGTATCGGGGGTCATTCGGATCTGCTCCCTGCACGGTTGCGGGATGGGTCCCGCATGAGGTGTAGAGCTATGCGGTCCTCGCGGTTAAGGCGCCAGCCGGGAATCGGGGTTGGCGAATGGCGGGTAACTATATGATTTTCCGGCATCTACGCAAGCGGCTTGACAGGGGGCGTGAGGTCCTCTTCCGGTTCGCTTCGCCAGCGGAAACTGAACTTTCTGCCATTTATTACAAGTCATTATAATAACATTATAGCGACACATATGCCACATTTGCTGGACGGTGTCCGAGTTCTCGACTTCACACGCGTTCTCGCTGGTCCCCTCGCCACCATGACCCTTGGCGACATGGGCGCGCACGTCATCAAGGTCGAGCGACCGGGTCATGGAGACGAGACGCGCCACTGGGGACCGCCCTTCGATGAGCGTGGCGAGGCCGCCTACTTCCTCTCCGTCAATCGCAACAAGCGGAGCATCGCCCTCGATCTTGCGCGCGAGGCCGACGCCGCGGTCGTGCATGGCCTCATCGCCGGTGCCGACGTGGTGGTGGAGAACTACCTTCCCGGCGCGCTCGCCCGCCGTGGCTTCGACCCCGACGCGATCCTCGCCGCGCACCCCTCCCTCATCTGGTGCACCATAGGCGGCTTTGCCGACGATCCGTCGCGTCCCGGTTACGACCTGGTCGTGCAGGCCGAGGAGGGGTGGATGTCCGTGACCGGCGACGTGGACGGCGCGCCGATGAAGCACGCGATGGCCCTTGTCGACGTGATGGCCGGCAAGGACGCCGCGATCGCGATTTGCGCCGCCCTTGCCGCCCGTGCGCGCTCGACGCAGCCCCTCCCCGCCGGCGAGCGGCGCCTCGTCATCCACCTCGACCGGAGCGCCCGGGCCGCCCTCGTGAACGTGGCGCAGAACGCGCTCGTGACGGGCCGACCGGCGCGCCGCTGGGGCAATGCCCACGCGAACCTGGTGCCGTACCAGGCCTTCGAGGCCGCCGACGGCTGGTTCGTGATCGCGGCCGGGAGCGACGCGCAGTTCGTGGCCTGCGCGCGCGCCCTTGGCCTGGGCGCCCTCGCTGCCGACGCGCGCTTCGCGAGCAACGCCGGCCGGCTGGCGCACCGCGCCGAGGTCACTGGCGCGATCGCGGCGCGTGTGCGCACGGGCACCGCCACGCAGTGGGTCGATCGCCTCACCACGGCGCATGTCCCCTGCGGGCTCGTGCGCAGCGTGGAGCAGGCACTCGAGGGCACCGGCGCCTCGGCGCTCACGGGCGTTCCCCCGGCGGTGCCGGGAGCCGTGCGGCTCCCGCCGGCGCGGCTCGACGAGCACGCCGCCGAGCTCCGGGCCAGCGGCTGGGCGGCCTTCGGCGCGTGACAGGACCGGTGTGGGCGGCCCGATGCGGGGGCGCGCCGCCCCACGCCTCGGCGCACGCGGGGCTGTCCGGTAACCGCCCGCCGCGTTATCCTAGCTCCAGATGACGGCTGCTCACGTGCTCACCATCGAACCGGCCGAAGCGGACCAAGACCTGATCAACCGGATTCTGGCCGGGAATCAGGAGCTCTTCTCCGTGCTCATCCGCCGCTACAGCGACCCGCTGTACCGGCACGCCCTCGGGATGACGGGCTCTCCCGATGTTGCGGAGGACATCCTCCAGGCGTCGTTCATCAAGGCGTTTCAGCACCTCGCGGAAGTCCGCGGGCGTTTTGACGCCTGGCTGTTCCGGATCGTGGCCAACGGGTGCAAGGACTGGCTCAAGAACATCCGTCGGACCCACCTCAGTTACGACGAGGACGATCAACCGTCTTCATACGCGACCCCGGATGAGGAGCTGGACCGGACCGAGCTGCGGAGTGACCTGGACCAGGCGCTCTCGCACCTCGCCCCCTCGCTCCGGGAGGCCTTCATCATGAAGCATGTCGAGGGCCGGTCGTACGAGGAGATGGCCGAACTGCTGAACACGACGGTTGGCGCGCTGAAGATGCGCGTTCATCGCGCACGAGAGGCGCTGCAGACCCTACTGGAGGAGAAGTACGCGTGACACTCGAACGGGACATCCACGAAGGGGCCGACCGCCCGGCCAGGCAGCCGGCCACCTCCACCCCCACACCCGCGGCCGGAGCGCCGATGGCCGACCGCTCGAGCGCCGAGCCGCCGGTCACGAGCCCCGCGCTCCACGCGTGGCTCGACGGCGAGCTCTCCGACGCCTCGGTGGCCATCGCCGAGCGCCCCCACGTGATCGCGCTCTGGAAGAGGCTCGGCGCCGATGCCGCGCAACTGCGCCGGGTCGCCACGCCGGCCAGTGTCGAGGCGATCGTGATGGCGAGGATCAAGAACGGCAGCGACCGCTAACCCGTCGGCCCCGCTCGGCGGGTCCCGAGACGACGAAGCGCCCGGCCATTGGCCGGGCGCTTCGTGCGTCTGCGCGCCCGTGCGGGCGCGAGGACGGGGGTCAGGCCAGGCGACGGCGCCGCGCGACGAGCACCAGTCCGGCCAGCCCCGATCCGAGGAGCAGGATTGATGCCGGCTCAGGTACGGTCGCCTCGACGAGGTACGTGAATTCCGCTGGCGAGTAGATGTCCGGAACGATGCCGCCTCCAAACGGCGATGGGGCGCCGAGGTAGGAGAGGGTGATGTCCCAGATGTCCAGCACATGCGCGCCCGCTGCCATCATGATGAACCAGTCACCAACGGATGGCCCCAGGCCGCCGATCGGTTGCGGGACCGTCATGCCGATGGGAACGCCGTCCAGCATGAGCGAGTACACGTCGCCCACCAGGCAGCAGTCGGTCACGTTGATGCGGACCACTCCGGCGACGGGGTTCACGAACACGATCGGCGCGCCAATGCCCCCAACCCATCCGCCGGGTCCGGGGGGTGGGCCAACCCAGGGACCGGGCAGCACCGGGTTCGCGACGCTGGCGACGCCGGGGCCCGCCGCCAGGATCTGCGCCTGGGCCACGCTCGCACACAGTGCCAGCGCGGCCGCCACGACGGTCGTTGCGAGTGACTTGCTGAATATGTGTCCTCCTCTCGCGAGAGAATCCGGGGACCCACCTGCGAGTCCCGCGCCTGCGTGATGGGTGACTACCGCAAGAGCGACGCCAGCCGCAGCGATTCTTCGTGGGTCCGGTCAGCACTTCCGAATGACGCGCGCTCCGAGCAGCACGGTGGAGCATCGCCGCTCGCGCAACCTCCGATGACTCGTGCATTTGGCGCGACCGCCGAGGCGCAACGATGCGGCGAGGCGCAAACAGGCGGCTCGCGCCGATTCGACGCGCGGCGAACGATGTGCCTGTGGGGCGCGAGCGCCACGATGTGGCGCGCGCACCGCCGCCCATCCGCCGGCGCGACGGCGCGAGCCGAAAGCCGGTACGTGATTGCAGTCCAGCTGGCGTCAGGTGTTTCGGCGCAGCAGCACGAGGTCCGTTCCGTCGTCCATGTAATCACGCACGCGACCCACCTCGGTGAAGCCGGCCGCCTCGAGCGCGTGGCGCAGCGTCGCGAGCGCGGGCCGGTCCGGAAGTTCGGCGAGCGCGAACCGCGCGCCGGCGCGCTGGAGCGCCGCGAGTGCCTCGGCGATCGTCACCGGCGCGGAACGCTCGGCGGTCGGAGCGCTCTCGTCGTCCGCATCGCCAATCGCGTGGATTGCCCCCGCGCCCTCGGCCCCCGCGGTGAAGCCGTACCGCACGAGCGGCTCGCCGGCGGAGCGCGGAGCCGTCACGTCGCGGGGAACCCCGGCAGTGCGCGCAGCTCATCGAGCTGCGCCAGGTGTCGGTCGGCGTGAGCCGCGGTGAACACCGCCCACTGCATGCCGTCAAAGGCGCCGAGATACGGGTGCGGCGCCGTGCGCGAGCGCAGGTCCACGGTGGCGTTGCGCACCGCGTCGGCCACGGCGTCGTGGCCATAGAGCAGCTTGGCCATCGTCTCCGCGCGCGAGCTCCAGCGGCTCTTCGGACGCACGTGCTCGGGCGACTCCAGCTTCACGCCGCGATTGGCGACCGCCAACGGGATCCTCGCGTCCTTCCTGGCCTGCTGCTCGGGGGTGAAGCTGGCCGGCTCGAGCGTCTCGAACCTGTCGGTCAGCATGCGCGAGGTGCCATACGCGATCACGGCGAGGTGCTCGGCGATGTGGGCCGCCGACCAGGCTCGCTGGTCGGGTGCCCAGTTCCACTGCGCGTCGGAGAGGGTCTCGAGGGCGTCGACAAGGCGGTCGCGCACGGCGTCGAGGCGCTCGAGGACGTCGGTGCGGGTCAGCGGTGCGGTCATGCGTGTGATCTCCGGGAAGGGCGAATGAGGTTCAGATGTGGATCGGGCGACCGAGCACGCCGAGCGCCGCTTCCTTGACGGCCTCGGAGAGGGTCGGGTGCGAGTGCACCGTGATGCCGATGTCCTCGCTCGAGCCCTTGTACTCCATGGCCAGCACCACCTCGGCGAGCAGGTCGCTGGCGTTCGCGCCGACGATGTGGCAGCCGAGGATCTCGTCGGTCGTGGCGTCGCTGATGAACTTCACGAAGCCCTGCGTCTCGGCCATGGTGCGGGCGCGGCCGTTGGCGCTGAAGGGGAACCTGCCGGCCCTGTAGGCGCGCCCGCTGGCCTTCACTTCGTGCTCGGGGAGGCCGCAGCTCGCGATCTCGGGCCAGGTGTACACCACGCTCGGCATCGACGCGTAGTGCATTTGCGTCTTGAGGCCGGCGATCGCCTCGGCGGCCACCACGCCCTCCTCCTCGGCCTTGTGGGCGAGGAGCTTGCCGCCGGTCACGTCGCCGATCGCGTACACCCCGTCGAGGTTGGTGCGCATCTGGTGGTCGACGGTGATCTCGCCGTGCGGGCCGGTGGCGAGGCCCAACGCGGCCGCGTCGATGCCGTGGAGGGCCGGCTTGCGGCCCACCGAGACAAGCACGTAGTCGGCGTCGAGCGATTGCGTCGCGCCGTCCTTCTCGACGGTCACGGTCACGCCCCCCGCCGTCACCGTCGCCCCCGTGACGCGGGTGCCGGTGAGCAACTCGAGGCCCTGGCGCGAGAAGATCCGCGTCGCCTCCTTGATCACGTCCTCGTCGTTGCCGGGGAGGATGGTGGGCATGAACTCGACCACGGTGACCCTGGCGCCGAGGCGGCGCCAGACACTTCCGAGCTCGAGGCCGATCACGCCGCCGCCGATCACGAGGAGGTGGCGCGGCACCTCGGGAATGGCAAGGGCGCCGACGTTGGAGAGGACGCGTGTCTCGTCAAAGGGGAGAAAGGGGAGGGCGCTCGGCACCGAGCCGGTGGCGACGATCACGTGCTTCGCGGCGTGCGAGGTCACCGAGCCGTCGCGAGCGGTGACTTCGACGCGCTTGCCGGGCTTGAGGGTGCCGCGGCCGCGGGCCCACATGACCTTGTGCTTCCGGAACAGGAACTCGACGCCCTTGGTGTTGGCGGCGACGACGTCGAGCTTGCGTTTCATCATCACGGCGAGGTCGAGCGTGGGGCTCACGCGCACGCCGTGCTCGGCCGCGTGCAGGCGGGCGAACTCGAAGTGCTCGGAGCTCTGCAGGAGCGCCTTGCTGGGAATGCAGCCGACGTTGACGCAGGTGCCGCCGAGGGTGGCGTCCATCTCGACGCAGACGGTGTCGAGGCCAAGCTGGGCGGCGCGAATGGCGGCCACGTAGCCGCCGGGGCCGCCGCCGATCACGACGACGTCGGCGGGGGAGGGGGGGGAGTCGGTCATCGGCGGTGAGGTGGGGGAGGTGCGGGAAGATAGCCCGGTCGGCAATGGCGTGGTGCGGTGCCCTGTGGGGTAAGGGCGAGATTGGGAGATGAGCCGACCACAGAGACACCGAGGCCACGGAGGGCACGGGGGATGATCGTGGACGTGCGGACGGAGGGAGTGATCGGGGCGGCGACCGCGGTGCACCGGACGCTGGGGGCGGGACTGCTGGAATCCGCGTACGCGGCCTGCCTGGCGGTTGAGCTGGCGAGGCGTGAGATCCCGTTCCGCCGCGAGGTGTGCGTGCCGATCATGTATCGGGGGCACCTCGTCGACGCGAGCTATCGCCTCGACTTCCTGGCGCTCGAGTCGATCGTGGTCGAGGTCAAGAGCGTGGAGGCGATCAACCCGGTGCACGTGGCTCAGGCGCTGACGTACATGCGGCTCGGCGCCTACCCGGCGGGACTCCTGCTCAACTTCAACGTGCCGGTCCTCCGCGAGGGCATCACCCGCCTTTCGTTATGAATCCAACTCCCCCCGAGCAGCCCCTCCGTGCCTCGGTGTCTCGGTGGTCGGTACCTCTCCCAACCTCGATCTCTCCCTCCTGCGCTCAGAACGTGGTCGTGACGGAGAGAAACATCCACGTGTACGGCAGCGCCGCGCCGGTGTCGCGCATGAACTGCCCCGGCGTGAACCTCGCCACGCCGCCGTCCACCCGCAGGTGCCGGCCCCAGCGCCACTGCGCAGTGGCGTCGAACTCCCCGCCGATGTCCCCCGACGCACCGACCACGGAGGCCCGCAGCACCGCTCCCGTGACGTCGTACACCGCGTCGGAGAGGTGCGCCCGCTGAAAGGCGTGCGCGGCGAGCCGCAGCCGCAGGGCGGCGGTCGGCGACACCTGCGCCACGATCCGCTCCTCGACCAGGTTGCGGCGCCCCAGCACGTCGGCGTAGCCGGCGTAGGCGTGTGCCAGCGGATAGAGCTGGTCCCAGGTGCTGCTTTGCGGCACGTCGCCAAGGCTGGTGCCGCTCGACCAGTCGTAGCCGACGGTGAGCGCCGGTGCCCAGCCCTCGCGCCGCGACCAGGTCAGGTCGCTGGCGAACATGAAGGCGCGCACCGCGGTGTTGCCGGAGGCGCCAACCTGCGCGCCCCCCTCGAGCTCGGCGGTGAGGGGCGTGCCCTCGAGCGGCAGCACGATCCGCGAAGTGAGCGTGGTGCGCTGCGCGAACGGCGTCGCGCCGGCGGCGTCCGTCGCCTTGACCAGCACCGCCCCCTCGACCAGCGTTGCCTGCCCCGGCCGCTGCCAGGCGATCGTCGTGCCCCAGAACAGGGTATGCACGTCGGGAACGTCGGCGGCGGTGGGCAGGAGGGTCACCGGGCGCGTGACGAAGGCACCCACGGTGAACGCGCCCTGCCGCGCCTCGAGCGTTGCCCCCTGAAAGATCCGTCGGACGTTCGCCCAGTCGAGCGGCGAGAGGATCCGTTCGCGCCCCATCGAGAGTTCCTGCCGGCCAAAGCGCAGCACGGCGGAACGCCCGAGCACGGTGCCCGAGACCTCGGCGAACGCGTTCCCCCAGTCGAGGTCGTTGCGGTCGATGGCGCGGTTGCCGCCGGGGAGGTCGCGGTTCTGCGCGAGGGCTTGGCGCCCCTCGACGAAGAGCCGCAGGTTGCTTCCCACGTGCAGGTCGGCGTGCAGCTGCGCCCGTACGAGGCCGAAATTGTCGGTGCGAACGCCGGTGCCGCCGCCGAGGAAGTTCTCGGCGCGCTCGGCGCGGGCACGCACATGGCCGCCGAGCGAGAGCCAGACGGCGCCGCTGTCGGCGAGGGCAATGTGCTTGAGCGGGTCGAAGGCATCGCCCTGCGGCGCGCGCGACCAGTCCTCGCGGAAACGCAGGTTCTCGAATGCGGGGCGGGGCGGCGCCGAGGGCGACGGGGCGGGCTGCTGCGCGGCGGCCGATGCCACGGCGACGAGCATCGTGGCCGCGAGGCCGGCAAGGGTGGGGACAGTCGTGCGAGCGATGCGAGTCGCGAGGGGGCGGGTGCGGCGTGACATGATCGTGGTCCCGGTGTGGTCGCGCCCCGGTCAGCTGCCGGGGGAGCGGGCGGCCGCCGTGACAGCGCGCACGAGCGCGGCGCGGTCGGCCGGAATGCGTGGCGACTGGTGGCGGAGCACGCCGCCGGCGTCGAGCACGCTGATGATGTTGGAGTGGTCGAAGTCGCCGTCGGGGAGCTTGCGGTAGCGGACGCCCAGCAGGACGGCGAGCTGCCGGACATCGCCGGCGGGGGCGCGCAACACGAGCCAGCGGTCATCGAGCGACATCTTGCTCGCGTGCGCGCGCAGCGCGGCGACCGAGTCGCGATCGGGGTCGAACGAGGCGAGGACGAAGCGCACCTTCGGCCGCACGTCGGCCGGGAGGGCGCGCCGCACCGCCTGCATCTCACCGGTAATCAGCGGGCAGGTCATGGTGCACGAGGTGTACACCATCGCCAGCACCACCGTCTCGCCGCGCAGGCTCGGCAGCTCGACGGGACGGCCGGTGTGCGATGTCCAGGTGGCCTTGAGTCGATACAGCGACCGCGCGGGCAGGGGCGCCGCCTGCGCGGCCGCGCGCCACGGCATGGCGCCCGCGGCGAGCACGGCAGCGATCGCCGCCGCGCCGGCGCCGCGTCGAAGGCGAGAGGCACGGAGGGTCATCGATCGCCTTGGACGGGCGCCGCGCCGGCACTGCGCGGTGCGCGGATCGCGCGGACGGTCATCGGTTGCCCTTGCCTGGTTCCGCGTCGCGCGCGACGCGGAAGCCGAGGGTGGCCAG
The DNA here is from genome assembly GCA_016191225.1 of Gemmatimonadota bacterium. GTDB lineage: Bacteria > Gemmatimonadota > Gemmatimonadetes > Gemmatimonadales > Gemmatimonadaceae > JACPPC01. The sequence continues at coordinate 9,047 of JACPPC010000013.1, read as the reverse complement.
GGTGTAGGAGCCCCGCAGCGAGCCGCGGAGCGCATACCGCATGAAGGCAGCGTAGTTCGACGGGTCGGCGGCGAGGGCGGCGCCGCCGGCGCAGAAGAGCCCGGCGTCGGGCCCGCTGTCGCCGCGCGACTCGCCGCTCGTCACCACCGCGTTGAAGTCCTCGACCCACTCCCAGACGAGGCCGTGCAGGTCGCGCACGCCGTCGTCGCTCGCCATGCCATGGCCGGCGTCGGGAAGGACGGCCCGCGTCGCGCTGCCGTACCACTCGAGCACCCGCAGGTTGAGCCGCTCGGGGTCGTTGCCAAGCGCGCGGTGGAACCGGCTCGCCGCCAGCTCCCACTCGAGGGTCGTGGGGAGGCGCCCCTGCGCCCACGCCGCGTACGCGCTCGCGGCGAACCACGACACGTTCACCACCGGCGCGGCGGGCGGGGCGTTGGGCCCGAGGGTGAGGTCGCCCGACCAGTGCCGCAGGTACGACGAGTCCACCGCGACGCGCGGCGCCCGCGTCCGCCGCCAGGCTGGGTTCGCGGCGACGAACCGCAGGAACTCGGCGTTCGTCACCGGCCGCGCGGCGAGGCGAAAGGCCCCCACCGCGATGCCGGTGTCGGCCACGCCGGCGGCGAAGATCGGGCGCACGCGCCCCGCCGCGACGAGCCGGAACTCCACCCCCGGGGCCGGCTGAGCGCCGGCACCGGGGGCGAAGCCGCCGGTGAGCGCGGCCACCACGAGCAGCGCGCGCACACCGGACGTCATGCTACCGGACCCCGGCCCCGGGCTTCGCCGCCGCCGCCGCGCGCACCTTGCGCACCTCGGCGAGCGAGACGATGTCGGAGGCCTTGTTGCCGAAGTTGGTGCGCACGTACGAAAGCACGGCGGCGATGTCGCCGTCGGTGAGCTGCAGCATGGGCATCACGCCGTTGTACTTCTTGCCGAGCACCGTGACCTCGCCCGTCAGGCCGTGCATCACGACGCCGATGGCTCGCTCCTTGTTCGCCATCAGGAAGTCGCTGCCGGCGAGCGGCGGGAAGGCGCCGGGCACGCCCTGCGCCTCGAGCTGGTGGCAAGCCGTGCAGTTGGCCGTGAACACCTGCTTGCCGCGGGCGATCAGCTCCTCGCGCGGGAGCTCCCGCTCGGGTGCCGCGCCATTCTCCGGCACGGCCTGCACCGCGCCGCCCTCGGGGAGGTACACGAGGTCGTTCTGCTTGCCGGAGTAGACGACCTTGTTGTCGGCCCCCTCCACCTTGAGCATGCCGAGGGCGCCCTTGTTGAAGGCGCGGAAGATCGAGTGGTCGACGAGGATGAACGTCCCCGGCACCTCGAGCTTCATGTCCACGATCGCCGACCCGCCGGCGGGGACGAGGGTCGTCTGCACGTTGCGCTGGTTGGCGACGGTGCCGCCTTCGGTATAGACGTGGTCGAAGATCTCGCCGATCACGTGGAAGCTCGACACGAGGTTCGGCCCGCCGTTGCCGACGTACAGGCGCAGGGTCTCGCCGACCCTGGCCTTGAGGGCGTTGTCGCCCACGAGCGCGCCCACCGACCCGTTGAAGACGACGTACTCGGGGTCCTCGTGCAGGGCCTTCTCCATCGAGAAGGGCTGCAGCCCGGCCTGGCCGAACCGGCCGGTGGTGTAGAACTCGCTCTGCATCACGTAGAACTCGCGGTCAACCTTGGGGAGCCCGTCCTTGGGCTCGACGAGGATCAGCCCGTACATGCCGTTGGCGATGTGCATGCCCACGGGAGCCGTGGCGCAGTGATAGACGTAGAGCCCGGGGTTGAGGGCGGCGAAGCTGAACACCGAGCTGTGCCCCGGCGCCGTGAACGACGACGCGGCGCCGCCGCCGGGGCCGGTGACGGCGTGCAGGTCGATGTTGTGCGGCATCTTGCTCGACGGGTGGTTGTTGAGGTGGAACTCCACCTCGTCGCCGGCGCGAATGCGGAGCATCGGCCCGGGCACCGACCCGCCGAACGTCCAGAAGGTGTACTCCACGCCGTCGGCGAGCCGCTTGCGCACCTCGTGCGTCTCGAGGTTCACGATCAGCTTGGCCGGCGAGCGCCGCGTGATCGGCTTGGGCACGGCCGGTGCCGACGCGACCACGAGGGTCTCGACGGGCAGGGGGCCGCTCGGCCGGTCGGCGAGGGGGTCGCCCTCGCCGCCGGGGGAGCAGGCGACGTACGCGGGGACGGCGGCGAGCGCGGCGAGGAGCGGCAGCCGGCGCCAGGCGGTGGGCCGGGGGGTGGAGCCTGACATGGTCGATCTCCGGTGGTCTCGTGCCGGCCTGGTGCCGGCGCCGGGAGCGCGGGTGGCGTTCCCGCGAATGATTTACTATATTCTCATATATAAGTCAAGATATACGACCCCGGAGGACGATGCGCTATCCTTCTCCCCGTCCTTCCTCAACGACGGGAATGCTCAACCAGACCGCGGAATACGCGCTGCGCACGGCCGTCTACCTCGCCGAGCACGGCGGGGCCGGGCCCGTGGCCGCCGGCGAGCTGGCCAGCCAGCTCGACATCCCCCAGAACTACCTGTCCAAGATCCTGCACCAGCTGGCCCGCGACGGGCTGCTCGTGTCGCAGCGCGGCAAGACGGGGGGCTTCCGGCTTGCCCGCGTCCCGTCCCAGATCACCCTGGCGCAGATCGTCGCCGGCTTCGACCCAGTCGATGCCCGCCGCGGCTGCCTGCTGGGCCGGCCCGTGTGCAGCGACCGCACGGCCTGCCAGGCGCACGACCGGTGGAAGGAGTTCTCGGTCGGCTACTCGTCGTTCTTCCACCACACCACGCTGGCGATGCTGACGCAGGAGCAGGCGCCGCCGCCGGCCCGGACCCGTCGCAAGGGCTGAGGCGCGGCGGGCATTCCCGCGCGTCGCCCCCGCGCCGGCCTCAGTCGACGAGCATCGTGGCGGGGTCTTCCATCAGCTCCTTGAGCTTCACCAGGAAGAGCACCGCCTGCTGGCCGTCGATGATCCGGTGGTCGTAGCTCAGGGCCACGTACATCATCGGCCGGATCACCACCTGCCCGTTGAGCGCGATGGGGCGGTCCTGCGTCTTGTGCAGCCCGAGGATGCCGACCTGCGGGTAGTTGATGATCGGCGTCGAGACGAGCGACCCGAAGACGCCGCCGTTGGTGATGGTGAAGGTGCCGCCGGTGAGGTCGTCCATCGTCAGCTTGCCGTCGCGGGCGCGCTTGGCCACGGCCACGATCTCGCGGCTGATGTCGATCATCCCCTTGGCATGCGCGTCCTTGAGGTTGGGGACGACGAGCCCCTGCTCGCTGGCGACGGCGATGCCGAGGTTCACGTAGTGCTTGTAGACGATCGTGTCGCCGTCGATCTGCGCGTTGACCGTGGGGAAGGCCTTGAGCGCGAGCACGGCCGCCTTGGCGAAGAAGGGCATGAAGCTGAGCTTGACGCCGTGCTCCTTCTCGACGCGCTCCTTGAGCCGCTCGCGGAGGGCGCTCACCGCCGACATGTCGATCTCGTTGAACGTCGTGAGGTGCGCAGTGGCGTGCTGCGACTGGAGCAGGTTCTCGGCGATCCGCTTGCGACGCGTGGTCATCTTCTCGCGCGTCTCGCGGGTGCCGGCGGCGGCGGCGGCGGGGGCCATCGCGAAGGCGGGGGGCCTGGCCGCGGGAGAAGCAGGTCCCTCGCTGCGCTCGGGACGACTGGGGGCGGGTGAAGCAGGTCCTTCGCTGCGCTCAGGACGACTGGCGGCGGCGAGGGCCTGCACCACGTCGGGCTTGCTCACCACGCCGCCGCGGCCGGTGCCGGCGATGGCGGCGAGGTCGAGGCCGGACTCGGCGGCGATCTTCCGCGCCGCCGGCGAGGACTTGATGTCGGCGGCGGGAACGGCAAAAGCAGATCCTTCGCTGCGCTCAGGATGACTGGGAGAAGCAGATCCTTCGCTTCGCTCAGGATGACCCACGGGCGTGGCGCCCGCCACCAACTCCCCCAGCACGTCGCCCACGTTCACCACGTCCCCCTCCTGCTTCACGCGCTTGCCGAGGCGGCCCGCGGAGGCGGCGGGGACTTCCACCGTGATCTTGTCGGTCTCGAGCTCCACCAGCGTCTCGCCGGCGGCGACGGCGTCGCCCTCGTGCTTGGTCCAGCGGGAGATCGTCGCCTCGACGATGGACTCGCCGAGCGGGGGAACGGTGATGGCTGGCATGCGCGAAATATATCGGCGACACGGGGTGGCTGCCCGCCGCCCGCACTCCTAGCATTCGACCCATGCGTGCCCTCACGCTCGCCGGCCACGGCGGCCTCGACCAACTGCAGCTGCGCCACGACCTCCCCGAGGGGCCGGACCCCGGCCCTGGCGAGGTGCGGCTGCGCGTGATGGCCGCCGCCCTCAACCACCTCGACGTCTTCCTCGTGGCGGGGCTCCCCGGCATCACGATCGAGCCGCCGTTCGTGGTCGCCACCGACGGAGCGGGGATCGTCGACGCGGTGGGCGCCGGCGTGACGCATGTGAAGGCCGGCGACCACGCGATCGTGAATCCGGGCGTCAGCTGCGGCGCCTGCGAGTACTGCCTGGCCGGCGAGCAGCCGCTCTGCGTGAAGTTCGCGATCCTCGGCGAGCACCGCCCGGGGTTCGCCGCCGAGCGCGTGGTGGTGCCGGCCGGGAACGTCGCCGCGATCCCGGCGCACGTGCCGTGGGAGCAGGCGGCGGCCTTTCCCCTCGCCACCCTCACCGCCTGGCGGATGGTCGTGACCCGCGCGCAGGTGAAGGCGGGCGACGACGTGCTGATCTGGGGGATCGGGGGCGGCGTGGCGCTGGCGGCGCTGGCGATCTGCGTCGCTCGCGGGGCCCGCGTCTGGGTCACCAGCTCGTCGCCCGACAAGCTCGCGCGCGCGAAGGCGCTCGGCGCGCACGACGGCCTCGACTACACCACGCAGGAGGTCGGCCGCGCCATTCGCCAGGCGACCAACAAGCGCGGCGTGGACGTGGTGATCGACTCGGTGGGCGAGGCCACGTGGTCGCAATCGCTGATGGCCCTCGGCAAGCGCGGGCGGCTCGTGACCTGCGGCGGCACCAGCGGGCCGATGGTGCAGACCGACGTGCGGCGGCTGTTCTGGAACCAGTGGTCGCTGCTGGGGTCGACGATGGGGAGCGACGCCGAGTTCGCGGCGATCGTGGACGAGTTCCGCGCCGGGCGGCTGGTGCCGCAGGTGGACAGCGTGCACCCGCTTGCGGATGGGCGCGCGGCGTACGAGCGGCTCGCCAGCGGCCGGCAGTTCGGCAAGGTGGTGATCCGCGTGGCGGAGGGAGCGTGACGGTGGCCGACATGTCGGCGGGGAAGGCGCGCTACACGCACGCCGAGGAAGTGGCGATCATGGCGGCGCACAGCCGGGGCGAAGTGCCGCGCTGCCCGCGCTGCAACGTGGCGATGACCACCCGGTCGCTCGGCGGGGGGTCGTTCGGGCTGGGGTACGCCCGGCAGCGCGAGTGGCTGCTGTGCCCGAAGTGCAAGCGGAGCGTGCTGTTCGACGGGCGGCGGGGGACGAGGAACTAGCGCCCCGTCGTCCAGAGCCCGAGCAACGCGAGGGCGAAGGACCTGCTTTTGGGTCAAGGGCACAAGCAGGTCCTTCGCTTCGCTCAGGACGACGGGGCACAAGCAGGTCCTTCGCTTCGCTCAGGACGACGGCACGTGCAACAACCACCCCGGCTCGGTCGTCAGTACCAACGGGCGCGGAGCGCCCGCTCCGTCCCTCCCGACCCGCACTCCCGCACATGACCCATTCACTGCGCGCCGCCCTGGCAGCGACCGCCGTGCTCCTGCTCCCGCTCCGCGCCCCGGGCGCGCAAGCGGCCGACCGTCCCGTCGCCTTCGATCGCGCCGGTTCGGTGAACGTGATCACCCACACCCTCGCCGAGCGGCTCGGGCTGCGCCCGCCGGGGTGGCGGGTGCAGGGCGACTACCGCGAGGTGCGGGCCTTTGCCGGCGACTCGGGGGCGGTGGTGCTGGTGGTGCAGCGGCTCGACGGCAGCATGGAGCGGCTCCCCCTGTCGGGGGACCAGTTCGAGTCGCTCAAGCTCGAGGTCGACACGCGCCTCGGCGTCCTCGCCCGAGGGGGCGCGGGGGCGCCGCCGGGAACGTCGGGCTCGGCGCTGGCGACCGCGGCCAAGGCGCCGCCGCTCGACGCGCCCGACAGCGCGCGGCGCACCGCGCCCGCCGCGCCGGCCTACGCCTATCGCGCCGACGCCCCGTCCAAGCCGGCTGGAATGGACTACGCGCGCAACCAGCTGGTGCTCGCCGGCGTGCTGTACGGGCCGCTGGCGGCGGCGCTGGTCGAGGAGACGCCGTCGGCGATCGCGATCTACATGGCGACGGTCGCGTCGGCGTACTTCGCCACGGTCAAGCCGTCGCGCGAGGGGATGTTCACCGAGGCGCAGAACCGGCTCGGCACCGGGTTCGCGGTGGCGGGCGCGCTGGCCGGGGGCGGGCTCTCGTACTCGCTCGGGCTCGGCAATCCCAACGAGCGGTTGCTCAAGGACAAGTCGACACTCGGCATGGCGCTGGCCGGCGCCCTCGGCGGTGCGGTGGCGGGGACGGTGCTGGCCAAGCGGATGACCGACGGCGAGGCCGAGGGGACGAGCTTCGGCGCCGGCACCGGGTTGCTGATCGCGTCGGGGCTGGCGGCGGCGGCCAAGGGGCAGTCGGCCAAGGACGATGCGCGGCTGGTGGGGAGCGTCGCCGCGCTCGGAATGGTGGGCGGCGCGTACTTCGGCCACTGGTACGCCACCACCGCGCCGTACACGCTCACGGTGGGCGACGTGTTCGGGATGTCGGGGCCGGGGCTGACGGGGATCTTGGCGGGGCTCGCGATCGCGCGCCCGAACACGGCGTCGAGCGTGTCGGTGACGGCGGGACTGGCCACGGCGGGGCTGGCGGCGGGGCTGGTGGCGGGGGACTGGTTCCTCGCGCGGCGATTCGACCTCACGGAGCGGCAGGGCTACAGCATGCTGGGCGGTGCGATGATCGGCGCGGCGCTGCTCACGGGGCCATTCCTGCTGGGCGAGACCAAGGACTCCGGGGTGCTGTTCGGCGCGGCGACGGCGGGCTCGCTGCTCGGCGTCTGGGGGGTGACGCAGCTGTCGGTGCTGGCGCCGGGGACGATGCGGTCGACGCCGGCGGGCGGCGCGCGGGGCGGGGCGGGGCGCGGCCGCGCGGCGCTGGAGCTGATGCCGGCCAACCTCGCCTTCGCGGCCGCGGGGGTTCCGGGTAGATTCCCGCTGGTGCACGTCCGCTTCTAGCGGCTGCCGCGGCCCGCCGTTTCGCTCCCCCCGCCGGATGAGCGCGTGACCTTCCTCGAACGCCTGCAAGCCTCGTTCGCCCAGCTGGCCGAGCTCGTGCCGAGCCTGCTGGGCGCGATCGGCATCATCTTCGTCGGCTACCTGGTGGCGCGGCTGGCGTCGCGGCTGTTCGCGGGGCTGCTGCGGGTGATCAAGTTCAACGAGCTGATGACGCGGGGCGGGGTGACGCAGGCGTTGGACCGGAGCGGGCAGCACTTCAATCCCGCCAAGATCGCCGGCAACCTGGTGTTCTGGCTGGTGATGCTCGTCGTGATCATGACGGCGGCGAGCCTGTTCCAGCTGGAGTCGCTGGCGAGCGTGACGGGGGAGCTGGTGAGCTCGATCCCGAGCGTGATCGCGGCGATCGTGATCATCATCGTGGGGATCGTGCTGGGGAGCTTCGTGAGCGGGCTGATCCTGGCGTCGGCGAGCGGGATCACGGGGGCGACGACGCTGGCGCGGGTGGGGCGCGGCGGCGTGATCATGCTGGCGATCTTCATGGCACTGCAGGAAATCGGCGTCGCGACGGACATCGTGACGCTGGCGTTCGGGATCCTGTTCGGGGCGATCGCGCTGGCGCTGGCGCTGGCGTTCGGGCTGGGCAACCGCGAGCTGGCGGGCGAGGTGACGCGGGAGTGGTACGAGCGCTACAAGGCGGAGCGGCAGGCGATGGAGCGGGAGGCGGAGCTGGCGGCGCTGGCGGAGGATGCGGAGGACGCGGCGGAGACGAAGGACAAGGCGCCGATCAATCCGAGTTGAGGAAGGCGGGGGACGGACACCGCGTGGGCGATCGTCAGGAGAAGTACAGCATGAGGCTGAACCATAGGCACGCGATGCCCGTTGCGGTGAACACGATCGCGCCGACAAGTGATGCGCTCCCAGACCTTGCAGTGCCCGCGGTCCGCAGCACCCGGTCGAGAGACACCTGCGTGGTGATGCTCGGCAACGAGCCAAGTAGCAGGTAGACCCACGTGGGCGTTTCTCTCGTGGTGCCCGCTCGCCACTCGAACCAGAGAACGATGGCCATCGCGAGCGAGGCGAGCCAGGCGCCGCGGGGCCAGGGCGGAAGCGCTCCGCGACCCCGACGAAACGCTTCGTAGAGTCCGAACAGGGTCCCGAGGATCCCGAATAGAACGGCAAGGCGCATGCCGCGTCTCCGTGTCTTGAGCCCGATCGCGACCGACGTTGGCCTCGATGTAGCTGTGACCGCCCTTATCGGATTCTCGCCGGAGATCCTCCGACGGGAAGTGGCGTAGACTTGGGGGAAACGTCACAGCGCACCTTCTCGGCGATCAACCTCACGGCCGCCCACCGCGACGGGTACTCGCCCTCATGCTCCCAGAGCATCCGGACGGCCCGTTCGCGGACTTCGGGCGCAAATCGTATGATCGTTGCCATAGCCCCAAACTCTCACGAAGTGGAGCCTGCGGCAAACCCGGGGCGGTTCAGACCGCTCGCAAGGTGCGGCTCACGGAGCCCCGCTCAGCTCCTTCACTTGGAACTCCACTCCACAGCAATTGCACCGAGCCGGCAAGTCTGCCAGCGGAGAGCGCAAGTGCAGATCCCCGCAGCTGCGACACTGGTGAATGCGGCGCAGATTGTACGCCGTAACTAGTGTTGCGTCCCGCTAATTGCTTTCGCAAGTCGCGTGAGCTTCGCGAGAATGGAGTCGGCCGTCGCCGTCCAGCTGAACGGACGCGCGGTGCGATTGTAGCGAGTGACGTAGGCATCGATGCGCGCGATCAGCTCG
>JACPPC010000020.1 GCA_016191225.1 Gemmatimonadota bacterium | reverse complement strand
TGGTGATGCCGGGGGACAACATCCAGATGACGATCGAGCTGATCACGCCGATCGCGATGGAGGAGCAGTTGCGCTTCGCGATCCGCGAGGGCGGCCGCACCGTCGGCGCCGGCGTCGTCACCAAGATTCTCGCGTAACCCGGACGGGCGCCGCGGCACGGTTGCCGCGGCGCCCAACCGATCCACACAGGGCTCGACCATGGCAGGACGCATCCGCATCCGCTTGAAGGCCTTCGACCACGCCGTCATCGACCAGGCGTCGGCCGACATCGTGCGCACCGCCGAGAAGACGGGCGCGCAGGTGTCGGGCCCGATCCCGCTGCCGACCAAGACGCAACGCTGGACCGTGCTGCGGTCGCCGCACGTCGACAAGAAGAGCCGCGAGCAGTTCGAACTGAAGACGCACAAGCGCGTGATCGACATCCTCGATTCGCGCGCCCAGACGGTCGACGCGCTGACGAAGCTGGACCTGCCGGCCGGCGTCGACGTCGAGATCAAGGTCGAATAGGGGTCACCATGATTGGCATCATTGGCAAGAAGCTGGGGATGACCCAGGTCTTCAACGAGCAGGGGCAGCAGATCCCGGTGACGGTGGTCGAGGCCACGCCGAACGCGGTCACGAAGGTGACCGGCAAGTCGGTGAACGGCTTCGTCGCGGTCGAGCTGGGCCTGGGCGCGCAGCGCGTGGCCCGTCCCTCGGCGAAGAAGGAGCGGACCCCGCGCGGGCGCCGCGCCACCAGGGCGGAAGTCGGGCACGCGAAGAAGGCGGGGCTCGAGGCGCCGCCGGCCGTGCTGCGGTCGTTCCGGCTCGACGACGCGCCGGGCAAGGACGCGGAGATCCCCACCTTCACCGTCGGCCAGACGGTGACGGTCGGCATCTTCGCGCCGGGCGACACGGTGAAGGTCACGGGGACGAGCAAGGGACGCGGCTTCCAGGGCGTGGTGAAGCGCTACGGGATCGGCGGCGGGCCGAACACGCACGGCAACACGAAGCACCGGCGGCCGGGCTCGGTCGGGCCGGGCACGGACCCGTCGCGCGTGATCAAGGGCAAGAAGATGCCCGGGCACTACGGCAGCGCACGGCACACGCAGACCCACCTCCGGGTCGAGAAGATCGATGCCGAGCGCAACCTGATCTACATCCGCGGCTCGGTGGCCGGCCCGAAGAACGGGATCGTGCTCGTCCGCAAGCAGGGTTGACCCGATGAGCGATACGACATTCCAGGCCAAGGCCTTCACGCAGGGCGGCACGGCGCGTGACGCCGTGACGCTGCCGAGCGCGTCGTTCGACGGCACGGTGAACATGCCGGTGATGCACCGCGCGGTGACGGCGTACCTGGCGAACCAGCGCCAGGGGAACGCCGCGACCAAGACGCGCGGGTTCGTGGTGGGCGGCAACCAGAAGCCGTGGAAGCAGAAGGGGACCGGCCGCGCCCGCCAGGGCTCGACGCGCGCCCCGCACTGGGTGGGCGGCGGTACGGTGTTCGGGCCGCACCCCCGCTCGTACGACCAGAAGCTCCCGCGCCAGATGCGGCAGCTCGCGCTCAAGAGCGCGCTCAACGCCCGCGCGCGCGAGGGGGCGATCCAGGTGATCGATGCCTTCCGCTACGAGGCGCCGAAGACGTCGCAACTCGCGGCCCTGCTGGCGCGGCTCGGCGTGGCCGGGGAGAAGGTGCTGGTCCTGACGGACGGGTTGAAGCCGAACGTGTACCTGTCGGGGCGCAACCTGCCCCTGGTGCACGTGATGCCGTACGCCGACGCGACGACGTACCACGTGCTCTGGTCGGACGTGGTGCTGGTGGAGTCGGGGGCGCTCGGGCACACGCTGGCGCCGGTCGCCGAGCGCGCGGCCGAGCCGGTGGCCAAGCCGGCCAGGGCGGCGAAGGCGGCGGCGAAGCCGTCGAAGCTGGAGAAGGCGGAAGCCAAGCGCGAGCGCAAGGCGGCGGCCCCGGCGGCGAAGAAGCCGGCGAAGGCCCCGGCCAAGGCGGCCGCGCCGGCAAAGGCCGCGGCGAAGAAGACGAGGAGCACGACCACGAGCGCGAAGAAGTCCGCGCCGAAGAAGAAGGGGAAGTAGGCCATGCCGACGATGCACCAGACGATCGTGCGGCCGATCATCACCGAGCGGACCTCGAGCGCGTTCCAGGAGCGCGGCGAGTACGTGTTCGAGGTGGCGTCGGACGCGAACAAGCAGGCGATCAAGCAGGCGATCGAGACGCTGTTCGGGGTCAAGGTCACCGGCGTGTGGACGTCGAACCAGCGCGGCAAGTCGCGCCGGGTGGGGACGGTGACGGGCCGCAAGCCCCACTGGAAGAAGGCGATCGTGACGCTGCGGGACGGCGACACGATCGACGGCTACGGATTCGAGGGTTAACGCGCCATGGGCATTCGCCAATTCAAGCCGGTGACGAAGGGGACGCGCTTCCGCAGCGTCTCCGACTTCGCCGAGATCACCCGGAGCACGCCGGAGAAGTCGCTGACCGAGCCGCTGAAGAAGAGCGGCGGTCGCGACAACCACGGCCACATCGCGATGCGCCGCCTCGGCGGCGGCCACAAGCGGATGTACCGCAGGATCGACTTCAAGCGGAACCGCTTCGGGCAGCCGGCGACGGTGCGCGAGATCGAGTACGACCCGAACCGCTCGGCGCGGATCGCGCTGGTGGAGTACGCGGACGGGGAGAAGCGCTACATCCTGCACCCGCGGGGGCTGAACGTGGGCGACGCGGTGGTGTCGGGGCCGGGCTCGGACGTGCGGACGGGGAACACGCTGCCGCTGGGCGAGGTGCCGCTGGGCACGGACGTCCACAACGTGGAGCTGGTGCCGGGCAAGGGGGGACAGCTGGCGCGGTCGGCCGGCGTGTCGCTGCAGGTGGTGGCGAAGGAAGGGGAGTACGTGACGTTGCGCATGGCCAGCAGCGAGATGCGGATGCTGCACCAGCGGTGCCTGGCGACGATCGGGATCGTGGGCAACGCGGAGCACGAGCTGATCTCGTGGGGCAAGGCCGGGAAGATGCGCTGGAAGGGGCGCCGGCCGAAGGTGCGTGGCGAGGTGATGAACCCGGTGGACCACCCGCATGGCGGCCGCACGCGCGGCGGCCGGAACGTGGTGAGCCCGTGGGGCAAGAAGGAAGGGGTCAAGACGCGCAACAAGAAGAAGCCGTCGCAGCGACTGATCGTGCGCGGCCGCAAGCGTGGCAAGGCCACGCAGTAACCCGGGATAACGAGCCATGGGACGCAGCATCCGGAAGGGACCGTTCGTGCACGAGAGCCTGCTGAAGCGGGTCTCGGCGATGAACAGCCGCAACGAGAAGAAGGTCATCAAGACCTGGTCGCGCGCGAGCACCGTGCTGCCGGACTTCGTGGGCCACACCTTCGCCGTGCACAACGGGAACAAGTTCGTTCCGGTGTACGTGACGGAGAACATGGTGGGCCACAAGCTCGGGGAATTCGCGCCGACGCGCCTGTTCCGTGGGCACACGGGGCAGAAGGCGGTGGACAAGAAGGGGGCGCCGGTGGCGGCGGCCCCGGCGGCGGCCCCCGCGGCCGCGCCGGCGGCGCCCGCCAAGGGAGGGAAGTAGCATGGCGAGCGCCAGAGCCATCCAGCGCACCGCGCGGCAATCGCCGTACAAGATGCGCCTCGTGGTCGACCAGATCCGCGGGCTGAACGTGAACGAGGCGCTCGCGCTGCTCTCGTTCTCGAAGAAGCACGCGGCGGTGCAGGTCAAGAAGGTGCTGGTCAGCGCGGTGGCGAACGCCGAGCAGGCGGCGCGCCGCGACAACGCGGGGCTCGACGTGGACACGCTCTACGTCAAGCACGCGATCGTGAACGAGGGCCCGAAGCTCAAGCGGTTCATGCCGGCCGCCATGGGGCGCGCGACGCCCATTCAGAAGCGCACCAGCCACGTGGAAATCATCGTGGCCGAAAAGGAAGGTCGCTAATGGGACAGAAGACCAATCCGATCGGCTTTCGCCTTGGCGTCACGAAGCCCTGGCGCTCGCGCTGGTACGCGGGCGGGAAGGACTTCCCGGCGCTGATCAAGGAAGACGAGCTGCTGCGGAAGTACCTGAAGGCGCGCCTGGGGCACGCGGCGATCGCCGACATCACGATCGAGCGGAAGCCGGGGAAGGTCGTGGTGACGATCCACACGGGCCGCCCGGGGGTGGTGATCGGGAAGAAGGGCGCCGAGGTGGACAAGCTGCGTGACGAGCTCGCGCAGCTGACGGGAAAGGAGGTCGGCGTGAACGTCGACGAGATCAAGCGCCCCGAGGTGGAGTCGCAGCTGGTGGCGGACAACATCGCCCAGCAGCTGGCGCAGCGCATCTCGTTCCGCCGCGCGATGAAGCGCGCGGTGCAGAGCGCGATGCGGATGGGGGCGCTGGGGATCAAGGTGAAGACGGGGGGCCGGCTGGGCGGCGCCGAGATCGCGCGCGTCGAGGGCTACCACGAGGGACGGGTGCCGCTGCACACGCTGCGGGCGGACATCGACTACGCGACCTCGACGGCGAAGACCACCTTCGGCACGATCGGCGTGAAGGTGTGGATCTTCAAGGGCGAGATCGTGGAAGACCGCCGCGGCAACACGTACTCGTCGGACGCCTAGGAGACATCGACCGTGCTGAGCCCGAAGCGAGTCAAGTTCCGCAAGATGTTCAAGGGGCGCACCAAGGGCCTCGCCACGCGGGGCGCAGTGGTGTCGTTCGGCCACTACGGCCTCCAGGCGCTGGAGCCCGGGTGGGTGACGAGCCGCCAGATCGAGGCCGCGCGCGTGGCGCTGACGCGCCACATCAAGCGCGGCGGCAAGGTCTGGATCCGGATCTTCCCCGACAAGCCGATCACCAAGAAGCCGGCCGAGACGCGCATGGGGAAGGGGAAGGGGCCGCCGGAGGGCTGGGTGGCCGTGGTGAAGCCGGGCCGGATCCTGTTCGAGCTCGAGGGCGTGACGCCCGAGATCGCGAAGAAGGCGATGGGCCTGGCGCAGGCGAAGATCGGGGTGAAGACGAAGTTCGTGGTCCGCGAGGAGGCGAAGACCGATGAAGGCTGAGGATATCCGGGCGTTGTCCGACGACGAGCTGCGCGCGAAGCTGGCTGAACTCGCCGAGGAGCGGTTCCGCCTGCGCTTCCGCGGGGCCACGCAGCCGCTCGACGATCCGCTCCGCTTGCGCGCGCTCCGCAAGGACATTGCACGGCTGAACACGATCCTTCGCGAGCGGGCGCTGCGTGCGCCCGCCGGCGCGGCCCGCTAGCTGGAGACCGAGAGACGATGGAATCGACGACCCAGACGCCCACCGGTGCCCGCACCACGCGCAAGACGCGCGTGGGCCTGGTGGTGAGCGACAAGATGCAGAAGACGGTGGTGGTGGCGATCGAGCGTCGCGTGCCGCACCCGGCGTACGGCAAGATGATGACCCGGACCACCCGCCTGAAGGCGCACTGCGAGGACAACAGCGCGAAGACGGGCGACACGGTGCGCATCATGGAGACCCGGCCCTTGTCGAAGGACAAGCGGTGGCGCGTGGTCGAGATCGTCGAACGCGCGCGATAGGAGACCCGGGCCATGATCCAGCAGGAGAGCGTGGTGAAGGTCGCGGACAACTCGGGCGCCAAGCGGGCGCTGGTGATCCGCGTCCTCGGCGGCACGCGCCGCCGCTATGCGGGCCTTGGCGACACGGTGATCGTGGCGGTCAAGGACGCGCTGCCGAACGGGACGGTGAAGAAGTCCGACGTGGCGCGGGCGGTGGTCGTCCGCACCGTCAAGGAGACCCGCCGCAAGGACGGGTCGTACATCCGATTCGACGAGAATGCCGTGGTGATCATCAACGAGCAGGGCGAGCCCCGCGCGACCCGCATCTTCGGGCCGGTGGCGCGCGAGCTGCGCGAGAAGAAGTACATGAAGATCGTGTCGCTCGCCCCCGAGGTGCTCTAGCATGCGCCTCCTCAGGAAGCGGGCCGCCGAGGGACGCCTGTCGATCGCGCGCCACGCGTTCGGCATCGAGCGCGTGAAGACGCGGATCGCCAAGGGCGACACCGTGCAGGTCATGCGCGGCGACGACAAGGGCAAGCAGGGGAAGGTGATCCGGGTGTTCCACAAGACCGGCCGGGTGACGGTCGAGGGCGTGAACATCGTGAAGAAGCACCGCAAGGCGCGCCGGGCCGAGGAGCAGTCGGGAATCATCGCGATGCCCGCGCCGGTGGCCCTGTCGAACGTGATGCTGCTCGACCCAAAGTCGGGGAAGCCGACCCGCGTGCGGATGCGGATCGACGCCGACGGCACGAAGGAACGGATCAGCGTCGCCGGGGAAACGATTCCCCGCGCGCGCTGACCCTCGAGGACTGACCGATGGCAACGACCAAGGACGAGAAGGCCGCGGCGCCGAAGGGCGCGGCGCCGAAGAAGGAGGGCAAGGCCGGCAAGGGCGGGAAGCCCGCGAGGCAGGCCGGCTCGATGCTCCCCACGTCGCACGCGGGGAAGGACCTGCCGGTCCCCGCCCCGCGGCTCAAGACGCACTACACCAGCACGGTGCGGTCGCGCCTGGCCAAGCAGCTCGGCCTGACCAACCCCCACCAGATCCCGAACATGGAGAAGGTGGTGCTCAACGTCGGCCTCGGCGAGGCGATCAAGCAGCCCAAGCTGCTGGACGTGATCGTGGAGGAGCTGGCGGTGATCACCGGCCAGCGCCCGGTGCGGAAGAAGGCGAAGAAGTCGATCGCCAACTTCGGCCTGCGCGAGGGGCAGGAGATCGGGGCGGCGGTGACGCTGCGCGGGGCCCGCATGTGGGAGTTCCTCGACCGGTTCGTGACGAGCGCGGTGCCGCGCATCCGCGACTTCCGCGGGCTCGGCACCCGGTCGTTCGACGGCCGCGGGAACTACAGCGTGGGGATCAAGGAGCAGATGATCTTCCCCGAGATCAACTACGACATGGTGGACACCATCCACGGGATGGACATCACGTTCGTCACGACCACGACCCGCGACGACCATGCGCTGGCGCTGCTGCGCGAGCTCGGGTTCCCGTTCCGCGGCGAAGAGAAGCCCATCATCGTGCAAGGCTGAGCGAGAGACCATGGCGAAGAAGAGCATGATCCAGAAGAACGACCGCCGGAAGGCGCTCGTGGCCAAGTACGCGGTGAAGCGCCGCGAGCTGCGGGCCATCATCCGGAACCCGAAGACGTCGGAGGCCGCGCGCAGCGCGGCCCAGGCGGCGATGCGCAAGATGCCGCGCGACGCCTCGGCGACGCGCGTCCGCAACCGGTGCTCGATGACCGGCCGCGCCCGCGCCTACGTCGGCACCTTCGGGCTCTCCCGCATCGCGTTCCGCGACATGGCCCTCAACGGCTTCATCCCCGGGGTGCGCAAGGCGAGCTGGTAGCCCGCCTCCCGCGCCCCTCACTCACCTCCTACAGGTCCGCCCGCCGGATACCATAGGACAAGGACACACCATGAGCATGACCGACCCGATCGCCGATATGCTCACGCGGATCCGCAACGCCTGCGGATCGAAGCACCGACGCGTGGACATGCCGGCCAGCAAGCTGAAGGCCGAGGTGGCGCGGCTCCTCAAGGAGCACGCCTTCATCACCGACTATCGCGTGATCGACACCGCCGAGGGGCGTCCCGCCCTCCGGATCATCCTGAAGTACGCGCATGGCGGCCAGCCGGTGATCCGGCAGGCGCAGAAGGTCTCGACCCCCGGGCTCCGCCGGTACGTGGGGGTGTCCGAGATCCCGCGCGTGCGCAACGGACTCGGGATGGCGATCCTCAGCACCTCGCGCGGCCTGATGAGCGACTCGCAGGCGCGGCAGGCCAGGACGGGCGGCGAGCTCCTCGCCGTCGTCTGGTAGGAGGCCGCCCATGTCGAGAATCGGCAAGCGCCCGGTCCCGCTCCCCAAGGGCGTGACGGCGACGGTCAGCGGGCAGACGATCGTGGTCAAGGGCCCCAAGGGCGAGCTGTCGCGCCTCGTGCACGCCGAGCTGGGCGTGACGGCGAGCGCGGAGCAGGTGGTGGTCACGCGCCCGAGCGACGAGCCGCGCCACAAGGCGCTGCACGGCCTCACGCGCACCCTGATCGCGAACATGGTCGAGGGCGTGACGAAGGGCTACCAGAAGGAGCTCCTGATCACGGGCGTGGGCTACAAGGCCGAGGTGAAGCCGTACGGCCTGCAGCTCGCCCTGGGGTACTCGCACCAGATCCAGTTCAAGGCCCCGGTGGGGATCAAGCTCACGGCGCCGCAGCCGACGCAGGTCTTCATCGACGGCGCCGACAAGGAGAAGGTCGGGCAGGTGGCCGCGGAGATCCGCGGCCTGCGCCCGCCCGAGCCCTACAAGGGCAAGGGCATCAAGTACGCCGGCGAGACGGTTCGCCGAAAGGCCGGCAAGGCTGGGGGCAAGTAACCGATGCGCATTCGATTCCCGAAGAACCGGCACGAGCTGCGCACCCGGCGGCACCTGCGCCTGCGCAACAAGGTGGAGGGCACGCCCGAGCGTCCCCGCCTCGTGGTGTACCGCTCGCTGAAGCACGTCTACGCGCAGCTGGTCGACGACCGGGCGCGCCGCACGATCGTGACCGTGAGCGACATGGCGCTGGCGGGCAAGAAGATGGAGAAGTCGGTGGCGGTCGGAAAGCTGATCGCCGAGAAGGCCAAGGCTGCGGGAGTGACGCAGGTGGTCTTCGACCGTGGCGGATACAAGTACCATGGCCGGGTCAAGGCCGTGGCCGATGGCGCCCGCGAGGGCGGCCTGGAGTTTTGATCATGGCTGACAACGAGAATCCGGGAACGGGCGCGGCGGGCGCCGAAGGCACGAGCGGCACCCCCGGCCGGGTCGAGCGCGCGCCGAGCGCGCGATCGGGCGGCGGCAGCGCGCGCAGCGGAGGCGGTCGCGGCGGCCCCGGTGGCCGTGGGCGCGGTGGCCCCGGTGGACCGGGCGGCGGCCGCGGTCGCGGTGGCCCGGGAGGCGGCGGTGGCCCCGGCGGCGGCGGCCGTGGCGGTCGCGACGGCGGGCGTGGCGGCCGCGATGGCCGTGGGGGCCCCGGCCAGGATCGCGAGGGGAGCGACCTGGTCGAGAACGTGATCGCGATCAACCGCGTGGCCAAGGTGGTGAAGGGTGGCCGGCGGTTCAGCTTCAACGCGCTCGTCGCCGTGGGCGATGGGCAGGGGAAGGTGGGCTACGCCACCGGCAAGGCGAATGAGGTCTCGGAGGCGGTGCGCAAGGCGGTCGACGGCGCGCGTCGCAACATGGTGCAGATCCCGCGCACGGGGTCGACGATCCCGCACGAGATCGTGGGCCAGCACGGCGCGGGCAAGGTGTGGATGAAGCCGGCGGCGCCCGGCGCGGGCGCGATCGCGGGGGGCGCCGTGCGCGCCATCCTCGAGTGCGCCGGGATCACCGACATCCTCACCAAGAGCCTCGGGTCGACCAACCCGCACAACATGGTGCGGGCGATGATGGACGGCCTGACGCAGCTCACGACGCTGGAGCAGATCGCCCGCGAGCGCGGGGTCGAGGCGGCCTCGCTCGGCTACCGGTCGCGCGCAAAGAGCAAGGAGGCGTCGCATGGCTAGGACCTTCGTCTGGCACCGCACGCGCGGGCCGAAGGCGACCCCCAAGGACCAGGCGCCCACGGGCGGCATGGTCGAGATCAAGCAGGTGAAGAGCGCGATCGGGCACCCGGACACGATGCGCCGCACGCTGGCGTCGATCGGGCTGCGCCACCATCAGGCGGTGGTCGTGAAGAAGGACTCGGCGACCCTCCGCGGGCAGATCAAGCACGTGCGGCACCTGGTGAAGGTGACGCTGGTGAAGGAGTAGAGGATGACCACGGACGAGAAGATCGGCCTGCACAACCTGGTACCGGCGCCCGGCTCGCACCGCGACCGGAAGCGCATCGGCCGCGGCCCCGGCTCGGGCAAGGGCAAGACGTCGGGCAAGGGCCACAAGGGCATCAAGGCGCGGGCCGGCCACCACGGGCACGGCGGCAACAAGCCGCACTTCGAGGGCGGCCAGATGCCGCTCACGCGGCGCATTCCCAAGCGCGGGTTCACGAACCCGGCGCGGGTGGAGTACGAGGTGGTGCGGCTCGACGCGCTGTCGCGCCTCCCCGCCGGCAGTGAGGTCACCGCGGTGATGCTGGCCGAGGCGGGACTCGTGCGGGCCGGGAAGCCGGTGAAGGTGCTGGCCAACGGCGCAATCACCCAGGCGATCACCCTCAAGGGTGTGAAGGCGAGCGCCGGCGCGCGCGAGAAGATCGCGGCGGCCGGCGGTCGCGTCGAGGACTGACGGTGGCCCAGTCGAACCCGGCCGAAGCCCTGGCGAACATCTACCGGACGCCGGAGCTCTGGCAGAAGATCACGTTCACGTTCATGTGCCTGCTGATGTACCGGGTGGGCGCGCACGTGACGGTGCCCGGGGTGGACGTGCTCGCCCTGACGGACTTCTTCGCCAACCAGAGCGGCAAGGGGGGCGGCTTCCTCGGGCTGTACGACCTGTTCGTGGGCGGCGGGCTGTCGCGGGCGACGGTGTTCGCCCTCGGCATCATGCCGTACATCTCGGCGTCGATCTTCATCCAGATCGCGGGCGCGGTGCTGCCGCAGGTCGAGAAGCTCCAGAAGGACGAGGAAGGGCGGAAGAAGATGACCCAGTGGACCCGCTACCTGACCGTCGCCCTCGCGGCGGTGCAGGCGTGGGGCTTCGCGCTGTTCACCGAGTCGCTGCAGGGCGCGGTGGCGGTGCCGGGGATCGGCTTCAAGATGGAGATGGTGCTGGTGCTCACCTGCGGGGCGATCTTCGTGATGTGGCTCGGCGAGCAGATCACCGAGCGCGGCCTCGGCAACGGCGCCAGCCTGCTGATCTTCTTCTCGATCGTGGAGCGCTTCTGGCCGGGGATCTTCACGACCTTCAAGTTCGTGAGCACCGGCGCGGTGGGGCTGTTCTCGCTGGCGGTGCTCGGCCTGCTGATGGTGGGCGTGGTGGGCGGCGTGGTGGCGGTGACGCTGGCGGCGCGGCGTGTGGCGATCCAGATCCCGCAGCGGACGATGAGCCGCGGGCGGATGCGCGAGGCGGCGAGGAACTTCATCCCGCTCAGGCTCAACTCGGCCGGCGTGATGCCGATCATCTTCGCCAGCTCGGTGATCGTGGTGCCGGGGGCGGTCGCGCAGTTCAGCGGCAACAGCCTGGCGCAGTCGATCAGCGAGTACCTCGCCCCGGGCACGGTGCTCTGGTACCTGATCCAGGCGGTGCTGATCCTGTTCTTCACGTACTTCTACACGTCGATCATCTTCAACCCGATCGACCTGGCGGAGAACCTCAAGAAGCAGGGCGGGTTCGTGCCGGGGGTGAAGCCGGGGGCCAAGACGGCCGAGTACATCGACGACGTCGTCACGCGGATCACCTTCCCCGGGGCGCTGTTCCTGACGGTGATCGCGCTCCTGCCGCAGCTGATCGCGCAGTGGATCAACGTCCCGTTCCAGTTCGGCGGCACCTCGCTGCTGATCGTGGTGGGCGTGGCGCTGGACACGATGGCGCAGCTGCAGCAGCACCTCCTGCTGCGCAAGTACGACGGGTTCATGAAGAAGGGGCGGGTGCGGTTCCGCGGCCGCCAGGCCACCGGCGGCACGGGCTTCTAGCCGTCCCAGGCGGCGGCGCGCGACTCCCACTCCCCTCGCGAGGCGGCCCTCGATTCCATGATCATCGTGCTGATGGGCCCGCCGGGCGCCGGCAAGGGGACGCAGGGCGAGCGCCTCGCCGCGCGGCTCGACATCCCCAAGGTCGCCACCGGCGACGTGCTGCGGGCCGCCCTCAAGGCCGGCACCCCGCTGGGGCTCGAGGCCAAGCGGTTCATGGACGCCGGCGACCTCGTGCCTGACCGGGTGATCCTCGGGATCATGAAGGAGGCCCTCGCCGCCCCCGCCCAGAAGAACGGGGCGATCCTCGACGGCGTAGTGCGGACCGAGGCGCAGGCGAGCGGGCTGCTGGGGATGCTGGCCGAGCTCAACCGGCCGCTGGGCGGCGTGCTGGCGTTCGACATCGAGGACGACGAGCTGGTGCGGCGGCTGAGCGGCCGGACGACGTGCGACACCTGCCAGACCCCCTACACCGGGCGCGAGCCCGGCACCCCCTGCGACAAGGGGGACGGGGGGAAGCTGGTGCGGCGCGCCGACGACGAGCCGGCGGCGATCCGCCACCGGCTCGAGGTGTACCGGAAGCAGACGCGACCCGTGATCGACTGGTTCGAGCAGCACAAGGCGAAGGTCGTCCACCTGAACGCGGTGGGCTCACTCGACGACGTACAGGCCCGGGCGCTCAAGGCACTCGGCCGCTAGGAGCCGGTGGCGTGATCCAACTCAAGTCCGAGCGTGAGATCGAGCTGATGGCGGCGGGGGGGAAGATCCTCGCCGACACGCTGGACTTGCTGCGACGCAGCGTGAAGCCCGGGATGACCACCGCCGACCTGGACCAGATCGCCGAGAAGTTCATCCTGAGCCACCCCGGGGCGCTGCCGGCGTTCAAGGGACTGTACGGCTTCCCCGCGAGCGTGTGCATCTCGGTGAACGAGGAGATCGTGCACGGGATCCCGAGCCCCCGGCGGGTGCTCAAGGAGGGGGACATCGTGTCGCTCGACTTCGGCGTGAAGTACGAGGGGTACTTCACCGACGCGGCGATCACGGTGGGGGTGGGGGCGATCAGCGCCGCCGACCAGAAGCTCCTCGACGCCTGCCAAGCGGCGCTCGCGGCCGGCGTGGCGGCGGCGCAGCCCGGGAACCACGTTGGGGACATCGGCGCGGCGATCGCGGCGGTGGTGCGGCAGGCGGGGTTCACCACGGCCGAGGACCTCGTGGGCCATGGCGTGGGGACTGAGCCGCACGGGGACCCGCAGGTACCGAACTTCGGGAAACCGAAACGAGGGGCGAGGCTGTCCCCCGGGCTGACGATCGCGATCGAGCCGATGGTGAACGCCGGCGGCGGGGCGACGCGCACGCTGGCGGACAACTGGACGGTGGTGACGCGCGACGGGAAGCGAAGCGCGCACTTCGAGCACACGGTCGCGGTGACGGAGCAGGGGCCGCGTGTGCTCACCGCGGCGGGGTAGTCACTAGCTTCTGCCGAATTGGCAGTCGTGAGCTTCGCACGCCCTGCCCATGCTGAGCCCGCGTCGAGAGGCTCGAGAGAGACGGTGACGAGCCTGGGGGAAGTGGCAGTCGCGCAGCGACGGTTCGTCGCCTTCCTGAATCTCAGGGCGGTTACACGGCGCACGCGTCATGGGGCAGGCGTCGACTCTGTGCGGAGCGCAGGTGACTTTCCAAGTCGTCAGGCGTAACGCGCGGATGAACCCAGAAGGCGAGCAACTCCCCGGGCGCGCTCGAGGTTTCGATTGCTGAGCACGATGGAGAGCACCAACTCGTCTCTTTGCCTCTCGGGTGAGGCCATGCCGCGGTCGGTGTGCCGCCACGCCGCAAATTCGTCACCTGTTCCATGGCGAGGAGATTGAATGATGCGAATGGCCTTGCCAGAACTCTGCGATCGAGCACTGAAGATGGGATTGCCGGGCTCGATGTCGGGCGAGCCGTCTCCCATTGTGCGAGGCGTGTCCTCAAGCCAATCATTTGCGACCTGCTGCTCCTCCAAGACTCGCCGAAGCTGATCGCGCCAGATGGCACGCGACTTCGCGTAATCGTGGATTGATCGTCGGAGGCCCTCACGCGGTTCGACGGTCACCTCCAACTCCTAGGGCGAGGCAATGATTCTGGCGTCAGTTCGCCCGCCCGGCGTAAGCGCGTGGCCGCGGTTTGCTTCAACGTCAATGCGCACCGCTGAAGCGTCAACGTTGACGCTCGCGCTCTTCGGGGTGCCACTCGCGGCGGCTTCGTGGGCGCTTCAACCGGAGGTGGGCCGCGCTAAACACGCAATGGGGTCGCTGGCATGGCCCCGGCGGTTCATTGTCGCCTCAACGCTACGCGATGGGCGCGCAGCCAGTCCGAGAACTCTGCGACGTCCATCCAGCCGTGAGCGCGATCCTCCGGCGAAGGCGCGGGAGCCGTCCACTCTGCCCTCTCATGCACGTCGCCGTATGCACCTAGCTCGGCGGAGGAGAGTGCGTCCTCCGGCAGTTCGTCGATAAACGCTCGGGAGTAGGCCTCCTGGAAGGCGTCAAAGGCTAGCGCTCCCTCAAGGAACTCGTCAATTAGTCCCGCAAGTCGCTGTTTGGAATCCGGGTTCACGAGCGCACTATGGCATGGGTACGAGGCGCCCGCTGGCGACTCCGTTCGCAACCTGATTAGCTCTCATGAGCCCAGCTGAGATAACATTCTGTCCAGTTGGATCTGGCGTGACCCGAATGAATCCACTGGCTCCATCGGGGCGCGGGATGAGCGCATTGATGTTACCCCGGTTCGCCATGTCCACAAAGCGCTGCCCAGTACTAACCGCGGTCTTCACAAGCGCGTCCGCCGTTGTTCCAAAACGTTGCGCGAGAGTCGCTAGCTTCGGCACGGCACTCACCGCAACTGGGAGACCTCCTGCTGTCGCCGCCGCGACCGTGGCCGGCACAGCCGCTCCCGCGGCGAAGCGAATACCAAGCGAGGCAGCACCGCCACCGGCGAGAGTCAGGGCGGTCTTGCCCCACGTGTCCGATGTCCAGAGGGACGCGACCGCGAGGCCCACGTTCGCGGAACTACGCGCCAGTGCTGAACTCGAGGGGCTCGTCGCCACGCTTGCATGGAACTCTACGGCTTCGTCGCCACACGTCGGACAAAGCCCGAACGGATCCGCAAAGGCGACGGGATCCGAGCTCGCAAACCCGTACGCGTTCAGCCCGCCTGCGAGACCGATCGGATCTTCCTGCGTGAACTGCCCGCTCGATGGATCGTAGTACCGATTGCGCTTGTAGTGGAGCCCGCTGCCGTCCGCTTGGTCGCTCAGCAACTCGCCGAACCAGTTGGGTGGACCGCCCAGCAGCAGCGGAGCGTCACTGAAGAGCGTCGCGTTCGCCAGGGGGAGGTACACACTTGAGCCGCAGAGTGTACTCGAGCACGTCGCCTTGTCATAGCTTCCACGCCAATCGGAATACGGCAAGACAAGCGTCGTGCCCTTGAACAGCGCCAGCGGCTGATCGATGCCTCCGGCATGGATGTAACCCACCATGCCGGTCCAGGTCCCGGCCGAGGGATAGCCTTCGCTGGCGTCACCAGTCGTGTCCGCCGTCATGCGCACGTCGACGAGTAGCTGGGCCCCATCCCAGACCGAACGCGTGACCTCGTTGCGGCAGCCGGAGTACTTGTCGTGCGTATTGCACACGGCCTGCGCCGTGTCGCGGATCATGCGCTTCCAGATCCGGCGGCCGAGGGGGTCGTACCGGTAAGTCTCGGTTCGAGTGTAGCTCCGGTATTGGCCGCCCGGAGCGGGTACGGTGTCGAGTTGATAGTAGTTCGAGGTGAGTCGCCAGCCCGCGTCGTAGTTGTTGCTGTTCGTGATGCGCTGGTGCGAGGTGAACGGGGAGCACCCGAAGCAGGTCTGGTACAACTTCCTCTTCGTCGTCGTTGGCAGCGTGCCGTTGCTCGACCAGTCGTAGATGGTCGTGTCGCCCGAGACGGACGTCGGCGACTGCGAGGCGACGACGAGCTTGTCGATGCGCTCGGTGTTGGCGACGTAGGTGTAGGTCGCGGTGCCGTTGAGCGCGGCCTGATCATTTCCGTAGACCCGGTGCCCCATCGCATCGAGCCGGTACGCCTCGTATGCGCCGGAGCCGTAGCTCACCGTGTCGAGGTAGCCCAGGGGCGTGTAATGGGGCGCGTCGTTGGTCCAGACGTTGCCGATGAGCTTGTCACGCCGGTCGTACGTGAGCGAGTCGCGGTGCAGGCTGGAGCTGTCGGTGCCCGCCGCGCGGACCTGCCGCCGGCGCGCGAGCCGCGCGAGGCTATCGTAGTCGAAGGTCTCGAAGATCGAGTCGACTTGCCCCGCGAGCCGGGTGAGGCGGCTCGGGCGGGCGTCGAAATCGTAGCTGAAGCGGTACTTCTTGCCGAAGACGTCCTCGACGGTGTCGAGCAGTCCGGCGTCGCTCGTATACACGTAGCGCTGGGTCGCGCTGGCCATGACGGTCGCCGGGAAGGTGAGCGTCGTGCGGCGCAGGTTCAGGTCGTAGGCCATCCCGAGGCCAAACACGTTGGCCGTGAACACGCGCTCGTTGAGGCGCTGGTTCGCGATGCGCAGCGAGTCGGTCACGAGCGTGCCGTTCCTGGCCCAGGTGCGCGCCACCCGGGCGACGTCGTTGAAGGCGAGGCGCAGCTGGCTCTGCTCGTCGTAGACAAAGCGCGAGGAGTCGCTGCCGATGGTCTTCCGGTCAGGCCGGTTGAGGGCGTCGTACGTGACCGTGGCCGGGTTTCGGCCCCCGGAGAGCAGGTTGCCCGCCGGGTCGTAGCTGTACGTGATGGTGTTGACCTTCTGCCGCTCGGCGAGGACGCGACCCCGGAAGTCGTAGCTGAAGGCGTGCGGGACCACGCCAATGGCCGCCGCGTCTGGACTGCTGCGCGACGCCACGGAATCGGCCTGTCCCGTCGAGAGGAAGCGTTTCACGACGATGACGGTGTCGCCGCCCGCCCATTGCCGGGTCACGCTGTCGCGGTCCATGACCGTGAACAGGGTGGAGTCCTTGATCTCGTTGCCCCAGCGTCGTAGGGGCGCTGGGTGCGGACCAGCCGGCCGACCGCGTCAGCGGTGACGGTGACGTAGTGGCTGAAGGGGGCCAGCCGCTGGGACACGTTGATGAGCGCGGCGTCATACACGACAGAGTCCTTGACCCCCAGCTTCGTCAGGCTTCGGGCCAAGAGCCCGACCGTCGTGCCGCTCGCGTAGTACGTGAACGTCGTGCGCGTGCTGTCCCCACGCCCATCTTGCGCCCACAGCAGGTTGCCGTTGCCGGCGTCATAGCTCCGAGTGGTCGAATCGCCCTCGGGCATGACGACCCTGGTGACGAAGTCGAAGCTGTTCCAGGTGTAGCTCGTCGTCGCGTACACGGGGCCAGCCTTTGACGTGGCGGAGTCGGTGACCGTCGCGATGTTGCCGCGCGCGTCGTAGGTCGCGGTGACGATCCGCCCGTTCGGCGCGCGCATCCACGTTGCGAGTGTCGGAAACGTGCCGCTCGTCCGCTGGAGCAGGGTCTCGTCGCCAAGCGCGTTCCGAACGCGCGTCGGGGCGCCCCAGCGATTGACGAGGAACGCCGTGGTGTCCCCGACATCGGTCCGCATCCCGTCGATGATCGTCGACGCCGCACCCGTGGGCAGCGCGGTGGTGGTGGCGATTTCCCGGGACTCCGCCGCGGTCAGGCGGAGCGTGTCGTAGATGGTGGCGCCGGTGTCCCGCGGCAGCCGCACGGTCGCGATCGTGCTGCCGGTCGCGTAGCTCACTCCAACCTGCGCCCCACGGGGGTCGGTGCGGGTCACGATCCGGTGGGCTTCGCTCCCGTCGTACCCGAACTGGATCACGCTCCCGTCGCGCTGCACGATCGCGGTCAGGTCCCCTGAGCCATTGATCACCACGGAATCGCGGCGACCGGTCACGCTACCGAACGAGGCATCCACGGCGCGGAGCAGGTTCGAGCCGTCGTACCGGAATCTCCATGACACGGCCGAGGAGCCCGACGGCGGCACGATCGAGTCGAGCCGGCTCGTGCCGCTCACGTACACGAAGCGCGTCACCTGCCCCAGCCGGTTGACCGTCTCCTTGTGGAGCCCCGAGCTGGCGTCGAAATGCACCTTGAGGCCATGCGGGAGCCGCCGCTCGTACCAGCTGCCGGTGTAGACGATCGTGTCCGGCCGGTCGAGGCTCGGCGCCACCCACACGTTCGTGCCGGCGCTGGCGTACCGTCGCGTCGCGCCGTCGCCCCCCTCCCAGAACAGGTCGCCGCCGATCGCGGCCACATGCTCGAGCCCCGCGATCCACCACCCGGCGCCGTACGGGCTCGCGCTCCGGTTCACAATCCAGAACCGGCCGGCGGCGGTGTTCGTCTCGACCGAGCCCGCGTAGTAGCGCTGCACGCGGAAGGTGTACGCGTGCGACCCGCTGGGCCACGACAGCCCGTCGAACTGGACGGCGATCCGCCGCGAACTGCGCGCCCGCCACTGGCTCCCGGCCCAGTTGCCGCGCGCGCCGGAGATGGCGTTGCTGGTGCTGTCGAGCAGCGTGGCCACGACCGAGTCCGGAATGCGCGTGTCGGGGAGGGTGACATCGGCCCTCACGATCGGCCGCGGGTGGGCCTGCCGGCTGTGGTAGAGCAGCACCGGTGCCCGGACCGTGTTGAACGTCCGGAGCGAGGGGAGCGTGTGCGCCGCCCGCAGGTCACCGCATTCGGCGGCGAGCCCCGGCCCCACGCTGGCGGTCACGCATTGGTCCGGCTCGACGCTCTCGCCGGGATTCACGTCGGAGACGATCACCAGCGAGTCGCGGCGGGTGGTCACGACCTCGACCGTGCCGGAGTCCCGGATCGTCGCGTCGGCGGTCCGCGAGAAGGTCAGCTTGACCGTGCCACTGGCGTTCGCGGCGCCGCCCGTCGTGTAGGCGATGGCGATCGTGCTCGACGCGCCGGCGGCCAGGCCGACGGTCCCCGAGCTGGGGCTGCACGTGGGCCCCACAATCGCGCTCCCCGCGCAGGCCACGCTGTACGACCAGCCGGTGCTGTCCGCGCCGCCATTCCGGACCACGAACCGCGCCGTGTCGGCCTGCCCGGAGTCGACCTCGTGGCGCTGGAGGTGCGGGTTGACTGCGGCCAGATACAGGTAGGTCGGCGTGGGCGCCGAGACCGTCGCGTTCACGGTGCCCGTCACCGGCGTGCTGCCATCGTCGGCGGTGAGGGTCGCCGTCCCAGTGCCGGTTGTGCGGGTCGTCGTCCAGGTCAGGTAAACCGTCTTGGACGAGTTCTTGGGGACGTAGAGCGCGCCGGGAGCGCTGCAGGTGGCGACCGCGCTCGTGCGCGCGCAGGTGAGGATGTAGCTGACGGGCTCGATCGACTTGTTCTGGATCGTGAACTGCGTGTTGACGACGCGGTTGGTGAAGACGGTGGCGGACTGGGTGCAGGGGGTAATGGCCGAGAGCGAGGTCGAGCAGGCGAGGGGGGCGGCGAGGCCGGCAGTCTCGCGCATGAGATCTCTCGACTGCGGGCCGCGCCGCGGCCCTTCGCTCGAGATGACGGTGGAGTCGCTGGCGGCGAACGACAGCACACCCGCGAGCGCAATACCCGCGACGACGACGAGGCGCACGACGGCCTTCCCGTGCAGCAGTGCCACCAGCATCGAGGGACGCGGCTCGCGGCGTCGCGAGATCTGGCGCAGGCTCGACGCGGAACCCTACCGCCTCGGTGCCCCGGGCCGCAAGGGCCGCCTCGGATCGGGGTCGTTGCTAGCTCTGTTCGTCAGGACCGATGTCGGCGGCGCCGAAACCTCCTCGTTCAGCCGCCCGCGGCTCCCGCCCCGCCGCGCGCAGCTCGCGGCGAAGCAGGAACTCGATCTGCCCGTTCAGGCTGCGGAAGTCGTCGGCCGCCCAACGCTGCAGCGCGTCGAGGACGGCCGGGTCGAGCCGGAGCAGGAACGGCTTGCGCGGGGCCACGGCGGCTCCCCGGCCCTAGGCGTAGATGGTGCCCGCGTTCACCACCGGCTGGGTGCTTCGCTCCGAGCAGAGGACGACCAGCAGGTTGCTGACCATCTGCGCCTTGCGCTCCTCGTCGAGGTCGACGATCCCCTTGGTGCTGAGGAGCTCGAGGGCGTTCTCGACCATCCCGACCGCGCCCTCGACGATCTTGAACCGGGCGGCCACGATCGCCGTCGCTTGCTGGCGCTGGAGCATGGCCTGGGCGATCTCGGTGGCGTAGGCGAGGTGGCTGATGCGCGCCTCGATCACCTCCACGCCGGCCTTCGACAGCCGCTCCTGGATGGCCTGCTTGAGCGCCGCCGACACCTCGGCGGTGTGCGTGCTGAGGGCCTCGCCCGCGCCGTGTGAGTCGTACGGATAGCCGGTGGCGACGGCCCGCACGGCGCTTTCGCTCTGCACGTTCACGTAGCGCTCGAAGTCGTCGACCTCGAACAGCGCCTCCGCGGTCTCGTCGACCTTCCAGACCACGATCGCGCCGATCTCGATCGGGTTGGAGTGCGAGTCGTTGACCTTGAGCTTGGCGGTCTCGAAGTTGCGAATGCGGAGCGAGAGCCGGCGCTTGACGAGGAACGGGTTGGCCCAGTACCAGCCGGGGACCTTGGCGCTCCCCTTGTAGCTGCCGAAGAGGACCAGCACGCGGGCCTCGCCCGGGTTCACGACGAAGAAGCCGACGTGCAGGATGACCAGGAGGCCGGCGACGAGGAGCGGGGGAACGATGCGCGCGGCGTCGTTGGTGGGAACGGCCTGCACGAACAGCCAGAGATCGGCCGCGTCGATGGCGAGCAGGACGATGAGGGCGATGAAGCCGCTGATTGGCTTGACTTCGATTTCGCGAAACATGGTGCCACTCGTGGTTGGTGATACCGATATGATATCACTTAGCTATCCGCGAGTCAACAGTAGCCTAACAGATTGCGACTGAACTACTTAGGACAACTCCTTCTTGCACCGACGCTTCAGCTCATCGCTCGCGAGCGGGTATTCCGGGTCCATTCGTTCGAGCGTCTCGGCGATGGTGCGGGCAATCAGGTAGTCCCGCACCAGCTTGTGGTCCGAGGGCACCACGAACCACGGCGCCCAGGGCGTGTTGCACTTCCGGATCGCGTCGCGGTAGGCCCGGGTGTACTCCGGCCAGAGGGCGCGGTCGTCGAGGTCGCCTTCGCGGAACTTCCAGTTCTTGAGCGGCTCGTTCAGGCGCTCGAGGAACCGGGTGCGCTGCTCCTCGCGCGAGACGTGGAGCATGAACTTGAGCACCGTGACACCGTTGAGCGTGAGCGAGCGCTCGAACTCGTTGATCTGGTCGTAGCGCGCGCGCCAGACGGCGGGGGGCACCCAGCTGCGCACCCGCTGCACCAGCACGTCCTCGTAGTGCGAGCGGTTGAAGACGCCCACCATCCCCGAGGCGGGGACGGCGTGGTGCACGCGCCAGAGGAAGTCGTGCCGGCGCTCGAGGTCGGTGGGCGCCCCGAACGCCGTGATCGCGAGCCCCTGCGGGTGCACGGAGCCGAGGACGCGCCGGGCCACGCCATCCTTGCCGCTGGCGTCGCGTCCCTGGAGGACGATCAGCAGCGCGCGCCGGCGCTCGGCGTAGAGGGCCTCGGTGAGGTCTGCGATGCGCGGCGCGAGCGCCGCGAGGCGCTTCTCGAGGTCGTCCTTGTCGGGGCGCGGGCGCAGGGTGGCGTCGGCGTCGCCGAGTCGCGGGGCGCGGCCGCGAGGGACGGGAGCGAGCTTGGGGGGCCTTGGCACGGCGGCGTGCTCCGCGGGTTGGAGGAAGGCGCTACGCGCCGATGCCGCGCTCGACGGACGCGGTGGCCCGTTCGGCCGCGGCCGAGCAACGGGCGACGAGCGCCTTGGCCTCCGCCGCGAGCGGCGCGCCGCGCTTGTCGCCGGCGAGCGAGGCGACGTTGATGCGCACGTTGTACGCCGCGCCGCGGCAGCCCCCTTCGGCGAGGATCGCGGCGACGCCGGCATCGGAGACGGCGTTGCTGTTGCCCTTTTCCCCGACAATGGCGGCCAGTTCGGCGATCTCGGCGCAGGCACGCGCCGTCTCGAGTGGCACCTCGGCGGCGCCCACGAGGGCGTCGGCGATGGCGGCGTCGCGCCTGGCCGCGTCCGGCCCCTCCTTGGGGAGCTTGTACGCGTTCATGACCGTGACGTACGCGTCGGCGTCGCGGGCGACGAGGGCCGAGCAGCGGGTGACGAGGGCGGCCGCCTTGAGGGCGACCTCCTTCATCTCGGCCTCGACGGCAGCGTACTTCTTGCGCCCGATCGTGAGCCCGGTGACCATCTGCACGAGCGCCGCGGCGAGCGAGCCGGCGTGCGCGGCCACCGAGCCGCCGCCGGGGGTCGGGTCGGAGCTCGCGACCGACCCGACGAAACCGGAGAGCGACTGGCCGCCGCTGACGGCCTCGCGCACCTTGCGATCGAGCACCTGCGCCGGCGTGAACTGGGTGAGCTGCAGGTGGCGCGCGGCGGCGTCGAAGAGCGCCTTCTCGGGGACGAGGCCGACGATCTCGCTCCAGGTGACGTTCACGCCGCGCGACTCGGCCTCGAGCTTCACGATGTCGAAGGCGCGGTGGACGGGCGTCTTGTCGGTGTCCACGAGGTTCATCGACACCTGGGCCTGGCCGTCGACCTCGAGGCCGAGGCCCTTCACGTAGCGCAGGCCGCCGCTCGAGCCGCGCACGGCCTTGGCGACTTCCTTGGCGACGGGGAGGTTCTTCGCGTCGCCGAGGTAGACGTTGTAGGCGACCAGGAAGGGGCGGGCGCCAATGACGGTGGCGCCGGCGGTGGGATGAACGCGATTGGGGCCGAAGTCGGGGACGCGATTCGGGTTGGTGCCGATCTCGGTGCGGGCCAGCTCGAACTCGCCGCGGCGGATGTCGGCGAGGTTCTCGCGGTCGGGGCGGGTGGCGGCGCGCTCATACAGGAAGACGGGGACGTCGAGTTCCTTCCCGACGCGCTCGCCAAGGGAACGGGCGAGGGCGATGCAGTCGTCCATGGACGCCCCTTCGAGGGGAATGAAGGGGACGACGTCGGTGGCGCCGATGCGCGGATGCTCGCCCGTGTGCGTCGTGAGGTCGATCAGGTCGCGCGCCCTTGCGATGCCGGCGAAGGCCGCGGCGACCGCATGCTCGGCCGCCACCACGAAGGTGACGACGGTGCGGTTGTGGCTCGGGTCGCTGCTGGTGTCGAGGACGACAACCGAGGGGACGGCGGCGATCGCGCCGCGAATCGCGGCGACGACCTCGGGGCGGCGCCCCTCGGAGAAGTTGGGGACGCACTCGATGAGTTTCATGGCGGCAAATCTACAGTGAAATCAGCGGGACAGGTCGAGGGTGTCGAGGAGCCAGGCGTGGAGCGCGACGTTGCTCGCGACGACGGGCGCGGAAGCAATCGTCGCGGTTCAAGAAGCGCTTTTGCTCGGCCAACGACGATGTGGGCATCCCTCGAGCGAGAGCATCTCGAACGAGACCCGTTTCTGTCACTCAGCCCGCAAGAGCAGCATGCCGATGCGCCCGACGGCGCGGACCGCGGCGGCGGTCTGAAGGGGAGGCGCGGGTGATCGGAGCACGAGAACCGCGGCCCGCGGCTTCGTTCAGGCGAAGAGATACCGAAGAATGTCACGAATCTGCACCCTCGTGTCAGGAATCGGCGCAGTTGGCAGCTACGCGAGCGTGCATCGTGTCTGCATAGGGCTGCCGTCCAGTACCACCGGCCGATGGCAAATTCAGGTGGTTGTGGGCCGACGAGGGAGGAAAACGTGACCGTGCTCGCCCCAGTAGGTCTCTCGCGCAGGAAGTCGCCGAGCGGCGATCCGGGCTGCGAGCGAGGCGTGACGTCCAGCGGCGCTCATCGCACCGCCGCTCGAGTTCGTCGTGACGAGCGCACGCGCCTGGAGCAGGCCAATCAGTTGACCGTGCCGTGACATTACCGGGCCGCGCTGCTGTTACTCGCGCTCGGAGTGTCGGCCTGCGGCGAAAAGCCGGTCGCTCCGTCGTCGAGACAGCGAGCCCAGGTCGGGGCGTCGTCGCCAGCTGTGCAGGGAGGTTCGTCTGACGAGGTCGACGTAATCGTCCGCTTCACTATCGAGTCGTCTCTTACGGGTGCCTTTCGCCCTGGCCTACCACTTCACCTTTCAAGTCGCATTACCGCGAACCTGACCACTCCGACGGCTCGGATCAGTGTCGCGGCGCCAGAGCTCGCGACCCTTCAGCTCGACAATTCAGCCGCGCTCCGGCCTCGTCTGGGCGCAGCGCTCCCGGTTCTGACCAGGTATCGGCGTGCTTTTGCCAGCGCTGGATCCGTCGGCGCGGAAGCTGACGTCACGTTTCCCGCTCCGGGTTTGTACAGGATCGTGGTGAGCGCGGTTGCGGATTCAAGTCCCATGACGAGTGGCGGACGCTGGGTCCAGAACACCACCCATCATGAGCTCTGGGCCTTCGTCTCCGATTCGGGTGGGCGCGTGAGCGACCGATTCGACTCATCGCTGGTGCCGAGCGGGATGCGCGTGCAGCCCGGTCCATTCGAGAGACTGCGTGGATCGGTGCCGGCAGGGCCTGCGCCGGGTACAAGCGCACTGTCCGGGCAAGCGTCCCTCATGGGGGATAGCGCGATCACCGGTAGCGTCGTTTACTACAACCTCAGTTCGGGAGCTTACGAGGCGGTCCCCAATGCCATGGTGTCGGTCACGATTCGCAACTCGTACGACAACTCGGTGTCCGGAGGGTTCAGCGTCGCTGCAGATGCCAGCGGTTCCTTCTCGATGCCCTGTGCCGGCGAGCTACAGGACTACTACGGCACAGTGTCGCTCACGAGCGCGTTGGGGTACCTCAGCGTGGGGCCGAATGGTTCAACGAGCTTCGTGTATCCTCAATTCTCATGCAACTTCGCGGCCAACTTCTACATGGACAGCCCCTCCGCCCGGGTCTTCGTGAATGGCAGTATCGCCATCGCGAACTCCCAGGCGTTCTTCCAGCGCGGCCGCTCAATGGTGCCGGTGAGCTACACCGCTGGCACCACCACTGCATACTATCTAGCGGACAACGACCACATCTACATCTTCTCGACGAGCGTCTGGGACGCATACGGCGTGTTCACGATCGCGCATGAGTACGGGCACGCCTTTCAGGAGAAGGCGCTCGGCGGAATCACCGCCCCGGGCAATTGCCCTTCTCCGCACTACTTGGACGGCTACTACAATCAGGCCTGCGCCCTTACCGAGGGCTTCGCGGACTATCACGCCATCGTCACACGCGATACTGCCGCAACGTTCGCCAACCAGATCAAGAACTATTCCAGCAGCTTCCTTTTTCACGTCAACGCGGACGGCTCGACACAGGAGGGTGCAGTCGCGGCCTTCCTCTACGATCTTACCGATCCAGCAGGTGACGAGTCGTTCGACGCGGTGCAGTATCCCGGCAGCTATCTCGCCGATCTCATGCACTATTGCACGGTGACGACACCGCTCGGTCCTCGGCGAGCGCTTGGTGTCGACCACCTCGTCTATTGCCTAGAGCAGACGGTCGCGCCGAGTGTCTCGAACGTTTACTTCTTGACGCGCACACCTCTGCTGAAGGCTTCAGCCGAGAACCATGCCGGGCTCAGCCCCCCAGGCTGGAATCAGGGTGCCATCAGGACCCTTTGGCTCATGGCCCTCTACGGACAAACTTCGCTCGCAATTCCGGCGACATGTGCGGCGAGCTGCGGCGGTGGTGGACTCACGCTCACTACATCGCTTGGGGGACCCGGCCCGGTTAGGCCGAATCAGCTCTGTACCTGGAGCGTCGTCGCTTCGGGTGGGACCGCGCCCTACTCCTACCGGTGGCTGGTCAACGGCACAGATCAAGCGAATAACGACGCGCTGCTTACGATGAAGAGCGCTTCCAGCTTCACCGTACAGGCCGTCGTCACGGACGCGCCAGGAAGTTCAAGTGCGGTTCAAAAGCAGGTGGCGGTGAGCTCGTCTGCGCCCAGTTGTTTTCAATAAGACTCTTCGGGTGGCGCGACGTCGGATGCGACACCCGATGCCAGGGAGACGACCACGCGGCACGACTGCGACTCGGGTCGGACGGAGGCTGTGATGGACAGGACGACTATCCTCGCGCTGGGGCTCATGATGCTGTCTGCGGGCTGTCAGTCGACGCAGCCCTGCGACCTGTGCAGCTCGTCGGCGGTGGCGTATGGGAGAGTCAGCTCCAGCACTGCGGCCCCCCTAGTCGGACTCAGGGTGCGCGCCCAAGCTTCTCTCGACACGGTTACCTGCTCCGAAGCGAGCGTGTTCGCCGAAGGTGGAGCGGCCGCGGTCGCAGGAGGCGCTACCTTTGTGGTTCGACTCGTTTCATTGAGTACCCCGGCTCGCGGATGCGTGAGAGTGTCTGTCTTTCCCGTTGGCGCGGCGGCAGACACGGTGCGTGTGGTCGGCGGCGTGGTGCAATTCCGTCGCGATGATCGCCCGGAGCCACGCGACAGCCTCCGCGTCGACATCAGTATCCCGTGAAAGCGCGAGCACGCAGTCTGGTGCGAGGCCCGCGAACGAAATCCGCCGAGGTTCGAGTGGTCAGGTCGGTCTCTGCCGGGCGTTCATCGTGGACGAGGAGTCTAGAACTCATCCCACAAACTGCCGGAAGAGGATGATGATACAGCCGAGCTGGACAAACGCGAGGAAATTCTCGGCATGCCGCGCGTAGCGCGTCACCAGGCGGCGGAAGTTCTGCAGCCACGCGAACAGCCGTTCGATCTTCCAGCGCCGGCAGTAGCGGCGGAGTTGGCGGCCATCCTGGGTGGGGATCCGACGGTTGGCCCGGTTGGGCGCGATCAGCTCGATGTCGCGCCGGGCCAGCCGATAGTCCAAGGGATCGCTGTCCTACGCGCGGTCGCCGATCAGCCGGTGCGGGAGCGCACGGAGGCACCGATGCGCGAGTGTCGTTTCGACGAGGGTGACTTCGGCGGGGTTTGCACTTGCGATAGTAATGGCGAGAGGAAGACCAGCGCCGTCTGCGATCGCCATGATTCTGGTCCCCTTGCCCTTCCGGGTAAGGCCGACGCAGTCGCCCCTTTTTTCGCCCCCGCGAAGGTGGCGTCGATGAAGGCTTCCGTCAGGTCGAACCCCCCGGCCGCGGCAAGCTCGCGGGCCAAGGCACGCAGCACGTGCGCCAACGTGCCGTTCCGCGCCCAGAGTTGAAAGCGGCGATGGCAGGTCTGGTACGGCGGATACCGCGCGGGGAGATCGTGCCACGGCGCGCCCGTGCGCATGATCCGGAGAATCCCGTTCAGCACGTCGCGCGGGTCGCGCCACGGGCGGCCGCGACCATCCGGTCGGCGCCGCGGCGTCGGCAACAGGGGCGCCAGCCGGTTCCATTGCGAGTCGGTCAGGTCCACACTTCCTCCGCGGAGAGGACGACATGCGCCTACTTCTCCCGAGGACGAATGAGCCTGCCCATGCATTACGCATTTACGAGATAGCTTCTACGGTGTTGCGACGTGGAATTACCTTGGAGCTGGCTCGACGATTTCACGATCGATTGGCTCGTCGACGCCGTCCTTCAAGCTGCGGGTGACGGTGTCCACGGCTGGACGCAGCGCACCCTTCTACCTGCAAGTGACAGTCAGCGCCGGCGGCGGCTGCTCTCCATTCTGTTAGGCGGCTGCGCAAGTGTCGGACAGATTCCTCCGGAGGGAGGCCGATGAAGCTTGTGCGCCGCGGCTTCGCCGCACGAGCTTCGCGGGCGTGATGAGGATGGTTCGCGAGCTGCGAGCGAAGGCTGAGGCTGCGGCCGTTCGGACGTTCAGTCTGGCGGCTGCAGCGCTCACGCTCGCGTGCCCGTCACCGATTGCTCCGGTCGACTCGTCGCTCCCAGTCGAGTTGACCGCTGTTGGCTCAGCGGGCCCAGAGTTGGCCCCGAGTATCGTCGCAGATACAGGACAACTCACGATAGTCGGCCGCAAAGTCCTGCCCGAGTATTGCCAGACCTGGCAGGGAACAGCGTCGGGACGCGAGGCGCAGATCAGTGTTCTGGTTGCATTCAGCAGGAAACCGGAAATCTGTCCGCATGTGCTTGGCGTCTACGACTACGTTCTGAAGGTCAAGGGCATTCGGACTGGGACGTATCGTGTGACCGTGCGCGTTCGCGAAAACGATGGCACCGATCCACCCAGAGATCAGGACTTTCAGTTCGACGGAGTACGAGTCCCGTCGCCATACGCGCTTGCTGGCTTGCCCGTATGAGCGTCGGGCGCAGTCTCACCTGCCCGCCGCAAGAACGCGCCGCGGGCGGCGCAGGACGCCCGTACTGAGGGAGCCTCGCGCAGCACTGGTTCCTCGATCGCCTGGCTGAGCAGCCGGGAGTCGAGCGTTCGCAGCGCGCGGACGAGCAGGGCGCGCGGGTCGTCGCGCGATGCCTTCGCGGTCGCTCCCGGCACGACGCCGCGGTTTGCTTGCTCCATGCTTTCGCCGCCCCTACCTTGCGCCCATGGCACGGGTCTTCAGCGGCATCCAGCCCTCGGGCGAGCTCCACATCGGCAATTACCTCGGGGCGGTGAAGAACTGGGTGGCGATCCAGCACCAGATGCAGAGCGTGTTTTGCATCGTGAACCTGCACGCGATCACGCAGGCGTACGAGCCGGCGCAACTGCGGGAGCGCACCCAGGCGATGGCGCTGACGCTGATCGCCGCGGGGATCGACCCGGCGACCTGCATCCTGTTCGTGCAGAGCGACGTCGCGGAACATACGGAACTGCAATGGATCTTCAACACGGTCACGCCGCTCGGGGAGCTGGAGCGGCAGACGCAGTTCAAGGAGAAGTCGTCGCGCGCCGGGTCCGGTGAGGTCAGCATTCCCGCGGGGCTGCTCAATTACCCGGTGCTGCAGGCGGCCGACATCCTGCTCTACCGCGCCGACAACGTGCCGGTGGGCGAGGACCAGGTGCAGCACCTCGAGCTGTCGCGGGTGATCGCGCGGAACTGGAATGCGCGCTTCAAGGCCGGCTACTTCCCCGAGCCGCAGGCGCTGCTCACCCCAACGCGGCGAATCATGGGGCTGGACGGCCAGGCCAAGATGTCGAAGTCCCTCGGCAACACGGTCGGCCTGCTCGAGTCGCCGGACGAGATCTGGGCCAAGCTCCGCCCGGCGGTGACCGACCCGGCCCGGGTGAAGAAGACCGATCCCGGCAATCCCGAGGTCTGCAACATCTTCTCGCTGCACCGGGCCTTCAGCCCCGCCGAGACGGTGACGCACGTCGACGCGCAGTGCCGGAGCGCGGGGTGGGGGTGCGTCGACTGCAAGAAGGTGCTCCACGGCAACATGGTGGCCGAGCTGGTGCCGATCCAGGCGCGCGCGGCGGAGCTGCGGGCCGAGCCGAAGCGGGTGGCCGCGGCGCTGGCGGGCGGCGCCGAGCGGGCTCGCGAGTTGGCGAAGGTGACGATGCGGGAGGTGCGCGACCACATGGGACTGACGGCGTGAGCGCGGACGAGCTGGGCATGACCCAGCGGGCGATGGGCGAGATGGTCGAGATGCTGCGCCTCGACCTGACGCTGTCGCTCGTGCTGGCGGTGGTGCTGGGTGGGGCGATCGGGATGGAGCGGCAGCTGGCGGGGAAGCCGGCGGGGTTGCGCACCAACATCCTGATCTGCGTGGGGGCGGCGCTGCTGGGCGACCTGTCGGTGCGGATCGGCGCGACCCACGGGGGCGTGGGGCCGCAGCCGGCGATGATCGCGGCGCAGGTGATGAGCGGGATCGGCTTCCTCGGCGCCGGCACGATCATGAAGGAAGGGGGGACGGTGCTGGGGCTGACGTCGGCGGCGACGATCTGGGTCGTGGCGGCGATCGGCCTGGCCCTCGGCGCCGGCTACCGGCTGGAGGCGGCGGGGACGGCGGTGATCGTGCTCCTCACGTTGGCGGCGCTGGGCCCCCTGGAGCACAAGCTGCTGCGCTCGACGCGGGTGCTCCCGGCGACGATCCGGGTGCGGCCGGGGACGGAACTCGGCCTGATCGAGCGCGAGCTGCTGGGATACGGGGTGCGGGTGCGCGAGCGGCGGATTTACGAACACGAGGTGGACACGGTGTTCGAGCTGACCCTGGCGGGGCCGGCGTCGCAGTTCGAGATCGTGGGCGACGTGATGCGGGCGCGGCCGGATGTGCTGTCGGCCCGCCTCGGCTAGCTTTCCCGGCCATGGAACGGATCATCAAGGCGGCGGTGGACCGCGGGGCGAGCGACCTGCACATCAAGGCGGGGGACGTCTTCCGGGCGCGGATCAACGGCCAGCTGGTTCCCCTGACCAAGCAGGCGCTGACGCCGGAGCAGACCAAGGCGATCGCGCTGCGGCTGATCTCGAACGAGGAGGACCGGTCGCGGATCGACCGGATCCTCGACTACGACTGTTCGTGGGGGGCGAGCGGGATCGGGCGCTTCCGGGTGAACATCCTGCGGCAGCGCTCGAGCTTCATGATCGTGATGCGGGTGATCCCGTTCGAGGTGCCCACGCTGGAGAAGCTGGGACTGCCGGCGTCGCTGGGGGAGATCGCGCTGGCGGACCGCGGGCTGGTGATCGTGAGCGGGCGGCGCGGCTCGGGGAAGTCGAGCACGATCGCGGCGCTGATGAACCACGTGAACCAGCACGTGAACCGGCACATCGTGACCCTCGAGTCGCCGATCGAGTTCCTGCACCGCGACCTGCAGTCCTCGATCACGCAGCGCGAGGTGGGGGTGGACACGCCGTCGGTGCGCGAGGGGCTGCGGGCGGCGCTGCGCCAGGATCCGGATGTGGTGGTGATCGGCGAGATGCGCGATGGCGAGTCGATGGACACGGCGCTCAAGGCGGTGGAGACGGGGCATCGCGTGATCACCTCCATGGATGCCGCCGACGTCCAGCAGACGGTGACGCGCCTGATCGCGCTCTTTCCCCCCGACGAGCAGGAGCATGCGCGGGTGCGGCTGGCCGAGGCGCTCCAGGCGGTGATCGCCCTGCGCCCGGTGCCGAAGGTGGACGGCGACGGGCGGGCGATGGCGCTCGAGCTGATGACGGCGACGCCGATGATGCGGGACATCCTGATCGAGGGGACGCGGCTCCACGAGCTGCGGGAATTGATCGGCCAGGCGCGCGACCAGTGGGGGATGCAGACCTTCGACCAGCACCTGGTGGCGCTGGCCGAGGCGGGCACGATCACGGCCGAGGCGGCGATCGCGGCGGCGACGCGCCCGACGGACGTGGAGACCAAGGTTGGGCACATGAAGCGCAAGACGCCGATCAATACGCGGGCGGTGACGCCGCCGGCGGGGATCCCGGCGTTTCTCGAGGACGAGGCCTAGGGTGGCGGGCGCCGTGGCGAAGCGGCTCGGGGGCGTGTTCGCCCCCGTGGTGACGACGTACGATCGCGCCGGCGCGGTCGAGACCGGCGCCTTCCGGGCGAACATCCGCGCCCACCTGGCCGCCGGCCTGGATGGCGTGGTGCTGTGCGGCTCGACGGGGGAGAACCCGCTGGTGGACGACGCCGAGCGCCGCACGCTGCTGGAGGCGGCGCGCGCCGAGGTGCCGCGCGACAAGTGGCTGATCATGGCCACGGGGGCGGAGAGCACGCGGCAGGCGATCGCCCGCACCGCCGACGCGGCCCGGCTCGGCGCCGACGCGGCGCTGGTGGTGTCGCCGCACTACTACACGCCGAGCATGACGCCGGAGGTGCTGCGGGCTCACTTCACGGCGGTGGCCGACGCGGCCAGGATCCCGGTGCTGCTGTACAACATCCCGAAGTACGTGCACTTCAGCCTTGCGCCGGCGCTGGTCGGCGAGCTGGCGCGGCACCCGAACATCCAGGGCATGAAGGACTCGAGCGGCGACCTCGCGCTGCTCGGGCAGTACCTCGGGGCGCAGGGCGACGCGTTCACCGTGCTGACGGGGGCCGGGCACCTGTTGCACGAGGGGCTGCGGCTTGGTGCGCGGGGCGGCATCGTGGCCGTGTCGCTGTTCACCGGCGGGATGGCGCGGGCGGTGCATGACGCGTTCGCGCGCGGCGACGAGGCCGAGGCGGCGCGGCTGCAGTCGGTGCTGCTCCCGCTGGGCAAGGAGATCGTGGGCCTGATGGGGGTGCCGGCGATCAAGCTCGCGCTCGACCGGGTGGGGCTCGTGGGTGGGCCGGTGCGCGGGCCGCTGCTGCCGCTCGACGCGGTGGGCGCCGCGCGCGTGGACGCGCTGCTGGCGGAGGCGGGGCTCGGGGTGGGGGCGGCGGCGTAGGGGGCGCCGGCGTAGGGGGCGCACGGCGGAAAGAGCCCGCGGCCATGAGATCTCTCGACTACGCATCGCCCCTGGCGATGCTTCGCTCGAGATGACGGCGAGAAGCAGATCCTTCGCTGCGCTCAGGATGACAGCGGCTGCGCTCAGGATGACAGCGGCTGCGTTCGGGGCGACACGGCGGGGCGAATCCCCGGCCCGGCCAGCCCCGTAGTGCCGGCATGGAACTCGTGCTCCTTGGCGCGGCGCTGGTGGGCTGCCTGCTGCTGATTCCGTTCGCACTCCCCGGCACGTGGCTGATGATCGGGGCGGCGGCCGTCTTCCAGCTGGTCGTGTCGCCCGCGCGGATTGGCGCGATCACGTTCGTGGTGGTGGTGGCACTCGCCGTCGCGGGCGAGGCCCTTGATATCGTGTTCATGTCCCGCTACGCGAAGAAGTACGGCGGCTCGGCGCGGGCGGCGTGGGGGGCGGTGATCGGCGGTGTGGTGGGGGCGCTGGTCGGCGTGCCGGTGCCGGTGGTCGGGTCGCTGGTGGGG
Organism: Gemmatimonadota bacterium; assembly: GCA_016191225.1. Taxonomy (GTDB): domain Bacteria; phylum Gemmatimonadota; class Gemmatimonadetes; order Gemmatimonadales; family Gemmatimonadaceae; genus JACPPC01. Next base: position 68,588 of record JACPPC010000020.1, on the reverse strand, counting down.
GCCTTTGCCGGGGCGTTCGCGGGCGCGATGCTGCTGGAGCTGGCGGGGCGGCGCAGCCATGGCGAGGCGGCGCGGGCGGCGACGGGGGCGGTGATCGGGCGGGCGGTGGCGTCGGCGGCCAAGGTGATGGTGGGGTGCGTGATGGCGGCGCTGATCCTCGCGTCGGCGTGGACGTAGGGCACGAACCTCGCGTCCTGCGGCCGTTGCGCGCGGCCCCGCCGTCCATAGATTCCGTCAACGCCTCCGGCCGCCCGCCGAGGCGTTTTTTGTTGCCCGCCGGCGCGGCGATCCGCGCGCGCCTTCCCCCGCTTCGCAGGACGCCCCGATGTTCGACAGCACAACGCGCACCGTGGTGGTCGTGGGCGCCCAGTGGGGGGACGAGGGGAAGGGGAAGCTGGTCGACATCCTCGCCGAGGGGGCCGACTGGGTGGTGCGCTACCAGGGGGGCGCCAACGCCGGGCACACGGTGGTGGTGGGCGAGAAGTCGATCGTGCTGCACCAGGTGCCCAGCGGGATCCTGAACCCCGGCGTGCGGTGCGCGATCGGCAACGGTGTGGTGCTCGACCCCGACACGCTGTTCACCGAGGTCGACGAGCTGGTGCGCGACGGGATCGACGTCGAGGGGCGGCTGTACGTGAGCGATCGCGCCCACCTCGTGCTGCCGTACCACAAGCTCCTCGATGGCCAGAGCTCGGCGAGCAAGGCGATCGGCACGACGGGGCGGGGGATCGGGCCGGCGTACGAGGACAAGGTGGCGCGCCGCGGCGTGCGGGTGCTCGACCTGAGGCAGCCGGCGCGCCTGCGCACCCTCGTGGAGCGCGGCGTCGCGCACGCCAACGGGCAGCTGGCGGCGATGGGGAGCGCGCAGCGGGCGGAGGTGGAGCCGGTGATGGAGGTGCTCGCGCGCGTGTCGCCTCGGCTGCTCACGCTCGCGGACGACATCGGGCTGGCGCTGCACCGGGCGCGCAAGACGGGGGCGGCGCTGCTGCTCGAGGGGGCGCAGGGGTCGCTGCTGGACATCGACCATGGCACCTATCCGTTCGTGACGAGCAGCAGCACGACGAGCGGGGGCGCGGTGATCGGCGCGGGCGTGCCGCCGACGGCGATCCACGCCGCCCTCGGCGTGGTGAAGGCGTACACCACGCGGGTGGGCAACGGCCCGCTGCCCACCGAGCTGTCGAGCCCTCTGCAGGAGCAGGTCCGGGAGCTCGGCCACGAGTTCGGGGCGACCACGGGACGGCCGCGCCGCTGCGGCTGGTTCGACGCGCTGGTGGTGAAGTACGCCGTGCGCGTGAATGGGCTCACCGGGCTGGCCGTGACCAAGCTCGACGTGCTCGACACGCTGGAGCGACTGGCGATCTGCACCGGCTACGAGGTGGACGGCGAGGTGATGGAGGAGTTCCCGGCGGACATCAGCGAGCTGGAGCGGATCACGCCGCGGTACGAGTGGTTCGACGGCTGGCGGCAGTCGACGGCCGACGCGCGGTCGCTGGACGCGCTGCCGAAGGCGGCGCGCGCCTACCTCGACCGGATCGAGGCGCTGGTGGAGGCTCCGATCCAGTTCGTGAGCGTGGGGACGCGCCGCGACCAGATCATCGGGTTGCCCGCCGCCACACCGGCCGCGACGACCGTGGGGGCGTAGTTGCGCGGGCGGGGGGGCCGGGCGTGAGTGGCGCCGCGCCGGAGTCGCCCGACGTGGCGGTGGTCGGCGCCGGCCCGTGCGGACTCGCGGTGGGGATCGCGGCGCGCGCGCACGGCCTCTCCTGCACGATCTTCGACCAGGGGTGCGTGGTCAGCAGCATTGCGCAGTACCCCACGTACATCACCTTCTTCTCGACCGCGGAACGGATCGCGATCGGGGGCATCCCGTTCACGATCGCCACCGAGAAGCCGACGCGGCGCGACGCGATGGCCTACTACCGCGGCGTGGTGCGGCACTTCGGACTCGACGTGCGGCAGTACGAGAAGGTCGAGCGGGTGCAGGCGATCGAGCGGGTGCCGCGCGCGTCGGGGGAGCTCGGCGGCGGCTTCGTGGTGCACTCCCGGACGGCGACGGGGCCGCGCGCGACGCGCGCCGGGGCGGTGGTGCTCGCGACGGGCTACTTCGGCACGCCGAACCGGCTGGGCGTGCCGGGGGAGGACCTGCCGCACGTGACGCACTACTACCGCGAGGGGCACGAGGCCTTCCAGCGCGACGCGCTGGTGGTGGGGGGCGGCAACTCGGCGGTGGAGACGGCGCTCGACCTCGTGCGCTGCGGCGCGCGGGTGACGGTGGTGCACTCGGGGCCGACCTTCGACCGGAACATCAAGCCCTGGGTGCGCCCCGACTTCGAGGGGCGGGTGGCGGACGGGCTGATCGCGCTGCGCTGGGACACGCGGGTGACGTCGCTCGAGCCCGGCAAGGCGCACCTCGCCGGCCCGGGCGGGGTGACGGCGATCGCGGCCGACCACGTGTACCTGATGACCGGGTTCACGCCGAGCTCGGAGCTGGTGGGTCCGCTCGGGGTGCACGTGGACGCGACGACGGGGGTGCCGGCGCACGATCCGGCGACGATGGAGACGAACGTGCCCGGGGTGTACGTGGCCGGCGTGCTGGTGAGCGGGAACGACGCCAACCGGATCTTCATCGAGAATGGGCGCGACCACGGAGAGCTGATCGCGGCGGCGCTGGCGGCCGGGCGCTGACCCGCGCCAGCGCGGGAATCCGCGACGCCCGCGATGCCTTGACTCGGCCGGCAATGCCGTGATACGTCTCGGCGTCCTCCGCGAGGTTACGATGGACGACATGGGCATCTTTCTCACGGACATCGCGATCGAGAACCCCGCCGCGCGCGGCCTTCAGGTCACCCTGAAGGGCGCGCTGGTGGACACGGGATCCGAACTCACTTGGGTGCCGAGCGCCGTGCTGGAGTCCCTGGGCGTGGCGCGAGAGGAGCGCACGGAGTTCCAGATGGCGGACGGCGCCGTCATCTCGCGCGACATCGGCTACGCGATCGTGCACGCGGGCGGCCGGCGGGCCAACGACCATGTCGTGTTCGCCCTCCCCGGTGACACGCCGCTGCTCGGGGCGCGGTCCATCGAGGGACTCAACCTCCGCGTCGACCTGCCCAACAAGCGATTCGTGGCGGCGGGTCCGCTCCCCGCGATGGCCGCCGCCTGACCGGCCCCATCACCTGACACGCGGGCGGGTCCCGCGCCTTGAGCGAGTGCCTGCCGGGGGGCCATCTTTCGCCCTCCGAGCCGCTCATGCGCACCGCGGCGCATTTCCCCGGCGCACCGCAGCCAGCGGCGCTCCCACCCGGATCCTGGCCATGCCCTCCGCACACCCCGACGTGATGGACAAGCTCGTGTCGCTCGCCAAGCGACGCGGCTTCATCTTCCAGTCGTCCGAGATCTACGGCGGGCTCGGGTCGGTGTGGGACTACGGGCCGCTGGGCGTCGAGCTCAAGCGCAACCTGCAGGAGCGCTGGTGGCACGCGATGGTGCGCTCGCGCGACGACATCGAGGGACTCGACAGCGCGATCCTGATGCACCCGCGGGTCTGGGAGGCGAGCGGACACGTGGGGGGCTTCGTGGATCCGCTCGTGGACTGCAAGGTGTGCAAGGGGCGGTTTCGCGCCGACAAGCTGCAGGACGCCCAGTGCCCGAGGAAGCCGAGCAGGAAGCCGGGGGAGCACGGTGAATGCCAGCTCACCGAGCCGCGGCAGTTCAACCTGATGTTCAAGACGCACATGGGCGCGGTGGAGGACACCGCGGCGGCGATCTACCTGCGTCCCGAGACGGCGCAGGGAAGCTACGTGAACTTCCTGAACGTGCAGCAGGGGATGCGGCAGAAGGTGCCATTCGGGATCGCCCAGATCGGGAAGGCGTTCCGCAACGAGATCACGCCGGGGAACTTCATCTTCCGGACGCGCGAGTTCGAGCAGATGGAGATGCAGTTCTTCGTCGAGCCGGGCACGGACATGGAATGGTTCGAGAAGTGGAAGGCGTGGCGGATGGCGTGGCACCAGGGGCTCGGGCTCTTGCCGGGCCGGCTCACGTACCACGAGCATGAGGGGAGCGAGCTCGCGCACTATGCCCGGGCGGCGTTCGACATCGAGTTCGACTTTGGCGGCACCCTGGGGCCGCAGGAGATCGAGGGAATCCACAACCGGGGCGACTTCGACCTCGGCAAGCACCAGGAGTTCTCGGGCAAGCGCCTCGAGTACGTGGACCAGGGGGCGAACAAGCGCTACCTGCCGTACGTGATCGAGACGGCGTGCGGGCCGAACCGCACGCTGCTGGCGCTGCTCGTGAACGGGTATCGCGAGGAGGCGGTGCAGGGCGAGGACGAGGGGCGCGTGGTGCTCGGCCTGTCGCCGGCGCTGGCGCCGATCAAGGCGGCGATCTTCCCGCTGACCAGGAAGGACGGGATGCCGGAGATGGCGGAAAAGATCGCGGCGGAGCTGCGAGGCAGGTTCCGGGTGGACTACGACCTGAGCGGGTCGATCGGCAAGCGGTACCGCCGGCAGGACGAGGTGGGGACGCCGTACTGCATCACCGTCGACCCGGAGAGCGTGGGGAACGGCTCGGTGACGGTGCGCGACCGCGACACGCTCAAGCAGGACCGCGTGGACGCGACGCGGCTCGGGGCGTGGCTGGGGGAGCGGCTGCCGGCATAGTCAGGTCGAGCGGGGCGCCGGAGGCGCGGAGTCGCGACCTACCGGAAGGGCGGGGCTCGGCGTTCATGAGCTCCCTCGACTGCGGATCGCCCCTGTCGATGCTCCGCTCGAGGTGACGACCGGCAGCAAGTCCTTCGCTGCGCCCGGGATGACGACGCTGTAGATTCCCCCTCGTGCCACGATCCGCCGCGCTCCCGGGCGATCGCGTGCGCCCGGCTCCGGGCGCGCCCGACGCCGCGCCGAACGAAGTCGCCGCCGTGCGCGAGATCGTGCACGCCTTCCTCACGGCCGAGCAGCCGGAGGAGGTCTTCCAGTTCGCGCTCGATCGCGTGCTCCCGCACACCGGGGCGAGCTTTGCGTCGGTGTACCTGGTGGACGGCGCCAGCGAGCTGATGCGGCTCGCCGCCGCGAGCCGGTGGCCCGACGCCTATCGCCCGTGGCTCGGCGAGATGCGGGTGCGGGTGGGCTTCGGGCCGAGCGGCGAGGCGGTGAGCGAGCGGCGCACGATCGAGGTGCCCGACGTGTACGCCGACGCGTCGCTCGAGGACTGGCAGGAGGTCGCCGAGGAACTCGGCTTCCGCGCGCTGGCGGCGGTGCCGCTCGTGACCGCGCGTCGCGTGCTCGGCACGGTCACCTTCTACTTCGCGCGCGCCGGGGCGCCGACCGCGGACCAGCGGGCGATGATGCGCCTCGTCGCCGACCAGATGGCGACCACGGCCGAGCGTGCCCTGCTGACGGAGGAGCTGCGCCGCGCCAGGGCGCGCCTCTCCGAGCGCGACGAGGACATCGACCGGCAGTACGTGGCCGTGAACGAGGCGCGGCGGGTCAAGGACGAGTTCCTCGCCAACATCTCGCACGAGCTGCGCACGCCGCTCACCGCGGTGCTGGGGTACCTGCAGATCCTCGAGGAGGGATTGAGCGGGCCGCTCACCGCGGAGCAGCGACGCGACCTCGGCCAGGTGAAGGCCAGCAGCGAACGGCTGCTGGAGATGATCGACACGATGCTGGAGCTGACGGCCCTCAAGCAGGGCACCCTGCCGGTCACGCTGGAGGAGTTCGATCCCCGGCAGCCGATGCGCGACGCCATCGCGGCCACTCCGGGCCGCCCGGCGGACGTGATGCTGCGGGTGGACGAGCCCGCGGTGGAGCCGGAGCCGATGCACACCGACCGCGCCCGGCTCGGCCGGATCCTGGGTGCGCTCCTCGGCAATGCCTACAAGTTCACCCCGCGCGGCGAGGTGACAGTCTCGGTGCGGGTCGAGGCGGGACGGGCCCGGTTCGTGGTGCAGGACACCGGGATCGGCATTCCGCTCGACGCGCAGGGGATGGTGTTCGACGAGTTCCGGCAGGTGGACGGCAGCGCCACCCGCCGCTACGGCGGCTCCGGGCTCGGCCTCGCCCTCGCGCGGCGCCTTGCCCGGCTGCTCGGCGGCGACATCCTGCTCGAGTCGGCGCCCGGCAAGGGAAGTACCTTCACGCTCGAGATCCCGCTGGAATTCCAGGCTGTCGAGGAGCCGCGCGCCCCGCGGCCTCCCGAGGGCGCCGCCTGACCCCACGCACCAGCCACCACTCGCAACCATGCCGACCGACGCAAAGCCCCACCTGCAGCACGACCGCACGATGCAGCGTGCGCGCACGCCGATGACTCCCGACGCGGCGCTCGCCGCGGCGACGCAGTTCTGTGCCCGGCGCAACAGCGTGTACGTGGCGTTCCTGGAACAGGAGGGCCCCGGGTACGCCACCTTCCGCGGGCAGGGGGGCGAGGAGATCTTGGTCGCCGCCCGCGTGGTGGACGGCGCGACCGAGGTGACCGGCTCGAGCTACATGTTCGACCAGCAGGTGGCGCGCTTCCTGTCGTCGCTGCCGGCGTTGCCCGAGGGGGGCGCATGAGCGGCGCGTTCACGGACCAGCTCCGGGCGCGGGCGGGGGCGATCGTGCTGTCGCCGGGCGCTGGGGCGCGGGTGTCGGTGCGGGTGCAGCTCCTCGAGTCGTACGACGTGGTGCGGATCGAGGCGCCGGCGGGCGAGCCGGTGCTCGCCGTGAAGGAGGCCGCGCTGTCGGCCCTCGAGCCCGGGGCGAGCGCGCCCGAGGACTACGTGGTGAAGCACCGCGGGGTGGAGGTGCTCGACGAGTCGATGGGGCTCGCGTCGGCGGGGATTCCCGACCGCGCCATCCTGTCGCTCTCGCACCGACGCCGGCGCCCGGTGCGCTGACCGCCCGCGCCCGCGATGCCGGTGGCCTTCGTGTCGCACGCCGACTGCGGGCGGCACGACACCGGGTGGAACCACCCCGAGCACGTCGGCCGCCTGCGCGCGATCACGCGCGCCCTGCGCGATGCGCCGGACCTGTTCGAGGCGCTGGAGCACGTGGAGGGGCGCCACGCGACCGCCGCCGAACTCGCGCTGGCGCACGACCCGGCGTACGTCGAACGGGTGCAAGCCCTGGCCGCGTCCGAAGGCGGCCACCTCGACGGCGACACCGTGGTCAGCGAGGGGTCGTGGGACGCTGCCACCGCCGCCGCCGGATGCCTCCTCGACGCGGTTGACCGGGCCTTCGACGGGCGCAACCGGCGGTCATTCTGCGCGGTGCGGCCTCCCGGGCACCACGCCCTCCGGGGGAGCGGCATGGGCTTCTGCCTGTTCGGAAACGTGGCGATCGCCGCCCACTACGCCCGTGCCCGGCATGGTGCGGCGCGGGTGCTGGTGGTCGACTGGGACGTGCACCACGGCAACGGCACGCAGGCACTGGTGCAGGACACGCCCACGATCCGGTTCGTGTCGATGCACCAGTGGCCGTGGTACCCCGGCACGGGGGCGGCGGGGGACAGCGGGCCGTACGGGAGCGTCTGGAACGTGCCGATGGCGGGGGGCCTCGCGCCGGACGCGTACGTCGGCGCGCTGGAGGGGGCGATCGACGCCGCGACCGAGGGCTGGCGTCCCGACCTGGTGCTCGTCTCGGCGGGGTTCGACTCACTGGCCGGCGACCCGCTGGGCGGCTTCACGCTGCGGGGGGAGGACGTCGCGCACCTGACGCGCGGGCTGGTGCAGCGGGCGGAAGGGTGGTGCGACGGTCGCCTGGTGAGCGCGCTCGAGGGCGGGTATGCCCCCGATGCGGTGGCCGGGGCGGTGGTGACACACCTGCGGGCATTGGCGTAACTTCGGTGGGTCGCGCCGCGCGGTTCCCGGTGGCGGCGCGGACGCGGCGAGTCCGTTCATGCCCATGGAGCGTGCGTGGCGGTATCCGAACCAGCAGTCGCCCCGGCAGCAGACGCAACGCCGCGCCAGCACGCGCGGGGGCTGCGGTCGTGGCACCGGACGGCCGAGGGGGTGCTGGCCACGGACCTGTCGCCGCGCGAGCTGGTGGCGGCGCGCGACTCGGGGACGGGCCAGCTGTGGGTGGACCTCGACGTGACCGACCTGCACCAGGTGGCCTGCCTCGAAAACGTGTTCGGCTTCCACCCGCTGGCCGTGGAGGACACCCTCAGCCCGAACTCGCGCGTCAAGATCGAGGACTACAACAACGTCGTCTTCCTGATCGTGCGCGCGGTGCTCTACCGGCACGACACCGACGACCCGTACGACATCGAGACGTTCAACATCTGCTTCTTCCTCGGGAAGAACTTCCTCGTGACGACGCACGCGGGGCGGGTGCAGCTGATCGAGGAGCAGGTGGGGCGGGTGCAGCGCAGCCCGGACCTGCTGGCGCGCGGCACCGACCGGCTGCTGCACGCGATCGTGGACGCGGCGGTGGACGCGTACTTCCCGGTGATGGACAAGGTGGACGAGCTGCTCGACGAGCTCGAGGTGCGGGTGATCGAGAAGTTCGACGAGCGGGCGATGTCGGACATCTTCGCCCTGAAGCGGCTGATCCTCTCGCTGCGGCGGCACCTCGGGCCGCAGCGCGAGGTGCTGAACATCATGACCAACCGCCCCAACTCGCTGCTGACGCCGGACGTGCAGGTCTACTTCCGCGACATCTACGACCACCTGCTGCGCATCAACGACGCGATCGACACCTACCGCGACCTGCTGAGCAGCACGCTCGACTCGTACCTGTCGCAGGTGTCGATCCGGCTGGGGCGCATCACCACCGGGCTCAGCGTCGTGGCGACGCTGAGCGTCCCGTTCGTGGTGATCAGCGGCATGTGGGGGATGAACTTCACGCAGATCCCCCTCGCGAACGAGCCCCACGGCTTCTGGTGGATGCTGGCGATCCAGCTCGGCCTCGGCGGGCTCGGCGTCTTCCTGCTCCGGGTGCGGAAATGGGTGTAGCGATCGTGGCGGCCCGGGCGCGGAGGCGTCGTGTTCTGTCCTGACTGCGGCACGTGGAACCGGGCGCGGGCGACGCACTGCACGCGCTGCAGTTCCACCCTGCCAGTGCTGGCCGACCCGCCGGCGGAGAAGCCGGACGAGGAAGTCGGGACGCTGCGGCTCGCGACCGGCAACCGCTACCGCATCGTCAAGAAGCTCGGGTCGGGGGGCATGGCGCACGTGTACTACGCCGAGCACGAGGCGCTCGGGCGGCCGCTGGTGGTCAAGGTGCTGCACGCGTCGCTGGCGCGGGAGGCCGAGATGCGCGAGCGCTTCCGCCGCGAGGCCGAGGCGGCGAGCCGGCTCAACCACCCGCACATCTGCCCGATCGACGACTACGGCGAGTCGGGGAACACCGTGTACCTCGTGATGCCGTACATGGCGGGCGGCTCGCTCGCCGCCCGGCTGATGGCGACGCGCACGGTCGCCGCCGAGAAGGCCGCGGCGGCCTGCGCGCAGGTGAGCGTCGCGCTCGACTACGCGCACCGGCGCGGCGTGGTGCACCGCGACATCAAGCCCGACAACGTGCTGTTCGACGAGGACAGCAATGCGCGCCTGACCGACTTCGGCATCGCCACCGCGCGCTTCCACGGCCGGCTGACCGCCGGCGGCCGGGCGATGGGCACGCCGCACTACATGTCCCCCGAGCAGGCGATGGGCAAGCTGGTCGATGGCCGCAGCGACCTGTACGGCGTGGGGGTGATGCTCTACGAGTGCGTGGTGGGGTTTCCGCCGTTCGACGGGGCCGACGCGTACTCGGTGGGCTACAAGCATGTGCACGAGTCGCCCGTGGCCCCCGACACGGTGAACCCGGCGGTGCCGGGCGCGCTGTCGGCGATCATCATGCGCTGCCTGAGCAAGAGTCCCGACGACCGGCACCAGCGCGGCGCCGACCTGGCCGAGGCACTGCTGCGCTGGCTGGGCGCGGGAGGCCAGCCCGATGCGTGGCGTGCCGCCGCGACCGGCTGGTCGCCCTTCGGCACGTCCACTCCCACCAGGCCCTGACGTCCCCATGAAGCTGTCGCACGAGGTCGTGACCGTCGAGACGACGCACCCGTTCATCATCGCCCGCGGCGGCTCGTCGACCTGGCGCACGCTGTGCGTGAAGCTGCTGGCCGACGACGGCGTGGAAGGCTGGGGCGAGGCGGCGCCGAGCGGGCTCTACGGCGAGACGGTGGACTCGGGGATCGCGGTGCTGGAGCGGTTGCGGCCGATCGTGGAGGCGAGCGACGCCTGGTCGCTGGAGGCGCTCGAGCATGCGATGCGCACGAGCATCGCGCACAACGGCGCCCTCAAGAGCGCGATCAGCGCGGCCGCCCACGACATCGTGGGCAAGCGACTCGGCGTGCCGCTGTGGAAGCTGTGGGGACTCGAGCCCGGCGCGGCGCCGCGGTCGAGCTTCACGATCGCGATCGCCCCCGACATCGCGACCACCCGGCAGCGGGTGAAGGAGGCCGCGCCCTACCCGATCCTCAAGGTCAAGCTGGGCACCGACCGCGACCGCGAGATCATCACCGCGGTGCGCGAGGAGGCGCCGGCGAAGGTGATTCGCGTCGATGCCAACGCGGCGTGGACGGCGAAGCATGCCCTGCGGATGGTGCCGATCCTGCAGGACCTCGGGGTGGAGTTCCTGGAGCAGCCGCTGCCGGGGCACGACCTCGAGGGGATGCGCTTCGTGCGCGAACGGTCGAGCCTGCCGATCGTGGCCGACGAGTCGTGCGTGACGAGCGTGGACGTGGCGAAGCTGGCGGGCGTCGTGGACGGGATCAACATCAAGACGGCGAAGTGCGGCGGGCTCCGCGAGGCGATCAAGATGGTGGCGATCGCGCGGGCGCACGGGATGTCGGTGATGCTGGGGTGCATGATCGAGACGTCGCTGGGGATCACGGCGGCGGCGCACCTGACGCCGTTGCTCGACGCGGTGGACCTGGACGGGGCGGCGCTGCTCAAGAAGGACCCGTTCGCCGGGGCGACGATCGCGGGAGGGCAGGTGGTGCTTCCGACGGGCCCGGGGCTCGGCGTCACGAAGCGATAGCGGGCGCATGCCGCGGCTGGTCGGCGTCGCCCTCCCCGTGCCCCTCTTCCGCACCTTCAGCTACGAGGTGCCCGAGGCGCTCGCGGGGCGCGCCGTGCCCGGGGCGCGGGTCGTGGTGCCGCTTCGCGGCGGCCGCGAGGTCGGCATCGTGACCGCCGTGGGCGCGGCGCTCCCCGAGGGGGTGACCGCCAAGGGAATCCTCGAGGCCCCAGACGCCGAGCCGGCGCTCTCGCCCGCGCTGCTGCAGCTGGGCGACTGGATGAGCGCCCACTACGCCGCGCCTCCCGGCCTCGTGCTGCGCTCGATGCTCCCCGCCGCCCTCACCGGCGCGGCGCGGCCGCAACCGGCGGGCAGGGAGCGCACCCTCGTCACGATCGCGCGCGAGCTCCCGTCGCTGACCGCGCGCGACGCGGTGTTCAAGCGCGCCCCGTCGCAGCGGGCGGCGTACGAGGCGCTCGAGGGGATCGGTGGCGCGGCCCTCGTGTCGCACCTGATGGAGCGCCACGGCGTGACGCGGGCGACGATCTCGGCGCTCGCGAAGCGCGGCCTCGTGCGCACCGACCAGGAGGCGGTGATGCGCGACCCGTTCGCGGGGCGCGCGGCACCGGCCACGGACCACGTGCCGACGGGGGCGCAGGCGGCGGCCCTTGATGTCCTCACGCGCGCGGCCCCGGGTGACGTCTCGCTGCTGCACGGGATCACCGGCAGCGGCAAGACGTTGGTGTACGTGGAGCTGCTCAGGCACGTCGTCGAGACCCGCGGTCGCACGGCGATCGTGCTCGTGCCGGAGATCGCCCTCACCCCGCAGACGGTGGACCGCTTTCGCACCGCGTTCGGCGACCGGATTGCGGTGTTGCACAGCGCCCTCTCGGACGGCGAGCGGCTCGACGCCTGGCGGGCGCTGCGGAGCGGGGAACGGCGGATCGCGGTCGGGGCGCGGTCGGCGATCTTCGCCCCGCTGCGCGATGTGGGCGCGGTGATCGTGGACGAGGAGCACGAGGCGAGCTACAAGCAGGGGGAGACGCCGCGCTACCACGCCCGCGACGTGGCGATCGCGCGGGCCCGGCTCGAGGGCGCGGTGTGCGTGCTGGGGAGCGCCACGCCGAGCCTCGAGAGCTGGCACGCGGTGGAAGGGGGGCGCATGCACCGACTGTCGCTGCCGGCGCGCGCGGGGGCGGGAGTGCTCCCGGCGGTCGAGGTCGTGGACCTCACGAGGCGCCGCGCGCGCCCCGACGACCGCGTCGCGCAGGTGCTGAGCGAGCCGCTGCAGGCGGCGATCGCCGAGACCCTCGACCGCGGCGAGCAGGCGATCCTCCTCCTCAACCGGCGCGGATTCGCCAGCTTCGTGCAGTGCCCCGCCTGCGGTTACGTGGCCACCTGCCCCAACTGCTCGATCTCGCTCACGGCGCACAAGGGGCCGGAGCGGCTGGTGTGCCACTACTGCCAGCACCAGGAGCCGCCGCGCGCCGACTGTCCGCGCTGCGGCGGCGCCGTGCTCGGCCAGCGCGGGCTCGGCACGCAGCAGGTGGAGCGGCTGGTCGGCGAGCGGTTCCCGGCGGCGCGCCTCGCCCGCATGGACGTCGACACGACGAGCGGCAAGTGGGCGCACGTGCACATCCTCGACCGCGTGGGGCGCGGCGACGTCGACATCCTGCTCGGCACGCAGATGATCGCCAAGGGGCTCGATTTTCCCAACGTCACGCTGGTGGGGGTGGTTGACGCCGACGTGGGGATCAACCTCCCGGACTTCCGGGCGAGCGAGCGCTGCTTCCAGCTGCTGTCGCAGGTGGCCGGGCGCGCGGGGCGCGGGGCCAAGGGGGGGCGCGTGCTGATCCAGACCCGGGTGCCGGGCCACCATGCCGTGCGCTGCGCCATGACGCACGACTACGAGGCGTTCGTGGCCGAGGAGCTGCCCGGGCGCGAGAACCCGCCATATGCGCCGGTCGTGCAGCTCGCCAACGTGATCGTGAGCGGCACGGTGGAGCTCGAGGTCCGGGCCGCCGCCGATGCCGCCGCCGGATGGCTGCGGCGCCTCTTCGCCGCACGCGACGTGGGCGGAGTCGCGATCGTGGGGCCGGCGCCGAGCCCGGTGGAGCGGGTGAAGAGCCGCTGGCGCTGGCACCTGCTGCTCAAGGCCGACGACGGCCGCACCCTGTCGCGTGTGGGGCGGTACTTCGTGGAGCGATTCGTGCCGCCGGCGGGACGCGAGTTGCGGCTCGTCTGGGACCGGGACCCGGTGTCGCTCCTCTAGTCGTCCCGAACGCGGCGAGGGTCCCGCCTGGCCTGCGCACGCATGTCCCTCGCCGCGCTCAGGACGACAAGGCGCGCCCAGGATGACGCCGCGTGTGCCGTGGCGCCGATCCCGGCGCATTCCTAGCTTTCGCCCCGATGAAACCGACCACGCCGCTGTCGGCGTATGCCGGGCAGCGGGCCGACGCGTCGCAAGCCGACGCGATCCTGGTGCAGCGCATGGCCCAGGGCGACGAGCAGGCCCTCGGCGCGCTCTACGATCGCTGGCAGGGCGCGGTGCGTGCCCTCGCGGTGCGGATCGTGGGCGACGGCATGGAGGCGGAGGACGTGGTCGAAGAGGTGTTCTGGCAGGCGTGGCGACAGGCGGAGCGGTTCGATGCGGCGCGGGGAAGCCTCGCCACGTGGCTGCTGACGCTCGCCCGCAGCCGCGCCCTCGACCGCTTGCGGGCCATCCGGCGCACGCGCGTTGACGCCTCGCTCGATGACCACGAGGCCACCTTCCCCGCCGAGGTGCTGGCCTCGGCGTCGGCGTCGCCGGCGGACGCGGCCGACCACGACGAGCGCGCACGGCTGGTGGCGGCGGCCCTCGCCGCCTTGCAGCGGGAGCAGCGCGAGTGCCTGCAGCTGGCGTACTTCGGCGGGCTGAGCCAGTCGGAGATCGCCGAGCGCACCGGCACGCCGCTCGGCACGGTGAAGACACGCATGCGCCTCGCGATGCGGAAGCTCCGCGAGACGCTCGCGCCCCTCGGGGAGCAATGGTGATGTCGGGACCGAGGGACCGCGACGACGCCGCCGACCTCGAGGGGGCCGCGCTCGACGCCCTGTCGGACGTGGAGCGCGCCCGGCTGCGCGCCTCGCTGGCGGACGATGCCGACGCGGGGCGCGAATTCGACCGCCTGCGCGGCGCGGCCGCGAGCCTGGCGGCGGTGCTCCCCGGCCTCCGTGAGCCGGGCGGCGCCGGCACGCGGGCCCGCCTGCTCGCGCGCGCCGCCGCCGACGGGCAGGCGCGCAAGGCGCGCTCGCTCACGCCGACGGTGAGCTCCCCGGTGCCGCCGCCGCCGTCCCCCCGCATGCCGCTTCCGGCGGTCTGGTTCGGCGCGGCGGCGGTGGGACTGGCCGCCGCCCTGCTGCTGCTCGTGCAGTCGCGCGCCGAGCTGCGCGATGCGCGCACCGCATTCGCCGAGACCGAGCGCGCGCGCCGGCGCGCCGCCGACTCGCTCGAGGCGCTGGTGGCCGAGCAGGACCGGCGCCTCGCGGCGCTCACGGGGAGCCGGGTGCGAGTGGTGGATCTCACCACGCAGGAGGCCGGCAAGCCGTACGCCCGGATGTTCTGGGACCAGGCCACGAATCGCTGGACCTTCGTGGCGCACCGGCTTCCCGCACTGACGCCGGGTCGCACCTACCAGCTCTGGCTGGTGAGCGGCGGCCGCCGGATCTCCGCCGGCACCTTCGGGCCCGACGCGCGGGGCGAGGCGGTGGTGCGCGCCGAGGTCGCGCTCGCGCCCGGGGCGCTGGCGGCGGTGGCGGTGACGCAAGAGCCGGCCGGCGGGGTGCCGCAGCCGACGGGAGCGATGGTCGTCGCGGGAAAGGCGACGCCGTAGCGATTCGCCTTGTTCGGCCCCCGGCGCGCGGGCATCTTTCCCGGGTGACGGCCTTCGCCCATCCCGACTTTGCCGCGGCGCGGTTCGCCGCCGCCCCGGAGGCCCGGTTCGTCGCCGCCGAGCGCGACGGGGTCCTCCCCGACGGATTCTTCGCGACGACCAACCTGCCGACGTACGTGCGCGTGAACGGCGCCTGGCGCCTGCCGCGCGAGCCGCGCATGGACGGCGCGCTGGTGCTCGACCAGGCGGGGGAGCTGTGGGTGCGCGAGGGGCGGCGCGTGAGGGCCGGCGAGCGCGTGGCGGTGGGCGCGAAGGAGGACGGCAGCGAGGGGATCTTCGTCCACAGCCGCGCCTTCCTCGGCCAGCCGGCCGAGGGCGAGTTCCAGTTCATGTCTTCGGACGTGTCGCGCGAGAAGCCGATCGACTACGCACTGATGGCGCGCATCCTGATCGACGAGCGCGACCGCGGCGGCTACCCGGTGTGGGTGACCGGGCCGGCGCTCGTGCACTCGCGGGCGCGGGCCGACATGACCTGGTTCGTGCAGAACGGCTTCGTGGGGGCGCTCCTGGCGGGGAACGCGGTCGCCGTGCACGACATCGAGGCGTCGATCTTCGGCACGACGCTGGGGATGAACGCCACCGGGCACGCGGCGAGCGGGGGGCACAGCATGCACATGCGGGCGATCAACGCGGTGCGGCGCGCGGGGTCGATCCGCGCGGCGGTGGAACGGGGAATCGTCACGGACGGCATCATGCACGCCGTGGTGACGCACAACGTGCCGTTCGTCCTCACCGGCTCGATCCGCGACGACGGGCCCCTCCCCGACGTCATCACCGACGCGATCGCCGGCCAGGACGCGATGCGGGTGCACGCGATCAAGGCGACGATGGCGGTGCTGATCGCCACGGCACTGCATGCGATCGCCACCGGCAACATGCTGCCGGCCTTCGTGATGGACGGCGACGGCTCGCTGCGCGAGCTGCCCACGATCTGCGTCGACTCGTCGGAGTTCGTCGTCAGCAAGCTCAAGGACCGCGGCACCCACCAGGCCTTCGGGGTCGTCACCAATGCACAGGACTTCATGCACATCCTGCGGCTCTACGTGGAGCGCGAGCTGAACGCGAAGCGGCTGACCCCCGGCGGCACGCGTACCGTGGCGGAGGCCCGGTGACCGGGACCCAGGTGCGCTTCCTGCAGGCGATCGCCGAGCGCGTGGCCACCGACCGCGTGGTCGAGGCGCACCTCTTCGCGCCGCGGCGACAGGGACCGGTCGAGACCGGTGTGGCGGTGGTGGCCGCCACGCCGGAAGCCGACGCGCCGGCGGGGACCGGGCGCGTGCCCGCGACCGATGCCGGCGAATCGGCCGCGCACGAGGCCGGCGATGCGCTCGCCACGCATGCCGGCGACGCGGCCGAGGCCCTCGTCCGCGCCGCGCCGGGCGACGCATCGCCGCACGCCGATGGCGCGCCCGCCGCGGCGCCCCATGGCGACCGGCTGGTGGTGTACTGCGCCCGCTATCGCCACACCATCAAGGGGCCCGACCGGGGGAAGTGGGAGTTCGACTGCGTGGCGCAGGCCGATGCCCCGCTCGTGACGGTCGACGCGGTGGTGCGCGGCGTGATGGACCGGGCCGGCGACGCGGGGGATCCCGAGCGGCTGGGCGCCGAGCAGTGGCGCGCCGCCCTCGAGGAGCCGACGTGGGCGGCGCTGGCGTAACCGACGCCTTCGTGGCGTACCTGCGCGAGCACAACCAGCCGGTCACCGGCCAGCGGCTGGCCGTGGCAGGGGTGGTGCTCGGTTCGCGGGAGCACCTGTCCGCCGACGACGTGACGCGCCTGCTCGACGCGCGCGGGGCGGCGGTGGGCACCGCCACGGTGTATCGCACGCTCGAGGTGCTGGTGAAGAGCGGGCTGGTGGTCGAGCGCGACTTCGGCGAGGGCTTCCGGCGATACGAGCCGTCGCGCGGGATGCCGAATCACGAGCACCTCCTCTGCACGGCATGCGGCACGGTGCGCGAGTTTCGCGACGAGCGGCTGGAGCGCATGACGACGCTGATGGCCGAGGCGCACGGGTTCGCGCGGCAGCGGCACCGGCTGGTGATCTACGGCGTGTGCGAGGAGTGCCGGACGGGGAAGGGGAGCAGCGGGCCAGCCGATCCTTCGCTGCGCCCACGATGACATCTTTCGCTGCGCCCGGGATGACACCGGACGCATTCCTCGACGCCGCCATGGACGAGGCCCGGACGGGGCTTGCGGAGGGGGGAATCCCGATCGGCAGCGTGCTCGTGCTCGACGGCCGGGTGGTGGGCCGCGGGCACAACCGGCGGGTGCAGCGCGGGAGCGCGGTGCTCCACGCCGAGATGGACTGCCTCGAGAACGCCGGACGTCTGGCGGCCGCGGACTATCGACGGGCCACGCTTTACACGACCCTGTCGCCGTGCGACATGTGCTCCGGCGCGACCCTGCTGTACGGCATCCCCCGGGTGGTGATCGGGGAGAACCGCACCTTCCGGGGGCCCGAGGCCCTCCTCCGGTCACGGGGGGTGGAGCTGGTGATTGCGGACGACTCCCGATGCGTCGAGCTGATGCGGGCCTTCATCGCCGCGCACCCGGCCCTCTGGAACGAGGACATCGGGGTGTAGCGCGAAGCGGGGGCGGGGGGGAGTGCGCCCGCCGGGCCGCCCGCCTTGCCGGAGGGCTTGCGGCTGCACAACTTGGCGCATGAAGTACCCCGACCTCACCAACTGGCTGGCAGGGGGTCCCGACGCCAGCGACGTCGCCCTGCTCGACGTGACCGACCCGTCCACGGGCGACATCATCGCGCGCGTGCCGATGTCGGCCGCGCGCGAAGTGGACCGCGCCGTGCGGGCGGCCGCGAGCGTGCACCCGGCATGGGCCGCGCTGCCGATCAAGGAACGCGTGCAGGTGATGTTCCGCTACCGGAACCTGCTGGAGAGGCACATCGACGAGCTGACGGCGCTCGTGACCGAGGAGAACGGCAAGATCGGCATCGAGGCGCGGGCCGAGATCCTCAAGTCGATCGAGCTGACCGAGTTCGCCTGCTCGCTGCCCCAGATCGCGACGGGGACGGTGCTCGAGGTGAGCCGCGGCGTGGAATGCCGGGTGGAGCGCTTCCCGGTGGGGGTCGTCGGCGTGATCACGCCGTTCAACTTCCCGAACATGGTGCCCAACTGGTCACTGCCGAACGCGCTCACGCTGGGCAACTGCGTGATCCTCAAGCCGAGCGAGCTGGTGCCGCTGTCGGGCATGCGGATCGCGGCGCTGCTGCAGGAGGCGGGGCTCCCCGCCGGGGTGCTGCAGGTGGTGCACGGGGGCCGGGACGCGGTCGAGGCGCTGTGCGACCACCCCGGGATCGCCGGGCTGACGTTCGTGGGGAGCACCAAGGTGGCGAAGATCGTCTACCGCCGGGCGACGGGCACGCTCAAGCGCTGCCTCGCGCTGGGAGGCGCCAAGAACCACCTGATCGTGATGCCCGACGCCGACCGGGAGATGGCGGCGACGAACATCGTGGCGTCGATGAGCGGCTGCGCCGGCCAGCGATGCATGGCGGCGAGCGTGATGGTCGCGGTCGCGGACACGGACCACATCGTCGCCCGGATGGTCGAGGTCGCGAAGGCGATGCAGCCGGGGAAGGACTTCGGCCCCGTGATCTCGGCGGCGTCGAGGGCGCGGATCGTCGGGTACATCGACGAGGCCGAGCGGGCCGGCGCGACGGTGCTCGTGGACGGCCGACGCACGGTGGTGAAGGGGCGCGAGGGGGGCTTCTACCTCGGCCCGACGATCATCGACCATGTGACGCCGGTGATGCGGATCGCGCAGGAGGAAGTGTTCGGCCCGGTGCTCTCGATCGTGCGCACGAGGGATGTGGACGAGGCGCTGCGGGTCGAGGCGGCGTCGCCGTACGGCAACGCGGCCTCGGTGTTCACCGAGAGCGGCGGGGTGGCGCGGTACGTGATGGAGCATGCCACGGCGGGAATGGTCGGGGTGAACGTGGGGGTGCCGGTGCCGCGCGAGCCGTTCTCGTTCGGCGGCTGGAACGAGTCCAGGTTCGGCGTGGGCGACATCACCGGGCACAGCTCGATCGAGTTCTGGACGCAGGCCAAGAAGATGACGACCAAGTGGAACCGCGAGGCGGGCACCAACTGGATGAGCTAGGACGCGACGATCGCGTCCGGACGGGGCGGCAGGCGCTGCAGCAACACTGACAGGAGCGATCACATGGCGGCCAGGCGTGCGGTGACCTTCACCGGCATCAGGTTCGAGAATCCCTTCCTCCTCTCGTCGGCCCCGCCGACGGAGTCGGAGAACAACATCCTGCGGGCCTTCGAGGCCGGGTGGGGGGGCGTGGTGGTGAAGACGATCGGGCTGCACCCGGTCGTGAACGTGGTGGGGGCGAAGACGAAGTTCTTCCGCACCACGCCCGACGACAACCACGTGTCCATGAAGAAACGGGCTGGCGCGGCGCTGCATGGATCGTGGAACTGGGAGCTGATCTCCGACAAGCCCCTCGACTGGTGGGTGCCGCGCATCCGGCGCATCAAGGCGGCCTTCCCCACGCGGGTGGTGATCGCGTCGATCATGGCCGGCTCGGGGACCGACAAGGAGCTCAAGGCCTGGCAGACGCTGACGCGGGCGGTGCAGGACGCCGGCGCCGACGGGATCGAGTGCAACTTCTCGTGCCCGCACATGGACCGGAAGGACATGGGCTCGAACATCGGCAAGGACGAGGGGCTCTGCTCCGTGGTGACCGAGGCGGTGAAGGAGGTCTCGCGGATCCCGGTGTGGACCAAGCTCACGCCGGCCACGCAGGACATCGTGGTCGAGGCGGCGGCCTGCTTCCGCGGGGGCGCCGACGCGATGGTGTCGAGCAACACCTTCCCGTCGCTGCCGCTGATCGACCCGGAGAGCCTCGAGTTCGAGATCAACGTGGACGGCTTCGTCTCGACCGGCGGCATGGGCGGCCCGGCGATCCTGCCGATGTCGCTCGCCAACATGGTCCGCATGACGCAGGCCTTCCCCGACCGCTCGTTCAGCGGCATCGGCGGCGTCTCCGACTTCAGCCAGGCGCTGTCGTACTTCCTGCTCGGCGCCGGCACGGTGCAGGTGTGCACCGCGGCGATGCTCGATGCCGCGGTGGGGCCGAACGTGATCAGGCGGCTCAACGCCGGGCTCGACGCCTTCCTCGAGCGAAACGCCGACAAGGGGTGGACGTCGGTCGAGGACTTCCGCGGCCTCCGCCGCGACCGGGTGAAGCTGCAGTCGCAGATCCGCCGTCCCGACGGGGACGGCTACGCCGGCGGCTACGAGCCGGTGGAGGGGTACGCCGCGCCGGACGAGGTGGCGCTCAAGGCCTGACCGGCCATCGGACTCGCACCCGCTACCGCACGCCGAACCGGATTCTCGAGGAGCACTTGCCATGCGCTATGACCGGGTAGTCTCGGGCGGGAATGTCGTCACTCCCGCGGGCACCTTCACGGGCGACATCGGGATCGTGGGCGACAAGATCGCCGCCCTCGGGCTCTCGCTCGACACCACCGGGGCGGAGGTGATCGACGCCGCCGGGCACCACGTGATCCCGGGCGTGCTCGACGTGCACGTGCACCTCGCCCTCCCGTTCTGCGGCACGACGTCCGCCGACGACTACCGCACCGGCACCCGCGCCGGGGCGCGCGGCGGCGTCACGACGCTGATCGACTTCGCGATCCCCTACGCCGGCGAGTCGCTGTCGCAGGCGGCGGACAACTGGATGGAGAAGGCCCGCGGCAAGGCGCTCATCGACTACACCTTCCACATCTGCATCACCCGCTACGACGAGCACAAGGACCAGATCCGGGGGATGGTCGACCGGGGGTTCACGACCTTCAAGGAGTTCATGATCTATGCCTCGGAGGGGTGGCAGTCGGACGACCGCGCCCTCTTCGGCACGCTGGAGCGGATGGGCGAGTACGGGGCGATGCTGCTCGTGCACGCCGAGTCGGCGCGGGTGCTCGACGAGCTGATCGCGCGGCACCACACGCCGGCGCTGATGAAGGAGTATGGTGCGCGGCTCCACGCGATCACCCGGCCGAACTTCGTCGAAGCCGAGGCGATCCAGCGGGTGGTGCAGTGGAGCGAGGCGACGGGCGGGCAGCTCTACATCGTGCACATGAGCACCGGCGAGGGGGCCGACATCATCCGCGCGGCACAGGCCCGCGGCGTCCCCGTGATCGCCGAGACGTGCGTGCAGTACCTCGTGCTCGACGACTCGGTGTTCGCGCGCGAGGACGGGCACCTCTTCGCCTGCTGTCCGCAGCTCAAGAAGCCGGGGGACGTGGAGCGCCTCTGGCAGGGGCTCCGCACGGGCGAGGTGAGCGTGATCTCCACCGACACGTGCACCTTCACCCGCGAGCAGAAGGCGATGTGGGAAGGGGACTGGACGAAGATCCCGATGGGGATGCCGGGGCTCGAGACGTTGCTCCCGCTCACCTACACCAGGGGGGTGCTCGGCGGCCGCATGACGCTCGAGGAGATGTGCGTCAAGCTGAGCACCAACCCGGCGAGGATCATGGGGCTCTACCCGCGCAAGGGCGCGATCCAGGTCGGCGCCGACGCCGACCTCGCGATCATCCATCCCAGGACGACCATGACGGTGTCGCCGACGGCGATGGAGACGAACGCCGACTGGTCGCCGTACGAGGGGTGGGAGCTGGCCGGCTTCGCCCGCACCACGCTCTCGCGTGGCGAGGTGATCGTGGACGACTACACGGTGGTGGGGAAGGAGGGGCGCGGGGTCTGGCTGCCGCGCACCACCGCCGGCCTCGGCGGCTCCCCCGAGGAGCCGGTGGCGATGCGCGTCTCGCGCGGGCCGCTGGCGCCGCTGCGGGCGGCCGACCTCGTGGCCGCCGGGGCGCGGTGAGCGCGGCGGTCGAGGGGCAGGACTTCGTCACCACGAGCGAGGACCTCTCCGGCAGTCCGCTCTGGAACCCGGACCTCGCGCCGACGCCGCTCGCGCGGCGCACCTGGTCCACCTACAACATCGCCGCGCTCTGGATCGGCATGAGCGTCGTGATCACCACGTACACCCTTGCCTCCGGACTGATGGGGCAGGGAATGAACTGGTGGCAGGCGATGCTCACGATCCTGCTCGGCAACACGATCGTGCTCATCCCGATGATCCTCAACGCCCACGCCGGCACCAAGTACGGGATTTCCTTCCCGGTGCTCTGCCGGGCGGCATTCGGCACGCGGGGGGCCAACGTGCCGGCGGTGCTGCGCGCCGTGGTCGCCTGCGGCTGGTTCGGCATCCAGACGTGGATCGGGGCGCTGGCCCTCCACATGCTGTTCACCGCGGCGTGGGGCGGGTGGGCGGAGCTCCCGGGGGCCAAGGCGATCGCGTTCGCGATCTTCTGGGGGATCCAGGTGGTGATCATCCTCAAGGGGACCGAGGGGATCAAGATTCTCGAGTCGTGGTCGGCGCCGCTGCTGCTGGCCGGCGGCGCGATCCTGCTCTGGTGGGGAGTCTCGCGCGGCGGCGGGCTCGGCCACGTGCTCGACGAGTCGGTCCGGCTGCAGGGACAGTCCACGGCGTCGTTCTGGAAGCTCTTCCCGGCCGCGCTCACGGCCAACGTCGGCTACTGGGCGACGCTGTCGCTCAACATCCCCGACTTCACGCGCTACGCGAGAAGCCAGCGGTCGCAGGCGCTGGGGCAGGCGATGGGGCTGCCGGCGACGATGACGGCGTTCGCCTTCATCGGCGTGGCGGTGACGAGCGCGACGATCGTGATCTTCGGCGAGCCGATCTGGGACCCGGTCGTGCTGGTGAGCCGGATCGGCGGCGCGGGGACGATCATTTTCGCCGCGCTCGTCGTGCTCGCCGCGCAGCTCACGACGAACATGGCGGCGAACGTCGTGTCGCCGTCGAACGACTTCTCCAACCTCGCGCCGCGCCGGATCAGCTACGTCACCGGCGGGCTGATCACCGCGGTGATCGGCGTCGCGATGATGCCGTGGAAGCTCTACTCCGACGCCGCGGCGTACATCTTCACCTGGCTCCTCGGCTACTCGAGCCTGATGGGCGCGCTCGGCGGCATCCTGATCGCCGACTACTGGGTGGTGCGCCGGCAGCAGCTGTCGCTTCCCGACCTGTTCCGCGAACACGGCACCTACTCGTACCGGAACGGGGTGAATCCCGGGGCGATGGTGGCGCTCGCGCTCGCGGTGCTGCCCGTGGTGCCGGGGTTCGCGCGCGCCGTCTCGACCCCCGGGGGGCAGGTCGCGAACCCGGTGTTCTGGGACACGCTCTACTCGTACGCCTGGTTCGTGACCTTCGGCCTCGGCTTCGTGCTCTATCTGGCGATCATGCGTGGCGCGGTCGCGAAGGCGCCGCTTCCCGCCACGCCCTGACGCGCCACCGGGCCGGCGGTGCCAGCGCCGCGGCCCCCCACCCGCAGTACCCGACCTTCGGAGACCTCCCATGTCCCGCGTGGTGAAGTGCGGCTTGATCCAGGCGACGAACGCGTGCGCCACGACCGAGCCCCTGGCCAAGATCCGCGACGCCAACGTCGCCAAGCACGTGACGATGATCGAGCAGGCGGCGGCGCAGGGGGTCAGGATCCTCTGCATGCAGGAGATCTTCACCGGCCCGTACTTCTGCGCCGAGCAGAGCACGCGGTGGTACGACCACACGGAGCAGATCCCCGACGGGCCGACGACGAAGCTGATGCAGGAGCTGGCGCGGAAGCACCAGATGGTGATCGTGGTGCCGCTGTACGAGGAGGACGGCGCCGGCGTGTACTACAACACCGCCGCCGTCATCGACGCCGACGGGACGTACCTCGGCAAGTATCGCAAGAACCACATCCCCCACGTCGCGCCGGGCTTCTGGGAGAAGTTCTACTTCCGCCCCGGCAACCTCGGGTACCCGGTGTTCGACACGGCGTACGCCAAGGTCGGCGTCTACATCTGCTACGACCGGCACTTCCCCGAGGGGGCCCGCGCCCTGGGGCTGGGCGGCGCCGAGCTGGTGCTCAACCCGAGCGCCACGGTGGCGGGGCTGAGCGAGTACCTGTGGAAGCTCGAGCAGCCGGCGCACGCGGTGGCGAACGCCTACTTCGTGGGGGCGATCAACCGCGTGGGGACCGAGGCGCCGTGGAACATCGGCGAGTTCTACGGGCAGAGCTACTTCGTGGACCCGCGCGGCCAGTTCCTCGCGCAGGCGAGCCGCGACAAGGACGAGCTGGTGGTGGCCGACCTCGACTTCGACAAGATCCGCGAGGTCCGGAACACGTGGCAGTTCTATCGCGATCGCCGGCCGGAGACGTACGGGGCGCTGACGGCGCCGTGAACCCCCGTCATCCTGAGCGCAGCGAAGGATCTGCTTGCAGCAGCAGGTCCTTCGCTGCCTTCAGGGCGAGTCAGGACTGGTTCTGGTATTCGCAGACGTTGTAATACCCTTCCCAATACGGCTCCCAGGTCGGGCCTCCATCGTAGCTTGCCTCGATGAAGCCGCATTCGGCGTGACACGCCATCACGCGCGAATCGCCGCCTCCACCTGAGCCTCCGCAGTCATTCGTCGACGGGTCACCGTACGGCGACCATCGTCCCTGTTCCAGTGACATGATGGCGGCGCCGGCGAACGGAAGGCTCGTGGCTTCCGGATCACGCGGTACGCCCAAACCACCGCCACCACTGGTGGACTTGCACATGCAGAGCCGGCTGCCCACGTCCGCACCTGCCATCGGCCTGACGTCCTGTCCCCGCATTCCTCGTCGGGCTCCGACGTCATAGTAGCTGGCGATGCAGCTGTTGCCCGCGAAACAACCAGCGGGGCCAGCGCAGCTGAACGGGTACGCCGAGGCGAGGCAGAGCAGTCCAGACTCCTTCCGCTGCGGGAGCTGCGTAGTCGTCCCTGCCTGGCCGGGCGGCTGCCGGCTGAAGCAGCCATCGTATCCGAGCGCAAACCCCGATGCGGTGCCGTCGCGAATCGCTTTCGACGGGATCATCACGGCGGCGTACGGTACCCGAAACGGGCCAATCCCGGGATCCCCGCCGTCCGGCCCGGCGCTGTTGACGCCGGGCCAGCCTGCCTCCGCCAGCAGGGTGACCGTCGATGCGGTGACGATGCCGCGTAGGAGTGTGGGGATCGCGTTCGCGGCCACGATCGCCTCCGACCCCTCGTCCGTCATGCTCGCCACGCGGGTCCGCGGCACCATGAGTGCAGCGGTCGACCGGCCCGGCGCCGCGAGCGTCGCGGCGACGCGCTGCGAGGAGCGAATGCGCTCGAGTGCATCGCCCAGGGCACGAGCCTACGCCACACGCCGCGGCGACGACGCTTCAGGCGCTCCCTCGACGAGTCGAAGCGTGCGAACGAGGTCCCGTTCCGCGAACTCCAGCCGCTGTCCGTCGCTCATCGCCGCTGCAGGCCGTGCCCGTGGCCCTGTCGGGACGTCTCGCGACGTGCACCCGATGGCCAGGCAAAGCGCGACGGCGAGTCGCCGGCAAGCCCGTTCAGTCGTTCCAGTCATTTCTCCTCCCATCGAACTGTTCCGGCAGCATCGTCGCTACCGAGCCGTGCGTGGAGCAAACCGTGCATGCCAGAGTCCGATCCCGTTCCAGGCAGGATCGGTTGCAGCGTCGAACCAGATGGCAGATGCCGTGCAGTCGCTCGACGCCGACAGGCGAAGCTGCCCGATCACTCGCTTCGCGGCGGCCACCTCCATCCGCCGACCTGGACGTCCACCTGAATCGACGTACCAGGCGATGAGCGCGGAATGCCCGGAGCTGCGCGCGACGACGGCAGCGAACCACGTTCCCCCGGTCGGTTCGTCCGCCGAGGCGAGCTGCAAGATCGTCACCGCGGCGAAGGACACGGACTGCTCGGTCGCCACCGTCGCCCCTGGCCGGCGCCGAAACGCCTGCCATGCAACGTGGCTGGTGGCCGAGTCGGTGCGGATGCGATACAGTCGTCGTCCGCGGGGCGTAAGTCGCCAGGCGCTCGGGAGCGAGCGGACTGCGGAGTCCGTCAGGGCGCTCGCGCCCCAGCGCCCGGCGCGCGGATCGAGCGCGAGCGCCAATCGCACGCGATTGCCAGCCACCGTTCCCTGATCGTCCACGAGCCAGAACAGGGAGTCGCCACGGGCGGCGACGCCGGCAATGCGATCGCCCACCGGGAGCAGCAACTGTCGCGGAGGCACGCCGCCCAGTACGAGCGCTACCGGTGGATGAAAGGCGCGCGGGCCGAAGAAGTTCAGTCCCGTGACGAAGCGCTCCCCAGCGACGCGAACCGGCTCCGCGTCCCAGTCTGCCGTCCACCATATCGCGCTGTCCAGGCGCGACAGCAGCACTTCCGGTGGCTGCCAAGCTCCGCCTGGCCGCACCCAGCTGCCGATGAGAACCGAGGCGCGTGACCGCCACGGTCCGGCGCCGGCAGTGTCGCGAATTCCGTTGGTGTCTCTCGCCTCGGCCCAGATGACGTGGGTGGCGCCATGGGAATCGGCGAAGATGCGGGGGTACGAGAACCGGAAGGGACCGAACAGCGGCGGCGCCGTTTCCACCGTACCCATGGCAGTGATTTTCGCGATGCGCATGACCTGCAACGAGTCTGGCTGAGCGTGCACCGAGGGCGAGGGAAAGAGCGCCACCCAATGCGATCCCGACTCCGACGTTGCGCTCGCGTACGCGTTCCAGACCCGCTGCCCGGGCGGAAGCCATGCCGTGATCGCGCGCGCATTGGTCCACGCACCGGAACAGTCTTGCGCGCTCGCCGACGATGCCGTCGAAGCTAGCAGCGTCCCCACGACGAGGGCGCGTCGGGTCACAAGGGTCGCCCGACCGGAGAGATCCCGAGCTTCAGAAGCGCGTAACCGAGGAGTATCGGTGCCTCGGGCGGGCACCAAGCCGCATGCTGCTTCAAGCGTCATGTCGATGGAGATGTCACCCGTCGGCCAGTGCTGAGCAAACATCGTCGTTCACTGGACAGGTCGCTGGGCTGGCGAACAATTCACCCCAGTCCGCCCCGAAATGTGTCGGTTTTCTGACATTTTGGTGAAGATTCGTGACATTTCGCGCGTCCGCAGCCGGGTGCCGCCTGCCGGTCGAGCAACTTGACGTTCACGCGATCGGCTAGACGCGGAGCATCGCCGCCGCCTCCACGCTCTCCACCAACAGCTGCCGGTTGAGCAGCTGCCAGTACCGCCCCTGCCGCGCGAGCAGCGCCTCGTGCGTTCCCTGCTCGACGATCCGCCCGCCGTCGAGCACGATCACCAGGTCGGCGTCGCGGATCGCGCTCACCCGGTGGCTCGCGATCAGCGCCGTGCGCCCGCTGAGCGCGCTCCGGAGCCCGCGCAGGATCTCGGCCTCGGTATGGGTGTCCACCGCCGAGAGCGCGTCGTCGAGCAGCACCACGCTCGGCTTGCGCGCCAGCGCCCGCGCCAGCGTCGCCCGCTGCTTCTGCCCGCCGCTCAGGTTGATCCCCCGCTCGCCGAGCAGCGTGTCGTAGCCGGCGGTGAACTCCTCGATCGTCCGGTCGAGCTGGGCGACGCCGGCGGCCCACACCATCGCCTGCGCGTCGTCGCGCTCCAGCCCGTACTGCAGGTTGCTCGCGATCGGCTCGCTGAACAGCAGGCTCTCCTGCGGCACGGCGCCGATCTCGCGCCGGAGCGCGTCGAGAGGCAGATCGCGGATCGGCACGCCGTCGAACAGGACCTCCCCCTCCTGCGGGTCGAAGAAGCGCGGGATCAGGTCGAGCAGGGCGCTCTTGCCCGCGCCGATCGTGCCGACGATGCCGAGCGTCTGGCCGGCCTCGACGGTGAACGAGACGTCGCGCAGCACCCACCGCGGCGTCCCGTCACGCTCCACCGCGCCGGGGTAGTGGAACCCGACGCCGCGGAACTCGATCGACCGGCCGCCCCGCTGCCGTGGCGGCGGCATCGGGCGCGGATGGGCCGGCGTGGCCACCGACGGCTGCGCGTCGAGGATGTCGAGCAGGCGGGCCATGCTTGCCGCGCCGCGCTGGAAGAGGTTGATCACCCACCCCAGCGCGATCAGCGGCCAGGTGAGCATGCCGAGGTACAGCCCGAACGCCACGAAGCTGCCGATGGAAATCGTGCCGTTGAGCGCCATCGTGCCCCCGGCGCCCAGCACGATCACCGCGCCCAGCCCCGCCAGCAGGCCGAAGCTCGGGTGGAGAATGCCGTTCAGCCGCGCCAGCGCCATGTTGCGCCGCAGGTACTCCTCGCCGAGCGCGGTGAAGCGGTCGATCTCGCTCGCCTCCTGGCGGTAGGCCCGCACGATGCGCGCGCCGGCGAGGTTCTCCTGGGCGTGCGTCGTCATCGTGCTGAAGTGCTCCTGCACCGCCTCGAACCGGTCGTGCACGAGCTTGCCGAGGCGCAGCATGATGACCGGGATCAGCAACGCGGGGATGATGGCCAGCAGCATCAGCTTCGGGCTGATTGTCGCCATCCCCACCATGGCGAAGATCCCGCCGGCGACGGTGTTGGTCAGGTACATGATCGCCGGCCCCGAGGCCATCCTGACCGCGGCGAGGTCGTTCGTCACGCGGGCCATGATGTCGCCGGTGCGCGTGCGGCCGTACCACGAGGCGTCGAGCACCACGAGGCGGGCGAAGAGGTCGTTGCGCAGGTCGTACTCGACGAACCGCGACAGCCCGTTGAGCAGCTCCCGCATCAGGTAGCGGAAGGTCCCCGTCCCGACGGTCGCCGCGACCATGATCGCCGCGATCGTCCAGATGCGCGCCAGCGGCGCCCCGGCGCGCAGCTCGTCGATCCCCGCCCGCAGCAGCCACGGCACCGCGGCTCCGCCCGCCGAGCCGCCGATCACGAGCAGGAGTCCCGCGAGCATCCGGCCGCGATGCGGCGCGAAGTACGGAAGCAGCCGCCGCAGCGCCGCCGGGCCGCGCGCCGCGATTCGCGGCGGTCCATCCGAAATCGGTGGCGGCGGCGCCGCCGGCCCGCGCACGGCCGCGGCTAGTGTCCCACGGCGCCACCCTCGCGCCGCGGCTCGGGCACCCCCTGCCACTTCCCCTTCACGCGCATCAGCGAGATCACGTTGGTCAGCGAGTCGATCGGCGCGGTGACGTGCCCCATCGCCCGCAGCGAGTCGACCACCACGCCCCGCAGCCCGTTCGTCTCGTACAGCAGCGAGTCGGGCCACGCCTGGTGGTGGATGCGCGGGTACGCGACCGCGTCCGGCAGCGACATGCGATGGGCGAGCACGTTGGCCACGACCTGGGTCACCACCGTGCTGATCTTGGAGCCGCCGGCCCCGCCCAGCGCCAGCAGCGCGCGGCCGTCGGGGCCGGCCACGATCGTGGGCGTCATCGAGCTCAGCATTCGCTTGCCGGGCTGGATCGCGTTCACCTCGCCCATCACCAGGCCCCACTGGTTCGGCTGCCCGGGGACTCCCGCAAAGTCGTCCATCTCGTCGTTCAGAAGGAAGCCGGCGCCGCGCACCATGACCTTGTTCCCGAACAGGTCGTTGATGGTCGTGGTCGTGCTCACCACGTTCCCGGCCGCGTCGGCCGTCACGTAGTGCGTGGTGTGCATCCCCTCGCGGAGCGGGAGCGACGACGGCGACGGCGTCGCGTGCGCGGGGTCGATCGACCGGCGCAGCGAATCGGCGTACGCCCGGCTCACCAGGCGCTCCACCGGCACCGGGGTGAATGACGGGTCGCCCACCAGCGTGTTGCGGACGATGTACGAGCGCCGGAAGGTCTCGGCCACGAGGTGCGAGTAGCCCGCCGAGCCGACCGGGGGCACGGGCGACGTGCCGTCGAGCACGTTGAGCAGTTGCAGCAGCACGATCCCGCCGGCGCTCGGCGGGCCCATGGTGACGATCTCGAATCCGCGGAACTTCCCGCGGAGCGGCTTGCGCCACGTCGGCGCATAGTTGGCCAGGTCGGCCCGGGTGATGATCCCGCCCCCGCGCGCCATCTCGGCGACGATCATCGTGGCGGTCTCGCCGGAGTAGAACTCCCGGGCGCCGTTCGCGGCGATCCGCCGGAGCGTTCGCGCGAGGTCGGGCTGGCGCAGGGTGTCGCCCTCCGCGAGGGGCGTGCCGTCGGCACGGAAGAAGATCAGGCTGCCGGCCTCCCGCAGCCGCGCCGCGTTGCTCGCGATCTGCCCGTGGAAGAACCGGTCCACGACGTAGCCGCGCTCCGCGAGCGTGATCGCCGGTGCGATCACCTCGGCGAGCGGCTTGGTGCCGAAGCGACGCAGCGCCTCCGCCAGCCCGGCCACGCTGCCGGGGACCCCCGAGGCGAGCGCGCCGAACCGGCTCTTCCCCGAGAGCTTCCCCGCCGAGTCCTGGAACATCGTGCGGGTCGCCCCCGCGGGGGCCGTCTCGCGAAAGTCGAGCGTGAACGCACGCCCGTCGGCGAGGCGGATGACCATGAAGCCGCCTCCGCCGAGGTTGCCCGCGATCGGGTGCGTGACCGCGAGCGCGAAGCCCGTCGCGGCGGCGGCATCGACCGCGTTGCCGCCGGCGCGCATGATCGCGTCGCCCGCCGCGCTCGCGTCGGCGCTGTTGCTCACGACCATCGCCTCGGGTGCCTCGACCACGCGGTCGCCGCTCGGGAAGCGCCACGGCGCCGGGGCGATGAAGGGCACGAACGCCGGCAGCCCCGTCGCGGTGCGCAAGGCGTCGGCGGGGGCCGCGGCCACCGGGGCCGGCGCACCGGCGACGGCCGTGCCGGTCGTCCCGCCCGTGGAGCAGGCGCTCGCGAGCGCCAGCAGGGCCGCGCGCACCCTCCGCCACGGCACGCCCCCTTCGTCGCCGCGAGTCACGGCCGCCATGCTAGTACCCCTCGCGCGCGCCAAACCCGATCCGCACGCCGAGCCGAGTGATCCATTGCGTCGAGGCGCCGGAAATCCCGCCGCCGGCGAAGATCGAGTGATACTCCTGCACGAGCTCGACCTGCCAGCGCCGGCTCGTGGTGAACGCCAGCCCGCCGCCGATGCCGGCGAAGGGAATGGTGCGATCGGGGGCGATCTCGGTGCCGAGCGTCTTGTCGCGGATCGTCCCGGGGCGCAGCACGCCCAGCGACAGCTCGCCGATCGAGCTCATTCCCGGCGAGAAGCCGCTCGTGCGGTAGTTGAGCGCGTAGCTCACGAACTGGCCGCTCCCCGTGCACCCCGTGGGGCACTTGGTGCCGCCGTTCACGAAGGTGGCCGGGTTGGTGAAGGTGATCGCGACGCCGAGGGTGGTCCCCGAGCCCATGGCCTTGTCGATCGAGATCCGGTAGCCCGTCACCCCGTTCACCGTCCAGTACGAGTTGCGGTCGTCGTCGCGCAGCCCCATGGCATTCGTGAACACCGTCCCCGCCGCGATCCAGGAGTCGGGCTCGGGGTTGGCCGACGGGAGCGAGAGGATCTGCGCGCCGACTGCCCTGGCGCCGCCCAGCGCGAGGGACCACGCGGCGAGCGCGGCGGCGATCGGGCGGGCATGGGGAGTCGCGCGGCGGGGACGCCAGCGGAGCACGGGTGGTCCTGGGTGTCGTGGCGGGCGGCGTGGCGCGAGTGGGCGCCGCCCGCGCGGGAGACCGGCACAGCTAGCCACGCGCGCGCTACCCTCGGTAACTTAGGCCGCGTCGCATCTCCCCGACAGCCGGACACGCCGCCCGGCGCAGCGCGCGCCGCGTCCGCCCACCCTCCGGATCGTGCCTCCCGCGCTCGACCCCCGCATCACCGAGCAGCGCAACCCGCGCACGGCGTCGATCGACCTCGCGTCGGCGCTCGAGATCGTCGACCTCATCAATGCCGAGGACGCCGGCGTCGCCGCCGCCGTCCACACGCAGCGCGATGCGATCGCGAAGGTCGTTGAGGCCGTCGCCGCCGCCTTTCGCCGCGGCGGCCGCTTGTTCTACGTCGGCGCGGGCACCTCCGGGCGGCTGGGCGTGCTCGACGCCAGCGAGTGCCCGCCCACCTTCGGCGTCGAGCCCGGGATGGTGCAGGGGATTATCGCCGGTGGCGAGCCCGCGCTCACCCGCTCGCAGGAAGGGGCCGAGGACCGCCCCGCCGACGGCACCGCCGCGATCGACGAGCGCAACGTCGGCGCGGGTGACGTTGTGATCGGCATCGCCGCGAGCGGCACCACGCCGTTCGTGCACGCGGCGCTGGCCCGCGCCCGCGAGCGCGGCGCGCATACCGCGCTCGTGGCCTGCACACCGCCCCCGGCCGAGCTCGTGGCCGGCGTGGACGTCGCCATCGTGCCGGTCGTCGGCCCGGAGGTCGTCACCGGCTCCACGCGGCTCAAGGCGGGCACGGCGACCAAGCTCGTGCTCAACACGATCACCACCGGCGCCATGATCCGCATCGGCAAGACGTACGGCAACCTGATGGTGGACCTGCGGGCGACCAACCTGAAGCTCCGCGACCGCAGCGAGCGGATCGTGATGGAAGTGTGCGACGTCGATCGCGACACCGCCCGCGCCGTGCTCTCCCACGCCGACGGCCAGGTGAAGCTGGCCCTCGTGATGCAACTGCGCGGGATCGGCGCCGCCGAGGCCCGCGCGGCCCTCGAGACCGCCGGCGGCGTGATTCGCCACGCCCTCACCGAGGCCACGCCCCCGGTCACGTGAGCGACCGTGCCCACGCCGACGCCCCCGCCGTGATCGTGGGGCTGATGTCCGGCACGAGCCTCGACGGCGCGAGCGCCGCCGTGGTCCGCGTCGGCGGCACCCCCGTGCGGGTGGACCTGCTCGCCTTCGTGCAGCGCCCCTACGCCCCCGCCGAGCGGGAGCGCATCGACCGCGCGATCGCCGGCGCGACCACCGCCGAGTACGCCGCCCTCGACGTCGCCGTGGGCGAGTCGCTCGCCGCCGCCGCGATCGCGGCCATTGCGGAGGCGGGCGTCGCCCGGGCCGACATCGCCGCCGTCGCCAGTCACGGGCAGACGATCTGGCACCAGCCCGCCGTTGCCACCTGGCAGGTGGGGAACGCCGCCGTGATCGCCGAGCGCACCGGCCTCGCCGTCGTGAGCGACTTCCGCAGCCGCGACGTGGCCGCGGGAGGGCAGGGGGCGCCGCTCGTGCCGATCGCCGACGCGCTGCTGTTCAGCGGCACCGCCTGGCGTGCGCTGCAGAACATCGGTGGCATGGCCAACGTGACGGTCGTTCCCCCTGGGGGCGAGATCACGGGCGTTCGTGCCTTCGACACGGGACCCGGCGTCGCCGTGGTCGACGCGGTCACCCGGGCGCTGCGACCGCATCTTCCCTACGACGTGGATGGCGCCCTCGCCGCCGCCGGCGCCCCGGTCATGAACGTCGTCGCGCGGCGCCTTGCCGATCCGTACTTCGCCGCCCCGCCCCCCAAGTCGACCGGCCGGGAAGTGTTCGGCACCGCCTATGCCGCGGCCCTCATGGCCGACTGCCGCGCGGCGCAACCCCGCTGCCGCGACGAGGACATCGTCGCCACCGCGGTGGCCCTCACCGCGGCCTCGATCGCCGACGCGCATGCGCGCTTCATTCCCGAGCCGGTGCGGGAGGTCGTCGTCTCTGGCGGCGGCGCACGGAACCCGGCGCTCATGCACGCCTTGGCCGCCGCGCTGGCGCCGCGCACCGTGCGGCCGTTCGCCGAGCTCTTCTTCGACGGCGACGCCAAGGAGGCGGTGGCCTTCGCCCTGCTGGGCTGGCTGCACCTGCGGCACCGCGCCGGCAACATTCCCTCGGCCACGGGCGCCCGCGGCCCCCGGGTGCTGGGCTCGTTCACCCCCGCCACGCCGGCGTGGTGATCGCGTGACCGGCCCCGGCCCGCGCCACCCACTCCGCCCGCGCGGTGTGGCCGCCTCGCGCCGCACACACTCCCTGCTGGCGAGCGACTCGTGAAGAGCGACGTCGCCGAGCTCCTCGTTCCCGCGATCCGCTGGCAGGGCGCCGCCGGATTCGCGCCGGAGCTGCCGCGCGTCGAGCGGGCCCTCGCCGCTGGAGTCGGTGGCTTCGTCGTCCACGGCGGCACGCAGGACGCCGTGCGAACCCTCACCCGCGACCTGCGCCGCAAGAGCCGGACGCCGCTCCTCATCGCCGGCGACTGCGAGCGCGGCGCCGGCCAGCAGTTCGGCGGCGCGACCGGGCTCCCCCCGCTCGCCGCGCTGGCGTCGCTCGGCGACCTCGACGCGCTGCGCCGCGCCGCGCGCCTCACCGCCAAGGAGGTTCGCACCATCGGCGTGAACTGGGTCCTCGCCCCCGTCTGCGACCTCGACCTCGATCCGGGAAACCCGATCGTCGGGACGCGCGCCTTCGGCAACGACCCGGCGGCCACGGCGGCCCTCGCACGCACCTGGATCGAGGCCTGCCAGAGCGAGGGGGTGCTGGCCACGGCCAAGCACTTCCCGGGACATGGCCGCAGCGGGGCCGACTCGCACCTCGTGCTCCCGCGCGTCGACGCCGGCGACGACGAACTGCGCGAGGCCGACATCGTCCCGTTTCGCGCGGCGATCGAGGCCGGGGTTGCCGCCTTCCTGACGGCGCACGTGGCCTACCCCGCCCTCGACCCGAGCGGGGCGCCCGCCACCTGCTCGCGCGACATCATTGGCGGGCTGCTGCGCACCGCGATGGGCTTCGACAGCCTCGTCGTGACCGACGCCCTCGACATGGCGGGGGTGCTCGATGGGGCCACCGAGGCCGAGGCGGCGGTGATGGCGCTCGTGGCCGGTTGCGACCTGCTGCTCGCGCCGGCGGACCTCGACGGCACCCTGGCGGCGCTCAACCGCGCCGTGGACGAGCACCTGCTCGACGCCGCGATGGTGCAGCGCTCCCTGCGCCGCCGCCGCAAGTGGGCGCAGTGGGCGTCGAGCCCCGACGAGTTCCGCAAGCCGAGCGCGGCCGACATCGCGTGGGGGATGCAGCTCACCGACCGGGTAATCCACCTCGTGCGAGGCTCGCCGCCGCCGGTGCGGGCGCCGATCGAGGTGGCGGTGGTGGACGACGACCTCGATACGCCGCAGCCGCCGTCGCGCGGCGTCCTGTTCGAGTCCCTCCGCGCCGCCGGGGTCGCCTCGCGTGCCGTCGATGGCCCGACGCCCGGGGCGCGGTCGACCTTCGTGATCGCGCTCTACGGCGAGGTGCGGGCGGGCAAGGGGCGCAGCGGCTACTCGTCGCTTGCGCTCGGCCAGGTGGCGGACCTGAGCGCCGCGGCGCGTGCGGCGGGGCGCGAGGCGATGGTCTTCCAGTTCGGCGACCCGCGGTTCGCGTGGGCGATTCCCGGCGACCTTCCCGTGGCCTGCGCC
Source organism: Gemmatimonadota bacterium (assembly GCA_016191225.1). Classification (GTDB taxonomy): domain Bacteria; phylum Gemmatimonadota; class Gemmatimonadetes; order Gemmatimonadales; family Gemmatimonadaceae; genus JACPPC01. Next base: position 33,493 of record JACPPC010000020.1, on the reverse strand, counting down.
TGGGGCGGCGAGGGAGGCATGCAGGCCGCGGCGGCGCGGTGGCTCGTGCTCAGGAGGGGGCTGTGAGTCCGACGGAGGGGAAGAGGAGGAAGGCGTAACCGCCGACGCTCGGGGGGGCACGGAGCCACGCGGAGAGGGCGGGGGCAGGGGACCTGGAAGCGCAGCGGCGGGCCCTCGACCGCGCCGGCACGGCGCAAGGCATGCCCCTGCCGTACTGCCGGCTCCCGGGCGGGTTTGCGCGCGACGCCGCGTTCCGTGCGACATGTCGAGCGTGGCCGGGAGATCCCGTGAGCGCCCTTCCACCCGCCGAGCGCGCCCTGCCCAACGACGCCGCTGCCGTCGAGCGTGACCCGCCCCCTCCGAGAGCCTCCGTGGCACCACCCTCCGCGCCTCGGTGGTTGCGCCTTCCTCATCGTCCTCTCGGTCCACCTCTGCCCGCTACCGCGCGAGCTCCCCGATCAGCTTCGCCAGCGGCACGGCGTACACGATCCTTCCCTGCGCCTCGGTCGGCCCGCCGTACACCACGCCGATCACGAGCCCCCTGTTGTCGAACACCGGGCTCCCGCTCGACCCCTGCGCCGCGTACGCGTCGATCTGCGTCAGCCGCTCGATCGTCTTGCTCACCGTGCCGGGATTGATCGACGCCCGCGCCGTGCCCCGCAGCCCGCCCTCGACCCCGAGGTCCACCCCCAGCGGGTAGCCGATGATCGCCACCGACTGGCCGCTCCGCGGCGCGTCGGCCACCGGCGCCACACCCACCACGGCCGGGAACGGCCCCGCCCGGTCCAGCTGCAGCACCGCCAGGTCGTCGTCGCCGTCGTTCACCCGCACCACGTGCGCCGGCTGCCACCCCTGCGTGTCGTTGAACAGCACCGCGATCCGCTTCGCCACCGCCCCCGTGCCGGGGTCCTTCACCGCATGCCGGTTGGTCACCAGCACCCCCTTGGCGTCGATGCTGAACGCGGTGGCCGCCGACTTCTCGCCATTCGGCATCTCGACGATGATCAGCGCCACCGCCTTGCCGTTGCGGGCGTAGATCGCCTCGAGGTCCATCTGCGCGGCGCTGAGCACCCGCGCTCCGCCGCGTCGGGCCTCGTCGAGCTCGCGCTGCAGCCGCTCCACGTCCTCGCGGCTCCCGCCGGCGGCGATCTGCGCCTGCATCCGCCGCATCTCGGCCTGATAGCGGGTCAGCACGGTGTCGAGGCCGCCGGCCTTGCCCTTCGCGGCTTCGAGGGCGGCGGTGTACGACCTGAGCACGGAGTCATTGCTCGCCATCAGCTGCTTGATCTTCTCGTCGCCCTGCCTCTTGCCGTACAGGTACGCCCCGATCCCCGCCGCGCCCAGCACGACCGCGACCATCAGCAGCATCACCTGCATCTTCCTGGTCGTCTGCTCCACCGCGGCGTTGATCTTCATCTGCGTGCCGCGGCCGATCGGCATCCCGGGGGGCGTCGCGCTCGCCACCGGCGCGACGGGAGGGGCCGCCGGCCCCGTGTCGGGCACGCGCGCCCCGCTCGACACCCTCGCGGCGGGGCTGGCTGCGGGGCGCGGCGCGCCCCCCTCGACGGTCACCACCACCTGCGGACCGCGCTCGCCGAAGCCCACCGTGTCGCCCGAGTATACCTCGGCGTCGCCGCCCAGCCGCACGCCGTTGAGCCAGGTGCCGTTCGTGCTGCCGAGGTCCCGCACCACCGTGCGCGGGCCGATCGTCACGAACTCGGCGTGCCTGCCCGACACGTCGATGTCCTTGTGGGCGTCGAACACGAGGTCGCAGTCGGGGTGACGCCCGACGGAGAACATCGCGCGGTCAAATGAAAACGTCCGCCCGGCCAGTGCGCCCGAGCGGACGGCGAGCGCGACGCTCATCGGCGGGCGCTCATGGCGCGCTGCCCATCCCCTGGATCACGAAGTAGCCCACCACCGCGAGCACGATCGCGATCGCCGCCCACACCAGCGGCCCCGGGCCGCTCCCCGTCGTCGCCGCCGGGTTCTTCCGCGGCGTGGGTTTCTCGCTGATCGCCGCCGGCGGCGGCTTGTTCCCGCTCTGGCGCACGATCAGCTTGAGGTCGGTGATCTCGATCGCCTCGATCGCCTCCACCGGCGTGAGCGCGTTCGGGTCCACGCTCCCCGGCGCCACCACCTCGGCCGTGGTCTCCGCCAGCTCCCCCGGCGACATCGGCATCGTGGCCCGCGCTTCGCCGCTGAAGCGGAACTGGCGGTGCCCCACCGCGTCGCTCGTCGCCGCCGAGTCGAGCCCCGCTCCCTCGAAGCGCGCCGCGACCACCGTGATGTTGTCCGGGCCGCCATTCTCGTTCGCGAGGTCGATCAGCCGCTTGCAGAGCGCGGTCAGGTCCGGCGTGGTGTTCACCGCCTCGGCGATCTGCTCCGGCTTCACCTGCCCCGACAGGCCGTCCGAGCAGAGCACCAGCGTGTCGCCCTTCCGCACCTGCTGCACCGTGATGTCGGTCTTGATGTTCGACTCCGGCCCCAGCGCCTGCAGGATGATGTTGCGGCGCTCGCTCTGCTCGGCTTCCTCGGGCGTCAGCTCGCCGGCCTCGACGAGCTTCTGGATCAGCGACTGGTCCTTCGTGATCTGCCGCGCCACGCCGTCGCGAATCAGGTAGGCCCGGCTGTCGCCCACCTGGGCGAGGATCAGGCTGTCGCCGATCAGTCCCGCGATCGTCGCCGTCGTCCCCATGCCGCGGTGCTCGGGGTGGTCCACCGCGTACTGGTGAATGCGCGTGTTCGCCGCCTCGGTGGCCGACTTGAGCGACATCGCGAAGCGGTCCGCGCTCGGGTTCTCGGCGGTCAGCCAGATCCGGCGCAGCTCGGCCAGGATCACGTCGGTCGCCATCGCGCTGGCGATCTCCCCCGCCGCCGCCCCGCCCATCCCGTCGGCCACCATGAACAGCGTCCCGCGCTCCCCGAGCTGGTGCGTGCGCACCTCGGGCTGCAGCGTCGCGTTGTCGGTCGTCAGGTCGGCGACCACGAACGCGTCCTCGTTGTGCTCACGCGTGCGGCCCACGTCCGTCCGTCCGAAGACGTGGACGATGATGTCGCGAGCCGGGGCGCTGCCGGGATTCGAGTCCGGGAAAGTCACGCGTTCAGCGGGGGTGGGAGACGGGGAAACTGGCGCAAAGGTGGCACGCGGGCGCGGGGGAGGGAAGGACGTGGGTCACTAGGGGCAGGTCCCCACGTCCTTGAACTTCTTGATCTCGACCGTGGCATCGATGCGCCCGGCGCTCGGCTCGACCTCCTTCAGCAGGGGGCACCCTTGTGCGGTGTTGTCCTGCTTGAGGTAGGCCAGGGCCATGATGTAGCGCGCCGTGAGCTTGTCGAGCCCTGCCGTGAGTTTCGGGGCGAGCAGCGTGACCCGCGCGAGCACGTCGGCGCCGTTGGCCTTTTCCACGTCCTCGACCTGGGTGCGGAGCCTGGCAAGCTGCGACGCCGCGTCCTCGGTCCCGCCGCCACCCGGCACCAGAGGCGGATTCGTCACCCTGGTGCCCCGGTTCGACCGCTTGGTGCCCGCGTCGCCCGGCGTTCCCCCGGGCGCCGGGTTCGTCGTTCCCCCGGTCGGGGTCGACGTCCCGCCACTGGGAAGGTTGGCCATCGCGCTCGTCTGGGCGGCAACGTCCGGGGGAGTTCCACCGGACGGCGAACCTCCCTTCATCTGGCCGAACACCAGCCAGCCGACCACGCCCAGCACCGCCAGGGCTCCCACCCCGCCTCCGATCAGCACCCCGGAGCCCTTCCGCACCGGCGCCGCCGCCAGCTGCGCATCAGGGGCGGCCGCCGCTGGGGCCTGGGGCGCTGGCGCGGGCCGCTCGGCCGCACTCGCCACTCGGGTCTGCGGCACCGCTTGGGCAGCGGCCACCGCCGCCGTCGCGTTGATCACCATCGTCCCCGCCTCGGCGGCGGAGACGGGCTTGGCCGGCATCCCCTCCACCGACCGGGAGAGGTCGCGGCCGAACTCGGCGGCGCTGGTGTAGCGGTCCTTCGCGTCGCGTGCGAGGGCCCGGTCCATCACCGCCTGCAACTCCGGCGGCCAGTTCACCCCCGGCTTCATCTCGGCGAGCGTCTTGGGCCGGTCGGTGAGCCGCATGATCATCGCTTCCTGCTGCGAATCGCTGGGGAAGGGGAGGGTCCCCGTGAAGCAGTTGAAGGCGACCAGCGCCAGCGAGTAGATGTCGCTCCGGCCGTCCAGCTTGTCGCCGGCGAGCTGCTCCGGGCTCATGTACTCCGGCGTCCCCACCACCAGCCCCGTCTTGGTCACCTTCTGCGCGTCGCTCGAACTCGCCTTGGCGATCCCGAAGTCCACCACCTTCACGAGGTCGCTGCCGTCGCGATTCCTCGTGATCATGATGTTGTCGGGCTTCAGGTCGCGATGCACGATTCCGTAGTCGTGCGCCTGCTGCAGCGCGTCGGCGGCCTGGTGGATGATCGACGCCGCCCGCGGCGCCGCCAGCGCCCCCGCGTCCCCGATCACGCCGGTGAGCGACTTCCCCTCGATGAACTCCATCGCGAGGTAGATCATCCCCTCCGACGTCTCGCCGAAATCGTAGATCGCGCAGATGTTCGGGTGGTTGAGCCGGCTGGCGTTGCTCGCCTCGCGGTTGAACCGCGCGATCGCGTCGGCGTCCTGCACCGATCCGGGGTTCATGACCTTGATCGCGCTCTTGCGCCCCATCTTCACGTGCTCGGCGAGGTAGACCGAGCCCATCCCGCCCTCGCCCAGCTTCTTGATCACGTGGTAGCGGTCGGCGATCACCGTTCCCACCAGGTCGGCCTGCCTGCTCGAGCTGCGGAGGGCCGAGCCGTCACGCGGGCAGAAGCGCTCCGAAACCGGGTACTCCGTGCCGCACGTTGGGCAGACCTTCTGATCGCTCACAAGCTCTCGACCCGCAGCATCTGGTCCCCGAGCAGGATCCGGCTTCCCTTGCCGAGTTCACGCTCGCCGCGCACCGCCACCGCCACGCCGTTGCGGCTCCCCGCGTCCTGCGCGTAGAAGTCGGAGTCCTCGCTGCTCACCTCGGCGTGCTTGCCGCTCATGGTCTGGTCGTACGGGAAGACCCAATCGCCGTTCTCGCGGCCAATGCGGACGTTGCGCCCCGGCGAGAGGTGCAGGGTGTCGCGCACCGAGCCGTCGCCGCGGAGCTGCGCCAGCACGGCCACGTCGGCGTTGGGGATCAGCGAGCCGAGTCGGCGCGTGGCGTCGGCCTCGGGCGGGTGCGGTCCCGGGTAGCCGAGGCGGCGGAAGCGCAGCAGCTGCGAGCCGACCAGGATCACGTCGCCGTCCTGCAGGCGGTGCGGCCCGTCGATGAAGATCCAGGTGCCGTTGCGGGAGCCCAGGTCGCGCACGTACAGCTTGCCGTCGCGCCACGTCAGCATCGCGTGCAGCGGCGAGAGAAAGACGTCCTCGCCGAACCGGATGTCCCCGTCGTTCCGGCCGACGCTCGTCTCCGGCCGGTCCACGGTGAAGGTCTGCATGACCGCGCCGTCCTCGGCCAGCAGGGCGAGCTTGGGGCCGGCCACGCTGGCGCGGGCGCTGAACGCCGTCGTGGCCGACGGGCGCGGGGCGGTCTCGATCGAGCCGTCGGTCTTGGTGCCGCAGCGGGCGCAGAACTTGTCGGTGGTCTTGATCGGCGCGCCGCAGAGCCGGCAGGCGGTGCTGCTGGTGACCACGAACCCCGTGCGCTCGCCGCAGCTGGGGCAGAAGGGGAGGGTGGGGTCGATCTGCCTGCTGCACTTGGGGCAGGGCGCGGTGGTACCTCCCGCCGACCCCGGCCTGGTGGCGGTGCTGCTCCCCACCGCCGACATGACGCGCGCAGCGGACGGCACGAGCGGCTTTCCGCAATCGAGGCAGTGCCTGCTGTTCGCCTCATTCATCCGACCGCAAAAAGCGCACTTCATCAGGCGGTGGGCCTCCGAGCGGGGGGCGTGCGCATCGTCGCGCGAATATAGGAATCGGGAGGGGGGGCGGCAACGTAACCCCAAGAGCGGAGCGGGGCTTGGGGGGTTTGGCGGCGGCCCGGGGAGGGTAGGTTTGGGGCCATGCGAAGCAGGGTGTCATCGGGAGCGAAGCGGCCCACGGGGCCGCGACCTCGGGAGATCTCATGGACGCGGGCCCTTGTCGCCCCGGGCCTCTTCCTCGCCGTCGCCTGCGCCGGCGGCACGCCCCCCGCCCCGGCTCCCGTCCCCACCTCCGCGGGCTCGCCACGCGCCTCCCGCGCCGATGCCCGGGAGGTTCCCGCGCCGACACCCGCCCGGCCCCCCCTCCCACCAATTCCGCACGTCGCCGGCCCACTCGCCGTGCGCGTGATCTACCCCCTGCCCAACCAGCAGCTCACCACCCGCGACACGAACTTCATCTTCGGCTCGGTCGGCTCGGGCGACGCGACGCTCACGATCAACGACATCCCCGTTCCCGTCGAGCCCAACGGCGCCTTCCTGGCCTGGATTCCCGTTCCCCCGGCGGCCCCCCCGCCGGTCACGCCGCGCGGCGCCCCCACCCCGTCGGCTGTCTACCGGATCGTCGCCGCGCAGGGCTCCGATACCGCCCGGGCGACGCACGTCGTGCGGCTCGTCGCCCCGCGCGTGGAACTCTCCAGCGGCGGCAAGCTCGAGATTGACGGCGGCTCGGTGGCCCCGCGCGTGCCCATGCAGCTCCCCCCGCACGAGCCCGTGCGGGTGAGCGTGCGCGCCCCCGCCAACGCCAGCGCCTACGTGCGCGACAGCGCCGGGACCGTCTATCCGCTGCGCAACGGCGCCGCCATCGGCGCCATTCGCGGCATCGCCGGCCTCGACTCCACCGGCTGGTCGGCCGACGTCCCGGCGCGCGCCCTGGCGTCGGCGCGGGCGCGGCTCGTCGTGCAGCGCGGTGCCGACTCGATCGGCTCCGCACTCTCGCTCGTCAAGCTGCTCGATGACGAGACCCCGCAACTGGGCGCCCTGCGCGCGACCCTCATCGCCGGCGGCGACACCGACGCCGTCACGATCGTGCGCCCCACCGCGGGCGGCACATATCGCTGGCAGCTCTTCCCCGGCACGGTGGTGCCGATCACCGGGCGCGTGGGCACCGCCGTGCGTGTCCGCCTCGACCGCGGCCTGGAGGCCTGGGTGGGGGACGCCGACATCTCGCCACTCCCCGCCGGGACGCCGATGCCGCACCGCGTCGTCGGGACCATTCGCAGCGTGAGCTCGGCCGAATGGGTCGACATCGTGGTGCCGACGGTGGACCGGCCGCCGTTCCTCGTGACCGAGGACGGCCGGCAGGTGGTGCTCACCCTGTACGCCACCACGCCGGCGAGCGAGAACGTGGGGATGCCGGCGTCCGACCCGCTCGTGCGGAGCGTGCGCTACGAGCAGCCGGCCAGCGACCGCGCCCGGGTCGTCGTCGACCTCAACGACGACCCGTTCGGCTACATGGTCCTCTGGAACGGCGGCGCGCTGGTGCTGCGGCTGCGGCGCCCGCCACCGGTCGACGCCGACCGTCCGCTGGCCGGGCTCGTGATCGGCGTCGATCCCGGGCATCCCCCCATCGGATCCACCGGACCGACCGGCTTCTACGAGGCCGACGCGACCCTCGCCGTCGGCCAGCGCCTCAAGGCGATGCTCGAGGAGCGCGGGGCCACGGTGGTGATGACCCGCGCGACGGCCGACCCGGTGGCGCTCAACGACCGCGCGCCGATGGCGCGCCGCGCCAACGTGCACGCGATGGTCAGCATCCACCTCAACGCCCTCCCCGACGGCGCCAACCCGCTGCTCCCGGTGCGCGGCACCGGCACCTACCACTACTTCCCGCACTCCCAGCCGCTCGCGCAGCTGGTGCAGCGGTCGCTGGTGCAGCGGCTCGGGCTCCACAACGAGGGGGTGTACTACCAGAACCTCGCGGTGGCGCGCAATCCGTGGTTCCCGGCGGTGCTGTGCGAGGGGGCGTACATCATGCGGCCCGATCACGAGGCGGCGCTGCGGACGCCGGAGTTCCAGTCGGCGTACGCGCTGGGCGTGGTGGAGGGGCTGGAGGAGTACTTCCGCGCCAGGCGCCGCCCGTAGCCGTCCTGGGCGAGGCGAAGGACCTGCTTTTCCCCTTGTCATCCTGAGCGAAGCGAAGGATCTGCTTTTGCTTCTGTCGTTCCGGTTCGACCGACCCCACGAGCAGGTCCTTCGCCGCCGCGTCGCGGCGGCTCTGCACGACCGCGCGGTTCCAGCGGCAAGTAGTCATCCCACGTCGGATTCTGCGTGCCCACGAGCGCGAGCTTCCGCGCCCGGCTCCACCCCTTGAGCGCCTTCTCACGCTCGATCGCCTCGATCGGCCGGGCGAAGGCCTCGACGTACACCAGCCGGAAGATCTGATAACGGGCGGTGAAGCAGTCCTCGCGGTTCGTGCGATGTTGCTCGACGCGATGGCGGAGCCGTCCGGTCACGCCGATGTAGAGCCGGCGCGAACGGCTCGCGAGGATGTGGACGTGGTAGTTTCGCGGCACTGCGGCGACTCCCGAACGAGTCCGGGAATCTTGGCACTCCGAAACCCAGCGCCCGCACCGCGGTGTTGCCGGCGGCAACGATTCATTGCACCGCCGTCGTCCTGAGCGAAGCGAAGGACCTGCTTCGCCGTCGTCCTGAGCGAAGCGAAGGACCTGGTTTCAGGGCAACTGCAAAAGCAGATCCTTCGCTTCGCTCAGGATGACTACGTTTGGGGATGCCGCTCATCCACACCACCGCCTTCATCCACCCGCTCGCCATCGTCCTCGGCGACGTGACCATGGGGCCGCGCTCGAGCGCCTGGCCCACCGCCGTCCTCCGCGGTGACGGCGACGCCATCACCATCGGCGCCGACTCGAATGTCCAGGACGGCGCCGTGCTTCATGTCGACCCCGGCCTGCCGTGCACCATCGGCGACGGCGTCACCATCGGCCACCGCGCCATCGTCCACGGCGCAACGGTGGAAGACGACTGCATCATCGGCATGGGAGCGATCGTGCTCAACGGCGCCCGTGTCGGCGCCGGGTCCATCGTCGCCGCCGGTGCCGTCGTCGCCGAGGGCAGGCAGATCCCGCCCGGCTCGATCGTGATGGGCATCCCCGGCAAGGTGGTGAAGCAATCCGACGCCGCGACGCTCGAGCGAATCCGCCTCAATGCCGAGGCCTACGTGGCGCTCCAGGCCCGCCACCGCGCCAACGAGTTCCCGCGCCTCAACTCGTAGTTCGCGCCTCGCTCGGCCGCTGGCACGTCACGCGCCCCCCGGCACCTCCAGTCCGGAGGCGATTGCCTCCTCCGTGCCGCTCCGTGCCCCTCCGTGGCTCCCTGGTTGCGCGCGCCCCATCTTGCTCGCCGTTACCCTCTCCCCGCTCTCACCGTCAGGAGCACACCACGTGCCAGCAGGCAAACTTCAGGGCTCCCGCCACCGGTCGCCTCGGGCGAGCGAATGATTCGTGTCACTCTGCTCCCAACTTCGTAACAGATTGCGAGTAAATGACTTGTCAACGCCAAAATCGCTGTCGTCATACTGTTCCAATAGGCGCCACCAAGGCGACAATCGGTCATCGGTGGACAACGCGATTCTGTGTACGAATTCGTGATGTGCATACCGGAACTCGTTGCCGCACAAAGCGTTGCCTACTCTCTGGCGCGGATTCACGTACGACTCTAGCTTGACCCCCCGCTTTCGTTCGTCGCTCTACTGCACACCGCGACGCAACCAGGGCCGCTTTTTTCGATATCGTTACCAATCGCAGTCCCTAGTCGCAGTCATATCACGCCGCAGTTGGAGAACGCCCGAATGCCCATCACGCCCACCCCGCCGGCAGTCCCCGCGCAGCTCAGCAGCAACGCGCGCACCGTCCTCGAGAAGCGCTACCTGATCAAGGACGCCAAGGGAACGCCGATGGAGTCGCCGGAGGAGATGTTCTGGCGCGTGGCGACCGTGGTGGCCGAGGCCGACCGTCGGTACGGCGCCACGGACGCGCAGGTCGAGGCCGTGGCGACGGAGTTCTACGCGCTCATGACCCAGCGCCGCTTCGAGCCCAACTCGCCGACCCTCATGAACGCCGGCCGCCCCCTGGGCCAGCTCTCGGCCTGTTTCGTGCTCCCCGTCGAGGACGCCCTCAGCAACGGCAACAACGGCATCTACGACACGCTGCGCAGCATGGCGCTCATCCACCAGAGCGGCGGCGGCACCGGCTTTGGCTTCTCGCGCCTGCGGGCCAAGGGCTCCATGGTGCGCTCCACGACCGGCGTCGCCAGCGGCCCGGTGAGCTTCATGAAGCTCTACGACGCCAGCACCGACGCCGTGAAGCAGGGGGGGACGCGCCGCGGCGCCAACATGGGGATCCTCCGCGTCGACCACCCCGACATCCTCGACTTCATCGCCTGCAAGGAAGACCTGACGCAGATCGTGAACTTCAACATCTCCGTCGGCGTCACGACCAGGTTCATGGACGCCCTCAAGGCCGACGCCGAGTACGACCTCGTCGACCCGATCGGGAAGGTCGTCGTCGGGCAGCTCAAGGCGAAGGAGGTGTGGGAGAAGATGATCCTGGGCGCCTGGCGCACCGGCGAGCCCGGCGTCTTCTTCATCGACGAGGCCAACCGCTACAACCCCGTGCCGCACCTCGGGGCCTACGAGGCCACCAATCCGTGCGGCGAGCAGCCGCTGCTGCCGTACGACGTCTGCAACCTCGGCTCGGTGAACCTTGGCTGGTACGTGACCGACGGCGCGATGGACTGGGACCGCCTCGCCATGGACATCCACGCCAGCACGCACTTCCTCGACAACATCATCGACGTCAACAAGTACCCGCTGCCGGAGATCGACGCGCTCAGCAAGCGCATTCGTCGTATTGGCCTCGGCGTGATGGGCTTCGCCGACATGCTCGTGCGCCTGGGCATCCCGTACGACTCGCCCGAAGGCGTGGCGATGGGCCGCAAGGTGATGGAGTTTCTGGACGTCGAGGGGAAGCGCGAGAGCGAGCGCCTCGCCAACGAGCGGGGGCCGTTCCCGGAGTGGGCGCGCAGCATCTTCGGCCCCGACGAGACCTGCGCCCGCGACGCGAGCGGCGCGCGGATCCGTCCCATGCAGCTCCTGCGCAACTGCAACGTCACGACCGTCGCCCCCACGGGGACGATCAGCATCATCGCCGGCTGCAGCAGCGGACTCGAGCCGCTGTTCGCCGTGGCCTTCATGCGCAACCAGGCCGGCGTGCGGATGCCCGACGTGAACGAGGACTTCGTCGCCGTCGCCAAGCGCGAGGGATGGTACAGCGACGCGCTGATGGAGCGGATCGCGACCGAGGGGCACATCAAGTTCCCCGAGGTGCCGGCCAGGTGGCAGGGGGTGTTCAACACGGCGAACAACATCGCCCCCGAGTGGCACATCCGGATGCAGGCCGCGTTCCAGGAGCACTGCGACTCGGCGATCAGCAAGACGACGAACTTCGCCTACACGGCGACGATCGACGACGTGCGCCACATCTACGAGCAGGCGTACGCGGCGAAGTGCAAGGGAGTGACCGTGTACCGGGACGGGAGCCGCGACAACCAGGTGCTCAGCACCGGCGCCACGGAGCAGGCGGCCAAGGTGCGCGAGGAGGTGAAGGCCGCGGGCGGCGTGACCGGCAGCACCGGCGAGTTCCCGATGACGGGCGAGTTCCCGGCCACGACGCCGGCGACCAAGCGCGAGATCGGCGAGCTGCACGGCGTGCTGGCCGAGAAGGACCACGAGATCGAGCGGCTCAAGAAGGTGGTGTTCGAGCTCGAGAGCGAGAACCTGCAGCGCCGGCAGAAGCGGGCGCGGCCGGACAAGCTGCGCTCGATGAGCATCCGCAAGGAGACGCCGCTGGGCACGATGTTCGTGCACATCAGCGAGGACGATCGCGGGCAGCCGTTCGACGTCTTCATCAACCTCGGCAAGGCCGGCGGCAGCGCGATGGCCGACGCCGAGGCGGTGGGGCGGCTGATCTCGCTCGCCCTGCGGTCAGGGATCCCGCTCAACCAGGTGACGCGCCAGCTGCGCGGGATCTCGAGCGATCGCGCGGTGGGCTTCGGGCCGAACAAGGTGCTGAGCGTGCCGGACGCGATCGGGATCGCGCTCGAGGAGTGGTTCCGCGACAGCCAGGGGGTGCAGCAGGAGATCCCGGGCGTGGGTGGGGCCGCGGCGCCGCAGGTGCCGGCGCGGGAGATGATCAGCACGCCGGTGCCGGCCACGGCGGACGCGGCGCAGCCGGGGCTGTTCGGCGCCGCGGACGCGGGGGCGCAGAGCTTCATGGGGACGTGCCCGGATTGCGGGTCGGGGCTGGAGTTCGCGGAGGGGTGCGCGAAGTGCCATGTGTGCGGGTACAGCGAGTGCGGGTGAGGCCAGCGGGTCCTGCCTCGGCGTGAGGTGCCTCGGATGGTGAACACGGCCCGATCTCATCCCTGAGACCGGGCCGTGTGGTACTTCTGGGCCCCGCCCGGCTTGTGAAGCGGGCGGCTTGCCCGTTTCTTCGATGGACGACTGCTTCAGGGCGCCCTCTCGGCGACTCGCCTGCATCTTCCTCTCGTGAAGATCTACGTCTATCCGACCGACCGCGACTGGTTCGAGTACCTCTCCCGTCGCCCAAACACCGATGAGGTGAACTTCTGGCGGCCTGGCGGCGTGCAGCCGTTTCGGCAGCTCCAGACGGGCGAGCTTCTCCTGTTCCGGCTGAAGGGGCGGATCAACAAGATCGCGGGCGGTGGAGTCTTCCTGCGCTTCAGCCTTCAGTCGATCACAGCGGCGTGGAGCGCCTTCGGCGACAAGAACGGACTACCCGACTACGAGACCTTCCGAGCGACGCTCGCCAAGCACAAGGAGGACGACCCGAGTCGATCGATCGGGTGCGTGGTCCTGCTCGACCCGGTCTTCTTTCCCAGCGAGGCTTGGATTGCGCCACCAAGCGATCTGGGTCTGAACAACCCGCAGGGGATGGCGTTCGACGCGAGTGCTGGGAGTGGCCGGCGGTTGTTCGATTGGGCGCGGGAGTCGCTCTTCGGCTCGGGTCGGCGCGTTGCTGCGGAGGCCCCCGACGCCAGCCACTATGCGGAGCGTCCCGGGGCGGTGTGGAGTGAACCAGTGCTGGCGAAGCGCCGCTTGGGTCAGGGCGGCTTCCGAGTAGTCGTCGAGGAAATCTACCAACGTCGGTGTGCGATATCCGGTGAACGGACCGTTCCCGTGCTTGAGGCTGCGCACATCATGCCGGTGAGCAGGGGAGGGCAGCACGTTCTGAACAACGGTCTTCTGCTGCGCGTGGACATCCACACCCTCTTCGACGCGGGGCTGATCGGCGTAACGCCCGACTACCGGGTGCGCGTCTCGCCGCAGCTCAGGAAGAAGTGGTCGAACGGCAAGATCTACTACTCACACGACGGGCAAGACCTGCGCATGCCCAGCATCGCGGCCGCGAGGCCGTCGCAGCAGTTCCTCGAGTGGCACTCCGACACGGTCTTCAAGCCATGAACGGGGGACGGCCGCCGAACCTCGAGGAACTCAAGCACGCGCTTCGGCGATTCAACTCAGAGCGCGACTGGTCGCGCTATCACGGGGTAAAGAATCTCGCCATGGCGCTTGCCTCCGAAGTCGGAGAGCTCGTCGCCATCCTGCGATGGAAGTCGAGCGAGGAGTCGGAGCGTGCAAACCTTGACTCCTCCGCGCGAGTGCGCATTGAGCAGGAATTGGGCGACGTCTTCCTGATACTCATGACGCTGGCAGAGCGCCTGGACCTTGACCTGCTCGACGTCGCGAACGCGAAACTGCTGCAAAATGCGGAGAAGTATCCGGTCGCCACGAGTCGGGGACGCGCGGAGCCGAGCCGAGAGTAGAGACGGCGGCGTGCTGCCGTGAACCCAACACGGCCCGGCTCTCCGCACGGAGATCCGGGCCGCGTTGCACCGCCAACCAGTACGGCGCGCCCCCCGGCACGCCGCCCGGTTGTCCTGCCATCACAGCTCGCCTACTTGCCCTGCACCAGCTCGAGGTTCGCGCACCCCACCACGAGCCCGGCGTTCTGGCCCGTCGTCGCCACGCTCACGTGAAAGGCGCCGCTCGTCGGCACGGCGAAGTTGAACTCGGCGATCGCCGAGGCGTCGCCACCCTCGATGCCGACCAGCGTCGAGTACGAGCCGGTGGGCGCGACGGCCCTGGTGTCGTCGCCGCAAGCGCCGCGGTAGAGCGACCAGGCGTACTCCTGCCCGGGCACGCCATGGGCGACGGAGATGCTCACGATCGCGTTGCGCGGGCCGCCGGCGGTCATGCTCGCCGTGCCGCCAACGCTGTACTCGCTCGTGCCGTCGGCGAGGGCGGCGATCGTGCCGGTCCAGCTGGGGCCGTCGGCGAGGGCGCCGAGTGCGACGAACGCGGCCAGGATGCGCGCGGGTGCGAAGATCATTGGTGTTCCCCCCTTCATTGATATGGACGGCAGAGTGGCGCTCGTCGGCCCCGGTCAGGACGCGCGCCGCGGGTGCCGATCATGCCCGGTCGCGTCGCGCGTGCCACTGACAGGGAATACGCCCGGGGGCGGGGGCCGTTAGCCGCCGGCGCGCTGAAGAAGTGTTAGCGAGTGCGGCGCCAACGGCCGGCCGGGTAAGGGCGTATCGGTGCGCCCGTCCCGATGACCTCCGGCGCGCGCCTACCGTGAGCGCTTTGTCCGCTTCCGCGCCAGCGCCGCGCGCGGCGACCGTCCCGCGAGCGCCTTGTGCGGCGCGTCGAGCCAGGCCGCGAGCCGGGGCAGCAGGGCGGCGTGCACCGCCCCCGGCTTCGTGGTCCCGGCGCGGATGACCTCGTCGCGCCACGCGAGCCACTGCCGGTGGGCGAGGAGCGAAACGCCCTCCTTGTCCTGCGTGGCGCTGGTGGGCCAGTCGATGCCGACCTCCTTCCCCACCGGGAGGAGCAGTAACCGCGACATCAGGTCGTCCTCCAGGTCGGCCGACCAGTCGGTGGTATTCGCGTCCGTGCCGTCCTCGCGTCGCGGCCGGAGCTGCCCTCGGGCCTCCAGCGTCGGCACGTCCGCCACGATCGCCGCCGCCCAGGGGCAGCGCACCTTGCGAGCATTGCGCAGGAACGCGAGGAAATGCCGGAGCGCCTCGAGCGCCCCCTCCGGGGTCGGCGCGTTCGGGTCGTCGTCATCCGCGCAGAGCACGTACACGAACTGCCGCAACTCGTACTCGGTCAGCGATTCGACGGGAACGCGCTGGTGTTCATACAGGTAAGTCAGCAGGCGTGCCGCGATCCGGTGGCGACGAAGGATGGTCGATCCGTCCGACCTGGTCTTGACGAGGTGCGCGACGTACTCCTGCTCGACATTCCGGGCGAGCTCGCGGCGGTCGCCCGGGGAAACCGCCCGAAGTGTCGCCGTTGGGCGTGCCCCCGTTCCCTCAGGCCCGCACGGCGCCAGCTCGGCGGGTGGCGTGAAGACGCCGGGCACGATCGCTGCCAGCTCCCCATGAAGCTCGACTGGCAGCCCGTTCACCGGATCGGTCCAGATGATCGGCCAGTCCGTGTCCACCTTCCGGCCGAGCTCGGTGCGGTGCGCCTTCACGAACCGCGGAATCGACTCGAGTCGCTCGATGAGGGCCTCGACGTCGCCGGCGGTGACACCGCCCCCCGGCGTGCCGATGGCGACGAGGGCCGGCCAGGCGCTGGGGCCCGCGACCTCCCAGCGCGCCGCGAGTGTCTCGCGCTTCTGGCGCAACGGCAGGTCGTCGGCGGGCCCGAACGTCAGGCTGAGCACCGGTCCCCCTGGAGGCTGAGGAATCACCGTGCCGTCGGGTGCGTCGAGCTGCGCAAACAGATCGTCCGGGTCGCGATACAGGGCGAGCCCGAAGGTCAGCCCCGCGTTGCCAAGCACCACGGCGGTCCATTCCGGCGGGTCGCCGGCTCCCGTGAACAGCGGCTCCTCATCCGAAAGCTCCTTCCACGGCGCCGCCCGATAATACGACGCGGCGGCGGCGTGCAGCCGGCCAACCAGCGCGCGCTCGAGCCCCCAGCCCGCCCACGTTTCCGGGTGCGAGACCGCCGGCAAGTCGGGATTCGACCCCGGAGCCATGAAGCTCCGGAGCGACCGGGCGGCCTCGTCGGCGCTGGGGAGCGAGTCGGAGGTGTGTACCGTCACCCCCCGCGGAGCGAGCGCGTCGCGCACCAGATCGGCCACCCCCGCGTCGCGCAGGGTCAGCCTGGTGGGCTCCCTGCCGGATGCGTCGCGGGCCGCGTCGACGGCGCGCAGCGCCGCGCCGGCCAGGGCCGCGGCATCGGCGCCAAGGGATGACTCGAGGCCCACGTGAAGCGCGAGGCGGCCGGCGGCGACCACGATCGCCACCGGCCGGGCCGCCGGCGAGTCATCGATGGAGATCTGGAGCGGGGCAAAGACGAGCTCCCACTGCTCCCCAATGTCGCCCGCCGGCGGGAGGTCGCCGCGCGTGCGGACCGCGCCGCCGCCGCGCTCGACGTGCAATGCACGAGCCGGGCGCCGCGCCGCCTCGTCACTCTCGAGATGGCAGTGCTTGTACTTCTTCCCGGAGCCGCAGGGACAGGGGTCGTTGCGGGAGGGCATGGTGAGCAAGGGAGTCTCGCGAGCGGAGGGCCGCGCCGCAACCCGGGGCCGGGGTTCGGGTCGCTACCGCACAAGCAGGACCTTCGCCACGCCCAGGACGACGATGTGGCGTTGACATACCTGACGCCACTTGCTAGACATACTGACATATGGCTACCACGCGCACCACCCTCCGCCTGAGCCCGGCGCTGATGAAGCGCGCGAAGGCGTACGCCCGAGAGCGGGATACCACGCTGACGATGGTCATGGAACACGCCCTCGCCGAGTACCTCGCCAAGCCCGTAGCCGCGGGCCGCAAGCCGGTCAAGCTCCCGTCCTATGGCCGCGGGGGCCTGTTGCCCGGCGTCAACCTCGACAGCAATTCCGAGCTGATGGACCTGATGGACGGCATCGAGTGATCCTGCTCGACGTCAACGTGCTCGTGTACGCGGTGCGCAAGGACGCCGAGCGGAACGCCGATTACCGCGAATGGCTCGATCTCGCCTGCGCGGGTTCCGAGCCTGTCGCCGTCGCGCCGGAGTCGCTGGGCGCCGTGGTGCGGATCGTCACGCACCGGAAGCTCTGGGCCGAGCCGATCACGCGCGAGCAGGCCTTCACCTTCATTCGCCTCCTCCGTGCCACGCCCGCCCTGTCGCTGGTGCATCCGGGCGATACCCACTGGGAGATCTTCGAGAACCTCTGCCGCGCCGCTGACGCCCGCGGCAACCTCGTCACCGACGCCTGGCTCGCCGCCCTCGCGATCGAGAACCACGCCACCCTCATCACCACCGACCGCGACTTCGCCCGCTTTCCCGGGCTCAAATGGAAGCACCCCTTGCAGAAGAAGTCATCCTGAGCGCAGCGGTGTCATCCTGAGCGCTGCGAAGGATCTGCTCTTCCTGGATCCGCAAAAGCAGGTCCTTCGCTTCGCTCAGGACGACGGGGCGCTACGGCGCCCGCAGCTCGGCGCACGCGACGACCGCCCGCGGCGTCGCGCCATTGTTCGCCCGCACGCTCACATGGAACCGGCCCTCGGCGGGGAGCGAGAAGCCGAACATCGCCGCCGACTGCGCCGTCCCGCCCCCACCCTCGACCAGCGTCCCGCTTCCGGTCGTGGCGGCGAGCGCCTTGTCGTCGGCCCCGCACGCGCCACGGTGGAGCGACCAGCTGTACTCCTCCCCCGGCAGCGTGTTCGCGATCTTCACCTGTACGTGTGTCTGCTGCGGACCGAAGGGCTCCATATCGACGGTCCCCTGGATCGCGTAGTGGCCGGGGTTCGTCGCCGGTGCGGCCATGGTGCCGGTCCAGCCGAGCGAGCCTGCCGCGAGCTGCGTGAGCCCGAACGCGGCGGTGAGAATGAGAGGCATGGATGTGAACATGCGCGCACCTCGTGACGGTGAAGTGGTCCAGATGATGATGTGTGGGGTCCCTTGCCTTTCTCTGCATCGGACAAGTGCGCGGCGATTAGGGTTTACGCGCGGCCCCCACCGGCCGGCGTGTCAGGCCGACTCGCCGCCTGCGGCGCGCGCAGCGCCCGGCGCCCTCCGCCCGTATCTTTGCGAGTCGCACCGATGCCGTTCGTCAACGCACTTTCCTTCCCAGGGCCATGACGACCAGACGCCGGGAGTTCGTCAAGTCGACCGCCGCCGCGGCGGCCGCCACCATCATCGGGCCGCGGATACTCTCCGCCGCCGAGTACCCACTCCCGATCGTCACCGGCAAGGGGGGCACGCTCCCGGGGAGCGACCCGTTCGTCGATGACCTCGCCATGGAGGCGCTCAATGCCGCCCGCGACGCCGGCGCCAGCTACGCCGACTGCCGCATCGGCCGCTACCGCCGCCAGTCGGTGAACGCCCGCGAGCGCACGGTGCAGGGGGTCTCCGACAACGAAAGCTACGGGCTCGGCGTGCGCGCGCTCGTGAACGGGAGCTGGGGCTTCGCCGCCTCGAGCGACCTCACCGCCGGCAGCGCCGCCCGCGTGGCGAAGGAAGCGGTGCGGCTCGCCAAGGCGGCGCGCTCGGTGCAGAAGCGCCCGGTCGAGCTGGCGCCGGTGACCGCGGTGAGGGGCACCTGGGCCACTCCGGTCAGGCGCGACCCGCTCGAGGTCCCGCTCGAGGACAAGGTCGCCCTGCTGGTCGCCGCCAACGAGGCGGCCCTCAGGATCCCGAAGATCCGCTTCGCCCAGAGCGGGATGCAGCTGCTGCGCGAGATCAAGACGCTGGCCACGACCGACGGCACCCTGACGACGCAGACCTTCGTGCGCGTCGGCCCGGCGTTCAGCGCCACGGCGATCGGCGACGGCGACTTCCAGTCCTACACGGAAGAGCTCGCGCCGCGCGGCAGCGGCTGGGAGTACATCGAGGAGCTCGACCTGCCGGGGAACGCCGCCAGGTGGGCATCGCTCGCCGCCGAGAAGCTCGGCGCCCGTTCGGTGAGCCCGGGTCGCTACGACCTGATCCTCGACCCGACCAACCTCTGGCTCACGATCCACGAGTCGGTGGGGCACCCCACCGAGCTCGACCGCGCGATGGGCTACGAGGCCAATTACGCCGGCACGTCGTTCGTGTCGCCGCCGGAGAGGCACATCGGCAAGCTCAAGTACGGCACCGAGCTCATGAACATCCAGGCCGACCGCACGCAGCCCGAGTCGCTGGCCCGGGTGGCGTGGGACGACGAGGGGGTGCCGAGCGAGAGCTGGATGATCATCGACACGGGGGTGTTCCGGGACTACCAGACGACCCGCGAGCAGGCGGCGTGGATCGAGAAGCTGACCGGCGTCAGGCGGTCGCACGGCTGCTCGTTCGCCGACTCGTGGAGCAGCGTGCAGTTCCAGCGGATGCCGAACATCTCGCTGATGCCGGGGGCGAAGGAGCAGTCGCTGAACGACATCGTGGCCGCGACCGACAACGGGATCGTGGTGAAGAACCGCGGCTCGTGGTCGATCGACCACCAGCGGTACAACTTCCAGTTCTCCGGCCAGGTGTTCCACGAGGTGAAGGGGGGCAAGATCACCGGGATGCTCAAGGACGTCGCCTACCAGAGCAACACGCCGGTGTTCTGGAACAACATGGACATGATCGGCGGCAAGTCGAGCTACTGGCTGGGCGGCTCGTTCGGCGACGGCAAGGGCGAGCCGGGGCAGTCGAACTCGGTGAGCCACGGCTGTCCGCCGGCGCGGTTCAGGAACGTCACGATCGTGAACACGGGGAGGAACACATGAGCCGCCCCCGGTCCCTCCTCGCCCCCGACGCCACGCACCTCACGCGCGAGGCCGCCAGGGCCCTCGCCGACCGCGTGCTCGGCATGAGCACCGCCACCGACACCCGCGTCAACATCACCTCGGGGTGGCAGGGGAACACCCGCTTCGCCGGCGGCGAGATCACGACGTCGGGCGGGATCACCGACACGATCGTGTCGGTGACCTGCACGGTGGGGAAGAAGCGCGCCAGCGCCAGCACCAACGTGCTCGACACCGAGTCGCTGCAGCGCACCGTTGCCACGGCGATGCTGCTCGCGAAGCTGAGCCCCGACGACAATGAACTGATGGGGGAACTCGGCCCGCAGCAGTACACGCCGGTGAACGCCTACATCGACAAGACCGCCGACCTGACGCCGGAAGTGCGCGCGACGGCGGTGAAGGCGGTACTCGCCGGCGCGGCCAACGGCTCGGGGAACCTCAAGGACCTGTTCGCGGCCGGCTTCCTCGACGCGCGGGCCGGCGCCGGCGCGGTCGCCACGAGCAAGGGGCTGTTCGCCTACCACCGGCAGACCGCCGTCGACCTGAGCACCACGATCCGCACCCCCGACGGCACCGGCTCCGGCTGGGCGAGCGGTGGCGCCCGCGACTGGTCGCTGCTCGACCCGGCGGCCCTCGGGCAGGCGGCGGCGCGCAAGGCGGTCGCCAGCCGCAACCCGCAGGCGATCGAGCCGGGGATGTACACGGTGGTGCTCGAGCCACAGGCGGTGGCGGACCTGATTCCACAGATCGCGTTCGGCTTCAACGCCCGCAATGCCGACGAGGGGCGCTCCCCGTTCAGCAAGCGCGGCGGCGGGACGAAGCTTGGCGAGAAGATCGCCGACGAGCGGGTGACGCTCTACAGCGACCCATCGGATCCCGACCTCCTTGCGTCGCCGCACGACGGCGAGGGGCTGCCGGTGCAGCGCCGGGTGTGGGTCGAGAATGGCGTGCTGAAGAACCTGTCGTACTCGCGCTACTGGGCGGCCCGGCAGGGCAGGGAACCGACCGGCGCCGGTGGCGGCCTTGGCGGCGGGGGTGGCGGCGGCTTCGGCGGCGGGCTGCCGGGCGGGCTCAAGATGGTGGGCGGCACCAGGAGCATCGAGGAGCTGATCGCGGGCACCGATCGCGGCATCCTCGTCACGCACTTCTTCTACATCCGCTCGCTCGACCAGCGCACGGTGATGCTCACCGGGCTGACGCGCGACGGCACCTTCCTGATCGAGAAGGGGAAGGTGACGCGGGCGCTCAAGAACTTCCGCTGGAACGAGAGCCCGCTGCTGATGCTCAGCAAGCTCGACGAGGTGGGGAAGGCGGAGCGAACCGCCACGGGCCAGGTGATGCCGTCGCTGCGGGTGCGCGACTTCAACTTCACGTCGCTGTCGGACGCCGTGTAGGGCGGCGGCGCCGCGGACGGGGACCGCGGGGGTGCGGCGCACCGTCGCGCGGCACCCCCGTCACTTCCTCACGAAACCGTCACGGAACGGCCCTTGGAGCGCGCCCCGGCACTGCTATGTTCCGGTTCGGGAGCGGAGTGCCACCAGCCGACGGACGTGCCGACGGCCCCGGCTGACCCCTCACGCGGGATGTTCGTGACGGACACGGTTGTGGCGCCCACGCGTCGAACCTGGAGCGAGTTGCTCCTGCGCGGCGCGATCTTCTACCTCCTGACCGAGCTCAGCACCCGCCTCGTCGGGGAACGCGGGTCGGTGGCGCCGCTCTGGCCACCCGCGGGGCTGCTGTTCGGCTGGCTGCTGCTCACGGCGCGGCGTGACTGGTGGCGGGTAATGCTGCTGGCGGGGATCACGCGCTACGTGGTGGCCAGCCGCAGCGTGCCCGAGCACGCGCTGGCCGCCGGCTACGCGGTCGCGACGCTGAGCGTCGCCATGCTGTCGGCGGCGCTGTTGCGCCGGCTTGCCCCCGACGGCTCGTCGCTGACCACGGTGCGCGGGGTGCTCGCCTTCATGGCGATCCCGATCCTCGTGAGCGGGCCGCTCACGGGGGCGATCGGCGTGGTGGTGCGCGCCGTTGCCGGGTCGGGCACCATGAACCTGGTGTCGTGGGTGCAGTGGTGGATCGGCGACGCCCTTGGCGTGATCGTCGCCGCCCCGGTGTGGCTCACGGCGCGGCGGGTGTACCGGTGGGGGCGCGAAGCCCCGTGGCGTCACTGGCTCGAGGTCGTGGCCGTGTTCGCGGTGGTGCTGCCGGGGGCGGCGCTGGTTTTCCTGATGCCGGCCGCGCAAGCCGAGCCGATGCGCCCCCTGTTGGCCGTGATCGTGCTGCCGTTCGTGTTGGCGGCGCTGCGCCTGGGGCTGATGGGGGTGGCGTGGTCGCTGGCGCCGCTGGCGGTGATCGCGGCCTGGGGGACGATGCATGGTCGCGGCGTGTTCGCGGCGCTGCCCGGCGAGCGGGCGCACCATGTGCTGATCCTGCAGGCGTACCTGTCCGTCGTGTACGTGGGGGTGCTGCTCGTCGCCGCCACGGTGGACGGGCAGCGCACGTCGCTGCGCCGGCTCAAGGTGAGCGAGGGGAAGTTCCGGCGGCTCGTCGACGCGGCGCCGGTGGCGATGATGGTCGCGGGCGAGGACAACCAGTCGCTGTACGTGAACCCGGCGCTGGCGACGCTGGTGGGGGGCACCGCCGGCCACACCGACACCGTGGACGCCTGGTGGAAGCGCGCCTTCCCCGACCTCGCCTACCGCGCCGCGCTGCGCAGCGAGACCGACCGCCGCGCCGCCACGAGCGCCGAGGGCGGGGCCCTCATGCCGCCCCTCCCGGCCAACCTGGTCACGGCCGACGGCACGATCCGGCACGTGGAGTTGCAGACGGTGCGTGCCGGCGAGCAGCAGGTCACGACGCTCGTGGACCTCACCGAGCGGGTGCGCGCCGCCGAGGCGACGCGCGCCAGCGAGGCCGAGTTCCGGGCGATCTTCGAGCGGGCGGCGATGCCGATGGCCCTCGTGGCCCTCGATGGCCGGCCGATGAAAGCCAACCCGCCGCTCTGCGACTGGCTCGGCTACTCCGCCGAGGAGCTGCAGCGGATGCGCTTCACCGAGTTCACGCACCCCGACGACGTGCACCAGGACGTGGGGCTGTTCACGCAGCTCGTGAGCGGCCAGCGCGACTCGTACCAGGTGGAGAAGCGCTACCGCCGCAAGGACGGCGTGATCGTGCGCGGGCGGCTGACGGCGAGCATCGTGCGCGACCGGCCCGGCGTGCCACCGTATTGCATCGCGGTGGTCGAGGACGTGACCGAGCGCGCCCAGCTCGAGATGCAACTGCGCCAGGTGCAGAAGCTGGAGGCCCTCGGCACCCTGGCCGGCGGCGTGGCGCACGACTTCAACAACATCCTCGCCGCGCTGGTGGGCAACCTCGAGCTCGCGCGCCAGGAGCTCGACGAGCAGCACCGCGCCCAGGAGTTCCTCGGCGAGGTGGAGCGCGCCAGCCGGCGCGCCGCCGAACTGGTGCGGCAGATCCTGACCTTCAGCCGCCGGCAGGAGCAGGAGCGGCGCACGATGGCGGTGGCCCCCGTGCTGCGCGAGGCGACGGCGCTGCTGCGCGCCGTGGTGCCGGCGTCGGTCACCATCGAGGAGCGGATCAGCCCCGACCTGCCGTTCGTGATCGCCGACGCGACGCAGCTGCACCAGGTGATCATGAACCTCGCCACCAACGCCGTGCACGCGATGCGCGAGCAGGGGGGAACGATGTCGGTCGCCCTCGAGTCGGTGTGGGTGGACGAGGACCTCGGCCGCCGCGTCCCCGAGCTGCACGTGGGGCCGTACGTGCGTCTCACGGTGACGGACACCGGGCACGGGATGTCGCACGAGACCCTCGACCGGGTGTTCGAGCCCTTCTTCACCACCAAGGTGGCGGGGGAGGGGACGGGGCTCGGCCTGGCCGTGGTGCATGGCATCGTGCGCAGCCACGACGGCGCGATCACCGTCACGAGCGAGCTCGGCCGCGGGACGCGGTTCGTGGTGCACCTGCCGGTGTCCGCGGAGTCGCCGCTGGTCGTGCAGCCGGCCGGCAACGAGGTGCCGCCGGGGAACGGCGCGCACGTGCTGTTCGTGGACGACGAGCCGGTGCTGGCGCGGCTCGCCGAGCGCACGCTGCAGCGCTTCGGCTACCGGGCCACGGTCGTGACGCGCGCCGGGGAGGCGCTGCTCGCGCTCCGCGGCGATGCGCGGCAGTTCGACGTGCTGGTGACCGACCTGACGATGCCCGAGATGTCGGGGCTGCAGCTCGCCGCCGAGGCGCTGCGCATCCGCCCGGACCTGCCGGTGATCCTCGCCACCGGGTACAGTGGCATGCTCACGCCCGAGACGGCGCGGCAGCGCGGGTTGCGGGGGCTGCTGATCAAGCCGTTCACGCCGGAGAGCCTGGCGCGGGCGCTGGCGCAGGCGATCCACGAGGACGCCGCGGCGGCGTAGCCACTCGCCCGTCATCCCGGGCGGAGCGAAGGATCGGATGCTGAAGCGAGGGCCCCTCGCCGCGCTCCCGGCGACGGGGCGGCTTGTGCCGCGCCAAGCCAGGCCGCCACCTTGCCCCGATGGCCGACCGCACGATCCTCATCACCGGCGGCACGAGCGGGATCGGGCGCGCGGCGGCCCTCGCCCTCGCGGTGCCGGCGCACCGGTTGCTGGTGGCGGGACGCAACCCGGTGCTCCTGGAGGGGCTCGCCCGCGAGTTGCGCAGCCGCGGCGCCGGCGGGGTCGTCACCTTCGCCGCCGACCTGATGCTGATGTCGGGGGTGCGCGCCCTCGCGGCGCAGGTCCGCGCCGCGGCGCCCCGGCTCGACGTGCTCGCCAACAACGCCGGGGCGATCTTCGACACGCGGCAGCTCACCGCCGAGGGATTCGAGCGCACCCTCGCGCTCAACCACCTCGCGTACGTGCTCCTCACGCAGCTCCTGCTCGACCGGGTCGCGTCGAGTCCCGACGGGCGGATCGTGAACACGGCGAGCGCCGCCCACCGCCGGGCCCGCCTCGACCTGGACGACCTGCAGTCGGGGCGCCACTACCGCGGCTGGAGGGCGTACGGCAACTCGAAGCTGATGAACATCCTCTTCACGCGGGCGCTGGCGCGCCGGCTCACGGCCGATCCGGCGACGGCGCACGTGAGCGCGGCGGCCTTTCACCCCGGGTTCGTCGCCTCGCGGTTCGGCGACGCGAACCGGCTGCTGTTCAAGGCGGCGATCGGAGTCGGCAAGTGGTTCGCGCGCACGGAGGAGCAGGGGGCCGACACGCTCGTGTGGCTCGCCACCGCCCCGGGAGCCGGCGAGCGGAGCGGCGGCTACTTCCATGAGCGTCGCCCGGGACGGTTGTCGCGCGCCGCGCGCGAGGACCGGGGGGGCGAGGGGCTGTGGGAGGAGACGGAGCGGCTGCTGGCGCGCGGGTCATCGTAGGCGATCGTCGGGGGCGGGACGCGAGCGTCCTGCCTGGGGCAAGGCGGGAGCAGGTCCTTCGCTTCGCCCGGGATGACGGGAGTGAACCGATTCGACCCGTTCTGCGTATCATCCATGGGCCCCTTGCAGAGGGAGAGATGACCACCAGGGAGTACACGAGGCCGGCCGAGGCCGAGATCAGGGCCGCGCTCACGCCGGAGCAGTTCGAGGTCACGCAGGCCTGCGGCACCGAGCCCCCGTTCAACAACGCCTACTGGGCGAACCACGAGCCGGGGATCTACGTCGACATCGTGAGCGGCGAGCCGCTCTTCTCGTCGCTCGACAAGTACGACTCGGGCACGGGGTGGCCGAGCTTCACCCGGCCCCTCGTCGCAGGGAACCTCGTGGAGCAGGAGGACCGCTCGCGCTTCCCGGTCCGCACCGAGGTGCGCAGCAGGCACGCCGACTCGCACCTGGGCCACGTCTTTCCCGACGGGCCGCGGGCGGGGGGCGGGCTGCGCTATTGCATGAACTCGGCGTCGATGCGGTTCATTCCGGTGGCGCGGCTCGAGGCCGAGGGCTACCCGGAGTATGCCGCGCTGTTCGTCCGGGAGGGGAAGTGAGCGCGGAAGTCGCGACCCTTGCCGGCGGGTGCTTCTGGTGCCTCGAGGCGGTGTTC
Source organism: Gemmatimonadota bacterium (assembly GCA_016191225.1). Lineage (GTDB taxonomy): Bacteria > Gemmatimonadota > Gemmatimonadetes > Gemmatimonadales > Gemmatimonadaceae > JACPPC01. The sequence goes on along the minus strand of JACPPC010000020.1, from coordinate 7,658 downwards.
AAGGAGTGCCGCGGCGTGTCGAAGGTCGTGAGCGGGTACAGCGGCGGCCACGTGGCGAACCCGACGTACGCGCAGGTGTGCGGCAAGAAGACGGGGCACGCCGAGGTCGTGCAGGTGACATTCGACCCGGCGGCGGTCACCTATCGCGAGCTGCTGCAGGTCTTCTTCACGATCCACGACCCGACGACGATGGACCGCCAGGGGAACGACGTGGGGCCGCAGTACCGGAGCGCGATCTTCGTGCACTCGCCGGCGCAGGAGCAGGCGGCGCGGCAGGTGATCGCCGAGTTCACCGCCGAGGGGGTCTTCCCGGCGCCGATCGTGACCGAGGTGGCGCCGTTCGAGAGGTTCTGGAAGGCCGAGCTCGAGCACGACGACTACTTCGCGCGGAACCCCTGGAATCCGTACTGCGCGGCGGTGGTCGCTCCCAAGGTGGCGAAGTTCCGCAAGAAGTTCATCGGGAACCTGGCCAAGGCATGACGGAGCGGGGGGCCGGCGCGTGATGCGCCGCACCGGCTCCCCACCCGCGGTCAGGCGACTTCGGCCGCCGCGCTCGCCCGCACCGATGTGGCGAGGGCCCACTGCGCCATCCAGTACGTGGAAAGGATCGCCACGGCGGACCACGGAATCGGGGCGACGAACCGGTTGATCGACAGGGCCGCGTCGGAGACGACGAAGAGGGTGGCTCCGGCGGCGGCGAGGCGGGCTCCGGGCGCGCGGACCACGAGGGCGCGCACCCGCGCCTGCGCGGCCATCGAGCAAAGCACGACGGCGTACACGGCGACGGCCAGGCGCAGCGACGGCCCGACCCTGGGCAGGAGCACGACGCACAGCGCGCCACCGGCGATGGCGAACCCGATCACGGGGCGGAGGCGCGCAAAGAGGCGCGCGCCGTCGGTGAGGGCCACGAGGTACGCGAGATGTCCCGCGAGGAATGCACCCAGCCCCATGGCGAAGTGGCCGGGTCCGGGGAGCATGAGCAGGATGTCGCCGGCGAGGCCGAGCACGAGGCCGGTGGCGATGCCGGCGCGATACCGCTGGCTCACGGGGGGTGTCGCCGAGAGCGCGATCGCGATGCAGCACACGGTGGCGAGCGGCTTGGCCACGTAGTGCACCAGCGGCACGTCGGCGACGGAGGCGCCGATGGCGAGCGCGGCGAGGACGATCAGCGCGCGCGTGAGGGGTGAGCCGGGCATCGAAGGAAACTAACCGCGGGTTCGCCGCCGGCCACGGCGCGCGGTATCTTTGCCGGGCCATGTCCGTCGTCCTCGTCTGTCCCAAGTGCGGCGACACTGCCACCGTGGAGCGACTGCCGGTGGAGGCGTGCCCGCGCTGCGGGACGCCGTATCCGACGCAGGCGCGCCTCGCCGCCGAGTCGGCGCTCAAGCTGCGCCTGGCGGCGAAGCCCGGGCTGATCGTGCTGGGGCAGATGCTGTCGGCGATGTTCGGGGGGATCCTGCTCGGGCTGGTGGCGCTCGCGGCGGCGGGCACGGGCGACCTGACGCTGTTCGGCGAGCAGGTGACGGGGCGGGAGTTCCTGGTGCGGGCCGGCCCCCTGCTGGGAGGCGTGGGGCTGGTGCTGGGGGCGATCGCCTACGGCCTGTCGCGCGACGCGCGATGGACGCGGCCGCTGATGCTGGTCATGTGGTCGCTGCCGATCGTGGAAGGAGCGACGCGACTGGCGACGGGGACGCTCGAGCACCCATGGAACATTGCCGCGTTCATCGTCTCGCTGGCGGCGATGCCGCTGGCGGCGGTGTACCTGTACCGCCGCGACAACGTGGTGTCGTACTACGACGCGCGCACGCCGGGGCGGGAGCCGACAGGCTGAGACCACGACATCGGGGCGGAGCAGGTTGACGTCACGGGCGAAGCGCAGTGCCGGCGATGCCCCGCCAGGCAGGTCCTTCGCCTCGCTCAGGACGGCCGTGGCGCCCCGGATAGCGGCGGCCGCGACAGCGCCTCGATCAGCGGCGCGGCTCGCGACAGCAGGCGCTGTTCGGCGGGGGAGAGGGCGGCCACGCTGGCGGCGAGGACGGCGACGCGGCGGCGGCGCCCGTCGAGGAGGCGGCGGCGGCCGCGCGCGGTGGCGACGACGCGCCGAATGCGCCGGTCGTCGGGATCGGGGACGAGCCGCAGGAGGCCGTCGCGCGCGAGTTCGCGCACGAGGCGGGTGATGGTGGGGGGGCGGACCTGCTCGGCGGCGGCGAGGTCGCCGAGGGTGACGGGGCCGGCGAAGACGACGACGGAGAGGGCGGAGAGCTTCGGGGGGGAGGGGCCGGCGGCGGCGTCTTCGCCGCGGAGGCGGCGGAGGAGGTGAATGGCGGCCGAGTGGAGCTGGTCGGCGGTGCGCTGGGGGGCGCCGCGGGCGGGGGGTTGACGGCGGGTCGGCATGGCGGTACTTGTTTTGTTAGCTAAGCTAACAATTATCCTGCGCCGCGCAACCGGGAGCGCCGATGCCCACCCCCAGCCCCACCCCCGCCACCATCCCCCGCGCCATCGGCCAGGTCGCGGTCAACACGCACGACCTCCCGCGCGCCGTCGCCTTCTACCGCGACGTGCTCGGCCTCCCGTTCCTGTTCGAGTTCCCGGGGCTGGCCTTCTTCATGTGCGGCACCGTGCGGCTGATGCTCTCCCCGCCGGAGTCGCCGGACTACGACCACCCGGGATCGGTGCTGTACCTGCAGGTGGACGACATCGACGGGGCCTTCGCGCGAATGCGGGGCGCCGGCGCCGCCTTCGACGGCGAGCCGCACGTGGTGCACCGGGCCGAGTCCTATCACCTGTGGATGGCCTTCCTGCACGACCCCGACGGCAACCCGCTGGCGCTGATGCAGGAGAAGCCCCCCACCGCCTGACCGACCTGGCCGGTGCGGCCGGTCACCAGCCGGGCGGCGCCGCGCCGGCCCCGCCGACGCTGCCCGGCGGCGTGACCTTCCGGCGGGCGTGGACGTCCCGGGGTCGGGTGCCCATGTTTCGGGCGCCCGCGGTCGCGTCCCGCCGGGGCGCCCGCTGCCCGCGACACCGCCAGGAGCACTCCGCATGCGCCGTGCCTCGATCGTCCTCGCCGCCCTCATCGCATCGGCCGCCTGCGGCAAGAAGGAGGAGCCCCCCAAGCCGGCGCTCGCCTTCAAGGTGCAGTCGGTGGACCTCGGCAAGAGCATTGGCGCGAACAAGCGGATCATGAAGCCGGCCACGACCTTCGGCCCCCGCGACACGATCTACGTCGTCGTCAACTCGGTCGGCGTCTCGAGCAGCGTGACCATGCAGGCGACGTGGAAGGACGCCAAGGGAACCACGATCTCCGACTACTCCCAGACGGTGGCGCCGAACGGCGCCGCGGCCACCGAGTTCCACGTGTCGCACACCAGGGGCTGGCCAGTCGGGAAGTACAGCGTGATCGTGACCGCGAACGGCTCGGCCGCGGGGACCAGGGCGTTCGACGTCAAGAAGTAGCGTTCCCATGAGCGGCTCGCGCGAAATCACGCGAATGCGGGCCGAGCTCGACCATGCGGTGCGCGGGAACCCGTGGCACGGCTCGCCGCTGGCCAAGCTGCTGGAGGGCGTGACGCCGGCCGAGGCGCATGCCCATCCCGTGGCCGGCGCGCACTCGATCTGGGAACTCGTGCGGCACGTGAGCGCATGGACACAGGAGGCCTCACAGCGGCTGCGCGGCGGGGTGCCGGCGCTCCCCGCGATCGGCAACTTCCCGCCGGCGCCGGCCACCCCCGACGCGGCAGGGTGGGCGGCCGCGCTCGACGAGCTGACGGCGAGCCACGAGGACTTCTTGGCGGCCCTCGACGCCCTCGACCCGGCCGCCCTCGAGGCGACGCCGATCCCGACCCGGGACCCCGCGCACGGGATCGGCGTGAAGCACCGCGTGCTGGTGCATGGGCTGGCGCAGCATCATGCTTACCACGGCGGACAGATCGCGCTGCTCCGCAAGGCCCGGGCGGCGGGGACTGCGTCGCGCCGCTGAGGCGACCCCCTTCACCACCGGCACGCCCATGCAAGACTTCGAGAAGCTCGGCGCCTTCTACCTCGGCCAGCAGGTGGACGGGAAGACGCAGAAGGCCTCCGGCACCGTGCTGCTGGCCGACGCCAGGGACTTCACCACGCACGCGGTGATCGTCGGCATGACGGGGAGCGGCAAGACCGGCCTCGGGATCGGCCTGATCGAGGAGGCAGCGATCGACAAGATCCCCGTCATCGCGGTGGATCCCAAGGGGGACCTCGGCAACGTGCTGCTGACCTTTCCCTTGCTGGCGCCGGCCGACTTTCGCCCGTGGGTGGACGAACGGTCGGCGCAGGAGCAGGGGCTCGACGCCGACGCCTTCGCCACGAAGCAGGCCGCGGCGTGGAAGGGGGGGCTCGAGGCGAGCGGGCAGGACGGGGCGCGGATCCAGCGCCTGCGCGACGCGGCCGACTTCGCGATCTACACGCCGGGGAGCGTGGCGGGACTGCCGTTGAGCGTTCTGGGCTCGTTCAGCGCTCCGCCGGCGGCGCTCAAGGACGACCCCGACGCCTGGCGCGAGCGCGTGACGGCGACGGCGACCGGCGTGCTGACGCTGGTGGGCGTGGACGGCGACCCGGTGCAGAGCCGCGAGCACATCCTGCTGGGGGCGATCCTCGAGCAGGCGTGGGGGGCGGGAAGGGACCTCGACCTCGCCGGCCTCGTGGCGGCGATCCAGCAGCCGCCGATGGCAAGGGTCGGGGTGATGGACGTGGAGAGCTTCTACCCCGGCAAGGAGCGGTTCGCGCTGGCGATGAAGCTCAACGGGCTGCTGGCGTCGAGCGGGTTCGCGGCCTGGACGCAGGGGGAGCCGCTGAGCGCGGCGGCGCTGCTGCACACGGCGGGCGGCAGGCCGCGGGTGTCGGTGATGTCGATCGCGCACCTGTCGGACAGCGAGCGGATGTTCTTCATGTCGCTGTTGCTGGCGGAGCTGATCAGCTGGATGCGCAGCCAGCCGGGAACGGGGACGCTGCGGGCGCTGCTCTACATCGACGAGTTGTTCGGCTACATGCCGCCAACGGCGAATCCGCCCACCAAGATGCTCCTGCTGACGCTGCTCAAGCAGGCGCGGGCGTTCGGCCTGGGGGTGGTGCTCAGCACGCAGAACCCGGTGGACCTCGACTACAAGGGATTGTCGAACGCGGGGCTGTGGTTCGTGGGGCGGCTGCAGACGGAGCGCGACAAGAAGCGGCTGATGGACGGCCTCGAGGGGGCGGCGAGCGGCGGGAGCTTCGATCGCGGCACGATGGAGGGGACGATTGCCGGTCTTGGCAAGCGCGTGTTCCTGATGCACAGCGTGAAGGAGCCCGAGCCGGTGCTGTTCAGCACGCGGTGGACCTTGAGCTACCTCGCCGGACCCCTGACACGCGACCAGGTCAAGTCCCTGATGAGCGGGCAGAAGCCGGCCGCGGGCGCCGCACCGGCGGCGAGGGTGAGGGCGAGTGGTGCGGCCGGCGCGCCGGCGGCGGCGACGGTCGGCGGGAGTGGTGCCGTCGCGCCCGCTTCGGCGACGCCGAGCGGAGGGGCCCGCCCGGTGCTTGCGCCGGCGATCACGCAGTACTTCCTCCCGCTGGCGTCGCGGGGCGCGGCGGGGGCGCAGCTGGTGTACACGCCCATGGCGGCCGGCGCCGCCGACATCGTGGTGTCGAGCACCAGGTACAACGTCAACGAGACGACGCACCTGGTGCGACTGGCGGCGATCGAGAGCGGCCCGGTGCCGGTGGATTGGGGGCAGGGGGAGGACGCGCCGTTTGACGCGTCGCAGCTCGAGCAGGCCCCCGCCGAGGGGGCCGCCTTCGCCGACGTGCCGAAGCCGGCGGCGGACCCGAAGCAGTACTCCAGGTGGTCGAAGCTCTTCTCGGCGTGGGCCAAGGAGAGCCAGGCGATGACGCTCTATTCGTGCTCGGCGCCGAAGGTCGTGTCGAACCCCGGCGAGGGCGAGGGGGAGTTCCGCGCGCGGCTGCAGGTGCTCGCGCGCGAGTCGCGCGACGGCGGCGTGGCGAAGCTGCGCGAGAAGTACGCGGCCAGGGTGGCGTCGCTCACCGAGCGGCTGCGCGTGGCCGAGGCGCGCGTGGCCAAGGAGCGGTCGGACGCGGCGGCGAGCAAGCTGCAGGCGGCGGTGGGAATCGGCAGCGCGATCCTCGGCGCGGTGCTCGGCCGCAAGGCGATCAGCGCCGCCACGCTCAACCGCGTGGGCACGGCGGCGCGCGGGGTGGCGCGGGCCGGCAAGGAGTCGGGGGACGTGGCGCGTGCCGGCGAGAGCGCGGAGGCGATTCGGCAGCAGCTGGCGGCGATCGAGGCCGAGGTGACGGAAAAGGCGCAGGGACTCGGCGCCGACTTCGACGCGGCGACGGTCGCGCTGGTGGAGATCCCGGTGAAGCCCAAGCCGGGCGACATCACGGTGCACTACGTGGCGCTGGCGTGGGCGCCGCACTGGAAGTCCCCCGACGGCACGCTGGTGCCGGCGTGGAAGGCCGGTTGAGCCGCGCCGCGAGGGCACTCGCCGCCGCGCTGCGCGATGCGCGGGTGCGGGCGAAGAACACCACGCAACGGCTGCGCGCGCGCGAGACGGCTCGTCCGCTGGCGGAGCTGCTGCGGCAGGCCCCCGAGGCGGTGGCGGTGGGGGGCGCGGCGCGTGAGCACGCCGAGGCGGTGGCGACGGCGGTGCGCGCGCACGCCGGCCAGGTGGTGCTGGTGGCCGGGCACCGCAACACGGTGAACCTGATCTCCGGGCAGCTGGATGGTCCGAGGCTGCCGGACGTGCGCGAAGACGCCTGCGCGAGCCTGTTCGTGGTGCAGGTGCCGGCCAGTGGCGTGACGCAGCTGGCGCGCACCGAGTACGGGGGGCGGCTCGCCCAGCCGAGCGCGGCGTTCCCGGGCATCTCCCGTTAGCGGGGGGCGCGAGACGTGATGATGCAAGCCGAGGTCGAGACCCTGCTGCGGGCAAGCTCGATCTTCGAGTTCGTGGCCGGGCTGATGGTCGGTGGCGTGGGGATGCGGCTGCTGCTGCGGGCGTTCTCGCCGTCGGAAGGGCGGCGGCTGCGCGGCGCGCCGCGGCGCGAACCGCCGACCCGGACGCGCGCGACGAGCGGCGGGGCGGGGCAACTTCTCGGCGCCGTGGGCAAGGGGCTGCTGGCCGCGGTGGTGGAGGCGAATCGCCGGTCGATGGAGCGGCGCGGCGTCGGCAGTGGACGGGCGCGCGATGCCCAGGCCGAGCTCGCCCGGCTGATGGGGGCGGTGAACACGGTGACCGGGCAGGCGAGCGCCGGGGCGAAGGGGGCGCCGGGGGGCTTCGTGGATGCCGAAGCGAAGCGGCTGCTGGCGCGCGGGGACGTGATGGCGGCGATCGCGTTCGTGCGGCAGGCGACGGGGATGGGGCTCGCGGAGGCGAAGGAGTACGTGACCAGGCTCAGGCGGTAGGGGCGAGGAGGGGCGGGGGTCGGCGCGCATGAGATCTCACGACTGCGGGCCGCGTGAGCGGCCGTCCGCTCGCGATGAGGGCGAAAAGCAGAGGTGGGTTCAACCGATCGGTGCAACACGTTGAGCCAAGACCTCCGCGGGGGTGCGGAAGCCGAGGGTCTTGCGGGGCCGGGTATTGAGCCGGTTGGCGATGCGATCGAGATAGGCTTGGCTGTAGCCCGAGAGA
>JACPPC010000019.1 GCA_016191225.1 Gemmatimonadota bacterium | reverse complement strand
TGCGGCCCCGCGCCGCCCCCGCTTGGTTCAAGGGAACCACCCCCGGCGTGGGGTGATTCATGTCAGGACGAGCGGCGCCCGGCCGCTCTTTTCGTCCCCGCCCCGCGCGCGGCCGGCGGCCCGGCTGGAGCCCTCCCGATGCCCGATGTCACCGTGGTCCGGCGCCTGCGCTTCAACGCGGCGCACCGCGTGCACAACCCCGCGCTCTCCGACGAGGAGAATCGCGAGCTCTTCGGCAAGTGCAACAACCCGCACGGCCACGGCCACAACTACGAGCTCGAGGTGTGCGTGACCGGGCCCGTCGACCCGCGCACCGGCTACGTGATCGACCTCGGCATCGTGCGCGACGTGGCGGGGCGGCTGGTGGTGGACGCGATGGACCACAAGCACCTCAACCACGACGTCCCCTTCCTGCGGGGCGTCAACCCGACCACCGAGAACATCGTCGTCGCGATCTGGAACCTGCTGGCCCCTCGCATCGCCCCCGGGCGCCTGGCCAGGCTTCGGCTCTGGGAAACGGAGAACAACTATGTCGAATATGAAGGCCGCTAAGGTCGTCTCCGGCGGCGCCGTCGTGCACTCCCTGCACGAGGACACGTTCACCGCGCCCCTCGCCGAGCCCCCGGTGCTCGACGAGAAGTACTGCGCCCTCGTCCGCCAGCAGCTCCGGATGCTGGGCGAGGACCCGGATCGCGCCGGGCTGCTCAGGACGCCGGAGCGGGTGGCCGCGGCCATGTCGTGGCTCACGCGCGGCTACGCCGAGTCGCCGATCGACGTGATCGGCGACGCGCTGTTCGACGAGGACCACAACAGCATGGTGATGGTGCGCGACATCGAGCTCTACTCGATGTGCGAGCATCACCTGCTCCCGTTCTTCGGCAAGGCCCACATCGCCTACATCCCCGACGGCCGGATCGTGGGGCTCTCCAAGCTCCCGCGCGTGGTCGAGGTCTTCGCGCGCCGGCTGCAGGTGCAGGAGCGGCTCACCGAGCAGGTGTGCGAGGCGATCGACGACGTGCTCAAGCCGCGCGGCGTGGGGGTGGTGATCGAGGCGGTGCACCTGTGCATGATGATGCGCGGCGTCGAGAAGCAGAACTCGCGCACGATCACCTCGGCGCTGCGCGGCTCGTTTCGCGACGACGCCAAGACCCGCGACGAGTTCCTGCGGCTCGCCTGGTCGCCCTCGCCCCAGGGGCGGTGAGCGGCGCGGCGCCGGTCGTGCCCGGGACGGACACGACCCTCGCCGGGCGATCGGCGGTCGTCACCGGCGCCTCGCGGGGGATTGGGGAGGCGATCGCAAGGGCCCTCGCCGGCGCGGGGGCCGAGGTGATCCTCGTGGCCCGCGGGGCGGACGCCCTGCGGCGGGTGGCGACGTCGATCGGCGCGCGCGCCCACCCGCTGCCGTGCGACCTGGCCGACGCCGCGCAGGCCGAGCGGCTGGTGGCCGCCGTGCACGAGCGCATGGCAGGCACCCCGGACCTGCTGGTCAGCAACGCCGGGATCTTTCGCGTCGCCCCCGCGCACGAACTCGGACTGCGCGACTTCGCCGAGTCGGTGCAGGCCAACCTCGTCGGCCCGTTCGCGCTGCTGCGTGGCGTGCTCGCGGGGATGCGAGCGCGCGGCTCCGGCCACGTGATCACGATCGGGTCGGTGGCCGACCGCGCGGCCTTCCCAGGGAACGCCGCGTACGCGGCAACCAAGTACGCGGCCCGCGCCCTGCACGAGGTGGTGCGCGGCGAGCTCCGCGGGAGCGGCGTGCGCGCCAGCCTCGTCTCCCCGGGGCCGGTGGACACGACGATCTGGGACCCCGTCCTGGCGGAGTCGCGGGCCGGCTACCCGGCGCGCGACGCGATGCTCGACGCCGGCGCCGTGGCCGACGCCGTGCTCTGGGTGGCCACGCGGCCCGCCACGGTGAACATCGACGAACTCCGGCTGTCGCGGAGCTAGCCCACCCGCGGATATTGCAGGCCATGCGGCTCGACCTCGTGGACCTGCTGCGCTGCCCGAACGGGCACGACGAGACGCCGCTCGTGTGCGTCGCCGGCGATGCGCGCGACCGCGAGCTGCGATCGGCGATCCTCGGCTGCCCGGTGTGCCACGCCGAGTTCACGGTGCGCGACGGCGTGGCCTGGCTCGGGGAGGGCGAGCCGCCGGCGGCCGGGGGAGAGCCGTCGCTCGTGACGGGCTCGTCGGCCGTCGCGACCACGCCGTCGCCCGGCACCCCCGGCGACCCGTTCCGGCTCGCCGCGATGCTGGACCTCACGAGCCCGGGCGGCACGGTGGTCCTCGCCGGCGAGTGGGCGGCGGCGGCAGGCGACCTCGCCGCGCTCACCAGTGTGGGCGTCGTGGTCCTGGCCGGCGCCGCCCCGGCGGCGGCGGCGGGCCCCGTGTCGGTCCTCGCGGGGACGCACGGCGTCCCCCTCGCGCGGGCCTCGCTGCGCGGGATCGCGCTCGGTGCCGAGCCGGCGGGCGTCCTCGACGCGCGACTCGCCGCGGCCGGCGCGGCCCTTGTGGCGAACGGGCGGCTCGTGGCGCCGGTCGCGTGCGACCTGCCGCCCGGGAGCGAGGAGCTGGCGCGCGACGCCCGCTGGTGGGTTGCCGCGCGGCGGGAGCCGCCGCGGGCGGTCAGCCTGCGGCGTGCCCCTCCGCGTACACCTGGTCGATGAGCGCCCTGTAGTTCCTGTCCACCACCCGGCGCTTGACCTTGAGCGTGGGGGTGAGCTCGCCGCTCTCGATCGAGAAGTCGTGCTCGAGGAGCACCACCTTCTGCGGGGTCTCGAAGTGCGCCAGCCCGGTGAGGTGCTCGCGCACCTCCTTCTCCATCTTCCTCTGGATCGTCGGCATCGCCATCAGCTGCGTGCGGTCGGTCCAGAGGATGTCGTGGATCCGCGCCCACTTCTCCAGCTGTTCCCAGTGCGGCACGACGAGGATGATCGGGTACTTGCGCTTGTCCCCGATCATCACCGCCTGGCTCACGTACTTGTTGGTCTTGACGAGGTTCTCGATCGGCTGCGGGGCGATGTTCTTCCCGCCGGCGGTGACGATGATGTCCTTCTTGCGGTCGGTGATCCGCAGGAAGCCATCCTCGAGGGTGCCGATGTCGCCCGTGTGGAACCACCCCTCGGCGTCGATCGCGTCGGCGGTGGCCTCGGGGCGGTTGTAGTACCCCTTCATCACGTTCGGGCCCCGGCAGAGGATCTCGCCGTCGGCGGCGATCCGGACCTCCACGCCGCGAATCACCTTGCCCACGGTCCCGATGCGGAAGGCCGTGGGCGTGTTGACCGCGATCACCGGGGCCGTCTCGGTGAGGCCGTAGCCCTCGAGGATCGTCAGCCCCGCGGCGTAGAAGAACTTGTTGATCTCCGCCGCCAGCGGCGCGCCGCCGCTCACGAAGAACCGCAGCCGGCCCCCCACCCGCGCCTTGAGCTTGCCGAACACGAGCTTCTGCGCCAGCGCGTACTGCATCGCGAGGAAGCCGCCCGGCGCGAGCCCCGCCAGCTTCTCGTCGGCCCACGCCTCCGCCACGCCGCGGGCCCAGAAGAAGATCCTGGCCTTGAGGCCGCCGGCGGAGATCGCGCTGTCGAGGATGCGCGCAAACAGCTTCTCGTACAGGCGCGGCACCGACATCATCATCGACGGGCGCACCTCGCTCATGTTGAGCGGCACCGCGTCCACGCTCTCGGCATAGGCGATCGTGCACCCCTGCAGGAAGAGCAGGTAGTCCCCCTGCCGCTCGAACACGTGCGACAGCGGCAGGAACGAGAGTGCCACGTCCTGGGGCCCCACCTCGACCGCGCCGAGGCAGGCGGTGGAGTTGGAGTAGAAGTTGTCGTGGGTGAGCATCGCCCCCTTGGGCTTCCCCGTCGTGCCCGAGGTGTAGATCAGGGTCGCGACGTCGCCGGGCTTCACGGCGCGTGCCGCCGCGTCATGGGCGGCGATCGACTCCGGCGTCTCCGCCGCCTGCCCCATCGCCTCCAGCTCGGCCAGGGTGAGCGTGGCGCCGTGCGTGGCCCTGGCCTCGAACGTGAGCACGTGCCGGAGCGCGGGCATCGCCGCGCGCTGCGCCTGGATCTTCTCCGCCTGGGCCGCCGTGGACACGAAGATCGCCACCGCGCCGCTGTCGCCCACCACGTCGGGGACCTGCTCGGCGGGAAGCGTCGGGTACACCGGCACGTCGGTGAAGCCGGCCGCGAGGCAGCCGTAGTCCACGATCAGCCACTCGGGGCGGTTCTCGGAGAGGATCGCGACCCGGTCGCCGGGGTTGATGCCGAGCTTGCGGAGGCCGAGGGCCACCCGCCGCACCCGCTCCACGATCGTGCGGTGCGAGATCGGGACCCAGGTGCCGTTCACCTTGTGCAGCAGGGCGTCGGGCTTGTCGAAGCGCTTGACGGCGTCGAGGAAGAGCTGGTTGACCGTCCCCGGCGGCGTGGGGCGTGGCCCGCCGCTGGAGATCAGCGGAGTGGTGGCGGCTGCGGCGCCGGGGTTCGATCCCGCGATGGTGGCCATCGGGACGTGGGGAGGATGGGGGTGAGGCGTGGTGGCGGTCACGGCTCGCGGCGACCGTCGCGCCGGCGCCGTTCCCGGGACAAGCTACGCGGCGGCGGGGAGGCCGGGCAGGGTGCGCCGCGCACGGCCTACAGCGAGTCCCGGGGCGTCAGCGGCACGATGAACCGCACCGGGCTGCCGCGCACCGCGACGCCCTTCCACGTCACGACCGCGTCCACGATCACCGTGTCCTTGAGCCGGGTGCCGAGCCTGGGAACCACCCGCAGCGTCTTGGCCGCGCTGCCGGCGGCGCTCACCGACCACGGCGTGTTCACGATGCCCCCCTCGAGCCGCGTGGTGTCGGCGGCCACGGTGGCCGCGCGCACGAGCACGTAGCGTACCGCCCACTTCTCCGTGGTCGAGTCGGCCGACGTGCCCGCCACGGCGGGCAGGCTCCCCACGCGCACGCCGAGCGAGACCGAGTTCGCGGGGTCGGTGCGCGGCACCGTGACGTACGTGATCGTCGGGTTCGTCCCCGACTTGCTGAGGGTGTCGGGGCGGTTGCTGACCGAGAGCAGCTTGGGGCTCGTCTGGATCGAGCCCACGCCGGCGACGACGCGGGCCGGCGTCGCGCGCCGGACGCTTGCCGTCACCTGGCCGGTGAGCGAGTCGACGGCAATCCCGGTGTCGAGGGCCACGAACCGGACCGCCGCCGCGGCCACCACGCGCCCCGCCCCGTCGAACGCCGTGGCCCGGAGCGGCGCCACCGCCCCCAGCGAGTCGCGCAGCGTGTCGCCGACCACGACCGCCGACGCCGGCAGCGAGTCGAATCGCAGCGACAGCACGCCGCCGGGCGTGCCGGCGATGTCGCCGCAGGCCAGCGCGCCGCCCACGAGCCCCGCCACCACTCCGGTGAGCAGCCCCCCGCGCGCGAGCGGCGGGGCGGGGCGGCGCACGGTCACTGGAATCGGTCGGCGAGCTGCGCGGCGAGGTTCACGTACGCCTGCGACGCGGCGTCGCCGGGATCGCGCAACACCACCGGCTGGCCGGCCGCGAACGCCTCGGAGGGCGCCTCCGAGCGCGGCACCATCGTGTCGAGCACGAGGTGCCGGGGCACGTGCGCGCGCACGTACTCGACCACGCGCATGCTCGAGGGGCTGTGGGCGTCGACCATCGTCAGCAGGAGGCCGTCCAGGGTGAGCTCGGGATTGCGGGACACCAGGTCCTGGATACCCCGCAGGATCTGCGGGGTTGTCTGGAGGGCCAGGGGCTCGGCCTGCAGCGGCACGATCACGTGCTGCGACAGCGCCAGCACTCCGCGCACGATCGGGCCGAGGCCCGGCGGCGTGTCGACGATCACCACGTGGCAGCGGGCCCTGGCCGTCTCGAGGAGCTCGGGGAGGAGGGTACCGTCGGCGACGCGGCGCTGGTACAGCGTGTGGTCCGCGCTGTCGCTCACCGAGCCGGCGAGGATCACCCGCAGCCAGGGCAGCGCCGTGGGCAGGATCACGTCGCGCAGCGGCCGCGTGCCGTCGAGGTAGTCGGAGAAGCCGGCCGTGGCGTGCCCCTTCCGGAGGCCGGCGCCGTAGCGCACCGAGCCTTGCGGGTCGGTGTCCACGAGCAGGGTCTTGAGGCCCCGGCGCGCGAACGCGGCGGCGAGGTTCACCGCCGTCGTCGTCTTGCCGACGCCGCCCTTCTGGCTCACGATCGCGAGCACTTTCCCCACGTCAGGCGGTCTCCCCGGCGCTGGCGCCGGCGTCAGGGGCGGTTCCGGGGGCGCGCCCGGGGGCGTCGCCGTGCGCGAGCTGGTCGAGCGTCTGGCGGGCGTGCGCGATCCACTGCGCCGCGCCGTCGTCGGCCGGCGGGTTGGCGAGGAACTTCGCGAGGTGCTGCGAGCCGCCGTCGGCGTCGCCCCGCTTGAGGAGCAGGAAGGCCAGGCCGTAGTGCGCGCCGGCGAGCTGGGGGTCGACCTCGAGGGCCCGCCGGTACGAGCGGATCGCCTCGTCCTGGCGCCCGGTGCGCGAATAGGCGATGGCCATGTTCTGGAGCACGCGGGCGTCGTCGGGCTTGTCGCGCAGCGCGAGGCGGTACGACGTGAGGGCGGCGTCGTAGTCACCCTGCCGCTCCAAGGCCAGCGCTTCGCTCAGGTAGTCGAGTCGCTGCGGGCGGACATCACGATCGGACCCGCCGCCGATGAGGCGGCTCCACCAGGACATGCGGGGGAAAGTAGGGGTGCCGCTCGGGGGCAGCAACCACGGGACTCGCGTCGCCGGTGTCCGGCGGCCAGCTTTCGCGCATGTCCCGCGGCTCGCGTTCCGTCGACCGTGCCAAGGGCGTCCTCGAGGTCGACTGGGCGCTCTTCGGCGAGTTGTCGCGCGCCCTCGCCCTCAAGGTCGCCCGCGACTGGGATCCGGACCTCGTGGTGGGCATCGCCACGGCGGGGGTGATTCCCGGCGCCACCGTGGCGGCGATCCTCGACGTCGAGTTCCACTCGATGCTGATCAGCCGCCGCTACCACGCCGAGACCGTGCGCGACACGCCGGCCGTCTTCGGACAGGTGCCGGCCGCGGTGCGCAACTCGCGCGTGCTCGTCGTGGACGAGACCTGCGACTCAGGGGCCACGATGCGGCTCGCCGTGTCGGCGATGGTGAACGGCGGCGCCGCCGAGGTGCGCACCGCGGTCGGCTTCAGGACGGGGAACTACCAGCCGACGTACTTCGGCATGGCGACCGACAGCGCGATCGTGCTGCCATGGGACCGCGAAATCCTCGTGGACGGGGAGCTGGTCCTCAACCCGCTGTACCAGGGACTGCTCGAACCGTAGTCGTCCCGGGCGAAGCGAGGGACCGGCTTGTACCCTGAAAAGCAGATCCTTCGCTGCGCTCAGGATGACAAGGGGCTACCCCAGGTTCGCCGCCGCCTCCGCGTACGGCACCCCTTCCGTCATCGCCTGGTACACCGCCTGCAGCGCGTCGCCATTGCCGAGCAGCCAGCGGCAGCGCGGGTGTCCCATCGAGCGGCACTCGACCTCCATCACCGTCAGCGGGGCCTCGGCCACGCGGCTGAAGAAGTCCGCCAGCAGTCCCGACGTCAGGTAGCACCCCGGGTGGGGAAGCGCCGCGGCGGGGTCGGACTCGCTCCAGTCGTCGCTGTCGATCGCGACCAGCGCGCCCGACAGCGGCGTGATCGACACGTGGCCCCAGCCGGTCTCGTGGAAGTACTCCACGGCGCGGGCCCGGAAGCTCTCGGTGTCGAGCCCCCCCACGGGACGGGCGTCGCGGCCGCCGAGCCACTGCCGGAAGCTCGCCATCAGCGCCTCGCCCCCGGCGAATCCCGCTTCCTGCAGGTACGCCACGCCCCCGGGACCGGCGTCGCGCAGCAGTGCCGTGCGCAACGCGCCGAGCGACGCCCGGCTGAGCGCCACCATCCCGTGCTGGTCGAGCTGCATCGCGCCGGCCATGACCGTATCTAGGGCCTCCGCCCCAGCCTCTGCAAGAGTGAAGCTTCGTCGATCACCTCGACACCGAGCGCCCGCGCCTTCTCCAGCTTGCTCCCGGCCTCCGCACCGGCGACCAGCAGCGAGGTCTTCTTCGACACGCTGTCGGTCACCCGGCCCCCGGCCTGCTCGACGAGCTGCGTGGCCTGCGCCCGCGACAGCGTCGGCAGGGTCCCGGTGATGACGATGGTGAGCCCCTTCAGGGCACCGTCGGACCCGGCCGCCTGCGGCTCGGTAAAGGTAAGGCCGCGCCGCCGCAGTTTCTCCACCAGCCGGCGCGCCCATGGGTCGGCGAACCAGTCCGCCACGCTGGCGGCGATGGTGGGCCCCACGCCGCGCACCCCCTCGATCGTGGCGCCGGCCGCCGCGGCGAGGCGGTCGAGGTCGCCAAAGTGCCGCGCCAGCAGCTCGGCCGCCCCCTCCCCCACGTGCCGGATGCCGAGCCCGAACAGGAGCCGCGACAGGGGCTGGGCCTTCGACCCCGCGATCGCGTCCACCAGCTGCTGCGCGCTGCGCTCGGCGAACCCGTCGAGCTGCGCGAGCCGGGCCGAGCCGAGGTCGTAGAGGTCGGAGACGTCGTTCACGAGGCCCGCCTCGACCAGCTGCGCGATCCGCGCGTCGGAGAGGCCGCGGATGTCCATCGCCGGGCGCGACGCGAAGTGCACCAGCGCCTCGAGCCGCCGGCCCGGGCAGGCGACGTTGGGGCAGTACACGTCGACCTCGCCCTCCTCCCGCGCCACGGCCGTGTCGCACACCGGGCAGCGCGCCGGCGGCCGCCACGGCACCTCGTGCCCCGAGCGCTTCTCCGGCACCGGCCCGATCACCTGCGGGATCACGTCGCCGGCGCGCCGCACCTGCACCGTGTCGCCCACCCGCAGGTCCTTCTGGGCCACCAGCTGCGCGTTGTGCAGGGTCGCGTTGCGCACCGTCACCCCGCCGATCTCCACCGGCTCCAGCTCGGCCCACGGATTGAGCTTGCCCGTGCGGCCCACGTTCACGTGGATCGCCACGAGGCGCGTCTCCTCGATGCTCGCCGTGAACTTGCGGGCGATCGCCCAGCGCGGCACCCGCTCGTTCACGAGGCCGAGCTCGGCGTGCAGCGCCAGGGCGTCGACCTTCACCACGCCGCCGTCGATGTCGAACGGGAGCTGCTCGCGCGTCTCGTGCTCGGTGGCGTGGGCCCACGCGTGCACCGCGGCGATCGTCGCGCAGCGCCGGCGGTGCGGCGCCACCGGGATGCCCCAGCGCTCGAGGGTGTCGAGCAGTTCCCACTGCGTGCGGAAGGGGAGGGGGGCGTTGTCGGGGAGGGCGAAGGTGTACCCGAAGAACCGCAGCGGCCGCTGCGCGGTCAGCGCGGGGTCCTTCTGCCGGAGGGCGCCGGCGGCCGAGTTGCGCGGGTTGGCGAACACCGGCTCGCCGGCCCGCGCCCGCTCGGCGTTCATTTGCTCGAAGCCGTCGAAGGTCATGTAGACCTCGCCGCGGATCTCGATCAGCCCCGGCCAACCCGTGCCCGCGAGCCGCAGCGGGATCTCGTGGATCGTGCGCAGGTTGGCGGTCACGTCCTCGCCGATCGTGCCGTTGCCGCGCGTCGCCCCGGTGACGAGCACGCCGTCGCGGTAGGTGAGCGACACCGCCGCGCCGTCGATCTTGAGCTCCACGGTGTAGCCGCTCGCGCGCACCGCGTCGCCGACGAGCCGCACCGCCTTCTCCTCCCAGGCCTCGAGCTCCGCGTCCGACATCGCGTTGTCGAGCGACGCCATCGGGGCGAGGTGCCGGTGCTTGGCGAGGTGGCTCGCCGCCACGTCGGCACCGACCCGCAACGTGGGGGAATCGGCGGTGCGCAGCTCGGGCCGGGCCGCCTCGAGCGCCTGCAGTTCGCGGAAGAGCCGGTCGTACTCGGCGTCCGGCAGGCTCGGCCGGTCGCGCACGTAGTAGTCGTGCGCGGCCCGGGTGACGATCGCGCGCAGCTCCGCCGCGCGCGCGGCCCCGGCGTCGCTCACGACGTGCGCCGCGTGCCGCTCAGGCGTCCGCCTCGGCGCCCGCCTCGCCCTCGGCCGCGGTGAGCCCGCCCTGCAGCAGGAAGTTCTCGACGAAGAACATCCCCGGCTCGCCGGCCCGCTTCACCATCCGCAGCAGCGTGTCCATGCTCGACACCTCCTCGCGCTGCTCGTTCACGAACCACTCCATCGCGTTCTTGGTGAGGTGGTCCCCCTCCTTCACCGCGACGTCGACGATCTGGTTGATCTGCTTCGTGACGCGGATCTCCGAGTCGAGGGCGAGCTTGACCGCGGCGGCGGTGTCCCTGAAGGTCGCCACCGGCACCGGGATCGCGGCGATGCGGAGCGGCGCGCCGGCGTCGAGGATGTAGCGCACGAAGCGCAGCGCGTGGGCCCGCTCCTCGGCGCTCTGCCGGAAGAAGTGCTTTGCCAGCGCGGGGAGCCCCTCGCCGTCGAAGTGGGCGGCGATCGCGAGGTACTGGTTGCTCGCCGCGAGCTCGTTGCCCACCTGCTCGTTCAGCAGGGCGGCGACCTTCGTGCTGATCTGCATGGCCATGGGTCCGGAAGATGGGAGGGGTGGAGGAAAGTTGCGGCTACGCGCCGGCCTGCTCGTCGAACACCGTGAGGGCGACCGACGCGAGGCGGTCGAGTTCGTCCGTCGTGGCGCGGTCGAGGGCGGCCTCGGAGGCGCCGGGGGGCTGCGCATCGTCCACCCGCTCGAGCAGGCGCCGCACGAACGCCAGCAGCGCCACCCGGCGCAGCTCGCTCGATCGCTCCTCGTCGCGCAGGTCGCCGTCCTTCAGCAGCGCCTCGAACCGGTGGGCGAGCTTGAGGGCGCGGGCGGCCACGGACGCGATCGTCTGCACGAACCGCACGTCGTCGTCACGCAGCGACGGGAGCGAGCGCCGCGTGCGAAGGAACAGCGCGCCGATCACCGACGATCGCCACTTGATCGGCACGACCAGCAGCGACCGCACCTGCCGCAGCGTGAGCTGCGGCCAGGCCAGGCGGAGCGTCGGCTCCGTGGCCACGTCGGCGATGAGGACCGTCTCGCCGCTCTCGAGGGCCCGCTGCAGCTCGGGGTAGCGCGCGAGGTCCACCTCGAGGTTGCGGATCGAGGGGTCCTCGTAGCTCGCGACGAGGCGCGCCCCGGGGCCGTCGCTGAACAGGAAGACCGAGCACCGGTCGAGGTCGAACGAGGCGCCGACCTTGCCGGCGATCGTCTGCAGGATCTCCGGGTACTGGGTCGCCCCCGAGATCCCCTGCAGCACGTCGACCAGGGCCACGAGGTTGTCGCGCTCCCGCATCAGCTCGGCGAGCTGTGCCCGCAGCGCGAGGATCTCGCCCGCGGCGTCGCCGGATGCCCCGCCGGCGGGGCGCGCACTGCCGGACGGTGTCGTCGAGGGAGTCATGTGTTCGGGGTCGTGGTCATGCCCGGGTGGCGGGCGCACGCGGGCGGCGTGGCCGCGACGCGAAATCTACCGCGTGCCGTTTGCGCGCGCGAACGATGCGCGATACATCTTGTCACGCGCGCCGTTGTCGATTGTGATGTGACGCGCCGCACGCGACCACCGCCCGCCACCGCCGTGCGGCACGACGGCGCGCCCCCAACCGCGCCACCGCCGCACCCCAGCCCGCTCGCCGCTTGCCACACTCGCTCTCCAGTTCCCACATCGATGCCCGCGCCTTCATCGAGCGCAAGCGTGAGGGGGGCCGCATCGCCCCGGCCGAGTGGCACGCCCTGATCCGCGACTACGCCGACGGCATCGTCCCCGACTACCAGATGTCGGCGCTGATGATGGCGTGCTTCCTGCGCGGGCTCGACACCGGCGAGATGACCGCGCTCATGGAGGCGATGCTCGCCTCCGGGGCGACGATCGACCTCACCCACCTCGCCGCGCCACGGGTCGACAAGCACTCCACCGGCGGCGTGGGCGACAAGGTGTCGCTCGTGCTCGCCCCCCTCATCGCCGCCCTCGGCGTCGCCGTGCCGATGGTCTCCGGCCGCGGCCTCGGCCACACCGGCGGCACCCTCGACAAGCTCGAGTCGATTCCCGGCTTCCGCACCCGGCTCACCCTCGCCGAGGCGCGGGCGCAGGTCGAGCGGCTCGGCTGCGCGATGATCGGGCAGACGGCCGAGATCGCCCCCGCCGACCGCAAGCTCTACGCCCTCCGCGACGCGACCGCCACCGTCGAGTCGATCCCCCTCATCGCCGCCTCGATCGTGAGCAAGAAGCTCGCCGAGGGACTCACCGGCCTCGTGCTCGACGTGAAGCGCGGGAGCGGCGCCTTCATGCCCGAGCTCGCGCGCGGCCTCGAGCTCGCGCGCACGATGGTCGAGCTCGGCACCACGCACGGCGTGCCGACCGTGGCGCTGCTGACCGCGATGGACCGCCCGCTGGGCCGCGCCTGCGGCAACGCGCTCGAGATCGAGGAGGCGATCCATGCCCTGCACGGCGAGGGGCCCGCCGACCTGATGGAGGTCACCTTCGCCCTCGGCACCGAGATGCTCCTGCTCGCGGGCGTGGCGCGGACGGCCGACGCCGCGCGCTTCGCCATGACCGATGCCATCCGCGGCGGCGCGGCGGCCCGCAAGCTGGCCGAGATCATTGAGGCCCAGGGGGGGAACCCGGGCGTGGTGGAGGACCCCGCCGTGCTGCCGCAGGCGGCGGCCTGCGAGATCTTCACCGCGGTGCGGGAAGGGGTGGTGGCCCGCGTCGAGCCGCGGGCCGTGGGGCGGGGGATCATCGCCCTTGGCGGCGGCCGCACCACCGTCGAGGACACCGTGGACCCGACGGTGGGCTTCGTGATTTCGGCCAGCCCGGGCGATCGGGTGAGCAGCGGGGAGCCGCTGGCGACGGTCTTTGCCCGCGACGCGGAGGGGATCGCCGCCGGGATGGCCGCGCTGCGCGAGGCGATCACCATCGCCGATGCGGCGGTGGCGCCCCTTCCGCTGGTGTCGCACCGCGTGACCGCGAGCGGGGTCGAGGAACTTGGCGCTCACCGGGCCGCAGTGTAGGTTCTCCGCGTTCGCCGACCTTCACGCGGGGACCGCGATGCTCAAGCTCAGCTACCAGGTGCGCGCCATGATGGCCGCCGGCTCCGTGGCGGCCTGTGTGGGACTGATGGGCGTGATGTGGTTCATCGGGCGCGTCACGAGCACCGGCGGGATCGACCGCACGCACGCGCAGCTGACCTGGATCGGCAGCTTCGTGCCGCTCTTCTTCATCGGGTGGGCGAGCCTCGCGATGACCCGCATCCTGTTCGCGGCGGCGAGGGCCGGGAAGGCGGGCTGAGGGCGGCCAGGTCGGCGTGGACGGCTGGAGCGACGGCGGGGCCGGCGACGATCGCCGGCCCCGCGTGCGTTCGGCCCGTGCGGTGCCCTAGATGTCCAGGTTGCTCGCGAACCGCGCGTTGGCCTCGATGAACGCCCGCCGCGGCTCGACCTCGTCCCCCATCAGCGTCTGGAAGATCGAGTTCGCCAGCACCGCGTCCTCCATCGTCACCCGCAGCATCGTCCGCTTGTCGGGATCCATGGTGGTCTCCCAGAGCTGGCTGGGGTTCATCTCGCCGAGGCCCTTGTAGCGCTGCACGCTCACACCCTTGGCCTCGCCCCCGTCCTTGCCGGCGCCCATGCGCGCCATCAGCTGGTCGCGCTCCTTGAGGTCGTAGGCGTACGCCTCGTCCTTGCCCTTCGCCACCCGGAAGAGGGGCGGCTGCGCGATGTACACGTACCCGGCCTCGATCAGCTCGTGCATCTGCCGGTAGAAGAAGGTCAGCAGCAGGGTGCGGATGTGCGCCCCGTCCACGTCGGCGTCGGTCATGATCACGACCTTGTGGTAGCGCACCTTGTCGAGCTCGAAGTCGTCCTTGTAGCCGGCCCCGATCGCGGTGATGATCGTGCGGATCTCCTCGTTGCTGAGGATCTTGTCCACCCGCGCCCGCTCGACGTTGAGGATCTTGCCGCGCAGCGGCAGGATCGCCTGGAACTCGCGCTTGCGCCCCTGCTTGGCACTTCCGCCGGCCGAGTCACCCTCCACGAGGTAGATCTCGCAGAGCGCCGGGTCGGAGAGCGAGCAGTCGGCGAGCTTGCCGGGGAGGTTGCCGATGTCGAGCGCCGACTTCTTGCGGATCAGGTCGCGCGCCTTGCGCGCCGCCTCGCGCGCCCGCGCCGCCGACAGCGCCTTGTCGAGGATCGCGTTCCCCACCCGCGGGTGCTCCTCGAGGTAGCTCGCCAGCAGCTCGTTCACCACCGTCTTGACCGCGCTCTCGACCTCCGAGTTGCCGAGCTTGGTCTTCGTCTGCCCCTCGAACTGCGGCTCCATGACCTTCACCGACAGCACCGCCGTCAGCCCCTCGCGCACGTCGTCGCCGGAGAGCTTGGTCTCCTTGTCCTTGGCGGCAAAGCTCGACTTGCCGAGGTGCTTGTTGATCACGCTCGTGAGCGCCGACTTGAAGCCGGTGAGGTGGGTGCCCCCCTCGTGCGTGTTGATGTTGTTCACGAACGAGAAGACCGTCTCGTTGTAGCCGTCGTTGTACTGCAGCGCGACCTCGATGCCGATCCCGTCCTTCTCGGTGTCGATCGCCACCACGGTGTCGTGCACCGCCTTGCGGCCCGTGTTCAGGAACTGCACGAACTCCTTGAGCCCGCCCTTGGCGCGGAAGGTCGCCTCGCGCTCCTCCGTCGCCCGCTCGTCCTTGAGCGTGATCGTCACGCCCTTGTTGAGGAACGACAGCTCGCGCAGCCGGAGCTCGAGGGTGTCCCAGTCGTAGCGCAGCTCGGTGAAGATCTGCGGGTCGGGCTTGAACCAGACCTTGGTCCCCGTGTCCTTCTCCTTCACCGTGCCGAGCACCGTCAGCTTCTGCGTCGTCGCGCCGCGCACGAACGACATGTAGTGCTCCTTCCCCTCCTTCCTGACCCACACCTTGAGCTGCTCGGAGAGCGCGTTCACCACGCTCACCCCCACGCCGTGCAGCCCACCCGACACCTTGTAGCTGTCCTTGTCGAACTTGCCGCCGGCGTGCAGCACCGTCAGCGCGAGCTCGACGCCGGGGATCTTCTCCACCGGGTGGATGTCCACCGGGATCCCGCGCCCGTCGTCCACCACCGTGATCGAGTCGTCGGCGTGGATCGTGACGTCGACGTGGGTCGCGTGCCCCGCCATCGCCTCGTCGATCGAGTTGTCGACGACCTCGTAGACGAGGTGGTGCAGTCCGCGCGCCGACGTCGAGCCGATGTACATGCCGGGCCGCTTGCGGACCGCCTCGAGACCCTTCAGGACCTGGATGTTCTCTGCGCCGTACGTGTCGTGGTTCGGCTGCGCGGTGCTGGCCATGAATGCGGCGGGGTGGGAGGGTCCACGCGGGGGCGAAGAAATGCCGAAGCCGGCCGCCTCCGCCAACACGAAAAGGTACCACTTTTCCCTATGTAAATCAACGAGTTTCGCGCCGCCTAACCCGCGCCTCGCCAACCGCTTGTGCGGCCCCGCCGGCGCCTACCGCCCGAACCGCCACTTGAGGCGCGACACGCGGTCCCCGCCGGGGGCCGCGCGCACCGCCACCAGCAGCTCCGGCTCCAGCAGCGACAGCTCCTGCATCCAGGCGTGCGTGCGCACCTCCACCACCAGCGTCCCCTCCTTGTCGATCGTCACCGCGCGCGTCACCGCCGCGATCCGCGGGCCCACCGCCCGCGGCCATTCCTCGACCACGCGCATCGGCTCGAGCCTGGCGTCCAGCCCGCGCCGCGACAGGAACGCGCTCAGCGCCGCGCCGAGCTTTTCGGGGCGCGACTTCCGCTCGCCGCTCATCGCGCCCGGCCCGCGGGCCGCTTGCGATCGGCCGCCGGCGGCGCGGTCGCTGTGCGACCACCCGTCGTTCCCCCGGGGCGCCTCACGAGGCTCCCTCGATCGCTCCGTCGCGCACCCGGAACCGCTCCAGTCGCGTGAAGTCCGGCGGGATGTCGCCCTCGCGCGGCACCGCCAGCACCGCCTGGCCGATCCCCCCCTCGCCCAGCAGCGCCAGCACCCGCTCGGCGCGCCGGGCGTCGAGCTCGGCAAAGGGGTCGTCGAGCAGCAGCAGCGGCACCCGGCCGATCGCGTCGCGCAGCGTCGCCCACTCCAGCAGCCGCAGCGCCAGCGACGCCGTGCGCTGCTGCCCCGCCGAGCCGTAGAGCCGCAGTTCGCGCCCGTCGAGCGAGAGGGACAGGTCGTCGCGATGGGGCCCGGCGTGCGTGAGCCCGCGGCGCAGGTCGTGCGAGCGCTGCGACTCGAGCGCCGCCGCCAGCACCGCCGTTCCCCCCTCGCGCACCGCGTGGCGCGAGGTGTAGCCGAGCACGGCGCTCCCCCGCTCGCCGATCGCCGCGCAGAGCCGGGTGAACTCCCCCGCGTGCGTGGCCACCCACGCCAGCCGCTCGGCCCACAGCGCCGCGCCGTGCGCGGCGAGCGAGGGCTCCCACGCCGCCACCGCGGCCTCGGCCCCGGCGCGCCGTCCCCCGGAGCGAAGCGCCGCGTTGCGGCGCGCCAGCGCGCCGCGGTACCCCTGCAGCGCGTGCAGGTACGAGGGGCTCGAGAGCGCGAGCGCGATGTCGAGGAAGCGCCGCCGCTCGCGCGGGCTCCCCGCCACCAAGGACACGTCGCGCGGCGAGAGCAGCACGCCCGGCACGCCGCCGAGCCCGTCGGACAGCCGCGGCGGGGCGACGCCGTCGTGCGTCACCTTCTTGCGCGCCCCCTGCCGCGCAAAGCCCACGCGCACCTCGCGCGCCTGCGGAAAATCGCCGGTGGCCGCCAGGTGGAACCCGTCGGCCCCGAAGCGCACCAGCTCGCTGTCGCGCGCCCCGCGCGCCGACCGCAGCAGCTGCAGGTAGTAGATCGCCTCGAGCAGGTTGGTCTTTCCGTGCCCGTTCTCCCCCACGATCACCGCGCCCGCGGCGGGAAGCAGGAGGTCCTCGCGGGCGAGGTTGCGGAAGTCGCGCACCGACAGCCGCTCGAGGTGCACCGGCGCCGCCGGTCGCCGCGCGCCCGCCGCGGCATGTGCCGTGGCGGTGGCCGCTCCGGGGGCCTTCACGCCCGCGCCGATTGGCGCGTCACGCGCCGGTGAACACCGCGGGTCGCTTGGCGAGGAACGCCGCCGTCCCCTCGCGCATGTCGCTCGTCGCGCCGAGCACGCCGAAGTGGGCCGCCTCGAGCAACTGCCCCTCGCGCACCCCCACCTCCCACGCCGCGTTCGCCGCCTCGATGCAGGCCGCGAGGGCGAGCGGCGCGTTGGCGAGCATGGCCGTGAGCATCGCCCGCGCGGCGTCGAGGAGCTCCGCCGCGGGAACGACCCGGTTCACCAGCCCGATGCGCGCCGCCTCGGTCGCGTCGATCGTCTCGCCGGTCAGGAGTAGCTGCATCGCGCGGCCTTTACCCACGAGGTGCACGAGCCGCTGCGTGCCGCCGTAGCCCGGCAGGAGGCCGAGCTTCACCTCGGGCTGGCCGAACTTCGCCGAGTCGCTGGCGAGGCGCACGTGGCAGGCCATCGCCAGCTCGCAGCCGCCGCCCATGGCGAAGCCGTTCACCGCCGCGATCACCGGCTTGGCGCAGTTCTCGTAGCGGAAGAAGATCTCCTGCCCGCGGCGGGCGAGCTCGGCGGCCGTCACCGGCGTGCGCGAGCCGAAGCCGGAGATGTCGGCGCCCGCCACGAAGGCGCGACCGCTGCCGGTGAGGATCGCGCCGCCGATGTCGGCCCGGGTGCGCACCTCGTCGATCGCCTGGCCCAGCTCGCGGATCACCGTGTCGTTGAGCGCGTTCAGCTTGTCGGGGCGGTTCACCGTGATGGTCGCGATCCGGTCGGCGACCTCGAACAGCAGGGTGTCGTAAGGCATCTTGTAGAAGGCGAGAGGAGGGCGGGAGGCAGCGAGCCCGCAGTGAAGAATAGCCGGTTCGAAGCCGAGCGGGGCTTGCGGGGGGGGCAACCGTGATGTAGGGTACCGCGTCGAACGTTGGCAGGGGCCCGCGACGAAGCGGGTGGTGACGTTCGACGCTGGTGAAGTACCTGCACGGGAAGGTCGTCATGCGTCTCATCAGTCGTCGCGGGCATTGCGCTCGCTGGTGTGCTGTCGTTCGCCGCCGCCGACTCCGCCGTCGTCCAGAGTAACGCCGCGCGGCGCGCGGCGGACGCGAAGGACCAGCGTGTCGAAGTGGCGGGGCTGCGTGGAGCCCCCCTCGCCTGCTCGACCTCCCTCGCCGCGATCACCCCCTGCACGCAGTCCGCGACTGCCTTGACCAACCGCGTCAAGACGACGCAGTTCACGGTGCAGAACAAGAACACGATCGAGCCGGTCAGCTTCATCCTGACCTGC
>JACPPC010000018.1 GCA_016191225.1 Gemmatimonadota bacterium | reverse complement strand
GTCCCGGAGGCGTACCGAGTGGCTGGCCCGCTACCTCCGGACGTACAATGAGGTACGCGGGCACTCGGCCCTCAACTACCTGCCCCCCATGCTGCACCTGGCGACCGCCCTGTGAACAACCTGCTCACTAACAACAGCTAGTCCTCCTGGGCGCTTGACGGACCCGCGCCCTGCGGACGGGGCGCGGGGGCAGCACGCAGCACGCAGCACGCACCACGAGCGGAGCACGGCGCGCGGGGCGGACCTCGACGAGGTTCGCCCCGCGTTGCTCGGTGGGGTGCACCGCATGGCGCCGTCGCCATCCGGCGCCTGGTGCACTGGCGTGGTGCACTGGCGTGGTGCACTGGCGTGGCGCCCGCGGCGCGACAGGCAGGTCGCGCCACCGCACGGCAACAGCGTCCCGCGTGGCGGCAAGAAGTGCCGCCGGCGCGCGAGCGGGCCACGAGCGGCGCGTGCGGCCAACTGCTTGCACCGCAGCACGATATGGCAGGCACAAGGGCACCGGCGAATCTGGCACGCAAGGTGCTTTAAGGGGGTGCGAGACGCGACACTCGCATTCTCCCTCTTGCCCCTGCGACATGCCCGACGAACAGACGCCAGCCGAGGCCGAAGCGCCCGCCGCGCCCGCCGCCGCTCCCGCCAGGGGCAAGCTGCCAGTGATCGTGGGCCTTGTCGTCGTCGGCATTGCCGCTGGCGGCGCCGTCGGCGCGCTCGGCGCCGGCCCCGTGCTCGCGAAGAAGTTCACGGCGCCCCCCGCCGCCGAGGCCGACAGCGCCGCGGCCGAGGGCGAAGCCAAGCCGGAGGGGGAGGCCAAGGCCGAGGCCAAGGGCGAGGTCAACTCCTACCTGATAGACAACCTCGTGCTGAACCCCGCCAACTCGGGGGGCGGGCGCTTCCTGCTGGCATCGCTCAACCTGCGCCTCAAGGACGCCGTCACCAAGGACGCGCTGGCGCAGCGCGACGCCGAGGCCCGCGACGCGATCCTCCGCATCCTCGGCACGAAGCAGGTC
Source organism: Gemmatimonadota bacterium (assembly GCA_016191225.1). Taxonomy (GTDB): domain Bacteria; phylum Gemmatimonadota; class Gemmatimonadetes; order Gemmatimonadales; family Gemmatimonadaceae; genus JACPPC01. The sequence goes on along the minus strand of JACPPC010000018.1, from coordinate 164,816 downwards.
GAGGAGCTCGTGGACATCGGCAACCGGGAGAAGTTCAAGAGGGAGATCCGTGCCGTGATCGAGGGGATGTTCGCCGGCCGGAACGTCGTCGTCGGCGTGTACTTCTCGCAGTTCGTCATCCAGTAGGGCGCGCGACCGATGACCGCCCCCGCCTTCGCTCCCCCCGCGCTCACGCCGGCCACGGCGGAGCTGTACGACTTCCGCCGCCCGCATCACCTCTCGCGCGATCGCCAGCGCACCCTCGAGGCGATGTACGAGCGGCTCGTGCGCTCGCTCGAGCAATGGCTGGTCGGCCGCCTCCGCGGCCAGGTCGAGCTGGGCCTCACCCGCGTCGACGTCTGCTCGTTCGGCGAGTTCGCGCAGCAGCTCCCGCTCCCCTGCGCCGCCTACGCCTTCGAGATCCTGAACACGGGTGGGCAGCAGGGGGTGGTCGACGTCGGCCACGACTTCGCGTACCTGCTCGTGGACCGGTTCTTCGGCGGCGCCGGCGCCCCCTCGAGCATGGAGCGCGCCCTGTCGCCGATCGAGCGGCTCACGGTGCGCATCCTCGTCGAGCGGCTGCTCACCCTGCTCGCCGAGACGTGGAAGGAGCATGTCCCGCTCGATCTGGCGCTCAAGAGCTTCGAGTCGATGCCGGAGATGGTGCGCATCGCCACGCGTGAGGAGCCCGTGCTGGTGGCCAGGATCGCCGTCGCCGCCGGCCCCCGCATGTCGAGCATCACGCTCTGCCTCCCGGCGATCGTGCTCGACCGCTTCCTCGCCTCGCGCGAGCAGCAGCGGGTGGTCCTCGCCGCCGGCACCGACCTCGAGCGCCAGGCCAAGCGCGAGCTCGCCGAGAAGGCGCTTCGCGCCACCCTCGTCGAGGTCGCGGCGCGCCTTCCCGCCTTCGAGGTGCCCCTGCGGCAGCTGATGCAACTCGGTGTGGGGAGCGTGCTCTCCACCGGCGTGCCGACCACCGCCCCGCTGCACGTGTCCCTCGCCGACAAGGAGCGCTACGTCGGCGCCCCGGGCCGGGTGGGTTCCAAGCTCGCCGTGCGCATCACCGACCTCTCTCCCAAACCCTGACACCCATGACCGACATCACCGTTGCCGACGCGGCGACCCCCGACTTCGCCGAGCTGAGCCCGAATGGCGCCCCCCAAAGCGAGGTGCCCCTGTCGATGCTCCTCGACCTCTCCATGAGCGTGTCGATCGAGCTCGGGCGCACCCGCATGACGGTGCAGGACATCCTGCGCCTGGGCCGCGGCTCGGTGATCCAGCTCGACCGCCTGCGCGGCGAGCCGATCGACGTGATGGTCGGCGAGCGCCGGTTCGCCGAGGGCGAGGTGGTCGTGATCGGCGAGCACTTCGGCATCCGCATCACCCGCATCGTCGCCCCCGTGGCGGCGGGCGACCTGTCCTGACACGGCCCGCACCGCCGGTCCCATGACGATCGCGTCCTTCATTGGCGTGCTGGGCATGCTCGGGCTCGTGCTCGGGCTGCTCGTCTTCGCCCTCCGCTGGCTCAGGCGCTTCGCGCCGGCCGGCGGCACGGGCAAGGGCTCGCTCCCGCTCGAGGTGGTGCAGCGCATCGCCGTCGGGCCGCGGCAGGGCATCGCGATCGTGCGAATCGGGAGCCAGACGGTCGCCGTCTCGGTGGGCGACGGCGGCGTGCGCGCGCTCCTCGAGGTCGACCCGTCGCTGGAAGAGGCGCCGCCAGCGCCGGCGGCGCCGCGTCCCGGCGCGAGCGCGACGGGCCGCCCGACGTTCGGCGCCGCCCTCACCGGCGAGCTGGTGCGCATGGCGCAGTCGGTGGCCCGGGTCGCACTGTTCGCGGCCCTCGGCGCCACGTTGCTGCGTGCCCAGGCCCCCGCCGCGGGCGCCTCGGCCCCCGCGCCGGCAAGCCGGATGGCGGCCAGGCCCGCAGCGAAGGACGCGCCGAAGGTCGCGCCGAAGGACGCCGCCAAGGCGACGCCAGGTGCGCCGAACGCGAAGCCCGGCGCCGGGCCCGCGGCCGCCAAGGCCGTCGCGAAGCCGGTCGCGGCGAGGGCCGCCGCCACCGGGCTCCCCGCGGTGGCGCGCATCGACAGCGTCCTCCCCGCGCTCACGCCGAGGCTCGACCTCTCGGTGGGCGAGGCGAAGGACGGCGGGCTTCGCCTGAGCGGCACCGTCGGCATCGTGGTGATGATGGGGCTGCTGACGATGCTTCCCATGCTCGTGCTCATGATGACCGGCTTCACGCGGATCCTGATCGTGCTGCACTTCCTGCGGCAGGCGATCGGGGCCCAGAGCGCGCCGCCCACGCAGCTCGTGGCCGGCCTCGCGATCCTGCTCACCGGCTTCGTGATGGCGCCCACGATCTCCGAGGCGCACCGGGTCGCCCTCGGCCCGTGGATGGACGGCAGGATGGCGCAGGCCCAGATGCTCTCGGAGGGGGTGAAGCCCTTTCGCAGCTTCATGCTGCACCAGGTGCGGCCCTCCGACCTGTCGAGCTTCATGTCGATGAGCCGCCTCGAGCCGGTCGCCCGGGCCGAGGAAGTGCCGCTGGTGGTGCTGACCTCCGCGTTCGTGACGAGCGAGTTGCGCACCGCCTTCCAGATCGGGTTCGCCCTCTTCCTGCCGTTCATCGTGATCGACGTGGTGGTGGCGTCGGTGCTGATGTCGATGGGCATGCTGATGCTGCCCCCGGCGATGGTGTCGCTCCCGTTCAAGCTCCTCCTGTTCGTGCTTGTCGACGGGTGGACACTGGTGATCCAGGGCCTTGTCCAGAGCTTCCGCTGATGGGGCGCCGCTGATGTCCGACCTCGTCGTCGTCGACCTCGCGCGCCGCGCGCTGATGATGGCCGTCATGCTCGGCGGGCCCCTGCTGCTCGTGGCCCTCGTGGTCGGGCTGATCGTGAGCCTCGCCCAGGCGGTCACGCAGGTGCAGGAGCAGACCCTCGCGTTCGTGCCGAAGCTCGTGGCCGTCGCGCTGGTCTTCCTCGTCGGCCTGCCGTGGATGGTGCAGATGGCCGTCCGCTACACGACCGAGATCTTCCGCACGATCCCGGGGCTCGCCTCGTGACGCCCGTCGCCCCGTTCGACCCGCTCGCCGCCGGCTCGCCGGAGATGCTCGTGCTGTTCGGCACGCGCGTGGGCGGGCTGGTGCTCCTCGCGCCGGTCTTCTCGTCGACCGTGGTGCCTCGCCTCGCGCGCGTGGGACTGATCGTGCTCCTCACCGCGCTGCTGCAGCCGGCGGCGCTGGCGGCGGCCGCGGCCGCGCACCTCGTGCCGGCGATCACCCCCGCGGCCCTCCTCGGCGAGACGCTGGTGGGCCTCGCCATGGGACTGGGCGCGGCGCTGATCGTCGGCGCCGCCGAGACCGCCGGCGACGTGATGTCGATGCAGATCGGCCTCAGCGGCGCCGCGATCCTCGATCCCCTCGACAACACGCAGGTGGCGATCCTCGGCACCTTCATGCGCCTGTTCGCGGTCACGCTGCTGCTCACCCTCAACCTGCACACGGTGATGCTCGGCGCGCTGGCCGACAGCACCGTGGCCGTGCCGGTGGGCACGCCGCTGTGGGCCGAGGGGGGCGTCTGGGCGATGGTGATGAGCGCCGGCCAGCTGTTCGCGCTCGGCGTGCGGTTCGCCGCGCCGGTGATCGCCGTGGTGATGGTGTCGTACGTGGCGATGGCGATCCTCGGCCGCGCCGCCCCGCAGCTGAACATCCTCTCGGTGTCGTTCCCGGTGCAGATCGCGCTCGGGCTCGGCACGCTGCTGGCGTCGCTTCCCGCGATCGCCCGCTGGTTCACCGGCTGGAGCGGCGCCTACGCCGCCACCGTGCAGCAGGCCGCCGCCGCCCTCACCGCCGTGCCGCGCTAGGCCCACGGACCCACGACCATGGCCGAAGACTCCGACCTCGAACGCACCGAGGAACCCAGCCATCGACGGCGCCAGCAGGCGATCGACGAGGGGCGGGTGGTGCGCTCCAACGAGCTGACGACGGCGGCGCTCCTGTTCGGCAGCGCCGCCACGGTGAACATGGTCGGGCCGGCGCTGGCGAGTCGCGTCGTGGAACTGTTCGCCGGCGGCCTGCGGGCCGTGGGCACCACGCATGGCGGCACCGAAGGGGCGATCGCGCTCCTGCGCACCACGGGCATGGGGGGGCTGTTCATCGCCGCCCTGCTCGCCGCCGGCACCGCAGTCTGCACCCTCGCCGTGGGCGTGCTGCAGGGCCAGGGCGTGCTCGCCCTCAAGCCGATCGCCCCCGACTGGAAGCGCGTCAACCCGCTCGACAACGCGAAGCGGATGCTCGGCACGCAGTCGATCGCCGAGCTGCTCAAGGCGCTCGTCAAGGTGCTGTTGGTGGGCTGGGCGGTGTGGCACATGCTGGGAACGGCCTGGCCCGAGCTGATGGAGCTCGCCAGCCGCGACCCGGCCACCCTGCTCGACACGCTGCGCCGCCTCACCGTCTCGCTGCTCACCACGGCCGGCGTCGCCTACACCGTGCTCGCCGCCGCCGACTGGGGCTGGCAGAAGTGGCAGTACGAGCGGAACCTGCGCATGACCAAGGAGGAGCTCAAGCAGGAGGCGAAGCAGAGCGACGGCGACCCCACGCTGCGGGGGCGCATGCGCTCCCTGGCCCGGGCCCGCATTCGCCGCCAGATGTTCAAGGACGTGCCGCGCGCCGACCTGGTGCTGGTGAACCCGACCCACATCGCGATCGCGCTGCAGTACGACCCGGTCAAGGCGCCCGCGCCGGTGGTGCTCGCCATGGGCGAGCGCAAGATCGCCGAGCGGATCAAGGCGATCGCCCTCGCGAGCGGCGTGCCGGTGATCCAGAACAAGCCCCTCGCCCGGGCGCTGCTCAAGTCGGCGCGCGTGGGCCTGATGATCCCCGCCGAGCTGTACGCGGCGGTGGCCGAAGTGCTCGCCTTCGTGATTCGCCAGCGGGCGCGGCACGGCCGCGCGGTTCCCGCCTCGCGGGCCCTCCCCTCGCGCGCCCTCGCCGGAGCCGCCGAATGACCGCCGCCGTCCTCCCCGTCCCCGGTGCCAGGACCGGGCGCATCCCCGAGATCGGCATCGCCGTCGCGGTGGTGTTCGTCATCGGCCTGCTCATCGTGCCGCTGCCGCCGGTCCTCCTCGACCTCTTCCTCGCCACCTCGATCGGGCTGTCGCTCGTGGTGCTGCTCGTGGCGCTGCAGACCACCGACCCGCTCGAGCTGAGCTCGTTCCCGGCGCTGCTGCTCCTCCTCACCCTGTTCCGCCTCGCGCTCAACGTCGCCTCCACGCGCCTCATCCTCTCGGAGGGGCACGCCGGCGCGGTGATCCAGGCCTTCGGCCAGTTCGTGATCGGGGGCAACTACGTGGTCGGCGTGGTGCTCTTCCTGATCCTCGTCGGCATCAACTTCATCGTCATCACCAAGGGCGCCGGTCGCGTGGCCGAGGTGGCCGCCCGCTTCACCCTCGACGCGATGCCCGGCAAGCAGATGGCGATCGACGCCGACCTCGGCGCCGGCCTGATCGACGAGGGCACCGCCCGCCAGCGCCGCGCCGTGATCGCGCAGCAGGCCGACTTCTACGGCGCGATGGACGGCGCCAGCAAGTTCGTGAAGGGCGACGCGATCGCCGGCCTCCTGATCACCGGCATCAACATCGTGGGCGGCATCGTGATCGGCACCATGCAGCGCGGCATGGAGCTGTCGCAGGCCGCCTCCACCTACACCCTGCTCACCGTCGGCGACGGCCTCGTGGCGCAGGTCCCGGCGCTGATCGTGTCGACCGCCGCCGGCCTGATGGTCACGCAGTCGGCGGGGGGCTCGCGCATCGGCGCCGTGGTCGCCAACCAGCTGGGCGCGCAGCCCCGGGCGATCTACCTCGCCGCCGGCGTGCTCGCCGTCTTCGCGATCGTGCCCGGGCTCCCCGCGCTGCCGTTCATCAGCCTCGCCGCCCTGCTCGGCGTGGCGGGGCGCGCCTCGGCCGGCCGCCTGGCCCGCGAGGCGAGGGCGACCGCGATCGCCAGCGGCCCGGTGGAGACGCCGGCCGCCCCCGTCACCAGCCCGATGTCGGACCTCCTCCAGCTCGACCCGATCGAGGTCGACGTGGGCTACGCCCTCGTGCCCCTCGTCGACGAGACGCTCGGCGGCGACCTGCTCGAGCGCATCGGGCTGCTGCGCAAGCAGGCGGCGGTGGAGCTCGGCATCCTCGTGCCCGCCGTGCGCATTCGCGACGACGTGCGGCTCCCGGCCAACGAGTACGTGATCAAGCTGCGCGGCTCGGAGATCGCCCGCGCCGAGGTCATGCCGCGCATGCTGCTCGCCCTCGACATGGGCGGCGTGCTGCAGCCGATCGACGGCCTCGACGCGACCGACCCCAGCTTCGGCATGCCGGCCCGCTGGATCACGCCCGCCCGCCGCACCGAGGCCTCGGCGCTCGGCTACATGGTCGTCGACCCGAGCACGATGGTCGCCACGCACCTGATGGAGACCGTCAAGGCGAACGCCGCCGAGCTCCTCGGCCGGCAGGATGTGCAGGCCATGATCGAGGCGATCAAGCCCACGCACCCCGCGCTGGTGGAGGAAGTGATTCCCGCCAAGGTGCCGCTGGGCACGCTGCACCGCGTGCTCCAGAAGCTGCTCCGCGAGCGGGTGCCGATCCGCGACCTCGTCACGATCCTCGAGGCGCTGGGCGACCACGCCGACCAGGTCAAGGACCTCGAGCAGATCACCGAGCACGTGCGCCGCGCGCTGGGCAACGTGATCGCACGGTCGCTGATGGACGACGGCGGCGCGATCCGCGGCGTGACGATCGGCCCGCGCCTCGAGGCCTCGCTGATGGGGCTCTTCTCGCCACGCGCGGCGACGCCGGGCACGGCCCTCCTCACCCCCGACGCGCTCGCCAACCTGCTGCGCGAGCTCCAGGCGATCACCGCCGCCGGCGCCGACCAGCGCCCGGTGCCGCTCGTCGTCCCGCCCGCGCTGCGCATCGGCGTGCGGCGGCTCGTCGAGCCCGTGCTCCCCGCCCTGCCGGTGGTCTCGCTGGCCGAGCTGCCGGCCTTCGTGAACCTCAACAACGTCGCCACCTGGGAGATGAAACATGCGGCTTAGGACCTTTCGCGGACGCGACCTCGCCAGCGTGAGCGGCGAGGCCCGCGCCACCCTTGGCGACGACGCGATGATCGCGCACATGCGCGTCGTGCGCGACGGCGAGCAACCCGTCATCGAGGTCGTCGCGGCCGAGGCGCACGAGATCGCGCGCTTTCGCGCCCTGCTCACCCCCGAGGCTCCCAACGTGCGGGTGCCGCGCTTCAACCGGCGCGGCGGCATGCGGCCGTTCGTGCTCGCCCTCGTCGGCCCCACCGGCGCCGGCAAGACCACCACCGCCGCCAAGCTCGCCGTGCATCCCGAGGCCTTCGGCGAGTGGAAGGCCGGGCTGCTCACCCTCGACACCTACCGCGCCGGCGCGTTCGAGCAGCTGCAGTCGTACGCCGACGCCGCCGGGCTCCCCCTCGAGACGGTGTACGCCGCCGGCGAGGTGGACGGGGCCCTGCGCCGCCTCGCGCACTGCGACGTGATCCTCGTCGACACCCCCGGGCGCGGCCCGCGGCAGGGGGGCGACACCGCCGGCTGGCGCGAGGCGCTGCGCGCCCTGCGCGCCGACGAGACCCACCTCGTGCTGCCGGCGAGCTGGCGCCCCGAGCTCGTGGAGGGGATTCGCAGCCTCTACCGCCCCCTCGGCGTGACCCACGCCCTCGTCTCCAAGCTCGACGAGGTGCCGAGCGACGCGATCGTCGCCCGCATTGCCGGCGAGCTCGACCTCCCGGCCCGCTGGATCACCGACGGCCAGGAGATTCCCGCCGACCTGCGCGCCGCCGGCCCGCGGGTGCTCGGCACACTGGGCATCGCGCCCGCACAGGCGGCCAGCGCATGAACAGCCAGGCCGAATCGCTCCGCGCCTTCGTCGGGCTGCGCACCGCCGAGCCGTGGCGGGCAAGCGACGATCGCGTGATCCTTGTCGCCGGTGCCCGCGGCGGCAGCGGCGCCTCGCTCATCGCCGCGGGGATCGCCCTCGCCGCCGCCGGCGAGGGACGCCGCACCCTGCTCGTCGACGGCAACGAGGAGGTGGGCGCGCTGCACCACCTCCTCGGCGTCACGCCCCAGGTCGGGCTCGGCGCCCTGCGCGGCGGCACGCGTGACCCGCACGCCGCCGTCGGCGCCGTGGCGGGGCCGCTCGACCTCCTTGCCGGCGGCCCCGGCAAGGAGGGCGCGGAGCGGGGCAGCGCCCCGCCCTTCGCTCCCGGCGAGCGCCGGGCCGTCTTTCGCCGCGTCGCGCAGCTCTACCGCAACTACGACGTGGTGGTGCTCGACGCCGGTGCCTCGCTCGACGGCGTGATCGCCGCCGGGATGCCCGGCCTGCGTCGCTGCCTCGCGGTGACCGGGGCCGAGCCGGCAGCCGTGGCCAGCGCCTACGCGATGCTCAAGGCGATCGACGCGACCTGGCCCGGCGCCCCGGTGGACCTCGTGGTCAACCGCCACGACGACGTGCACGCCCGCACCGTGTTCGACCAGGTGCAGCACGCCGCCGGCCGCTTCCTCGCCCGCGCCGTCAGCTTCGGCGGCGCCGTGCCCCACGACGACGGGCTGCAGGCGGCCCTGATCGCCGGGCAGCCGCTGGTGGAGGCGGCCACCGGAACCACGGCCGCCGTCGCGATCGACGCGATCGCCAGCCGCCTGATGCAGGAGCTCGACCACCACGCCCGCCGCTCGATGGCGCCCTTTCGACCCATCCGGAGACCGTAACAATGGAACGGATCACGCAGACGAGCGCCGCGAGCAGCGCCGACGCGCGCCAGCAGGCGATCGCCCGGCACCTCGGGCTCGTGCAGTTCGTGGCGCGCCAGATCGCCAACGCGAGCACGGCCGACGTGGAGTTCGACGAGCTCGTGAGCGCCGGCACCCTCGGCCTGATGAGCGCGCTCGAGCACTTCGACCCGTCGCGCGGGCTGGCCTTCAGCACCTTCGCGGCCCCGCGCATCCGCGGCGCGATCCTCGACGAGCTGCGGCGGCTCGACCATGTGCCGCGCTCGGTGCGCCGCAAGGCGCGCGACATCAACGGCGCCCGCGACGCGCTGGCCACGAAGCTCCGCCGCCAGCCCACCGACCGCGAGCTCGCCGCGCACCTCAACGTCGACCTCGACACGCTCTGGCGCTGGCGGGGTGACGTCGAGGGCGCCGTGCAGGTGTCGCTCGACCGCAGCGTCCGCCGCGACGACGAGACCGCCCCGACGCCAGGCGAGCAGCTCGCCTCGGCGGTCGAGGACAACGTCGAGGAGCGGATCGGCACCGAGCAGGAAGTCGCCCGGTTGCGCGAGTCGATCGCCCGGCTCAAGGACCAGGAGCGGATCGTGCTCACGCTCTCGTACTTCGAGGAGCTCAAGCTGCACGAGATCGCCACCATCCTCGGGCTCACCGAGTCGCGGGTCTCGCAGATCCGCACCAAGGCCCTCGCCCGCCTCCGCTCCGAACTCGCCCCGCTCCGGGAGCACGTCGCATGAACGCCAACGTCCGCGCCTCCTTCCAGACGCCCGTCCAGGCCACCGTGCTCTCGCTCGCGGCGCGCGGGGCCGGCGTGGCCCAGATCGCCCGCCGCACTCGGCTGCCGCAGGACGTCGTTTCGATGCTCCTCACCGTGTCGGCCCCCGATCGGCAGAACGGGACGCAGGCGGCAGCTTCTGCCAGCCTGGTGGACCGGATCGGACGAATCTTCCGGCGCATACTCAACCCGCAAGTCGTTTCCTGACAAGCCGTTGCACGGTCACCAGCGTGGCACGCTCGTTGCATTGCTCGGATGCGTCTTTCACGAGGACCGACTGTGGGCACTTCCATCACGCCAACGGGATTCGATTCGGCCGTCGCCGCGCTCCGCTACTGGGACCGCCGGCAGGAAGTCGTCGCGAGCAACCTGGCGAACGTGAACACGGACGGCTTCAAGGGTGAGCGCGCCTTTGCCCACCTGCTCGACGAGAGCGGCACCGTCGCGATCGGCACCGCGACCGACCTCCGCCCGGGCACGATGAGGCCCACCGGCCAGCCCCTCGACGTCGCGATCGACGGCGACGGCTTCCTGGTGGTGGACACACCGCAAGGGGAGCGCCTCTCGCGCGGCGGCACGCTGCGCCTCGACGACCAGCGCCGCCTGGTGGATCCATCCGGCCACCTCGTGCTGGGCGACGGCGACGGCAGCGGGGCCCCCGCGGCGATCACCTTCCCCAGCGACGCCGCGAAGGTCGCGATCGGTCGCGACGGCACGATCACCGCCGACGGCAGCGCCGTGGGCCGGCTGCGCGTCGAGCGCGCCGCGCCCGGCGCCACGCTCACGCATGCCGGCGACACCCTGTTCGCGGCCAGCGCCACGGAGCCCGTCGCGCCCACCGCGTACGGCGTGCGCCAGGGCGCCCGCGAGGAGAGCAACGTCCACCCGCTTACCGCGATGGTGGACATGATCGATGTCCAGCGCGCCTTCGGCACCGTGCAGAAGGCGCTGTCCACCCTCGACACCGTACGCGGCATCGCGGTGACCGAGCTCGGCAAGCCCGTCTGAGCCCCAGGACCTGACCATGGATCCCGCCCTCCGCGCGGCCGCCACCGGCATGGCCGCCCAGCAGACCCGCACCGAGGTGATCGCCAACAACCTCGCCAACGTGAACACCACCTCGTTCAAGGGGAGCCGCGCCCACTTCGTGGACCTGCTCTACCAGACGGTGCAGGGGGCCACCGCGGTCGCCGGCGCCGACGCCAGCACCCTTCCCGCGATCCAGCTCGGCCGCGGCACGCGGCTGGCCGGCATCCAGCGCCTGCACACGCAGGGCCCGATCGAGCAGACCGGGCGCCCCCTCGACGTCGCGATCGAGGGCGAGGGCTTCTTCCAGGTGCAGATGCCCGGCGGTGCGCTCGGCTACACCCGCGACGGCACGTTCCAGGTCTCCGACCAGGGCACGATCGTTTCGCAGCAGGGCTACGCCGTGGTGCCGGGGATCCGCGTTCCCGCCGACGCCACGGACATCAGCATCTCGCGCACCGGCATCGTGACCGCGACCACCGGCCGCGCCGGCCAGACGGCCGAGCTGGGGCGGATCGAGATGGCGCGATTCGCCAACCCGTCGGGGCTCCTCTCGCTCGGCGAGAACCTCTACCAGTCGACCTCGGCCAGCGGCGATGCCGTGTCCGGCTTTCCCGACGACGGCGGCATGGGGCGCCTGCAGCAGGGGTCGCTCGAGGGGAGCAACGTCGAGCTCGTGCAGGAGATGGTGGACATGATCTCGGCCTTGCGCGCGTACGAGATCAACTCCAAGGCGGTCAAGAACAGCGAGCAGATGGCCGAGATGACCAACTCCCTGGTTCGCTGACGATGCGCAAGGTCCTCAAGTTCCTGGTGCGGGCGGTGCTCCTCGGCGGGTCGGGGGCGCTCAGCCTCTGGTCGCAGCAGCCGGCGGCGCCACGTGCCGCGCGGGAGCTCGCGCGTGGCACGCTGCTCGCGGCGGCCGACATCGCCACCGACACCACGGCGGCGCGGGCCCTCGCTCCCGCGATCGTGGGCTGGGAGGTGCGCCGGCTGGTGAAGGTCGGCGAGCCCCTCCGCGCCCCGGCGATCTCGCCGCCCACCCTCGTCTTCGCCGGCACCGTGGTCAAGGTCGTCGCCGACGTGGACGGCGTGCGCGTCTCGCGCCCCGGCACCGCGATGGGCGCCGGCAGCCTCGGCGAGCGCGTCCGCGTCCGCCTCGACCCGCAACGCACCATCACCGCGATCGTCGCCGGCCCGGCGACGGTGCGCCCTTCCTGACAGGATGTCCGCGATGACCCTCCCGCAGAGCACCCCGACCACCACCCGCGCGCTGACCCTGATCGGCCTCGCGCTCGGCTTCGCCGTGGCGCTGCCGGCCCAGGCCAACAACGCCACCAAGCGCCCCGCGGCGCCGGTCGTCGCCGACTCGTTCGCCCTCCAGCCCGTGTCGCGCGGCTCGTGGACCTCCGACCGCCAGCGCTACGGCATCGGCGACATCGTCACCATCGTGATCGACGAGCGGACCCTCGCCTCGGCGAACCTGACCGACAACAACGCCGAGTCCAGGAAGAAGTCGCTGGGGCTCGACATCGCCCCGCCCAGCTCCCCCGGCGCCCCCTCGGCGGAGATGAGGGCGACCTTCGACTTCAACCAGTCCGGCGACTCGCGAACGAAGGGCGACGCCGTGCGCGGCAACTCCTTTCGCAGCGCCCTCTCGGCGCGCGTGATCGCCGTCTCGCCCACCGGCATGCTCCAGGTGCGCGGCAAGAAGATGGTCAACGTGGACCAGAACCAGCAGGAGGTGACCGTGACCGGATGGGTGCGGCCGCAGGACATCGCCGTGGGCAGCAACACGGTCGAGTCGTCGCGCGTGGCCGACGCCGAGGTGGTGTACGGCCAGAAGGGCGCGCTCGGCAAGCCGCGCTCGGGGATGCTCTCGCGCGTGCTGGGGGCGCTCTGGCCGTGATCGCCTCCCTCCGCGCTGCCGTGGTGCGCGTGCGCCCGGCGCTGGCGCTCGCCCTGCTGGCACTCGGCGTCCCTGCCGCGCGCGCGCAGGACGGGCGCATCCGCGACCTCGTGCTGAGCGACGTCGCGCCGCCGGTGCGCCTCATGGGCTATGGCCTCGTGACGGGCCTGAGCGGCACGGGCGATCGCGCCCTGGGCACCTATGGCTCGCGCCAGACGGTGCAGTCGGTGGTGAACCTGCTGCGGCGCTTCGACGTCCAGGTGCCGGCGGAACTGCTGCGGATGCGCAACGTGGCGGCGGTGGTGGTGACGGCGGAAGTGTCGCCGTACCTCCGCCCCGGTGGGCGCTTCGAGGTGCACGTGAGCTCGCTCGGCGACGCCCAGTCGCTGCACGGCGGCGTGCTGTGGATGACGCCGCTGGTGGCCGATGCCGGTGGCCGCGCGGTGGCCGGGGCGCAAGGCGCCCTGCTGACCACCGCCGACCGCGGCGGGCGCACCACGACCGGTGGCGGGACGAGCGCCCGGATCCCCGACGGCGGCGTGCTGGAGGTGGACCTGCCGCGTCCGCAGGGGACGGCGATCTCGCGCCTCCTCCTGCGCGAACCCGACATCACGCTCGCATCGCGCATGGCGAGCGTGATCGACTCGGTGATCGGCACGCCGGGAACGGCGATTGTCGAGGACCCCGGGAGCATTCGCCTGGCCCTCGCCGACACGACGCCCAACCTCGCCGCCACGCTCACCAAGTTGCGCGAGCTCCGGGTCCGTGCCCCGCGCGCCTCGCGGGTGATCATCGACGGCCGCGACGGCACCGTGGTGGCCGGTGGCGACCTCGAGGTCGGCACGGCGATGGTCAGCCATGCCGGGATTACCCTGACGATCGGTGCGGCGCAGCCCGGCGATTCCACCGCGATGCGGGGGGATGTGCGCCTGCCGAGCGGCGTCACGGTGCAGCGGATCGCCGCGGCCCTCCACGCCCTGCAGAGCACCGGCGGCGAGATCGCCGCGATCTTCGAGGGGCTGCGCACCGTGGGTGCGATCAGCGCCGACGTGGTGGTCCGGTGACCTCGCCGCTGCGCCCCATTGCCGGCACGCGCGCGAGCGCCGGCCCGGTCGCGTCCTCGGACGCGGCGCGGCTGGCGAAGTCGGCGCGCGACCTCGAGGGCGTCTTCGTGCAGCAGATGTACAAGGCGATGCGCGAGACCGTGCCCGAGGGGGGGATCGGCAGCGGCGGCGCGGGGGAGGACACATTCACCTCGCTCCTCGACCAGCACGTCGCCGAGCAGACGCCGGGGCAATGGCGGCACGGCCTCGCCGGCGCGATCGAGCGGGTGCTCGCGCGCGCGGCGGGCACCAGCCCCGTCGCGGCGACGCGCACCGAGACGGTGCCGGCCCCCGTCGTGGTGCCGGTGCGCGCGGAGCCGCGCCCGTGACGATGGTCCCGCACAAGGGCTGGCCCCTGCCGGCCCGCGCCCCCGCCCAGCTCCCCTCGGGCCTGCCGCCGGGGGCGCCACAGGCGATGTCGGCAGGCGTGCAGCTCGTCACCACGCGCAGTTCCACCCCGCAGGCGGTGATCCACACGCCGGTGGCGCACACGGCGGGGAGCATCGTCGCGCTGGTGGAGTCGCTCCGCGACGAGGCCCGCATGCTCGACACCCTCGCCAACATCATGCGCACGCAGCGCGACGCCGTCGCCCGCGACGACATCGACTCGGTGGACCAGAGCGTCTTCGCCACCCACCGGCTGCTGGTGAACCTCGGCGAGGCGCGCAAGCGCCGGCGCCAGCTCAACCAGCTCCTGGGCGAGACCGAGGACCTGAGCGTGGCGGCGATCTCCGACTTCTTCGGCGGGACTGTCCCGGCCGAGGTGGGTGAGGCCGCCGACCGGCTCGCGGCCGCGGGGCGCACGCTGCAGCGCGAAGTCGAGGTCAACCGTCGGGTGCTGCGCCACGCGATCGAGTCGGGCGACCGCTACGTGCGCGCCCTCGCCGGGGCGGCAACGGGCGCCGCCGCCGGCGCGCCGCGCGCCGAGACGGGCGGCGCCCTCGTGGACCGGAGGGCCTGATGTCGGGCATCGGCTCCCTCCTGAGCATGGCGCGCTCCGCCCTTGCCTCGCAGCAGCAGGCGGTGGCGGTGATCGGCAACAACGTGGCCAACGCCACCACCGAGGGGTACACGCGGCAGCGCATCCAGCTCGCGCCGGGCATTCCCGAGGTGCGGGCCGGCGTCGTCTTCGGCACGGGGGTCACGGTGAGCAGCGTCCTGCGCACGCGCGACGGCCTGCTCGACCAGCAGGTGCGCTCGAGCGCGTCGCCGTCCGAGGGATCGACGCTGCGGCGCGACATCCTCGGCCGCCTCGAGACGGTGTACGGCGCCGGCACCGATGCGTCGATCGGCAATGCGCTGGACAAGTTCTGGAACGCGTGGAGCGACCTCGCCAACAACCCGGCCACGCCGGGCGTGCGGACCGTCGTGCAGCAGAGCGGTGCCGCCCTCGCGGCCACGTTCAACCGGCAGGCCAACCAGCTTGACGCGCTCGAACAGCAGCTGCGCGACGACGCCGGCACGCAGCTGGCGCAGCTCAACACGATGGCACGGCAGGTGGCCGAGCTCAACGTGCGCATCGTGGGTTCGGAGAGCGCCGGCGGGAGCGCCAACGACCTGCGCGACCAGCGCGACCTGCTGATCGACAAGATCGCGGCGATCGTGCCGGTGTCGGTGATCGACCGCCCGAACGGCTCCGACCAGGTGATGATCGGCGGGATGCCCCTCGTCGATGGTGTCGACACACGGACCCTGACGCTGACCGGCCCGCGCCCCCTCGGGGTGCGGTTCGGCTCGAGCGCCGACCCGACGCGCATCGAGGGCGGCCGCCTCGGCGCCCTGCTCGATGCGGTGAACGGCGACATCGCCAGCGCCCGGGCCGGCCTCGACGCCCTCGCGTCGGCGGTGGTGACGGAGGTCAACGCGGTCCACGCCCGCGGCTGGTCGGTGCCGGCCGGTGCCACCGGCAACTGGGACCCCCTTGCCGGGCCGACCGGGTCGCGGGTCAACTTCTTCGACCCCGCTCCCGGCCCCTCGCTCACCGCCCGCGGGATGCGCCTCAGCGACGAGGTGGCCGCGAGCGCCGGGGCGATCGCCGCCAGCGACACCCTCGACGCCGCCGGCAACAACGCGATTGCCCTCCGCATGGCCGGCCTCCGCACCGCGGCCCCGGGCTCGGCCAGCGGGAGCTTCGGCGGCGACTTTGACGCGATCGTGAACCAGCTCGCCCTCGACACGGAGTCGGCGACGACCGACGCCGCGGTGAACGACACGCTGCGCAAGCAGGCGATCGCGCGCCGCGCGGGGGCGACCGGTGTCAGCACCGACGACGAGCTCGTGACCCTGATCCAGGCCCAGCAGGCCTATGTGGCCGCGTCCCGCCTCGTGACGACGGTCAACGACATGGCCCAGACCATCCTCGACCTGAAGCGCTGACCATGCTCATTCTCAGCCGGCACGAGGGCGAGGGGCTGTCCATTGGCGAGGGCATCCGGATCGTCGTCCTCGGGCACGACCACCGCGGCGTGCGCCTCGGGATCGAGGCGCCGAGCGACGTGCGGATCCTGCGCGACGAACTGGCGGCGGCGGTGCGCACCGAGAACCAGCGGGCGGCGGTGCCGCCCAGGGCGTGGCTGGAGATCGTGCCGGCGTCGGCGACGCCGAAGGCCTGGCTGGAGGCGGTGCCGCTGTCGCCCACGCCGCGGGTCACGCCGCTGATCGGCTCGGCCTAGCCGCCCCCCGATTCCTCCTTCTGGCGCCGCCGCGTGGCGGCGAGGGTGGGGATGCGCATGCTGATGCGCACGATCGCCGCCTCGGGGGTGATCGCGCTGGCGGCGATCCGCGCCGTCGGGACGAGGGCGTGGAGGGCCGACAGGTCGATGATCTCGCGCCGCTCGGTGGCGTCCACCGGCACGGCGGTCTCGGTCGCCACGTAGATCCAGTCGGCGTCGCCCGTGTAGTGCAGCAGGATGCCGCCAGTGGCGCTCCCCTCGGGGACGAGCTGGGCCGCACTCGACAGCATCAGCAGGAGGGCCTGGGTGAGGGCCAGCGACGAGCCGAGCAGCGGCAGCGTGTCGGCGTTGCCGTGGACGGCCACGGGGACGTCGCGCACGTCGAGCAGGTGGTGGAGCATCGCGAGGGCGTCGGGGACCACGTCGGCCACGCGCACCGGCTCGATGGCGCTCCCGCCGGCGAAGGGGACGAGCCGGTAGAGCTTGAGCAGGTGCTCGAGCCGCTCGACCTCCGCGATCACCGTGTGCTCCTGCTCCTTGTCGACTCCCTCCCCGGACTCGAGGAGGACGGCGTAGGACGCCAGGGAGTTGAGCCGGTTGCTGAGGGCGTGGTTGAGCCCGTGCAGCACGTTTTCGGCCACGTCGCGCCAGGCGGAGGCGGCGGGATCCGGGGGTTGGACAATCATGGGGTTGGCCTCGACAAGTCGAGTGTCGGCAGGCAGCGGCCGATACTCAACTGGCCGGGGCCCCCGGCGCCCCCCACCCCGCCACCGGTCGACGCATCGTGTTCCTGATTATCGGCCTCGTCATCGTGTTTGGCAGCATCGCGGGCGGCTATGTCATGCACCATGGCCAGCTCTCGGTGCTCATCCAGGTGAACGAGTTCATCATCATCGGCGGCGCCGGGCTGGGGTCGATGATCGTGGGCAACCCGCCGGGCACCCTCAAGCGGGCCGCGCGCGAGACGATCGGGTTGCTCAAGCCCGACCCGTTCAACCGCAAGGCGTACGAGGAGCTGCTGCAGGTGCTGTACCAGATCCTGCAGAAGGCCCGCAAGGACGGCCTGGTGGGGCTCGAGCCGCACATCGAGGAACCCGACAAGAGCGACATCTTCGCCAGGTTCCCGGGCTTCATGCACCACCACTCGGCGGTGTCGCTGCTCTGCGACACGCTCAAGGTGCTGCTCACCGGCACGGTCGAGGACCACCACCTGTCCGAGGTCATCGACACCGACCTCGAGCAGCAGCATCACGAGGCGATGGCGGCGCCGGCGGCGATCAACAAGGTCGGCGACGCGATGCCGGGCTTCGGGATCGTGGCGGCGGTGCTCGGCGTGATCATCACCATGGGATCGATCGGCGGGGCCGCGAGCGAGATCGGCGAGAAGGTGGCGGCGGCCCTCGTCGGCACCTTCATCGGCATCCTGCTCTCGTACGGCGTGATGGGCCCGATGGCGTCGGCGATCGAGGCCCGGATCGCGGCCGAGCACGCGTACATGCTGTGCATCAAGGCGGCGCTGCTGGCCTTCGCGCGCGGTGACTCGCCGATGAGCGCGGTGGAGTTCGCGCGGCGAAACATCGCGCCGGTGGACCGGCCGTCGTTCGCCGACCTCGAGCGGCTGACGCGGCGCGAGGCGGCCTGACGTGGCGGCCGACAAGGGAGCCAAGCGACCGATCATCGTCAAGAAGGTAAGGAAGGGGGGACACGCACACCACGGCGGGTCGTGGAAGGTCGCCTATGCCGACTTCGTGACGGCGATGATGGCCTTCTTCATGGTGATGTGGATCCTTGGCATGGACGAGCAGACCCGAAAGGCCATTGAGGGGTACTTCGCGAATCCCGCCGGCTTCAAGAAGGGCTACGGCTCGGGCTCCACGCCGCTGTCGAACGGCAATTCGCCGGCGGCGATGAGGGACAACCAGCAGGTGCGGATGATGGTGCACCGGGCCGAGGAGCGGGCGATGCGGCAGACCGCCGAGCGGATCAGGATCCGGCTCGACTCGGCGAGGAAGCAGCTCGGCGCGGCGCACTACGAGCTGGCGGTGGGCGACAACGGCCTGCGCATCGAGCTGATCGAGGCGGGGGACGGCGAGACGCTGTTTCCGCGCGGATCGGCCGGGATGACGGGGGCGGCCCGCCTCGCGCTCGAGATCATCGGCGTGGAGCTGAACGCGCTGCGCAGCGACGTGGTGGTGGAGGGGCACACCGACGCGGCGACGTACGGACGGGGCGGCAACTACACGAACTGGGAGCTCTCGGCCGACCGCGCCAACGCGGCGCGGCGCGTCCTCGAGTCGGCGGGGGTGCAGGCGCACCGCGTCAAGGAGATCCGCGGGTACGCCGACACCAGGCTCCGCAACGCGGACGACCCGTACGCCCGCGAGAACCGCCGGATCTCGGTCCTGCTGCAGTTCACGCAGCCGGAGCCGGAGAAGTCCACGACGGTGCAGATCATGAACTAGCCCGTCGTGCCGAGGGTCGGAGCGGCGCCCGGCCGCGGAGGGTTTGCGCGGAGGGCGCGAGGGTCGCGGCGTCGCTCCGCCCGGCTACGCGGCCTTGAGCACCTCGCGCGCCCAGTCGCTCGACTCGCGGTACCAGCGCGGCAGGTCGGCCAGGACGCCCATCATCTCGGCCAGCTGCATCGCCGGCTCCCACTCGCCGTTCGCGTAGCTCGTGGCCAGCTGCAGGAACGGCGTGTACGGCCCCTCCTCGTGCAGCAGCGCCGTCTCCACCTCCACCGACACCTTGATCTGCTTGAGCAGCTCGGCCATCGGCACGCCAAGGATCGAGTCGAGGGTCGACAGCAGGCCGGTCAGGAAGAGCGCCGGCGCGGCCGCCTTGCGTCCCGAGTTCTCGGCCATGACCTCGCACAGCCGGCCGCGCTCCAGGGCGGCCAGCACCATCTCGCTCTCGATCCCGTCGCCGCGCGGGGCCGACGACGCCAGCAGCAGCGCCAGCCAGCGGTGCAGGGGGGCACGCCCCACGAGGCGGATCGCCTGCGGGATCGAGTCGATGCCACTTCGCCCCATGGCGGCCGAGTTGACGATGCGCAGCAGCTTGATCGTCAGCGCGGGGTCGGCGCGGAAGCTGTCCTCGAGCGTGCGCTCGGGGACCGCCGGGTCCAGCACCTGGTTCATGAGCCGGGCAATCCCCGACAGGCCGGGCGAGAGGGCCCGCCGCTTCACGATCTCGGGGCGGCTGAAGTAGAACCCCTGGAAGTAGCTGAAGCCGAGCCTGGAGCAGGTCGCGAAGGTCGTCGCCGTCTCGATCCGCTCGGCGAGGAGCTTCACGTCGTAGGCGGCGAACCGCGCCACGGTCCGCGTCAGCTCGGCCTCGCTCTTGCCGAGCACGTCCAGCTTCACGATATGGGCCAGCTCGAGGATCCGGCCGTACTCGTCGCCGGCCACGAAGTCGTCGAGGGCCAGCGTGAAGCCGCGGTCGCGCAGTTCGCGGCAGGCGCCCACGGTGTCGTCGTCGCAGGGGACGGTCTCGAGCAGCTCGATCGTGACGGTCCGGGGGTCGAGGAGGTCGAAGTCCCGCTCGATCAGCATCTCGCGGGGGAAGTTCACGAAGGCGCGGGCTCCACCGGTGAGCGACTCGAGGCCGAAGTTGAGCACGCCGTTCACGAGCGTGGTGCTCGACATGGTGACGGTGTCGGCGCCCTCGGCGACCGTCGCCGTCGGGGTGTGGCGGTAGAGGAGCTCGTAGGCCTCGAGCTTGAGGTCGCGGTTGTAGATCGGCTGGCGGGCCAGGAAGACGTCGCTCACGGCGTGGTCCGGACGGGGAAAGGTGGCGGGTCCGATCGGGCGGCCCACCATCACCCCTCCAGTATCGGCCGCCCGGCGCCGGGAGTTGCGCCCCCCGCCCCCCTCCGGTTGCCGGGCGCCGGCCCCGGCCCCATCATCCCCCGCCATGACCGAATCGCGCCCCGCGCCCGGGTGGCGCCGGGTGGCGGCCCCGGTGCTGCTGGCCGGCCTCGGCTACTTCGTCGACATCTTCGACCTGCTCCTGTTCAGTGTCGTCCGGGTCCCGAGCCTGGCCGACCTCGGGGCCGGGGCGCGAGCCCTCGAGATCGGCACCATGCTCCTCAACGTGCAGCTGCTGGGGATGATGGTCGGCGGGGTGGCCTGGGGGATGCTCGGCGACCGCCGCGGCCGGCTCTCGGTGCTGTTCGGCTCGATCTTCCTCTACAGTGCGGCGTCGATGGCCAACGCCTTCGTCACCAGCGTGCCGCAGTACGCCGTGCTGCGGTTCGTCGCCGGCGTGGGGCTGGCGGGGGAACTCGGGGCCGGCCTCACGCTCGTGGTGGAGTTGCTCCCACCCGCCACCCGCGGCGCCGCGGCGGCGATCGTGGCCACGATGGGCGTCAGCGGTGCGGTGGTGGCCGCCGTCGCCGGCGAGCTCATGTCGTGGCGCAACTGCATGGTGCTCGGCGGCCTGATGGGCTTCGCCCTGTTCGCGCTGCGGCTCAACGTGCGTGAGTCGCCCCTGTTCGATGCGCTGCGACGGGCGGCCGGCGAGCGCGGCAACATCCTGCGGCTGTTCGACGATCGCCACCGGTTCACGCGCTACCTGCGGAGCGTGCTGATCGGCGTGCCGGTCTGGTTCACCGTCGGCATCCTCATCACCCTCGCCCCGGAGCTGGCGCGGCTCCTCGGCGTGGAGGGGGCGGTGAGCGCCGGACGGGCCGTCTTCTGGTTCTACCTGCTGACCACCGTGGGGGACTTCGCCAGCGGCATGCTCAGCCAGTACTGGAAGAGCCGGCGGCGGGCCGCCGCCCTGTTCATGGCGATCACCGCCGCCGGCTCCGCGCTCTACCTGCTTGGCCTCGTCCGCACCGCGGCCGGCTTCTACGCGATCTGCGGCCTGCTCGGCCTTGGCACCGGCTACTGGGCCGTCACGGTGACGATGGCCGTGGAGCAGTTCGGCACCGACCTGCGGGCCACGGTCGGGACGAGCGTGCCGACGTTCATTCGCGCCACCGCCGTGCCGATGCTGCTCGCCTTCCTCGCCCTGCGCAACGTCGCGGGAGTGCTGGGGGCGGCGGCGATCGTCGGTGTCGCCGCCTTCGGCGCGGCGGCGTGGGCACTGGCCACGCAGCCGGAGACGTACGGCCGCTCGCTCGAGTACACCGAGGTGCCGCCCCCGGAGGTGGCTGCCTGATGCGCTTCGATCCCGGCGCCGAGTCGACGCCCCGCGCCGCGCGACACATTGCACGAGGAGCGCGCGCTGCGCCCACGGGACGGCGACCCGCGACCGGTCGACCTCGAGGTGGGGACCTTCGGCGCCGAGCCGAGGACCGCGACAGTGCGCCGCCGCATCAAGGTGGCCTTCGGCTGCCGCGCCCCCGACATCCGCGGCCTCGACGAGGTCATCGGCCCGGCGTCGCCATGCAGTCGGCGGCCGATGGCGAGGGGCTGTGCATCCGGGAGGATCCCTTCGATCCCGGGGCGATCGACCCGGCGAGCGGTCGCACGCCCGTGCGGGGCCCTCGATCGCCATCGCCAACGCAGCAACGCCGCGGCACGTTTCCGGAGTGAGCCGGCGGCCGCCGGCCACTTCCCGATTCCTCCCGACCATGTCCCTCGCCCGACTGCTCCGCGGCCTCGCCGCCCTTCCGCTGTTCTCTGTCCCCGTGCTGTCGCAGGCCCAGGGCAAGAGGCCGATCACGCAGGACACCTACGACCGGTGGCACACGATCGGCGGCACCACGGTGTCGCCCGACGGGAAGTGGGTGGCCTACACGCTGAGCCCGGTGGTCGGCAACGGCGAGCTGGTGGTTCGCAGCACCCAGGGGACGGCGGAGTACCGGGTGCCGCGCGGGTACACCGGGCGCGCGCAGTTGCAGCCCGCGGCCGACAGCGCGGCGCAGTTCACCCCGGCAGCGCCGGTGTTCAGCGGCGACTCGAAGTTCGTCGCGGTGCTCGCCTACCCCGACCGGGACGCGATGGACCAGGCGCGGCGCTCCCGGCTGCGAGCGGAGCTCCAGCCAAAGGCCGGACTCGCGATCGTCGGTCTCGCCGACGGCAAGGTGGGCACCGTGCCCCGCGTGAAGTCGTTCCGCCTTGCCCGCGACGGGGGGGCGTGGCTGGCATACCTGCTCGAGGGCGACAGCGTCGCCGCACCGGCGCCACCGCGCCGCAGCGCCGGCGCCGACAGCACCGAGCGGCGCAAGGACGCCGGCACGACGCTCGTGCTGCGCGCCCTCGCCACGGGGGGCGAGGAGCGCATCGCCGACGTGATCGGTTACACGATCGATGACGGCGAAAAGTGGCTCGCGTACGCCGTCTCGTCGAAGTCGGGAGACACCGACGGCGCCTTTGTGCGCGCCCTGTCGGCGTCGGCGGCCGCGCCCGCGGTCGCGCTCGCCGCCGGCAAGGGGAACTACAAGGGGCTGGCAATCGACCGAAAGGGCACCCAGGTGGCCTTCGTCACCGATCGTGACGACTACGCGGCGAGGCGGCCGAAGTACGCCCTCTGGCACGCTTCGCTCGGGGCCAGGCCGGTGGCGCAGGCCGTCGTCAACGCCGCGCAGCTTCCCTCGGGCCTCGTCGTGGCCGACCGTGGCGGCCCGGCCTTCACCAGAGAGGGCACGGCGATCACCTTCGGGATGGCCCCACCGGCGCAGGACTCGATTCCGGCCGACTCGCTCGCCGAGAAGGCGGTGTACGACCTCTGGCACTGGAAGGACGGCAAGCTGCAGCCGCAGCAGAAGGTCGAGCTCGCGCGCGACCGCAACCGCACCTTCACCGCGGTCTGGCAGGTGGCGACGAGGACCCTGGTGCCCCTCGGCGGCGACTCGCTGCCCCAGGTGCAGGTGAGCGCCGACGGCCGCACCGCGCTCGCCGTGACTGCCGTGCCGTACGAGATCGAGCAGATGTGGGCGGAGAGCGACGCCGGCACCGACGTCTGGCTGCTCGACGCGACCACCGGTGCGCGCCGCAAGGTCGCCAGCAAGGTGCCGTTCCGCGCCCAGCTTTCTCCCGGCGGCAAGTACGTGCTCTGGTACGACGACCACCGGTGGTTCGCGCACGACGTGAAGGCGGCCAGGACGCGCGACCTCACCGGGGCGATCCCGGGCGTCCGCTTCGACCAGGAGACGTGGGACACGCCGAGCCTGCCGAACCCGTGGGGCAGCGGGGGCTGGAGCACCCACGACGCGCGCGTGCTGGTGTACGACCGGTACGACGTCTGGGAGCTCGACCCCGCGGGGGTCGTTCCCCCGCGCCGCCTCACGGACGGGACGGGACGCGAGCGCCACACGATCCTGCGCGTCGTCCGCACCGACCTGGACGAGCCGTCGCTCGACGCGTCGCAGCCGCTCCTGCTGAGCGCCATCGACGACAGCACCAAGCACGCCGGCTTCTGGACCGACCGCATTGGCGGCACGGCGCCTCCGGTGCCGATCGTGATGAGCCCCAACCGCTGGGGCACGCCCCTCAAGGCCCGCAAGGCCGGCCAGTTCGTCGTCACGCGGCAGTCATACCGCGAGTTCCCCGACCTCTACACGGGCGAGCGGCTCGACGCCCTGGCGCGGATCAGCGAGGCCAACCCGCAGCAGGGCGAGTACCCCCGCGGTGACGTGCAGCTGGTTCGGTGGCTCTCGGCGGACGGCGTGCCGCTGCGCGGCCTGCTGTACACGCCCGAGGGCTTCGACTCCACACGCACGTACCCGATGCTGGTGTACTTCTACGAGGAGCACTCCAACGACCTCTTCGCGCACGTCACGCCGACGGGGCGCAACCTGATCAACCCGCTCGTGTACAACTCGCTCGGCTACCTCGTGTTCATGCCCGACATCCACTACATCGAGGGCTACCCGGGGCCGAGCGCGGTCAAGTCGATCGTGCCCGGCGTGCAGTCGCTGATCGCGCGGGGATTCGTGGACCCCCGGCGGCTCGGCATCGGGGGGCAGAGCTGGGGCGGCTACCAGACGGCCTACCTCGTCACGCAGACGAACATGTTCGCCGCCGCCGTTCCGAATGCCACCGTCGCCAACATGACGAGCGCCTACGGGGGGATCCGCTGGGGGTCGGGGCTCGCGCGGTCGTTCCAGTACGAGAAGTCGCAGAGCCGCATCGGCTGCTCGATCTGGACCTGCCGCGACCGGTTCATCGAGAACTCGCCGCTCTTCTTCGCCGACCGGATCAAGACCCCGCTGCTCTTCATGGCAAACGACAACGACGGTGCGGTGCCGTGGTACCAGGGGATCGAGTTCTTCGTCGCCCTGCGCCGGCTTGGCAAGGAAGCCTACATGGTCACGTACAACGGCGACGAGCACAACCCGACCAAGCGCGCCAACCAGAAGGACATCGACCGCAAGATGCAGGACTTCTTTGGCCATCACCTGCTCGGCCAGCCGGCGCCCGGGTGGATGCGCAAGGGAATTCCGATGCTGGTGAAGGGCCGCGACCAGGTGAGGATGGCGACGGACAGCGTCACGCCATAGCGTATCCGCAGGCCGCCCGCCGCCTCCGGCCACCGGGGGCGGCGGGGGCGCTGGTATCCGCCTCCCGGCAGCCATGCACCCGACGTCCACGCGCCCCACGTGCCGCGCCCCCGCGCGCGCCCTCCTTGTCGCACTCACCCTCGCGGGCGCCAGCGCGGAGGGGCCACAGCGCGCGCGCGCCGCACCCGCCACCGCCGCGCCGACGGCCGGTCCCATCGACTCGGCGCATCTGCGCGGGATGGAGTGGCGCAACATCGGGCCGCACCCGGGCGGCCGCGTCATGGCGTTGGCCGGCGTGCCCAGCGAGCCGCCGACGTTCCTCTCCGGCGCCGCCGGCGGCACAACGCGCAGCGTGATCAGCCCCGACCTCTCCGGCAGGGGGAACGACACGCAGGGGATCACCGTCGGGCCGATCACCAACGGTGGGGCCGGTGGCGAGGGCCACAACACGAGCTGCCGGACCGCACCGTTGCCGAACGACGCCCGCACGATCCGGGTGGGCACCGACAACGGCCTGATGCAGGCCACCCGCGACGGCGGCGCGCCCGCCGTTGCCGAGACCACCCTCGCGCCTCCGCGGGGGACGACCCTCCAGGACGCGGTGAACTTCTCGCCGAAGCTCCTCAGCCAGGTGGGGTACACCTTGCGGGTCCACGAGGCGGGCAAGGGGCCGGCGACGTCGGGGGTCGGCTCGCGCGCCGGCCACGTCGGCACCGCGTGGCTGCGGCAGCGCACCGCGCTGCAGGACGTGCTCGACGAGGAGCTCGCGACGTGCAACATCGTGTTGCGCGACGCCAGCATCCAGGCCATGTTCGCGTGCGCGCCGCTCACCACCGGCCTGTTCGCGCGGGCGGCGATGGGCTTGCCCCTGATCAGCCTCGGGTGACCGCCGCGTTCCTGCGGGCTGCGCGCGTCGTTGGCGCGGTGGCTGTCGCCCTCGTCGCGCTGCCGCTCCTGCTCGCCGCCTGGCTCTACCTCTGGTCGCCGGTCTACGACTTCCCCGCGCCCCGGGCGTTCACCGGTGCGCGCTGGTACAACCCGTACGCTTCCCTTCCGGGCGCATGGGACAAGGCCAACTTCCACGCGCACACCATTGCCTGGGGCGGGCTGACCAACGGCCACCAGTCGCCCGCGCAGCTCGACAGCGCCTTCAGGGCGATGGGCTTCGGCACCCGCGGCATCTCCAACTATCACGAGATCGACACCACCTTACGCGCCGACTCGGCGTACCTCCCGACCTACGAGTACGGCTACTCAATTCGCAAGACGCACCGCCTCGCGATCGGCGCCCGGTCGGTGAACTGGCTCGACTTTCCCCTCGGGCAGGCGCGGCACCACCAGCAGTACATCATCGACCGGCTGCGCCCCACCGCCGCCCTCGTGGCCCTCAACCACCCGCGGATGCGGAACGGCCTTACCTCCGAGGACCTCCGCTGGCTCGGCAATTATGACTTCGTCGAGGCCATGAACCCGTTCGGCGACGCGCTCGAGGAGTGGGACAGCGCCCTCTCCTCGGGGCATGCCGCCTGGATCCTCGGCGACGACGACACCCACGACATCGCCAGGCGCGCCCAGCTGGGCGTGCGCTGGACGATGGTCGGCACCGCCTCCACGCACGCCGACAGTGTGGTGGCCGCGCTGCGCACCGGGCGGCACTTCGCCGTGCGCGGGCACCTGGGCGTGATGGACAACGGCCTGCGGGCCCTCGACGTGCGCGGCGACACGATCACGGTGCGGCTCGAGCGCGCCGCCCGCGCGATCCGGTTCGTGGGCGACCGCGGGCGCGTGCTGCGCGCGGTCGCCGACGCCGACTCGGCCGCCTACGTCGCCGTGGCGCGCGACAGCTACGTGCGGGTGGAGGTGCGCTCCGACTCGACCGAGTTCTTCCTGAACCCGGTGGTGCGGTGGGACGGGCGTGCGCTCCCGCGCCCGCTGCCGGTGCTCAACGTTCCGCTGACATGGGCCCTGCGCGCGGCGATCGCGCTCGCCTACCTCGCCGTCGCGGCGGCCGCGGTGACCCTGCGCCGCCGCGCGGCGTGGCGCCCCCCGCGATCCTGACCTGCCCGCCGGGAGCGGGCCTCCCGGTCGCTACGGCCTGGCCTTCACCGGCGCCGTCTCGGCCGCCCGCTTCCGGTCCTCCTCCACGTTCTTGTCGAACCGCTGCTGCTGCACCGGGTTGAGCACGGCGCGGATCTCGTTCAGCTGCTGCAAGCGCAAGGTGGTGACGCGGTCGAACCGTCGCTGCACGAGCGCCATGTCCACGTCCTGACCGCGCTGCCGGCGGTCCTTCTGGTCGCGCAGCCAGTCGTACATCGGCAGCAGCTGCGGCTCGAACCGCTCGTTGATCGCCTTGACCGCCGAATCCTGGGGCGGGGTGAGCTTCACCCCTCGCAGCACGGGCCGGATGTCGACCAGTTCCTCGCTCTTGGGCCCCGCGTCGGGCCTGGGGGGCATCGCTTCCGTCTGCGGAATGCCGTTGGCGCTCATGCCCTGGCGCCCGCCGAAAGTCGAGCCGCGCGTGTACTGCGCGGCGGCGCGCTCCCCGGGGATGGCGAGCGCGGCAAGGGCGAGGGCGGAAAGGGCGGTTCGGGCGAGCATGGGGTCCTCCGGGTGCGGGCGACGCCGAAAGCTAGCGGGAGCCGGCCGCCGGCGCGCCGGGTCAGAGCCAGCCGCGCCAGCGGTACGTCACGGTTCCCAGCGCCTCATACACCAGGTACTGCCAGGCGGCCACACGCTCGCGCGCCGTTTCGGCCCCCAGCATCCGCGCGCTCCGCTCCGCGCTCGGCCGGCAGATCACGCGCAGCCCGGCGTGCTCGAAAGTCGCGCAGGCGCGGCGCGAGTGAGCGGTGGACGTCACCACGACCACGGTCGTCCAGCCGTTCCGGCGGGCGAGGGAGAGCGTCTCGAGCGCCTCGTCGCGGGTGCTGAACACGTTGTTCAGCCAGGCCATCCGTCGCCCGCCGGCCGCGGCCACGATCCGCTCGATGTCCCGGAAGTTCGTCACGGTGTCGCCCGGCGCCCGGCGCACGACCGATGTGACCAGGGTCGGCGGCCCCCCGGGATGCGTGAGCGCGAGCCCGGCCAGCACGCGCTCGATCCCCTCCGCGCTGGCGAGCCCGTCGCGGGTGACCGACGAGCCGAGCACCACCACCGCCTGCGCCCCGTCCACGGAGGCCGTGTCGGTGCGCACCACGTTCCGCGCGAGCACCGGGGCGAGCGGTGTGTAGGCGACCACGAGCAGCAGCGCCGCGCCCGCGGTCCCGATCCACAGCAGCAGATGCCAGCGCGACACGGCGCCAAGGGTGGCGCCGAGTCCCGCTGCCGCGAGCAGCGGCCAGGTTTCGGGAAGTCCGGCGGCGCGAAAGATCCCGAGCGACGTCAGGATGAGCCAGCAGGCGATCCCGAGGACGCCGCCGAGGCTCACGCCCTCCACCGCCGACGAGCGACATGGAGGGCCGGCCGGCGTCGAACCGGGCTGTGGCGCCGCGGCTGACCGGGCGGCGCTCGCGGGCTCACCCACCGTGACTCGTCCCGGCTGCGGCGCGCGCGGCGATGATCACCGCCGGGTCGTCGCTGATGATCGCGCAAGCTCCCGCCTGCCAGAGGCGACGGGCATGCGCCGCGTCGTTGACCGTCCACACGTGCACCGGCGCGCGCGCCGCGCGCGTCGCCGCCACCAGCCCCGCAATCGGCACCGGCAGCAGGCCGTGCCGGGGCGGCACCGCCATGAACCGGAACGGTAGCCGCGACGCCGGGCGCCGCAGCAGCGCGCGCCAGAGCAGCCGCACGACGTCGCGCTGGGACGCGCCGGTGGCGATCGTCGATCCGGCGAAGGCGGCCGCGACCTCGTCGTGAAACGACTCCACGAGACAGCGCTCCCCGGCGCCCGCCTCCTCGATCACGGCGCGCAGCGGGGCGGCGGCCTCGGGCACCTTGACCTCGATCAGCACCGGCGTGGCGGGAAGGGCCCGCAGCACATCGATCGCCCGCGGCACCCCGACTCCGCTGCCGCGGTAGGGAAAGGACGCCCCACCGTCGCGCGTGAACCGGTGACCGGCGTCGAGCCGGCGCAGGGCGTCCCACGGCAGGGACGCCACCGCTCCGGTGCCGTCGGTGGTGCGCTCCACGGTGGGATCGTGCATCACCACCACCGTGCCGTCGGCGTCCAGCCGCACGTCGAACTCGATCGCGTCGACGCCAAGCGCCACCGCCTGGGCGAAGCTCGCCAGGGTGTTCTCGGGCGCATGCGCGCAGTTGCCGCGATGCCCGACCACGAGCCGGGCCGAGGTGCCGAGAAGCGGGTGCATGCGGGAAACAAGAAAACGGGGCGGCGCACCGCAAGGTGCGCCGCCCCATCCGTGCCCAGCCGGGGTGCGCTGGTGAGTCTCGGCTACCAGGTCACCGACATCCGGCCGGTGACCAGGCGGCCGATCTCGGGAGCGCCGGCGAACGTGTTGTACGGCGTGCCGAGCAGGTTCGTGACGGAGATCGAGATGAGCAGCGGCAGCTGCCCCTCTCCCTTGAAGCGGTACGAGCCACTGAGGTCGATCACCCCGGTCTTGGTCACGGCCGGGTACTGGTACAGGCCGGGGCCGGCCTTGCCCACGCCCGCCACGGCGCTCGACACGAAACCGGGGTTGCCGGCCGGGATCTTGAAGCCGTAGCCCGACGCGTACACGCCGGAGTTGATCTGGTACGAGCTCCAGGTGCGGACGCGGGCCTCGCCCGACCACCCGCTTTCGCTGTTGGCGTAGCGGATCGTCGCCGTCCCCTTGAGCTTCGGCGAGTTGGCCATGATCGGGAGGTTGTTGCCGCCGATGTTGCCGAGATCGTCGAAGACGTTCTTGTTGAGCCAGCTGGCCGTTCCGAGCAGCGTCCACGTGTCCGTGAGTGAGTACTCGGTCGACAGGTCCATGCCGAGCACGTCGATCGTCTTGCCGGTGATCGACTGGTATGTGGCCAGGAGGCTGCCGTCGCGAACCCGCGACCGGTTGTCGAACGAGATCGTGGCCAGCGGCGCGCCGAGGAGGGTGCCCGCGGTGGTGCTGGCGCAGGTGCCGCCGGCGGCCACCGGCAGGCAGTACATGCCCGACGCGAGGCTCGCCGCGAAGGCGGCCGCGGTCGGCCCGGCGGACGGCCCCAGGGCACCGAGTTGCGCCGTCATCGCCGCGATCAGCGCGGCGTTGCCGGCAAGGTATGCCTGGGTCAGGGTCGGGTCGGAGTACACGCTCGGCGTCGCCAGGGCGGCCGAGGTGCCGATGTCGGCGCGCTGCTGGTACCAGAACGACGCGTCGAACCGGAGCTTGTCGAACGCGAGCCCCTTCCACCCGATTTCGTACGTGCTGTTGTACGCGGCCTTGAGCGGGGCGATCGTCGTCAGGCTTGCCGGCGCGATCGGCGAGAACGGCGTGGACACGAACGCCAGGCGTGACCCGACCTGGGCATCGGTCGGGGTGAGCGTGGGCAGCGTGTTCACGTAGGCGTTGACGGCGTTGGTCGCCAGCGCGGCGGCCGTCGCGGCCGGGAGGGAGAAGGGCGGCGCCTGGAGGGCCGCCGTGATCGCCGGGGTGAACCCGGCGCGGAGCGATCCCGACAGGGCGGCGAACAGCCCCGGCAGGGCGGTACCCGAGCTCGCCGACACCGGGCCGCCGGCGCCGTAGAACGGCGTGCGCATGCAGAGTCCGCCGATGCCGGCGGCGCAGCCCGCGCTGCGGTCGTAGGTCCAGCCGGCCTTTGGCGGGTTGCCCGCGGCGCGGACGTCGAAGCCCGGCGCGGCGTTGGGCGTGCTGATCAGGTCGAGGAAGAACGCGAAGTTCGCCGGCGTGCCGAAGGCCCGGTTGTACGAGACGCGGAGCGTGTTCTTGGCATTCGGCCGCCACAGGAGGGCCAGGCGGGGCGAGAAGAACGTCTCGTCGATCGCGCTGTGCTGGTCGAGGCGGAGGGCCGCGATCAGGTCCCACTTGCTGGTGAGCTTCGTCTCCGACTGGATGAACGCGCCCACCTCCCTCGTGTTGTCGCCGGTCTCGTTGTTGCCGTTGATCGTGCCGCCGGTGCGCGGGTTCGTCCAGATGAAGTCGCCACCGATGGTGAACTGCTGCCTGGTTCCCCAATCGAAGCCCTGGATCGCCTGCAGCGCCATCACGCGCGACTGGTCGACGATCGGCTGTCCGCTGCGGCGCAGGAAGGTGCCGTTCGGCGACAGGCCGGAGTTGTTCCCCGCGTTGTTCTCGTTGAGGAAGATCTGCCCGAAGAACTTTCGGTAGTTCACCCGCTGCTGGAAGTTCAGGTAGGTCCAGTCCCGGATCTGCGACGTGCCGTTGGCGCCCGTCAGCTCGGTCCCGGTCGGGATGTTGGTGTAGCCGACCGTCGAGATCAGCGTGAGGTCGTCCGTCGGCTTGAGGTCGACGCGCGCCTCGAACGTGTTCTTGCGCACGCCCAGGTCACGCAGGTTCAGGTCGCCGCGACGGTCCACCGGCACGCGCTGCGCGGTGTCGAAGCGGACCGGCTCGGCCGGGTCGATGTAGTCCCAGTCGCGCCCGGTGAACTGCTCGGCCGAGATCTTGTAGCCGACGCGGTCGCCGATGGTGTTGGCGTGGCGGATCGACGTGCGGAACACCGACCGCTCGCCCACGTCCATCGTGAACGTCGTCCCCTTGGAGTCGAACGGCGACTTGGTGATCACATGCAGCACGCCCGAGCCCGAGTTCGGCCCGTACAGCGCCGAGGCCGGCCCGAGGAGCACTTCCACGCGCTGGATGTCGTCGTTCGAGCCGGTGAACAGCAACGGGACGTTGACGCGCAGCGACGGGACGCCGGCGAACCGGTAGTCCTGCAACATCAGCATCGAGCCCGAGAACGCGTTGTTGAAGCCACGCGAGACGATGTTGGTCTGCGTCAGGCCACCCACCGTCACGTCGATGCCGGCGGTGCTCTTGAGGTGGTCGGCCACGGTCAGGCTGGGCCGCTCCTCGATCGCCTGCTGCGTCACCACCGAGATCTGCGCCGGCGCGTCGAGCACGCGCTCCTGCTTGCCGCGCGAGGTCGTCACCGTCACCTGCGTCAGCGACGTGGCCACCGCCGTCAACGAGGCGTTCGCCGTGGCCGTGATCCCCGCCGTGACCGTCACGTTGCCGGCCGTCTTCTGGCCATAGCCGATCTTCGACATGGACACCGCGTAAGTGCCGGCGGCGAGGCCGGCGATCCGGTAGCTGCCATCCGCGGCGGTATTGACCGCACCGGCCGCGCGCCCCGCGGACGAAGTGGCCCGCACGCTCGCGTCGGCAATCCCGGCGCCGGTGGCAGCGTCGGTCACCCGGCCCGCGATCGCGCCCGCACCCTGCGCAAGCACCGGCACGATACCCGAGACGAACAGCAGGACCGCTGCCAGCGCCACATCACGAAACTTCCGCATGGTTCCCTCTGCATTGAGGAGTTCAGCCGCGCGCGCGCGGAGGTTGCACAACACGCGCCCGGTTCCTGATAACCGGGCACCATGGAGCCGGATTGGCCCCGGACACACCGTTTGTCGCCCCCTGCCCGTCGGGGAAGGGGCGGCAGGCGAGACTATAAGGCGGTTTCGGCCTGCGTCAATAGACGGTAACGACTTCGTCGTCCTCGGCGTGGCTCGCTCCGGTCCCCGCCCTTGGCCGCCGCCGGGGGGCGCGGTACGATTCGCCGTGCCCGAACACCGCCAGACGCCCCCGGCCCCAGCCCCCTTCGCCGCGCCGGCCTTCGCCTTCCTGCGCGAACTCGCCGCCAACAACCGCCGCGAGTGGTTCGAGGCCAATCGCGACCGGTACGAGGCCGACCTCCGCGCGCCCATGCGCGCCTTCGTCGAGGAGATCGACGTCCGGCTCGCCGGCACCGTTCCCGAGATCGTGGGGGACTCCAGGCGCTCCATCTTCCGCATCCACCGCGACATCCGCTTCTCGAAGGACAAATCCCCCTACAAGACCCACGCTGCCTGCTGGTTCTTCCATCGACGCTCCTCCAAGAGCGTCGGTCAGGGTTCTCCCGACGGGGGCGCGGCCGGGTTCTACTTCCACCTCGAGCCGCGAGCGAGCTTCGTCGCCGGCGGGATGTGGATGCCTCCCCGGCCGCAGCTCGACCGGATTCGCGAGCGGATCGTCGGCGACCAGCGCGGCTTCGAGCGCGCCCTCGGCGGCGCCCCGTTCCAGCGGTGGTTTCGCGCCCTCAGCGAGGAGCACATGCTCGTGCGGCTCCCCCGCGGCTACGCCGAGGGGCACCCCGCCTGGCGCTGGCTGCGCTACCAGTCGTTCACGGCGTCTGCGCCGCTCGCGGCCCGCGACGCCACCAGCCCGCGCCTCGCCGACCTCGTGATGGAGCGCTTCCTCGCGCTTGCCCCGCTCGTGCGCTGGCTCAACGCCGCCCTCGGGTATCCCAAGGCCGACCGCCGGTGAGCGGCGCCGCGAGCAGGCCGCTCGGCGCCCTCGTGGTCGGGGCCGGCCCGGCCGGGCTCGCCGCGTCGCGGGCCCTCCAGCGGCGCGGCATCGGCCACCGGATCCTCGAGAAGGGCGACCAGCCGGCCTGGGTGTGGGCCAATCTGTACGACTCCCTCACCCTGCACACCGGCCGCCACATGTCGGCGCTCGCGGGGCGCGGCTTCCCACGCGGCACCCCGCTGTTCGTGCCGCGGCGCGAGTTCGTGCGCTACCTGCAGGACTACGCCGCGGCCTTTGCGCTGCCCATTGAGTCGGGCGTGGAGGTGCGCAAGCTCGCCCGCGACGGCGACGCTTGGCTGGCCGACACGTCGCGCGGACTGGTGTCGGCCCGCACGGTGGTCCTCGCCACGGGAATCGTCTCGAATCCGCGGTGGCCGGCGTTCGAGGGGATGGCGGGCTTCGGCGGCCACCTGATGCACTCCGTCGCGTACCGGCGCCCGCATCCCTTCTCGGGGCAGCGGGTGCTCGTCGTCGGCGTGGGCAACTCCGGCGGCGAGATCGGGAGCGAGCTCGCCCGCCATGGCGCCGCGGTGACGATGGCGGTGCGCACCGGCGCCCATGTGGTGCCGCGCGAGATCGGCGGCATCCCGATCCAGTACCTCTCGTTCTGGCTGCGCAAGCTCCCCCGCGGCGCGCAGGAGTGGGTCAGCGAGCGCGTTCGGCGCATGTCGGAGCGCAAGCGTGGCGCCCCGGTCCTGCCGCTCCCGCCGTACGGCGCCCTCGACGCGATCCCGCTCATCGGCTTCAACCTCGTCGACGCCATCCGGGAGGGGCGCGTGGCGGTCCGGCCGGGAATCGAGCGCCTCACCGCGACCGGTGCCCGCTTCACCGACGGCCGCGAGGAGCCGTTCGACACGATCATCCTCGCCACGGGGTTCAATGCCGCCGTGCAGCCCCTCGGCGACCTCGTGCAGCTCGACGCGGCCGGCTTCGCGCGGCGCCGCGACCGGGTGGTGAGCGAGGACCAGTCGGGACTCTTCCTCATCGGGCACAACTACGACTCCGGCGGTGGCATCTCCAACATCCGGTGGGACGCGCCGCGGGTGGCGGAGCGAGTGGCGGAGGCGCTGCGCTGACCTCTGCCCGGTGAGCGGCTGGAGGGGAAGGGAGAGGACGATGAGCGGGGCGTTCTCACAGAGGCACGGAGGCGCACGGAGAGGCACGGAGGAAGCAACGACCGGGACCTGGGGGCCCGTGCGGAGCGACTCGCGTGCGGGGGGGCAGCCGTGCGCGCGGAATTCCGGGGTTGCAAGGTGCTCGGCCCACGTGCGGTGGCTGGCGAATGCCGGTGACTCGGCTGGGCGATGCGGCGGGCGCCCACGCAGCGGCTGGCGCTTGCGGGGTCCTCAGTTCGTGATCTCGGGAGCTCCACCACCGCGGCTCGCGCATGCGGGGCTCCGGTTGGCGCCATGACGGGCTCCTGCTCGCCCCATGGCGCACGGGAAATCGGATGCCGCGCGCCCGCGGCACTCTGCCAACCGGGTCCCCGGCCGCACGCACGCGGATTCAGCCTCGGTCGGCCCTCCCCGCGCGCGAGGTGTTCCGAGGCAGCGAGCGGTCCCAGCCCAGTCAGCGAGGCCGGCCCCACAGCCGGCAGTGGCAGCCTCCGTGTCCCTCCGCGCGTCTCCGTGTCTCTGTGAGATTGCCCCTCTCGTCGGCCTCGCCCTCTCCCTCCGGTCCTTGCTACCTGAGGCCGAGCACCTTGTGCGTCTGAAGCGAGAGTCTCCACCGCGGATGCGCCAGGCAATACGCCACCGCGGCGCGCGTGTTGGCCGCCGTCCGCTCTCCGTCCTCCATCGGCTGCAGCGAGAACCGACCGAACGCGAGGTGCTCGAACCGCTCCGGCTCCGCCCCCGCCTGCGGATAGACGAGCTTGAGCTCGTCGCCACCGGAGACCGCCAGCGGCGCCCCCGCCTTGGGGCTCACGCACAGCCAGTCGATGCCCGCCGGCGGCGGCTGCGTGCCGTTGGTCTCCACCGCGACCTCGAATCCGGCCGCGTGCAGCGCCGCCACGGCTTCGGCGCCGAGCTGCAGCAGCGGCTCTCCTCCGGTGCAGACGACCAGCGGTGTCGCGCCACTTCTCGCGCCGTTCCGCGCGCGGGCATCGGCGCCGGCATCGGCGCCGGCATCGGCGCCGGCATCGGCGCCGGCATCGGTGCCACGGCCGCCTTCGTCGGGCCACCGGGCGCGCACCGCCGCCGCGAGCGCGGTCGCGGTGTCGAACCTCCCCCCGTCGGGCCCGATGCCCAGGAAATCCGTGTCGCAGAAGCGGCACGTCGCGCTCGCGCGATCCTCCTCGCGCCCCGTCCACAGGTTGCAGCCGCTGAACCGGCAGAAGACCGCCGGCCGCCCCGCTTGCGCCCCCTCGCCCTGCAGCGTGTAGAAGATCTCCTTCACCGTGTACGCCATCGCGCCTATCCGGCCGCGGGCGCGTAGCGGGTGGGGTCGCTCACCCCGGCCTCGGCGAAGCCCCGTCGGCGCAGCTGGCAGGCGTCGCAGTGGCCGCAGGCGCCGCCGTCGGGCGCGGGATCGTAGCAGCTCGTCGTGTCGCGGTAGTCCACGCCCAGCTCCCGGCCCAGCGCGATGATCCCCGCCTTGGTCAGGCCGATCAGCGGCGTGCGGATGCGCGTCCGACCGTCCTCGCCTCCCTCCACGCCGGCCCGCGTTCCGAGGCGCGCGACCTCCTCGAACGCGGCAATGAACTCCGGCCGGCAGTCGGGATAGCCGCTGTAGTCGAGCGCGTTCACGCCGATAAAGATGTCGCGCGCGCCGAGCACCTCCGCCCACGCCAGCGCGAAGGCCAGGAAGATCGTGTTGCGTGCCGGCACGTACGTCACCGGGATCGAGGCGTCGGGGCGCGCGAGGTCGCGGTCCTTGGGGATCGCGATGTCGGCCGTGAGCGCCGAGCCGCCGAACAGCCGGAGGTCGATGTCCTGGATGACGTGACGGGCGACCTTGTACCGCGCCGCCGCCCGCGCGGCCGCGGCCAGCTCGAAGGCGTGCCGCTGCCCGTAACGGAACGAGAGCGCGTGCACCGCGAATCCCTCGCGCGTGGCGAGGGCGAGGCAGGTGGTGGAGTCGAGCCCGCCGCTCAGCAGGACGACGGCTGTCAAGGACATGCGTACAAGCTATCGACCCCGGCCGCCCCGGTTGCCGCCGCCCTCAGCGCCGGCGGCTCCCCGCGTCGGTGCGCAGCCCGCCCACCAGCTCGCGCAGCCGCGTCGCGCCGTCGAGCAAGTGCGTGCTCGACGAGCTCATCTCCTCGCACGCGGCGCTCTGCTCCTCGGTGCTCGCGCTCACCTGCTGCGCGGCCGCGGCATGCGACTCGGCCGTGCGTGCCACGCTCGCCAGCCCCGTCACCGCCCCCTCCACCATCTGCGCGTTCTCGAGGGCGGAGAAGGTCACGCCGTTCGCCGCCGCCCGCGTCCGCTCGGCGGCCGTGCTGATCGACGTGAGCGCCGTGTCGACCTCGCGCGAGACCGACTCGATTTCGCGCACGCGGCTGGCCCCCGTCTCCATCACCCGGGCCGTGGACTGCACCCGCTGCGTCACCTGCGTCGTCAGCAGCACCACGTCGTCGGCGGCGGCCTGCGCCTGCTCGGCGAGCTTGCGCACCTCGTCCGCGACCACCGCGAAGCCGCGCCCCGCCTGGCCGGCGCGGGCCGCCTCGATCGCCGCGTTGAGCGCCAGCAGGTTCGTCTGCTCGGCGATCCGGCTCACCGCCACCACGAACTTGCCGATGTTCTCGGTGGTCGCCGTGAGCTGCGCGACCTCGGCCGAGGCCTGCTGCACCGAATCCCGCACGTCCTTGAGGATCGCCAGCGTGCGCTCGATCTCCGCGCGCTTCTCGGCGGCGGTGTGCTCGATCGACGCCGCGAGGGTGTTCACCTCCTCGGCCCCCGCCAGCACCCCCTTGGCCCGGTCGCGCATCGTCTGCAGCGCCTCGTTCACGCCCAGGATCTCGCGCACCTGGCCCTCGGCGCCCCCCGTCACGTCCGACATCGCGCTCGCCATCTGCCCGGCCGAGAGGGCGATCTGCTCCGAGACCGAGGCCAGCTGGTGGGCGCTCGTGGACACGTCGTCCGAGGTGCGCGTTGCGACGGCGGCGATGTTGGACAGCGACTCCGACGTCACGTTCATCGCCGTCGCCAGCTCCTCGAACTCCGACGGCATGTCCCCGGTCCCGGTGCGCACCGTGAGGTTTCCCTGCGACAGCTCCCGCGCGTGCGCCACCAGCCGCGTGAGGGGGCGCGCGATCCACCGCACCGTCCCCACCACGGTCAGGATCGCGATCAGCACCGCGCCGGCGATCGCCACCGCGAGGATCGCCGAACGCCGGTTGGTCTCGTGCGCGAGCTCGTCGGCGGCCTCCTGCACCTTCTGGGCCTTGAGCAGGCCGAGCCGCTGCACGTCGCCGAGGATCGTGGCCACCAGCGGCTGGGCGCGCTCGCCGGCGACGCGGGCGGCGTCGCGCCGGTCAAGGTCGGCGAGCCGGTGCGCCAGGTCGAACCGCACCTCGAGCTCGGAGAGCCGGTCGTCGAGTTCGGCGATCAGGGCCAGCTCGGCCGGCGACTGCCCCGGCTGGTTGCGCATCTCGCGCTGCGCCTGGTGGGCCGCGCTGCCGTTCAGCCGGAAGCGCGCCAGCGATGCCGAGTCGCGCCCATCCACGTAGTGGATCCCCGCGCTGATCACCTGGGCCACGTCGGCCGAGAGCCGCGAGGAGAGCTGCGCCTCCTCCTGCACGGTGCGCAGGGCGACGCGGATGTTGCGCTCCATCGCCGTCATGCTCAGGCGCCCGATCAGGCCGGCGGCGATCAGCAGCGCCACCGTCAGGCCGAAGCTGCCGATCAGGCGCTGGCGGATCGAGTCCAGCCGGAAGAAGTCGCTCACTGCCCGCCCTCCAGCACGAAGGCGCCGTTCTTCATCCGCTGCATCACGAGCGTCTTCCCCTGGGGGTCGCCATTGGCGCCGAGGCGGAACCGTCCCGTGGCGCCGTCGTAGTCGTCGCGCATGTTCGCGAGCCAGTCACGCACCTTTTGGCGGTCGGCGCCGACTTCGCGGATGGCCCGCGCCACCAGCATCACCGCGTCGTAGGCGCAGGCGGCGAAGCCGTCGGGGGCGGCGTTGTACTTGGCACGGAAGGCGGCCACGAACTTCTGCGCCGCGGGGCGCGGCGAGCCGTCGCTGAACGGCGCCCCGATCACCACCCCGTCCATGGCGGTGCCGCCGGCCGTGACGCCGCTCCAGCCGTCGGCGCCCAGCAACTCGGCGTCGAGCTGCTGGCGGCGCGCTTCCTTGACGAACGCAATCCCCGAGCCCTCGGTGCCAACCACGAACACCACGTCGGGACGCACCTTCTTGTAGTACGCCACGAACGGCTCGAACTCCCGCGTCGCCTGGCTGATCGGGTCCACCGACACGATGGTGCCGGCGAAGGCCCGCGTGAACACCGCCACGAGGCCGCGGCCGAAGGCGTCGTTCTCGTACATGAGCGCCGCCCGCTTGTGGCCCCGCGAGCCCGCGAACCGCGCCAGCTCCACCCCGTTGAGCGAGTCGCTGTTGATCGTGCGAAAGACCCACGGCGACACCCCCGTCAGGTCCGGCGACGACGAGCTCGGGCTCACCGCCGCGATCCTCCCGTCGTACACGCGGGCCGACGCCACCGACACGGTCGAGTTGGCGTGCCCGATCACCGCCACCACGCTCTTGTCGGCCACCAGCTCCTGCGCCATCGCCACCCCGCGCGCGCCGTTGGCGGAGTCGTCCTTGAACTGCACCTGGACCTGGGTGCCGTTGATGCCCCCCGTCCTGTTCACCTCCTCCACGGCGAGGTCGATCGCGCGCCTGATCTGCGTGCCGTACCCCGTGCCCCACGGCGCCACCGCGCCGAGCGTGATCGTCTGGCTGCGCGAGCCGCCGCCGCACGACGCCAGGAGCGCCACCGGCAGCGCCAGCGCCGCCATCATGCCAAGTCGCCTCAACGAACCTCCATGGGGATGCGCGTCGCGGACCTGCCGCGACGTCGAAACGACGATGTTCCGCACCGCGCGTCACGGCGGCGCCGGCCCTCGGTCGATTCGCCCGACCACGGCGCGCCGGTGGCCTGCCTTGAGGGTCGGCTCGGCAACCGGTCTTCTCGACCTACGCGCCGCCGCGGGCCTGCTGTTGCGTGAGGCAATGCAGGGTGCCGAGCCCCCACACGAGGTCCACCGCGTGGATGCCGACCACCTGGCGTCCCGGAAAGCAGCCGGCGATGGCGTTCAGGGCGACGCGGTCGTTCGGGTCGTTGAAGGTCGGCACGAGCACGGTGCCGTTGGCCACGTAGAAGTTCGCGTAGCTCGCCGGGAGGCGTTGTCCGTCCATCGCCACCGCGCGGGGATACGGGAGCTTCACCACGCGGAGCGAGCCGTGGCGCCCCCCGGCCAGTTCCAGGCGCGCGAGGTTGTCCACGCTCGACCGGTGGTTGGCGTCGGCGGGATCGGGCTCGTACGCCAGCACAACCACGTCCGGCGCGACGAACCGCGCGATGTCGTCCACGTGGCCGTGGGTGTCGTCGCCGACGCAGCCGTCGCCCAGCCAGATCACCTGCCGGATGCCCAGCCAGTCGCGAAACACGCGCTCGTACCCCTCGCGGTCGAGCCCCGGGTTCCGCTCCTGGACCCTGGACAGGAGGCACTCCTCGGTCGTGAGCAGCAGGCCGGCGCCGTTCACGTCGATCGCCCCCCCCTCCAGCACCACGCGGTCCGCATTGTCGGGGCGCGCCGGCTCGTGGCGCGGCAGCCCGGTGATGCGCGCCATCGCCGCTCCCACCTGCGCATCGCGCCGCCAGTTGTCGTACTTCGCCCATCCATTGAACCGCCAGTTCACCAGGTGCGCCCGCCGCGCCGCGTCGAGCACCGTCGCTGCCCCGCTGTCGCGCAGCCAGACGCGATCGCTCGGCACCAGGTGCAGCCGGTAGCTCCCCGGCGGCACCTGGTGCGCCGTGAGCTTGGCCAGGGCATCGCCCTCGACCTCGGCCGAGTGGCAGAGGATCTCGACGCGCTCGTGGGGCGCGAGGGCGCGCACGATCTCCGTGTAGACCCACGGAATCGGGGGGAGCTTCCCCGGCCAGTCGGGCTCGTGGTGCGGCCAGGCGATCCACGTCGCCTCGTGGGGCTCCCACTCGGCCGGCATGCGCACCCCGCCCGCGGGCGGGGTGGCGGGCGCGGTGCTCATCCGAGCCAGCGCGAGGCGATCGCGCCGTAGGCGTCGATCCGCCGGTCGCGGAGGAAGGGCCAGTTGCGGCGCGTCTCCTCGATCAGTGCCGGGTCGCACGTCGCCACGAGGACCTCGGGCGACTCTCCCGCGTCGGCGATGATCCGGCCGAACGGGTCGGAAACGAACGAGTGCCCGAAGAACTCGATTCCGTTGGTGCCGGCCTCTGCCTCGAAGCCCACGCGGTTGGGGGCCGCGACGAAGACGCCGTTGGCGATCGCGTGGGCTCGCTGCGCCGTGCGCCAGGCGTCCACCTGCGCGGCGCCGAAGGTCGCCTTCTCCGCGGGGTGCCAGCCGA
Source organism: Gemmatimonadota bacterium (assembly GCA_016191225.1). Taxonomy (GTDB): domain Bacteria; phylum Gemmatimonadota; class Gemmatimonadetes; order Gemmatimonadales; family Gemmatimonadaceae; genus JACPPC01. The sequence goes on along the minus strand of JACPPC010000018.1, from coordinate 124,091 downwards.
TCGCGGTCGGGTAGAACAGCACCTGCGCGCCGAGCAGCGCGGTGAGCCGCGCTCCCTCGGGATACCACTGGTCCCAGCAGATCAGCACGCCGATGCGTGCGTACCTGGTGTCCCACACCATGAAGCCGTTGCTCGCCCGCGCCGGGCCGGGGGCGTCGGCCGGCTGCGACGCCGGCCCCGCGTCGCCCGGGGTGAAGTAGTACTTCTCCTCGAACAGGGGGTCGTGCGGGATGTGCATCTTGCGGTAGGCGCCGAGCAGGGAGCCGTCGGCGTCGATCACCACGGCACTGTTGCGGTAGACGCCGGGCGCCTGCCGCTCGTACAGCGGCACCACCAGCACGACCGCGAGTTCCCTCGCCAGCGCCTGCATCGTTGCCGTGGTCGGCCCGGGCACGGGCTCGGCCAGGTCGAAGTTCCGGATGTCGAGCGACTTGCAGAAGTACGGCGCGTCGAAGAGTTCCTTGAGGCAGATCAGCTGCGCGCCGCGCTTCGCCGCCTCGCGCACGCGCGCGACCGTGGCCGCGAGCGTCGCCGCGCGGTCCCCCGCGACGCCGTCCTGCACGAGTCCGATGGTGAAGGGAGCGGTGGCGGTCATGGACACAATATATGGAGCCGGCCGCAGCGGTCGCGGCGCGCGAGGCGGTCGCAGCGACGGTCGAAAGCCAAGCCGCCGAGCGGTCAGTCGAGTCGAGAGCGGACGGCGCGGATTGCTCCGGGACGCAGGAAGAACTGCGTCCATTCGGGGAGCCGCTGGTAGCGGACCTCGCCCAGCAGCTCGCGAATGCGACGCGTCGCGTCCTCGTAGGCGGAATCGGAGCGCGCGCGCGCCACGCGGATGGCCTCGACCCGCGCTGGCTCTGCGATCGTGCTGTCGAGCGCGACGATTGCCGCTCGCCGCCACGCCTGGTTGAGCTCGGACCAGTATGCGCGCCGGGCCGGCAAGAGGCGGTCGAGGTCTTCGCGCGTCACGTCCGCACTGTCGAGACGCGACTCCAACATGGCGAACGGATCGGGCCAGCGACGTTGCAGGTCGTCGATGGTCTTTGTGCGTGCGGCATCCGATGCGCGCGCGCGCGCGAGGCGCGCCGCCTGCACTGCGTATGGCTTGGAGAAGTTCACACGCACCTCCAGCCGAATAGCGAACGGCGCGAGTGCACTCGCTCCGGCGCTTCGTTCCCAGCTGCCGAACGACTCGTTGATTCCGTAGCGAAAGCGCGCCGCGGCCGAGTCGAACCCCCGAACCTGAAGCAGCACTGGATCGACCGATCGCTGTTGTCCCCATCCCTGCAGGCCGCTACGCCCGTTCAGGAGCAGGTCGGCCATAGCCGGCAGGTTCAGCAGATCCAGCTGAATGGTCGCCGGGTGCGGGAGTCGCAGCCAGCCTGCGTCCAGTTCCAGCCGGGCGTCTAACTGAGAACGCGAGGGACCCACACAGGATCGAGGCGCGGCAACGGTTTCCTGCTGCCGCATCAGGCACTGGCGAACGCCGGAGGGCAGGCTCGAGAGACGGGCGGCGAGACGTCGGCCCAGTGCCGAGGCGGACGCCGGGCCAAGCGCGGGAATGAACGCGGCGTCGTTGGAGTAACCGTCGCCGTTGACGTCTCGGTCGACGAGCGGGGTGAAAGGAAGCCCCGACGCCCACTCGCCGAATGCGGTCAGCAGGACTCCACCAGGCAGGGATCCCGTGATCGCAGCGCGCACCGAGTGCTCCGGCGCGAAGGCGGAGGGCACCCAGAGCCCGCCCTGGCCGCCGCTCGTCCGGCCTTCCGCCAAGCCGGTGATCAAGTCGCGCGCGACCGTCGCCGTGTAGCTGAGCCGAAGCTGGTAGTCCCAAAGCTCCGGCATGATGACGCTCGCCACCGCCTGCAGCGATCGACTCGCCCCTCGCGCATCGAGGAGCACGACCTGGCCGAGTCCCGCCATACGGCGCGCGCCCGAAAGACTCATCGAGCCAGTTCGCATGTCAACGGCGCTCCGCGGAACGAAGACCGGGCGTCCCCCCTCGTCCGGAAGGGTGAAGGCGCCCACCGCCGCCAAATTGACGTCGTCGCGTGTGGGAAGCCGGTCCGTCGCCGACCAGGTGACGTCGAGCTGCGGCCAGAGGCGCCCATGGAAGAGCACCTCGCGCCAGCTGACCGATCCGCGCCAAGACGACGCCGGGGCGAGGCCCGCTGCGCCGGCCAGGCCGGCTGTCACCGAAGTGGTGCCGGGCGCGGTGCAGCCGCCAGCGGGCGCCCCCGTGCCCCACGTGTACATCGCGATGTCGCTCCCGATACACCGTGTGAGGTTCGAGCGCGCGTCACCGAACGACGACAACGCCCCTTCGACAGGGAGCGCGCCCACGAAGCGCCCTGCGCTTAGCGCGATACGACCACGAAACGGATTCTCGCGCGGGCCGTAGTCGATCGTCAGTCCGACTCGAGGGGAGACGTCGAACGCCGCAAACGACCGCGCTACGGTCGGCGCGAGCACCTGCACCGCGCTGTCGAGCGCATTGGGGGAGGCGAGCGTTTGGTACTCCGCCCGCAATCCGTAGCTGACCTCGCGTCGGCCGCTGAACCGAAACGTGCCCGACCACGCCGATGACCATGCCTTCAGGGTCGCACGCTGGTGGAGCAGCGAGCTCGCCCGCTCGTAGAGCGCCGGGCGACCGCTGCGGAGGGCGGTCGCGTCTGGGTAGTAGAAGACTCCACCGGCCAGCGTCGCGTCCCGGTCGCGCGCCGCGCCGCGCTCCGCCCACTCGCCCATGAGCGTCACGCGGTGCCTGGGTGACCACGGACGGAACTCCAGTTGAGTTCGAGCGGTCAGACCGTTCGTGACATCGATCGTGGCGGGCACGTTTGCTCCACCGAACGCAACCGACGTCGCGCCGAGAGAGTCTGCCTGCAGCGGGTCTGCGATGACCAGAATGCCTGCCGGTTCGGCTCTCCCGGCGCTGGCGTGCGCCGCAGTGCCCGTGAGGGCCAGCGAATTCTGCCACGTCATGCCCTCGTGAAGGAGCCGGCGCCAGCGTGTTTGCGCAGCGAACTGACTTGACGACGAACTCGTCGACCGGCTGCTGAGGGCCAGCGGACTCGCGCCGATCCCCGAAAGGTCTCCCGCGTTGATCACGAGGGTGGATGACAGTGCTCCTCCAGCGAGACGATCGAAATCGACCTGCGAGAGCATGTTCAGCCGGTTCCCCTGGGAAGTCACCCCCTGCGGAAACTCGACACCGGCATCCGACAGCGCGCTGATGGCGCTGTCGCGTTGCGCCGGTGCGAGCACGCCCTTGGCCAACCCTCGGGCGGGTGCCGAGTTCAGCCACCAGTCGTCGCGAGACTCATGGCTAATCTGTGCCGAGATCAGCGCGTATACCCGGTCGAGCACCAGCGGAAAGCTCGCGGCCACATTGGCGTGGACGCGGCTGCTTGACAGTCCATCGGCGAGCGGCACCGTGGTCCAGGGGGCCGAGCCGCCGGCACGTACGACCAGCGAGCGATAGTTGGTCCCGCCAACCAAGCCGAGATCGAGCGAGCCACCCGCGAATCCGCCAAGGGACGCATCCGAAGGGGTGCTCGAGGCGCTGGCCAGGAGAGTCACGTCGCGCGGCAGCTGAAGGGCAGGGAGTGGCAGCCCATTCAGGAATACCTGGTTCTGCTCGCCAGCGAGCCCCAGCACGGAGAACCCTGCGCCTGAGCGATCAAAGCCGGGAAGCGCTGTTAGCATGTTGATCAGGCTGCCATCGTCCCCTCCTCCGTGCGGCCAGCCGGCCAGCGCGGGCAGGTACTCGTCTCGAGCGCCGTTTCGGTGAGTCCGGCGATCGGACAGTTCGGTCAGGCTGGTGTCGCGGGCCGTCACGCGCACCACGTTGAGCTGGAAGCTGCTTGGCGCGAGGACGAAGCTTACAGTCCACGGCCGGGCGAGATCCAGCAGCCTCACCATGCGACCGGCGCTGCGCATGCCGATCGCACTCACCGCTATAGCCACCGAGTCACGACTCGCGATCCTGACGACCGCGACGCCGGTGCTATCGACCACGGCGTCTCGCGTCACCGCGCCGTCGCCGATCACGATCAACGCGCGGCGAACCGGAACGCCGTTAGCGTCGGAGACTCGGACCCGAAGCTCGCTCGATTGGACTTGCGCGCTGATCGGCCAGGCGCTCGCGAGGGCCAGCACGACAGTCGGGATGAGGCTCCGCCGGTTGGCCAGCCCGAAGCCAGCGGAAGGCGCGCAACCGGCCATCAGCCGTCCGTGCGCCATCCGCTCGTCGCTCGCGCGACTATCGAAGCTGACCGACGAGCAGCGTGACACGTCCTGTGAGGGACTCACGGTCGCTCTCGCGCAGGCGAATGCTGTACGTACGATAGTATCGCGTCTGCGCGCGATGCGGGAAGGCATCCGCCAGCCAGCCCTCGACACTGTCTAGGTCGGGGCGGCGAACGAGCGGGCGCTTCATCGACTCGATCGGGTTCCCGTACTTGTCCACGATCAACAGGATTTGGAATCCGTCCGCGGACTTCCAATGGGGATAGTCGGACTCCGCCTCAGGGTAGAGCTTGACGGCAGTCGCGATCAGCGCATGGTAGTCAAGCGAAAGGCGTGGGGCACCGGGCTGCGGCGATCTGCTGTCCGCGGTCTGCGCACTCAGGGGGGCGCTCGCGGTAGCTGCGAGCAGCGCGAGCGCGAGGATTCGGATACGCACTTCTCCTCCAGGATGTGATCGGTGGCCGCGCAACGCGCCCGGCCGTCCGCCCGTGCGAATCCAGCACGCATCGTCTACGCACGCAAATCGACGCCGGCACGCTCGATCCAGTCGACTCATGGTGAACGCAGAGTCAATGCTAGCAGCTTTTCTCCTTCGAAGAGCGTGTCACCGCGAATGACGGCCGGGAGTCGCATAATACGCGCTGCGGCGGCGAGCGCCTCATTTCGAATGAGCGCCGCCTCCGCCTTCGACGAATCCGAACATATGATGGCGGACTCCCGAGCGGCCGCTGATCCGCATAGCAGTCGAATCAGTCGCGGAGCCGAGTCGGACCGAGTCCATCTCACATACAGAAGCCTGGTTCCGGGCGGGAGCCTTTGACTTTCGAGACCGGCACAGCCCTCGCACGCGCCGTTCGAGAATACAAAGGCGGAGTCGTTTCGTTGTGGCTGGGCCTCGGCGTTCAACGCGCGTCTCGCGACCTTCCAACCGGCAATGTTGTGCGGGACTACCCGTGGTTCGGAGCGGGCACGCGAAAACAGCCATCCGATGACGCTGCAACCGAGAATCAGCAACGCGGCGTCAACGATCCTTGACGATCGCAGTGACCAGCGACGCGCCGGTTCCGTCATCGCGGGAGCATCGCGTCACGATCCAGCCGAAGGCGCTGTGCTAGTCGGCCCACCGGCATTGCGTCGCGCAAGGAGTCAAGCCCTACGACGTCGAGCCGCAGTTCCCGCTCGCGTTGCCGCATCTCGCTCGCCTCGACGTCAACGACCTGTGTCAACACGAGAAGCCGCGGTACCGCAAGCCGCTGAGGAGCACCGAAGACACCGCCGCCGAGCACGGCGCTGCTCAACCAGCCTCGCCCAAAGGTGACCTCGTCGAACGGTCCTACACGCTCCAGAAAGGACATCGCTCTTGCTTGCTCGCCGTCAGCCGCAATGGCGACCGTGGCCGCTCGCCATCCCCTCATCGCCGCAAGAAACGGCAGACTGTCCTTGATGGCCTGCACCATGCCTCGGTACTCATCCGACATGCACGCCGCACAGGCGCCCGATCCCACGAACACCACGAGTAGCTCGCGCTGCCGGGAAAGCGGGGGTCGGCTCGAGCGCACCACGACCCTCGGCGAATCCGCACAAGTCGAGGTTGCGGCAAGCACAAGCATCCTGAAGACCACCGCGGCAAGTCGCAGTAGCCTCCAGGGTGGCTCGCGTTCAGCCGAGCCGATGAGAGACGCGTGTGGCAGCTTGGCTATCCCAGGACAGCTCAGGTGTCGTCGCAGCTGCCGCTCGCACACACTTCGGGAATACCGGCCGTACAGGACATCCAGAAACCGTAGGTGCAATTCCCGGTCGGATTCCCCCACTGGTCGAGCTGGCACCGTAGATGGTGGCACGGCTCCGCCTTCTTCGGCGCCGCCGCATCGAGAGCGGTTGCGCCTCCTGCGACGATGGCAAGTAGGAGCGCCATCCTGAGGGTAGTGCGTCGTGCGCGCATCTGCTTCTCCGTACCTGAGGTGAATGCGACGTTCGTGAACGCGGAGAGCATACCCCCCCCCAAGGAGTCTCGCAAGTGCTCCGCACCGGCGGCATCGTCTAGACTGGTCCCAAGCGTCATACCGCATCGGGCCATCGTCGTAGCAGCGATCAGCTGTTTGTGAGCTACTCGACGCGCGATCGGTCCTGCTGGGTTAGCGGCGCTCGACAGACTTCGACGAGATTGGCTCTCCACTACCGCGGCGTCACGATCCCCACCACCACGTCGCGCACGTTCGTGCCGGTCTGCCCGGTCCGCACGAGCGCCCCGACCGCGTCGAACGCATGGTAGGCATCGTGGGCCGCGAGGTCGAGCGCCGGGTCGCGCCCCGCCGCCGCGATCGCGCACCACGTCGTCCCGTCCACGATCGCGCCCGCCGCATCGGTGGGGCCGTCGCGCCCGTCCGTTCCCGCCGCCAGCAGCGACACGCCGTGCGCCTGCTTTCCCGCCTCGTGCAGCGTGCGCGCCGCCGACAGCGCGAGTTCCTGGCAACGACCGCCGATGCCGTGCTCCCCCGGCTCGAGGGCCACGGTCGTCTCCCCGCCCCACAGCATGCACGCAAAGGGCGCGGGGTCGTTCGAGCGCTGGAGCCCGCTGTCGGCGAATCGCAACAGCTCCCCCACCAGCATCTCGCCGGTGCGCGCCGCGCTGCTCCGGATCGGCTCACGCGAGATGTACACCGGCCGCACGCCGAGCGCGGTGGCGCGCGCGGCCGCCGCCTGCAGGGCTTGCGCGTTGCCGAGGATCACCCGCTGGCTCACGGTCGCAAACGCCGGGTCGCCCGGCTTGGGGGTCTCCGGCTGCTCGCCGCGCGCCACCGCCGCGAGCGCCGTGCGCATCCGCGCCGGCAGGCGCGCCACCAGCTCGTGCTCGGCGAGCAGGGCCTCGACGTCGGCCGCGAACAGCGGGTCGGGGGCGCACGGCCCGCTGGCGACGAACGTCGGGTCGTCGCCGTGCACGTCGCTCACGATCAGGCAACGCACGCGCGCCGGGGTCAGGGCCTGCGCCAGCCGCCCCGCCGCCCAGCGCGAGAAGCGCTTGCGCACCGCGTTCATGACCATGATGTCGGCGCCCGAGCCGAGCAGGGTCGCGTTGAGTGCCACGAGGTCCTCCGGTGCGACGCCGTCCACCGGTGCCGCCGCCAGCGACGACCCGCCCCCCGAGAGCAGCACCAGCACCTCGTCGTCGCCGCGCACGCGCTCCACGACGCCGCCAATCCGCTCCGCCGCCTTGAACGACATCGTACCGGGCATCGGATGCTCGCCGGTGGCGGTCTCGAGCTGCGCATGCGGCGACTGCTCGTCGTGCGCCCCGACCACCACGCCCCCCGCCGGCTGCAACCCGCGCGCGGCGAGCGCGCGCACCGCCGCCTGCGACATCGTGTGCGCCGCCTTGCCGATCGCCAGCAGCCAGAGCGGCGCGGGGCGGAACTCCATCTCGGAGATCGCTTCGGCGACCGCGACGCCGGGGTCGGCCCCGCGCACGGCCGCGCGGTAGATCTCCATGAGCAGGTGAGCGGCGCGCGGCGTCATGCGGCGGAAGCGGGCAAGGCGAAGGGGGCGCCCTGGCGGACGCCCCCTCGGCTGCGGCGCAACCCGTGCACGCGGCTAGCGATCGCCGCCACCGCCCTTGGCCACCCTCTCCACCGCCGCGCCGAGGTCGGTGTACGTCTCCTGCGCCATCACGCGCACCGGGCGCTGCTCCCACGCGATCTTCCCGTCGGCCCCGATCACCACGAGGTTCCGCGCCTCCATCTTGCTGCTCGGGTTGTACGTCGCGTACAGCGTGCCGACCTTCCCGTCCATGTCCGACGCCATGAGGAACGGGAAGCCCTCCTCCTTCGCCCAGTTGGCGAGCGTGGTGTCGGCATCGGTGCTCACGCCCACCAGCACGATCTTCGCGCCTCCCTTGAAGAGCGTCGCGTATTGGTCGCGGTAGGTCTTCATCTGCACCGTGCAGCCGCTGGTGCGGGCGCGCGGGAAGAAGGCCAGCACCACGGTGGAGCCACGAAGGTCGGCGAGGTGCAGCGGCTTGGCGCGCACGCCGTCCTTCGTCGCCACGGGAATGGTGAAGTCGGGGGCGACCTCGCCGAGCTTGGGCGCGTTGGCCGCCGGCACCCCCTGCGCGAAGAGCGGCGCGGCGGCGGCGAGGGCGGCGCTGGCGGCGAGCAGTCGAACGGGACGGACCATGGACAACACTCCGGTGGGGACATGGGCTCGAACGTACCCGTGAAAGCTAGCGCGCCCCCGCCGGGGCCACCACGCGCAGGGCGCCCGGGAGGCACCGGACTTCGACCTCCGGCGAGGTCGCCCGCTCGAGCTCGCCGTCCACCTGGTACAACGGCGGCTCCTCGAATCGCAGCCGCCAGGCCCGCCCGGTGTCCATCACGATCTCCGGCTCCCCCTCATGCTGCCCCGCCCGCGCCTTGGCCAGGATCCGGGCGCGGCCGAGCGGTCCGGCGTCGGTCACCACCACCCGGTCGAGCACGCCGTCCGTGACCGAGGCGCGCGGCGCGATCGGAAAGCCCCCGCCCACGCGACGGCCGTTGGCGAACGCGTACATGAGCCGGCGGCGCATCGCCCCGCCGCCCTCGGCGACCTGCAGCCCCGGGTAGCCGAACAGGAGGGCCACCGCCGTGGCGACGTACACCGGGTGGCCGCGCAGCCAGCGCACGTCGCGCGAGCGCTCCACCACCGCGGCGTCGAAGCCGAAGCCGAGGCAATTGAGGAAGTGCCGGCCGTTCACCAGGCCCACGTCCACCTGCCGCCCGGTGCCCGCCGCGGCGAGCGCCACCATGGCGGCGAAGTCGCCTGCCGGGGCGCCGAGCGACGTGGCGAAGTCGTTCCCCGTGCCGGCGGCGAGCAGGACCAGGCGCGGGCGATCGGCGGCGGTCGCCCCCGGCGTGGCGTCCATGAGGCCATGCGCCACGTTGCCCCACGTGCCGTCGCCGCCGAGCACGGCGATACTGGTGACGCCCGTCGCGGCCGCCTCGCCGGCGAGGCGAACCTCGTCGCCGGGACCGGTGCTCACGCGCACCTCGACCGGGCCGGCCGCGCGGAGAGCCGATTCCGCCGCGGCGAGCAGGCCACGCCCCCGCCCGCGCCCCGAGGCGGGATTGGCGATCAGGACGAGGGCGCGTTGGGTCACGGCGGGAGCATGGAGACGTTCGTGCCGTCCGTGCGCGTGCGGAACCTCCTCCGGCTCGCCCCTGGAAGGAGCGACCCGGTCACGAGCGCGTCGACGGGCGTGAGCGTGATCCGCGATGCCGGCCCCGATGCGACCGTCACCGTCGCCACCGGCACGCCGACGCGCGTCGTGCGGGGCGACGGCGAAGGCCACAACACCGAGCCCGGTCGGAACCCCGACGGGACGCGGATCGACCTCGCGTCCTGCCGCATCGGGCCCAACGGCCTGTTCGTCGTCACCCTCGCCACGGGCGCCACGGCGCAGCGCACCACCCGCGGCAGCGTGAGTCGCCCCTGGTGTCCCGCCGACGGCCGGATCGTGTGCAACGAGTTCACCGGCGGCGAGCAGCCGCAGCAGGCGCGATGGCTACCCCCGCCCCCCGACCAGCCCCCGCAGCACGTACGGCAGGATTCCCCCGTGCCGGTAGTACTGCAGCTCCTCCGGTGTGTCGATCCGCACAAGCACCTGGAACGACTTCGGCGCGCCGTCGCCGGTGGCGTGCACGGTCAGGAGCTGGCGTGGCTTGAGTCCCTCCCCGAGCCCCTCGAACGCCACCGTCTCGAACCCGGTCAGCCCGATCGACTGCCGCGTCTGGGCGTCGGTGAACTCGCACGGAAGCACCCCCATCCCCACCAGGTTGCTCCGGTGGATGCGCTCGAAGCTCTCGGCGATCACCGCCCGCACCCCGAGCAGCGCCGTGCCCTTGGCGGCCCAGTCACGGCTCGAGCCGGTGCCGTACTCCTTGCCGGCCACGATCACCAGCGGGGTCCCCGCCCTGGCGTAGGCCAGCGAGGCCTCGAAGAAGCTCGTCGGCTCCGCCTCCTTCGCGGTGCGCGTCCACCACCCCTCCATGCCGGGGGTCAGCTCGTTCTTGAGGCGGATGTTGGCGAAGGTGCCGCGCATCATCACCTCGTGGTTGCCGCGCCGCGCGCCGTAGCTGTTGAACTCGGCCTTCGGCACGCCGAGCGACTTGAGCCACTGCCCGGCGGGGCTCTTCTCGGCGATCGAGCCGGCGGGGGAGATGTGGTCGGTGGTGATCGAGTCGCCGAACACGCCCAGGATGCGCGCCCCGGCGATCGCCTGCACTCCCGGCGGCGTCATCGTCATCCCGGCGAAGTACGGCGGGTGCTTCACGTACGTGCTGGCGTCGCTCCAGGCGTAGCGGTCGCCGGTGGGGATCGCGATCGCGCGCCATTCGGCGTCGCCGTCGAACACGTTCGCGTACTCGGTCGCGAACTGCTCGCGCTTGACGCTCGAGAGGATCGTGTCCTCGACCTCCTTCGCGCTGGGCCAGATGTCGCGCAGGAAGACCGGCCCCGCGCGGCCGACGCCCAGCGGCTCCGCGGCGAGGTCGATGTCCATCCGTCCGGCGAGGGCGTAGGCCACCACCAGCGGCGGGCTGGCGAGGTAGTTGAACCGCGTCTGCGGGTTCACGCGCCCCTCGAAGTTGCGGTTGCCGCTCAGCACGGCCGCCACCGTCAGCCTGCCGTCGTCGATCGCCTTGCCGATCGGCTCCGGCAGCGGCCCCGAGTTGCCGATGCAGGTGGTGCAGCCGTAGCCCACGATGTTGAAGCCGAGGGCATCGAGCGCCGGCTGCACGCCGGCCCTGGCGTAGTAGTCGGTCACGACCTTCGACCCCGGCGCAACGCTCGTCTTGACCCACGGCTTGACCGTGAGCCCGGCGGCGACCGCCTTCTTCGCCAGCAGCCCGGCCGCCAGCATCACGCTCGGGTTGCTGGTATTGGTGCAGCTCGTGATCGCCGCGATCACCACCGCGCCGTCCTTGAGCCGGAACGACTGGCCGCCGTGCTCGCACGGCACCCCCTCCTCGACCATCGTCGCCGGGCCCCCCTCGGCCACCATCGCCGCCGCCGCCGATCCGGGCGCCGACCCCGCCTTGCCCGCCGCCGCGGTCGCCACGCGCTCCCGCTCCGCCTTGAGCGACGCCTGGTAGTTGGCCTTCATGTCGGTCAGGGCCACGCGGTCCTGCGGGCGCTTCGGCCCCGCCAGGCTCGGCACCACCGTGCCGAGGTCGAGCTCGAGGGTGTCGGTGAACACCGGCTCGGGGGTGTCGTCGGTGCGGAAGAGCCCCTGGGCCCTCGTGTAGGCCTCCACGAGGGCCACCTGCTCCTCGCTGCGGCCGGAGAGTCGCAGGTACTTGAGCGTTTCCGCATCGCAGGGAAAGAAGCCCATCGTGGCGCCGTATTCTGGGGCCATGTTGGCGATCGTCGCCCGGTCGGCGAGCGAGAGCGAGCTCAGCCCGGCGCCGTAGTACTCCACGAACTTCCCCACGACCTTCTTCTTGCGGAGCATCTCGGTGCAGGTGAGCACGAGGTCGGTGGCCGTCGCCCCGGCGGGAAGCCGGCCGTGCAGCTTGAAACCCACGACCTCGGGAATCAGCATCGACACCGGCTGGCCGAGCATCGCCGCCTCGGCCTCGATGCCCCCCACCCCCCAGCCGAGGACGGCCAGGCCGTTGATCATCGTCGTGTGCGAGTCGGTTCCCACCAGCGAGTCGCAGTAGGCGTGCACCTCGCCGTCCTGCTGGCTGGTGAACACCACCTGCCCCAGGTACTCGAGGTTCACCTGGTGGCAGATGCCCGTCCCCGGCGGCACCACGCGGAAGTTGCGAAACGCCGTCTGGCCCCAGCGCAGGAACTGGTAGCGCTCGAGGTTGCGCTCGTACTCGCGCGTCGTGTTCAGCAGCAGAGCGACCTCGCTCCCGTACTCGTCGACCTGCACCGAGTGGTCGATCACCAGGTCCACCGGCTGCAGCGGGTTGATCTTCGCCGGGTCGCCGCCCAGCGCCTTGATCGCGTCGCGCATCGCGGCGAGGTCCACCACGCAGGGCACGCCGGTGAAGTCCTGCAGCAGGACGCGGGCGGTCCGGAAGGCGATCTCCTTCTCGACCTTGCCCTTCACGTCCCAGCGCGCGAGGGCCTCGATGTCGGCCCGCTTCACGAACGCGCCGTCCTCGTTGCGCAGCAGGTTCTCGAGCAGGATCCGCAGCGAGAAGGGAAGGGTGGCGGCGCGCGAACCGGGAATCCCGGCCACGGCGTCGAGGCGGTGGATGACGTAGGAGCGGCCACCCACGCGGAGGGTGGAGCGACTGCCAGGGGAATCGGGGTTCGGCATTCGGCGTCTCTGGCCGGAGCGCCCGACGGTGCGGGCGCGGTGACGAACGGAGCCACTGCCGCGGCGTGACGTCCGCCCGCGACAGGCTGCGCCAAAGATAGCATCGGGGGCCGAGGTTCGCCCCCGGGGTCGCCCTCCCCCCGGGCCGGCGGTCGCCCGGCCCGGCGACGACGGGCGTTGCGCCACGCCCTCCCGGGTGTCCTTGTATCGCCCATGCCCGCCCTCGATCCCGTCGACATCGCCGTCCACCTCATGGAGGCGGACTCCACCTCCGGCCGCGAGGAGCCCGCGATCGCGCGGGCCGAGGCGCTGCTGCAGGGGCGCGGCTGGCGCTGCCAGCGCATTCCGGTGGGCCCGGGGCGGGACAACCTGCTCGCGACCTCCGGCGACCTCCCCAAGGTCACCCTCAGCACGCACCTCGACACCGTCCCTCCGTTCATTCCGCCCCGTCGCGAGGGGGGCCGGCTGTACGGGCGGGGCGCCTGCGACGCCAAGGGAATTGCGGCGTCGATGATCTGCGCCGCCGATCGCCTGCGGGCCGGCGGCGTGAGCGTGGCCCTGCTGTTCGTGGTGGGTGAGGAGACCTCGCACGACGGCGCCCGGGCCGCCAACGCCCACCAGACGTCGAGCACGATCCTCATCGACGGCGAGCCCACCGAAAGCACCCTCGCCGTGGGCACCAAGGGGGCGATCCGCGCCACCGTGCGCGTCGCCGGGCGGGCCGCGCACTCGGCCTACCCCGACCTCGGCCGCTCGGCGACCCACGAGCTCGTGCAGCTGCTGGCCGGGCTCGACGCCATCGCGCTTCCCCACGACTCCGTGCTGGGGGCGACGACGATCAACATCGGCTTCGTCTCCGGCGGCGTCGCCGACAACGTGCTGGCGCCGGCGGCCGAGGCGCGGCTGATGGCCCGGCTGGTCGCCCCAGCCGCGGAGTTTCGCGCGATCCTCGATGCCTGGGCCGCCGGCCGCGCCGAGCTCGAGTACGGCGTGACCGTGCCGCCGGTGAAGCTCACCACGGTGCCCGGCTTCGCGACCTCCGTGGTCGCCTTCGCGACCGACATTCCCGCGCTCACCAACTGGGGCAAGCCGTATCTCTTCGGTCCCGGCTCGATCCACCAGGCCCACACCGATGGCGAGTTCGTGGAGGAGGCCGAGCTGGTGAAGGCCGTGGACGCGTACGAACTGCTGGCCCACGAGGCGCTGGCGCGGCTCTGACCGCCCCGTTTCGGCGCCGCGAAGGGCCTGCCTGTGGATCGGGCGCTTCCTTCGCGCCGCCCGGGATGACGTCAGTCCCGGAACGACGTCACCGACGGCGGCGTGCGGCGCTCCAGCCGCCGCGCCGTGATCGCGCTCGTGGGGCACTGGCGCACGAAGGCACCGTCGGCGGGGGACCAGTGCAGGATCCGCTCGCGGGCGTAGGCCTTGCCCTCGGCGTCCATCGCGAACAGCCCCGGGGCGAGGACCGTGCAGAGGCGGCAGCCCACGCAGAGTTCGCGCGACACCTCCACCTCCATCACCCGCCGCGGGTAGATCCCGGCGCCGGCGGTCATCATCGTCTCGAAGTGCTCGAGGGCCTCGACGGCGGCGCGGTAGCCCTCGTCGATCAGGAAGGCGGCGTGGCCGAAGGCGAACCAGTCGATGTGGTTCACCCGCGGGCGGATCAGCAGCATCGGCGGCTTGGTCCACTTGTCGAGCTGGGCCCGCTGCAGCGCCGCGGTGGTGATCTGTGCCGCCCGCATCGAGATGTCGAAGAATCCCTTGCCGGCGATCCCCTCGGCGCGCGTCATGTCGCTCGAGCCCACGTCCACCGCGATCACCGCGTCCATGTCCTGCGCCGCCACGTTCACCGGCAGGTTGTCCACCGCGCCGCCGTCCATGCAGGTGCGCCCTCCCACCAGCCCCGGCGGAAAGGCCCCCGGCAGCGCGCAGCTCGCATACACGGCGTCGCGCACGCTCACCTCCTGCAGCCCCGGCATCCCCCACACCTGCTGGAACCCCGTTTCGGCGTCGACGGTGTTCACGAACAGGGGCGACACCAGCTGGGCGAACGTGCGCTCGTGCACGAGGTCGTTGATCAGGGCGCGCAGCGGCTCGCCGGCGTAGACGCTCGGGGCGCGCATGCGGTCGATCACGATCTTCATCCGGTTGAGCTGGAACAGCTGCGCACGCTTGAGCTCGCGGGCGCTGTGCTCGAGCCGCTCCACGCTGGTGCCGGTGGTGACGGCGGCGGCGACGAGCGACCCGATGCTGGTGCCGGCGAAGACCGTGGGAGTGATGCCGCGCTCGCGGAGGGCACGCACCACCCCCAGGTGCGCGAAGCCCTTGAGCCCGCCGCCGCCGAGGACCACCGCAATCCGCATCGCGCACAACTTGGGACGGGGGACCGCGGGTCGCCAGTCGCGGCGGCGGCGGCGCGGGCGCGGGCGACAGGCGACGCGTCGCGCTGTACGTTTGGGGCCATGTTGCGCACCGAATCCGAGCGGTCACTCGTGCGGGCCATCGGCGTCTGGGGCCTCGCCGCCGCGATCCTCAACACCACCGTGGGCGGGGGGATCTTCCGGCTCCCGGCCGCCGTGAGCGGGATGATCGGCCCGGCGGCGCCGATCGTCTACGTCGTGTGCGCCCTCGTGATGGGACTGGTGGTGCTCTGCTTCGCCGAGGCGGGAAGCCGGGTCTCGCTCACCGGCGGCCCCTATGCCTACGTCGAGCTCGTGTTCGGCCCCTTTGCCGGCTTCATGGCCGGGGTGCTGCTCTGGCTGCTGGGAACCTACGCCGTGGCCAGCGTGGCGAGCGCCTTCGCCGGCTTCGTGGGTGCCTTCGTTCCCGCGCTCTCGGGCCCCCTGGCGCGCGCGCTGCTGCTCGCCGCCTCGTTCGCCGGCCTGGCGGCGGTGAACGTGACGGGCGTGAAGCACGGGGCGCGGCTGATCACGGTGCTGGCGGTGGCCAAGCTCCTTCCCCTGCTCGTGCTCGTGGCGGTGGGCGCCCTCGCCATCGCGCCGGCCAACCTCGCCATCCACGAGCTGCCGGCGCCGACGAGCGTCGCCCGCACCGCGATCGTGCTCATCTTCGCCTTCACCGGCGTCGAGAGCGCGCTGGTGCCGAGCGGCGAGATGAGGGACCCCTCGCGCACCGTCCCGCGCGCGATCGCGATCGCCATGGTCGGCATCACGCTGCTCTACCTCGCCGTGCAGGCGGTCGCGCAGGGCGTCCTCGGCCCCGCCCTCGCCGACGCCAGGCCCGCCCCGCTGGCGATGGTCGCCGAGCGGGTGATGGGGAGCGGCGGGCGCACCCTGCTCCTCGTCGGCGCGATGATCTCCACCCTCGGGTACGTGAGCGGCATGACCCTCGCCGTGCCACGGGCGCTGTTCGCCTTTGCGCGCGACGGATTCCTGCCGCGGGTCGTGGCCAGCATCCATCCCACCTTCAGGACCCCGTGGGTCGCGATCATCCTCCAGTCGACCGTGGTCTGCGTCCTGTCGATCCGCAACGAGTTCGAGGCGCTGGCGGTGCTGGCCAACCTCGCCGCGCTGCTGCTCTACATCGCCTGCGCCGCGGCGGGCTACGCCCTCAAGCGGCGCGGCATCCAGGACGGCGACGCGAAGCCCTTCGACCTCCCCGGCGGACCGCTGGTGACGATCCTCGCCATCGCGTCGATGTCCTGGCTCCTCACCAGCATCACCCTCAAGGAGTGGCGGGCCATCGGGCTCGCGCTCCTCGTCGGCGTCGCGATCTTCGCCGCCTCGCGCTGGCGCCGGCCGACGCCGGAGCCCGCCGGGCCGGGGGCGTGACCGGCCGGTGAACGACCCGCTGCTGCGCTGGCGCGCCGAGTTCCCGATCCTGGCGCGCACCACCTACCTCGTGTCGAACTCGCTCGGGGCGATGCCCCGCGGCGTGCCCGAGCAGCTGGCCAACTACGTGGACGCGTGGGCCGAGTTCGGCGTGCAGGCGTGGGCCCGCGAGTGGTGGGCGATGCCGGTCACGGTGGGGAACGAGATCGCGCCGCTGATCGGCGCCGGCACGGGCGAGGTCGCGATGGTGGCCAGCGTCACCCTTGCCCAGTCGGCGATCGTGTCGGCCCTCGACTACGCGCCGCCGCGCGACACGATCGTGATGACCGCCCTCGACTTTCCGAGCGTGCGGTACGCCGTGGAAGGGCTGGCGGCGCGGTTCGGTGCCCGCGTGGTCGTGGTGCCGAGCGACGACGGGCTCTCGATCGACGAGGACCGGCTCTGCGCCGCGATCGACGAACGGACCCGGCTCGTGGCGATCTCGCACGTGCTCTTCCGGTCCGCCCATATCATGGATGCCGCGCGCATCTGCGCCCACGCCCGACGCATGGGCGCGCAGGTGGCCCTCGACGCCTACCACTCGGTGGGCGTCGTGCCCGTTGACGTGCGCGCGATCGGCTGCGACTTCCTCACCGGCGGGGTCCTCAAGTGGCTGTGCGGCGGCCCCGGCGGGTGCTTCCTGTGGGCGTCGCCGCGCGCGAGCGCTCAGGTGGCGCCGGCCCTCACCGGATGGCAGGCGCACGCCCGTCCATTCGCGTTCGAGGACGAGATGGCGCACGCCGAGGGGGCCTGGCGCTGGCTCTCGGGCACGCCGTCCATTCCGGCGCTCTACGCGGCGCTCGCGGGGCCGCGGATCGTGCGTCATGCCGGCGTGCGGGCCATTCGCGACAAAAGCGTCCGCCAGACGCGGCGGTTGATCGCCCTCGCCGACGCGCGCGGCTTCGCGGTGTCGGCCCCGCGCGACGACGCGCGGCGCGGCGGCACGGTGGCCTTCGACGTGCCGCACGGCTACGAGGTGGCGCAGGAGCTCCTCGCCCGCCACGTGATCGTCGACTACCGACCCGGGGCCGGTATTCGGGTCGCCCCCCACTTCTATACGAGCGACGACGAGCTCGAGCGCGCGGTGGGGACTATCGACGAGATCCTCGCCACCGGCGCCTGGGAGAAGCACGCCGGGCGGCGCGCCGTCGTGACCTGAATCGCGGCCATGCGGCCGCGGCACCGCTCCCCCGGACGACGAAGCCCCCGCGCCGGCCGGCGCGGGGGCTTCTGCCTGTGCCGGACCTGCGCCGCGACTACGCCGCGAGACGACGGCGACGCGCCACGAGCGCGACCCCGGCGAGCCCGAGGCCGAGCAGCGAGATCGTGGCCGGCTCCGGCACGACGCTGCCGCCGCCCGCATCACAGGCGAGGCCGACGTCGTATCCGCGCCAGGTGCCGGTGTACCCGCCGTCCATGAGCCACACCTTGTCGTCCGCGCAGCTGAGCGAGAAGCCGGAGTCGAACGAGGTCCCGGCGCCGATCAGCGTGGTGGTGCCCAGCCGCGTGCCCGTGGACGGGTCCCACATCGAGAGGTCGCTCGAAGCTCCGTCGTACGTCAGCCACTTGCCACCCGCGGCCACGATGCTCACGGCCTGCGGATAGGCGGCCTCGCCGCCCGCGCCGAATCCGACGAGGCTGGTCGCGCCGAGGTAGGTGCCCAAGGCGTCCCACTGCTTCACCGTGCCGTACTCGGCGGTGATCAGGCCGCCGCCGTTGTCGCGCCGCACGCCGGACTGGGGGTCCTTGCCCGGGCCACCGAGGCTCGCGTCGTACACGAACACGCCGGGCGACGACATCTTGAGCACGTTGTTCGAGCTGAACATGCTCGCGTACAGGTTCCCCGACGCGTCCGTGAAGATCGACCGCAGGTCGAGCCCGGGGGTGTAGGTCGCGAGGTAGGCGCCACTGTTGTCGTAGCGCCAGAGGGCGGGGCCGCCGCAGCCACCCCACGAGGTCCAGTAGCCGCCGGCATCCTTCGCCAGCGTCATCGAGGTGCAGACGCCCCCGGCGCTCGCGAAGGTGGTGCTCGCGGCATAGGAAGCCGAGCCGAACTGGGCCTGCGCCGCCGCCGGGGCGAGACGGGCGAGCAGGGCGAGGGCCCTGCGGGATCCAACGGAGAGGGACATGTTCGCTCGCGTCACTGAGGGTGGGCGCCCCGGCGGAGAGTCCGCCGGGAAGTCGGGGCGTGAAGAGGCAATTCTCGTGCCCCGCGCAATTCGGTGTGGCGGCGCGATGTCCCTCCCCTCGGGGCCGTCATCTTGACCCGCGACCCCCATTCGCGCCGATTCGGCTGCTTGCCGTGCAACACTGCTGTGGCGCCGGTACCGCACCCCCCAAAACCTCTCCCGCTGGGCACCGGCGCATCCCGAGAGGCACCTGTGGCCCGCACCGCTGGTCGCCACCGCTTCCTGCCGGGCCAAAGCCGGCGCCGTCGATTCCGGCGTCGTGCTCGCCGCCGCGCTCGAAGCCCTCGGGGCCTCTGTGCGCATCGCGACTGGGGAGGTCCACTCGTCCGACGGGCCGTGCCTCGGCGGCATCCGCCTGCGATCGACGTGCTTCGATCACCTTCGCGCGGCCCCCTTCCCGGGCTGGGCCGTTGCCTGGCGTGCGCGTGGCACGGCGCCCTGGAATCCGACGGCCACCGTTCGCTGCAACCTCGGCAAGCGATTCCCCGGCGACCTCGCGCCGCCGCCGGCGTGCCCATTCCCGGAACGTCAGGGATCGAGCCGGGCGCCACGCCCGATCTCGCGGCCCTCCTCGGCGAGGCGGGGTGGGAGCCGGCCGTGATCGAGCCGCGCGGCGCCTTCGCTGCCGGCCGGCGACGGGTTGCTCCCCCCGGCCGCGCGCTTCAATTTGAGCCCATGAAGCCCGCCAAGCGCCTGCGCAAGAAGTACGTGAACGAGAAGTACCCGACCGTCGTGCTCAAGTTCGAGGATGGGCACGAGATCCCGATCCCCAAGGGCGAGGGTCGCGCCTTCGATTGCTACTTCGGCGAGAAGGTGATCATCATGGCGATCTGGGATCCGACGTCGAGGGAGCGCGACCTCATCGAGCGGCGCCCGGCGGACGCGTTCGCGAACGACCCGTGACGCGGCGCGCCGCCGCGCTGGCGCTCGCCCTCGCGCTCGCGTCCGGGCCCTCGCGCGGACAGGCCCCCGCCGCGCGCCCCGCAGCGCTGTCCGCGGTCGCGTTCACCCGCGCCGACACCTCACGGTTGCATCGCACGCTCGACTCGATCGCCGACGCCCACCACGGCGTGACCGGCTACGCGATCCACAACCTCGACACCGGCGAGCGCCTCTCGCGGCGCGGTGACGAGACCTTCCCCACCGCGTCGCTGGTCAAGGTCCCCGTGATGGTCACGGTGTACGACCTCGTCGCCAAGGGACAGCTTCGCCTCGACGATCCGCTCACCCTCCTCGAGATCGACAAGGTGGGCGGGTCCGGCGTGCTGCACCTCCTCCACAACGGCCTCGGCCTCACCGTGCGCGACGCGACCGCCCTCATGATCGCCGTCTCCGACAACACGGCCACCAACCTCCTCCTCGACCGGATCCTGATTCGCCGCGTCTGGGCGAAGATGGAGGCGCTCGGGCTGCCGCACACCAAGGTGCACCACAAGGTCTCCACGTGGGCCAGCTCCGTCGCCCCCGACTCGACCAGGAAGTACGGCCTCGGCGTCACGACCCCCACCGAGATGGCGACCCTGTTCGGCCTGATCGCCAACGGCCGTGCCGTGAGCCCCGCCGCCGACAGCGCGATGCTCGCCCTGCTCGACGCGAACCAGGACGGTGATCGCATGCAGCGGTACGTGACCGGGGTGCGCAATCCGCACAAGACGGGATCGGTCGACGCCTCGCGCACCGAGTGCACGATCTACTTCCTGCAGTCACGCGTGGTCGCGTGTGCGCTGACCAGGGAGAACGCCGACCAGCTCTGGACCGTGGACCAGGAGGCGCATCTCACGCTCGGCGCCATCGGGCGTGCGGTGGTCGCGGCCTGGCCGCGCGCGGTGGCGCCCGCCGTGTCCCCCAGGTAGCGTCGGGAGTGGCCGCCCCGACCGCGGTTCGCATCCTCCCGGAGATCGCCGCCGCCCTCGCCGCCGGCGCTCCCGTGGTCGCCCTCGAGAGTTCCGTGCTGGCCCAGGGACTCCCCATTCCCGCCAACGCCGAGGCCGCCACGCGCATGACGCGGGCCGTGGCGCGCGAGCGCGCCGTGCCGGCGATCGCGGCCGTGGTGCGCGGACAGCCGACCTTCGGCCTTGAGCCCGCCGAGCTGGCGCGCTTCCTCGCGCGCGAGGGGGTGCACAAGGTCGCCGCGCGCGACCTCGCCCTCGCCGTCGCCCGCGGCGAGGACGGCGCGACCACCGTGGCCGCCACCCTCGCGCTCTGCGCCGCCGCGGGCATTTCCGTCTTCGCGACCGGCGGCATCGGCGGCGTGCACCGCGAGCCCGCATTCGACGAATCCGCCGACCTCGTCGAGCTCGCGCGCACGAGCGCCGTGGTCGTCTGCGCCGGCGCCAAGGCGATCCTCGACCTCGCCGCCACGATGGAGCGGCTCGACACCCTCGGCGTCCCGGTGGTCGGATTCCGCTGCGACGAACTGCCGGGCTTCTTCACCACCGGCACCGGCATTCCACTTGCGCAGCGCCTCGACCGGGTCGAGGATGTCGCGCGCGCCTTCCGGGCGCACCGCGCCCTCGGGCGCCCCGGCGCGCTGCTCGTGGTGCAGCCCCTCGCGCGCGACGACGCCCTCGATCGGGCCGTGGTCGAGGAAGCGGTCGTCGCCGCCGTCGCCGAGGCCCGCGTGCGGGGCGTGCGCGGCGCCGCCGTGACCCCCTTCCTCCTCGCCGCCGTCGAGCGCGCGACGCAGGGGCGCTCCCTCGGCGCCAACCTCGCCCTGCTCGAGCGTAACGCCTCGCTCGCGGCCTCGATTGCCGTGTCGCTCGCGTCCGCCGCCTGAACCCCGACCGGAGGAACCCGGCCCCCGATTCCGGCCATTGAACTCCCGCCGACCCGCGTGGTACCATTCCGAAGACTCCGAAACACAGGAGACCGCCTGCCATGTCGACGCCATTCCTGAGTTCCGAAGAGTACGACGAGCGCGCGCACCAGCTGTACAACGAGGGCAATTACGACCTCGCGATCGAGACCCTGCGCGAGGGACTCACGCTCTATCCCGCCGCGGTCGAGCTCCATGTCGGTGTCGGCTACGCCCGGCTCGCGCGCGAGGAGTTCGCATGGGCGCGCCGGAGCTTCGAGGAGGCGCTCGTCCTCGACGGCGAGCACGAGGATGCCCTCGCCGGCCTCGGCGAAACCCTGCTCAAGTTCGGGCGCCCCGCGGCGGCCGTCGCCCACTTCCGCAAGACCCTCGAGCTCGGCTACCAGGACGATCTCGACCTGATGCTGCAGATCGGGCGCGCCCTCTTTCGCGATGGCCTCACCGACGAGGCGCGCGAGTTCTTCGACGTCGCCGTGCAGCAGGTCCCCGACAGCGCCGAGGCGGTCGCCCTCGTGGGCTACACGCAGCACCGCGCCGGCGACGACGACGGGGCGATCGCCTCGCTGCGCCGCGCCCTCCAGCTCGACGGCGACCACACCGAGGCGCGCATCTACCTCGCCAACATCCTCTACGACCGCGGCGAGTACGAGGCATCCCTCTACCACCTCGACCGCACCGTCCCCGACGACCACTGGGACGAGCTCGGCATCTGGCGCCTGGTGGAGCTCAAGCAGTCGATCTACCGCCTCAAGGAGGGCGACACCGAGCTCGCCCCCTGGCACGAGCGCCTCGCCGACCTCGCCGGCGAGCCCGACCCGATCGAGGAGATGCTTGCCGACATCGAGCAGCGGGCCGCCGAGGAGGAGGAGCGGGAGGCGCGCCAGCAGCTCGAGCTGTTCGGCGCGCTGATCGACGACCTCACCGGCGCCAAGCCGGCGCCGGCGCAGCCGCACCAGGTGATGACCCGCGACGGGCGCGCCCTCGACGGCTCGTGGGAGGAGATCGTGCGCCAGCTCCGCGACGAGAACGCGTCGTTCTCGGGGCGGTCGCTCTCGGAGTTCATGCAGACCGAGGCCCGCCGGCACCACTCGCTCACCGGCGTCCGCATCTCGGCGGCCGATCCGGAGAGCTTCATTCGCGGGTGCGCCAACGCGCGGCTCCTGCGGATCGTGAAGTGAGCGGCCGGCGCGCGGCTCCGCGCGCCGGCATCGACCTCGTCGCGCGCCAGGGGACCGGCGACGTCCTGGCGCTCGTGCGCATCCCCGCCGCCTCGAGGGCCCGCGAGGCGCTCGTGCGCTGCGC
The DNA here is from genome assembly GCA_016191225.1 of Gemmatimonadota bacterium. Lineage (GTDB taxonomy): Bacteria > Gemmatimonadota > Gemmatimonadetes > Gemmatimonadales > Gemmatimonadaceae > JACPPC01. The sequence goes on along the minus strand of JACPPC010000018.1, from coordinate 101,402 downwards.
GCTCGTCGCCGGCATCCCCAGCGTCCACCGCGGTGCGCCCACCCGCGCCATCGCCGCGGCCCCCGCCGGCCGGGCGGTCCTTCGCGCCATCGCCCCCACGCGCCCGGCGCTCGAGCAGCCGCGTCGCGTCGCCGTGCGGGCCGGCGCGTGAACCGCGCGCCCGGCTCCGCCTGCACGCGTCGTACCAGCTCCGTGACTTCCCGATCGGTCGCGTGAACGGCTTCGTCGCCTTCGGCGTGCTCGGCGCCTCGACGATGCGCGGCATGCTGGCGTCGATCCACGGCGCCGGCCTCGTGGGGCTCTCCGGGCTGCTCGTCGGCGCGTGACCGGCGGCGACGGGAGGGGCGGCGCCGGCCCGCCGGCGCGCGACGACGTGCAGCGCCTGGTGCTCGACAACGGGCTCACCCTGCTCGTCCGCCGCGACACCACCGCGCCGGTCGTGGCCATCGTCACCTGGGTCAAGGCGGGCTACTTCGACGAGGCCGACGACGTCGTCGGCATCTCGCACGTGCTCGAGCACATGTACTTCAAGGGGACTCCCACGCGCGGCCCCGGGGAGATCGCCAAGGCCACCAAGGCCGGCGGCGGGATCCTCAACGCGGGGACGATCTACGACCACACCGCGTACTACACGGTGCTCCCCGCGGCGCGGCTGGCGGCGGGACTCGACATCCAGTTCGATGCCTACGCCCACTCGGTGATCGACGCCGGCGAGCTCGCACGCGAACTCGAGGTGATCATCCAGGAGGCGCGCCGCAAGGCCGACGACCCGGGCGCGGTCACGATCGAGACGCTCTACGAGGTGCTGCACGACCGGCACCGCATGCGGCGCTGGCGCATCGGGCGCGAGCCGCTGCTGCGGTCCTTCACCCGCGACACGGTCGACGCCTTCTATCGCGCCCACTACCGGCCGTCCAATACCGTGCTGGCCGTCGTCGGCGACGTCGACCCCGGCGAGGTGGTGGCCGGCGTCGCCGCGCGCTGGGGAACCCTTCCGGCCGGAGCCGTCGCCCGCGACCGCGGCCCGCGCGAGGAGGGACCGGCCGGCTTCCGCTGGCGCGAGCTCGAGGGCGACATCGTGCAGGGGCATGCCGCGATCGGCTGGCGCACCACGCCCCTCGACCATCCCGACACGCCGCGACTCGACCTCGCGGCCGCGGTGCTCGGCAGCGGCCGCGCGTCGCGGCTCTACCGTGCCGTGCGCGACCGGCAGCTGGCCAGCGACGTGGGCGCCTTCCACTACACGCCCACGGAGCTCGGCGTCTTCGCGCTGCACGTCGAGGGGCCCGCCGCCACGCTGGCCGCCGCGACGCGCGCCGCCTGGGCCGAGGTGCATGCCCTCGCGGCGGACGGGGTGCTCGAGCGCGACCTCGTGCGCGCGCGGCGGCTGCACGAGGCTCGCTGGCTCCGCCGCCTCGAGTCGATGGACGGCCAGGCCATGCACCTCGCCGAGTGGGAGGCGAGCGGCGACTGGCGCGCCGGCGACCGCTACCTCGCCGCGCTGCTCACCGCCACCCCTGCCGACGTCACCGGGGCGATCCGGCGCCATCTCGATGCCGCGCAGGCGTCCGCGGTCGCCTACCGGCCGCGCGGCCAGCCGCCGCTCGTCGGTGCGGGTGAGGATCCCCGCCGGTGGCTCGACGCCGCCCGTCCCGCGCGCCCTCCGCTCGCGGACGTCGCCGACCTCCCCGCGGTCGTGGCGCCACCGCGCGCGCCCGCGCTCGTCGAGGAGCGGGGCCCCACCACCGTCCATCGCACCGCCCACGGCGTCCCCGTCATCGTGCGGCGGCGGCCGGGGTCCCCCATGGTGCACCTCGCGGTGACCGCGCTCGGTGGCGCCGTGGACGACCCGGTGGCCGTCGCCGGACGCACCGCACTCGCGTTGCGCTCGAGCGTGCGGGGCACGACCGTGCGCGGCGCCGCCGCCCTCGCCCGCGCGACCGAGGAACTCGGGGGCTCGCTCGGTCCGAACGTGACCAGCGACTCGTTCGGCTGGAGCATCTCGGTGCCCCTCGCGCGGCTGCCCGAGGCCACCGCGCTCCTCGCCGAGGTGGTGCTCGAGCCTGCCTTCGCCCCCGAGGCGATCGAGGCGGAGCGCGCCAAGCTCATGTCCGACCTCGCCAGCCTGCGCGACGACATGTATGCCTGGCCGATGCGGCTGATGCTCGATGCCGCCTACGCCGGCCACCCCTACGGCACCAGCGTGCTCGGCACCCCGGCGTCGCTCGCCGCGCTCGACGTCGGCGCGCTGCGCGACTGGCACGGCGCGCTGCGGCGGGGAGCGCCGCTCGTCCTCGCCCTCGCCGGCGACGTCGATCCCGCCGAGGCGGCGGCGCTGCTGGCGGGGGCCTTCGCGCCGCTCGAGCATGCCGAGCCGCCGGTGCACCCGGTGGCGCCGTGGCCGTCGCGCGCGATCACCAGCGCCGAGTCGCGCGCCAAGCAGCAGACGGCGATCTGCATCGCCTACCCGGGGCCCGCGCGCCGCGACGCCGACCGGTTCGCGGCGCACCTGCTGTCCGGCATCGCCAGCGGGCTCGGGGGGCGCTTCTTCGAGGAACTGCGTGACCGTCGCTCGCTCGCCTACACCGTCGTCGCCTCGCCGCGCGAGCGCCCGCTCGGCGGGTTGTTCAGCGCCTACATCGCCACCAGTCCCGAGCGCGAGGGCGAGGCGCGCGAGGGGCTCGTGGCCGAGTTCGCGCGATTGCGCGCCGAGCCGGTCACCCATGCCGAACTCGCGCGGGCGCGCGAGCATGCGATCGGCGCGCACGCGATCCGGCAGCAGGGCGGGGCGGCCGTGCTCGGTGACGTGCTCGACGCCTGGCTGTTCGGCGAGGGACTGGTCGAGCTCGAGGCGTGGGAGGGTCGCGTGCGCGCGGTGACGCCGGCGGACATCCAGGCGCTGGCGCAGCGCGACTTCGACGACGCTCGGCGGGTGGAGGGCGTGGTGCGCGGCACGGCGCCGTCCTCCTGAGCGCGGCACGCCCGTGTCCTCCCGAGCGCCGGACGTCCCCGTCACCCTGCGCGCAGCGCAGGACCTGCCGCTCCCATTCCGCCAGCGCTACGGTGGTGACGCCCGCGTTGCCGCGCGCCCCTCGCGCAGGCCGTGCGCGGTCGCGGCGAGCACTCGAGCCACCGGCCGCAGCCGGCCGCTCGCGGCACGCACGCCGGTCACGTCCGCGTAGTCGCTCGCCGGCCCGGCGAGCACGCCCCGCACGTCGGGAGTGCGCATCGCCCAGGCGAGGAGCCCGCGCCACGCGAGGGCCTGTGCCTCCTCGCCGTGCGCCGCCGGTGCGGTGGCCAGCCGCGTGACCCACACCGGCCGGTCGCTCGGTTGCGAGGCGATCCACTGCGACACCATCGCCAGCTGCTCGTCGAGTTCTGCCGCGCCGCCGGTGCCCGCGCGAAGGACCACTCCCGCCACCGCCACGCCGGCCGCGCGCGTGCGAGCCCATGTGAACCAGGCGCGGGCATCGCTCATCAGCGGGTCGATCGCCACGACCACGCGCGCTCCCGCGTATCCCGCATGTACTCCGCGCCCCGCCTCCTCGAGCCGGACAAGCGGGTCGGAGCCGCGCGCGCCGCGACGCGCCGGGGGCTCGGCCTCGATCACCACGAACTCCGGGCGCAGCCGGCGGGCGAGTCGCTCGAGCACCCGTGGGTCCACCCGCGCCGACCCCTCGGCGGCCTCGAGCACCAGCTGCACCGAGTCGCGCCGCAGGGGTTCGAGCGCGCGGGCGAGCGAGTCGAGGGCGGCCAGCGGCGTCGCGGCCGCCACGCGCACGAGCAGCGCGCGTGGCTGCACGCTGTCGGCGAGGGCGAGGTCGCCGCGCAAGGCGTACGGCGACGGCGCGCGGTCGATCCGCGGCAGGATGCGCAGCCCGATCGCGATGTCCCCCGACGGCCGCTCCTGCAGGCGCTCCACCGCGTATCGTGCGTAGCTGCGCCGCGCCTCGACGGCCCCCGGCAGGCGCGACAGCACGAGCGCCGACGCGAGGGCGGCAACCGCCGACACGCCGGCGCGCACCACCGCCACCGGTCTCCACCGCGACGGGAGCGACGGCGCGAGCACCGGCGGCAGCACCATGAACGGCGAGGTGAGCGCCGCCGGCCCCGCCACCGCCGCACAGGCGTGCAGTACCGCCGCCGCCACGGCCCCCATCCACGCGGGCTCGTCCATTCCCCGCTCGGGCAGCACGCGAGCCGCCGCCGCCACGAGCAGCAGCCCGTTCCAGGCCGCGAGGGGAAGCGCGACTGCCGGGGCCACCGGCCGCCGCAGCGCCACCCACGCCGCCTGCAGCGTGGCACAGGCCACCGTCGCCGGCCAAAGCCACCACAGCTGCTGCGTGAGCCGGGCGGTGAGCAGGGCGCCGTCGGCCACCGCCACGAGGAGCCCGGGGGCCAGCAGGATCCCCGTCAGCGCCGTCAGGGCGCGGAGGGCCGGCGCCGCGGCGGGTGCCTGCGCACCGCGCGAGGCGACCACGATGTCCCAGGCGAGGATCGCTCCCACCACCAGGGCGACGCCCAGCGGGAACGGGGGCGGCACCTCAGCCGCGCGCCTGTTCGGCCGTGTGCACCGAGGCGGCGCGCACCTTTCGCGTGAACACCGCCAGCGCCTTCCTGGCGTCGATGTGGGCGTCGGCGAGCACGTCGAGCATCAGGAGGCCGCGCGACGGCAGGGCGTGCACGCTCATGTGGCAGCCGTCGAGGAAGAGCACCACCGAGTGCCCGCCGTCGCCCGTGCGGCGCGCGACCGGGGCGCCGGTGGTGGGGAAGCCCGCCGCGCCCGCCGCCGCGATCAGCAGCCCCGTCCAGAGCGCCGCGTCACCGAGTTGCTCGCTCCCGACGCCGGAGAAGTCGGCGATGAGGTGCGTGAATCCCGCAGCCGCCGGGGGCATGCTAGCGACTGCGGCCCGGCACTAGAACATGCTCATCGCCAGGAAGCTGCGCAGCGAGTCGTTGGTGGACCGGAGCCGCCCCGACAGCAGGCGCACGCAGCACCACAGCACCTTGTACGCGATCTCGCGGTTGAAGTCGAGCAGGAGCTCGAAGTCCGAGCGCTGGATGGTGAGGCACTTGCACCCGCCGTTGGAGATCGCGTCCGTGGACCGCTCGCCGCGGTCGAAGACGGCCATCTCGCCGAACATCGAGCCCGGCTTCAGGATCGCCAGCGCTTCCTCGCCGCTGCCGGGGATCGTGCGGCTGATCCGCACCTCGCCCTCGAGGATCAGGTAGAGGCGGTTACCGCTCTCCCCCTCCTTGAAGATGTACTCCCCCGAATCGAAGCTCATCTCGCGGCAGACCTCGGCCACGCGCTCGAGCTCCCCCTCATCGAGGTCCTTGAAGATCGCGACGGTCTTGAGCAGTCCGGAGACAGCTGACATGCACCCCTCTTGGGGAGGTGGTCCTGTGCGCCAAGGTAGGACGGGGGAAGGAGATGGGCAAGGAGTTTGCCCCGCGCCGCGGGCCCCGGGCGGCCGCGCCGGTTAGCTTCCGGCGCATGCTGCGCGACGCGCTTCGATCGCTCCTGCGCGCGATTCCCAACCTGATTTCGCTGTCGCGCCTCGCGCTGGCCGCCGCCTTCGCCACCGCCGACTCCGCCTCCACGCGCGCCCTCGTCGTCCTCGCCGCGTCGGTCACCGACGTGCTCGACGGATGGCTCGCGCGCATGATGCGCACGCAGTCGCGCACCGGCGCCCTGATCGATCCCATCGCCGACCGCGCCTTCGTCACCATCGCGGTCGCGACCCTCGCCATCGAGGGTGCCGTCTCGCCCGTCGACTGCGCCCTCCTCCTGTTTCGCGACGGGATGACGGTCATCGGCTACTTCGTCGCCAAGGCCGTGCCGAGCCTCAAGGCCGTGACCTTCAAGGCGCGCGTAAGCGGCAAGGTCACCACCGGCATGCAGCTGCTCACGCTCGTGGCCGCCCTCGTGCGCCCCGTGTGGGTGCCGGGCCTGGTGGTCGGCGTCGGCCTCGTCTCCCTGTGGGCGGTGGCCGACTACACGTGGATGCTCCACCGGAGCCGCGCGCGCGCGTGAGGCGTACCCTCACGGTCGCCGGCCTCGCGCTCGCGCTCCTCGTCCCCGCGACCCTGCGCGCGCAGCTGCCAGTCGTCACGGGCTGGCTGGGCGAGGCCCGCGTGGACGTGACGCCGTTCACCGGCGCGCAGGTGGGCGCGGGCGCCAGCGAGGCCCTCTCGTTCTACGGTCGCGTGGGGGCGATCGTGGCGGCCGGCGTGCGGCGCGATGGCGCCGACATGCGCGGCACGATGCGCATCGAGTTGCACGGCCGCGTGAGCGCGGACCCGATCCAGGAGCTGCGCTGGGCGCCGTACCTCGTGGGCGGGGCCATGCTTGGCTGCGCCGAGGCCCGACGCTGCCGTCCGCTGCTGCTGCTGCGGATCGGCCTCGAGGGCCCGATGCGCGGCGGCTGGATTCCCGGCGCGGAGATCGGCGTCGGCGACGGGCTGCAACTGGGCTTCGTCCTGCGCGCGGGCCGCGCGGGGCGCCGCTAGGCGGCCACCATGGGACGGAAGCAAGGCGCCCCTCGCGGAGGCGAGGGGCGACAGTCGTGCAATCGGGCTATGCGACGGACGTGGCGGGCTGCGGCGCCGCGCTTTTCGGCGGCTGCGCGAACCGTTCGCCGAGGACGCGGAGGTCCTTGAGCTCCTTCTCGCCAAGCTCATGGTACCGCTCGCCGAGGTACGACATCGTGCCCTCGAACCACTCGGCCTGGTGCTCGGCATCGGCCCCGATCACTTCACACCGCATGATGTGCTGGAACATTTCGTCACGCGCCTGCTCGAACGGCGACTGGACATTCGGCTCGCTGCGCGGACGGGACTTCGCCTTGCTCATGCTGCTCCTGTCAAAGAGGAAGTCTTTCTACTGAGGAAACTAACCGGGACGGGGGTCGCATTCCACCCCAAACATTGGTTTCCGGCGGCCCGCCAACCCGGGACGCCGTCGCCGTTTGCCTTACGCGCGCGGCGCCGCTTCCGTTGCCCGCGCCGCGGCGCCGGCGGACGGACCGTCGGTGGCCGCGACCGGACGCGCGTCGGACGTCACGAAGGTCGCCAGCAGGTTCGCGAGGGCGGCGGGTGCCTCCTCGGTCGCGAGGCGCCCAACCCCCGCCAGCCGTTCCGTGCGCACGCCCCGCAGCGCGAGCACGAAGCGCTCCACCGGGTCGTCCGGCCCGCCGGGCTCCGACTGGCCGCGCACCACGAGCACCGGAAGGCGCAGCGCCGCCGGATCCACCGACGGCGCCCCGGCCTGGTCCATCGCGCGGGCGAGGGCCAGCAGTTGCCGAACGCCGTCGCGCCCCACGAAGGGCGCGGTGTAGCGCGCCACGAGCCCCTCGCTGATCCGCGCCGGATCGGCGGCGCGCGAGCGCAGGATCGGGCCGATCAGCTCGGCGGCGCCTGCCAGGTCGCGCGCGAGGCGCAGCGCGTGGGTGCCGGTCTCGCGCTGCAGGATCTCCAACTCCGCCGGCGGCAGCGCCGCGGGCACGAACGGGGACACCAGCACAAGCCGCTCGACGAACGCGGGCTCCGCGGCCACGAGCGCGAGCGCCACGAGGGCGCCCCAGTCGAGCCCCACCAGCGACCCCCGCGTCACCCCGGCGCCGGCGAGCGCGTCGCGCAGGTAGCGGGCCTGGGCCACAGCGTCGAGCGGCGCGTCGAGCGGCCGGTCGGACTCGCCGTGGCCCAGCAGGTCCGGCGCCCATACGGTGCACCGAGCCCGCACGAGGGCGGGGATCACACCGCGCCAGGTCGCGTGCGTCGTGCCGAAGCCGTGGACCAGCACGACCGTGCGCGCGCCATGGCCGCTGCGCGTGGCGAGCAGCGCGCCCGGGCCGGCGTCGAGGCGAAGGCGATCGGCTTCCATCCGCTGGGCACGGTCGCCACCGGAAGTGCGCCGGTCAAGCGTCTTGCCGCTGTCCCGGCCGCGGGGTAGCCTTCGATTCACCGCCCCGACGCGAGGTTTCGGGCAGGATCATTGCCCGGAGGACGCCGATGTCCGACCAGGACCAGACGTACAACGCCGAGCGCGCGCGCCGGCTGGAGCGCATGCTCGTGCAGCTGGCGGAGAGCATCCAGGCGCTGGCGGCCCAGGGGCGGCTGCTGGGTGAGGCCGGTGAGCTGATGAAGCTCATCGGGGACGTGAAGAGCGAGCTGTTCCATTACGAGGTCCGCGTGACGTACGACACCCCCGAGGTGGCGGAGAACCGCCGCATCGTGGACGAGGCGACACGCCCCGCCGATCCCGCGTGGGAGCAGCGGAACTGGACCCCCGACGACGAGGATGCCCCGGAGTGGTGAAGACCGTTCGCAGCAAGCCCTCGAGCGTGTTCTACGTGGCGCTCATCGCGATCTTTGTCGGTGGAGCCGGCATCCTGTACGTGATGGCCAGCCGCGCCAGCGCGGTTCGGCAGCCCACCCGCATCGACCCCACCCTCCTTGCCGGCACCAAGGCCGAGGGCTACCTCCTGGGCCGTCCCGACGCGCCGGTGCAGGTGGCCGAGTTCGGCGACTTCGAGTGCCCGCTGTGCGCCAACTTCGCCGTCGTCACCGAGCCCGACGTGCGCCGGCGCCTGGTCGACTCGGGACTCGTGGCGCTCCGCTACTACGACTTCCCGCTGCCGATGCACCGCAACACGTGGTCGGCGTCGCACGCCGCGGCCTGCGCCAACGAGCAAGGCAAGTTCTGGCCCATGCACGACCGGCTGTACGAGGGGCAGATGGAATGGAACTCGCAGGCCACCGGCGACCCGAGGAAGGTCATGAAGGGGTACGCCGGCGAGCTCGGCCTGAACGTGGACCAGTGGTCGACCTGCTTCGACGAGCAGAAGTACGCGCTCAAGATCGAGGCCAACCGCGCCGAGGGCGACCGGCGGCGCGTGAACGGCACCCCCACCTTCTACATCGGCGACCGGATGCTCGATGGCACGCTGACCTACGACGCGCTGCGCAAGGTCGTGGACCAGGTCCTCGCCGAGCGGAAGAGCGCGGCGCCGGCACCGGCGGGCAAGGCGCCGACGGGAAGGAAGGGTCCCCCGGGCTGACGGGCGCGCCGCCCGAGACTACGCGCTGCGCGGCACGTCGCGCGCGGGCCCGCCCTTCGGATCGGCGCTGTCGCGCGGCGGGTCGAGCCGCAGCACCGGATGGTCGTCGAGCAGCGGTGGTGCCCCTGCCTCGACGGCCGCGGCCGCCTCGCGGGCGGCGTCGATGCGCTCGCCGAGCTCCACCAGCGCCCGCGTCACCACGGTGCTCGCGAGGGGCTCCGGGATTGCCATCTCGCGAATGTAGGTGTCGATCGCCCGGTCGAACGGCAGCTCGCCCTCGAGCGCGTCCACGAACCGCAGCGCGTTCTCCACGTGCGCCGCGATCACCGACTCCTCGGCGCGCGCCAGCGCGAGGCGCAGCCGCTTGGTGGCGGCGTCGCCCAGGCGGCGCCTGAAGATCCGGTCGGGAAAGAAGCGGCTGAGCATGGGAGTCGGGTGAACCTAACGATTCCGGCCGGGACAAGGTGTCATGCCCTCGCCATGACCGGGCAAGATCCGGGCCGCCCCGCCTCGTTCCGTGCTCGGCGTCACGTTTCGCCGGCCCCCGCCGAGGGCACGCGGCGGTCGGTCGTGGCCCCGATCGCCAGCAGCACCTGCCGCGTCATGCCCACGGCGAGCTCGTGCTCGCCCATGAAGACCTCGGCGCGCTCGCTGCGGAGCAGCCGCGCCTCCTCGTCGCTGTGGGCGCGGGCGACGACGGCCACTCCCGGGTTGAGCATCCGCGCCAGCGCGATCATCGCCCGCGACGCGACGACGTCGGGGACGGCGATCACCAGCATCCGGGCGCGCACGATGTGCCCCTGGATGATGACCGCCGCCTCGGAGGCGTCGCCGTAGACGGCGGCGATGCCCCGCGTGCGCAGGCGCTCGACGACTTCGCGCGACTGCTCGATGATGACGTGGTGGACGCCCCGCGCACGCAGCGACTCGCCGATGCGCTGCCCCACGCGCCCGTACCCCACGAGCACGATGTGCGACGTGGCGTACTCGGTGGTCACGTGCGTCGGCAGCTCGGCGAGCGGGTCGTCGCGCCGCTCCATCAGCCGGGCCAGCGCCGAGCGGGCGCGAATCCAGCGCTGGATCGGCTCGATGCCGCGAAACACCAGCGGGTTGACCGCGATCGAGATCAGGGCGCCCGCGAGCACCAGGTTGTGCCCCTCCGTGGGAAGGAGCCCGAGCGACAGGCCGAGCCCGGCCATGATGAACGAGAACTCGCCCACCTGGGCGAAACTCGCGGCGAGGGTGAGCGCCGTGTTGAGCGGGTAGCGGGCGAGGATCACGATCGCGAAGGCCGCCAGCGGGTTGGCGACCACGATCACGCCGACGACGATCAGCACGTGGAGCGGCTCGCGCACGAGCATCGACGGGTCGAACAGCATCCCGACGGAGACGAAGAAGAGCACGGCAAAGGCGTCGCGCAGCGGCAGCGACTCGTCGGCGGCCCGGTGGCTGAGTTCCGACTCGCGCAGCAGCATGCCGGCAAAGAACGCCCCCAGGGCGAACGAGACGCCGAACAGCTGCGCCGAGCCGTACGCGACTCCCACCGCGGCGGCGATCACGCAGAGGGTGAAGAGCTCGCGCGAGCCGGTGCGCCCCACCTGCCAGAGGATCCATGGGAAGAGTCGCTTGCCGACCACGAGCATGAGGGCGACGAACAGCGCCACCTGGCCCAGCGCGAGGCCGAGGGTCCTCCACAACGCGCCCCCCGGGGCGGCGCCGGCCTGCGACCCCGACGGGGACGTGCCGCCGAGGAACGCCGACAGGGCGGGGAGGAGCACGAGCACGAGCACCATCGCCAGGTCCTGCACCACCAGCCACCCGACCGCGATCCTGCCGTTCGGCGACTCGAGCGTGCCCCGCGACTCGAGGGCGCGCAGCACCACCACCGTGCTCGCCACCGAGAGCGAGAGGCCGAAGGCGAGGGCCCCGCCCGTGCTCCAGCCCCAGAAACGCGCCACCGTCAACGCGATCACCGTCGACGCGGTCATCTGCGCGATCGCCCCGGGAATCGCGATCCTCCGCACGGCCAGCAGGTCCTCGACCGAGAAGTGCAGCCCGACGCCGAACATCAGCAGCATCACGCCGATCTCGGCCAGTTCGCGCGTCAGCGCCTGGTCGGCAACGAGGCCGGGGGTGCTCGGGCCGAGGATGATCCCCGCCACCAGGTAGCCGACGAGGGCCGGCAGCCGCAGGCGCACCGCCACGAAGCCCAGCACAAGCGCCAGCCCGAAGGCGGCGGCGATGGTGGTGACCAGCGACACGCCCTGCGTCACCGGACAAGTCGCAGGCGCTGGTTGACCGGGTACAGCCACTCCACCCCGCGGCTCGTCACGATCGCGTCGTCCTCGAGGGGGATGCGCACCTTCTTCCCGCCCCACGCATCGGCAGGGACCCAGGCAAAGAGCTCGATCGAGAACAGGTTCGTCGGCTTGACCTCGAACAACAGGCGCCGCGGGTTGAAGAAGGCGATCGATGGCCCGAGCCCGTGCCCCCAGTCACCCACCGAGTGGCAGCCGATGAAGAACTCGGTGGCGTCGTCGCCGGCGATCCTGTTGAAGGCCGCCGCCTTGCGGAATCCTCCCTTCGCGATCGCCGCCTCGAGCAGCGCCAGGGTCTCCTGCGCCGTCTTGCCGGGCTTGAGGGTCCTGTGGATGATGTCGCGAATCGCCAGCGCCTGGTCGAAGGCGCGCTGGAGCCACGGCGGCGCCTGCGTCTCCCCCTCCCTCAGGACGTACGCGATGCGCTTCTGGTCGGTCCACATGCCGAGGTAGCCCACGCCGTAGTCGATCATCACCAGGTCGCCGCGCTGGATCACGCGGTCGGTGCTGGTGGCCTCGACGCCCCCGGGGCCGGTGATGTACACGCTCGGCACCTCGAAGCTCGTGCCGAGGCGGCGCTGCTGCATCTGCTCCTCGAGCCACCAGCTCACGTCGGCCAGGGTCGTCCTGCCGGGGGTGATGACCTCGTTGCTGAGCGCGCGCTCGAGAAGCTGGCGCCCCATCTCCCCCGCCTCGCCGAAGGCCACGATCTCCGAGGCCACGCGGCGCGAGGTGAAGTCGGAAACGAGCTTCTCGGCGCTCACGATCCGCGAGGCGTAATCGGGGCCGAGGGTCTTGACGATGTGCAGGTACAGCGTGTGCGTGAGGCCATCGGCGCGACCGATCTCCTCGCTCATGTTGAGGCCGATGCTGCGCGGGTTGCGCGCCCTCACGAACGCCGGCAGGTCATTCGGCGCGTCGGGGAGGTCGTAGGCGCCGCAGGCCTTCACGTGGTGGTCGTCGATGCCGAGCACGGCGCGCTCGATCCGGTCGCCGCCGCGGTCGGTGAAGACGTAGTAGCCGACGTCGCCCACGTAGCCCCGGCCGAGGAGCTCCCACTGCGGGTCGTAGTGCCCCTCCTTCATGGCGACGATCCACATGTCGATGCCATTCTCGCGCATTGCCTCGGGGAGAATGCGGTCGAACTTCTCGCGCCGGATCTGGCAGAGGCGCTCCCACCGCAGGCGGGCCTCGTTGGGCGCCTGGGCAGCGAGCGGGGGGGCCGCGAGCGCGTGGCCGGCGACGAGGGCGGCGACGAGGCCGGCGAGCGCCGTGCGGCGGCTCGGGGTGCGACGGGGCGAGGCGGGCGTCATGCGCCGGAATCTGCGCCGGGGGCGAGCGGGCGGCGAGCGCGTGGCGGGCGCGCGGCGTCCGCGGGGCGCGGGCGGCCCAGGACAGGCCCGGGGCCTGGCTGCTTGCGGTCGAGCGGCACGGGCTCGCCGTCGTCGACCACGCCGTCGGTCACCCGGCAGGGCGTGCTCACGCTCCGCATCGGCCGCCGCGCGAACACGCCAGGGCCGACCACCGCCGCCTTGCGGAAGCGCACCAGCCGGCGGTCGAACTCGTATGTGTCGCGCTCCCCCGGTGCGGTGGTGCCCGCCGGGTGCGAGCCTGAACGCGTGCCGGGCCGTGAGCAGCGGGAGCGGCGCCGCGGGGTTGGAAACGATGTGCCGGTACTGCGTCCAGCCGTTGATGGTGACGAGCGATCGCGCCACGGACCTCCCGCCGCAGGCCTCGCCCACGCGCAGGGCATCCTTCAGCAGGTCGTCGGAGCCGAGCTCGAGGGGCGGCTTGAGCGGGTCGACGATCGCCTTGAGCCGGCGCGTGAGCTCGATGCGCGCCTCGCCGATGTGCGTGTCGGAGGCGCGGATGAGGGAGAACGAGCGGGGGTGTGGCGTCGGCGACGATGGCGAAATCGACGGGGGCCGTCGCCCCGCCGCCGGCACGGCGCGCCAGCGCCGGGGCGCGGCACGATCGCCGTCGGGCACCGAGACGAACATGCGCCCCGTGTCCCCGGGCCCTCCCGCGGTGAGCACGTACGCGTCGGACGCATCCGTGACCGCCACGCAGCCGCGCCGATGGCCATCGAGGAAACGCTCGCCCTTCCCGACGACGGCAACCGCCACGAGGCCATCGACGGGGCGCACCTCGTGAGTCCGTATGCCACCGGTGAACGGGAGGCGCCCGCGGTCGATCCCCGGCCATGACGCCCCCGCTCGTCGTCGAGGTGATCTCGCCAATCACGGCACGCCTTGATCGCGGCCGCGAGCGCACGATCCACCAGTCGTCCGGCGTGCCGCACTGGATCGTCGACTTCGAGACGCGCCGCTTCGAGCGGTTGGCGCCGGGGGCCGGCGCGGCCGAGCTCCTCGGCAGCGGGGCGCGAGCGATGACCATCGCCTCGCTCGCCGGCGAGCGCCATCACGCTGCGGGGGAAGGGTGATGAAGGCCGGCGAGATGCTGCTCAACGACCAGGGCGCAGGCGAAGTGCGGCGCTGCGGGAGCCTCCCCTGCGACACGATCCCCGTCCCGGCGCGGTTCACGGCCCGGCGGCGACCGCACCGTGACGGGCTGGGCACCCGGGGCGACCGGGGCGCCGGACAGCGCCCCCGTGGCGAAGGCGCGGGCAGGGAGGGGCCGCGGGAGGGCCGGTCGCGCATGGAGCAGCTGCTGACGGGAGGTGGCGGAACTCGTTCCGCGCACACTGGCGCTCCTCACGCGCCGCCCGCGCTGCCGATCCTGGTGCCGCTCATCCCTCCTGCGACTCGTACTGCTCCTTGAGGCTCGCCACCACCCCCGGGTCCGCCAGCGTTGTCGTGTCCCCCAGCGCCCGCCCCTCGGCGATGTCGCGCAGCAGGCGCCGCATGATCTTCCCCGATCGCGTCTTCGGCAGGTCGGCCGAGAACAGCACGTCGTCGGGCCGCGCCAGCGCGCCGATCCTGGTTGCCACGAAATCGCGCAGTTCGTCGCGCAGGTCGGCGCTGGCGTGCCTCCCCTCGCGCAGGGTCACGAAGGCGCAGAGCGCCTGCCCCTTGAGCTCGTGCGCGCGCCCCACCACCGCCGCCTCGGCCACCGCCGGATGCTCCACCAGCGCGCTCTCCACCTCCATCGTCCCGATCCGGTGCCCGCTCACGTTCAGCACGTCGTCCACGCGCCCGAGGATCCACAGGTAGCCGTCGTCGTCGCGCTTGGCGCCGTCGCCGGGAAAGTACAGGTCGGGGCGGTGGTCCCACTTGGAGAAGTACGTCTGTACATAGCGCGCGTCGTCGCCCCAGATCGTGCGCAGCATGCTCGGCCACGGCCGCGTGATCGCGAGCAGCCCGCCCCCCACCGCGATCTCCCTCGCCCGCGAGTCGAGCAGCGTCACGGCATACCCCGGCAGGGCCTGCGTGGCGCTGCCGGGTGTCGTGGTGGTGACGCCGGGCAGCGGCGAGATCACGATCGCCCCCGTCTCCGTCTGCCACCAGGTGTCGACGATCGGGCAGCGGCCACCGCCGATGCGGTCGTGGTACCACATCCACGCCTCGGGGTTGATCGGCTCGCCGACCGAGCCGAGGAGGCGGAGGCGCGAGAGGTCGTGCCGCGCCGGGTGCTCGTCGCCCCATTTCATGAAGGCACGGATCGCCGTCGGCGCCGTATAGAGGATCGTGACGCCGAGGCGCTCGCAAATGCTCCAGAAGCGCCCCCGGTCGGGCCAGTCGGGGGCGCCCTCGTACATCACCGCCGTGGCGCCGTTGGCGAGGGGTCCGTACACCACGTAGGAGTGGCCCGTGATCCAGCCGACGTCGGCGGTGCACCAGAAAACGTCGTCGTCGCGCAGGTCGAACACGGTGCGCGTGGTGGTCGCCACGCCGGTCAGGTAGCCGCCGGTGGTATGGACGATTCCCTTTGGCTTTCCGGTGGTGCCGCTGGTGTAGAGGATGAACAGCGGGTCCTCGGCGCCCATCGGCGGCGCGTCGTGCCGGATCGGCGCCTGCGACATGAGGCGGTGCCACCAGTGGTCGCGCCCCTCCCGCATTTCGGCGAAGGAGTCATCGGCCACCCCGGCGCCGAGTCGCCGCACGACCACGCAATGCTTGACGGTGGGGGCGTCCTCGAGGGCCTTGTCGGTGTTCCGCTTGAGCGGGACGAGCTGGCCGCGCCGGTAGCCGCCGTCGGCGGTGATGACGACGGTGGCGCGGGCGTCGTTCACCCGGTCGCGCAGCGACTCCGGCGAGAAGCCGCCGAAGACGACCGAGTGAATCGCCCCGATGCGGGCGCAGGCGAGCATCGCGATCGCGACCTCGGGAATGAGCGGCATGTAAATGCCGACGCGGTCGCCCTTCTTCACGCCGAGGTGCACGAGCACGTTGGCGAACTTGCAGGTCTCGACGTAGAGGTCCCAGTACGTGAGTGTGCGTCGGTCGCCCGGTTCCCCTTCCCAGATCAGCGCCGCCTTGTTGCGGCGCGCGCCGGCGACGTGCCGGTCGAGGCAATTGGCGGCGACATTGAGGGTGCCGTCGGCGAACCAGGTCGCGTGCGGCGGCGTCCACTCGAGCGCCTTCGTGAAGGGAGTCATCCAGTCGAGGCGGCGGGCCTCGGCGGCCCACCAGGATTCGGCGTCGGCGTCGGCGGCGTTCCAGGCAGACCGGTCGCGCACCACGGCGTTGGCGGCGAAGCCGGCTGGAGGCGGGAAGCGCCGGCTTTCGGTGAGCAGCACGTCGATGTCGGTCATAGGAGGGGGCGGAATGACAACGAACTGAACAGCGACAGGGCGATTCTGGGCAGTTGTGGTGCTTTCTGCAAGCGCCGCAACGAGTTGCGCGTGACCGACTACGTTGGGTACAGTGGCGGGTACCGCGACGACTGTTGCGCTCGGCAGTGGACTCGGGCACTAAGGCCGACTCAATGGGCGCGCAACATCATGCGGGACAATGCGTTGACAAATCACGAGCCAGCGGCACGGTTCTCGCCATGCTAACAGTGCGGGGGCGGTACTGTCCAATCTCGCCAACTCGACTTCGCCGACGCGGGCGAGGTAAGGAGAACAGCGCATGGCAGGTCACCAATCCGAGAATCGCTACCGAGTAAGCGCGCCGGTGCGGCTGATCGCCGACACTCGCGCGCAGTTTCGGATGGACGCCCTCGAGCATCTCGACCGGGCGGCGAAGACGGGGGCCCACGAGTACGCCGTGGACCTCACGGTGACCGACGAGATCGACGCGAGCGGCCTCGGCATCCTGGTGTTGATCGAGAAGCGCGCCCGCGAGAAGGGGATGAAGACCGTGCTCGAGCGCCCGAGCGGCGAGGTCCTGCACCTGCTCGACGTGACCCGACTCGAGTACCTGTTCGGCCTCGAGACCGAGGCGCCGGCACCGGGCAGCGTGATTCCCCCGCGCGCGGACTGATCGCGTCACCGACCGGCGCGCGACCGAGCGCGCGCGGCGGGCACCAACCATTCCGGCCTGGCGTGGCGCACGCGCAACTGAGCTCGCCGGGCGCGAACGGCCGGGGATACGTGGGGCGCGACCAGATCTTCCCCGCCTCGCCGTCTTGCGCGACGGCCGGGTTCGCGCCGATTCCGCCAGTGCCGGGAGGATTCGATGCCGGCGATGCCACCCTCGGGGGCGCCCACCGGGTGCGCGACGCAGGTGTGGACCGGCATGATCGTGTTGAGCGCGGGGGCGCTGGCGGTTCACTCCCAGACGGGCGTGGCCGTGTCGGCCCCGGGGAGGCCTGGCGGCGATCCCCGGGCACCTGCGGGACAACTTCGGCACGACGTGCTCGACGAGCGCGTTCGTCATCACCGAGCGCTCGCGGCAGAGCTTCGCGACGCTCACCGTCAACTCGCTCGCGGGTGTGCCGTTCCACGTGCTCGCCGGTTCCGCGACCACGGTCGGCCACGCCCGGATCCTCGGGGTGCAGTTCCCGTCATGCCCCGCCCCCGGATGCGAGGACCGGACCTCCGGCGTGGACGTGGAGTGGCAGTCGCGCGCCGATTACCGCGCCCTGCAGGCCGTCCCGGAACCGACCTCGGTGCGCCTCATGGCGACCTGGTTCCTCGGGCCCGGGCCCGGGCGCGTTTCCCGCCGGCGTCGCCCGTCCTGAGCCGGGCGCGGCGCCCGCCGCGCGACGCTGCTGGAGTGGCGGGCCGGCTTTGCCTTGCGCGGGGTCGGCCCGCACTCATTTTCCCCCGCACGATGATCAACCCCTGGCACGACCTCCCCAGCGGCTCGCATCCCCCCGAGCGCGTGACCACGGTGGTGGAGATTCCCACCGGCAGCCGCAATAAGTACGAGCTCGACAAGGAGAGCGGGCTGCTCAAGCTCGACCGGGTGCTCTACAGCGCGGTGCACTATCCCGGCGACTACGGGTTCATTCCGCGCACCCTGCACGAGGACCACGACCCGCTCGACATGATCGTGCACGTGAACGAGCCGACCTTTCCGGGGTGCCAGATCGAGGTGCGCCCGATCGGCGTGCTCCGGATGCTCGACAAGGGGGAGCCCGACGACAAGGTCCTTGGCGTGCCGGTGAGCGACCCGTACCACGAGGAGTACTACGACATCGCCGACCTGCCGGGGCACTTCCTGCGCGAGGTGGCGCACTTCTTCCAGATCTACAAGGACCTCGAGGGAAAGCGGGTGCAGATCATGGGCTGGGAGAAGAGCGACGCGGCGATGCGCGTGATCACCGACAGCATGGCGCGGTACGAGGCGAAGTACGGCCGCCGCTAGCGCGCCCGCCCCCTACTCGTCGAACAGCCCCTTGAGCCAGTTGGTGGCGCCCCCCTTGAGCCGGGGGAAGCGCGTGCGGATCGTGACCGCGCCGAAGGCCGCCATGCCGGTGATCCGCACGACGGGGGCGTCGGCGGGGAGGGCGTCGGTGGGCGTCTCCTTGTGGTCGAAGGCGCCGAACAGGGCGAGGCCCCCTTGGCTCTCCACCCGCACGCCGGGGGGGACGATCACCTTGAGCTCGCCGAACCACACCCGCGCGTCGATCGTCGTCAGCCCCGGCTGCAGCCGCGCCTGCGTGAGGTCGAGCAGGGTGCCGCCCATGAAGGTCGTCGACTCGAGCGCCTCGGGCACCACCCACTGGCCCGTGCGCCTGACCTCGCCGAAGATGCAGCGGATGTGCTGCGTGCCCTCGCCCTCGCGCGGCGCCGCCAGCGAGTAGACCGGCGCCGGGATCGGCGTCGCGACGTGGTCCGGCGGCAGCGCCGGCAGGTCGGCCACGAGCGCGTGCAGTTCGATCGGCGACGAGGCCGCCTGTGCGTGCTCGAGGCGCGCGTCGAGGTCGTCGACGGTGAGAGTGTCGCGCGCGAACTGCGCAATCAGCGCCTGGATCACGCGCTCGCGCTGGAGCTCCAGCGAGGCATCGGCCACGGGCCGTCAGCCCGCGGCGGGTTCGCTGCCGCGCAGGAAGGCGAGCTGGTACACGAGGCCCGCCGCGAGGCCGCCGATCATCGGGCCGATCCAGTAGACGAGGTGCCCCTCGAAGATCCCCGACACCAGCGCGGGGCCGAACGACCGCGCCGGGTTCATCGAGGCGCCGGTGATCGGGCCGATGGCGAGGAAGTCGGCGGCGATCGTGAGCCCGATCGCGAGGCCGCCGATCCTCGGCCCCTTGGGGTCGACCGCGGTGCCGAACACCACGAGCACGAGGAAGGCCGTCGCGATCGCCTCGAGGGAGATCGCCTGCGACGTCGTGATCGCCAGCGACACCTGCTGTCCGCCGACGCGGGTGGCCGCGATCGCCGCCGCCGGGAGCGACCCCTTGAGTGCCATCGCCGCGACGATCGCGCCACCCAGCTGCGCCACGAGGTGCACGAGGAAGGTGATGGGCGAGATCGTGCGGGTCGCCACCAGTGCCAGCGAGACGGCGGGATTGAAGGCGGCCGAGACGCGCATGAACGCCGAGACCATCAGCGCCATGATCAGGCCGTGCGCGAGGGCCACCGCCACCAGCCCCGCCGAGGCGTCGGCGCCCTGGTTGGCGACGATCGCGGCGCCACCGATGAACGTGAGGGCGAAGGTGCCGATGCTCTCGGCGATGAACGTGCGGATCATGTCCTTCATGGGCACCCGGGCATGGGGGAGTCGACCAGCGAAGCTATCGGCGCACGGCCGGGCGCGGCAAGCGAGGGATCGCGGCGGTACTCGCCCGCGGCGCGTCAGGCGTGGCGCCGCAGCACCAGCGACGCGTTGATCCCGCCAAAGCCGAACGAGTTCGACAGGACGTGCTCGACGCGGAGGTCGCGCCCGGTGCCGGCCACGAAGTCGAGGTCGCAGGCCGCGTCGGCGACGTCGAGGTTGACGGTGGGCGGCACCCACTCGCGGGCGATGGCGAGCGACGCGATCGCGGCCTCGAACGCGCCCGACGCGCCGAGCGCGTGGCCGTAGTAGCCCTTGGTGCCGCTCACCGGCACGCGGTACGCGTGGTCACCCATCACCTGCTTGAGGGCGGCGGTCTCGGTGGGGTCGTTGAGCGGCGTGGCACTGCCGTGTGCGTTCACGTAGCCGATCTCGTGCGGCGCGAGCGCGGCGTCGGCGAGGGCCAGCGCCATGCAGCGCGCCGCCTGCGACCCGTCGGGGCGCGGCGCCGTCATGTGCCAGGCGTCGTTGGTGGTGCCGTAGCCGGCGACCTCGGCATACACCGGCGCCCCGCGGGCCCGCGCGCGGCCCAGCTCCTCGAGCAGGAGCACGGCGGCGCCCTCGCCCATCACGAAGCCGTCGCGATCGCGGTCAAACGGGCGCGACGCCCGCGCCGGGTCGTCGTTGCGCGTGCTCATGGCGCGAATGAGCGCGAACGCCCCGAAGCACAGCGGCGCCAGCGGCGCCTCCGCTCCCCCGGCGACCATCACGTCCGCGTAGCCATCGCGCACCTGCCGGAATGCCTCGCCGATCGCCATCGCCCCCGAGGCGCAGCTCATGGCGTTGGTGGAGTTCGGCCCGCGCACGCCCAGCTCGATCGCGATGTTGCAGCTCGCCGCCCCGCCGAACACCGCCAGCGCCAGCGTCGCATCGACGGCGCGCAGCCCGTCGCGGAGGTAGTTGCCGAGCTGCTCCTCGGCGTAGCCCACGCCGCCGAGCGCGGTGCCCATCATCGCCCCCACGCGGTCGCGGTCCTCGCGGTCGAGGTCGAGGTCGCCGTCGGCCACGGCGAGCCGGGCTGCCGCGACCGCGAACTGCCCGAACCGGTCGAGGCGGCGCGCCCGCCTCGCCTCGATGTGGTCGGCGGCCACGAAGTCATTCACCTGCGCCGCGTTGTGCGAGCGGAACGGCGCCGGGTCGAAGCGGGTCAGGGCCCCCACCGCCGATCGCTGCGCCCGCAGCCCGGCCCACAGGCCGTCGCGCCCGGTGCCGATCGGGGTGATGGCGCCGATGCCGGTGATCACCACGCGCCGCCGCGCGCCGGCGATCATGCGATCCTCCCTGCCAGGGCCCGGCTCATGCGGCACGCGGGGGCTCGCCCTCGGCGACGCGGGCGAGGCCCGCGAGGGTGCGCGAGGCGATGCCGTGGATGAAGACGGGACCGATCACGGCCACCGCGGCGAGGGCGCCGATCAGGGGCCAGCGCGGACCGTCCCACGTGTGGACGAGCCGGGCCTGCGTGCCGCCGGCGACCGGGTGGAACGACCACTCGACGTCCATGCCGGTGGTGATCCCGCCGATGTGCCGAAAGCGCACGGTGTGCCGCACGGGGTCCACCGCCATCTCGGAGAGCCACCAGGTGGGCCACCCCACGGGCCCGAACGGGCGGTACGCCGACATCTCCACGATGCCGCCGCCGTCGGAGGCGCGCTCCCGCATGGTCACCCGGCGATAGTGCGACAGGTGGGCCGGCCACTGCTCCACGGCGGCCACCACGCGAAAGACGGTCGCGACCGGCGCGCGCACGACGAGATCGTCGACCGTGGTCATGGCGCGGCCGGTGCGGGGGGCGCCGATCTGGAACGGGGCGCGCACGGTGGCGCCGCTCATGCGGGCGGGCCGCCGGCGGCGACCGGGCGCCACGACGCGGTGACGCGAAAACCGGCGCGATTCACCGTCCGCACCGCGGCGCCGGTGGCCCCGGCGGCGAGGGCCTGCAGCTCGGCGCGCCTGAATCCCCGCAGCACGGAGGTCACCCCGTCGTGGCGGCTGTGGGGGTGGAAGCCGAGCGGCCACGAGGCGGCCCACAGGCCCGCGGCGGCGATCCACGAGCGGCGCAGGTCGCTCACGATCACGCGGTGCGCGGCGACGCGGTCCATCTCGCGCAGGAGCGCGACGGCCTGCTCGCCCTCGAAGTGGTGCAGCAGCTGCGAACAGGTCACGAGGTCCACGCTCCCGTCGGCGAAGGGGAGGCGAAAGGCATCGGCACAGACCGCCGCCGTCATGCCGCCGTGCGCGGCCCGCGCCGCGGCCTCGCTCAGTTCTACGCCGCAGCTCTCGAGCCGGATCCCGAGCCGGGCCACGGCGGCCGCCGCGGCCCGGGGGATGTCGCCCAGCCCGGTCCCGACGTCGACGAGGGTGACCGCGGCTCGCCGGGGGGGCGCCGAGAGGGCGTCGCACACCTCGCGCACCACCGCGTGCGTGCCGCCGAACAGGGCGTTGGCCCGCGTGACGTCGCGCAGCTCACGCACCACGACCTCGGCCCCCGCTGCCCGCGGGTCGTCCAGACGCTCGTGCCCGCGTCGGCGCGCGGGCACGTGCCACGGCAGCGGCGCGACGGGGCTACCGCCTGAGCTGCGCATAGCCGCCCCGGTAATAGAGCAGCGGCTTCTCGTCGCGCACCTCGCCCCCCTCGACCTCGGCCACGAGGATAACGTGGTCGCCGGCGTCGTGGCGCTGCACCACGCGGCACTCGCACCACGCCAGGACCTCGTCGAGGATCGGTGCGCCGCCCGGTGCGCGGCGAACGCCGAGTCCCTCGAAGCGGTCCCAGGCCGGCCCGGCGAACCGGCGCGAGAGCGACTCCTGTCCCTCCGCGAGGATGTTGACCACGATGCGCGGGGCGGCGGTGATCTCGAAGAACACCGACGCCTCGCGCGCCACGCAGGTGAGCACGAGCGGCGGCGACAGGCTCACCGACGCGAACGCGCTCACCGTCATCCCCACGTCGCGCCCGCCGTGGTCCACCGTCGTGACGATCGTGATGCCGGAGGCGAAGCGGCCGAGCAGCGAGCGAAAGGCATCCGCGTCGATGGTCATGCGCCCCTCACGGCACGAGGAACCGGAGGAGGAACCGCGGGCGCAGCAGTTCGCCCGGGGGAACGAAGTCGCCGGCCACGCCGACGAGCAGGTCGGCGAGGTCCTTGCGGCGGCCGAGCACGTGCGCGGCCCGGTTCATCAGCGGGGGGAACGACACGGCGGCGGCGACCAGCCGCTCGACGCGCCACTTGCCGGCGAACTCCGTGCGCCGGGCCCGCTCGTAGCCGGCGAGCGCGCGGTCGGCGCGTGCGCCGCCGGCGCGGGCGGCCTCGGCCGCGAAGGGGGCCAGCAGCTCGCCGCCGCGCAACGCGGCGTGGATCCCCTCGCCGGTGAACGGGTCGAGGAAGCCGGCGGCATCGCCCACGAGCGCGGCGCCGGGGGCCCATGCCCGGCGCACCGCACTGGCGAACGGGCCCGTGGCCCGCACCGGCGAGGTGCGCACCGCGCCGGCGAACCGCGCGGCGAGGTGCGGCGTGCCGGCGATCCAGCGATCGAGGAAGCCGGCCGCATCGCCGGCGGCGTCGCGCGCCACCGCGTGCGGCACCACCACCGCCACGTTGGTCTCGCCGCCGCCCACGCTGGCGAGGCCGCAGTAGCCGTGGTGCCCGACATGCATCTCGCCGCAGTTGCCCATCCCGTGCACGCCGCGAAAGTGCGTGACGAGGGCGAGCCGTCGCGGCCACCACGCCCGGCGTGCGACGCCCAGCTGCCGGGCGACGATCGAGCGGAGGCCGTCGGCGCCGATCACGAGTGCCGCCCGGCGCACCCCGCGCCGGCCGTCGGGGTCGAGCGTCACCACGCCGGTCACGCGGCCGCGGGAGTCGCGCGCGAGTCCCGTCACGCGCACCCCCTCCCGCAGGCGGGCGCCGGAGGCGCCGGCCGCGCGGACGAGGATCTCGTCGAGGACGCGGCGCCGCAGCGCGATGCCGCGGTCGCGAAAGCCGGGGAAACCATGTTGCGCGGCGAACTCGCCGTGCAACTCGGCGCCGTCGGGGGCTCGCACGCGCATCCCGGCGAGCCGGGCGCCGCCGGCCGCCTCGACCGAGGCCAGCGTTCCCATGGCCTCGAGGACGCGCGAGGCCTGCGGGCTGAGGTACTCGGCGCAGGGTTTGTCGCGCGGGAAGCGCGCCCGGTCGAGCAGGCAGGTGTCGACGCCCGCGCGCGCCAGGGCGACGGCGGTCGAGGCGCCCGCCGGTCCGCCTCCCACGATGATCACCTGTGCGTCGTCACTGCCGTGCATGCGATTGTGGACCGAGGAGGGAACGGGCGCCGCCGGTTTCCCAATCGTACGCGCGTGCCCGAGGGTGCGCGAGCGTCGGGCCGGCCCCGGGCCTCAGGCGAGCACGGCGGCGATCGCGGCTCCCGCCACGGTCGCCGCGAGGTTCACCACGTCGTTGGTCATCCACGGCAGCCCACCGGCGGGCAGGGTGGCGGCGCCGCAGTCGTGCGGGTCGCGCTCGGTGCGGGTGCCGCACGCCGGGCACCGCCGCACCGCCTGCAGCGACGCGCCGAGCAGGGAGTCGACAAAGGCGCCGGCGATGCCGGCGATGGCGACGGCCGGCCATTGCGCGAGCGGCCACCCGGCGGCGACCGCCGCGAGGGCGATGAACAGCGCGCCCGCGGCGGCGCCCGCACTCCCCCACGCCGTCACGCCCCCCGACATGCCGGCCGGCAGGGGCGCGAGCGAGAGGATCGACCGGGGCACGCCGCCCACCCAGGTGCCGATTTCGGTCGACCAGGTGTCGGCCGCCGCCGCGGCGAGGGCCCCCGCCGCCGCCGCGCCCCACGCCCAGCACGGCCCGGCCAGCGCACCGAGCGCCGCGAGCGCGAACACGCCGCCGTTGGCCCACACCTGCCGGGAATCGCGCGGGCCGGTCTTGCCGACGATCGCCGCGGTGCGCGCCGCCTTGCCGGCGGCCCCGAGTCGCGAGAGCGCCGAGCTCGAGACGAAGAAGGCGATGAGGAGGGCGCCCCATCCCCAGCCGGCGGCGATCGCGATCGTGCCCGCCACCGCGGCCGAAATGGCACCGCCGGTGGTCAGCGCGCCGGCGCGTCGGGCGGCCGCGGCCACGCCGACGGCGACGGCGACGCCGGCGAGGGTGCGCCCGATCAAGCCGGCGGTGGCTCGACGCCGCGCCGGAGCGCGAACCGCAACCGCTGCACGAAGTCGGCCGGGGCGACGCTCGCGTCACCCACGCGGCGCATCGTCTCGCGATAGCGCAGGGCATGGCGCGCCATCACGCGGCAAGGGGGGCACCGCTCCATGTGGGCGAGGGCGAGGGCCTCGATCGCGCGGTCGAGGCGGCCGTCGACGAATTCGTCGAGGCATCCGGCCAGGCGGGCGCACGGGTTCACGCTCCACAGCGAGATGTCGGTGGGTGCTGTCATGGCGACCACCAGCGGGGAGGGGAGTCGGGTGCGGGGGAATCCTGCCCGCGCCGGCGGCGCCGCGCAATGCCCGCCGCCACCACCCAAGCGCGCGACGGGCGCGCCGGGTTCCCGTTGTCCCGCCGGAGCGGCGCGTTAGCTTGCCCGTCGACGTGACTGACCGATCGGCATCCTCGACTGTCGACGCCCTGGTGCCGCTGGCGCTCCTCGAGGCCGTGCGCACCGTCGACGCCCCCGACCACGAGCTCGACGCCGAGTTCGTGCCGGAGCTGCGCAACAAGAAGCTCGGCCTCTCCGACACCGTGTTCGCCCAGGTGAGGCGCTACGCCGAGGCGGTGCGGCGCGGACAGCGCATCCCGTTCGACGAGGCGGCGGCCCTCGCGCGGCTGGTCGGGCGCCGCCCGGACGCCGAGGTCGTCTTTCGCTCGGCGGGCCGCTACCTCGCCCGCGAGGCCTGCGACCGCATTGCCGCGCCGGTGCGCGGTGTGATGCGGGGGTTGCCGAGCATCCTCTCCCGCCCCCTCGCGTTGCGGCACATCCGGCGGATCGCGGCGCGGTTCCTGAATGGCGAAGTCACCCGGGTCGGCTCCTCGCTGCTCCTCTCCGTCGGGAAGAGCGTCACGCGCGACGCCGGCCCGCGGCAGACGGGCTGCGCCTTTTACGAGGCGACGCTGCGCGAGCTCCTGCACATGCTCGTGGACGGCGCAGGTGCGGTGGAGCACGTGCGGTGCGGCTCGCGCGGCGAGGGAACCTGCGCCTGGCGCGCGGAGTGGCGCGCCGCGGGCCGCTGAGGCAGGTTCCCGCCCGTGATCACTCCCGAACTGCTGCCGCGGCTGCAGGCCGCGATCGCGGACGCCGGCGTCGACGGCTGGCTCCTGTTCAACTTCAGGGGGTGCAACCCGATCGCGACGGGCCTGCTCGGCCTCAAGGGCATGCTGTCACGGCGGATCTTCGTCTGGATTCCCGCGCGGGGAAGCCCGGTGGCGATCACCCACGCGATCGAGCAGGGGCCGTGGGTGGCGTGGCCGGCGGCGTGGAGCCGCGAAGTGTACAGCAGCTGGCGGGCGCTGGAGGCACTGCTCGCCGCCCATGTGCAGGGCAGGCGGGTGGCGATGGAGTACAGCCCCGGTGACGCCGTCCCCTACCTCGACCGCGTGCCGGCCGGAGCCCTGGAGATGGTGCGTGCCGCCGGGGCGATCGTCGCATCGAGCGGCGAGCTCGTGTCGCGCTTCTACGCCGCCTGGACGCCGGCCCAGGTCGCGGTGCACGAGCGCACGGCGGGGCACCTCGCGCGGATCGCCAGGGAGGCCTTTGCCCGGATCGGCGCGAGCGTGCGGGCCGGCGCGCCGCTGGCCGAGCACCAGGTGGCGGAGTGGATCGTCGCCGAGTTCACGAAGGCGGGCCTCGAGTTCGACCACGGCCCCGACGTCTCGGCCACCGAGAACGCGGCCAACCCGCACTACGCCCCGTCGGCGGCGGCGCCGCGGCCCTTCCGCCCCGGCGACCTCGTGCTGATCGACCTCTTTGCCGCCGACCGCGCGACGGGGATCATTGCCGACCAGACGTGGATGGCGTCGATCGGCACGCCGTCGGCGCGGGTGCGGGAGATCTGGGCCGCGGTGCGCGACGCCCGCGATGCCGCGATCGCGCTGCTGCGCGACCGGCTCGGTGCCGGCGGGCGCGTCTCCGGCGCCGAGGCCGACGACGCCGCGCGCGCCGTGATCACGCAGCGCGGCTACGGCCCGTACTTCACGCACCGCACGGGGCACTCGATCGACGCCCGCGACATCCATGGCTCGGGTCCCAACCTCGACAACCTCGAGACGCGCGACGACCGGCTGCTGATCCCCGGCGTCTGCTTCTCGATCGAGCCCGGCATCTACCTCACGGGCGAGCTGGGGATGCGGAGCGAGGTGAACGCCGTGGTGCGCGACGACGGCCTGCTGGTGACGCCGCGCGAGGTCCAGCACGACCTGATCGTGCTGTGACGGCGCCGCCGGCGCGGGCCGTGCTGGCGCGGCAGTTCGGGTTCGCTTCCGCCACCCTCCTCGTGGTGGGCGGGATCATCGGCAGCGGGATCTTCTTCACGCCGGCCGAGGTGGCCCGGGCCCTCGGCGGCGGTCCCGCCATCCTCGGCACCTGGGCGGCCGGGGGTGTGGTGGCGCTGGCCGGCGCGCTCACCTACGCCGAGCTCGGCGCCATGATGCCCGACGCCGGCGGCGCCTACGCATACATCCGGGCCGCCTTCGGCCGGTTGCCGGCCTTCCTCTGCGGCTGGATGATCCTCGCCATGATCGCCAGCGGCGCGATCGCCGCCGTGGCGATGAGCTTCGCGGGGTACGCCGAGCGCCACGTTCCGCTCGGGGCGGTGGGGGGACGGCTCGGCCTCGCCGCGCTCACGATCGCCGCACTCACGGCGATCAACGTGCTCGGGGTGAGGCCGGGGGTCTGGTTCCAGAACACGCTCACCGTCGTGAAGAGTGGCGCGCTGTTCGGGCTGATCGGGCTCGGATTGGCGCTGTGGAATGCCGCGCCGGGCGCGACCGCGACGGCGGCGATCGCCGCGGCACCGCCGGCGCCGGCCCCCCTGCCGCCGCTGCGGGGAATCGCCACCGCCTTCGTCGCCGTGCTGTTCACGATCGGCGGCTGGCAGCAGATGAACATGGTGGCCGGGGAGATCCGGGAGCCGCAGCGCACGATCCCTCGGGCGCTCGCCACCGGGATCGGGATCGTGATCGCGATCTACCTCGGCGCCAATGTCGTCTACCTGCATGCGCTGGGCCGCGACGGGCTGGCGGGGAGCGCGGCGGTGGCGGCCGACACGGCAACGCGCCTGGTGGGCGTCCGCGGGGCGCCGGCGATCACGCTGGCCGCGATGGTCTCCATCCTCGGCTTCACCGGGGTGGCGCTGATCACGAACGCGCGCGTGCTGTTCGCCCTCGGCGAGGACGGCGCCTTCCTGCGGGCCGCCGCGCGCGTGCACCCGCGCTGGGGATCGCCGCACGTCGCCCTCCTGCTGCTCGGCGGGTGGGCGCTGGTCCTCCTGCTGCTGACGCGGGGCGAGTTCGGCCAGCTCCTGTCGGGGGTGGTGTTCGCGGACTGGATCTTCTTCGGCATGGGCGCGGCGAGCGTGTTCGTGCTGCGGCGCACGCGGCCGGAGGCGGTGCGCCCGTACCGGGTGCCCGGCTACCCGGTGCTGCCGGCCTTCTTCGTGCTGGCGGCGCTCGTGGGCGTGGTGAGCGCCTTCCTGGCGTCACCGGACACGTCGCTGTTCGGGAGCGCCCTGCTGGGCCTGGGCACGGTGGTGCACCTCGTGGCCAGCCGGCGCCAGGCGGCGCGCGAGCGGCGCGTCAGCTGAACAGGCGCTGGTCCGCCACCATCGCGGCGAAGAGGAGGGCGAGGTAGAGCAGCGAGTACTTGTAGACGCTCCACGCCGGCGCGGTGTAGTCGGCCGCCAGGCGCACCCGCCGGATGCCGCGCAGCAGCCACCCGCCGAGGGCCAGCGCGCTCACGAGGTAGGAGACCCCGAGTGCGCCGATCGCGACCGGCAGGAGCGTGACGGCGACCAGGATCACGGTGTACCAGGCCATCTGGTCCATCGTCTCCCGCTCGCCCCAGACGAGCGGGGCCATCGGCACGCCGGCCCTGGTGTAGTCGCGCTGCTTGAGCAGGGCGAGCGCCCAGAAGTGCGGTGGCGTCCAGTAGAAGATGATGAGGAACAGGAGCGCGGCCATCAGGTCGAGCTTCCCGGTGACCGCCACCCAGCCCACGAGCGGCGGGAAGGCGCCGGCAGCGCCGCCGATCACGATGTTCTGCGGCGAGGTGCGCGTGAGCCAGCGGGTGTAGACGACGACGTAACCGTAGAAGCCGGCGAGGGCGAGCGCCGCCGCGGGCACGTTGACAAGGGCGGCGAGCAGCCAGGTGGCCGCCGTCGAGAGCGCAATGCCGAACGCCAGCACCGCCGCGGGGGCCATGCGCCCGGACGGAATGGGCCGCAGCCTGGTGCGCGCCATCCGGTCGTCGATGTCGCGATCGAGGTACATGTTCACCGCGTTCGCGCCCCCGGCCATCAGGTAGCCGCCGACCGAGACGAGCAGCACCAGCGACCAGCTGGGGGTGCCGGCCACGAACATCGGCGCGACGGTGGTGACGAGGAGGAGCGAGATGATGCGGGGCTTGGTGAGGCTCACGAGGTCCTTCACCAGGTGGCGCGCGCCCACGGTGGCCAAGGCGGGGGCCGGCCCGCTCATGCCCGCTCCCCGGCCGCGCCGGCGAGCGGCCGCACGGGCATCGCGGCTCCCACGGGCGCCCCGCCGGCTCCGCCGGCGCGCGCGGCCAGCGAGACGAACACCACGACGACCAGCCAGGTGGCCGTGCCGATCGCCTCGTGCGCCGAGCGCGCCCAGAGCGGGAGCCCCAGCTCGACCATCACCGCCGCGAGGAGCACCTGCGCGAGAATCGTGCCGAAGGTGGCCCACGCCCACCGTGCCAGCTGCGCCGACTCGTCGCGGCGACGCACGCCCACCACGAGGCCCAGCGCGTGGAAGAAGACCGCGAACGCGAGCACGCGGTGCGTCAGCTGGATGTGCTGGTAGGGGAAGGCCCCGCCGTATCCGTTGCGGCAGAGCGGGAAGCCGAGGCAGGAGAAACTCGCCCCCGGCAGGTTGGCGGTGAGCGCCCCCATCACCAGCACCACGAAGGTGATCGCCACCAGGGCCCGCGCCCCGCCAAGGGTCCGGCCCGAGCCACCTCCGGCGTCGGCCATGGCACGGCCGAAGGCGCCGGCCCGGATCGCCGCCACGGCAAGCGCGGCGAGGATCGCCATCGCCAGCGACAGGTGCACCACCACCACGTAGCGGTTCTGCAGGTCGAGCTTGACGATCACCGCGCCGAATACGGCCGCGACGAGCACCAGCAGGGCCGACAGCCCGGCCGGTCGCAGGACGCCGCCCGCGCCACCCACGCCGGCGTCGCGGTGCCGCGCCCAGGCCGCGAGCGCCAGGCCGACGATCGCCAGGGTCAGGGCGAAGGCGAGGTAGCGGTGCGAGAGCTCGACCACCAGGTCCGTGCGGTCGAGGGGAGGGAACCACGCTCCCATGCACTTGGGCCAGTGGTTCCCGCAGCCGTACCCCGACCCGCTGATCCGCACGATCGCACCGAACACGACGTGCAGGTAGCCGATCGCGAGGGCCGCGAGCGCGAGCCGCCGCAGGCGCACGAACGAGGCGGGGTCCATCGCCGCGCCGGTCATGCGGCCCTCTCGGCCGCGATGGTGAACACCGACGGGTGCATGGACACCCACGCCCACCAGAACGCGCCCAGCAGCACGGCCGCGGGAAGCACGTTCCACACCAGTTCCATGGCTCGGCCTGAGATCACCCGCACCGCCGGCTCGGCGGGCGCCCCCCGCGGGGCGCCGCTCCACGCGGTGCCGAGGGCGGAGCGGAGGAGCGCGCCCTGCGCCACGACGGCGGCAGTGGCGCAGGTCCAGAACAAGGTGCCAGCAAGGAAATCGGAGAGGCGCACGGGGCGTCCACGGAGGGGCCAGGGAACGGCGGCACGGCGCTGGGCGCACGCGGCGGGCGAGCCCAGGGGGCTCGGGGAGGAAATGTCGCACATTGCGCCGGTCCCTTCAATCGACGCGTGGCGCGTGGCGGGACCTCGCCCTACCATATGGTGATGACCGCACCCGCCGCGCCCACACTGCGACGCTCCCTCGGGCTCTGGGCCTGCGTCGCTGTCGTCGTGGGGCAGATCATCGGCTCGGGGATCTTCCGCTCGCCCGCCGGCGTCACCGACAAGCTTCCCGGCCCCTTTCCCCTCCTCCTCGTCTGGTCGGCGGGCGGGCTGTTCGCACTTTGCGGGGCGCTTTCGCTCGCCGAGGTGGCGAGCGTCTACCACCAGACGGGGGGCGTGTACGTCTATTTGCGCGAGGCGTGGGGGCGGCTCCCCGCCTTCCTGTTCGGGTGGGCGGAGCTGGCGATCATCCGCGCCGCGTCGCTGGGGGCGATCTCGACCACGTTCGCCGAGTACGCGCTGCGGGCCTTCGGCTACGACGTGAAGGTCGCGCCGGCGAGCCAGTGGGTGCACTACGTGGCGGCCGGGGCGATCGCGCTGACCACCCTGGTGAACGTGGTGGGTGTGCAGTGGGGATCGCGGGTGACCAACGTCACGGTGGTGGCCAAGTACGGAGGCCTCCTGTTCATCGCCGTGCTCGCGCTGGCGCTCGGGCTCCCCCAGGCGGGGGGCCACTACACGCCGTTCCATCCCGCGGGGAGCCTCTCGCTGGCCCCGTTCGGCCTCGCCCTCGTGTCGGTGCTGTGGGCGTTCGACGGCTGGGCCGACCTCAGCTACATGAGCGGCGAGGTGCGGGAGCCGCAGCGCACCCTGCCGCGCGCGCTCGTCATCGGGACGTGCCTCGTGCTCGCGATCTACCTGCTTGCCAACGTGGCCTACCTCGCCGTGCTCCCGGTGGACGAGATCCGGCGCTCGCCGCTGGTGGCATCGACGGTGGCCGAACGGCTGATCGGGCAGCCGGGGGTGATCTTCGTGTCGATCACGGTGGTGATCTCGACTTTCGGCACCCTCAACGGGACGCTGCTGACGTCGCCGCGCGTCTTCTTCGCGATGGCCGACGACGGGCTGCTGTTCCGCCAGGTTGGGGCGGTGCATGCACGGTTCCACACGCCGTGGGTGGCGATCGTGCTGACGGGGGCGGTCGGAGTCCTCTTTGTGCTGGCGGGGACCTTCGAGCAGCTGGCCGACATCTTCGTGACGGCGCTGATCCCGTTCTACGCGCTCGCGGTGGCGTCGTTGTACCGCCTCCGCCGGCGCCCCGGCTACGCGCCGCCGTTCCGGGCCCCGCTCTATCCGCTGGTGCCGACCCTGTTCGTGCTGTCGACGATGCTGCTGTTGCTCAACGGCCTGCTCGACGCGGGGGCGCGGCTGCCGTCGCTGGCGATCCTCGGGGTGATCGTGTGCGGCATTCCCGTCTTCCACGCCGCCGAGCGGCGCCGGGCGCCGGGGGGGAGGCCGGTGAGCCGGGCCGGGGACGGGCGCCCGGAGGTGCGGCCGTGACGCACCCGTGGCCGGAACAAAGCGTTGCGCCGCTGCCCGACGCCCGTATCTTTCCCCGCCTACGTGACCTGCCGCACAGGGCGGCAGGCGCCGCGTATGCTTCGCTCTCCGTTCAGTCCGAGGAAGGGCTCGTGAGACACTTGATAGTTCGCGCTGGTTCCTCCGCCCTGGCGGCTCTGCTCGCGCTCGCGCTGCCGGCACTGGTGCTGGCCCAGGGCGCGACGACGACCGGCACGGTGCGCGGCACCGTGAGGGGGCCGGCCGGGAAGCCGATGGCCGACGTCACCGTGATCGCCACCAACCAGGAGACTGGCGTCCGCCGGG
The DNA here is from genome assembly GCA_016191225.1 of Gemmatimonadota bacterium. Lineage (GTDB taxonomy): Bacteria > Gemmatimonadota > Gemmatimonadetes > Gemmatimonadales > Gemmatimonadaceae > JACPPC01. Next base: position 69,062 of record JACPPC010000018.1, on the reverse strand, counting down.
CCACGCTCAGCCGCGCCGGCGGCGAGTACCGCCTCGGGTTCCTCGACCCGGGCGTCTACACGATCAAGGCGCAGGTGATCGGCTACCGGTCGGTGCAGACGCCGAACGTGAAGATCTCGCTCGGGGCGCTGGAGAAGCTGGATTTCGAGCTGACCGAGGCCGCGACGCAGCTGTCGACGGTGAAGGTCACGGCGGAGATTGCGCCGCTGATCGAGACGGCGAAGACGGGGTCGAACACCCGCATCGGTGCCGAGCAGTTGAGCGAGATCCCGCTCAACGGCCGCAACTACCGCGACTTGGTGAAGCTGACGCCGGGGATGTCGGACGTGGGGAACGCCGGCTCGGGTGGTGGCCAGTCGATCGGCGGCGGCCGGCCGGGGTCGAGCAACATCCTGATGGACGGCACGAACAACAACGAGAGCTTCTTCGGCGGCGACGCCCGCGGCGGCGACCGAGCCCCGTTCTCGTACTCGGTGGAGACGGTCAAGGAAATCCAGGTCATCACGAACGCGGTCGACGTCGAGCTGGGAAGCTTCACCGGCGGCGCCGTGAACGCGGTGACCAAGAGCGGGACGAACAAGTGGAGCGGCTCGGCCTGGATGTACGGGCGCGCCGATCAGATGTTCGGTGCGAAGACGACGGGCATCGACTTCCTCGGCCGCGACCCGACGAACTTCGAGCGGCGGCAGTACGGCGTGCAGGTGTCGGGCCCGATCATCAAGGACAAGTTCCACTTCCTGCTGAACTTCGAGCGCCAGACGGGCTATGACCCGCGCCTCGTGCTCGTGGGGACGAACGCCGACGCCTCGGTGCGGGCATCGGGCATCAACCAGGACACGCTGAACAACTTCTTCAGCATCGCGCAGTCCAAGTACGGGCTCAACCTGCGCGGCGAAGTGGGCTCGTTCGCCGCCAACACCGACGAGTCGGCGATCTTCGCCCGCTTCGACTGGCAGCTGAACGACGTGCACCATGCGACCCTGCGCGTGAACCGGTCGGAGACGAACCTCTCCAAGGACCGCCTGTTCATCAGCCCGACCAGCACGGAGCTGCTCTCGAACTCCGGCGACAACACGGACAAGTCGACGTCGATGGTGTTCGCGCTGACGTCGGTGTTCAAGAACGCCTCGAACGAGTTCCGCACGCAGTACGCCGAGGTGCGCAAGCCGCGCCCGACGTACCCGACGGCGCAGTTCGGCAACGCGATCTCGCAGGTGCGGGTCAACAACGTCAACTCGGTGCTGAGCGACGGGTCGTCGATCCTGACCTCGCTGATCTTCGGGTCGGACCCGGTGCTCCACGCCAACCTCCTCAACACGAACCTCGTCGAGATCGTCGACAACTTCCGGTTCACGCTGGGGACGCACAACGTGAAGGTGGGCGGCAACTTCACCGCCACCGACGTCTACAACAAGTTCCGCAACAACGAGCTCGGGTCGTGGACGTTCAACAGCATGGCGGACTTCGAGAACGGCATCGGCGCGACGTACACGCGGTCGATCCCCTACCCGGGGACCGCGGCCATCGTGGACGCGCAGTTCCGCTACTTCGAGTACGCGCTCTACGCGCAGGACGAGTGGCAGATCAACCCGAAGCTGTTCATGACGTACGGCATCCGCATGGACGGCGTGAAGGCGCCGGACCGTCCGCAGAACAACCCGACGCTGACCGCGCTCTTCCCCTACCTCAACGTGTCGAACCTGCCCACGGCGGCGGCGAACTTCTCGCCCCGCGTCGGCATCACCTGGGACCCCGACGGCGACGGCCGGCAGCTGGTGCGCTTCAGCACCGCCTTCATCTACGGACGGAACCCGTACGTGACGCTGTCGAACGCCTTCGTCAACAACGGCATCTCGCAGTCGGCGATCAGCTGCTCGGGTGCCACCGTGCCGGCCCCGGACTTCGGCGCCTACGGCCTCAACCCGTCGTCGATCCCGAGCGCCTGCGTGGGTTCCGGTGCCGCTCCGGCGGCGGCGACGATCAACGTCTTCGAGAAGGACTACAAGCAGGCCTACACGTGGAAGAACAACCTCGCCTACGACCGCGAGCTGGCCCCCGGCTGGCGCGCCTCGATCGAGGCGGTGGTGGGCGTGGTCCGCAACAACTTCCTCGTGCAGGACGACAACCTGAACCCGGTGCCGTTCTTCACCGAGCTCGGCGGACTGCCGATCTTCGTCGACCCGAACACGATCACGACGACCAACGGCGCGGTGAACCAGGTCAACAGCCGCCGCACGACGCAGTTCGGCCGGGTCCTCGTGCAGCGCTCGCTGGGCAGCACGCTGATCCGGCAGGGGTGGATCGAGCTGCGCGGCCGCGGGAGCTGGGGCTCGCTGTACGCCCAGTACACCCTCGACAACTCGGCCGACAACGGCTCGCTCAGCTGCTGCATCACGAACTCGATGTTCCAGGCCGGCCGCTGGGCGTCGAACCCGAACAATTACGACGACCAGTGGGCGGCGCCGGACTTCCAGCGCCAGCACACCCTGGTGATCTCGCCGACCTTCTTCCTGCCACTGGGAATCCGCGCCAGTGGCGTGTTCACGGCCCGCTCCGGCATTCCCTGGACTCCGCAGTTCAACTTCGACATCCAGGGCGTCGGCTCGGCCAACACCCGGCAGTACATCCCGACCGAGGGCGAGATCTTCTTCGGCGGGTCCACCCCGGGCTTCGTCGGGCCGCTGCCGATGGGCACCAACTCGACCGGCGCCAACGGTGCCGCGCAGCGGGCGCTGCTCGACCAGATCATCAGCAGCACGCCCTGCGTGAACGGCGTCCGCGGCCGCGTCGCCCTGCGCAACAGCTGCCGCAACCCCGACCTGGTGACGCTCGACGCACGCCTCTCCAGGACCTTCACCTACCGGGGCCAGAGCATCGAACTCACCTTCGACTGGTTCAACCTCGGTAACGCGATCAACAGCCAGTGGGGCCGCTTCGTGACGGTGTCCGGCGCCAACCAGGCGCTGCTGATCCCGCGCGGCTTCGACCCCGCCAGCAAGCGGTTCACCTACCAGGTCAACCCGACCTTCGGCCAGGCGACGCCGCTCGACATCGGCGTCACGCTGCAGCAGCAAATCCAGCTGGGACTCAAGTACACCTTCTGACATTCACGAGAACACGACCATGCGTGCCAAGCTCATCAGGGTCGCGGCGCTCGCGGGTGCCGCCCTCCTCACGGCCTGCGTCGGCGAGGCCGCCGGCCCGGCCTTCGACCTCTCGCCCTCGACCACCGGCAGCATCGTGATCCGGGTGCAGACGGACATCTCCACCACCGCCACGCCGAACTTCGTGAACGACGCGGCCGGCGGCACTCGCGTGAACCTGTACAAGAAGGGCGACACCACGCTCGTGGCGTCGTTCACCTCGCCGCCGAGCACGGCCCCGGTCGCGGATCGCGGCAAGATCCGCTTCTTCGGCCTGCCACCGGGCACGTACGTGCTGCGGACGTCGCTGCGCCCGTATTCGAGCGCCTCCTCCACGGCGAGCGTCGTTCCCACGGGCGGATCGGCCCAGCTCGGTGACTCGATCCAGGTCACCGTCGCGGCCGGCGCCACCGACACGACCGGCATCTTCCAGGTGCGCCTCGGCGCTTCGTGGGCGGCGTCGCTCACCATCCAGTGGACCGACTCGGTCCAGCTCAACAAGATCATCCGCCTCGCCGGCGTCAACCTCGCCTTCCAGCGCGAGACGGCGCCGGGAAGCGGCGTGTACGCCCCCTTCAACAACGTGACGACCGACGCCACCGGCGCCTTCTCCATGCCGCTGCCGGTCGTCGGCACGCCGGGGCCGGGGAGCCTCACCACCCGCATCCGCATCGTCTGGACGTCGAACACGTCCACCCTGTCGTCGGCACCCCCCGACGTCGCCAGCTTCCTCCTTGGCGGCTTCGGCACCACGGCCCTCAACCCCGGGCTGAACGCGACCACCACGTTCACCCAGGCCGGCACGGCGGGGGCGACGCCGAACCAGAACATCACCACGGCCCTCACCTACACCTTCCCCAGCCAGATCCAGGGACGGGTGTTCAAGGATGCCAACGCCAACGGGACCTACGACGCCGGCGAGGACCTCGCCGTCGGCGACACCGTGCGCGTGCAGCTGCGCAACAACGCCGCGCTCACCTCGGCAGGCAGCCGCGTGATCACCAGCGCCAACGTGATCGGCACCGGGGCGGCGCTGAACTACACCTTCGGCGGCCTGCGCCAGGGGAACTACATCCTGTCGATGGACCTGCTCACGAGCCGCATCAACGGGTCGCGTCCCACGACCTCGCCGGCGATCCCGGTCAACCTCGCCACGTCGGCGTCGCGCTACGTGACGGGCACGAACCCCGTGGACTTCAAGGCCTCGCCGGTGCCGTGAGCGGCGCGGCGAGCCCGGGATGACGCCGGGGCCGGCGGTGACGATCCGTCACCGCCGGCCCCGGCGCCGTTTCCCCCTCCCCCGTCCCGAGCGCGGCGGGGGAAGGGCCGCTAGAAGATCGACAGCTTGACGAACTTCTTGGGGTTCTGCTTGAACTCCGACGTCAGCGAGTCGAGCCGCTGGGAGAGGCGCCGCAGGTCGTTGTAGAGACCGGGGTCGTTGAGCAGCTTGGCGGCCGTGCCCTGCCCGGTGTCGACCTTGGCGAGGATCATGTTCACGCGGTTGGTGGTGCCGCGGAGTTCCTCGCCGAGCTTCGCGACCGTGGTGCTCGTCGCGCGGAGGTTGCGCAGGGTCGAGTCGATCATCGCCGAGTCGAGGGCGCTGGCCCCCTTCCTGACCTGGGCCATCGTCGACGTCGCCTGGGCCATCGTCGCCGTCAGGTTGTTCGACTGGTCCGCGACGACCTGGCCGAGCTGTGCCGCCAGCGAGTTCATCTGCGACAGCGTCTTGCGCAGGTCCTCGAGGCCGCCCTCGTTCACCATCTTGACCTTCACCACCTTGATCACGTCGGACAGGTTCCTGCTCGCCGTGTCCATGCGGGCGACGAGGTTGTCGATCCCCGCCGACTCGACGCCCGAGGTCATCGTGTCCCCGGGCGCGAAGGCGACCCGCCCCGGCGTGCCGCGCAGGGCCACCTGCTTGTCGCCGAAGACGCCGTTGGGCTCGACCACGGCCACGACGGTGCGAGGGATCGGCAGGTTGGTGGTGATGTTGAGGGTGGTCACCACCGAGCCGTCCTCGCGCAGGTCCACGCGCTCCACGAACCCGACCGTCACGCCGCCCAGCAGCACTTCCTGCCCGAGCTTGAGGCCGGCGCTCCACGGGAACTTCACGTACAGGCGATAGCCCGTGCTCAGGCCCCCGCGGGCGATCCACACGGAGCCGAGCACCACGATCACAATGGCCGCGAGCGTCAGCAGCCCGACCAGCACTTCGTTGCGGCGTTTCATCCCTGCAGGTAGGGGGCGAGGAGGACGGCAATCAGGGCATCGAGGATCAGCACGGACACGCAGCCGATGACGACCGCCTTGGCGGTCGCCCGGCCGACGCCCTCGGCGCCGGCGGTGGTCACGTACCCTTCATACGAGCACAGGAACGAAATGGCGCCGCCGAACAGGAACGCCTTGAGCAGGCAGTAGAAGACCTGAAAGTACCTGAACTCCAGGCGCAGGCCCTCCCGAAACTGGGCGGAGGTCATGTCCGTCGCCAGCGCCGCCGTGAGCCACGCCGCCGTCAGCCCCACCGCCATCGCAAGGATCGCGAGCAGCGGGAGCATGTAGAACGCGGCCACCACCCGCGGGACGACGAGGTAGGCCAGCGGGTCGAAGGCCAGCGTCTCGAGGGCGTCGATCTGCTCGGTGACCCGCATCGTCCCGATCTCGGCCGTGATCCGCGCCCCGACGCGGCCCGCCAGCACCAGGGCGGTGATGAGCGGCGCCATCTCGAGGACGATCATCTGCCGGGAGATGAAGCCGACCACCGACAGCTGGATCCCGGGGAAGAGCTGGTACCGGGTCTGCAGCGCGATCACGGAGCCGATGAAGGCCGCCACCATGCAGGTCAGCGGCACCGAGTCCACGCCGATCCCCCGCATGTGCTTGACCACCTCGGGGCCCCACGTGCGCCCCTCGCCGGTGGCCCGCACCGTGTCGCGCAGGAAGATGGCCCGCTCCCCGATCGCCCGGAAGAATCCCGTGGTGAACCGGGCGTAGGGCCGGAGCAGCGCCACCACGCCGCGCTCGACCACGCGCAGCTCCTCGGTCGGGCGGCGCCCCAGCCCGCCGGTCACGTGCGCACCCGGCGGAAGAACAGCAGCCCGCTCGCCGCGAACAGCAGGTTCGGGATCCACGCCGCGAGCACCGGCTGCACCACGGCCTTGCTGCCCACGGCCCGCGTCATCTGGATCATCACGAGGAAGAGGATGGTCGTCGCGAGCGAGACGCCGATGCCGTACGCCGTCCCGCCCCGCTGCGTGCTCGTCGCCAGCGGCGCCCCGAACAGCACGATGATCACGCACGTGACCGGGATCGCCAGCTTGAGCTGGCGGGCCACGATCAGGTCGCTGGCGTCGCCCCCGGAGCGGTCGAGGGCGCGGATGAACCGTCCCAGTTCGGTGTAGCGCATCTCCTCGGGGGACCTCGGCATCGCCAGCAGGTCGAGCGGCCGCTCGCGAAACATGTGGTCGTGCAGCGAATCATACGAAAAGGCCAGGTCGGCGCCCGGCCCGGTGATCAGGTGCAGGCGGCCCTGCTGCAGGGTCCACCCCGCGCTGTCCCCCTGCCACGCCGCCGCCTGCGCCGTGAGCACGTACGTGGGGAAGGCGGGTCCGGTGCCCTTGCGCTCGATCTCGAGCGCGTTCATCTGGCCGGCAGTGGCGTTGAGGAGCGCCACCTTGTACACCCGCCCCTCCTCGGCCGCGAAGGCGAAGTTCGACCGCTCGCTCCGGCCGGCGCGGAACTTGGACTCCTGCAGCAGCTCCATCCGTCGCCCGTTCGCGGGCGGCGCGATCTCGCCGACCACCAGCGCCAGCCCCATCGCCCCGACCGACCCGAGGAAGACCGGCAGGATGAGCCGGTAGAACGAGATCCCGCTCGCCTTGGCCGCCGTGATCTCCGAGTGGCGCGTGAGGGCGCCGATGGAGAACACCGTGGCGAACAGCACCGCCGCCGGCAGCACGTTGAACATCGAGTCCGGGATCCAGTACAGGTAGCTGAGCGCGATGTCGGCCTTCGGCAGCTGGCGGCCCAGGTAGCCGTCGAGGTGGTCGGTGAGGTCGATGATGATCAGCACCAGCGGGAAGCCGATCGCCGTGGCGAAGAAGATCCTGACCCACTCGCCGAAGACGTACCGGTCGAGCGGCCGCACGAGGCGCATCAGGCCCGCCCCTCGTGCGCCGCCACGGCGGGGGCCCCGCGCCAGCGGGCGCGCAGCCGGTCGCGAATCGCCTCCAGGCGCTCCGTCATCTCGCCTCCCCGGGCGCTCACCCCCTCGCTCCCGACGGTGCGGAGGAGCAGCAGTCCCACGGCCATGAAGACCAGGTTGGTCCCCCACATGGCGAGCCAGGGGGGCAGGAGGTCACGGTCGGCGAACGCCTCGCCGGCGATCAGTCCCACGTAGTACAGCGCGAACACGAACAGGCTGACCCCGATCGTGAGTCCCACGCCCCCGCGCGGGAACCGCAGCGCGATCGGCGCGCCGAACAGGACGAACACGAGGCAGGCCAGCGAGAGGGCGAACTTCTTGTGGATCTCGACGCCGAGCGCGTCGATCCCCTGCTCGGCGGTGAGCAGCCGGATGCGCGCGACGTCGGCTGCGTTGTTCTCCTGCGCCCAGGTCGCGCCCGCGTCGAAGACGGGCGTCTCCAGGCGGAAGGTGCGCGGCGCCCCCCGTGGCTGCGCGGCCGAAGGTGGCTCGGCGGGTGGCCGCGAGGGGTCGACGAGGCCAGGCTGCGCCGGCGCGCGGGCACCGGGAAGGCCGGGGCCGGGCGGCGGCCGCGGCGCGGCGAGCGACGCCACCCACGCCACGGCGCCGCAGTAGTAGCCGGCGAGGCTCGCCGGGGGGGCGGCGGCGGGTGGCTGCCGCTCGGCCTGGAGGACCTGCCCGGTGGCGAGCATCAGCGCCTGGTTCTCGAGGTGGCGCGACAGGTCCCGGGCCGACATCGCCAGCTCGCCGTGCAGCTGGTCGACTTGCGAGCCCATCTCGCAGATCGACATCTCGCGGTCGCCCTTGAAGTCGTTCTCGGTGTGCTTGAGCTGGTTGCCGACGCCGCGCACGCGGATGTTGTTCACGTGGTAGAACAGCCGCTGCAGCTCGCCGGGAGACTGGCGCGACGCCTCCTGCATGTAGCCGTGGTAGAGCGTCAGCTTGAGGTCGGAGCCGTCACCGGCGAGGGCGAGGTCCCCCGAGTCGGCGTAGATCGTGCGGCGCTTGGCGGGGTCGCCAAGGTCGAAGATCGCGACCTCGCGCAGCCGGTTGGTGCTCGCCTCGACGCGCCCCGCCCGCAGGTAGAGCTTTCCCTCCTGGATCGCGTTGATCACCTGCGGCCGCAGCGCGAACGTGGGCTTCTTCTGCGCGATGTCCTCCTGCAGGTTGCGCAGCCGGTGGTTCGCGCGGGGCAGGACCTGGTCGTTGAAGAAGACCATCACCAGGGAGAGGGCCATCCCCCCGGCGAGGACGGGGAGGAGGAGGCGGTTGATGCTGATGCCGCTCGCCTTGAGGGCGGTGATCTCGTTCTCGGCGGCGAGCCGCCCGAAGGCGTGGAGGGTCGCGACCAGCACCGCCATCGGCAGCGTCATGGCCACCGTGAACGGAACGGCGAGGGCGAAGAACTCGCCGATCACGCGCCACGGCAGCCCCTTGCCGGCGAGCTTGCCGAACTCCTTCGCCACGTAGTTGAGGAGCATCAGCGAGGTGAGGGCCGCCAGCGAGAAGACCAGCGGCCCCGCATGCTCGCGCAGGACGTAGCGATTGAGGAGTCTCACGTAGCGGGAAAGCTCGGGCCGCGCGGGGGTTGATTCAAGGGCGCGGCCGCGTGAGCTTGCCCACACTCCTACCCCCAGCCCCCTCGCATGCTCCGGCCGTCCCCCACCCGCCTGCCCCGCCGCCGACGCCAGGCGCCGCGCGCCGCCTTGCTCATCGCGGCCGCGGGAGTGATCGCCGGCTGCGACACCGCGGCGCCGGCCCCCGCGTTCGACGGCGACGCGGCGCTGGCTCGCGTGCGCACCCAGCTCGCCTTCGGGATGCGCATTCCCAATTCGCCCGCGCACGTGGCCACCGGCGACTGGATCCTCGCCGAGCTGCGCCAGAGGGCCGACACCGTGATCGTGCAGGCGTTCACGCACGTGACCGACCGCGGCGACACGCTGCGGCTGCGCAACTTCATCGCCCGCTTCCGGCCGCGCGAGGCGTCGCGCGTGCTCTACCTCACGCACTGGGACTCGCGGCCGATCGCCGAGTCGGCCCCCGACACCGCGCAGCGCCGGCTCCCGACCCCCGGCGCGAACGACGGCGCGAGCGGCGTCGCACTCCTGCTCGGCATCGCCGACGCCCTCAAGCGGTCGCCGCCGGCAGTGGGGGTCGACCTGCTGTTCGTCGACGGCGAGGACTACGGCTCGTTCGATGCCCCGGCGCAGGACGTGCTGCTCGGGTCGCGCCACTTCGCGAAGCATCCCCCCGAGCCCGGCTACGCGCCGATGTTCGGGGTCCTGTTCGACATGATCGGCGACGCCGACCTGCAGGTGTACCAGGAGGGGAACTCGATGCAACGTGCGCCCGAGGTCGTGGGGCGCGTGTGGGACAAGGCGCGGGAGCTCGGCCTCGCGGACACCTTCGTGCCGCAGGGGAAGTGGACGGTCACCGATGACCACATCCCGCTGCTCGACGCGGGCATGCGGGTGATCGACGTGATCGACCTGGACTACCCCTATCATCACACGCCGTCCGACACGCCCGACAAGGTGTCGGCGGCGAGCCTCGCCAGGGTCGGCATGCTCGCCCTCGCGCTCGTCCGCTAGGCAATGCGCTGACCGGGAGCGCAACAGGGCGGTTATGCCGTCGGTGCGCGCACGCCGTACCCTGTGCGCATGCCCACCACCGCCGAACGCCGCGCCCTCTGGTTCCTCGCCGCCGCCCTCGCCCTCGGCGCCGGGGTGAGGGCCGCCCAGGCCCACAGGGCGGCACGCGCCGCGGCCGCCCCCGCCGTGGCCGCCCTCGACTCGCAGCTGGCGGCGGTGGATTCCGCACGCCTGCTCCAGGGGCGCCGCCGCCGGCCGATGCGCGGTGAGATGCCGACGAGCCCGGTCGTGGGGGCGCTGCCCAACGGCAAGGGCGTAGCGGCTCCGGGGGCCGCCGCCGGCGCCGGTGCCGTGGGGGCGATGCCCCCCGCGCAGCGCTACCTCGCCCCGCCGCCGGCGGCAGCGACCATGATCGACGCCGATCGAGCGAGCGCCCGGGAGCTGGAGGCGCTTCCGGGCATCGGCCCGGCACTCGCGGCGCGGATCGTCGCTGATCGCGAGCGGCTCGGCCCGTTCGGCTCGATCGCCGGGCTGGCCCGGGTGAAGGGCATCGGGCCGGGGCTGGTGGCCAAGCTCGCCTCCCGCCTGCGATTCAGCGGCGAGGCGCGCGCGACGCCGCCGGGCGCGGGGCGAAAGCCGGCGGCGCGCCGACGCTCCAACCGTGTGTCAGGTCACGCATTAGGGGCTGAACACGCGCTTGACATCACCCTGCCGCGCCGGGAGCTTTGACGAGATGTTCCGACGCCCGCGCCGGCCCGGCGGGCATTGTGCCTTTCGCCCCAGGAACTCGCCGAAATGGCCGCTCCCGCGTCCGCGACGACCGAACGGATCGGTGACCTCCTCATTCGCGAGGGGCTGATCACCAAGGAGCAGCTGGAGAAGGCGCTCCAGGAGCAGAAGCAGAACGGCACGCGAGTGGGCTACAACCTCGTGAAGCTCGGCTTCATCAAGGAGACGGAGCTGACGAAGGCGCTGGCGCGGCAGTACAAGATGCCGGCCGTGGACCTCGCCAAGTTCGAGGTGGACCCCAAGATCGCCAAGCTGATCCCGGCCGATCTCGCCACCAAGCACTTCGTCCTCCCCCTCAAGCGCGACGGCCGCACCCTGACCGTGGCGATGGCGGACCCGACCAACCTCGGGGTGATCGAGGACCTCAAGTTCATCACGCGGTACGACATCTTCCCGGTGATCGCGGGCGAGTTCACGCTGCGGGCGGCGATCGAGAAGCACTACGAGTCCACGGACCTGCAGATGCAGAGCATCCTGCAGGAGATCGCCGATGACTCCGAGGTCGAGGTCGTCGAGGAGAAGGAGGAGGAGATGTCGGCGGCCGCGCTCAGCGCGGCGGTCGACGACGCCCCGGTCGTGAAGCTGATCAACGCGATCCTCACCGAGGCGGTGAAGAAGGGGGCGTCGGACATCCACTTCGAGTGCTTCGAGCACGACCTGCGGGTGCGCTACCGGATCGACGGCGCGCTCCAGGAGTTCATGAAGCCGCCGCTGAAGATGCGGGCCGCGCTGATCTCGCGGTTCAAGATCATGGCGCAGCTCAACATCGCCGAGCGCCGCGTGCCGCAGGACGGTCGCATCAAGCTCAAGATGGGCAACAAGGTCATCGACTACCGCGTGTCGACCCTCCCCACGCTGTTCGGCGAGAAGGTCGTGCTCCGGATCCTCGACAAGGGCAACCTGACCCTCGACCTCGAGAAGTTCGGCATCGAGCCGCGCGCCGAGCGCGAACTGATGGAATCGGTGGCGAACCCGTACGGCATGGTGCTCGTGACCGGTCCCACGGGCTCGGGCAAGACGACGACGCTCTACTCCGCGCTGTCCAAGGTCAACACCATGGACACGAACATCATGACGGCGGAGGACCCCGTGGAGTACAACCTCTACGGGATCAACCAGGTGCTGGTGCGCACGGAGATCGGGATGACCTTCGCCGCGGCCCTGAAGGCGTTCCTGCGGCAGGACCCGAACATCATCATGCTCGGCGAGATCCGCGACCTCGAGACGGGGGGCATCGCGATCAAGGCGGCCCTCACCGGCCACATGGTGATGAGCACGCTGCACACGAACTCGGCGGCGGAGACGGTGACGCGCCTGATGGACATGGGGCTCGAGCCGTTCAACGTGGCCAGCGCGGTGAACCTGATCCTCGCCCAGCGCCTGCTGCGGCGCGTGTGCAGCGGCTGCAAGCAGAAGTACACCCCGTCCGACGACGAGCTGTGGACGGCGAAGGTCAAGCCGAACATGACGCTCCGCGACATCCGGTTCAGCCAGGAGGCGGTGGACGGCGCCAAGGCCCGTGCCGGCCCCGACGTGAAGCCGTTCCTCGAGAGCCTGTCGCTTGACACGAAGTTCAAGGACCTGCCGTTCTACAAGGGCAAGGGATGCGACGCCTGCGCCGGCTCGGGACTCAAGGGGCGGCAGGGGGTGTACGAGGTGATGTTCATGACGCCGGCGCTGCGCAAGGCGATCATGCAGAACCTTGGCGCGGCCGAGCTGCGCGACCTCGCGATCGAGGAAGGCATGCTGACGCTCCGCATGGACGGCTGGCTCAAGGTCATGAAGGGGATCACCACGCTCGAGCAGGTGGTCCGCGAGACAACGGCGTGACGCCGCATCCCACCCCCCGACACCCGACCCGATGACCGCACCCGCCGCCGCCGCCCCCCAGACCTCCGCCGTGAGCCTGCGCTCGCTGCTCGAGGAGATGATCGAGCGCGAGGCGTCGGACCTGCACGTCACCGCCGGCGAGTGCCCCAAGCTGCGCATCGACGGCGACATCATCAGTAGCAAGTTCGACGTGACGCTGAGCGCGAAGGACACGCTGCAGCTGGCGTACTCGGTGCTGACCGAGAACCAGAAGAAGCGGTTCGAGCTCGAGGACGAGCTCGACTTCTCCTTCGGCATCCAGAACCTCGCCCGGTTTCGCGGCAACGCCTTCAAGCAGCGCGGCTGCGTGACGATGGTGATCCGGCAGATCCCGATCACGATCAAGAGCTTCGCCGACCTCGGCCTGCCGCAGGTGATCGCCAAGCTGGCCGAGAAGCCCCGCGGGCTGGTGCTCGTCACCGGCCCCACCGGGTCGGGCAAGAGCACGACCCTCGCGGCGATGATCGACAAGATCAACCGCGAGATGAAGGGGCACATCATCACGGTGGAGGACCCGATCGAGTTCATCCACCGGCACCAGATGTGCATCATCAACCAGCGCGAGGTCGGCAGCGACACCAAGAGCTTCGCCAACGCCCTCAAGTACGCGCTGCGCGAGGACCCCGACGTGGTGTTGATCGGCGAGATGCGCGACCTCGAGACGATCCAGGCGGCGCTCACGATCGCCGAGACGGGCCACCTCGCCTTCGCCACGCTGCACACGAACTCGGCGGCCGAGGCGATCAACCGCATCATCGACGTCTTCCCCAGCCACCAGCAGAGCCAGGTCCGGGCGCAGCTGGCCTTCGTGCTCGAGGGGATCGTCACCCAGACCCTCCTCCCCAAGGCCAAGGGGAAGGGGCGGGCGATGGCGGCCGAGATCCTCGTCGTCACCCCCGCGATCCGCGCCCTGATCCGCGACGACAAGATCCACCAGATCTACTCGATGATGCAGGGCGGCAAGAAGTTCGGCATGCAGACGCTCAACGACGCCCTCTACGTGCTCTACATGAGCCGCGAGGTCACCGTCGACGAGTGCCTGCGCGTGAGCGGCGACCCGAACGAGTTCCTGCGCATGATCGGCATGGCGCCGATGGACGACGGCAGTGGCGGCGTCACGGCCGCCAAGCCCTCGGCCGGCGGCCAGGCCAAGCGGTAGCGAACCGGCGCACGGCGGAATCCCGAGGAGGAACCCTGATGCCCACCTTCACGTACACGGCGCGCGCGGCCAACGGCGAGCTCAAGTCGGCCACGCTCGAGGCGACGAACAAGGACGAGGTCATTGCGCAGCTGAAGCGGCAGCGCATGACGGTCGTCAAGGTCGACGAGGCCGCCAAGGCCAAGGGCGGCGGCAAGGTCACGATGCGCGACATCGTGATCTTCACCCGCCAGTTCTCGACGATGATCAACGCCGGCCTCCCCCTCGTGCAGGCGCTCGACATCCTCTCGCGCCAGACCGAGAGCAAGGCGCTCGCCGAGGTCACCAAGACCGTCGTGTTCGACGTGGAGTCGGGCAACACCGTGGCCGACGCCCTCGCCCGGCACCCCAAGGCCTTCAGCGACCTTTACGTGAACATGGTCGCCGCCGGCGAGGCGGGCGGCATCCTCGACACGATCCTGATGCGCCTCGCCACCTTCATGGAGAAGAACGACGCCCTCGTGCGCAAGGTCAAGGGCGCCATGATCTATCCCGGCGTCATCTTCTCGGTGGCGATCATCGCCGTCAGCGTGCTGCTGATCTTCGTCATCCCCGTCTTCCAGCAGATGTTCGCGTCGGTCAAGCTCGAGCTCCCCGTCCCCACGCGCATCGTCATCGGCCTCTCCAAGCTGCTCATCGGCTACTGGTGGGCGTTCATCGCCGCCGGCTTCTTCGGGCAGCAATTCCTGCAGCGCTACTACAAGACCGACGCCGGCAAGCTCCGCATCGATGGGCTCCTGCTCAAGGCGCCGATCCTCGGCGACGTGCTCCGCAAGACCGCCGTCAGCCGCTTCACCCGCACCCTCGGCACGCTGATCAGCTCCGGCGTCAGCATCCTCGACGGCCTCGAGATCACCGCCAAGACCGCCGGCAACCGCGTGATCCAGGACGCGATCATGGCCAGTCGCGCCAGCATCGCCGGCGGCGACACGATCTCGGCGCCGCTGGCCAAGAGCAATGTCTTCCCGCCGATGGTGATCTCGATGATCTCGGTCGGCGAGCAGACCGGCGGCCTCGACGAGATGCTCTCCAAGATCGCCGACTTCTACGACGACGAGGTCGACGCCGCCGTGAGCGGCCTCCTCTCGGCCATGGAGCCGATCATGATTGTCTTCCTCGGCACCGTCGTCGGCGGCATGGTCGTGGCGATGTACCTGCCGATCTTCGACATGATCAACGCGGTGCAATAGCGCGCCGCCGGAGCGGGAGACCCGGGGGGCCGGCCGCGATGCCGGCCTCCCGGCGTTTCGGCCGCGGACAGGGCGCTGCCGTTCGCTGTTGGTGGCGGCGCGGAGGCCCGCGCCGGCCGCGGTCCGGAGGAGCGCCGGGATTCGCGGCCTGCCCCGCCGCACGAACTCCCCGCGCCGCGCGCGCGCAGTTTCGGCCGCGACATGATCGATGCGCGGGCAAGGGCGCGCCGCGGCGCCGCGGGCGAGAGCCCCCGGGCGTGCGCGGCCGGGCGCGCCCTCGCGGTCGCGATCCTCCTCTGTGCCCTGCCCGCGAACGGCCGCGCGCAGGACGCCGTCCTCCCCGGCCGCCTCATCGAGCGCCTGACCGTCAATGGCGACCCGGCGCGTGCCTTTGCCGTCTACCTTCCCTCGGCCGCCGAGGCCGCGAGCACCGGCGCCGCGCCGCGGCGCCTCCCCACGCTGGTCGTGCTCGACCCGCGCGGCCGCGCCGTCGAAGCCCTGCGCCTCTTCGCCCCGGCCGCCGAGCGGCTCGGCTGGGCCGTGCTCAGCTCGTACAGCGCGGCCAGCGACGGCGCCGAGGACCCGAACGCGGCGGCGGTGCGCGACATGCTGCAGTGGGCGCAGCGCTCCATTCGGCTCGACGCGCGGCGGGTGTACCTCGCTGGCATGTCCGGCACCGCCCGCGCGACCTGGATCGCCCTCGCCGACTGGCGGCCGAACGTGGCGGGGCTGATCCTCGCCGCCGGCACCGTGCCCGTGGCGGGGACGGTGCTCGAGGTCGCGCACGACTCGTCGTTCGCCGTGGCCGTGACGACGGGCCTTGCCGACTTCAACCACGAGGAGGTGCGCCGCTTCGCCGGGCGCCTCGACTCGCTGCAGGTCCCCGCGCACCTGGTGTGGCACCCTGGGTCGCACGGGTGGCCGACGGGCGCCGTGGCCGCCGAGGCGCTGGAGTGGCTCGACGTGCGGGCGATGCGCGGCGGGCGTGCCCCGCTCGACAGCGCCGCGGTACGGGCGTGGATCGCCGCCGGACGGGTCCGCGTCGACTCGCTGGACCGGGCGGGGCAGTGGGACCTGGCCCAGGTTACGGCCGCGTCGCTCGCCCGCGACGCCGAACGCTGGCCGGGGGTCGACGCGCTTGGCGCCCGCGCCCGCGAACTTGCGGCGCGGCCGGCGTTGCGCGCCCTGCGCGACCGGGCGCGGCGCGAATGGGCGCGCGAGCGGGCACAGCCGGCGGAGCTCGAGCGGGTCTTCGCCTGGGAGCGCGACCAAGCCGAGGCTCCCGATGCGGACGACCTGCTCAAGCGGCTCGGCGTGCCCTCGCTGCAGCGCGCGGTGGCGGGGGCGGACTCGGTGCAGGCGGCGTCGGCGCTGCGACGGTTGGCCCGCGTCGAGGTGATGCTGGCCTTCTACGCCCCCGCCGCGTGGGAGCAGCGCCAGCGTCCCGACCGCGCCGCCAGGTTGCGCGAGGCCGCCGGCCGGGTGATGCCACCCGTCGGCGCGAGGCAGCGGGACCGCGACGGCGCCCGCCTACCGCCGGCGCCGCGGCCCGCCGAGCGGGCCTACGCCGGCGGCCGCTGCCCGCCCGGTCGCCCCTGTCCGCCCCCCGGACCGATGCGGAGGTTGTTGCGTGGATTCCGGATCGACTCCGGCACCCTGGCCCATTGCTCCGGCAGGAGCACCGCCCGCGCCTGCTCGAGCGCCCGGGCCACGTTCTCGCGCGCCGTCCGCAGGAGGGGCGCCATGTCGGCGAGTGCGGTGCGCGGGTCAGGGGTCGGGCCGGCGGCGTCGAACCTGGCGCGAAGCGAGTCGCTCACCGGCCCGTTCCTCACGCTCAGAGAGTCGCGCAAGGCCTCGAGGGCCGCCACCTGTGCGTCGGTCAGCGCCAGCGAGTCGCGCCGCACCAGGATCGAGTCGATCGGGTGCCCGATCAGTTGCGCGAAGCGCTGCGAGAAGAGCCGCGACGCCGAATCGCGGTTGGCGCCGAAGATCTGGTTCATCCGGTCACGCACCGGGTCGGGGCCGAAGGTGAGCCGCGCCTGCAACGAGACCTGGAAGGGTGTCCGGTACGCGTTGGCGCCCGCGTTCGTCTGTCCGAAGCGCTCGTTCACCTGGTACAGGTAGGCGCGGCGCACGTTGTCGTAGCCGCGCACGGTCAACAGGGTCGGGTCGGGTCGCGGCGCCTGGCCCCAGCCGGCGAGGTTGTTGTCGCCGTGGATCGCTCGGTCGAGCCCGGCGAGCAGGTTGATCGTGGAGAGTGAGATCGTGAGGCGGCGGTCGAGTCCGGCCCAGGCCGGGCGCAAGTTCACCTGCAGGTCGAAGCTCCCGGTCCACGGGCCGGTGCATGAGCTGCGGGCGGCCACGCGGCCCAGGTTGCCGGCCAGGCACTCGCGCACCCCCGCCGGCGCCGCGGCCATCAGCCGCTGCATGCCGTTGCCCACGGCGGTGTCGACCGCCGTCGCCGGGTCGAACACGAAGGCCTGGTCATTGCGCGCGCCGTCCCCGTTGATGTCGTTGCCCACGACCGGCGTGAACGGCGCGCCGCTCACCACCCGCCCGACGCCGGTGAGCTCGAACCACCCCGTGATCGGGTAGCTCGCCGTCAGCACGACCTGGTGCACCCGCTGGACGTCGCTCGTGGCCCAGGTGCGCCGGTTCGGGTCGCCCGCCGTGGTGCTCGCGACCCCCTGGCCGCCGAAGCTCCCCGGGAACGACGTCTGGTCGATGGACCGCGTGTACGTGTACGACAGCTGCGAGTTGAGCCCGCGCATGGTGCCGAACTGCACGCTCACCGTCGCCTGCCGCGTGTCGGACTCGAGATCGCTCGAGGTCAGCAGTACGCGCCCGAACTCCGGGTGCACGCGCGACAGGGCGCTGCTGGCGGTGCCCGTCGCCGGCACGATCGACGCCGACGGCACGTACACCGGGCGGCCTCCCTCCTCGTCGAGCGTGAACGCCGGCGTGGACACCAGGTTGAGGTCGCGATACCCGTACTGCGCCACGCCGCGCGCGTAGGTCAGGTCGAGCGAGACGGCGAGTCGGTCCCCCAGCCGGTGAGTGACGCCGAGCGACGCCCGCCACGATCGTGGGGCCGCGAACGCGGGATCGAGGACCGTCACGTTCGGGCGCGCGAGCCGCGGATCGCCTGGGAGAACCGGCGTCGATCCGGCGCACGACGAGGGAACCGGCGTCGTGCCGGTGAGCCAGTCGCTGAACGTCACCGCGGGCACCGACGGCCCGACACAGGTGAGCTGCTGCTCCGTGCCGGTGAGCCCGGTGGCGGCCTGCGCGGCACTGAACAGTCCCGTTGGCGCCACGCCGCGGAACTCGCCGAAGCCGCCGCGCACGATGGTCGTGGGCTGTGTGCCGCCCCCCGGTCCGCCGCCAAACCCGCCAAATCCGCCGCCCCCTCCTCCGCCACGGCCGCCGCCGCCGCCGCCGCGCACGCCACCGCCGCGCTCGCCGCCCCGCGGCGCGTTCGGGCTCGGCTCGCTCGCGCCGAGCACCCAGGTGAACCCGATGCGCGGGCTCGCATGGAACTCGCCGGGGAAGCGGTTGGTCTGCACGCCGAAGAGGGTGTCCACCGCCGGGTTGGCGGCGGGGGCGCCGGCGTAGCTCGATCCCTCCGCACGAATCCCGTACGTGAGCTGCAGTCCGGTGCGCGCGCGCCACGTGTCGCCGAGGTACACCGCGGCGTTGGTGGCGCCCCCCGTGCGCATGCGCGGCGTGAGCGTGCGCGTGAAGCTGCTCGGAGTGCCCGCCTGGAAGTCGGCCAGGGACGCATAAGTGTAGGTGCCCCACCGGTTGGTGGTGATGTCCTGGCCGAAGTCGCTCGTGTTGAGCAGCAGCCCCAGCTTGAAACGATGGGGCGAGCCCGCGGGGATGTACGACAACTCGTTGCTGACCTCGAGCCCGGTGGTCCGGCTCGCCTGCGGCAGCGACGCGTTGCCGCCGAACTGGAGCGTGGTGGCGCCGATCGCACCGGCGGTGGTGCCGCTCCCCGTCGCCGGCAGGCTCGACACCAGTTGCACCCGCCCCGTGGGGGCGACGAGGTAGGGATCGGTGCCGCTGCCGGACCACGACTGGTAGGCGCGCAGCTCGTTGATGAACGCGCCCCGGTCGCTGGCGACGTGCGACGTGAGCATCGCCATCGCCCCCTTGCCGGCCTGGTCCTGCGTGCCGCCCACCGTGGGGAGGGCGAGGGCGCTCGTGCGCACCGCGCTCGCCCTGTTGTCGCGCGTGTCGTAGCGCAGCATGAGCGTGTGGTCGTCACCCAGGTTCGCGTCCATCCGCAGGAAGTACTGGTCGCCGTCGGTCGGCCGGTCGGTCGGGATCCCCGCCAGCGTGAGCGGCACCGAATCGAGGCTCACGCGCGCGAGGAAGGCGGCGATCGAGTCGCGGTTGGCGCCGAGGCGGGCGAGAGTGGCGGGGGTGGCCGACAGCAACGACTGCACCGGGTCGGAGCGCCCGCGCAGCTGGAAGGCGCCGAAGATGAACAGCCTGTCCCGGATGATCGGCGCACCCACGCCGCCGGAGAGGGTGTTCTGCCGGTACGCCTGGCCAAAGGCGCCCGCGTCCTGGAAGTTCCACGAGAGGTCGGGGTCGCGGAACGCGTCGGTCAGCGAGCCTTGCACGAGGTTGGTGCCGCTGCGCGTCGTGCTCGCGATCTGCCCGCCGCTGAACTGGCCGCGGGCGATGTCGTAGGTGTTGGTGATGATGCGCGTGTTGCGCACCGCGTCCTGCGGCACCGAGGTCGAGCCGAAGGTCATGCCGTCGAGGGTCACGCTGTTCTGGGTCGTGCGCTGCCCGGCCACCGAGAACGTGGCCGTCGTGCTGTCGCTGCCCGCGAAGCTCACCACGCCCGGGGCGAGGGCGGCGAGGGCGGTGAGGTCGCTCTGGTCCTCGATCGGCAGGCGCATCACCTGGTCGGGGCTGAACGCCCGTTCCGTCGCCCCGGGCGCCGGCCGGTCGTTCGGCGGTGCGCGGGGGGCCGCGCGCACCACCACCTGGTCGAGCCGCTGCGCCGAGCCAGCGCCCATGGTGACGTTGGTGACCAGCTGGTCCTCGTCGGCGACGCGGTTGACGAGCTGTACCACGGGCTCGAAGCCGAGTGCCTTGACCGCGAGCTGGTAGCGCCCGCCGCCCTCGGGAAAGACGAGCACGTAGCGGCCCTTGTCGTCGGTGCGGCGGGAGCGCGAGACCTGCGTCTCCACGCTCGTCACGGTCACGGTGGCACCGGCCACCGGCTGGCCCGCGGGATTCTTCACCACGCCGGTGAGGATGTCGGTCGTGCTCCCCACCTGGGCGCCGAGCGGGCCCGCGGCGGGGACGAGGAGGCAGGCGAGGCGCAGGGCGACGTGGCGGAGGCTGGCGCAAGTCACGCGCAATACACGCGCGGCCACGCCCCTTCGTTTGCGATCCCGGCCCCGTTGCCGAAAGGTCAACGACGCCGGACGGGGGGCCCGAGGTGCGGCGCCGCCCGGGCGACGCCGGTCGGCCCACGGCCCGCCGAACGGGCCCCGCGCCGGATTCTGCCGATCATCCCCTCCCCGGCGTTCGTGACCGGCAATCCGACGCCGCGGTTCATCTTCGTGCGTTCCGGCAGCTGCCATGCGAATTGGGCCGGTCCAGCGTCGGCGAGAGGGGCGTTGACATGTCCCGGCGGGCAGCCCGCCGGGCGGAGCCTGGCCGTCGGCCATCCTGTGACGCCCGTCGTCGCGGCGCTGGCGCCGACCGGCGAGAGTGCGGATACTCTCCTGTCCCCTGGCCCCCGCCAATGACCGAGCGTCACGCCGACAATCGCATCCACGCCGACGGGCGGGACATTGTCTACTTCGCCTACGGGTCGAACATGTCGGTGCAGGGGATGGCCATCCGCTGCCCGGGGGCTCGCGTGATTGGCCCTGCGATCCTCGACGGCCACGCCTTCCGGATCAACGCCAACCACTTCGCCACCGTGGTCCCGGCGGCCGGCAAGCGGGTGCATGGAGTGCTCTGGCTCCTGTCCGAGGCGCACCGCGCCGCGCTCGACGAGTACGAGGGGGTGCCGTTCGGCCTCTACCGTCGCCACTCGCTGCGCGTCACCACCGCCGATGGCGACTCCCGCCCGGCGCTGGCCTACATCGCCCGCGACGCGACCCCGACCCCGACGCGGGGCGAGTACCTCGAAGTGATCCTCGCCGCGGCACGCGCCCACGGCTTCCCGCCGGAGTACGTGGACGAGCTCGCCGACTGGGAGCAGGCGTGAGCGCCCTGGCGCGAGCGTCCCATTCCCGAGCGGGTAGCCCGGCAATGCCCGAACGCCGTCACCGCCGTGGCATCGCGGCGCGGCGTGGCGCCGCCCTGCCAGTCCATTTCGCCGGTGTTCTTGCGGGGCGCCGCCAGACCGGGGAGGCAAGCCCCGCGCGCGGCCGGCCCCCGCGCCGGCACCGCCGGCCTCCTCGGCGATTTCGACCTTCCGGCCCGATTGCCCGGCGGTTCCTGCGCGCGGGTGGGCGGGTCCTTCCGGCGCGACGCCGCGCGCCCCGGTCCCCCCGGCAACTGTGTCCGCGTGCTCCTCTACCGGCGGGTGGATGGACTCTGCGCCGACTCGAGCGTGGGCTACCTCGACGCGGTGGATTCGCTGCGGATGGCCGATCGCCGGGTCACCACGGCCCTCGCCCGCGAGCTCGACGAGGCATCGGTGCTGGCAGTGCGATCGGACCTCAAGCTCGTCGGCCCCTCCAATAACCGCGCGCTGCACGGCGTGATCGAGGGCATGGTGGGGCGGGGGGCGGTGCCCATGACCGTGCTCGACTCCCTCGTCGTCGATTCGCTCACGCCGGACCTCGGCCGCAATGTGGTGGTCACGGCCGTGCCGCAGGCGCTGCGCAGCTGGCTCGACGGCCTCGGGCGCCTGCTGCCGGTGCTGCCGGCCGCCGCCGAGCTGTCCGACGCCACCTCGAACCTCATCCTCGCGCTGCCATGGGCGGAGGGCGCCGCCGGCCCTACTGGTAGATGATCACGTAGGGCTTCGGCACGAGCCTGCCGAGCACCTCCTTCGGCGTCATGAGGGGCTTGTCGTTCTTGTAGAAGAGCTTGAAGCCGGCGTATTGCGCCGGGTCGCGGCGAATGTGCCGCAAGTAGCTCCCCTCCTTGAGCGCGGGTGGCCCGAAGCCGTCCATGACGATCACGAGCTGGACGCGCGGGTCGAGGGTGATCCGCCCCGCGCCGGTGACCATCGGCCCGGTAAAGCGGTGCACGAGGAGGATCTTGGGCGGCAGGTTCCGCGCCGTGACGAAGTCCCCGACGAGCTTGAGGGCGAGGCTGATGTCGGCCGCGTCGGTCGAGCCGATCTTCGTGCCGGGCACGACCCCCTTCGGCAGGTCGAACTCGGGATCGAGGGCGAGATGCACGAACGGCTTGGCGAGGAAGGGCAGCAGCCGCTCGACCTCGTCCTTCACCGAGCCGTGGCCGACCTGGATGTCGAGGATGACGAGCCACTTCCTGCGCTCGGCCCAGCCGATCACGCGCTCGATCAGCGTGTCGCGCATCCGGGTGCGGAAGAGTCCGCTGGGACCGGGGTGGTCGTTGGCGACGGTGGCCACGAGTTCGAGGCCGGGAAGCACCCGGGTGGCGGTGTCGGCCTGCTGCCACTCCGCCGCCACGCGCTCGAGCCGCGCCATCATCTCCTCGGGAGGGAGTTCGCCGAGGATCCCCATCCGCTTCGAGAGGGGATTGCCGTAGTAGGTGACGATCCGGTGCCCGGGGAGGAGCGACCCCGGCAGGGCCGCAGGCATGGGTGGCTGGACGTATGGCGGCTCGCTGTCGACCCCGGTCGGGGGCCGGGTCGCCTTGGGCGTGGCGGCGCGCCTCTTCCCCGCCCGCGGCTTGCCGGCAAGACGCTGGGCGCGTGCCGCGCGGGAGGAATCGGTGCGGGCGGCTCCCTGCGGCGCGCCCGCCGGCGGCGCGACCGCTGGGGCGGGGAGGGGAGATGCCGCGAGGGCGGCGGCGACGAGGGCGTGGAGGGCGCGCATGGGAGGCGGTGTGCAGCGGCAGGGGAGGGCACCGGAGCCGGGAAGGTAACCTCCAAAACCGGTCGATTCCCGGGCAGAGGCGTCGGGCGTTTCGCTCTTGAAGGGGGGCGTTCGTCCCGTGAGATTCCACTTCCCCGGCGCGCGATGACCGCGCGAACGGCTGCGCTGGTGCGGGCCACTCGCGGGCGCGCAACGCGGTGCTCCGGGTCCCACCAAACGAGACCGTATCCGTCATGAACATCGCGCGCGCCGCCGTGATCGGCTCCGGCGTCATGGGAAGCGGCATCGCCGCACAGCTGGCCAACGCGGGCATCCCGGTGGTCCTCCTCGACATCGTCCCGCCCGGGGCCGCCGACCGCAGCATCCTCGCCCGGGGCGCGATCGAGCGCATGCTCACGGTCGAGCCCCTCGCGCTGATGCACAAGTCGTTCGCCGCCCGCGTCACGCCGGGAAACGTCGATGACGACCTCGCCCTGGTCGCCGACGCCGACTGGATCATCGAAGCGGTGCTCGAGGACCTCGAGGTCAAGCGCGCGCTCTACGCGAAGCTCGAGGCGGTGCGCAAGCCGGGGAGCGTCGTGTCGAGCAACACGAGCACGATCCCCCTTTCCCTGCTCACGCGGGAGATGCCCGCGTCGTTCGCCGCCGACTTCTGCATCACGCACTTCTTCAACCCGCCGCGGTACATGCGGCTGCTCGAGGTGGTTGCCGGCCCCGCCACGCGCGCCGAGGCCCTCGACGCCGTGCGTCGCTGCGGCGACGTGCAGCTCGGCAAGGGCGTGGTCGACTGCAAGGACACCCCGGGCTTCATCGCCAACCGCATCGGCACGCTGTGGATGGAGTGCGCCGTGACCGAGGCCTTCCGGCTCGGGCTCACGGTCGAGGAGGCCGACGCGGTGTGCGGCAAGCCGATGGGCATTCCCCGCACCGGCGTCTTCGGCCTGTTCGACCTCGTCGGCATCGACCTCATGCCCCATGTGTCCCGGTCGATGCTCGCCACCCTGCCGGCGGACGACGCCTACCGAGGCGTCCGGGTGGAGCAGCCGGTGATCGCCGCGATGATCGCCGAGGGCCGCACGGGGCGGAAGGGCAAGGGGGGCTTCTACCGGGTGGCGAAAACCGACGCCGGCCGCGTGCGCGAGGCGATGGATCTCGTCACGGGAGCGTACCGCCCGGCGCGGGATGCGAAGCTCGCTTCGCTGGCGGCCGCCCGGAAGGACCTGCGCGCGCTCGTCACGCATCCCGACCGCGGCGGCCAGTATGCGTGGCGCGTGTTGTCGCAGGTGCTTCACTACGCGACGTCGCTCGTGCCCGCGATCGCCGACACGATCGTCCAGGTCGACGACGCGATGAAGCTCGGGTACGGGTGGGAGCGGGGCCCGTTCGAGCTGGTCGACCAGCTCGGCGCCGGATGGCTGGCCGCCGCGCTCGCCCGGGAGGGCCGCACCGTGCCGCCCCTCCTCGCCGCCGCCGCCGACCGCACGTTCTACCGCGTCGACGGTGGCGCCCTCCAGTTCCTCGGCACCGACGGCACGTACCGCGACGTGCCGCGCCCCGACGGCGTGCTCCTGCTCGCCGACGTGAAGCGGCGCGGCGCGCCGGTGGCGAAGAACCCCAGCGCGGCGCTGTGGGACATCGGCGACGGCGTGCTCTGCCTCGAGTTCACCAGCAAGATGAACGCGCTCGACCAGTTCTCGATCGAGATGCTGGCCCGGGCGGTGGGCACCATTGGCGACGGGACGGGGGCGCACTCGGCGCTCGTGATCTACAACGAGGGGCCGAACTTCTCGGTGGGCGCCAACCTGGGCGGCGTGCTGCTGGCGGCGAATACCGCGGCTTGGAAGACGATCGACGCGCTGGGGGCGGCGGGGCAGCAGGCCCTCACGTCGCTCAAGTATGCCCCCTTCCCGGTCGTCGCGGCGCCGCACGGGATGGCCTTCGGGGGCGGGTGCGAGGTCCTCCTCCACTCGAGCGCGATCGTGGCCCACGCCGAGCTCCAGGCGGGGCTGGTGGAGACCAGCGTCGGCCTCATCCCGGGGTGGGGAGGGTGCAAGGAACTGCTCCTGCGCGGCTTTCGCAAGCACGGCGACGACCTCATCAAGGTCATCGGCGGTGCCTTCCAGGCGATCGGCCAGGCGCGGTCGTCGCGTTCGGCGGCCCAGGCCCGCGACCTGCTCGTCCTCGGCGACGGTGACACGATCACCATGAATCGCGACCGCCTGCTGGCCGACGCCAAGGCGCGCGCCGTGGCCATGCGTCCCGGTTACCGGCCGCCCGAGGCCACCGCGCTCCGCCTCCCCGGGGCGATGGCCCGCGACCTGATGGTGGCGCAGGTCGAGGCGATGGTGGCCACCGGCAAGGCCACCCCGCACGACGTCGTCGTGGCCGCCGAGCTGGCCGGCGTGCTCAGCGGGGGCGCCACCGACCCGTCGCGCGCCCTCTCCGACGACGACATGTTCAACCTCGAGCGCGCCGCCTTCGGGCGCCTGATCCGCACCCCCGCCACGATCGCCCGGATCGAGCACATGCTCGCCACCGGCAAGCCACTCCGGAACTGAGCAGGAGACGAAATGCCGACGTACAAGGCTCCCCTCGATGACATGCGCTTCGTGCTGCACGACGTGCTCGACGTGGCGCAGCTGAGCGCCCTCCCCGGCTACGAGGAGGCGACCCCCGACCTGATCGACGCGATCCTCGAGGAGGCGGGACGCTTTTGCGCGGAGGTGCTGCAACCCCTCAACCAGCCGGGCGACGCCGCCGGCTGCACCTACGAGCAGGGCGAGGTCAAGGCGCCCCCGGGCTTCAAGGAGGCCTACCAGCAGTACTGCGCCGGCGGCTGGCCCGCGCTCACCGCCGACCCGAAGTACGGCGGCCAGGGCATGCCGCACCTGATGCGCTCGGTGGTCGAGGAGATGATGTGCGCGAGCAACCTGTCGTTCGCCATGTATCCCGGCCTCGCCCACGGCGCGTACCACGCCATGCACACCCACGGTACCGAGGAGCTCAAGGACAAGCTCCTGCCCAAGCTCGTCAGCGGACAGTGGGGCGGCACCATGTGCCTCACGGAGCCGCACGCCGGCACCGACCTCGGCATCATCACCACCAAGGCGGTTCCCGCCGGCGACGGCGCGTACAGGCTCACGGGCACCAAGATCTTCATCTCCGCCGGCGAGCACGACCTGACGGAGAACATCATCCACCTCGTGCTTGCCAAGCTTCCCGACGCCCCCGGCGGCACCCGCGGCATCTCGATGTTCATGGTCCCCAAGTTCCTCCCCACCGACGAGGGACGCCCGGGCACGCGCAACGGCGTGACCTGCGGCTCGATCGAGCACAAGATGGGGATCAAGGGCAACGCCACCTGCGTGCTCAACTTCGACAACGCCACCGGCTGGATGGTCGGCGACGCGAACAAGGGCATGCGGGCGATGTTCACGATGATGAACGGCGCCCGCCTCGGCGTCGGGCTGCAGGGCCTCGGCCTTGGCGAGGTCGCCTACCAGAATGCCGTCGCCTACGCCCGCGAGCGCCTGCAGGGGCGGTCGCTCACCGGTGCCAAGAACCCCGGCGGCCCCGCCGACCCGATCATCGAGCACCCGGCCGTACGTCAGGGCCTGCTGCGCGTGAAGGCCCTCAACGAGGGGAATCGCGCCTTCGCGTACTGGATCGGCATGCACATCGACCTTGAACACAGGCACCCCGACCCCGCGCGGCGCGCCGAGTCCGCCGACCTCGTGGCCCTCATGACGCCCGTGATCAAGGCGTTCCTCACCGACACCGGCTTCGAGAGCACCAACATCGCACTGCAGACCTTCGGCGGGCACGGCTACGTGCGCGAGTACGGCATGGAGCAGTTCGTGCGTGACGCCCGAATCGCGCCCATCTACGAGGGCACCAACGCCGTGCAGGCCATGGACCTCGTCGGCCGCAAGCTCCCCGAGGGGATGGGACGCCTGCTGCGCCGCTTCTTCCACCCGGTGAGTGCCGAAGTCGAGGCGAGCCGCGCCGACCCCGCGCTGGCCGAGTTCGTCGAGCCGCTGGCCAAGGCGTTCGAGCGGCTCCAGCAGGCGACGCAGGGCGTGGCGATGAGGAGCATGGCCAACCCGGACGAGGCCGGCGCCGCCGCCGAGGACTACCTCCACCTGCTCGGCTACGTGACCCTCGGGTACATGTGGCTGCGCATGGTGAAGGCCGCCCGCGCCCGGCTCGCCGCGGGTGCCGACGACCGGGCCGCCTTCTACGAGGCCAAGGTCGCCACCGGGCGGTTCTATTTCGCCAAGGTCCTGCCGCAGGTGCATGCCCTCGCGGCCCGCATCGCGGCGGGGGCGACGACGGTGATGAGCGTCCCCGTGGACGCCTTCTAGGTTACGAACGGCGCGATGCCGGCCACGCTGTCGATCGACCACGCCAGCCGCATGGTGACCATCGAGATCGCCGGCACCCTCGAGATCGGCGAGATGCTGGCGGCCATCGACGGCGTCGTGCGGGCCATCGAGGGGCGCGGCAGGTACGCGGTGCTCACCGACCACCGCGCGCTCGACACGCCGATCACGCCGGTGCAGGTGTCGCAGGTACTGGCACACCTCTCGGCCGCCGGCGGGTCGCTCGTCGGGGCGAGGTGGGCGGCCGTGGTGTCGCAGCCGGCGTCGTACGGCATGATGCGGCTGCTCGCCGCCCGGGCCGAGGACCTGCCCATGGAGGTCAAGGCGTTCTGGGACCGCAACGAGGCGCTGGCGTGGCTCCGCGGGGGACCCGACGCCCCGGGCGGCGCCGCGTAGCCCGGGCAGCGGCGCACAGCGCGAGGGGGCGTGGCGGGCGAGGCGCCCCTGCGCCGACGCTGTCCCGGCGCCGATCGACGGCGAGGTGAAGCCGATGCGCGCCCTTCGCTCGTCGGCCTGCGCCCGCGGCCCGATCAGCTCGTCGATGACGCGAAACACCGGCCCGAACCGCCCGTCGTACTTCCGCTCGAGCGCGGCGGGCCGCCGGGCGATGCCCTCGTTGGGTCAGCCGCAGGGCGCGCAGCCGCACGAAGCCCCCGCATGATCGCGACATGCACGGCGATGGCCCGTGGGCTCCGCACCACGCTCGAGAGCATCGCCGCGCCCTGCTCGGTGAACACGCGCGGGCGGTGCCGGCGCCCGCCCCGTCCGTTTGACATCACGATTCGAGATATCAGGCCATGCTCCTCGCGTGCGGTGAGGCGGAAGGCGAAGTCCGGCGGAAACCGCCTCGCATTGCGACGCACGGCCTGGTTCAGGGCGCCCGACGACACGCCGTGCAACGCGGCGAGGTCGCGGTCGCGCGGCACGGTCTGGCCGCGCACGGCATGCATGCGGCCCTCGACGGCGCACGATCGGGGGTTCTGCTCCCGGGCATCGGCCACTCGGTGAAGGGGACGTCACCAGGTTCGCGCCGCCAGCCCGGGCCGGCGCCATCACGGCCACGCCGGCCGGCTCACCATCACCCGGGCGGCGGCGCGTCGCGCCGCCGCCCCGTGTCGCCGGCACACGGACCGAGCGGCGCGTCGGTTCGACACCGCCGCACGGCGGAAACCCGGCGCCGTTGGCCGGCGTACGGGACGCATCCACCGCACCGGAGCCCACGTGCTGTCGTCCATGCTGCGCCTCCTCGCCGTCCGTCCCGTGCTCGGCACCGTCATCCTCGGCATCCCCGTGCTGCTGCTGATCGCCGTCGGGCTGGTCACGATCATGGCGCTCAAGTTCGTCGTCCTGTTCGTCCTCCCCGTGATGGTCGCGGTCTGGCTGTTCAGGCGGATCGTGCGCGGCCGCTCCCGTCCCGCGGCCACCGAGGGCACGACGTCGGCCTGACGGTTCGCCGCGCGCGGCGTAGCTTTTCCGCTGCGCATGAGAGTCAACCTCCGCGAATTCGAGGCGCTGGCCCGCGAGCAGGTCCCACCCATGGCGTGGGCCTACTACGCCGGCGGCGCGAACGACGAGGTCTCGCTGCGGGACGCCGACCGGGCCTGGGAGCGCTTTCGCCTCCGCCCGCGCGTGCTCGTCGACGTGTCCGCCGTGGACACCCGCACCACCGTGCTGGGCACTCCCCTGGCCGTTCCCGTGCTCACGGCCCCGTGCGCCCTCAACCAGCTCGCACACCCCGACGGTGAGCGGGCCGTCGCGCGGGCCGCCGCCGCGGCCGGCGTGATCCAGGTGCTCAGCACCGCGAGCTCGGTGGGCCTCGAGGAGGTCGCCGCCGAGGTGGCCGCGCCGCGCTGGTTCCAGCTCTACTGCTATCGCGACCGCGCGATCACGACCGACCTCGTGCACCGCGCCGAGGCGGCGGGCTACGGCGCGATCTGCCTCACCGTCGACCTGCCGGTGCTCGGCCGGCGCGAGCGCGAGGTGCGCGTGAGCTTCAGCGCGCCGGCCGGGATCACCATGCGCAACCTCGAGCGCTATGCGTCCGACGTGATGACCGCGCAGGCGGGCGCCTCGGCCCTCGCGCACTACGTGGCCAACCAATGGGACGCCAGCCTGACCTGGGACGTCGTCCCCTGGCTCCGGTCGATCACGCGCCTTCCGGTGGTCCTCAAGGGGATTCTCACGCGCGAGGACGCCGCGCTCGCGGTCGAGCACGGGGCGCAGGCCGTGATCGTGTCGACACACGGCGGCCGGCAGCTCGACCGGGTGGTCGCGAGCGCCGACGCCCTCGCCGAGGTGGTCGCGGCGGTCGATGGCCGCGCCGATGTGCTCGTGGACGGCGGCATCAGGCGCGGCACCGACGTGCTCGTGGCCCTTGCCCTCGGGGCGCGGGCGGTGCTGATCGGGCGCCCCTACCTGTGGGGGCTCGCGGTCGATGGCGAGGCGGGGGTGGCGCAGGTGCTCCAGCTCCTGCGCGACGAGGTGGCCCTCGCGATGGCGCTCAGCGGGCGAACGACCGTGGCCGCGATCGACCGCGGCGTGCTCGCGCCCTGAGCACACGGGCGACGACCGCCGGCGCGGGCCGGCGGTCGCCCCGGCGCGGCTAGAAGATCACGTTCTGCATCTTCCGCTGGCGCAGCCGCTCGTTGAAGGCGTCGAGATCCTGCCGGAGCAGCGCGTCGATGCGTCCCTTCACCTCCCGCAGCTGGTCGTGCAGCAGCGTCATCACCTGCCGCTGTTGTGAGGTGGGGGGCTGGTCGGCACCGTCGAGGCCGCTCCCGAGGTAGCCCAGCTGCTCGGTGATCCGCATCGGCCAGCGAAGCTGGTCCTGCCCGCGGCCCGTGGAGCGGAGCTGGCGCAGGTACTCCTCCTGGGCGATGAACTTCTGTTCGAGCGAGTCGGCGGCGGCGCGCAGGTCGGCGGCCTTGGCGTCGTCCTTGAGCAGTTCCCTCAGCGCCAGCAGCTGCGACCGCACCCCCTGCACGGTGTTGATCGTCGCCGCCGCGTCGTCGTAGTCGGCCATGACGGCCCTCGTCGCCGCGGTGCCCTGCGCGATGTCGTCGTCCGTGGCCGGGGAGTTCGGGTCGCGGCGCACCTCGAGCGTCTCGGTGAACGACTGCGCCCCGGCGGTCATCCTTACTGTGTAGCGGCCCGGCGGCACCAGCATCGAGAACCGGCCGATCCAGGGCGCCGGCTTGGCGTCGTAGCCGATGCCGGCGGTGGGCTGGTGCAGGGGGGCGGTGCGGACGCGGGCCTCCCGGGTGCGGTCCGACTGCAGGTCCCAGGTCACGCGGTTGAGTCCCGCCTTGCCCGCGACCTTCATCGTCCGCCACGTGGTGCCGCCGGCATCGGTGAAGGTGAGCGTCAGGGAGTCCTTCGCGTCCGCCTTGAGCCAGAAGTGCAGCGCCGCCCCGTAGGGCGGGTCGTCGCCGGCGGCCGGATCCTCGACCACGGCCCAGCGCCCCTCCACCTGCTTGTAGCGGTAGGCGAAACGCGGCTTGAGCAGCGCCGCGTCGCGGGCCACCACCTCGTGCATGGTGCGCAGGGGCGTGATGTCGTCGAGGATCCAGAAGCCGCGCCCGTAGGTCGCCACCACGAGGTCGCTGAAGTGCTCCTGCACCGTGATCCAGTACACGGGGGCGTGCGGCAGGTTGTTCTGCAGCGGCTGCCAGTTCGCGCCGTCGTCGAACGAGACGTACAGCCCGTTCTCGGTGCCGGCATAGAGCAGCCCGCGGCGCACCGGGTCCTCGCGCACCACGTGCACGTACGACAGCGGCGACCGGGGGATGCCGTTCACCAGCAGGGTCCAGGTGCGGCCGTAGTCGGTGGTGCGGTAGATCCACGGGTCGCGATTGTTGGCCTGGTGCGCGTCCACCGACAGCCAGGCGGTCCCGGCGTCGTACCGCGACGGCTCGATGTTCGAGATCGTCCCCCACTCGGGAAGGCCGGGGAGGTTCCGGGTCACGTTGGTCCACGTCCTCCCGCCGTCGCGCGTGAGGTGCACGAGGCCGTCGTTCGAGCCCGTCCAGATGAGCCCCTTCTCCAGCCGCGACTCGGCGATCGCGAACAGCACGCCGGCATACTCCACGCCGATGTTGTCCGGCGTCAGCCCCCCCGAGCGCACCTGGCGCGCCTTGTCGTTGCGCGTGAGGTCGGGGGAGAGCTCCTGCCACGAGCGCCCCCCGTCCGACGTCGCCAGCAGGTACTGCGCACCGACGTACACGCGGTTGTGGTCGTGCGGGCTGATCGTGAGCGGGAAGGTCCAGACGAAGCGGTACTTGAGCGAGTCCGCCGCCCAGCCGATCGTCGCCAGCGGCCAGACCTCGGCGTAGGTCGCGATATTCGTCTTCGCGTTGTACCGCGAGACGATTCCGCCCACCGAGCCGTAGCCGGAGGCGCTCGACCAGACGAGGTCGGGATCCTCGGGGTCGGGCGTGGCCCAGCCGCTCTCGCCGCCGCCCACCGTGATCCAGTGGCCGCGCGTGATCGCCCCCTGCCCGGGACCGCTCAGGCCCTGCGCGTTGGTGCGCGAGTTGCTCGGGCCGCACGCGCTCGGCCCATCCTGCCGATTGCCGCACACCGTGTACGGGATGCGCGTGTCGGTCGTGACGTGGTACATCTGCGCGATCGGAAGGGCCACGCGCAGCCACGTCCGGCCGCGGTTCTGCGTGATCGACACGCCGCCGTCGTGGCTCACGATCGCCCGGTTGCCGTTCCCCTGGTCGAACCAGATGTCGTGATGGTCGCCATAGGGCGTCTCCGCGGGCGGCGGGTCGATGATCGTGCGGCCGCCGTCGAGCGTCTTGGCCCAGTTCGCGCTCAGGAAGTACGCCTCGTCGGCGTTGTCGGGCGTCACGCCCATGCGGTTGTAGTAATGCGTGCGCCCCGCCACCTGGCGGTCGTAGCTCACCACCTGCCAGGTCGCGCCGGCGTCATCGGAGCGGAAGAGCCGGCCGCTGGCCGGGTCCTTCACGTTGATGGCCGGCACGCCGTCGCCGGTCTCCACCAGCGCGTACACGCGCTGCGGGTTGGCCCGGCTCACGCCGAGGCCGATCTTGCCGACCGGCTGCGAGGGCAGTCCGTTGCCGGTGAGCCGCTTCCAGGTCGTGCCGCCGTCGGTGCTCTTCCAGATCCCCGAGCCGGCGCCGCCGCTCAGGCGCCCCCAGGTGTGGATCTCGACCTGCCACATCCCCGCGTAGAGGATGCGCGGGTTGACCGGGTCCATCACGATGTCGCTCGCCCCCACCGAGTCGTTCACGAACAGCACCCTCTCCCACGACTTGCCGCCGTCGGCGCTGCGGTAGATCCCCCGCTCCGGCTGCGGTCCGTAGGCGTGCCCGAGCGATGCGACGTACACGAGGTCGGGATTCGTCGGGTGGACCACGATTCGCGAGATGCGGCCGGTGTTGTCGAGTCCCATCCTCGTCCACGACTTGCCGGCGTCGGTGGACTTGAAGACTCCCCAGCCGAGCGAGATGTGGGAGCGGATGAACGGCTCGCCCGTGCCCACCCACACCACGTTTGCATCGCTGGGCGCAACCGCGATCGAGCCGATCGACGACACCGGCTGGTCCTCGAAGATCGCCGACCAGTGAATCCCGCCGTCCGTGGACTTCCACAGGCCCCCGGAGGCGGCACCGGCATAGTAGGTGAACGGGTCGCCCGTCACGCCGCTCACCGAGGTGACGCGGTTTCCCTCCGGGCCGATGTGCCGGTACTTGAGCTGTGCGACCTGCGCGGCGTCGATTCGGGGTGCCGCCGGGGACGGGTCGGCGCGCCGCTGCGCGTGGGCCGGCTCGGCCGGGGCGGCGGCGAGAAATGTCACTGCGGCGGTGGCCGCGAGGATGCGGGTCGGGAAGGGTCGCATGGCGGGGACGGGGAGTCGAAGTGTGGAGGGGCCGGCAGGAGTATCCCGTGTCGGCTCGGATGCCACAAGACGGCGATTCCCCCGCTGTCGCGCGCGACGGCCGCGGGCGGCTTGCGCGAACGGCCCCGGTCCCGCACTTTTCCCTTCCCCGAAAATATCCCGAAGCCTTCCACAAGCCAGCATCCGGCACGGAGCTCCCATGACGATCGGCCAGAGCCTGCTTCCCGAGTTCGACCAGGAGATCGCGCAGACCCGAAAGATGCTCTCTCGCGTCCCCGACTCCCTGCAGGAGTACCGGCCTCACCCGAAGTCGATGAAGCTGATGCGACTCGCCGCCCACGTGGCCCGGTTGCCGCAATGGGGCTGGGTGACGATGGGCTCGACCGAGCTTGACCTGGCGAGTACGCCGCAGGACCCGCCGATCGCCACCGCCGCCCAGCTCCTCACCGAGCTCGACAAGGAGGCGGCGGCGATGCGCGCGGCCCTCGCCAAGGCGAGCGATGCCGAGCTGATGGTGCCCTGGTCGCTCAGGAATGGCGCGGCGGTCTTCTTCACCATGCCACGCCTTGCCGTCATTCGCGGGATGGTGCTGAACCACATGATCCACCACCGGGCGCAGCTCTCGGTCTACCTCCGGCTGAACGACATCCCGGTGCCGGGGATGTACGGGCCGAGCGCCGACGAGATGTAGGACGCGGGGCGGGGCGATGTTTGACTATCCCCCGTGCGCTGGTGACATTTGGTGAATGACCAAGGAGAGCGCAATCGAGATGGAGGGGACGGTGTCCGAGGTGCTCCCCAACGCGACATTTCGCGTGACGATGGAGAACGGGCACGACGTCCTGGCGACGATGGCGGGGAAGATGCGGCAGTTTCGCATTCGAGTGGCGCAGGGCGACCGCGTGACGATCGAGGTGTCACCCTACGACCTCACCCGCGGGCGCATCACCTTCCGGCACAAGAACTGACCGGCTCCGAGTCCCGCAGCGCGCCGCGCGGCGGCGGTCGCATGCCTTGACGGGGCTCCCTCGGGGAGCCCCGTCGACGTTTCAACGCCTGGTCAGGAGCACGCTCACGAACAACCGGACGATCGCTGCGACGTCCGGGCCCGCCGGCGTCACGGTCACCGGCACGGGCGGGAACAGCCTCAGCGAAACTCCTCCGTCGTCCGCGCCGATCGGGGACGTCGCCGTGGCCGGGAGGATCCGGAGGACGGCGCCGGTACCGGCCCTCGCGCGCGGCGAGAGGCGGGCGGGCGTGACGCTGACCTCGAAGGCGGGACCTCCCGCCCGAATCTGCTGCGTGCTCGTGATGAGGTGCGGACACGCGGACCCCCTCGTCGTGAGGGTCTCGCCCGGCGTATTGATCGCGAACGTCGGTTGCTCCAGCTCGAACAGCTGCCCGCCGCTCGCGATGGCTGGCGCCGAGACACGGACGCTCGCGCCGCCGCGCGCCGCCTCGGGGCCCTGCACGACGACCGGGACGCCGTCGGTGCCCGGTGGGACCGGCACGGTGAAGTCGATGCAGCCAGGCGCGAGAAGGCCAGGTGCGACGAGGAGGCGCGTCGAGTCGAGGCCGGCAATCGTGACGCTGGACGGGGTCACGCCTGGTCGGCCGATGTATGGAAGCGGCGGTCGACAGCCGCCAGCCGCCCATCGGCGGCTCCGCGGCGGCGATCGTCCAGCGCCGCGTCATGCCCGCCGCGTCTCCTGCGGCGGCACGCCAAACCATGCCTGAGGCCGGCGTCCCCGTGCGAGCGCCCCTCGGTCCCCGCCGCCGCCCTCGCTCCTTGCGTGATATAGGGGAGGGGGGTATACTGCGCCCATGACACTCGTCCAGCTCGGGCGCCGCGGCGCCCCACCGGCGCCGGCAGCTCTCGATCCCGCGGCCACCGCGGCCACCGCGGCCACCGCGGCCACCGCGGCCACCACCGACGGCCGCACCGTCACCATTCCGGTCACCGGCATGCATTGCGCCGGCTGCTCCGCCACCGTGCAGCGGGCCCTCGCGGCCACGCCGGGGGTGCGCGACGCGGTCGTGAACCTCATGACGGCCAACGCCACCATCACGTACGATTCGGCCATTGCCTCCCCGCCCGCCCTGATCGAGGTGATTCGAGGCAGCGGCTATGGCGCCGAGCTCCCCGCTGCGGGGGCGAACGCGATGGCCGAGCAGGATGCCCTCGACCGTGCGCAGGACGCCGAGTATGCCGTGCTGCGCACTCGCACCGCCGCCGCACTCGGCGTGGCGGCCGTTGCCATGGCGCTGGCCATGCTGGCGATGCACGTCGCGTGGAGCCGCTGGCTGCAGTTCGCCCTTGCCACCGTGGCGGTGGCCTGGCCGGGACGCCGGTTCTACACGGGGGCGGCGCGGGCCGTGGCCCATCGCGGCGCGAACATGGACGTGCTGATCGCCCTCGGCACCGGGGCGGCGTACCTCTACTCGCTGGCCGCGCTCGCCGTGCCCGGCTGGTTCATGAAGGCCGGCCTGACGCCCGACCTCTACTTCGACGCCGTGGCGGTGATCATCGCGCTCGTGCTCCTCGGGCACACCCTCGAGGCGCGCGCCAAGCGCACCACCAGCGGTGCGCTGCGGGCCCTGGTCTCGCTCCAGGAGCGCACGGCGCGCCTGCGCCGCGGCGACGCCGATGTCGAGGTGGCGGTGGAGCAGGTGGTGCGCGGCGACCTCGTGATCGTGCGCCCCGGCGAGCGCCTGCCGGTGGACGGCACGGTGTCCGATGGCGAGGGCGCGGTGGACGAGTCGATGCTGACGGGTGAGGCGATGCCCGTGGTCAAGCGCGCCGGCGATCGCGTGGTGGGTGGCACGGTGAACGGCGCCGGGGCCTTTCGCTACCGCGCCACCACCCTCGGCGCCGACAGCGTGCTCGCGCGGCTGGTGGCGATGATGCGCGCCGCGCAGGGCACGCGGGCCCCGATCCAGGCACTGGCCGACCGCGTGAGCGCCGTCTTCGTGCCGGTGGTGATCGCGATCGCCGTGGTGACCCTCGTCTCGTGGGGGACGCTCGGTGGCCCGCAGGGCTGGTCCAACGGCCTGTTGTCGGCGGTGGCGGTGCTGATCATCGCCTGTCCGTGCGCGATGGGACTCGCCGTGCCGACGGCGGTGATGGTGGCCACGGGGCGCGGCGCGCAGCTTGGCGTGCTGATCAAGGGGGGCGAGGCGCTGCAGAGGGCGGCCACGGTGGACCGCGTGGTGTTCGACAAGACGGGGACCCTCACCGAGGGGAAGCCGGCGGTGGCGCGCGTGATCGTGGCCCCGGAATCTCCGGTGGGCCGCGACGAGGTCGTGGCCCTCGCCGCCGCGGTGGAGTCGCGGAGCGAGCACCCGCTGGGGGCGGCGATCGTGGCACACGCGCGCGCCGGGGGAATCGCGATTCCCGAGGTGATGGCCTTCGCGGCGGAGCCTGGGGGGGGCGCGCGGGGGCGCGTGCGGGCGCGCGAGGTGCGCGTGGGGAATGCGCGCTTTGCCGCGGCACCGGGCGGCGGGGGAGGCGCGCCGGCTTCGGCGCCGGTGCCGGCGGCCCTCGCCGACGCCTTGGCCCAGGCCGGCGATCGGGCGGAGACGCCGGTCGTGGTGTCGGTCGATGCCGCGGTGGTGGCGGTGATCGCGATCGCCGACCAGGTGAAGGCCGGGGCGCGCGGGGCGGTGGAGGCCCTCGACCGCCTCGGCGTGGAGTCGGTGCTGGTGACGGGGGACATCGAGGCCACGGCGCAGGCCGTGGCCCGCCAGGCGGGCATCACGCGCGTGGTGGCGGGGGCACGCCCGGAACGGAAGATCGCCGAGCTCGCGGCGCTGCGGGGCGCCGGCCACGGCGTCGCGATGGTTGGCGACGGGATCAACGACGCGCCCGCCCTGGCTGCCGCCGACATCGGCATCGCGATGGGCACGGGCACCGACGTCGCGATCGAGGCCGGGGACGTGACGCTCATGCGCGGCGACCCGCGCGGCGTCGCCCGAACGATCGCCCTCAGCCGGGCGACGATGCGCGTGATGCGGCAGAACCTCGGCTGGGCGTTCGGCTACAACGTGCTGATGATCCCGCTCGCCGCGGGCGTCTTCGTGCCGCTCACCGGGTGGCGGCTGTCGCCGATGCTGGCGAGCGCGGCGATGGCGCTGAGCTCGGTGAGCGTGGTCGCGAACTCGCTCCGGCTGCGCCGCGCGGTGAGGGCGTGATGGAACCGAAGCCGGGGGCCACCCTCAAGCCGAAGCGCGAGCGCCGCACGCTGGTCGTGTTGGACGAGGAGAAGCGCCGCAACCTCGCGCGTCTCGCGCGCATCGAGGGGCAGGTGCGCGGCGTCAGGAAGATGGTGGCCGAGGATCGCTACTGCGCCGACATCCTGACCCAGATCGCGAGCGTGCACGAGGCGCTGCGCGGGGTCGGCAAGGAGTTGATGCGGCACCACCTGCGGCACTGCGCCACGCAGGCGATTCGCGGCACGCCGGCGGAGGCGGATGCGATGTACGACGAGCTGCTGCACCTGATCTACACGCGCACCCGGTAGCCCGGGGCGCGGTGGGCGCGCGGCGGCCCCGCGGCTAGCGGGACTTGCGGCGGGCCGGCGGGGCGGCGTGCTTGGCGGCGGGGCGCTTCGCGGCCGCCTGCTTCGCGGCCGGCTTGGCGGTGGCCTTGGCGCCGGCGGGGCGGCGCTTGGTGCCGCTCACGGGACGGACCGAAACCTCGGCCGCGGTGGGGACGTCGCCGCGGCGGGCGCGGTCGATCGCCTGCTGCATCAGGCCCACCAGGTATGGGTCGCGGAGGTCGATCGCGCCCATGAGCCGGATGTGCCGCACCCGGCTGCCGTCGCCCTGGAGCCGCTTGAGCGGGTCGGGGAGGAGGGCACCGAAGTTGAAGCCCAGGTTCACCCAGCCCGGGTACGTGGCCACGTGGATGAAGTGGTCGCTGGGTCGCGGCGAGAGGGAGAAGCCGACTGCGACGGCATTCGATGCGTCGTAGATGAACTCGGCTGCATCGGGCGCCTCGCGAATGACCGCGGCGCGGGCGGCGAGCGCGAGGCGCTGGATGTTGGCGTCGTACGCGCCGAGGAATTGGATCAGTTCCGCGGGAGCGGGTCGAGTCGGCGGCATAGTGGGGCGATGGCGTGGGTCCGGACGAAGCCCGGACCCGAAATATGCCATCGTGACGCCCGAAATGGACGTGGGGCGGACCGGATTTCCGCCCGCTTTGGCGACCGGTGCGGCGCCTACGGGTGCAGGCGCGACGGGCTCACGATCACCGCGTCCTCGTCCGCGTACACCCAGTCGCGCGGGTGGATCGTCGCGCCGGCGATCGTCAGGACCACGTCGCGCCGGCCCTCGATGGCGACCCACGCCCGTCGCGCCGTGGTGCCGAGCGCCTTGACGCCGAAGTCGAGCGCATTGAGCCCGGCGCTGTCGCGCACGGCGCCGAGGAGCACGGCGCCGGCCCAGCCGTTCTTGAGGGCGAGGGTGGCGAGCCTGTCGCCCATCAGCCCCACGGCGAGGAGGCCCTCCCCATCGACCACGAGCACCCGTCCCTCGCCCGGCGTCTCGAGCGCCTTCTGCACGGGGTGGTGGTTCTCGCTGGCGTGCAGCGTGGACGCGGGGCCGGCGAAGGCGCGCACGCGGCCGAACGAGCGGAACTGCGCGTTGAGGACCTGCACCGACGTGTGGTGCGCGTCGTAGAGGTCGGCGGTCACGAACATGGCGCCCTCCATGGGCTACGGCTCGATCACGGTCCGCACGCCATCCTGGAAGCCATCGAGCCCGTCGAGGGCGGCGTTGATGGCCCCGGCCTCGAGCGGGACCGTGCGCGTGACGACCTGCGAGACGTCGAGCGCGCCGCCGGCGGCGAGGGCGAGGAGCGGCGCGAGTTCCGACAGCAGGTGATCGTTGCAGCCGATCACTTCGGCTTCCTTGCCGAGCAGCTCGCCGTAGGTGTCGAGCAGCATCGGCTGGTCGGCGAGGCCCACGAGCACCGCCCGGCCGAACGGGCCGAGGGATTGCACCGCCTGCCGCATCGTGGCCGCGAGGCCGATCACCTCGAGGGCGACGTCGACGCCGCCGGTGCGCGAGCGGATCGCGGCCACGGGATCGCCGGCGCGGGCGTCGATCGCGATCGCGCCGTGCCGCTCGGCGAGGGCCAGGCGCGCCGGGTTGATGTCGACGGCGAGCACCGTGCGGGCGCCGAAGGCGCGGGCAATCTGCACCGCCGACTGACCCAGGCCGCCGGCGCCGAACACCGCGACCGTCTCGCCCGCGGCGAGCCGTCCCTTGCGGAGGGCGTGGTAGCTGGTGGCGGAGGCGCACATGAGCGTCGCGCAGGGGGCGAAGCCGATCGACGCGGGGAGCGGGATCGCGTTCGCCGCCGGCACGGCGATGAACTCGGCGTAGCCGCCGTCGCGGTGGTGGCCGAGCATGCGGCACTCGGCGCAGAACTGCTCGGTTCCGGCGGCGCAGCGAGCGCAGTGCCCGCAGGTGACGTTGTAGTGGAGCACCACGCGGTCGCCGGCGCGATGGGTGGTGACGCCGGGACCGGCGCGCTCGATCGTGCCGGCGACCTCGTGCCCGAGGGTCAGCGGGAGCGGGTTCGATGGCGCCCGTCCCGAGCGGTAGTGCGCGTCGGAGTGGCAGATCCCTGCGGCACGTACGCGCACCAGCACGTCGCCCGGCCCGACCTCCGGCACCGGAACGGTGGCCGCCTCGAGGGGCCGCCCCGGGGCCACGAGGCGCACGGCACGCATGGTGGGGGCCATCAGCGGAGCTGCTCCTCGATCGAGCGGGCGCGGTCGGACACGACGTCGCCGGTGTGCGCGGTCGCCTTGGGCTCGAAGAGGGCCAGCAGCACCTCGCCGTCGCACTGCGGGTTGTGCCGCACGCCGCGCGGGACGACGGCGCAATCGCCCGGGCCGAGTTCCACCGTGCGATCCTCGAACCGGAGCCGCAGCCGGCCGTCGAGCACGAGGAAGAGCTCGTCCTCCCCCTCGTGCGCATGCCAGACGAACTCGCCCCGCACCCGGGCGACCTTGACGAACTGGCCGTTGACCTCGGCCACCACGCGCGGCGACCAGGTGCTGGCGAGGGCGGCGGCTTCGCGGCGCAGGTTCACCGGCAGTCGGGGATCGGCGGGGAGCATGCGGGCCTCGGGATGCGGCGGGTCGAGGGGAGCGGTGCTGGCGCTATGGCCGGTGGCTCGTCATCACGATCACCGCGATCGCGGCGCTGGCGACGAGGAGGATGCGGCTGAGGTGCCCGAGCGCGGAGAGGGTGCGGGCGTGCGCCGACGGCCGGGCCACGGCGTCGGCGCGCACGTCGAGCAGGGCCACCAGCGCGCCGCCGGCGAGGCCGCCGCCGTGCGCGGCGTTGTTGATGAACTGGAAGCCGAAGATGCCGATGTAGGCGGTGAGGCCGAGCGAAGCGAGGAGGGCGCTCTGGAGGCGCCGCGACATGATGCGCGGGCGGCGCCACGACAGGACGAGCAGGTAGCCCACTACCCCCATGATCCCGCCGGAGGCGCCGACGCTCGGCGTGTGCGGATAGAGCACGAGGCTCGCCCCGCTGGCGGCGAGTGCCGACACCAGGAACACGAGGGGGAGCCGCGAGGGTGGCCCGAGCAGCTCCACGAGCGGGGCGATCGCGCGCGTGGCGGCGAGGTTCATCCACAGGTGCAGCGGTCCCGCGTGCACGTAGGCGGAGGTGAGCACGCGCCACCACTCCCCCGCGCGCACGCGGCCGGGGTCGAGGGCGGCGAGCATCAGCTGCGGCTCTGGCACCAGCAGCTCGAACACGAACACGACCGCGATGCAGGCGACCAGGAGGAAGGTCTCGAGCGGCATGCCGAGCACGGCGGCACGCACCACCGGGGTCCCCAGCGGCGTCACGGAGCCCGGCAGCGGATGCTCGGCCGTCTCGGGCGCGACGGGGCCGCGCCGCACGTGCTTGTAGAGCTCCCACGCCTTGGCGCCAACCTGGAAGGTGGTGAGCCCGAGCACGAGGAAGCTCAGCGACCGC
Organism: Gemmatimonadota bacterium; assembly: GCA_016191225.1. Lineage (GTDB taxonomy): Bacteria > Gemmatimonadota > Gemmatimonadetes > Gemmatimonadales > Gemmatimonadaceae > JACPPC01. Next base: position 27,814 of record JACPPC010000018.1, on the reverse strand, counting down.
GTGTCGAGGCCGTCCTTGCGCCACCACCAGGTGGCCACCCCCAGGGTGACCACGACCCAGGTGACGATGCTGGAGCGGAGGACCGAGCGCTCGAGCTCGTGCCGGTCGCGCTCGACGAGGGCGTCGGGGAGGTGCGGAGGAGGGCCGGGCGCGGTCACCGTAGAACGGTAGCGAACGGGCGGCGGCAGGGAAGCCGGGGACTGGTGCCGCCGCGCGCGGCGCGCCAGCATCTTCCCTCGCATGCCGACACCCCTGCCCCTGCCGGAGCGTCCGCTCGGGCCGCCGCCCGCCGGCGGCGCGGGTCGCGCGCCCACGGGGCTCGCCCGCGAACTCGGCCTGCCGGGACTCGTCGCCACCGGCGTCTGCTCGATGGTCGGCGTGGCGATCAACATCATCCCGTTCATGCTCCAGCGGACCGTGCCCGGCATCGGGCCGTACGTGCTGCCGGCGTATGTGCTCGCGAGCGTTCCGGTGGTGCTGGCCGCCCTCGCGTACGCGATGCTGGCGAGTGCGATGCCGCGCGCCGGCGGGAGTTACGTGTACGCCAGCCGCGCGCTGAGCCCCTACCTCGGGTTCGTGGCGAGCTTCTCGCAGTGGTTCGGCCTGTCGGTCGCGATCGGGGTGGTGTCGTACGCCATCCCCCCCTTCCTGCGCGACGTGGCGGTGCCGCTGGGGTGGGCGGGTGTGGCCAGTGCGCTCGACGCCGGGCCGGTGCGCCTCTCGGTCGCCCTGGCCTGTTGCTGGGCGGCGGTGCTGGTGAACGTGCGCGGGGTGGCGCTGGTGGCGCGCACCCTGGTGCCGCTGATGGTGCTGACCTTCGCCGGTGGCGCCGTGGTGATCGTGGCCGGCTTCGGGCACAGCCAGGCCGAGTTCGCGGCGGCGTTGCTGGCGCGCGAGGGGCGCGAGGTGCCCGCGGCGGCGGCGACCTTCGGCTGGGGGCCGCTCCTGACCGCGTCGGCGCTGCTCTTCGCGAGCTACATCGGCTTCGACTCGATCGTGCAGGCGGGGGGCGAGGCGCGAAACGCGACGCGCACGGTTCCGCTCGCGACGGGAATCGCCGTGGGGGCCGTGGGCGCGTTCTACCTGCTGTTCACGGCCGCGGTCTATCATGCGGTACCGTGGTCCTTCGTCGCGGCCGAGGCGCAGCGGCACGACCTGACCGCGCCGGGGCTGCTCGGCTACCTGCTCTCGCCCGGGTGGACGGTGGTGATCGTGGCCTTCGCCGCGCTGGCGCTGGTCAAGGACCTGCCGGGGATGCTGCTCGGTGTCTCGCGGCTGATGTTCGCGTGGGCCGCCGACGGAATCATGCCGGCATCGCTCGCCCGGGTGCACTCGCGCTGGCACACGCCGCACATGGCGGTGCTCACGAGCGGGCTGATGGCGACGGCCAGCATCGCCGGCTGCCACCTTGCCGGCGACTTCTTCGTGGGAGTGGACATCCTCGTGACGAGCATGCTGGTGAGCTTCGTGCTGATGTCGCTCGCGGTGCTGGCGCTCCCGCGGCGCAACCCGGAACTGGCGCGGCTGGTGACGATCATAAGGTCCCGCGCGTGGCAGGTGCCGATCGGCGTCGCGGGGGTGGTGACGCTGGGGGGGTTGCTCGCCTCGACCGTCTGGCGCGACGTGGCGGCGCCGGTGCGGGCCTGGTACTACCGCTCGACGCCGGTCTGGATCGCGGTGATGGTGGTTGCGTCGCTCATCTACTGGCGCGAGCGTCGCCTGCTCGAGCGCGCGGGGGTGGACCTCGCCGCGCGGTTCGCGGCCCTGCCGCCGGAGTGACGCCCATGCCAGCCGTGGAGCGGAGGACGCTCGGGCCGGGGCTCGGGATCAGCCGGGTGGTGACCGGGCTCTGGCAGGTCGCCGACATGGAGCGCGACGGCCGGACGCTCGACCTCGACGCGGCCGCGCTCGCGATGGCGCCATACGCCGGTGCCGGGCTTACCACCTTCGACATGGCGGACCACTACGGCTCGGCGGAGGAGATCGCCGGCCGATTCCGGGCGTCGCGCGACCCCGGTGATCCCGCGGTGCAGCTCCTCACGAAGTGGGTGCCGGAGCCGGGGGCGGTCACGGCGGGTGCCGCGCGGGGGGCGGTCACGCGCGCCCTCACGCGGCTGCGCGCCGAGCGCGTGGACCTGATGCAGTTCCACGCCTGGCGCTTCAGCGACGCGTCGTGGCTCGATGCGCTCGGGCAGCTCGCCGACCTGCGCGCCGAGGGGCTGGTTGGGGAACTGGGCGTGACGAACTTCGACACCGCACACCTGCGGGTCGCGCTCGCGAGCGGCATCCCTTTGGTGTCGAACCAGGTGTCGTGCTCGCTGCTCGACCGCCGGGCGCAGGGGCGCATGGCGGCGCTCTGCGGCGAGTTCGGGGTGCAGCTGCTGGCGTACGGGACGCTGGCCGGCGGGCTGATCGGCGAGCGCTGGGTGGGCGCCCCCGAGCCGCGGCAGCTCGCGACCTGGTCGCAGATGAAGTACAAGCGCTTCGTCGACGCGGCGGGGGGCTGGGCGGCGTTCCAGCAGCTGCTCGAGGCGGTGCGGCAGGTTGCGCGGCGGCTCGGCACGTCGATGGCCAGCGTCGCCACGCGCTACGTGCTCGACCAGCCGGCGGTGGCGGGAGTGATCGTCGGGGCGCGGCTCGGCCTGAGCGAGCACATCGCCGGGAATGTGGCCGTGTTCGGGCTCCGGCTCGACGACGAGGCGCGCGACGCGCTGGGAGCGGCTGTGGCGGCCCTCGCGCCGATCCCCGGCGACTGCGGCGACGAGTATCGCGTGCCGCCGTTCCTGACGGCGAGCGGCGACCTGTCGCACCACCTCGCCGATGTCCCGCCGCCCTTCCCGGTGCGCGACGCCGGCGACGGGGTGCGCCGGGCCTTCAGCGGCACGAGCTGGGAGTCGATGGCCGGCTACTGCCGGGCGGTGCGCACCGGCGACCGGATCCTGGTGAGCGGCACGACGGCGACGAACGGCAGCCGCGTGGTGGGCGGCGCCGACCCGGCAGCGCAGGCGCACTTCGCGATCGACAAGATCGCCGGTGCGATCGAGTCGCTGGGCGGCCGGCTGGCCGACGTGGTGCGCACGCGGGTGTTCGTGCAGCGGATCGCGGACTGGGAGGCGGTGGCCCGCGTGCACGGCGAGCGGTTCGCCACGATCCAGCCGGCGAACACGCTGGTGCAGGCCACGCTCGTGGGCGAGGAGTACCTGGTGGAGATCGAGGCCGAGGCGGTGGTGCGCGGGTAGCGCGGCGCGCCGCCTCAGCGCCTCGCGGCCGGCAGCGGTGGCGCGGGGTGCTCGGTGGTGTCGTGCGGCCCGGTGTACGTCTTCTCTCCCGCCGCGATCCGCACCGCGAGCACGTTCTGCCGGGGCGGCAGCGGGCAGGTGGAGAAGCTCGTGAAGGCGCAGGGCGGGTTGTACGCGAAGTTGAAGTCCACCACCGTCCAGCCGTCGGGGCCGGGAAGCGGGGCGCGCAGGAACCGGCCGGCCGGGTAGCTCTCCGCGTCGCTCGACGAGTCGCGGAAGATCAGGTACAGCATCGTGTCGTTCGGCTGGCGCGCCGCGTCGAGGGTGAATGGGCGCCCCCGCAGCGTGAAGTGCAGGATCCCCATTCCCTCGTAGTCCTCGGGGAGCCCGACCACGTTCACCGTGCGGAAGACGCGCGGCGTCGCGTGCGGCACAAGCTTCGCCATCACGCGCACGGTGGAGTCGACCGGGTAGACCTCGATCGACGTGAAGGCCCGACGGAGCGCGTGCGTGGAGTCCCCCACGCGGAGGGCGAGCCGTCCCGTGCGGTCGAGCAGCTCCATCCGCACCGGGCCGCTGGTGAGGATCGTCGGCTTCCGGCCGTTGGTGTCGGACAGCATCGTGATCGTGTCCACGCGCGTGCTGTCGTGCATCACCGCCGCCCCCGGCGCGGCCGTGAAGCGCACCACGCGATTGGCGATCGTCAGTGTGCCGAATCGCCGCGCGACGGCGGCCGGGAGGACGAGGTCGCTGGCGGGGTCGCTTCCCAGCGTGTAGCGCTCGCCGTCGAGCCAGAAGAGCCCGGCGAGCGTGATCCACCCGTCGGGGCCGGCGATTCCCTTGAGCCGCCGCGCCTGCCAGGCCGTGCGCGCGTTCGCGTACGCCGCGGCATCGAGCCGGGGCAGGGGGGGCGTGCGCTCGCCGCAGGCCGCGATCGTGGCGACGACGGCGGCGGCGAGCGCCGCCATCAGGCGTCGCGCGACGGGGGCTGGCACCCGGCTCATGCGCACCATGTTAGCGCGCGTGCCGCGCGGCCGCCTCCACCCGCTTGCCACTTTCCGTTCCCGGGGCAAGCCTTGGGGCATGCTCCCTCTACCCGACAGCCCCACCGCATTCGCCTCCGCGACCTGGGACGACATCGCCCCCTGGTATGAGCGGCTGGCCACGATCGAGATCCCGGCCGGCGGGGGCGAGGCCTGGCTCGCGGACTGGTCGCGCCTCGAGGAACTGCTGGGCGAGGCGGGCACGCGCGCCATGATCGACTACACCTGCGACACGGCGGACGCCGCCAAGGAGGCGGCCTACCTCCGCTTCTCGAGCGACATCGGCCCCAAGGCGCAGGAGCAGGGGGTGCGCCTCGCGCGGCGGGCCCTCACCCTCGGCATTGCCCGCGGGGACCTCGCGATCACGATGCGGGAGTTCCGCACCGACGACGAGATCTTTCGCGAGGCCAACGTGCCGCGCTTCGCCGAGCTGGAAGAGCTCTCGGCGGCCTACCAGAAGGTGACCGGCGGCCTCTCCGTCGACTGGGACGGCCAGCCGAAGACGATCCCGCAGCTGCAGCCGTACTTGCAGGACACCGACCGGGCCGTGCGCGAGCGCGCCTTCCGCGCCGGTGCCGACGCCTACCTGGCCCGGCGCGACGAGCTGGCGCGGCTGTTCGACCGGATGTTCGTGCTCCGCAGCGAGGTGGCGGGCGAATCGGGCTTTCGCGACTTCCAGGCGTACTGCTTCCGCGCCAAGTACCGGTTCGACTACTCGCCGGACGACTGCGCGCGGTTCCACGACGCGGTCAAGGCCACCGTCGTGCCCGCGGTCGAGCGCCTGCACGCCGAGCGCCGTCGAAGGCTGCGAGTCGAGCGCCTCCGCCCGTGGGACCTCGGCGTGGACCCCGACCAGCGGCCGGCGCTTGCGCCCTTCGCCTCGACGCCGCAGTTCACGGACACCGCGGCGCGCATCTTCTCGCGCGTCGATCCCGAGCTGGGGGCGCGGTTCGCGCGCATGCAGCGCGAGCGGCTGCTCGACCTCGAGAGCCGTCCCGGCAAGGCGCCCGGCGGCTATTGCACCAAGTACCCGGCGTCGAAGGTGCCGTTCATCTTCATGAACGCGGTCGGCGTGGCCGACGACGTGAACACGCTGCTGCACGAGGCCGGGCACTGCTTCCACGACTTCGAGGCCAGCGGCCAGCCGTTCATCTGGCAGCGCGGCACGGGCAGCGAGATGGCGGAGCTGGCGAGCATGAGCATGGAGCTCCTCGCCGCGCCGCACCTGGCCTCTCCCACGGGCTACTACTCGGCGGCGGATGCGCGCCGGGCCCGCATCGAGCACCTCGAGGACGTGCTGATCGCGCTCGCCCACATCGCCAGCGTGGACGCCTTCCAGGCCTGGATGTACCGCACGGGCGAGGGCGCCCGCGCCGAGGCACGCGATGCCGGCTGGCTGCGCATCCGCGCCGAGTTCGAGCGCGGGGTGGACTGGGACGGCCTCGAGCCGCAGCGCGTGTCGCGCTGGTACCGGCAGCTGCACATCTTCGAGCTCCCGTTCTACTACATCGAGTACGGGATCGCGCAGCTGGGGGCGCTGCAGCTCTGGACGGCGAGCCTCGACGATCCGGCCGGCGCGGTGCGCCGTTACCGCGCGGCCCTCGCCCTCGGCGGCACGCGGTCGCTCCCCGACCTGTACGCCGCGGCCGGGGTGCGGATGGTCTTCGACGAGGCGACGATGGGCGCCCTCGTGTCGGTGGTGGAGCGGACGATCGGCGAGTTGCGGGCTGCCGACGCGGCCGGCCAGGCGGGGGCATGAGCCGGAACCGTCGCCGCGCCGCCGGGGTGCCGCCGCGATGCCAATGAGCCCGGGCGCCGCCCCGGGCGGCATCGCCAACCCGAACTCGGCGCCACGCCGCCTGCCGGCGTCACGATCTCCGGCACCGTGATCGGCATCGACCTCGCCGTGCTGGCGGGGCTCGCGATCGCCAACGGCTTCCCGCTGGGGAACACGACGGCGAGGCACGTCATCGTGGACGACCTCGGCGGCGCGACCAGCACGACCTGAGCGGCGGCGCGCCATCTTTGGCCGTATGAACGGCTACGAGGTCAACTGGCTGGAGCTGGCCGCGGCCGCCGTCGGCGCCTGGTCGGTGTGGCTCAGCACCCGCGAACACCTGTGGGCGTGGCCCACGGCGATCGTGAACGTGCTGCTGTACGTGATCGTCTTTCGCGAGGCGAGGCTGTATGCCGACATGGGGCTGCAGGCCGTGTACGCCGTGATCTCGGCGTACGGCTGGTATCACTGGAAGCACGGCGGTGCCAACGACACCATGCTCGCCGTCTCGCGCGCGCGCGGGGTCACGTGGGCCTGGCTGGCCGGCGTGGCGGCCGCCGGCTCGCTGGGACTCGCGCGGCTGCTGGCGACCACCACCGACGCCGCGCTGCCGCAACTCGACGCCACGCTCTCCGTGACCAGCCTCGCCGCGCAGTGGATGATGACGCGCAAGCTGCTGGAGAACTGGCTCGTGTGGATCGTCCTCGACGTGGTCTACGTGGGCATGTTCACGTACAAGTCGCTGTACGTGACGGCGGGGCTCTACGCTGTCTTCCTCGTCCTGGCCACGATGGGGTGGTTCTCGTGGCGCGAATCCCTGCGGCGGCAGGCGGCGTAGGGCGGGCATGGCCGCGTCGCGCCCTTCCGGCACCGTTGCCCCACCGCCGTCGCGCCCGCCCGCGCGGACCGTCGCCCGTTACTGGGACGACGCGCGCGCGCCACGGTATTCGCTGTCCCTCGCGCTGCCGCTGCTGGTCGGCTACGAGGTGCTCGCGGCGCTGACGGCGGGCTCCGGCGACGGGGCGCTGCGCAACGGCGCCGACGTGATGCTCAAGTCGGCGTTCGCGGCGATCGCGGGCCCCTGGGGCACGCCGCTGTTCGGCCTCGTGCTCCTGGGCGGGGGCGCCTGGCTGTTCGCGCGCGACGTGCGCAGGCGGGGGTGGCCGCGCGCCGGGCGGCTCGCGGCGATGGGCGGCGAGTCGGCGGCGTTCGCACTGCTGACCGGGATCGTGGTGGGGAGCCTGACGCGGGGCCTCCTCCACAAGCTGGGGCTGCTCGGCATCGCCGGGCCGATGGGGGAGCTTCCCGTGTCGACGCAGCTCGCCCTCTCGCTGGGGGCGGGGATCTACGAGGAGCTGCTGTTTCGCGTGCTCCTCACCGGCGCGCTGCTCTGGTTCGCGCGCGTGGCCCTTGGCTGGGGCCGCGGGACCGCGTCGGTGGCGGCGGTGATCGTGTCCGCCCTCGTCTTCAGCGCCTTTCACTACGTGGGGCCGTACGGCGAGCCGCTGCAGCTGGCGAGCTTCACCTTCCGGGCGATCGCGGGCCTCTGGTTCAGCGCACTGTTCGTGCTGCGGGGATTCGGCATCACCGCATGGGCGCACGCGCTGTACGACGTCTGGGTGACGCTCGCGACCTAGGGGTCCGCGCCCACGACGTTCCCGCGGCGCATTCCGGCCCCCACGGGCGGCCGCTAGCTTTGGCCGAGTGATGACATCCTCCCCGGTGGCGCCGCTGGTGCCGGCCGGCGCGGCCGGCGTCGTGGCACCCCCGCGGCCCCTCGCCGAGCGCCTCTTCCCGCGCGAGTCGTCCACGCCGGCCGGGATCGCGCGCGCCCCGCTCGACGCGCCCCTCCGCCCCGGCGCGGCCCCCGCGGTGCTGGACATCACCGAGTTCTTCGGCGAGACGAGCGGCGGGATCCGGACGTACCTGCTGGAGAAGGCGAAGTACGTGGAGGCGCGCGCTTGCCTGCGGCAGGTGATCGTCGTTCCCGGCCCGCACGACGCCGTGACCGAGGCGGCGGGCGTGCGCTGCTACCGCCTGCGGGGGGCCCCGATCCCCGGGCAGGCGCCCTACCGCCTGATGCTCGGCCGCACGCCGATCCGCCGGATCGTCGCGCATGAACGGCCGCACGTCATCGAGGTCGGCAGCTCGTTCGCGGTGCCGTGGCTGGTGCGCGGCGTCGCGCGCGAGCTTGGCGTACCGCTGGCCTACTTCTACCATTCCAACCTTGGCCGGCTGGCGAGCCCCGCGCCGGAGCGTGATGGCGTGGTGCGCCAGGTCGCGTCGCAGGGCGCGTGGGCCTACGCGCGGCTGATCGACCGCCAGTTCGCGATCACGGTCGCGACCTCCCGGTTCTCGGTCAGCGAGCTCACCGCGCACGGCATCGAGCGCGTCGTGCGGGTGCCGCTCGGGGTGGACCTCGACACGTTCCATCCCGTGCGCCGCGCCCGCCGCGAGGAGACGCGCGCGCGGCACGGGCTGCCGATCGACCGGCCGCTGCTCGGATTCGTCGGCCGGTTCGCGATGGAGAAGGAATTCCCGATGCTGATGGACGCGTGGAGCGAGATCGAGCGGCGCTCCGACGCCTGGCTCGTGCTCGTGGGCGATGGCCCGCACCGGTCGCAGCTCGAGGCCTTTGCGCGAGGCCGGCGGGTCACCGTGCTGCCCTACCAGACCACGCGCGAGGCGCTGGCCGACGTGCACGCCGCCCTCGACCTGTACGTCGCCCCGTGCTCGATCGAGAGCTTCGGCCTCTCCTCGCTGGAGTCGCTGGCGAGCGGCACGCCCGTGCTGGGGCCGGACCTCGGCGGGGTGCGCGAGCAGGTCGAGAATTCCGGCGGTGGCCGCCTGTACGAGGCGGGCTCGGCGGAGGCGCTCGCGCACGAGGCCCTCGGCCTCCTGTCGGTGGACCTCACCGCACTCGGCGCCGCCGGACGGGCCTACGCCGAGCGCGAGCACGCCTGGTCGCACGTCTTCGACCGGCTGTTCGACGTCTACCGCGGCCTGCGCCCGGCGTGACCCTCCTCGTCTCGATCCACGATGTGACGCCGGCCCTCCAGCCCCAGGTGGAGTCGCTGTGGGCGCTCTGCCGCGCGCGCCGCGTCACGCCGGCGCTGCTCGTCGTTCCCAACTGGCACGGCGAGTGGCCGATCGAACGGCACCCGGCATTCCTCGACTGGGTGCGCGCGCGCGCCGCGGATGGAGCGGAGGTCATCCTGCATGGCGAGCGGCACGACGAGGTCGGCTTGCCGCGCACCTTCTCCGACAGCGTGCGGGCCTTTGGCCGCACCAACCTCGAGGGCGAGTTCCTGACCCTCGATCGCGGGCCGGCCCTCGAGCGCATCGAACGCGGCCTGGCGCTCGTCCGCGCGCAGGGGCTCGATCCCTCGGGGTTCGTTCCGCCCGCGTGGCTCATGAAGCCGGGCACGATCGAGGCCTGTCGCAGTGCCGGTTTCCGCTTCACGGAAGACGACGGCGCGGTTTACCTCCTCGGCGACGGCGTGCGCCGCGTGCCAAGCCCGGTCGTGCGGTGGAGCGGACGCGCACCGCTGCGGGCGTGGGCGAGCGTGGGGATGGCCGAGGCGCGCTGGCAGCTCCAGCGCGGCGCCGGCTGCGTGCGAATCGCCTACCACCCGAGCGACCTCGACCACCCGGCCACGGCGCGGAGCGCGGCGCGGGAGCTCGAGCGATGGCTCACGGTGGGGGAGGCGTCGCGCTACGCGGCACTGGGCGCCATCGCGGCGTCGTCGGTGGCGGCATGAGCGGCTCGGCGGGGGCGAGCCGCGCCGCGCCGCGATCGGCCTCGGCGGCCGAACGGCCCTCGCTCGCCGGCGGCGTGCGCCTGGCCGTCTTCAGCGACACCTGGCTGCCGCAGGTGAACGGCGTCACGCGCACCCTCGACCGACTCGTCAAGGCGATCCGCGCCCGGGGCGGAGACGCGCGCGCCTGGACCACGAGCGATCCGGGCGCGCAGCCCGACGCGGATATCGTGCGCTACCCGTCGCGCTCCTTCTGGGCCTACCCGCAGCTGCAGCTCGCGCGCCCCGACGCGGCGTGGGCCACGCGCGAGCTGACGGCCTTCCGCCCGACCCTCGTGCACGCCTCCACGCCGTTCGGCATCGGGCTCGGCGGCCGCTCGGCGGCGAAGCGCCTTGGGGTCCCGTTCGTGACCAGCTACCACACGTCGCTCTCGGCGTACGCGAAGTTCTACCACCTGGGCGCGCTCTCCGCGCCCGGGTGGGCCTTCCTTCGCTGGTTCCACAACTCGGGGCGCCGCACCTATTGCCCCACGCGCGCGATCGAGCGCGAGCTGGTCGACCATGCCTTTGCCGGCACACGCATCTGGAGCCGCGGCATCGACGCCGAGCGCTTCTCGCCGTCGTTCCGGTCGCCGTCGCTGAGGGCGGAGCTCGGCGTGAGCGACGACACCTTCCTCGTCACGTACATCGGGCGCATTGCCCTCGAGAAGGGGCTCGACACGCTGGTGAAGGGGATGCGCGAGATCGTCGCCCGCACCGGCACCCGCAAGATCGCCTTCGCCCTCGCCGGCGACGGCCCATACGACGAGGCCTGCCGCCGCGAGGCGCCGGCCGGGACCAGGTTCGTGGGGATGCTCGCGGGGGACCGCCTGAGCGCCTTCTACGCCAGCGGCGACCTGTTCGTCTTTCCCAGCGTCACCGACACCTTCGGCAACGTATTGCTTGAGGCGATGGCGAGCGGGCTGCCCGTCCTCGGCGCCGACTCCGGCCCCACGCGCGAGTTGCTCGACGAGGGCCGCGGCGCGCTCTTCCCCGCGGCCAATCCCGGGGCGCTGGCCACTGCCGTCCTCGCCCTCGCCGATGACCCCGCGCGCCGCGTCCGCATGCGCGAGGCCGGCCTCGCCTATGCCCGCGTGCGGAGCTGGGACGCGATTTTCGACGACCTCGTGCTCGACTATCGCGAGGCGATCGCCGAGGCGGCTGCCGAGGCGGCTGCCGAGACTCCCCGATAGCGCCTTCGGCACGAACATGTCGCCCCGTTACATTCACCGCCCATGACCGACCTCACCCGACCGCACATCGACGCCGACCTCGAGCGTCACCTCACCGTCCACCGCACCGCCCGCTACGTGGTGCTCGGCGGTGAGGGCGACGTGAAGGACGTTTGGGTCTGCGTGCATGGCTTCGGGCAGCTGGCGCGGCGATTCGCGCGCGATCTCGGCGCCCTGGTCTCGCCGCGTCGCAAGATCGTCGTCCCCGAGGCGCTCAACCGGTACTACATCGAGTCTCTCGGCGTCGCCCCACAGGACCGCAAGGTCGGCGCGACCTGGATGACGAAGGAGGACCGCGACGCCGACATCGCCGACTACGTGGCCTACCTCGACGCGCTCTACGGCGTCGAGGTCGCGCCGCACGCGGTCATGGGTGCCAAGGTCACGGTGCTCGGCTTTTCGCAGGGCGTCACCACGGTCGTCCGCTGGGCCGTGCTCGGCCTGTCGCACATCGACCGGCTGGTCTGCTGGGCCGGCGCGCTGCCGCACGACATCGACCTCGCGCAGCATGCCGCCAAGCTGCGGGCCATGTCGCCGGTGATGGCGATCGGCGACGCCGACGAGTTCGGCGACTGGGCGGCGGTCGAGGAGCAGCGCGCCCGGTTCGACGCCGCAGGGATTCCGCACACCGTGCACCAGTTTGCGGGCGGGCACGTGCTCAACGACGACGTGCTGCAGCGGATCGCGAACGGCTGAGCAGAGATCGAAGCCGGCGCCGTCCGCGCACACCGCCGGCGCAGAGCTGCTCGATGCGGTTCGCTCAGTTCACGCACCTGACAACGGGACATGCGTGACTATCGCGGCAGCGGTCGCTCCAACGCAAGGCTTCGATCAAGCGCCTGCCGGACGCCAGCGGCGCGCTTCGGCCGTCTGTCATCAGCGAAGCACTCGTCCAGGATCACTTAGTCTGCTTCGCGGCTCGCGGGAAATCAGGCGAACCGTGCGAACGTCTCGCGAAAACTCTCCATCTCTGAAGTAAGCAGCCGCCTTCTTCAACTCCACGAGTCCGGCGAATCGACGAATCACGCGCGCTGGCGCCGCGCGTATCGATGATGAGTCAACGGCAGTGCTCCGCAGGGAGACCACAAGCTGCGGCACCACGAGCGACTCACTCTCACCACTCGCGATAAGATCGAGTGCGTCATGGTTCATCCAGGATCGACCTGTCGAGATTTCGTCAACGGGCGCCAGTCGTCGCAGCAGAACGAGCCCCGTCTCGATATCCTGATTTGTGGCGACTGCGAGTGTCGCAAAGTCAAGAGATTGGTCACGCGCCGCGGCGCGGGCCGCCTTGCGAACCTCGGCCCATGTGTGCTGCAGACTGTCGGAGGTGGACGCGAAGCAACGTGCATTGACAACGATGGAGAGCCTGACCTCTTGGCGGTCGCCGAAGCGCACGGGGTCGGTTCCCGCGGTGGCCGGTTCGAACCGTTGAGCCGACGGTATCCGTGACGCCGCGTACGCGACTCCGACGACCCACGACGCGCCGATGACGGCGAATGAGAGCAAGACTCTGGTGGCACGCTCTGGCATGCTCACTCCGTGTAAGGAAGCGTTGATTCGGGACGAGCCGGAACGAAGGAGGAAGTGAGCCAAGGCCCGTAGCACCGCCTCGCTTGCCCGAAGAGACCAGTCTTCAGGCTCCTAGAGCGGAATGCAGGACTGGGTCGAGCACGTCGTGCCGCTGTTATCGTAGTTAGCGCACAAGGTACCCATGTGGTACGTGCAGCCCGAGGCAGGCGAGATCGAAACGCATTTCTCGTTCGTGCAGACGAGGGCGAAGCCTGCGGCCGCTGCACGGCTCGGAAGGACGCTGATGCCGGTCGCGACCTCGGCCGCAACGAGTGCGAGGAGTAGTGCGATCCGAAGTGGTTTCGAGAGAATCGTCATTGTGCACCTCTTGAGGTGAGAGTGTATCGACGCTGCCGGTAGAGCGGCGGGACGGCGAGCCTTGGCTGTTTCATGCTCGATCTCGCCATGCAGTGGCGCAAGCACAAGCCGCGACAAGCTTGCACGCGCGCCGACAGTGTGGCACGGCGCGCGCCAGCTGATTGGCGGCAAGACAGTCCTGCATCGCGCGGTATCCCTCGGTGTCGTGTGCCACGTCGTTCGCTTGCGGGCAGGAAGAGCGATACGTATCTTCCCTGAACGACGGGAGCGTTGCCGCGACGAAGCGTGCCCAAGACCCGTTTGTCAGCGCCTGAGGCGCACCCTGCGTGCGCGTCGTGCGGACCCGGTGAACGGTGAGGTGGCACGTGACTGATTCGCGGCTTACGCGAGCGAGCGATCTTGGACTGTCGGAAGTTGTTTCGACGGCGCCACAGGAAGTGGATGGCCTCTTACGAAACCCGGCAGCAAGGCGCCATGGCGACTGGCCCGGAGCCTATGAGTTGGAGGCTGGTCATGGAATGCAGGGCAGGCGCGAGCTGGTGAGGGCTGATCACTCCGTTGCAATACTCAAGCTGGGGCGAGTCCACCTCGGGAACCTCGAGCGTCTTGGCGCGCTTGAGGCGAAGCGGGAAGTGCACCTTGTGGCTCTCGTGCGATCGCGCATCGATGAGATTGATCGCGTCCTCGAGTGCGCGGAGAAGTCGCCAATCGACTTCGTGAGTGCGACCTCGCCACTCGGCTGCGCGCTTGCCCGAGAGTCGGTGCTGGGAATGGGGCGGTTGTTGCTGGGCTCAACACTGCTGCGAGCGCTTGCGGATCAGTTCCGTGCTCTTCCAGAGGACATCCGGCTCTCGGCATTCCTTTGGGTCGCTGGAAGTAGCGACCGGGCCTCGGGGCGACGGCCCCCCAGGTCCAACGCCACCGAGGATACGCGATCGCGAGCATGGCAGCGCTGGTGCCAACGCGCTGAGTTGGCGCCCCCGGCTGTCCTGCAGCGGGTGGGTCGAGTCGCCGGTGTACTCGACCTGCAATCAGTGGGAAACCTGAGCATGACTGCGTCCGCGTCTCGTTATGGTTTCGAGTCGAGCATCGCTTTCGGTCGATGCTGTACTCGCCTACTTGGAATCGGGGCCAGGCAGGCGCAGGAAGTCGAGTCGCGTCATGTGCTTCGTGACCGACTGCTGCGGCTCGCAAGCAATCCGGTCGTCAAAGCCGAGCACGACGCAGAGCGGTGCGATAGCGGCGTTTCGTCGACCGGCCAGCTCTTGCGCGGAGCCGCAATCGCCTCCGCGATCGCCATGGTCGCATCTGCCTCGGTGCTGCATGCACAGGCGCTGCGAGGTCGCGTGAGCGATTTGGTAGATGGTCGTGGCATCGCTGGCGCCGAGGTTGTTCTTTCCTCCGAGGGATACCAGCCACGCACGACTCGGTCAGACTCCTTGGGCGATTTTGCGGTCTCGCTCCCACATGTTGGCGCGTACCGGCTCATCGCTCGGCGCATCGGCTACTTCGGCGGCGTGATTGCCGAGGTCCGCGCGAACACGAGAGACACGTTCGACATCATCGTCCGATTGCAGCCGATCCCACAAGACCTCGCGACGCTGCTCGTACCGGGCGAACGCGCTTCACTCGACTTCACGCGTGGATTCGAGGAAAGGCGTAAGCGCGGCATTGGCACATTCTTGGATGCGGCGGAGATCGCACGCCGAGGGACGCACAGGCCGTTGGATCTGCTGCGGGGAATGCCGGGTTTGCAAGTACTGGTGGGATCATCGGGAATGCAAGACTTGTTCGTCGTCTCAACGCGCGGCCCACGAGGGATGGGCGGCGCCTGTGAGCCAGCGCTTTTCGTTGACGGAATGATCGTGACACTTGAGCAGATCAACCGGCACTACTCCTCGAGCAATTTTGAGGCGGTCGAGGTCTACGCTGCAAGCGAGATTCCGGCGCGGTTCTGGCCCGGCAATTCCGCCTGCGGAGTCATCCTCTTCTGGACCAAGAGCCATCACTAGACGACTGATGGCGAAACCTGCCGGAATGCTTGGGACGGTGCCCGGCCAGCGTCGGCATCGTCCAGCACTCCTCGGTGCGGCACTCGCTCGACGGGAAGGAGGGAGGAGCTGCCCGCAGGGACGCCAGCGCCGGGATGGAGTCAAAGTGAGTCTTCGCTCTGTTCCTTTCGTGCTCGCGCAGCGTGAGAAGGATACGGACGCATGGAGTGCATCACCGCCACGCTCCGCTACTGCTTCCCCTTCCACTTGTCGATCTCCCGCCGCTGCTTCTTGTCGGGCTTTCCCTCCGCAAAGTCGTACGTCACCCGCGCCAGCTTCATCTGCAGCTGGATTCGCTCGCGCGCCGCCTTGCTCTCCGCCGTCTCCTCGTAGAGTTCGGCCGCGACCGTCGCCGAGCCGCGGCGGATCGACGCGCCGCGCACCACGAGTGTCGTCTCGAAGGCGCCATGGCGCACAGCCACCCGGTCGCCGGCCGCGATCAACCGCGACCGCTTGGCCCGCTCGCCGCCGACCTCCACCTTGCCGCCGTCGATCGCCTCGGCCGCCAGCGCCCGCGTCTTGTAGAACCGCGCCGCCCACAGCCACTTGTCGAGGCGGACGCGCCCGGCCCGTTCGTCGGCGTCTTCGTCGTCGTCATGCGTGCCGCCCCGCGGGCTCATTCGCCGTCCCCCTCGTCCGCCGCGTCGAGCCAGACGTCGGCCCGCCCCCCGTCGTCGTAGGAGACGTGCACGTTCCACGGCCGGCAGCAGACCGGACAGTCCTCCACATACTCCTGCTGAGCGCCACTCCCCGGGTCGAGGGCGAGGCTGACGGGCTCGAGGCAGTAGGGACAGGTGACCTCGGCCTCCATCTCCGCCGTCCCGTCGCCGAGCGGAAAGTCGGCGTCGAGTTCGGGACCGCCAAGCTCGTCGCCGGGATCGCCGGCCGAATGCTCACCGCTGGGAAAGAACGACACGATCGCCGCCGTGACTGGGATGCCGCAGGTTATGCGGCGGGCGCCGCCGTTTCCAGCGCCGTGAGCAATTCGCCCACCGTGCTGGTGCCGCGGTCGCGGGCGTACCAGCCGCGCACGTGCTTGTAGCGCTCCTCCTTCACCAACCTGCGCCCCTCGCCGTAGACCCACGCCTGCAGCTCGGCGGGGCGCGGCCCCCACGTCGCGCGCACCGTCCAGTGGGCGTCGATCCCCAGCACCTTCGGGATCGACCGCGCCCCGCTCGTCAGGTGCTCGTCCATCAGGTCGAGGTTCCGGTCGCGTGCGAGGCATCGCAGTTCGAGCCGCTCGGGAACGAGGTCGGCGAGCCGCGCGAGGGTCGGCAGCGTGTTCACCGCATCGCCGCACCAGTCCTCCGTGAGCACCAGCAGCCGCCAGCGGTGCGCGAGCGCCCTCGCCCGGTCCTGAAGTCCCGGCGCGACGGCGGCGCGCGCCCGGAGCGACGTCCACAGGTCGTGGTACTTCACGGTGCGGGCGCACCACGACGGGAAGGGCTCGGCTGCCGCCCAGCGTTCGGCGAGGGTCACGCCGCGATCGACCGGGACGGTGACGCCACGCCGCGATCGGTCAGGTCAGCTTGCTGGCGTCTTCGGGCGGTCGCTCGCCCTCGCCGTGCGGCCGCAGGAAGAGGTCCACGGCGAGCCAGGTCAGCCGGGTCAGCGGGTAGAGCGCGAGCGGCAGTACGACCATGAAACCGGCGCTGACGTACGTGACGTCATCCCAGTCCACGTTGGGCCAGGCCGCCACGAGGTACACCACGAACCCGACCGCCCAGGTCACCTCGGCCACCAGGAAGTTCACCAGGGTCGTTCCCACGAAGTGATCGTGCGGGCCGTGGTGCAGGCGCATCCCGCAGGCCGTACAGGCCGGCGCCAGCGTGAACCACCCGGCGAAGGCGGTCGCCCGGCCGCAGTTGGGGCACCGGCGACGCAGGGTCCGCCCCAGCATGCTCGTCGCCCGGGCGACGCTCCGCGGCGGCGGCGCGGACGGGGGCGGGGAAGTCGGCACCCGCGAAATATAGGGGGGTCGCGAGGCCCGAACCGGCCCCCGCTCTTGCGGTCCCTCGCTCGCGCAGCCGACCTTATCGGACGATGACGGCCGAGCATGCGCGCGCCCTGATCCAGCTGATCGGGCTGTGGACCCAACTCGGGGCCACGGCGCTGCTCGTCGCGCTGTTCGTCGTGATGCGCCGGCACGGCCCGCGCCGCACCTACTTCAGCACCTGGGGCGAGGGGTGGGGCGCGCTCTGCGCCGCGGTCGCCGCGCTGCTCGTCGAGACCTTCTACCGGATGGCGCCGCCGGACCTGATCGCCGACACCGGTGGCCCCGACTCGCCGATCGTCCGATCGCTTTTCCTGCTGCACGTCTTCGGCCGGCTGCTCTTCCTCGCGCTGATCCTCGCGGGGACCACGATCTACACCCGCGGCCTCAACCACGTCGTCTACTTCCGCATCGTCGCCACGCTGGCGGCCGTCTGGGCCGCGGCGGCCGTGCTGTTCGGCGGCGGGCTCGACGGCATCATGCTGTGGCAGGTCCCGGTGGCGGTCGTGGCCTACGGCCTCTGCGCCTGGCGCCTCGGCACACTGCCGCCCTCCCGGTCCGGCGTGGGCACTGCCATGACGGCCAGCGCCTTCCTGGCCCTCGCCGTGGTCTGGGCGCTGTCGGGCGTGGCCCTGCGCATGCAGGGCGGCGAGGCGGCCGGCAGCTTCTGGGAGTGGCTCACCGTCTACCACACCTACCTCGACCTGCTCCTGCTCATGCTGCTTGGCTTCGGCATGCTGGTGATCCAGCTCGAGGACGCGCGGCGCGAGGTGGACGACGCCCGGGCCGAGTTGTCGGTGACGAACGACTCGCTGCGCCGCATGGCGCTCTACGACACCCTCACCGGGTGCCTCAACCGCCGCGCCTTCGCCGACGGCATCGGCCTCGAGGTGGCCAAGTCCACCTTCGGCACCGCCGTGATGCTCGACATGGACAACCTCAAGTGGGTCAACGACCACTATGGCCATGGCGTGGGCGACGAGCTGCTGACCTACTTCGCCCGCGTGCTGCGCGAGCACATCCGCCCCCTCGACCGGCTCTACCGCTGGGGCGGCGACGAATTCCTGCTCATTCTCCCCGGCGCCACGGTGGACGGGGTGCAGGGGCGCCTCTCCGCGCTCATGGACAACGCGCCGCCGCTGCCGATGGACGCCGCGCACGGCGCCGACAAGGTGATCCTGCAGATTTCGCTCGGTGCCGAGAGCTACGCCAACGGCGACGCCCTCACCGCGGCGATCGAGCGCGCCGACGCCACCATGTACACGCAGAAGCGGGCCCGGAAGCGCACCATGACCCCGCAGAACGTCCCGCTCGTCAGCTGATTACGGTCACGCGCCCTCCGGCGCGGGCCGCGACGCCAACCGGCCGCCACCGGCGGACACCCCCAACCCGACATGAGCCACTGCTCCCGCATCGCCCGCGCCGCACTCGCCGTGGCCGTCCTGCCGCTCGCGCTCCCCCTGTCCGCCCAGCAGCCCGGCGCCCCCGCGGCTCCCGCCGGCTCGATCGCGACCCGCACTGCGGGCTTCGAGAAGCGCGACGGCTTCCTGTCGGTGTACCTCGACGACAAGACAGGAAAGGTCTACCTCGAGATCCCCCGCGACTCGCTGCGCCTGCTGCACTTCGTGAACCAGGCCACCGGACTCGGCTCGAATCCCGTCGGCATCGACCGCGGCGGCGGCCAGATGGACAACCTCGCCCGCTTCGAGCGCCTCGCCGACCGCGTGCTGCTCGTGTACGAGAACACCAAGTACCGCTCCAGCGGCACCGGCGACCATGCCCGCACGGTGCGCGAGAGCTTCCCGCCGAGCGTGGTCGCGGCGCTCCCGCTCGTGGCGGAGGAGGGAGGGCGACTGCTCGTGGACGCCACCGACTTCGCCCTCCGTGACTGGCTCGACATCGCCGGCGCGCTGCAGCAGGCGAACGAGGGGGCCTACCTGGTCGCGCGCGACCGGTCGGGGGTGTACAAGGCCAGCACGCGCGCCTTCCCCGACAACACCGAGATCGACGTGTCGCTCGCCTTCGTGGCGCAGGGACGTCCGGGGAACATCGTCTCGCAGGTGGCCCCCGACGGCCGCGCCGTCGCGCTCCGGGTGCACCACTCGTTCGTGCGCCTCCCCGACGACGGCTTTCGCCCGCGCGAGGCCGATCCGCGCGTCGGCTTCTTCGGCGTCCGGTTCAAGGACTACGCGCGCCCCCTGCAGCAGGGGCTCGACGTCACCTGGATTTCCAAGCACCGCCTCGAGCGGGTGAACCCCAACGACACGCGGTCGCCCCTCCGGAAGCCGATCACCTACTACGTGGACCGCGGCATTCCCGAGCCCGTGCGCACGGCGTCGCTCGAAGGGGCCCGGTTCTGGGTCGAGGCCTTCGATCGCGCCGGGCTCGTCGGCGGCTTCCGGGTGGAGCTGCTCCCCGAGGGCGTCGACCCGATGGACGCCCGCTACAACGTGGTGCAGTGGGTCAACCGCAACGAGCGTGGCTGGTCGATCGGCGGCAGCGTGGGCGACCCGCGCACCGGCGAGATCGTCAAGGCGATGGCGCGCATGGACTCGCACCGCGCCCGCACCGACTACAACCTGTACGCCGGCCTGATGGGCGCCGACGCCGCGGCCGCCGACACCGCCTTCGTCCTCGCGCGCGTGCGCCAGGTGACCGCGCACGAGATCGGCCACACCCTCGGCCTCGCCCACAACTACATCGCCAGCACCAACGAGCGCATGTCGGTCATGGACTACCCGCCGCCGCGCGTCCGGCTCGACGCCCAGGGGCGCATCGACATCGCCCGGGCCTACGCGACCGGCCCGGGTGCCTTCGACGTCTGGTCGATCCACTGGGGGTACGGCGCCTTTCCGCCGGCGACGGAGGCCGACTCGCTGCGCGCGATCATGGCCGAGGGGCTGCGGAACGGTTACCTCTTCCTGTCCGACGCCGATGCGCGCCCCGAGTTCGCCAGCGACCCACGCGTCTCGCTGTGGGACGACGCCGCGACGCCCGAGGAGTTCCTGAAGCACCAGGCGGACGTGCGGCGCGTGGCGATGCGGCAGTTCGGGCTTCGCAACATCCGCGCCGGCGAGCCCGTGGCGACCCTGCAGGAGCGCTTCGCGCCGGTGTACTTCATGCACCGCTTCGCGCTCAATGGCGTGAGCAAGGCGGTGGGCGGGATGGAGTATCACCACGCGATCTCCGGCGATGGCCAGCAGGCCACGCGCCCGGTGCCCGCGGCCCGGCAGCGGGCCGCCCTCGCCCTCCTCATCGGCGCCCTCGCTCCGGCGGAGCTCGCCATTCCCGACTCGGTCGTCACCCTCCTCGGGCCGCGCCCCTTCGGGTACGAGGGCAGCGTCGAGCTCTTCCGCTCGCGCACCTTTCCCGCCTTCGACGAGTTCGGGGCGGCCCGCACCCTCGCCCAGATGGTCGTCGACGGGGCGCTGCAGTCGTGGCGCGCCGGACGGCTCGCGCAACAGTCGGCGCGCGACGCGACCCAGCTGTCGCTGCCGGAGGTGATCGACAACCTGGTGGACGCCACCTGGAACGCCCCCGCGCCCGCCGGCCCGCGCAAGTTCGTGCAGCTCCAGCGCGTCACCCAGCGCACCGTGATGGAGCGGGTCCTCACCCTCGCCGCGGACCTGAACGCCGGCAGCGGCGTGCGCGCGATCGCCGACTACAAGCTCGGCACCATGCGCACGGTGGCCGAGTCGCGGGCCAGGGCGGCCGGCGTCGGCGCCGACCGCGGCGGCACGGCCGCGCACTGGCAGGCGATCGCCGCCGACATCGCCCGCTGGCAGGAGCGCCGCGAACTCCCGCCCCTCACCCGCCCCCTGGCCCCGCCGCCGGGCGACCCATTCGGGCTCGAACCCTAGCGGCGGGCACGGCTCAGTCGATTTTCACGTTCCGGAAGCGCACCGGACGCGTGATGTCGTCGCCCAGCAGCGACGCCGTCCAGTCGCCGCGGGTGTCCTTGTCGAACAGCGAGACGCTGAGCTCGAGCACGCGCAACCGCCCCTCGAGCGACTTGGCGTTCGCGAAGTCCGCCTCGAGCCGCATCGGCACGCCGTTCTGGAGCACGGCGTTCACCTCGTTCTGCATCACGCCGCCGAAGCGGAGCTGTGCCAGCGGCAGTTCGATCCCGTCGGCCACCGCCCGCACGTCCTTGCGCTGCAGGTAGAGCTTGGCGTCGGCGCCCTCGTTCGCGACCATGAGGGTGCAGGTGAGGGTGTCCTTGGACTTGCTGCACGAACGGTACTCGAAGACGACCTGCGCCAGCCGCACCGTGGTCACGACCTCGTCGCCGGCGCGCCGGGCCGAGATGCACCCGGCGGCGACGGCCAGCACGGCAAGGGAGGCCGCGCGCCGGAGGCGCACGGAGCGGGGAAACGGACGGTCAGCGGCGATCATGGAGTCTGGCCTCGGTATCGGGAACGCACACAAGCTGTGTACACGGCGACGCACAGGGAAGGTTCCCCTCGCGCCGGCACGCCGGTCGGCCCCTCCGGCGATTGCGCGCGCCCCGCGGCGGCGCGACTCTTTGGGGCCGTGACGCCGACCCCCGACGACCCCACGAGCGAACCCGCCGACCCGCCGGCGTTCACCGTGCCGCCGCCCTCGCCCCTCTCGCTCGCGCCGCCGAAGTCCCGCGGCTACCGGTCCGCGTTCGCCGATCGCTTCGGCGACGAACGTACGGTCGTGAATGTCGCGCTGTTCGCGTTCCTCGGCCTGGCGCCCGTGTTCATGTTCGTTTCGGCGCTCCTCGCGAACCTGCTCGAGGTGCCGGACTCCCTGCAATGGCCCGTCATCGTCATTGGCGGCCTCGGCCTGGCCGGCGGGGTCGGCTGGGCAGCCATGCGCCTCGCAAGGGGTGGTGCGTTCGGCCTGGCCCGGTTCACCCTCCCGGACGGCGGGACGACCCCCTACCAGCGCACGTACTCGCACATCGAGGCGATCGCGGCCCGCGGGCAGGTGGACGAGGCGCTCCTGGCCTACGAGGCGGAACTCCGCTCCGCCCCGAACGACATCGATCTGCTGGCACGGGCCGCCGACCTCTACCTCGCGCACAAGCGACAGCCGGCGCGCGCCGCCGACCTGCTCCGGCTGATCCGCAGGGTGCCCGGCGCGCCGCCGGCCCGCGTGCTCTATGCGTCGCAGCGCCTCGTGGACCTCTACCTCGGCGCGCTCGACGACCGGGGCAAGGCGCTCGTCGAGCTGCGGATGATCGTCGACCGCTTTCCCGGGTCGCCCGCCGCCGCCTTCGCGCGCGAGGGGCTCGACAAGCTCCGGCGCGAGCACCACGGCGGGGCGTAGCCTCAGTCGTCGCCGCGAAAGCGACGGTCTCGCTTCCGCCGCGCGTGCTGCTTCTTCTCCTCGAGGCGCCGCTCCCTGCTCGACCGGGTGGGCCTGGTCGCCACGCGCGCCCGTGGCACGACCAGCGCCGCACGCACCAGGTCCGCCAGCCGCGCCTCGGCCCGCAACCGGTTCTGCAGCTGGCTGCGCGTTTCGGCGCTGACCACGCGCAGCATCCCGTCGCCGTCGAGCTTCGCGGCGAGGCGTCCGAGCACCCGCGCGCGCTGGGCATCGCCCAGCGCCGCCGAGGTCGCCGGCTGCCAGGTCACTTCCACGCGCGTGGAGCTCGTGTTCACGTGCTGCCCCCCCGGGCCCCCCGCCCGCGACGCCCGCACGGAGAGCTCGGCGCGCGGGATCGCCACGTGGGCGTTCACCCGCAACGCGGTGCCCGCCCGCTCCCCGGGGGCGCGATGCATGCCCTAGCACCCCGCCGCGGCCAGCCGCTGCCGAGGTCCCGCGCAACCGTCCCGGCGGCCACGCATGCGCCCGCCCCTGCGCCGGCTCACGCGGCCGCTCCCGCCCGCGCCCGGTGCACGCGCAGCGCGGCCACGCGACGCCCGTCCATCGCCACCACTTCGAGTTCGCCGCCGGGGTAGGGGCCCGGTCGCCGACGTGCGGCAGCCGCCCCAGGGTCGAGAGCACGTAACCCCCGATCGTGCTCCACTCCCCCTCGGGAATCGACACCCGGTAGTCCGACCGCACGTCCACCAGCGACAGCGATCCCGCCAGCTCCAGGACGCCATCCGTCTCGAGGGCCACGCGCGCCGCCGCGTCGTACTCGTCCGCGATGTCGCCCACCACCTCCTCGATCAGGTCTTCCATCGTCAGGATCCCCGCGGTGCCGCCGTACTCGTCGATCACCACCGCGAGGTGCGCCCGCGTCCGCCGCAAGTCGTCGAGCACGCGCTCGGCTCCGCGTGTCTCGGGAACGAACAGCGGCTCCCGAATCATCGCCAGCAGGTCGAACGCGCTCCCGGGCTCGCGCAGGAAGAGGTCCTTGGCCAGGAGCACTCCCACCACGTCGTCCAGCGTCTCCCGGTACACCGGGTAGCGCGAGTAGCGCTCCGTCCGCACGAGGTTCCAGACCTCCTCCTGCGTGGCCTCGAGCGGGATTCCGACCACCGCCGTGCGCGGCCGCATCACGTCGCGGGCCTTCTTCTCGTGAAAGTCGAAGACGCCCGCCAGCATCGCGCTGTCGCTCTCGTCGAGCGTGCCGTGCGCCCGCGCCTGCATCACCAGCAGGCGGAGTTCCTCGGTCGAGTGCACGTGCTGGGCGGGGGCGCGACCCATGCCCATCAGCCGCAGCAGCAGCCCCGACGACCGGTCGATCAGCCACACCGCCGGCGCCGTGATGCGGCTGAACACGAACAGGGGACCGCCCAACCACCGGAGCAGCGTCTCCGGCGCGCGCAGCGCGAGGGCCTTGGGCACCACCTCGCCGAGCACGAGGTGCAGGTAGGTGATCACGAACAGCCCGGTCGCGACCGCCGCCAGCGTGTGAACCGCCCCCGGCGGGGCGTGCAGGCCGAACCGTCGGAGGCCCGCGTCGATGAGCGTGGCGATCGCCGGCTCGCCGATCCACCCCAGTCCGAGCGAGGCGACCGTGATCCCCAGCTGCGTGCCGGAGATGTAGCGGTCGATGTCACCGAGCAGGAGCATCGCGGTCCTGGCGCGCCGGTCGCCCCCCTGCGCCAGCTGAGCGATCCGGCTCCGGCGCGCCGCGACGAGCGAGAATTCCGCCGCCACAAAGAACGCGTTCGCCGCGACCAGCAGCAGCACGAATCCCAGGCGGAGCGTCGTCCCCCCCGCCGTGAACGGCTCCGCGAGTGCGACACCGGTGAATGCGACCATGGCCGTGCGGTGAAGTATACCTCCCGCTGTCACTGTTGATGGCGGCCACGCCGCCCGGCATCTTGCGGTCGTGCCCCCGGCCCCTCCCGCGCCGCCCGCCGTCCCCTCGCCCCGCCCCGACCCGTCGGCGCTGGAGCTGATCGAGCCGCGCCGCATCGTCCGCTGGATCTACGTCGGCCGCCTGTCGCTGGCGTTCGCGATCTTCCTCGCCGCCGTCTTCGCCTGGCTCCAGGCCTCGCGCGAGAACACCCTCATCGCGTCGCTCACCTTCGCCGGCGCGATGGTCTTCACCGTGGCGTCCGCCCTCTGGTCGGAAATCCGGCAGCGGCCGCTGCGGCGCACCTTCATGTACCTGCAGTGCGTCGTCGACCTCGTGCTCGTGACCGCCGTCGTCCACGTCACCGGCGGCCCGTCGTCGACCTTCGCGGCGCTCTACGTCCTCGTCATCGCCGTCTCGGCGCTGATCCTCCCCCTCGGCGGCGGCTTCCTGATCGCGATCCTCGGCAACGTGCTCTACGTCGCCGACGCGATCGTGAAGGTCGAGTTGCTCGAGCAGCGCGGCGTCGTCCTCCAGCTCGCCGTCTTCGCCGTCGTCGCGGTCGGCTCGGCGCTGATCGCCGAGCGGCTCCGCCGCGCCGGCCTCGGCACGCGGGAGCTCGCCGTCGAGCTCAACACGGTGCGCATGCAGGCGGCCGAGATCCTCCGCACGATCGAGAGCGGCATCCTCACGGTCGACGAGCGGGGACTCCTCCTCTACGTCAATCCCGCCGCCAGCCGGCTCCTCGGCGTCTCCCTCGACGACCGCTTGGGGCTCCCCGTCCTCGGCACCCTCGCCGACTGCGCGCCGGTCCTCGCCGAGGTGCTCCAGCGCACCGCCCGCTCGCGGGTCCGCGTCACCCGCGCCGAAGGCGTCGTGACGCGCGACGGCTACCCCGTTCTCGTCGGCGTCACCACCACCTTCTCCGAGGGCGCCGACGAGCCAAGCGACGTGCGGGCCACCGCGATCTTCCAGGACATCTCCGACCAGAAGCGAATGGAGGGGCTGCAACTCCGCACCCAGCGCCTCGAGGCCGTCACCACCCTCGGCGCCTCCCTTGCCCACGAGATCAAGAACCCGCTCGCCGTCATCCGCAGCGCCGTGGAACAGCTCGCCCGCCGTCGCACCACCGACGACGACGAGCGCACCCTCGCCGGCCTCATCACCCGCGAGTCGGACCGCCTCGCCCGCATCCTCAGCGAGTTCCTCGACTTCACCCGCGTCCGGGCGACGCGCTTCGCCACCGTCGACGCCACCGCCGTCGCGCGGCATGCCGCCGAGCTCGCCGCGGGCCACCCCGACCGCGCCGCCGGCGTCACCGTCGAGGTCTCCGCCCCCGAGGCCCCGCTCGTGATCGAGGCCGACGAGGACCTGCTGCACCGCGCCCTCTTCAACCTCACCCTCAACGCCGTGCAGGCGGTGCCGCCGGGGGGGCGCGTCGTCGTCGAGCTCGGCCGGGTCGATGCCGGGCACCTCCCCGCCGACGTGCCGCTGCGCGCCGACCACGCGCTGCTGCGCGTCGCCGACAACGGCCCCGGACTCCCCGACGCGGTGCGCGAGCGGATCTTCGAGCCCTTCCTCACCGCCCGCCTCGGCGGGACCGGGCTCGGCCTCCCGATCGTGCACCGTGCCGTGGAGGCGCACCGCGGGCAGGTGCACTACCGCTCCGATGGCGCCGGGACACGCTTCGACCTCTATCTTCCCCTGGCGCAGCCCGACCCCGGAGATCCTCGGTGACCACCACGCCCGCAGAACGGCAGCCGCCGTCGGTCCTGATCATCGACGATGAGGGCGGCATCCTCGAGTCGCTGCGCATCCTGCTCAAGGACGAGGGCTTCCGGCCGGTCATCGCCCTCGGCGGCAAGGCCGGGTTCTCCCTGCTCGAGAGCGAGCGGCCCGACATCGTGCTCACCGACATCCGGATGCCGGGACTCTCCGGCAGCCAGATCCTCGCCGCCGTGCGGGAGCGCGACCCCGAACTGCCGGTGGTGCTGATGACTGCCGAGGCGAACCTGCAGAGCGCCATCGATGCCGTGAACCTCGGTGCCTTCCACTACCTCAAGAAGCCGTTCGCGAACGACGAGCTCGTCTCGATCCTCCGCCGCGCCGCCGAGCACCGGCAGCTGCGCGTCGAGAACCGGGTGCTGCGCCAGCAGGTCGCGCGCAGCGGCGCCGCCCCCGAGCGCCCCGTCGGGCGGAGCAAGCCGTGGCTCGACGTGCTGCGCGTCGCCGAGACGGTCGCCCCCACCGAGTCGACGGTGCTGATCACCGGCGAGTCCGGGACGGGAAAGGAAGTGATCGCGCGGCACATCCACCAGCTGTCGGCGCGCGCGACGGCGCCGTTCCTGTCGATCAACTGCGGTGCCCTTCCCGAGGGGCTGCTGGAGAGCGAGCTGTTCGGCCACGTGAAGGGCTCCTTCACCGGCGCGACCAGGGACAAGGACGGACTCTTCGCCGCCGCCGCTGGCGGGACCTTCTTCCTCGACGAGATCGGCGAGACCACGCCTCAGACGCAGGTGAAGCTCCTCCGCGTGCTGCAGCACCGCGAGGTGATTCCCGTCGGCGCCACCGAGGCCGAGCCGATCGACGTCCGGCTCGTCGCCGCCACGAATCGCGACCTCGAGCAGGAGATGAAGCACGGCCGGTTCCGCAGTGACCTCTTCTACCGGCTGAACGTGATCGCCCTCTACCTTCCCCCCCTTCGCCAGCGACAGGAGGACATCCCGCTGCTCGTCGACTTCTTCCTTGCGCAGCGGGCGCGGGAGCGGGGCGAGGGGCCGAAGTCGCTGAGCCAGGCGGCCCGCGACGCCCTCGAGGCGTACAGCTGGCCGGGCAACGTGCGCGAACTGCAGCACGCGCTCGAGCGCGCGGTCCTCCTCTCGCCCGGGCCGGTGATCGAGGCCGAGGCCCTCCCCGAGCGCGTGACCGAGCGGCGCAGCGAGCCCCTCGTGGGACCGGAGCCGGCGGCCAACCCCACGCTCGAGACGATCGAGCGCGCCTACATCCTGTGGGTCCTCTCGAGCGAGGGGGGCAACAAGACCCGGGCCGCCGAGGTCCTCGGGATCGACCCATCGACGCTGCACCGCAAGCTGGCCCGATTCGGAGTCGAAGCATGAACGCCGGACAATCTGACCGACCCGGTGGTCCGGCACCGACGCGCCGGTCTCGCAACCTGCAATCCGGGCGCGCAAGTCGCCCTGCGGCACGGGCGCAGCAGTCGACAGGGAGGCGGCCTAGTCCGTTGCTGGATGGTGACTTGGCCCGCCGCCGGT
Source organism: Gemmatimonadota bacterium (assembly GCA_016191225.1). GTDB lineage: Bacteria > Gemmatimonadota > Gemmatimonadetes > Gemmatimonadales > Gemmatimonadaceae > JACPPC01. The sequence goes on along the minus strand of JACPPC010000018.1, from coordinate 295 downwards.
CGTCTGGTCCGAGCATTGCCCTGTACTGACCCGGCCAGGACGACCTGCCTGCACCGCGATCTCACCCCACCTACGGAGTCACTCCATGTCGACGGCAAAGAAGGGCTTCACGCTCATCGAGCTGCTCATCGTCGTCGTGATCATCGGCATCCTCGCCGCGATCGCGATTCCGAAGTTCGCCAACACGAAGGAGAAGGCGTACATCAGCGCGATGAAGTCGGACCTCCGCAACCTCGCCACCGCGCAGGAGACCTACTTCGGCGACTACCAGACGTACGCCGCGGCGGCGGCCGCT